>NZ_JAMWMR010000013.1 GCF_023887685.1 Streptomyces macrolidinus | reverse complement strand
CCGTCACGCACCACATCCAGCAGCGACCACTCCACATGGGGCGCCAACGCATCGGCGCACTCGACCATCCGCTGCCGGAACACCTCCGAGGACTCCAGCAACTCCCGCGCCATCCCCACCCACTGCGACCCCTGCCCAGGGAACACGAACACCGTCCGCGCATCCCCCACAGCAGTGCCCGTCACCCCCGTACCGGACGCCAACTCCTCCACCCTGGCCAGCAGTTGAGGCCGCGTGCCCACCACCACCGCGCGATGGGCATGCCGGGCCCGGGTCACAGCAAGCGAGTACCCCACATCAACCGCACGCGCCCGCTCAACACCCGCATCCAGCAGACGCCGCGCCTGCTCCCGCAACGCATCCACACTCTTCGCCGACAACAGCCAAGGCACGGGAACACCTGGATCATCGACCCGCTCCCCCACCGACTCCGACCCCGGCGCCTCCTCCAACACCACATGCGCGTTCGTGCCACTCACGCCGAAGGCCGACACACCCACCCGGCGCGGCCGATCGGCACTCGGCCAAGGGGTCGGCTCGGTCAACAGGCGGACGTTCCCCGCGGACCAGTCCACATGTCGGGAGGGGGCGTCGATGTGCAGGGACATCGGGAGCAGTTCGTTCCGCAGGGCCAGCACCATCTTGATCACGCCACCGACCCCGGCGGCGGCCTGGGCGTGGCCGATGTTGGACTTCAACGAGCCCAGCCACAGCGGACGTTCGGCAGGCCGGTCCTGACCGTACGTGGCCAGCAACGCCTGCGCCTCGATGGGGTCACCGAGCGTGGTACCGGTGCCATGCGCCTCCACCGCGTCCACCTCGCCGGGCACCAACCCCGCGTTCGCCAACGCCTGCCGGATCACCCGCTGCTGCGACGGACCATTCGGCGCCGTCAGCCCGTTCGACGCACCGTCCTGATTCACCGCACTGCCCCGCACCACGGCCAACACCGGATGCCCAAGCCGCCGCGCATCCGACAGCCGCTCCAGCAGCAGCATCCCGGCACCTTCGGCCAGACCGAAGCCGTCGGCCGCGTCCGCGAACGCCTTGCAGCGGCCGTCGGGGGCCAGTGCGCCCTGCCTGCTGAACTCCACGAACATGCCCAGCGTCGGCATCACCGTCACACCACCGGCCAGTGCCAGCGTGCACTCACCGTTGCGCAGCGACTGCACGGCCAGGTGCAGGGCCACCAGGGAGGACGAGCAGGCCGTGTCCACGGTGACGGCCGCGCCTTCGAGCCCCAGGGCGTAGGCGAGGCGGCCGGACGCGACACTGCCGGTGTTGCCGGTGAGCAGGTGGCCGCCGACCTCCGACTCCTCGTGCAGCCGGGGGCCGTAGTCCATGGTCATCGCGCCGATGAAGGCGCTGGTCCGGCTGGATCGCAGGGTCGTCACATCGATGCCGGCCCGCTCGAACGTCTCCCAGGTGACCTCAAGCAGCAGCCGCTGCTGCGGGTCCATCGCCAGGGCCTCTCGCGGCGAGATGCCGAAGAACTCGGCGTCGAACTGGTCGGCTTCCGGGAGGAATCCGGCCTCCCGCTGGTAGTAGCGTCCGGGTCCGACCGGCTGCGGCTCGTATGTTCCTGCGGTGTTCCAGCCGCGGTTGTCGGGGAACGGGGACACCGCGTCGGTGCCCTCGGCCAGTAACTTCCACAGATTCTCGGGACTGTTGGCGCTGCCGGGGAAGCGGCAGCCCATCGCCACGATCGCCACCGGTTCACCGGGGTCCAGCCGGTCCGCGCCGTACTCGCTCTCGCTCTCGGCGCCGCCTCGCAGTCGTACGAGGAGGAAGTCCGCCAGCGCCTCGGGCGTCGGATAGTCGAACACGGCCGTGGCGGGCAGCGTCAGTCCAGTCGCGGCGGCGATGCGGTTGCGCAGTTCCACCGCCATGACCGAGTCGAACCCGACGTCCGCAAACGGGCGTTGGGGGTTGGTCGGCGCGGACGCTCCCAGTACGGCGCTTGCCTCGCGGCCCACCAGCCGCAGCAACGTGGCCCGTTGCTCCACCGGCGACTGGCCGGTGAACCGTTCGGTCGCGTCATCCGGTACGGCTTCGGTGTCGGTGTCGTCCGCCGCGTCGGCGCGCAGGTCCTCTGGCAACTCTCCGCCGTCACCGGCGACTTCGCCGTCATCCGCGACTTCGCCGAGCACCGCCGCCCAGTCCGGGAGCACACCATGGACGCACAGCTCCCCGAGAGAGAGCAGCATCCGTTCCGGCCCGCCCTGGTCTCGGCGCAGGGAGCCGGTGACCAGCGC
This sequence comes from Streptomyces macrolidinus, assembly GCF_023887685.1. Lineage (GTDB taxonomy): Bacteria > Actinomycetota > Actinomycetes > Streptomycetales > Streptomycetaceae > Streptomyces > Streptomyces macrolidinus. The sequence goes on along the minus strand of NZ_JAMWMR010000013.1, from coordinate 160,027 downwards.
CTCGGCGCCGTGCTCCTGGACGGTCTCCTGCATCGCCGAGGTCAGTACGGTGTGCGGGCTGACCTCCAGCAGCACGCCGTAGCCGTCGTCCAGCAGGGCGCGGGTGGCCTGGTGGAACCTCACCTCGCCGCGCAGATTGCGGCACCAGTACTCGGCGTCCAGCGGGGTGTCCCGGAGGAGACCGCCGGTCAGCGCCGAGTAGTAGGGAAGACGAGGGCTCCGGGGTCGTACGAAAGCGAGGTCGGCGCGCATGCGCGGGACGATTTCGTCGATGTGCGAGGAGTGGGCGGCCAGGCCGACGGCGATCCTTCGGGCGTGCAGGCCCGCCTCGGCCAGTTCCGCGAGCAACTCTCCAGCCGCGTCCGCGTCCCCTGACACGATCACCGAACCGGGGCCGTTGACGGCGGCGACGACCAGGCGCCCGGCCCAGCGGTCCAGATGCGGCCGGAGCTGGTCGCGGGAGGCCATCACCGAGACCATCTCGCCTCGTCCGGCGAGGGTGGCCTGCGCCTGGCTCCATCGGGAGACCACGAGGGCGGCGTCGTCCAGGCCGAGCGCGTCGGCGACCACGGCGGCGGTGATCTCGCCGACGCTGTGTCCCAGCACCGCGCCGGGCCGCACACCGTAGGACTCCCACAGCGCGGCCAGGGACACCGTCACGGCGAACAGCGCGGGCTGTACGACGTCGGCCCGCTCCAGCTCCGGGGCGTCGGGGGCACCGCGCAGCACATCGGGCAGCGACCAGTCGACGAACGGCTCCAGCGCCTGCGCGCACTCGTCCATGCGTTGGCGGAACACCGGTGAGGACGCGAGGAGTTCGCCGGCCATGGCGGGCCACTGCGAGCCCTGGCCGGGGAAGACGAACGCGACCTCACCTCCTCGGCCGCCCCCTGTCAGCAGTCCGGCCGTACCGCTGCCGTCGGCCAGTGCCCTCAGTCGCTCCAGGAAGCCCTCGCGGTCCTCGGCGACGAGGGCGGCACGGCGTCCCTCCTCGGGCCGCAGCGCGGCCAGTGCGTGGCCGATGTCCGCCGGACTCCAGTGTGCGCGGCCCGCCAGGTGGGTGTGCAGGCGTCGGGCCTGGGCGGCCAGTGCTGCTCCGCTGCGGGCGGACAGCAGCCAGAGCGCCGGGGTGCGCACACCGGTTCCATACGCCATCGTGCCTCACGAATCCTTCCGGACGTGTCTGACCATCTGTCGGTGCCATCAGTCGGTGTCATAGGCGCGGGAATCGGGAATGTGCCGGTGCCCCCCTGCCCGTCACATGCTTCCGCGCCGGTATAGCGCCGCGATATCGCATGACGCGACACGGCTTCCGCGTTACCTGCGTCTGACCAGCGGTGGTCTCCCCGGCAACGACCCGCGGTCGGCCGACGCCCGGACAGGGGCACCGACCGACCGCCGACTCCCGTACGAGCCGATCCCGTACGAGCCCGCTCAGTAGAGGCCTTCGGGAGCCGAACTCGTCTCCTGCAGCGGGCGGACGTTGGCGACTCCGTCGCACGGCCAGTGTTCGGTGCGGAGCCGCACCGCCTGGTCGCGCTCGAGGATGTTGGGGAGGAACAGGTCCTCGTGGAGCACCGTGAGCCGTACCTGCCCCACCGTTCCGTAGTCGACCGGGGTGGTCCAGTCGTCCTTGCGGACCACCGCCATGGTCACCTGGGGGTAGTTGGGGACGTACCCGATCAGCCCGGCATCCGGCGCCACGGGCAGGCTCGCCGCGTTACCGAAGGTGTTGCCGTAGCTGATGCCGCAGATGCCGCCGCCGAGCGACTCCCGGAAGGTGTGGTACATCGCGGGGGTGATCTGTGTTCCGCTCAGCCGGACGCCTTCGAGCCCGGCCACCAGCTCGGGGTGGCGCTGGCGGAGCGCCTGGAACAGTGCCGGTGTGGTGTTGAGGTAGCTGACGCGGCCCGGTCCCAGTACGTCCGCGATCTGTTCGAGCAGGTGTGTGGTGTAGTCGCCGACCTCCGCGAGCCGTCCGGCGCGGATCAGCCGCTTCACCCAGCGGGGGTCCATGTCGATGGCGTACACCTGGCCTGCGAACAGTTCGGCCGCCTCCCAGACCCCGTTGCCGATCAGGTGCGGTCCGGTGGGCGTCGCCTGGAGCCAGGAACGGCCTTCCTGGAATCCCTCGGTGACGAAGGACCAGCGCCGCCAGAGCCCCCGGTGCCGCACCATGTCCGGGGTGTAGAAGACCCGGCAGGGCGTCCCGGTGGTGCCGCCGCTCTCCCAGACCCGGCCGGCCAGCGGGCGCGGGACGGCCCGTGGGACGAGGTCGCCGGGATCACCGGTCCGCAGTGTGTCCAGCGTGAAGGGCCCGAGTTCGGTCAGCTCCTCGTACCGGGTGATGTCCCGTGGGTCGAAGGGGAGTTCGGCGGCCCGTCGGAGCCAGTACGGGCTGCCGGTCTCGGGGTGGAAGTGGCGCTGGACCACCCTGCGGCACCAGTGGTCGAGGTCGGTGGCGAGCCACTCCTCGATCTGGGCGTCCCGTGCGACGGCGGGCAGGCCCGGTGCGACGGTCATCGCGTGGCCGGTGGGGTGGTGAGGTCGATGCCCAGCTCGTAGGCGGTGGTGACGGCCTGTTCGATGTGCTCGGGCTTGTCGACGTGGACCACCGGGAACGGGAAGTCGAGTATGCCCTCGGGTATGGACGGGCCCATGACGAAGGCGAGGTCGACGCCCTGTCCCTTCATCCCGGTGTAGACGTCCACCAGGCTGATCGGGTCGGTGGCGTTGCGATGGAACAGGTCGCGGACGTCGTCCGCCGAGGCGAGCGCCCGCTGCTCCAGGCAGGAGAGGAGCGGGAGTCGGGGGGTGGCGAACGTCATGGCATCGATGTGCGGCGCCATGAAGTCGCGGTACGGCTGACGGAGCGGCGAGTGGACGGCGATCAGCCGGTCCGGGAGCGGGACGACCGTGCCGGGAGGGGCCGCGGCGGCGACCTGTTCGAGGGCCGCGGCGAGGCCGGACAGCATGAGGATGCGCTGGGACCCATCGCTCGTGACGCCGAAGTCGCCGGAGGGGTGGATGTCGGGGTGCCCATGGCCGGGGTGGTCCGTCTCGGGCGCCCCGGCGGGGACGAAGGCCAGGGCGATCCCCTGGCGCGGGGCGTCGGGCGCAGGCTCCGGGACGTGCCGGCTGTGGACCAGCATCCGGAACAGCTCCTCGCGGCTCACCGCGCCGACGAGGGCGGCGGCCGTCATCGCGCCCAGGCTCAACCCGCCGATCGCGTCGGGGCGCAGCCCCTGTTCGGCGAAGATGTCGTGGACGGCCATGGCGAGCGCGGCCTCCCGCACGGTGCCCGTGCTCTGGCGTTCCTCCAGCGCGGTGGGCAGCTCCTCCTCCAGGATCTGGCCGACCGTGAGGCCGGTCCACCCCGAGACCTGGTCGTACAGGTCCCGCATCACGGGGTAGGCCTTGTAGAGCTCGACGCCGTGCGGCTCGGTGCCCACGCCGCCGCCGAGCAGATAACCCAGAGTCATATACGTCTCCAGAGAGCGAACCGGAGTGGATGGGCTCCGGTTTGGGAATTCAATTCGAACTGCGCTTGATGCCGGTCGGCGGCTCGACCATACTCCGGGAAATGGGCGGACAGCCAGGGGGTGTCTCGTGTTCCGGAGAAGAGGGCGAGAGTCGCGGGCGGCGCTATCGAGACGATATGCGGCTGCTGGACAATGCCTGCAGCGGGCGACACGTATTTCAGCCGAGCGACCCGAACGACCTGAGCAACCCGAGTAACCCGAGCAACTCGAACGACCCGAACGATATTCACGGAGCGATAGAGGAATGCCATGGCGCTTGACCGCCGCGGCGGGGAATCGAACGGTGTCCGTACGGTGGGGTGCGAGGTCCCCGAAGCGCGGTACGGCGTCCGTGCGGTGCGGCCGGCACCGACCCCGGCACCGGCCGCACCCGTTCCGTCAGGCCGGGACCGCGCCCGCCGGGACGCGCGGCACGTCCAGTTGCCGTGCGCACTCGTCCAGCGCGTCGACGAACTCCCTTACGTCGTCGGGGTGGTGCACCGCGCCGGGTGCGATGCGGAGGATCTCCTCACCCGCCCGGACGCTCGGCGCGTTGATCGCCTGGACGTAGCTGCCGTGCCGGGTCAACAGCAGGTCGGACGCCTTCCGGCAGAGGCTCTCGTCACCCACGAGAACGGACACGATATGAGACTCGTCCGAGAGGACGGGCAGCCCGCGCTCCTTGAGCAGTCGGTGCATCAACTCCGCGTTCGCCCGCAGCCTGTTCCGCTCCGTCTCGGAGTCGCGCAGATGCCGGACGGCCGCGAGGCCGCCCGCCGCGACCGCCGGCGGCAGTGCGGTGGTGAAGATGAAGGAGCGGGAGAAGCTGCGCACGGCCTCGATCAGCGTGGCGGGGCCCGCGATGTAGCCGCCGACGGAACCGAAGCCCTTGGCCAGCGTCCCCATGATGACGGTGAACTCGTCGGCCAGGCCCAGGTCGGCGGCGATTCCGGCCCCTTGCGGTCCGTACATGCCGACCGCGTGCACCTCGTCGAGGAAGGTCATGGCGCCGTACCGCCTGGCGACGTCGGCGATCCGTGCCAGCGGTGCGACGTCGCCCACCATCGAGTGGACGGACTCCAGGACCACCAGCTTCGGCCGGTCCGGGTCGGCGGCGGCGAGCAACTCCTCGAGGTGGTCGGCGTCGTTGTGGCGGAAGATCCGCTTCTCGGCGCCGCTGCGCCGGAGTCCGTCGATGATCGACGCGTGGTTCGACGCGTCGGAGAAGGCGAGACAGTCGGGTATGTGACCGGCGAGAACAGACAGGGAGCCGTCGTTGGCGGCGTAGCCCGAACTGAAGAGCAGCGCCTCCTCCTTGCCGTGCAGGTCCGCCAACTCCCGTTCGAGCAGGACGTGGTAGCGGTTGGTGCCGCCGATGTTCCGGGAGCCTCCCGAGCCCGCGCCGTACTCGTCGATGCTGCGCTTCATCGCCGCCAGCACGCTCGGGTGCTGCCCCATGCCGAGGTAGTCGTTGCTGCACCAGACGCTGATCTCGGCGGCCTCGCCGTCCCGATGGCTACGGGCGGCCGGGAACCGCCCGGCGACCCGCTCGATCTCAAGGAAATCCCGCTTGCTGCCAGCCGCTTCGAATTCAGCCATGTGTTGGCTGAATAACTCAAGGTAAGGATTCATGACGTCCGCTCGCTTTCCGGCCGTCAAGGCGATGGAAGAGTAATCGCCGGACGGCGCACACGAAATGCCAGGGTCACATTCAACGCCCTACCGTACACATTCCACAATGCCCTGCCAAGCGCTCGATGGGAGACCACGGATGTCCGCGTGCGACACGTATGTTCAGCAAATCCTCGAGGTGATTTCCGCCGACCCGGAGAAGACGGTGCTGTCCTGGCGTGACACATCGTTGAGCGCGGCGGAGTTCACGCATTCCGTCCGCTCCGCGGCGCATGCGCTGCACCGGCACACGGACGGCGGGGAGGCGCCCGTCGTCGCCGTACTGACCACCACCAACACACCCGCCACCCTGCTTCTCCGGTATGCGGCCAACCTCGCGGGCGCGACCGTGGTCCATCTCCACACGACCAACGCGGTCGATCCCGGTGACCGGCTCACCGCCGACGCCGAGTTGCGGATCCTGAAGGAGACCGACGCGACGGTGCTCGCGGTCGACGCGGACCATCTCGCCGTCGCCCGTCGGCTCCGTGACCGTATGCCCACCCCGCTCGTCCTCGCGGGCCTCGGCCCCCTCGGCCCCGACGTCCTCGACCTCACCACGGGCGACGCCGCCGCCTTCGACCCTTCCGGGATCGAGGTCGACCCGGACCGGACCGCCGTGGTCACCTACACCAGCGGCACCACGGGCAGGCCGAAGGGGATCGCCGTAGACTTCCGCACCCGTGGCTGGTTCATCTCCGCCGGGCTCAAGACCGGCTACCGGGCGGCCTATCTCGCCACCCTGCCGATGAGCCATTCGAGCGGCGCGACCACCGACGACTCGCTCGCCTCGGGCGGCACGGTGTTCCTGCACGACGGCTTCGAGCCGGGCGCGGTGCTGAGCGCCGTCGAACACCACGGGATCTCGCGGCTGTTGATCTCGCCGCCCCAGCTCTACCAGTTGCTCGACCACCCGCGACTGAGCACCACCGACCTGTCGAGCCTCCGGATGCTCTGCTACACGGGCTGCCCCGCCTCCCCGGAGCGGCTGGCCGAGGCGGTCAAGGTCTTCGGCGCGGCGCTCATCCAGGTGTACGGCACCAGTGAGGCGGGCGCCGTCACCATCCTGATGCCGCCCGAGCACGCCGATGCGGAGCTGCGCCGCACGGCGGGCCGCCCGCTGCTCGGCGAGGTCCGGATCATCGGGCAGGACGGCGAAGTCGAGCTGCCCGCCGGGGAGATCGGCGAGATCTGTGTGCGCTCGCCGCTGGCGATGCGCGGGTATGTGGCCGACCCCGAACTCACCGCCCGTACGCTGCGGGACGGTTGGCTGCACACGGGCGACCTCGGCCGCTTCGACGACCGCGGCTATCTCCACATCCATGGCCGCATGGCCGACGTGATCAAGGCCAATGGGATCAAGGTCCATCCGACGGCGGTCGAGAACGCGCTCCTCACCCACGAAGACGTCGTCCAGGCCGCGGTGTTCGGCACACCGGACGAGGACCGCGTCGAGCACATCCACGCCACGGTGGTCCTGCGGGACGGCGCCACGGCCACCGCCGCCGGGCTGCGCGAGCATGTCGCCGCCGCGCTCACCCCGAACCACGCCCCGGCCAGGATCGACATCCGCGCCGAACTGCCGCTCACCGGTATCGGCAAGCCGGACCGGGCGCGACTGGCGGCGGACGCGCGAAAGGGCTAGGCCGACATGTCTCTTTCGGTAGCCGCGATACTCGCCGAGTCCGCGCTGCGGCGGCCGGAGCACCCGGCGATCGTCTTCGACTCCCGGCGGTTCTCCTACCGCACGTTGTGGGACGGTGCCCGGCGCTACGCGGCGGTCCTGCGCCGACACGGGATCGGACCCGGGGACCGGGTGGCGCTCCTGCTGCCCAACACCCCGCAGTTCCCGATGGTGTACTTCGGCGCGCTAGCGCTCGGCGCGGTCACGGTGCCGGTGCACGGCCTGCTGCGGGCCGACGAGATCGGCTACGTACTCAAGGACTCCGAGGCGAAGGCGCTGATCTGCGCGGCACCGCTCCTCGACGAGGGCGCGAAGGCCGCCGAGGCCGTCGGCACACCGTTGTTCACCGTGACGGGCGAGCACAGCACCGGGGTGCGGCTCGACCGGCTCGCCGAACAGGCCGCCCCCATCGCGCACTTCGTCCCCCGCGATCCGGGGGACGTCGCGGTCGTCCTCTACACCTCAGGCACCACCGGCCGTCCCAAGGGGGCGATGCTCACCCACCTCAACATCGTGATGAACGTCGACACCTCGATGCTGTCGCCCTTCGACTTCCGGCCCGACGACGTCCTGCTCGGCTGTCTGCCGCTGTTCCACAGCTTCGGCCAGATATGCGGGATGAGCACCTGCTTCCGGGCCGGTGCGACCATGGCGCTGATGGAGCGGTTCGACGCGGCGCGGGCGCTCGACCTGATGGTCCGGGAGAACTGCACGCTGCTGATGGGCGTTCCGACGATGCTGCTCGCCCTGCTCGCCGAGGCCCGCACCGACCCGCGGCGCCCCCCGCTCGACCGGGTGTTCTCGGGCGGCTCCGCACTGCCGGTACGGGTGCTCGAGGAGTTCCAGGAGACGTTCGGCTGCACCATCTACGAGGGGTACGGGCTGACCGAGACCTCTCCGACGGTGGCGTACAACCAACGGGCCTGGCCCTGCCGCCCCGGCACGGTGGGCCGGCCGATCTGGGGCGTCACGGCGGAGATCGCACGGGCCGAGGTCGAGGGCCGTATCGAACTGCTCGGCCCCGGCGAAGTGGGCGAGATCGTCATCCGGGGCCACAACGTGATGGCGGGCTATCTCAACCGGCCCCAGGCCACCGCCGAGGTGATCGTGGACGGCTGGTTCCGCTCCGGCGATCTCGGCGTCAAGGACGCCGAGGGCTATCTCACCATCGTGGACCGCAAGAAGGACATCGTGCTGCGCGGCGGATACAACGTGTACCCGCGCGAGGTGGAGGAGGTCCTGCTGGGGCATCCGGCGATCGCCCAGGTCGCCGTCATCGGAGTCCCCCACGAACGCCACGGCGAGGAGGTGTGCGCCGTGGTGGTGCCACGCCCCGGCACGACGCCCGGCCCCGCGCTCTCCCGGCAACTCGTCGTCTGGGCCCGGGAACGGATGGGCGGCCACAAGTACCCGCGCCGGGTCGAGTTCGTGGACGCCTTCCCTCTCGGCCCGAGCGGCAAGGTGCTCAAACGGGAACTGGTCCGGCGCTTCTCCGACGCGGCCTGAGCCGGGTGGTGGCGCCTCCTCGGGGGGGCGCCACCACCCGGACTCACGGCCTCTTGCGGACCAGGGTGATGCCGTCGGCCATCACCAGGAGCGACAGCTCCACTCGCTCGTCGTCCCGCAGCCGCGCGTTCAACTCGCGTACGGCTACGGTGTCCTGGTCGGCGGCGTCCGGGTCGACGACCCGGCCGAAGTACAGCGTGTTGTCCACCACGATCAGCCCGCCGGGCCGCACGAGGCCGAGCGAACGCTCGTAGTACGACAAGTAGTTGGCCTTGTCGGCGTCGATGAAGACGAAGTCGAAGCATTCCGGGCCGCGTTCGGCCAGGAGGGCGTCCAGCGTCTCCGTCCCGTCCCCGATCCGCAGCGTGATCCGGTCCGCGACCCCGGCGCGCTTCCAGTACTCGGCGCCGATCGACGGCCAGCGGTCCGTCAGGTCGCAGGTGACCAACTCGCCGTCGGTGGGCAGCGCTCGGGCCATGCACAGGGTGCTGTACCCGGTGAAGGTGCCTATCTCCAGCACCGAGCGGGCGCCCGTGAGACCGATCAGCAGCGCGAGGAGTTGCCCCTCCTCCGCCATCACCTGCATCGCCTCGCCCGCCGGCAGCTCGGCGGTCTCCCGGCGAAGCTCCGCCAGGAGCGGTTCGTCACGGAGCGACACCGCCCGTACGTACTCCAAGAGCTGTTCGGTGGCCGCCACTTGCTGCGCCATGCGCTTCTCCTTCATGGGTCGACGTGCTCGGGGGTACGTACGGATTCACTGCGCGCCCGAGAGCAGGGCCCGGATCCCCGGCGACGGCTCGGCCGCCGCCCGCTCCTTCGCGTACGAGCGCTGCAGACGGTCGAGGTGGAAGCAACCGACCCGGTCGGCGTGGAGCAGGTGGACGTCGGCGAGTGCCTCGAGCACCTTCTCCGCCTCGGCGGCCGAGCAGCCGAACAGACCGGCCGCGCGGACCCGGTCGGTCTCGTCGACGCCGACCTCGCCGAGCAGCCGGAACGCCGCAGCCGGGTCGGTGCCGCCCGTGGCCCGGTCGCTCAGGCCGCGGTATCCGGCGTCCAGGCTGGTGCGGACCGCGAGATCGCCGATGCGTAACTCGTCGAGCAGCTGCGGCGATTCGACCAGCAGGCGGGCCAGCCGGGCGAGGTCCCAGTGCGGGCGCCCCAGATAGCGGGCCCCGGCGATCCGGATCGCCAGCGGCAGCCCGGCGCAGTGTTCCACCACCTCGCGGGCGGCCCGGGGTTCGGCCTCGACCCGCGGGTGTCCGATGATCGACCCCAGCAGTTCCAGGGCCGCGCGCCGCGCCAACGGCGCCAGGGTGATGGTGCGGGCGCCGTCCAGGTCACCCAGCCGCTCCCGGCTGGTGACGATCAGCCGGCTGCCGCCGCCTCCGGGGATGAGCGGCCGGACCTGGGCGGCGCTGACCGCGTCGTCCAGCAGTACCAGGATGCGGCGGTCGGCGGTCAACGAGCGGTAGAGCAGGGCGGCTTGTTCCTCGTCGGCGGGTATGCGCTCGGGCGGCACACCGAGTCCGGCCAGGAACCGGCCGAGTACGCGGCCGGGTTCCGACGGAGCGTCGGAGCCGCCGAGTCGGGCGTAGAGCTGGCCGTCCTCGAAGTGGCCGCGGACGGCATGGGCGGCATGCACCGCCAAGGTGCTCTTGCCGGTGCCGCCCCCGCCGGTGACGACCACCACACCGGACAGCTCGCTCGATGCCCGGTCGGTCGTCAACCAGCCGTTCAGGAAGCTCAGTTCGATGTCACGCCCGGCCGGTTCGACCATCTGGGCGGGCAGTTGGGCCGGGCGGACCCGGACGGGGTGCTGTTCCTCGGGCGCCGGACCGGCCCCGCGCACGGTCACGGGCGGTGGGGTGGCGACGACGGTGTCCATCACGGAAGCGCCGGGCGGCAGCGGATCGTCCGCGGCCAGAATCCGCCGCTGCATCTCGCGCAGGTCCGAGCAGGGTTCGGCACCCAACTGGTCGATGAGGAGCGTCCGGGCGCGCTGGAAGACGGCCAGCGCCTCGGACTGCCGACCGGCCCGGAAGAGTGCCAGCATGAGCCTGCCCACCAAGGCCTCGCGCAGTGGCTGTTCACGCACCGCCCGCCACAGTTCGGGGATGATCTCGGCGTGCCGCCCCAGGGCGAGATCGAGGTCCAGCCGGGATTCGAGGGTCTGCAGCCGGAGTTCCTTCAGATACTGGCCCTCGACCTCGCGCAGGGTGTGCGAGGGGATGTCGAGCAGGGGCTCGTCCCGCCAGAGGCCGAGCGCCGCGCTCAGCTCGGCGGAGGCCCGGTCGAACGCGCCGGCCTCCACATGCCGGGCGGCCCGCTCGCGGTGGGCGGTGAAGCTGCCGAGGTCGCTCTGGTGCTCGTCCAGCTTCATGAGATAGCCCGAAGCGCGGGTCTCGATGGCGCCGCCGGCCTGCTTCCCCAGGAGTCTGCGCAGCCGCATGACGTAGGTGCGGACGGTGGCCACCGCGCTGGGCGGCGGGCAGTCGTCCCACACGAAGGCGGAGATCCGGTCGACGGACACCACCTGGTTGGCCTTGAGCAACAACGTCGCCAGGACTACCCGCTGCCGGGGCGCGGGTATCTCGAGCTCGATCCCGTCCGATCGTACGGACAGCGGCCCGAGCATCATGAACTTCACGGCGTCCTCGATTTCCCGCACAGCGGCGCTTGGGTCTGCGGTTCAGTGGTGCGGCGGTCGGGCGACCCCTGGCCGACCCGCTACGTAGTGACCGAGCGGTAGGTGTCCCCCCACCTCTGCGCTACCAGATCGACACGCTCGGCAATTTAGAGTGCGCGATCGATCCGCCACAACCACTTCCGAAGCAACCCCGCAGAGAGCGCGGTAAATCGGCCAATGTACGACTGGTTCCGCTCCACACGGTTTATCAGCCAGCAGAAGTGGGTGGATTCACTCCAAATCGTTTCTCTCCCACAGGGGAAGGCAGCAAACACCTGATGGACGACACATCCGAGGGACACCGGTGGCTCCGGCGCTTCCAATCGTCGGACACCCCGACGGTGCGGCTGGTGTGCTTCCCGCACGCCGGGGGCGCGGCGAGCTACTTCCTGCCGGTCGCGCGGGCACTCGCTCCGGAGGTGGATGTCCTGGCCGTGCAGTACCCCGGCCGCCAGGACCGCCGGAACGAACCGGGGATCGGTGACCTCACCGTGCTCGCCGACCGCAGCACCCACGCCCTGAGGGGTGAACTGGACCGCCCGGTGGCCCTCTTCGGGCACAGTATGGGCGCGTTGGTGGCCTACGAGGTGGCCCGTCGCCTCACGCGGACGTCCCCGAGCCAGCCCGTACACCTGTTCGTCTCCGGCCGCCGCGCCCCCACCCGGCACCGCGTGGAAGACGTACACCTGCGGGGCGACGACGCCATCATCGAGGAGCTGCAGTCCCTCGGCGGCACCGACCCGCAGATGCTCGCCGACCCCGAGCTGCGGGAGATGATCCTCGGCGCGCTGCGCAGCGACTACCGGGCCGTGGAGACCTACCGGCACGTACCCGGCGAACGGCTGCCCTGCCCGGTGACCGCACTGACCGGCGACCACGACCCGAAGACGACGGTGGCCGAGGCACGCGCCTGGCAGGAACAGGCCCCGGAGGACGGCTTCTCCCTGCACGTCCTGCCCGGCGACCACTTCTTCCTGGCGCCGCGGGCCACCGAGGTCGTGGCCCTGCTCCGCGAACACCTCCTGACAGCGCCCGACGCCCTCGCGCCTGCGCGTCAGTAGCAGGTCTGCCGCTGTCTCCGCCTAGATGCCGACGGCTTCCAGCAGATGGTGCAGGTCGTGGGCGGCTTCGGCGAGCGAGAGGGTCGCGGCGGCGAGGGTGACCGCGGTCGCGGCGGCGAGGAAGGGGTGGAGGCGGAGGGGCGGCGCGAGGAGGGCGGCGACACGGCGGGGCACGGGGCCGACACCGGCCGACGAGGTGCGGCGGCCGAGGATGCCCAGGGCGGCGCTCGGGGTCCGGGCGGCGGCGGGGCGGGTGACGAGTGCGGCCTTGCCGACGGTGCGGGCGACGCGGGTGCGGTCGCCGGTGGCGGTGGCCGCGCTCTCGTCGGCCCACCGTTCGATGGTGTAGGTGACGGCGGTGGCCAGCGGGCGGAGCAAGGGGTTGGCGGCGGCGCCCAACTGCGCGAGGGCGACGAAGGCATAGTGATGAGCGGTCAGATGGGTGCGCTCATGCGCGAGCAGGATGTCGTGCTCGGTCCTGTCCAGGGCGCGCAGCATGCCGGTGGAGATGACGACGCGGCCGGGCCGGCCGGGGATCGCGAAGGCGTCGGGAGCCTCGTCGTCGATCACGACCAGGCCGTCTTGCGCGGGCATGCAGGCCGCTTCCAGGGCTGCGGCTGCCAGGGTGCGGGCGCGACGCCAGAACATACGGACGGCCATGAGGACGGCGACACCGCCCAGCAGCCCGGCGATCAGTGCCACGGGCAGTTGCGTGGGGTCGTCACGCTGCGCGGTGCCCGCCGACCAGTGGCCGAGCACGGCCAACTCCCGGATACGGAGCAGCCCCGTGACGGCCAGCAGGCCGAGCGAGATCGTGCCGGCCGTGCCCAGCACGAACGCCGAGGCGGTGAGCAGCCAGGTGGCCAGGCGGGGTTCACACCGCTCCGACAGCAGGCGCGCGCCGAGCGGGGCGAGCAGGGACAGCAGCAGCGGGAGATAGACGGCGATGCGCATGAGAGGCGGCGTCTCCCTACTGGTCGGGGCCGAGCAGGTGGCGCAGCAGGTCCGCGTCGGCGGCGGACAGGCCGTCGGCGAAGCGGGCGAGGACGGCCTGGCGGTCGGACCGCTCCTCCAGGACGGAGCGCATACGGCGGGCGGCGAAGCCGGGGTCGTCCGTCACGGGGGTGTAGGCGTAGGCCCGGCCGCGTCGGGTTCGCGTGAGCAGCCCCTTGGTGTGCATGCGCGTGAGGATCGTCACCACGCTGCTGTAGGTCAGTCCGCCGAGGAGTTCGGTGACCTCACCGGGGGTCAGCGCGCTGTCCGCCTTGTGCAGCAGGTCCAGGATCTCGGCCTCGCGTGCGCCATTGGGTCGCTTGGGGCCGGTGTCCGTCGTGTGGGCACCCATGTGGTTTGGCGTTCCTTCCCTCATCTTTTACAGTCGTGTAGAACTTCGACACTGGTGTAAAAGCTGATGTCTCCCAAGTGTGCCATGCGTCCGCGCCCGGGCAGGACTCTGCCCTCGCGGTGCGCGACCGGAAAGGACCCCGCGGTGCCTCTGGCTCTCGATCCGCTGATCGGCTTCTCCCTGCCCGGCGACCGGGAGTCCGCCGTATGAAGATCACGTTCCTGATCCACAACGTGTACGGGATCGGCGGCACCATCCGGACCACGCTCAATCTCGCCGCCGCGCTCGCCGACCGGCACGAGCTGACCGTCGTGTCGATGCTGCGCCACCGTGCTCGCCCTCGGTTCGCCATCGACCCGCGGGTGACGGTCGTACCCCTGGTCGACCTGCGCGACCACAGCGCCGACGCGGCCGACCCGCTGCTGCACCAGCCTGCCGAGGTCTTCCCCACCGCCGAGAAGCGGTACGCGCAGTACAGCCGTCTCACCGACCTGCGCGCCGAGGACTACCTGCGGACCTGCGACGCGGACGTCGTCATCGGCACCCGCCCGGGTGTCAACGTGTACCTGGCCCGCTTCGCCTCGCCCCGGGCGCTGCGCGTCGCCCAGGAGCACCTCACCCACGACACCCACTCCAAGAAGCTGCGCGCCCAACTCGCCCACCACTACCGCGACCTGGACGCCGTGGTCACCACCACGCGGGCCGACGCCGCCGTCTACCAGGCGAAGATGCGGCTGCCCGGAGTATCGGTCCTGGCCGTCCCCAACAGCGTGCCCGACCCCGGCCCGTCGCCCGCCGACGGCCGCGCCCATGTCATCGCCGCGGCCGGGCGACTGGTACGCGCCAAGCGGTTCGACCTGCTCATCGAGGCGTTCACCGATGTCGCGGCCCAGCACCCCGACTGGTCCTTGCGTATCTACGGCGCGGGCACGGACAAGGAGCGGCTCCAGCGCCTGATCGACGACCAGGGCCTGGGCGGCCGGGCGGCCCTGATGGGCGTGGTCTCCCCGATCGAGGCCGAGTTCGCGAAGGCGTCGATCGTCGCTTCCGCCTCCGATGCCGAGTCCTTCGGGATGACCCTGGTCGAGGCGATGCGCTGCGGCACGCCGGTGGTCGCCACCGACTGTCCGCTCGGCCCCGCCGAGATCGTCGACGACGGTGTCGACGGTCGCCTGGTCCCCACGGGCGACCGGCAGGCGCTGGCCGCCGCGCTGTGCGACCTGATCGCGGACGAGCCGGGCCGCCGCCGGATGGGCGAAGCCGCCCGCGACGCCGCCCGCCGCTTCGACCCGGCCCCCGTCGCCCACGCCTACGAGGACCTGTTCGCCGAACTCGCCGCCTCCCGCCACGCGCGGGCCTGGCAGCGCCGCAAGTCCCACTGGCGCGGCCGGGCGGGCCGGGCCCTTCGCGGCCTGCGCCGCCGATACGAGTCGGTGACCTGGGCTTGAAGTCCGGGCCGGAGCCTCAGCCGTTGGTCAGGGTGCGGTCGAGAAGGGGCAGCAGGCGGTCCCAATGACGCTGCAGGGCGGCGGGGTTGAAGGCGTCGGTGTCGGACATGGTGAAGCCGTGGACGGTGCCGGGGTAGATCTCGGAGGTGTAGCCGACACCCGCCGCGTCCAGGGCCTGGTTCAGCTCACCGAGTGCCTCCGGCGTCAAGTCGGTCTCGGCGTGGCCGAAGTGGACCTCGGCGGTGATCTCGGCGAGGCGGTCGGGTCCGTCGACGCCCACCGGTGCGTGGAACGCGGCGAGGGCGGCCACCTGGCCTGGGTGGGCCGCGGCGGTGCGCGTCGCCAGGAGGCCGCCGATGCAGTAGCCGGTCACCGCGACCGGTCCGGCGCTGACTTCGGGCTGCGCGGTGAGAAACCTGAGATACGCGTCGGCGTCGCTCAGGGCACGTTCCTCGGTGTGTGCCTCGATCATGGGCATCAGCCGGGCGAAGACCGCGAGCCGGGCCTCTTCACCGATGTACGCGGGAAGCTCGATCAGCGGTGCGGGACCATGCCGGTAGAAGAGGTTGGGGACGACCACGTAGTATCCGTGCTCGGCCAGTTCGCGGGCCATCTCCCGAAGTACGGGCCGGATCCCGAAGCCGTCCGCGTACATCAGCACCCCCGGGTGCCGCCCGCCGCCGTCGGGGAAGGCGGCGAACGCGTCGGCCCGGCCGTCCGCGGTGGGAATCCGCAACGTCTTGATGGGCATGAACTCTCCTGTCGTGGTTGACATGTCGATCCTGTGGTCAACACGACGGAGGCGGAGCCCGCGCGGCGGCGCGAGATCCTCGATCCGACAGCGGGCCGACACGGGCCCGTACGGCGCTCAGAAGAGCACCGGGTCACCGATCCGTGTGTGGCGCGACGCCGTCCCGGTAGTCATGGCCACAGAACATACTCCAGCCTCCGTCCAAGGCCCAAGCGGTGGTCCATGGCCCTGTCTCGACCTGCACGAACAAGAAGGAGTTCTCGAATCATGCGGCGGTACGTTCTCACCGGCACGCCGGGCGCGGGCAAGACGTCGATCCTGCGCTGCCTGGCCGAACTCGGGTACGGGGTCGTCGAGGAGGCGGCATCGGCGGTCATCGCACGACGGCAGGCGCTGGGCGAGGACGAGCCGTGGACACGGGCGTCCTTCATCGACGAGATCGTCGCTCTGCAACGGCAACGGCAGTTGGAAGCCACCGGATCTGTGCAGGTGTTCGACCGGTCGCCGGTCTGCACCCATGCCCTCGCCACCTACTTGGGACGGCCGGTGTCCCCGGCGCTGACCGCGGAGCTCGAACGGATCAGCTCGGAAGGGGTGTACGAGCGCCACGTGCTCTTCGTCCGCAATCTGGGCTTCTGCGAGCCGACCGCGGCCCGGCGGATCAGCTTCCAGGACTCACTGGCGTTCGAGAAGATCCACGAAGAGAGCTACCGCGCGTTCGGCTACGAGCTCATCGACATCCCCGCCGCCGACCTGAACCACCGCGTCGCCACGGTGAGTTCACTGATCTCGGACGCGCCGCCTCAGGCACCTGCGGGGTGAGCCGCCTCGCCCGACGGGTTCGCGCACCGATGTCAGATTCGCTCGAACGGCTCCGCGTACGTGAAGACGCCCCGTAGCGCGGGGTCGTGGGCGGTCAGCGTACGGACCTGGAAGTACTCGCCCCACGAAGGGTCCGGTGCGGTGATGCCGTAGTGGGTGCTGGTGCGGAAGCCGTAACGGCCGTAGTACGCCGGGCTGCCGAGCAGGGCGACGAAGGGCTCGCCCAGGGCGTCCGCCGCGCCGAGCACGGTGTGCACAAGGGCGAGGCCGACACCGCGGCGCTGGTGGTCAGGGTGCACACTGAGCGGGCCGAGGCCCAGGGCCGGGGCCGTGCCGACATGGCCGCGGGTGCAGACCACATGGCCCACGACCTCGTCCTTGCCGCTGAGGGCCACGAACGACAGCTCCGGCAACCAGCCGTCGCAGGTGCGCAGTTCGTCGAGGAGGGTCGCCTCCACCGGGACCGGGGTCTCCGGCTTCGCGAAGGCCGCCGCGGTGACGGCGCGTACGGCGGGGGCATCGGCAGGCGTTTCGCGTCGGATCAGCACCGGCACAGTCTGGGCCCCGAGTCGCGGTGCGGCAAAGGGATTCCGGGTACGCCAGGCCGTGAACTGCGGGATCGCCCGCCCCGCCTTCCGACCGAATGCTCTTGTCCGGTCCGGGTGTTGCCATTGCCTGGGCAAGGGGCGCATGTGGGGAGGGCTCGTTTGCCCTCCGTGCTTCCCCCGTGCGCCTTTCCCTTGTGGCGACAGAGGTGGACCCTGTCCCTCCAGTCGGTACACCGAGGCGGTGATCCCCATGACATCAAGCAACGGCGACGACTCCACAGCGCCCCCTGAGCCCGACTCCCAACTGTCCGAGCCCGACGCACAACTGTCTGAGCCCGAGCCACAACCGCCCGCAGGCAGATGGCGGCGTTGGCACAACAGCGCGACGGTACTGGCCTGCGTCGTGGCAGTCGTCAGCGCCGTGGTGGCTGCCGTCGTGACCCCGCTCGGAGATCACATAGTGAACGCCTTCCTCCACGACCCGACCTGTCCGGGTGAAGCCTGCGACGGGAAGAGCCCGCAGAGTCAGGGGTGTTACGAGGACGCCCGCACCTTCAAGCCCGCCGTCGCCAACCCCGCTGTCCTTCAACTCCGGTACAGCAAGGAATGCCAGGCGGTATGGGCGCGGATCGAGCGGGGAAGCCCGGGAGATCTCGTGACGGCAGAGGTCACGGGCGGAGCCAGGCGCACGGCCGAGATCGAGTACGGGGACGATCAGTTCACCAGCATGGTGCGTGTGGGCGACGGCGAGTTCCATGCCACCGCCTGTGCGATCCCCGGCGCCGGTGGTGAGAGCACGTACGAGCGCTACTGCATCCACGCGACCGAGGCGACCGCCTGGCGGTGACGGCACGGGGTCGAAGGATGCCGTAGATGCCGTAGATCCCGTAGAGATGCCACGAACGCCGTTGTCCAGGCCTTGTTTGTAAGGCCCCGCCCCGCCGACACCGAACAACGCGACCAGGCTAGACACCTCCCAGGACCGGACAGCAGGACGGCGGCGGAGGGAGTCGGGGCATGCGGCAGGCGGCGCGGAGCGGAGCGAGGGTGGCGGGTGCGGCGGCGGCCGTGTCGCTGCTCCTGGGATGCGCGGGACACACCGGCGACGCCGCGGCCCGCCGGCCGCTGGCGAACGTCCAGGCGACCGGCCCCAAGGAAGTCCTTGACGTCGCCGAGCAGTTGCTCGAACGCGACTGCATGCGCCGCCACGGCTTCCGCTTCTGGGTGGTCCCGCCGACCGCGTCCGAATCGCGCCGCGACTTCCCGTACGCGGTCGACGACGTCGGCTGGGCCAGGCGCCACGGCTACGGCGCCGACCAGCGCGCGGCACTTCGGCGGAGCGCCGCCGCCGATCCCAACCAGCGCTACCTGCTGTCGCTGCCACCGGACCGCCGCACCGCCCTGGTCGCCACGCTGAACGGCCCGCGCCCCAGCGGGCTCACCGCCGACCTGCCGAACGGCGTCCAGGTCAGCCACAGCGACACGGGCTGTACGGCGGAGGCCGAACGACGCCTCTACGGCGACCTGGCGGCCTGGTTCCGCGCCACCCGGGTCACCTCCTTCCTGGCCACCGAACGCGTGGCGGCGGTCCAGCGGGAGCCGCGCTACCGTGCCGCCCGCGACCGTTGGGCGCGGTGCATGAAGGCCGCCGGACTTCCGTACGCCGACCCCCAGGACAGCCGTGCCGCCGCCGACCCCGAACGGGGCGTCAGTCGCACGCGGGAGATCCGGCTCGCGGTCACCGAGGCGACCTGCGCGGTGTCCACGGGGCTGTCCCGGGTCGCCACCACCCTCGACCGCTCCCACGGCGCGCGACTCCGGCAGCGCTACCCGGACGCGTACGGCGATCTCGACCGGCTGACCAACGCGGCGCTGCCCCGCGCCCGCGCCCTGGTCGCCCGCGGCTGACCGCCGCTCCCCCACAGACCTCCGCGGCGGGCCCCGCCGCGGGACGGCCGACAGGCCACCGAAGCACGCGCGGCATCAGCCGCCGGACAAGGAGAACACCATGTCAGTCAAGCAACTCATCGCCACCGGAGCCGTCGCCGCCGGCCTGGCGCTCGTCTTCGTCCCCACCTCTTCGACCGCGTCCACCGCGTCGGCCGCGCACAGCCCCGGCTCCGCCCCTCGCAGCGCCGCCGCGGCCGACGGCCTGCTGCACGCCTGGACCGACTCCTACGGCCACGGCACACCCTGCTTCTGGAGCGGGAACGCCGACAACTGGGGCCCGTGCCGGAACAAGGCCTCCGACATCTGGAACAACGGCTACGCCGGCAACCTCGAGGCCGTCGACCTCTACTGGGGCCTGAACGCCACCGGCGCGCACGCCTGCATCAGCCGGGGCGACTCCTGGAACAACCTGCCGTCGGGACAGTGGAAGTTCACCTACGGCGCGGGCCTCGGCGGCTTCGGCCAGTCGGTCAACGACAACATCTCCTCCCACCGCTGGACCAACCACTGCAGCCAGTCGGGCTGACCGCTTCCCCTCACCGCGCGGAGCCGCACGGCCGCCGGTACGGGAGACCGGCCAGGTAGCGGTGCCGGTCGGCGGGCGCCAGACCCGAGGCACCCGCCGTCCGGCAGATCCGGGCGGCCACCCGGTCCGTGTCGGTCTCCCAGAGCAGCGCGGTCCAGTCCTCACCGCCGCTCGCCAGGGTGTGCCCGTCCGGGGCGAAGGCGAGCGCGTCCACTGGCTTGCTGTGCCCGCTCAGCACCGCCCTCGGCGCGGGCCGACGCGGGTCCGCGACGTCCCACAGCCGGACGCTGTGATCGGCACCGCCCGAGGCGAGCGTCCGGCTGTCGGCGGTGAAGGCCAGCGCCTTCACCGCGTCGGTGTGCCCCTCCGACACGGCGAGCAGCCGGGCGACATGGCGGTCCCGGATGCCGTCCCGAACTCCATGGACGTCCCACAGCCGCAGGGTGCGGTCGTCCGACGCGGTGGCCAGGGTGCGGCCGTCCGGTGCGAACGCCACCGCCTTGACCGCGTCCCGGTGGCCGGTCAGCACCGTCAGCGGCCGAAGCCGACCGTCGGCGACCGCCCACAGCCGTACGGTCCGGTCCCGGCTCGCGCTGGCCAGCAGTCGGCCGTCCGGGCTGAAGGCCACCGAGCCGACCTGGTCGCGGTGCGCGACCCGCGCCGAGAGCGGCCGCAACCGCCCACCGGCAACCGCCCACAGCCGTACCGTGCGGTCCGCGCCGCCGGTGGCGAGGGTACGGCCGTCCGGCGCGAAGGCGAGCGCGTTGACCGCGTCCGACCCGGCGGTCGTCACCTCCGTCGGACGCGGACGACGGATGTCCGTCACGTCCCACAGCCGCACCGTGCGGTCGAGACCGGCGCTCGCGAGGAGGCGGCCATCGGGCGCGAAGACGACCGCGTTGACTGCCGCGCGGTTGCCGCACAGCACCGGTCCGGGGGCGGGCCGTAGCGGGTCGGCCACATCCCACAGGCGGAGGGTCTCGTCGTAGCTGCCGGTGGCCAGGGTGCGGCCGTCCGGGGAGAAGCCGACGGCGTACAGGGAGCTGGTGTGGCCGGTGAGCGCGGGCACGGGCAGATCCCACAGTCGCACGGTCCGGTCGCTGCTGCCCGACGCGAGGGTGCGCCCGTCGGGGGCGAACGCCAGCGAGGACACGTAACCGGTGTGGCCCGCGAGGACGGTGGGAGGCCGGTCGCCGCGCGGGTTCGCGACGTCCCACAGGCGTACGGTCGCGTCGACACCGCCGCTGGCCAGGGTGCGGCCGTCTGCGCTGTACGCGAGCGCCCTCACCGTGTCGGTGTGACCGGTCAGGGCGGCCAGCGGGCTCGGCGGCCCGTCGCCGCCGAGCCGCCACAGGCGCACCGTACGGTCCTCGTCGGCGGTGGCGAGGGTGCGGCCGTCCGGCGCGAAGGCCACCGCTTCGGCGGCCGACAGCCGGGCGGTGACCCGCGCCGGACTCGGGCCGAGCCGCCACAGTACGGTCCCGGCGGGCCCGGCGGCGGCCAGGGTACGGCCGTCCGGCGCGAACGCCACCGCACGCAACTCGCCCTGGCCCTCCGCGAGTACGACGGGCGGCGCGCTGTCTTCCCCGGCGGTGCGCCACACGCGGACGACCCCGTCCGCACCGGCCGCCGCCACCGTCGCGCCGTCCGGACTGAAGGCAACCGACACCAGGGCGGGGGGCGCCGCCGATCCCGGAAGCCGGACGGCAGTGCGTGTCGCGCGCCCTGCGGCCTTCGGGGCGCCGTGCGGGTTCCACAGGCGCAGGGTGCCGTCCGCTCCGGCTGACGCGAGCAACCGGCCGTCGGGGCTGAAGGCGAGGGCGCGCACCGGCCCGATGTGCCCGGTGAGCGTGGTCACTTGGCGCGCGTGGTCGGGGGCGGCGGTGTCGACCAGTCGTACGGTGCCGTCGTCGCCCGCGGTGGCCGCCAGCCGTCCGTCCGGGGCGTAGGCGACCGCCTCGACGGTGTCGGAGCCGGTCAACTGGGTCGCGTACGCGGTGGCGTAGGAGCTGAGTACGGCGCTGCGGGCGGCGCTGGTGGGCTCCAACCGGTAGGCGGCCAGGGCCAGTTGCACGGAGCGTGCCGGATCGGTCAGGCGCAGGGCCGCGGCGTCCTGGGCGACCCGCTGGGAGACGGCGATGTCGCGCTGCCGCGACGCCTGCCGTTCGGCGTGCACGGCGATGCCGGTGGCGGCGGCGGTACCGGTCAGCAACACAGCCAGCAGCAGGGCCAGT
The DNA here is from genome assembly GCF_023887685.1 of Streptomyces macrolidinus. Lineage (GTDB taxonomy): Bacteria > Actinomycetota > Actinomycetes > Streptomycetales > Streptomycetaceae > Streptomyces > Streptomyces macrolidinus. The sequence continues at coordinate 138,274 of NZ_JAMWMR010000013.1, read as the reverse complement.
CGGCGCAGCCTGCGGGTGCCCCTCGCCGCGGCGGCCATCTCCCCCTCCCATGCGGCACGGCTCGCGGTGAGGAACTGCCGCTCCCGGGAGCTGAGCGACTCCGCGCCGGTCCGGGCCGCCCATTCGCAGGCCTGGTCCAGCCGTACGCCGCGGTAGAGGGCGCCGGGGTCGCGCTGGACGGCCTCCCAGTCGGCGGTGGCCTCGGTGAGGTGCCGGTGCACGCGTACCGCGTCGCGGTCCTCGGTGAGCCAGCCGCGCAGCCGGGGCCAACTGCGGATGAGTGCCTCGTGGGTGATCTCCAGGGTGTCCCGGTCGAGCGTGAGCAGCCGGGCCCGCGCGAACCGCTCCAGTACGAGCGCGGTGTCGGCGCTCGTCCCGCCGACCGGGTCCCGGCGACCGTCCGTACGGGCATCGGCGTCGACCCGGCGGTCGGCATCGACCCTGCCGTCGGCGTCGAGTTCGTCGCGCCGGATGCGGCGCTTGGTGTCCTCGGTGCCCTCGCCGAGCGCCGTGAGCCGCAGCAGGACGTGGCGGGCGATGCGCTGCTGCGCGGCGTCGAGTGTGCCCCAGACCTCCTCCGCGGTGTGGGCGAGGCCGCCGTCCAGGCCACCGGCGGCCTGGAAGCCGGAGAACGTCAGGGTGTTGCCGCGCCGTCGTCGCCAGGTCTCCAGCAGGGCGTGCGACACCAGCGGCAGCATCGCGGCCTGCCCGTCGGCCTGCGTCATGATGTCGGCCAGCAGCGCGCCTTCGACGGTGCAGCCGGCTTGGGTCGCCGGGCGGGTCACCGCGCGTCGTAACTCGTCGGAGGTCATCGGGCCGACCACCACCTGGGCCTCGGCCATGACGGCCGCGAGAGCGGGGTGGGCGGCGCAGTGCGCGTAGAAGTCGGCGCGCACGCCCACCACGATCCGGCAGCGACTGTCTGCGGCCAGGGCCACCGCGAGCAGAGCGTCGATGAAGCGGGACCGTTCCGCGTCGTCCCGGCACAGCGTAAACACCTCCTCGAACTGGTCGACGACCAACAGGAGTTCGGCCGCATCGGGAGAGGCGGCCAGCAGGCGGCGCACGGCCTGGTCGAGAGCGGCCGACGGCCCCACGGGCGGCTCACCTTCCGATGCCGCGTCCCTTTCGGACGGGCCGCCCTCGGGACCGCCGTCCACCCGCTCGGCATCAGCCGGACCCAGCAACGCCACGCAATGCTCCAGCGGATGCGGGCCCGGAGAGAGAACCACCACCGGATGCCCGGGGTACTCGGTGCGCCGACGCGGCACCAACCCCGCCCGCAGCAGCGAGGACTTACCGGCGCCCGACGCTCCGACCACTGTCACCAGCCGCGCGCCGGTCAGCCGCCGGGCCAACTCGGCGACGAGCCGCTCTCGTCCGAAAAACCGCTCGGCGTCCTCGGTCCGGAACGCCGCCAACCCCGCGTACGGCGGCGCCTCTTGCCGCTCACGAGCCGCCTGCGCGGCCTCGTCCCGGGCCAGTTCGGCCGCGACGGCCTGCCAGCGCTTCTTCCACAGCACGGTATCGCCCTCGCAACCCCGCACATACCCCAGCGTCACCGCCAGCGTCGGCAGGACCCGGCCACCGGCCGCCGCGGACAGCGTCGCCGCCGAGTAGTGCGTACGCCGGGCGAGTTCACGGTAGGTCGGACTCCCCGCTTCCCGCCGCAACTGCCGCAGGTCCTCCGCGAGCCGCAGCAGCGGACTGTCCCCCACGTCGAGCGGTCGCTCCTTCCTCGGCACCACCCACCCCCTTCACCCCTCGCACCCTTTCGCCTGATCTCACCCCCTCTCCCCTCTTCTCCGCAACCAGCACATACGTCCCCCGTGTCCCCGAACTCCCGCTGCTCCAGCGCCTGAAGCACTCGTCGCCGCTACGCGGGGCGGCGCTTGCGCGCCGCGCCCGACTTCGCGTGCCGTTTAGGTCTGGGTAGGGGGCCGTAGGCGAGGACGAGGGCTTGGCGGACGGCCAGTCGTCCGGCGTGGTGGAACGACCCGGCGCGAGAGTCCACTTCGTGGATGCCGACGGCGCGCAGCACGGTGGCCACCGCCACCGTGGTCCTGGCCTCCAGTGCGGTCAACTCCTCCTGGACACCGGCGGCGACGGCCTTCTGGTACTCGGCCGACTCGCCCGGAGCAACGAAGCCGCGGGTGCGCAGATCGGCGTGTACCTCGAACTCGATGCCCTCTTCCCAGGGTTCGAAGTCCACGGTGATGTCCGCGAAGTCTGCCGGACAGCCTGCCTGCCGCGCATACACGGCGCGGACGCCCCGGAGCGGGCGCGGCGGGAAGCTCTCTTCCTGATGCATACCGACCACCGTAGTCAGCGCAGTCCCCGGACGGGTGCGTGAAGATGTTTCGGCGACCGCCGAAGCATCTCAGGCCTACCGTCGCATCATGACTTCGCACGCCTACGCCACCCGCCTTCGCTGGGAGGGCTCCACCGCCGCCGGGATCCGCTCCTACTCCCGCGACCATGTCGCCACCGCACCACCCGCCACCGCCGAAGTGGCGTTGAGCGCTGACCCGGCCTTCCGAGGCAGCTCTGAGCTGCTCAACCCGGAGCAGCTTGTGGTCATGGCCGCCTCCTCCTGCCAGATGCTGTCCTTCCTCGGCGCCGCCGCCCGCGCGGGCGTCGTCGTGCTGGCCTACGAGGACAGTGCGACCAGTCACCTCGACCTGACGGCCCGGCCCGCCCGCCTCGGCGTGATCCGTCTGGCCGCCACCGTCACGGTCGCCACGGGAACCGACGAGGTCGCGGTCCGGGAGCTGGCTGAACAGGCCCACCGTGAGTGCTACATCGCCAACTCGCTGTCCGTGCCCGTCGAAGTGACCACCACGGTGGTGACCGCATGACCGCCCGTCCCCACCTCCAGGACCTCGAGGTCCACCTGCCCGATCGGCCCGGCGCACTGGCCGAGTTGGGTCGAGCCCTCGGCCGTGCCGGGGTGAGTCTGGAAGGCGGTGGTGTGTTCACCCACGACGGCCGGGCCATCGCGCACTACCTCGTCGACAACGGCCCGCTCGCCCTCCGGGCCGCCACCGAAGCAGAGCTCGGCACCGTCACCGTCCGGGACGTCGTCATGACGCGGCTGGACCAGGAGACGCCTGGGCAACTCGGTGCGCTGGCAAGGCTGTTGGGCGATGCGGGGGTGAATGTGCTGACCCAGTACAGCGATCACGCGGGCCATCTCGTCCTGCTCGTCACCGACGAGCACGCAAGGGCATGCCGCGACCTCGTCGCGCGGTGGGAGAACCGCTGATCCCGAGTACTCGACGGAAGGCGCCTGCGGGCACTGGACTTCACGTGCCGAACGATATACCGAACGGCGCCGACGGGCGCCTTCCGCACCTCAACACACGGCTCACGAAAGACAATTGGGAAATCAAACCCCCTTGCTATGGTGGCCCGATGACATCGATCAAGCAGTTCCAGGTCACCTTCGACTGCGCAAACCCCGAGCGTGTCGCCCGCTTCTGGTGCGAGGTGTTGGGGTACGTCGTACCGTCGCCGAAGGGATTTGCCACTTGGGACGAATTCGATCGCTCGCAGCCGCTCGAGCAACAGGGTTCATGGTGCGCATGCACTGATCCCTCGGGCGTGGGTCCGCGGTTCTACTTCCAGCGCGTTCCCGAGGGGAAGGTCGCGAAGAACCGGGTGCATCTCGATGTGCGGGTCGCCACCGGACTCGTGGGTGAGGAGCGCCTGGCCACACTCGAGGCCGAATGCGCACGCCTGGTCGCACTCGGCGCGGTACGCGTGGCGCTGCTGCCCGCCGACGAAGAGAACGAGTCGTGCATCACCATGCAGGACATCGAGGGCAACGAGTTCTGTCTCGACTGAGCTACTCAAGTCACCTTTCGTAGCGAGTAGTCAGGGCCCCTACCGTCTCCGCGATACGGCGTGCCTTGAGGTCCGTCACCGGGTTCACCCTCCTGGCCGCGAGGGCCGCCGACGCCGAGCAAGCGCTCAAGGACCTGGCCGAACTCACCGAGTACGAGCAGGCTGTCAGGAGCGCGGGACAGGCGTGGTCCGCTCGGTGAGGGGCGTCTTCATCGCCTTGCTCACCAGCCCGCTGGAGACCCGTTCCCGGTACGGCACCCGACAGATCCCGACCGCCGAACGGAACGCCGTGGCGCAAGCGGCGGTGGACACGTTCCTCAAGGCGTTCGGCTGACGGCCCCCGTCGACCTCACCCCGTCGCGGGTGGCCGCCGTGGCCAGGGCCGTGTTCTCGCAGCGGATGCGGACCGTGAGCAGTACGGCGTTGGCCACGGTGAACGCCGTCGCCGTCAACCACGCCGTGTGCACCAGGGGCAGGGCGGCGATCTCCACGACAACGGCGACGTAGTTGGGGTGGCGCAGAAACCGGTACGGGCCGGTGGTGACCAGAGGTACTCCGGGGACGATGATGACCCGGGTGTTCCAGCGGGGGCCGAGTGTGGTGACGCACCACAGGCGCAGCGCGTGCGCCAGGAGGACCAGCACCAGCATGGGCCATCCCACGGCAGGCCGGAACGGCCGGTGAAGGAGTACGGGTTCGGCCAGACAGCAGACGAGCAGGCCGGTGTGCAGCGCGACCATGACCGGGTAGTGGCCGCGGCCGTGTTCCACACCGGCTCGCCCGAGGGACCAGGCCGCGTTGCGTCGGGCGACGAGGAGTTCACCGACCCGTTCGCACGCCACCGCGAGGACGAGAAGCGCGTACCAGGGCATGGGCCCTCCTTCAACAGTGAAGCGGGAGTGGTTCCAGCCACGTTCCGTCACGCATGATGACCCTTCCGCGTAGTTCCGGCACGCCGCGCCAAGCGCGTACGGTCCTCGGGGTCACGCGTACGTACACGAACGCACCCTCTTCCGCGCGTGGATCCCACCCGAACTTCTCGGCGAACGCCTCCGCCGCGTCTCCGGGCACCTCCTGCTCCGGGAAGCACTCGGCCTCGCCCTGGAGGAGCACCACGTCGAAGGTGTCCGGCAGCGACAGGCGTACGCGCGGCTCTTCGCGGACGTTTCGCACGGTCACCGAAGTGGCGCTGGTGCACATCCACACCGCTTGCCCGTCCCACAGGAACCACAGCGGCAGTTGGTGCGGCCCGTGCTCGGGGTGAGCAGTCGACACCCACACATCCCGCTCGGTGGCGAGCCGCTCCAAGGTGTCGCGCAGACGCTCCGCCGTCGGGCGGCGAACGATTCCCGTGGTCTTCATGAGGACCGACCCTAGCCAAGCAGGCGCGACATACGCCTGAGGCGCAGGACCTAATCCCAGCGACCGATGCATCCCTCACCGCTATGGTGACCCGATGGCATCGATCAGGCAGTTCCAAGTCACCTTCGACTGCGCGGAACCCGAGCGCCTCGCTCGCTTCTGGTGCGAGGTGTTGGGGTACGTCATACCGCCGCCACCGGAGGGGTTCGCCACGTGGGACGACTTCAAGGAGGCGCAGCCGCCTGAGCGGCGGGACTCATGGTTCGCCTGCGTCGACCCCACAGGTGTGGGCCCGCGTCTGTACTTCCAGCGCGTCCCCGAGGGGAAGGCCGCCAAGAACCGGCTGCATCTCGATGTACGGGTCGGCACCGGGCTCGTGGGCGAAGAGCGCCTCGCCGCGCTCGAGGCCGAGTGCGCACGCCTGGTCCCGCTCGGCGCGGTGCACGTACGCACGCTGTACGACGGCAACGACGCGTGCATCCCGATGCTGGACATCGAGGGCAACGAGTTCTGTATCGACTGAAGGTCGGAACAGACCCTGGTCAGACCTGGAGAGTCAGCCCTTCGCGCGCGGCCAGGATCTCCCCGCCGTACGCGGCGCTCGCCTCCGCCACGGAGCGGCTTCGCTCGACGCCGGGCCAGAAGTGGGTGAGCAGCATGCACTGCGTTCCGGAGCGAGCGGCCCATCGGCCCGCCTGTGCCGCGCTGAGCAGGTACGGGTCGGCGGCCGGGCCTTGCAGGGTTGCCCCGGCAATCAACAGGTCTGCCCTGGCCGCGAGTTCATCGAGCGCGTGGCCGGGACCGGCATCGCCGCTGTAGGCAAGGGTCAGTCCGGGGGCCGTCAAGCGCAGCCCCGCGTGCGGCACGTGGTGAGGAAGGAGCCGCCCGTCCAGTCGGAACGGACCGACCTGGTAGCTGCCCGGAAGCGGACAGGGGTCGAAGACCTCGCGGAGATCCTCGGTCGGTTCCATCGCTTGCACCCGCCCGAGCACTCCCGGAGGGCAGTACAACGGCACCCGGCCGTCGCGCCCGCCGCCGAAGAGCAGCGCTCGGCACAGCGCGCTCAGATCCGCGCAGTGATCGGGGTGTTCGTGGGTGATGACCACGGCGTCGACCTCGGCCTCCGTGCACCGCCCCAGAAGCCGCGGAAGTGTCGCATAGCCGAGGTCCATGACCAGACGGAACCCATCGACTTCCAGAAGGAACCCACTCGCCGCCCTCCCGGCCTCAGGCCAGGCGCCACAGGTCCCCAACACGGTCAGCTCGCCCACCGACACATGCTCTCACCGCGTGGCCCTGCCGACCACAGCACTCTCCCCGACCGGCCCGCAACCTGGCAGGTCAGGTGGGCATCAACTCCTGTTCGTTCGGGCAGCATCTCGCGGTGGACACGCACATTCGCCGGACTTCAGGTCGGCCCGCAGGCGCAGCGCAAGCCAAGCATGTCGGACATTTACCTACTGCTTCCCGTGGGGGAACGGCCCACGCGACAACAGGAGTTGTACCCGGGGGCTGTGTTCGTCCGGTTCTTCCGTTGCGTGGGATTCACCGTCTGGATTTATCATCCCCGCAAAGTGGCGCTCATCGTTGCGAGGGGCCGTACAGATGACGGATCGTCAAGACCGTTTCGGCAGTGCGGACGAGTCGAGAGGCGAGCGCGAAGCGGCGGTCCCGCCCGGGGACAGCGGCGTTCTTCCCGCGCCCCGGTCGGCATACGCCCTCATCGTCGCCGTGCTGTTGGGCTACGCGCTCCTGGCCTCCGTCGACATCCTCAGCACCGATGTGTCCCTGACGGCCCGGGTGACCGGTGTGCTCGTGCTCCTGTTGATCCTCGGCCTGCAACTCCTGCACTCCGCGGTGGGCGGCAGTCGGGCGCCGCTGGGGCGGAAGTGTCTGACGCTTGCTGCCCAGGCGCTGCTGACCTACCTGCCGCTGCTGCTGTTCCGGACCTACTGGGGGACGATGACCGGCTACCTGGCCGGTTCGCTGCTGTTGCTCCTGCCTCCCTTGGTGGCCTGGCCGTTGTACGGGACGGTCGGGCTCAGCATGCTCGTCCTGGCGGTCCTCGACGGCCGTCCCGTCATCGACGGCATCCACCTCGCCCAGACCTCGCTGCTCGCCGGACTCGTCCTCTACGGACTCACCCGGCTGACGGAACTGATCACTCAACTACACGCGGGCCGTGGTGAACTGGCCCGTCAGGCGGTCGCCGGGGAGCGACTGCGCTTCGCTCGGGACCTGCACGACCTGCTCGGCTACAGCCTGTCCGCGATCACGCTGAAGAGCGAGCTGATCCACCGGCTCATTCCCACCCATCCCGCGCACGCGCTGAAGGAGGTCGACGAGGTCCTGGCCATCGCCGGGCAGTCTCTCGCCGATGTCCGCAAGGTCGCCAGCGGGTTCCGCGACCTGTCGCTGCGGCAGGAGATCGGAACGACCCGGTCGATGCTGAGCGCCGCCGGCATCGACGTACGCGCCGAGGTCGACCTCGGGGTGCTCTCCCCCCACGTGGACACCGCGCTCGCCACCACCCTGCGGGAGGCCGTCACCAATCTGCTGCGGCACAGCAACGCCTCACGGTGCGGCATCCGGGCCGTCCAGCAGGGCGGATCGGTCCGGCTGGTGGTCGAGAACGACGGCGTGGACCCCGCCTGTCACGACCCTTCACCGCACGGCGGCAACGGACTCGGCAATCTGCACGCCCGGATCACCGCGGTGGGCGGACGGCTGGAGTCGCACCTCGGGACGGACGGCGTCTTCCGGCTGCAGGCCGAAGTCCCCGCGAGGAAGCCGCCGGAGACGAACGCGGAGGTACGGGAGGTCGTGTTCCCGCCCAAGGGGTCAGCCGCTTGATCGCGCGCCGCAGCTCCGGGAACGGAGGTTCGGCTCATCGGGTCCGGTCCGGTACATCGGCCGGGCCCCGCGGCGCGCGACGCGCAGCCACAGCAACTGGGCCATGAGCCAGCGCCGCATCGCACCGAGATGAGCGGGCGAACCATGCACGTCGTCGAACCTCTTGAACCGGACGTCATCGAGCGTGCGCCGCAGCAGCGCCTGCTCCGTGTCCGGAATGATCTCGTCACGGCCACTGGCGACGTACCGGACAGGGATCCGTACCCGCCGAAGCTGCTCCGGCATGAGCGCGAACTGTGGTAGTCGGTCGCGGAGTTGGCCTACGTCCTCGCTGCGGGTGAGGTGGCGCAGGGTCTGGGCCGTGATGCCGGGCACGCGGGGCCACCAGGCTTCGTCGGTGAAGAAGCCGACGACGGGAGCGCCCACGGTCAGGACGCGGCGGATGCGAGGGTCCTCGGCGGCGGCGCGCACGGCGAGGTGGCCGCTGAAGCTGAGGGCGAGCATCGACGTGTCGAACACCCGGGCACGGTCCGTCAGTTGGTCGAGCAGGAAGCCGAGGGTGCGCCAGGAGTCGTGGCCGTACGTGAAGGTGTTCTCGCCGACTCCCGGCAACTCGGTGACGACGGCGGCGAAGCCGAGTCTTCGCAGCAGGGGCAGCAGCGGCGCCCACTGTTCCTTGACGCTGACGATGCCGCCCATGACGACGAGCAGCGGACGGTGCCGATCGAGCCCGGTGGCCCAGCAGACGACGGTGCCGTCGGGGTGGTCGAACTCCAGGCGTTCGATGCCGCGTTGGTCGCGGCGCCACTGGTCGAAGGTGTCGACGCAGAGCCGCTGGGCTCGTACGCGATCGGCGTCGCCGTGGTACGGGAAGCGGGCGAGCGCGTAGTGCCGGCACGCGTCGAGAAGGTCACCGCGGGCTGCCGCGGCCCGGCCCTCGGCGGTCCACACCGCGGCCCAGGAGTGCGGGTCCCCCGGGTTGTCGTTGGTGATCCGGGCGAGGACGCGCGCGGTATGCCCGGCCGTCATGCCCTGTCCTCGGGCGTGCAGGCGGGCGAATTCCTTGAGTTCTTCCACATGGTCCATGGAGGTCGGGTCACCGTCCCCGGTTCGTGGTGGGTGCCGTCGGCGCGGCGCGGGCGATCGTCATGGGTGGCGGCCCGCCCGGGGCTCGAATCCCGTCGCGGGCGGCGGCCGTCAGCCCAGCTCGGCCAGGTACGTCTCGACGGCGTCCGCCGCGACGACCGGACCGTCGACGGACCGCATGCGCTCCCGCAGGGCCCGCACCCGGTCGGTCACGGACGCGTCACCGCTCGTCCGCGCCGCGGCCTCACGCAGGCTCCGCACGGTGACGTCCTCCTTGGCCAGATGGTGGCCGAGGCCCAACTCCGCCACGCGCAGGGCGGTCGCGCGCTGGTCGTTCGACTGCGGCACGACCACCATGGGCACGCCGTTGTACAGCGATTCCATGGCGCTGTTCATCCCTCCATGGGTGATGAACAGCCGGGCATGGCCGAGCACGTCGAGCTGTGGGGCGTAGCGCCGTACGTCGACGTTCGCGGGCAGCGGGCCGAGGTCGGAGGGGTCGGTGTGGTCGCCGACGGTGATGAGAACGTCCCACTCGGAGTCACCGAACGCTTCGATGGCCATGCGGAAGAACTCCGGCCAGCCCCTGGCCGATGTGCCGAGCGAGATCAACAGGACGGGCCGGTCCGCCGAAGCCGGCTGCCAGGTGCCCTGATAGGGGCGTTCGGCGATACACGGGCCGGTGAAGACGAACCGTTCGTCGAACGTCTTACCCGCGTACTGGAATTCGCGCGGGAGGAAGACGAGAGCGCGCTTCTCGATGTGCGAGAGGAAGCCCATCGGGTCGGCAGGGAGGCCAAATTGAGGAAGTACGGTCGCGAGCTTCCGCACCGCTTCGATGATCCGCGGGTCGTTCAGCTCCGCCACCGGGAACTTCTCGCGGATCGAGAAGTGTTCGTTCGCACCGAACACCGGATAGGTCCGGATCAGCGGAATGCCGTTCCGGGCGGCGAAGAACCGCGCTCCCCAGGCCATGAAGTCATGGACGATCACGTCGGGTCTGTTTCGCTCGTAGAACGGTGCGGTCTGTTCCACGAGGGCGAGGGCTTCGTTCAGGCACCGTATTCCGTCGCCCGCGTTCTCCTCGGCGGTCAGGGGGGCGCGGTAGAAGTCGCCGAAGACCGAGTCGTATCCGACCGGTTCGGCTCCGGCGGCCTTCACTATGGGGGCGAAATGCTCCGTCGCTGTGCAGGTGACGCGGTACCCCCGTTTCACCAGTTCCCCGACCACGCCGATGGTGGGGTTGACGTGGCCTACGGCCGGAAAGTTGAAGAAGGCGATGTGGCGTCGGGTGTCATGTCGCATGAATGTCTCCTTCCTGGCTCTGCCAGCTCTGCATGTGTGTGCCCTTCGGCCGGTTGGGGGACTGGTTTCGGGCCGAAGTGACGGGCAACGGCCGTTCAGCCGGATCCGATGGGTTGTCTGCGCGAAGCGAACTGGCGTATTTCGTCGAGGAGTTCCGCCTGTCGCAGCGTGTCGCCGGTGTCCGGGCGGGTTCCGGCGCGAGTCGCGGCTGCGAACGCCGCGACGGTGGCCGCCACTTGGTCCTGCGGTGCGAGCCGGATCTCCTCTGCCGTGCCGCCGCGGTGGAGGCGTATCACGGGCACATGGTCGGCGGGCGGGGTGAACGCCCGGTCGACGGTGATACCGCCCTCGCTGCCCCACAGTTCGTACGACGAGCGGTAGGCGTGCTCCATACCGAAGGTGAGCTGCGCCGTGATGCCGCCGGGAGTGCTCAGCAACGCCGCGCCGGAGGTCTCGACCTGCCGCCCCGTGCCCCGGACGAGACGGGCGCCGAGGACATCGAGTTCGGGGCCCAGGAAGTGCAGTGCCGCCCTGAGCGGGTAGATCCCCACGTCCGCCAGGGCCCCGCCGCCGAGTTCCGGGTCGTGTCTGATGTCGCCGTCCGGAGGTGCGGGGATGGTGAACGCGGCATGGAGCGCGCGGAGTTCACCGATCGCACCGTCCGCGAGCAGACGCCGTACGTCCCTGTGCCGGTGGTGGTGGACGAACATGACGTTCTCCATGAGCACCAGGCCACGGGTGTCGGCGAGTCTGAGCAGTTCCCTGGTGCGGCGGTGGTCCGTGGACAGGGGCTTCTCGGCGAGGACATGTCTGCCCGTGTTCAGTGCCGCCTCGGTCCACCGGGCGTGCAGGGCCGCGGGCAGCGGCACGTAGACGGCCTGGATGTCGTCCAGTCGGAGCAGCTCGCCGTATCCGTGGACGGGGCGGCAGTGGAAGCGCTCCGCGACCCGCCGCGCCTTGGCCGGGTCGCGGCTGGCCACCGCCGCGACGCGGATGTCGGGGCAGGCGGCGAAGGCGGGCAGCATGCGGCGCACCGCGATGTCCGCGCATCCGATCACTCCGACACGCAAGGGTTCGGTCACCGGGTCCTCGTCTCCGTCGCGTTGAGGCAGGCGAGCAGGGTGCGGGCCTGGACGTTGAGGTAGTGGCCGTGCCGGACCAGGGAGGTGAGCTGTGCGCGGGTGACCCAGGCATAGCCGGGAGGTGGGTCCAGCGGGGCGTCGGCCTCGTCCGCGTCGATGATGAGGCAGCGGCTCTCGGCGCCCAGGAAGCGCCCGCCCTCCTCGGAGTGCACCGCCTCGTAGCGGATGCGGTCCGGGCGGGCGCGCAGCACGGTGTCCAGGAAGAGGGGCCGCTCGCTCGCGGGCAGGTGGGCGTAGTTGCCCGGTGTGTACTGGACGGTGGGCCCCAGTTCGATGGTGTCGAGGAAGCCCGCCTCGACCCGGGCATGCATCAGCACATGCGGGACACCGCCGAACTCGCGGGTGAGGAAGGCGAGGACACCGGGGCCGACCGGCTCGAACAGGGGTTGGGTCCAGCCGGTCACCTCACGGTTGTCCGCCCGGACGGACACGGCCATGACCTTGAAGTAGCGGCCCGCCACATGCTCGATCGCGTCCTCACCGCACTTCCAGCCGGGAAGGGAGTCCAGGGGGACACGCTCGGCCCGCACCGAGTGCCGGGTGCGCTCCCCCGTGAGCCAGGAGAGCAGTTCGACGTCGGAGAGCAGTGCGCCGTCCGAGGTGTCCTCGAAGGGCAGGCAGGACAGCACTGTACGCGCGTCCATGTTGACCACGTTGTCCCGGTGCAGCAGTTCGTTGATCTGGCCGAGGGTGAGCCAGCAGAAGTCGTCCAGGAGCGGTACGTCACCGACCGCCTCCACCACCATGTTGCGGTTGGACTTGCGGTAGAACCACGATCCGTGCTCGGACTGGAGTACGTCCGCGATGACCCGGCCGCGGCCGGGTCCGACGAAGTACTCGATGTACTTGACGTCCGCGCCCCGGTGGGCCTTGGTGTAGTTGCTGCGGGTCGCCTGGACCGTGGGTGAGAGCTGGAGCAGGTTCGGGTTGCCCGGCTCCATCTTCGCCTGCATCAGGAGGTGCGGCACCCCGTCGAACTCCTTGACGAGGATGCCGAGTACACCCACCTCGGGCTGTTTGATGACGGGCTGGTACCAGTCGGCGTACGGGCCGTCGCCGTACGGTTCTCCCTCCTCGGTGATGTGCAGGCCCTCGACGGTGAAGAACCGGCCGCTGCGGTGCACGAGGTTCCCGGTGGACTCCTGGAACGACCAGCCGTCCAGCTCGGCGAACGGTATCCGCTCCACCTGGAAGGCGTGGGCCCTGCCCCGGTCGGCCAGCCAGCCGCCGAAGTCCTCGGTGCGCAGATGTGCGCCGCGGGTGGTGGCGGCCGACCGGGCGATACGGGCGGGCACCTTCGTGTCCGCGCGTGTCTGGAGAGAGGGGGACGACATCGCAGGGACTCCCTGCCTTTCCGCGGGCTCAGCCATGCTGGGCCACGAACTCCTTGATCGTGGCGGTCATGTAGTCGAGCATCGCGTCGGTGAGTCCCGGGTAGACGCCGATCCAGAAGGTGTGCTCGGTGATGATGTCGCTGTTGGTGAGGTCGCCGACGACGCGGTGGGGACGGCCGATGTAGGCCGGCTGCCGGGTGAGGTTGCCGGCGAACAGCCGCCGGGTGCCGATCTTGCGTTCCTCCAGGTGTGCGACGAGTTCGGCGCGGGTGAAGGGGGCCTTCGGGTCGACGGTGAGGACGAAGCCGAACCAGCTCGGATCGGACCGGGGTGTCGCCTCGGGGAGCAGCAGGCCCGGCACACCGTCCAGACTCTCGCGCAGGCGGCGCCAGTTGCGCCGTCGGGCCTCGATGAAGCCGTCCAGCTTGGCGAGTTGGGTGAGGCCGAGCGCGGCCTGGATGTCGGTTCCCTTCAGGTTGTACCCGACGTGGGAGAAGATGTACTTGTGGTCGTAGCCGGCCGGCAGGTCGCCCATCTGGTACTCGAACCGTTTGAAGCAGGTGTTGTTCTTGCCGGGTTCGCACCAGCAGTCCCGCCCCCAGTCGCGGAGCGACTCCACGATGCGGGCCAGGCCGAGGTCGGAGGTGAGGACGCAGCCGCCCTCCCCCATGGTGAGATGGTGCGCGGGGTAGAAGCTGACCGTGGTCATGTCGCCGAAGGTGCCGGTGATCCGGCCGTCGTAGGTGGAGCCGACCGCGTCGCAGTTGTCCTCGATGAGGAACAGGCCGTGGTCCTGGGCGAGTTGGGCCACCTCGGCGACCTCGAAGGGGTTGCCGAGGGCGTGCGCGATGACGATCGCCCGGGTCTTGGGGCCGATCGCCCGCGCCACGCGGTCGGCCGTGGTGTTGTACGTCGCCAGGTCCACGTCCACGAAGACCGGTACGAGGCCGTTCTGCAGGATCGGGTTGACCGTGGTGGGGAATCCTGCGGCGACGGTGATCACCTCGTCGCCCGGCTTCAGCCGCCGGTCCCCGAGTTGGTGCGAGGTGAGGGCCGAGACGGCGAGAAGGTTCGCCGACGAACCGGAGTTGGTCAGATGGGCCTTGCGTCGCTTCAGCCGCTTGGCGAAGGCGGACTCGAACTTCCTGGAGCTGGGTCCGGCGGCGATCCGCAGGGTCAGCGCGGCCTCGACGATGGCGACGCGGTCCTCTTCGTCCAACACCGCCCCGGACGGCCAGATCTCGGTCACTCCGGGGATGAACTCCCGGTCGGGCGCGGTCTCTTGGTGGTATCCGCGGACCTCGTCCAGCACCCGCTGCTTGCTGTCGCTCATCGTCCTGTCCTTCCCTTGACCGGAGGTGGCAGCGCGGCCGTGAGCAGGTCGCGCAGCGAGGTGTCGAGAGTGCGCCGCGGCTGCCACCCCAGGAGGCGCGACGCCCGCGAGACGTCCAGTTGCTGCCACTCCACATCGGTGCGCGGGGAGGGGTCGGCAGCGACCTCGACGACCGGGAGGTCCACGCCGCTGAGTTCGATCATGCGGTCGATCAGCGTGTGGATCGGAACCGCCTCGCCCCGGCCGATGTTGACGACCCGGCCGCCGACATCCGTCCCCGGTGCGACGGCGGCGGCGCGTACGGCGTCGACGACGTCGTGCACGTCCACGATGTCGCGGTGGGCGCGCAGCGGCGGGAGCCTCAGCTCGTCCGGCTTCTCGCCCGACGACCGGGCGCGGGCGGCCTGTCCGAGGTGCACCGCGACCCTGCCGAAGATGCTGCCTGCCGGTCCCCCGGCGCCGATCACATTGGCGAGGCGGAGCACCACACCGTCCAGGCCGTCATCCGCCGCGGCCCGGAGGACGGCCCGCGTGCCGAGGAGCTTGCTGCGCCCGTACGGTGTGACGGGGGCGGGTTCGTGGTCCTCGGAGGTTCCGGTGCCCGGCGTGCCGGCGCCGTACTCGTGGACGCTGCCGAGCTGGATCAGCCGGGGCGGGCGGGGCAAGCGGGTGAGCGACTCCGTGATACGGGCGACGAGTTCCGCGTTGCTGGCGGTCATCTCGGCCTCGTCGGCTCGCCAGGCCCGGCCGACGGCGTTGACCACCACATCGGGTCGCACCGAGGCGAAGAACCGGTCGAGTTCGTGCGGGTCGACCGCCAGCAGGTCCATGAGGACGAAGCGCGGGTCGGCCGGGCGGTCCTCGGCCGGGCTGCGGGACACCAGGTGGACATGGGCGCCGTCGGCGGCGAAGGCCGCACCGATGCGGCGGCCCAGGTAGCCGGTGCCCCCGAGCACCACGACCCGCAGCCCGGCCGTCGTGCCGTTCTCAGCGATCGGCATGGTCGGCTCCGTACTTGGCGGTCTTCCACCAGTCGGGGTGGTCGCGGTACCAGGCCACCGTGGCGGCCAGGCCCTCCTCGAATCCGGTCAGCGGTACATAGCCCAACTCGTCGCGGATCTTGGACTCGTCGATGGAGTACCGCAGGTCGTGTGCCTTGCGGTCGGCGACGTGGTGGATCATCTCCGCGCCGCAGCCGGTGAGTTCGAGCAGATGCTCGGTGATGGCGCGGTTGGTCCGCTCGTTGCCGCCGCCGATGTTGTAGATCTCGCCGACCCGGCCCTTGTCGAGGACGAGGTGGATCCCGCGGCAGTGGTCGTCGACATGCAGCCATTCGCGCATGTTGCGTCCGTCGCCGTACAGCGGCACCTTCCGGCCTTCGAGCAGGTTGGTGACGAACAGCGGGATGAGCTTCTCGGGGTGCTGGTACGGCCCGTAGTTGTTGGAGCAGCGGGTGAGGGAGAGGTTCACTCCGTGGGTGCGCCAGTAGGTGCGGGCGACCAGGTCGGAACAGGCCTTGGAGGCCGCGTAGGGGGTGTTGGGCAGCAGGGGGTGGTCCTCGGTCCAGGAGCCCTGCGCGATCGAGCCGTACACCTCGTCGGTGGAGACGTGCACGACCCGCTCGACCCCGCATGCCAGCACGGCGTCGAGCAGTGTCTGCGTGCCCAGGACGTTGGTGCGGAAGAACTCTCCCGCGCCCTCCAGTGAGCGGTCCACATGGGACTCGGCGGCGAAGTGCACCACGGCGTCGTGTCCGGGCAGCAGGTCGCGCAGCAGGCCGGGGTCGCAGATGTCGCCCCGGACGAACTCCAGGCGCGGGTGCGAGGCGGGCAGGTTGTCCCGGTTGCCCGCGTAGGTGAGCTTGTCCAGGGCGGTGACCCGCGCGTTCTGCCACCCCGCGTAGCTGTTGGCGAGGAGGTTGCGGACGAAGTGGGAGCCGATGAACCCCGCGGCTCCGGTGACGAGGATCCTCATGCCGCGACTTCCACTCGGGTGTGGTCTCCGACGACCAGGCGGTAGCGGTCCGTGCTCTGCCCGACGGTGCCGACGCGGGCGGAGCGGCCGATGACGGAACTGCGCAGCCCCTGGACGCCGGTGACCGACGCCCCGTCCAGGGCGATGGAGTACTCCAGCCGGCTTCCGGTGACCGCGCAGTCACGTCCGATGGAGGTGTGCGGGCCGATGTGGCTGTCCGCGACGACCGTGCCCGCGCCGATGACCACCGGGCCCTCGATACGGGAGCGCACGATGTGTGCCCCCGCTTCCACGACGACGGGGCCGGTCAGCACACTGGCCTCGTCGACCTCGCCGTCCATGGCGGGCCGCAGGCTCTCCAGGATGTGCCGGTTGCACTCCAGCACGTCCTCGACGTCCCCGGTGTCCTTCCAGTAGCCCTCGTACTGACCGGCCCGCACGTCCGCGCCGGACGCCACCAGCCACTGGATCGCGTCGGTGATCTCCAACTCGCCTCGGCTGCTGGGCTCGATGGCCCGGACCGCCTCGTGGATGGCGGCGGTGAAGAAGTACACGCCGATCAGGGCCAGGTCGCTGCGCGGCTGCTCCGGCTTCTCGACCAGGCCCAACACCTCGCCGCCCGGCCCGAGTTCGGCCACGCCGAAGGCGCGCGGGTCCGGGACCTTGTGCACCACGACATGGGCGGCGGGACGGTGTGCGGCGAACTCCTCGGCGATGCCGGTGATCCCCTCGGGCAGCATGTTGTCGCCGAGGTACATCACGAAGTCGTCGTCACCGAGGAAGTCGCGGGCGATGGTGACGGTGTGGGCGAGGCCGAGCGGGGCGTCCTGCTGGAGGTAGGTCAACCGGCAGGCCCCGAACCGCGATCCGTCGCCGAGCGCCTGGCGGATCTCGTGGGCGCGGTCGCCGACGACGACCCCTATCTCGGTCACGCCCAGGTCCAGGATGTTCCTGAGGACGTACTCCAGGACCGGTGTGTTCACGATGGGGATGAGTTGCTTGGGCATCGAGTAGCTGAACGGCCGTAGGCGGGTGCCCGATCCGCCGGCCAGCACCAGAGCCTTCATGGGAGGTCCTCTCGATTCACGTGTTGATGCCTTCGGGCCCGGTGCGCGGTTCATGGCCGCGCGGAGACCGGCGGACCGGGAGGGACGCCCGGTCAGGCGATGTCGAAGTCGGGCAGCATGCCCGCCGCGAGGGCCTCGGCCAGCAGGGGCGCGTGCGCGTCCTTGTCCGAGATCAGCGGTGTCCCGGCGCACTCCCAGGGCAGGTCCAGGTCGGGGTCGAGCGGGTTGATGTCGATCTGTGTGCCGGGGACGTAGGTGGTGGAGACGACATAGCAGACACAGGTGTCGTCGGTGAGTGCGAGGAAGCCGTGGCCGACGCCCTCCGGTACGTACATGGACCGGCCCGAGGCGGCGTCCAGTTCGGTCACGCGGTGCGCGCCGAACGTGGGCGAACCGACCCGCAGGTCGACGACGATGTCACGCAGCACGCCCCGGACGCAGGTGACGAGTTTGGCCTGTCCCGGAGGGATGCTCACGCTGTGGATGCCGCGCAGGGTGTGCCGTCGGGACACCGAGTAGTTGATCTGACGGGGCCGGAAGAGGACCCCCGCGGACCGCTCCAGTTCGTCGGACCGCATCGATTCGTAGAACACACCCCGGTCGTCGGGCAGATGTTCCGGCTCGATCACATAGGTGCCGGGGATGCCGGTCTCCTCGATGCGCACGGCTCGCTCGCCCTCTCTGTCTGAACTCGACGTGCTGCGAAGGTCCGGCGGGCCGGGCCGCTCAGTCGCGGTGTTCCGCGGTCAGCCGCTCCAGGACCGGGACGACGTCCTTCGGCGCCGGGGCGGCCAGCATGTCCTCGTACAGGGCTCGGGCCCCGAGCTGGAAGGACGGCTCCTCGATCAGCCGGACGAGGTCCTTGCGCATGCTGTCGACGTCGATCGCCGCCGGGTCGGCGGCCAGTCCCGCGCCGCGGCGGACGACGTACCGCGCGGTGACCGTCTCGTCCCACATCGGGAGCGGCACGACCAACTGCGGCACCTTGAACGCGACGGCGGCGGCGAACGTCCCGCCACCGCCGTGGTGGATGATCGCCGAGCTGGTGGGCAGCACCTGGTCGAGCGGTACGTAGGCGAGGGCGCGGACGTTGTCCGGGAGCGTGCCCACGGCGTCCAACTGCTCGCTGTTCAAGGTGGCGACCAGTTCCAGGTCCAGGTCGGACACCGAGTCGAAGAACTCCCGCATCGGGAAGCCGCTGTGCCGACCGGCGAGCAGTCGGCGGCTCACCCCGAGGGTGAGCACCGCGCGGGGCCGCTCGGGCCGGGCGTGCAGCCACGGGGGGAGTGTGGCGGCCCCGGTGTACGGAACCCGGCGGACCGGAACATACGTCAGGTCCAGCGGGTTGCGCATCCGGGACTGGGTCAGGTCCAGGGACCACTGGCCGACCAGGGTCTCCTCGGTGAAGTCGAGGCCGTACCGCTCCAGCACCGGGCCCAGCCAGGACATCCAGGGGTCCTCGGTCGGGCCGGAGGTCGGATCGGCCGACTCCTGCCGGGTCCTGGCGCGGATCAGGCCGATGTTGTCCATGCCGAACAGCAGGCGTGCGTGGGCCGCGCCACAGGTGCGCGCGGCGATCGCCCCGGTCGGTGCCAGTGGGTCCCACAGCACCAGGTCCGGGCGCCACTCGCGGGCGAACTCCACCAGCGTGTCCAGGACCGGCCGACGTCCGCCAGGCACCGACTCCGGCGGGTAGTACGCGTGGAACATGCCCGCGAGCACGGCCCGGGTCGTGCGCCAGGCGTTCTCGTCGTCGGGGTCGAGCGCCAGGGTGGGCCGGTCGGGGCCCGCTCCGGCGATCAACGGCGCCAGCGAGGCGGTGAGTTCCTCTTTGCCGCCCAGCGACACCGCGGTGAGGCCGGCCGAGGTGATGTGGTCGATCACGTTCGGGTCGACCACACCCTCGGGGCTCGCCACCACGACCTCATGACCGGCGCTCTGCAACGCCCATGCCAGCGGGATGGCCGGATAGAGATGTGCTGTTGTCGGAAAGATGGTGAAAAGAACGCGCATCGCTGACCTCTCCGAGACTGTCGGCCCGACGCCGACGCGTGCTGTTCGCACGAATCCTGCGAGGGTGCTCTAAAGAGCCGCTTGTGCAGGGCGGGTGGGGAGCCGCGGACGCCCCTGACGGCCCGCATACCGATCCCGATCGACCGGAGCGGACCCGAACTCGGTAACACGCAGGGCGAAATCAGCGTTCTCGTATGCGGCACTTCCGGGAACGAATGGGTCAGGGTTGGATTTTCGACATACCCATGCCCCCGGGGAGAACTGATAGGTCCGTACAAAGAGTTGAGCGTCTGCACATTCGTGGTTACCGCGGCCTGATTTCCGCACCGCCGTTGACTTATCATTCACGCGGGATGGCGCACATATAGGCGAAAGGCCGTGCAGATGATCGCGCACCGCTTCGAGAACGGTACGGATCACGACACCTCGCCGCGATCCGGGCCCTCACGCACCGCGGAGGGAAGCCCAGTGATCCGGATACTGATCGCCGAGGACGTCAACATGGTCCGCGGCGCCCTGGTCGCCCTGCTGAATCTCCACGACGACCTCGATGTGGTCTGCGAGGTCGAACGAGGGGACCAGATCGTCGACATGGCGCTCGAGCACCGGCCCGACGTGGCCGTTATCGACATCGATCTGCCCGGCCTCGACGGCCTGTCGGCCGCCACACGACTGCGCGAACTGCTCCCCCAGTGCCGCACCCTCATCCTCACCAGCCTCGGCCGCCCCGGCACCCTGCGCCGGGCCCTGGAGGCCCGAGTCGCCGGCTATCTGCTCAAGGACGCCCCGTCCGCCGAACTCGCCTCCGCCGTACGGCGGGTGGCAGCGGGATACCGGGCCGTCGACCCCGAACTGGCGCTGGCCGCCTGGGGAGAGTCCGAGAGTCCCCTGACCGACCGGGAGACGCAAGTACTGCGGCTGGCGGCGGAAGGCGCGGAGGCGCGGGAGATCGCCTCCATGCTGCGGTTGTCGGCGGGGACGGTGAGCAACTACCTGACCGTCATCGTCGCCAAGCTCAACGCGCGTAACCGCGTGGACGCGATCAGGATCGCGCGGAACGCGGACTGGCTGCACTGACGGCACCGCGGTGGGGGTTCGGTCGAGGCGGGCCGCGTGTCGGGGGGAGCGGGCGCCGCCTGGCTACTCTTCAGTACGGCTTCCCCGGTCCTTCAGCGGAATCGGGCAGTGTGCACCCCGTCAAGCGCACGTCCCCCGCACGCGTTTCGACCCGGACACCGCCGCAGAGGACCCCCCATGACCACCTTCACCGCGCCGTCCCCCTCCTTCCTCGGACCGCACCACCTGGTCCACCGACCGGCCAGCCCCGAGGCGTTCCTCCTCAAGATGGCCGCACCGGTACGGCAGAACTTCGCCTTCTCCGCCGAACTCCCCGAAGAACACCCGCTGTTCGGCGACTCCGCCGCGCCGTACCACGACCTGCTGTTCCCCATGGAGTCACTGCGCCAGGCGATGCTGTTCGCCGCGCGCCGTTACTTCAGAGTGCCGGGAGGCCTGCGCCCCGTGGTGGCCTCCGCCGGTGCCACGATCACGTCCCTGGACGCCTGGCGCCGCGGCGACACACAAGCCGGGATCGCGCTCGAACTCGCGATGACACCACTCGACGTCGCGGGCGGTGTGCCACGCGGGCTGGAGTGCCAGGCCGCCGTCTTCATCGACGGCGAACGCTGCGGCGCCGCGTCGGCGCGGCTGGTCTTCCTCGCCCAGAGTGTCTACGACAGCCATCGCGTGCCCTGGCGGCGACAGGGCGAGGCGGCCGGGGACGGTGTCCCGGTCTCCCCTGGCGCACCGCTGCCCGAACAGGTGGGGCACGAGGACAGCCGTAACGTCCTCATCGGACTGCCCGAGCGCACCGGAGCGGACGGCGGCGAGGGGCTGGCCTTCGCCGTCGACGCCGGGGCAGCCGCCGAGTTGCGGTTCGACGCCCCCGACGCGCCGGACGAGATGCCGCCGATGCTGTTCCTGGAGGTGTCCCGCCAGGTCGGGCTGCTCGCCGCCGCGGAGCTGCGCGGCTTCGTCCCCTCGCACGCCGTCCTGTCCCGCTGGCAGGCCACGTTCCGCGGCTTCGCCGAGCCCGGCCTGCCGCTGCGCTGCACGGTGCGCGAGGACGGACGGCGTACGGACGGGCGGGTGTCCCGCGACGAGGCGGGCCGACCGGTGATCGGCCTCAGGCTGTCGTTCCTCCAGGGCAGCCGGGTCGTGGCGGGTATCTCCGCGTCCGTGCTCCAGGACTGCTGAGCCGCGCGATGAGATACCGCGTGCTCGGCCCCGTGCGCATGACCCCTCGTACGCCGTCCGCGGCCAAGCCGCGCGCGGTCCTGGCCACCTTGTTGGTGCAGAGCAACACGGTGGTGTCGACCCATGCCCTGATCGACGAGTTGTGGGGCGCGGAGCCACCGCGCACGGCCACCACCACCCTCCAGGTGTATGTGTCCCAACTGCGCAAGGCCCTGCTGGCGGACAGCGGCGAGGCCGCGGTGGAGACGGGACCGGTGCAGCCGCTGCTGACCCGGCCGCCCGGCTATCTGATGCGGATCGCCCCGGAGGACCTGGATCTGACCGTCTTCGAGTCGCTGCGCGCCGAGGGCCGGGCCGCGTACGGCCGCCGCGAGTACGGGGCCGCCGCGCAGGCGCTGAGCCGCGCGCTCGGGCTGTGGACGGGGCCCGCGCTGTCGGGCGTGCCGCACGGGCCCTCGCTGGAGACCTCCGCGATCAGACTGAACGAACTGCGCGCGGAGGTGCTGGAACAGCGGATCTCCGCCGAACTGCGGCTCGGGCTGCACCAGGAACTGGTCGGTGAGCTGATGGCCCTGGCGCACGAACATCCGCTCCGGGAGACGCTGCACTGCCATCTGATGGTGGCGCTCTACCGTTGCGGTCGGCAGTCCGACGCCCTCCAGGTCTATCACCAGGCGCGGCGGTCGCTGATCGACGAACTGGGGGTGGAGCCGGGCCCGGTGTTGAGCAGGCTGCTGGAGCGGGTCCTGGCCTCCGACCCCTCGCTGGCCTGGCACCGCGAGCCCGCGCACCGGCTCACTCCCGTCGGCGGATCCGGCGTCGGCGGATCCGGCAGGGCCGCGGAAGGCGGCCGGGACACGGGGCCCACGGTGTGGCTGCCGCCCGCCGTGTCGGACTTCACCGGGCGCAAGGGCCAACTCGCCTACGGAGAGCGGCTGTTGGCGTCCGATCCATCGGTACGGAACAAGGTGCTGGTGCTGTCGGGCCGGGCGGGCGCGGGGAAGACGGCGCTGGCCGTGCGACTGGCCCATGACGCCGGAGACCGGTTCCCCGACGGACGGGTCCTCGTGACGTTGCGGGACGCGGGCGGGCGGCCCGTCGAGCCGAGGGCCGCCCTGGCGACGCTGCTGCGCCGACTGCGCGGGCCGCGGGCAGGAGCAGCGGCGGGAACGGACTCCGGCGCGGATCCGCTGCCGCTGTCCGAGGCGGAACTCGCGGAACTGCTGCACCGGCGCACCGAGGGCCGCAAGATGCTCATCGTCCTGGACGACGCCGCCTCGGAGGCCCAGATCCGGCCGGTGCTGTCGGCCGTGCCGGACAGTACGGTGCTGGTGACGAGCCGTCAGGTGCTCGGGGCGCTGGAGAGCGTACGGCAGCTTGCCCTCGACGTGCTCTCCGCACAGGAGGCCGAGGCCCTGCTCGCGGCATGCGGCGGGCAGCGGATGCGGGACGACCCGGAGGCGGCGAAGGAGATCGCCCGGCTCTGCGGCCGACTCCCACTGGCCCTTCGGGTGGCCGCCGCCGGGCTCGCGGCCCGCCCGCACTGGACGGCCGCCGGGCTCGCCCAACGGCTGCGCGACGAGCGGACCCGGCTGGCCGCGCTGTCGCTGGGCGACCTCGACGTACGCAGCAGTCTGCTGACCGCCTACCTCGACGTGGGCGAGGAGGCCCGGCACGCCTTCCGGATCCTCGGGCTGGCCGCACTGCCCGACTTCGCCCTGTGGAGCGCGGCGGCGCTGCTCGCCACGGACCGGACGGAGGCCGAGCGGCTCACCGAGGAGCTGGTACGGGCTCATCTGCTGGAGGCGCGGCGGCGGCCGGGGCGGCTGACCCCGGTGCGCTACGGCTTCCACGCGCTGCTGCGTTCGCTGTCCCTCGAGGTGCTGGCGCAGGAGTCTCCGCAGGAAGGACCCGCGGCCGTGGAGCGGTCGTGCCGTGCCTTCCTGGCCCTGGCCCGGCACGCGGACGCGCGGCTGGCGCCCGGCCGGGACCGGCTCGCCGACAAGGCCGAGCCCCTGGCCATGACCGCGCTCTCCGGTGCGGAGGTGGTCGGCGGCGCGCCGCTGCGGTGGTTCCAGGAGGAGTCCGCGGGCCTGTCGGAAGCCGTACGGCAGGCCCACGCGCACGGGTTGTGGAGTCTGTGCTGCTCGTTGGCCTCGGCCGCGGCGGGCTACTACGAGGCGGGCGCCCTGTGGGACGAGTGGGAGGCGACGCACGACCTCGCGCTGGACGCGGCCCGCCGGTCCGGTGACGTCCACGCGGAGGCCGTGATCCTGCGCTCCCTCGGCGACCTGGCCTGGCAGCGCCGTCGGACGTCGTCGGCGCTCGACCGGTACCGCCTCGCCTGGCATCTGTTCACCCGCCACGGCGACCGGACGGCGGCGGGCCGCTGTCTGTCCGCCGAGGCGGACGTGCTCCTCGGCATGGGGCGGACGGCGCAGGCCGAACGGGCCTACGAACACGCCCTGTCGGTGAGCCGGTCGGACGACGACGCGCGGGGCTCGGCCGAGGCGCTGCGCGGGCTGGCGCTGGTGGCCCAGCGCGAGGGCCGCCACGAGGAGGCGCTCG
Source organism: Streptomyces macrolidinus (assembly GCF_023887685.1). Lineage (GTDB taxonomy): Bacteria > Actinomycetota > Actinomycetes > Streptomycetales > Streptomycetaceae > Streptomyces > Streptomyces macrolidinus. The sequence continues at coordinate 114,135 of NZ_JAMWMR010000013.1, read as the reverse complement.
CCCGCCTGGAGGAGTGCGCGAGCGCGGCGCGCTCCGCCGGTGACCACCGCTGGACCGAGTACGCGCGGCGCACGGCGTCCGCCCTCCGTACGGCGCTCGCGTCGGGCCGGTCGGCGGCCGTGTCCTCGGTCCCGCTCGAAGTCCGGCCCGGGATCTGGCTCTTCCTCCCGTCACGGCCGGTCCAGCGCGCCGGGTGAGGATCCCGCCGGTTCCTCCTCCCCCGGTGCCCTGGTCAGGGCGTCCACGAGAGCCGGGTCGAGTGCGGTGGCCGTCGTCGTGTCCGTCGCGTGGCCGAAGCCCGCGTCGCGTACGGCGACGGCGAGGGTGTGGTCCGCGACCGACAGGGAGTGGAAGGCCCAGGCGCCGACCGTGGCGGGGGTGCCGTCGGGGCGCAGCACGTCCGTGGGCGCCCGGTCCGGGCTGAAGCCGAAGTCGGTGAAGCGGAACAGCAGGCCGAGTCCGAGGGCCTTGGTGTAGGCCTCCTTCAGCGTCCACAGGCGGAGCACGGCGGGGTTGCGTTCGGCGGCCGGCAGGGCCTCGATCCGCTCCCTCTCGTACGGGGTGCACAGGTGCCGGCCCAGCCCCGGCCCGTACAGGGCGCGGTCGCCGCGCTCGGCATCGACGCCGATGGTGGCGCCGCCGGCCAGGCCGACCAGCAGCAGGTCGTCGGTGTGGCTGAGGCTGATGTCCAGGCCGTCGTAGCCGCGCAGGCCGGGGCGTCCGGTGAGGCTGTAGCCGAGTTCGACGGCCTCGGGTCGTACGCCGAGCGCGGCTGCGGCGGCGGACTTCAGCAGGAGGCGGGAGGCGGCGAACCGGGTACGGACCAGTGGGTGCGTCAGTGCGCGGTAGCGCTCCCAGTCGTGGCCCAGGAGTGCGCGCAACCGTGGCCCGCCCGCCTGCTCCGTTCGCCAGTCGTCCGGGCGGGCGCAGACCACCGCGGCCCCGTGCCGACGCAGGTCAGCGCGTACGCCGCTCCAGTCCGCCGACGGTCCGGAGAGCACGAGCGGCTTCCCGAGAGTCCGGCCCGGGGTCCTGCCCCCAGGTGCCGTCATCGAAGGCCTCCAGCGTGTGGCGGAGATCGGAGAGCACATCGGCGGCGGTCGCGCCGTCGATCACCCGGTGGTCGAAGGTGAGGCCGAGCCGCATCACGGGCGCGGGCACCACGACGCCGTCGCGCACGACCGCCCGGTCCACGACGCGGCCCGCGCAGAGGGTCACGGCTGTGCCACCGGCCGAGTGGAAGCCGTCGACGCTGCGGTGGCCGAGCGAGCTGACCGAGACGGTGCCGAACACACCGGCCCGCCTACGGGGATCGCGCAGTGCCGCGGCGAAGGCGGCCCTGCCGAGCGGGACCGGAAGTCTGCCGAGCGTGCGGACGCCCCTGAACTCGGGCAGTTCGGCGGCCTGTTCGCCCCGGTAGCGGTCGACGCGTTCCTGGATCTCGCGCAGGCTCGCCGCCTCCAGTCCGGGAACGCGCGCCGAGAGTACGGTGCGTTCGCCCTCGACGGGCCGGTCCAGGGCGAGTTTGGCGGTGACGCCGTCGAAGCGGACGGTTCTCGGGCGCCGCAGCAGTCCGGGCCAGCCGGGGGCCATGGCGGCGTTGGCCTGCGGGTGACGGTCGAGGACCCGCCCTGCGGCGTACAGCAGATAGCTGACCACCGCATAGCGGCGGCCGTTGTCGCGGGCGGCGGCGCGGTGCGCCTGGACGCGGGTCATGTCGATGTCGGTGTCGAGGTGCACGGGCCGCTGGGCCGCCGCCCACTCCAGGAAGTACAGGGTGTGGCGGCGGCGCCGTTCGACGACGGTGGTGGGGGTCACCCGCTCACCGCCAGTTCGTAGATCTCGCCGAGGCTGCGGGCCTGCAGGACTTCGGCGACCGGGACCCTGCGGCCGAGGGCGAGTTCCAGGGTGGTGACGAGCTTGAGGAGGTACAGCGAGTCCCACTCGGGGAGTTCGTCGAAGTCGCAGGCCACCTGGTCGGGTGCGAGCGGCATGCCGACCTCGTCGTTGACGAGCCGGACGTAGGCGTCGAGGTCGAGACCACCCGTAGCGGGTACGGGGGCGGGGGCGGTGCTGTCGATGCTCATATCTTCTCCAGGGCGAAGCCGGCCTTGATCCACTTGCTGGACTCGACGGCGACCGCGAGGGCCCGCTCGCCGCAGGACATCCGCTCCAGCAGCTTCTCGATCTGCAGGAAGGGCAGGGCGTTCCCGTTGTTACCGGTGTCCGCGACGCACGAGATGTCGCGCGCGGTCGGCACGTCGAGCTCCTCGGTGATGCGGCGGGTCATCCGGCCGGACAACTGGGGTGGCAGCAGATAGTCCAACTGCTCGGCGCCCCAGTCGAGTTCACCGAGGATCTCCCAGAGGATCTCGACGGCCATGACGGGCACGGACTCCTCGATGGCCTTGTAGTCCTCGATGAGGGCCTGCCGGTCGTCATGGCGGTCGGCGAGCCCGAACCACTCGATGATCTGACCCGGCTCACGGCCCAGCCCGGTGAAGCGGTTGAGGACATGGCGCAGCGCGAGTCGCTGACCGCGCGGCTCGTCGGTGAGGACGGCGGCGCCCGCGCCGTCGCCGAACAGGACGTGGTTGACGAGGTCGCCGGGGGCGGCGGCGGACAGGTCGCGCTGGAGGTCGAGGTGCTTGCTGCACACGTCGCCGCCCATGACGAGACCGGTACGGAACCGGCCGGAGGCGATCATCGACCGGGCTACGTCCAGGGCCTGTACCGCTCCGGCGCAGCCGGACTGGAGCTGGAAGGTGGGCAGTTGGTCCAGGCCGAGCTGGTCGGCGACCTGGTTGACGGTGGCGGGCATCAGGGTGTCGGGGGTGGCCGTGCCGAGGACGATGAACTCGATCTCGGCCGGGTCGGTGTCCGGGGCGGCGAGTGCCTTCTCGGCGGCCTGCGCGCACAGGTCGGCGAGCGACCAGCGGACCTCTCCGGTGCCGAGGTCCCGGGCGAAGTAGCGCGTCCTGGTACCGATGAAGACCTCCATCCAGTCCTCGTTGATGCCGAGCACCTTGGCCAGGGTGGCGTTGTCCACGGGGTCGCCGGGCAGTGCGGTGCCGACGGAGGCCAGACAGGTCGTCGGGGTGGTCATGCGGTCCTCTCCTCTTGCCTGAGTGCTCGGTTCTCCGCCATGCCGCCGATCTCCGCCATGTCCCCGATCTCCTCCATGTCACCGGTCTCCGCCATGCCGCCGATCTCCTCCATGTCCCCGAGGCTCGCGAAGTCCGGTGCGGCGGCGCCGAGTTCACGCAGGAACGTGATGAGGTCGCCGACCGAGGAGAGCCGGGGCAGCAGGTCCTGGACCGTGAGGGTGCCGATGCCGGTGAGCCGGTCCTCCAGCCGGTTCTTGAGTTCCATGATCATGACGGAGTCGAAGCCGAGATCCTCGTAGAGCCGGTCGTGGGGGCCGACTTCGGCGTCGGTGTAGCCGCCGACCAGCCGGACGGCGTCGAGGACGGCGTCCGCGACCGGGTCCGCCGCACTGCCCGGCAGATCGAGCGCGCGGGCGGTCCGCGGCTGCTGACGCGGTACGAACACCGGGGCGACCGGCTCGTCCGCCGGGGCGGCGACCGCTCCCGGAGCCCGTACCGGATTCCTCGACCAGAAGCGGTGTTCCGTCGAGAAGGTGTACGGCGGCAGCGCATGCGGAACGCGTTCCTCGGGTGCGTACACGGCGTCCCAGTCGGGTTCCACACCGCCCCGGTACAACTCGGCGAGGGCCTCGGCGAGTTCCCGGCCGCCGGACTCGGGGCCACGCACCGGCAGGACAGGGGCCGGACCCGTGCCGGGGGCACGGCCGTCGAGACGGCGCACCATCCCGCAGAGCACCGGCCGGGCGCCGATCTCCACCAGGTGGGTCGGGCCGTCGGCGAGGAGCGCGGTGGCCGCGTCGCCGAACAGCACGGTGGCGCCGATGTGTTCCACCCAGTACGACGCTCCCATCGCCTCGCCGTCGAGCACCCGGCCGCGTACGGTCGAGTACACGGGGATCTCGGGTACTCCCCCGCCGACCTCGGTGGCGATCGTCGCGAAGCGGGCCAGCACGGGCCGCATCAGCGGTGAGTGGAAGGCGTGCGAGACCTGGAGTCTGCGGGTGGTGACTCCCTCGGCCGCGATCTCGGCGCCGATCCGTTCCAGGGCGTCCAGGTCGCCGGAGAGCACCGTGGACGTGGGGCCGTTGACCGCGGCGAGGCCGATCAGGGGTTCCCGCTCGATCCGCGCCGCCAGGTCCTCTTGGGCGACCCGGACGGCCAACATGCCGCCGCCTGTGGGGAGTTCCTGCATCAGCGCGCCGCGCGCGGCGACCAGTCGGGCGGCGCCGTCCAGCGGGAGCGCCCGTGCCAGGACGGCGGCGGCGAACTCGCCGACGCTGTGGCCCAGAAGCATGGCGGGGTGTGCGCCGAGTTCCGTCAGGGTCCGGCCGAGGGCGTAGCCGACGGCGAACAGCGCGGGCTGCGTCCATCGGGTGCGGTGGACCGCCTCGTCGCCCGCGAGGAGCAGGTCGCGTACGGACCGCCCGGTGTGCGGCAGCAGCGCGGCGTCGGCCTCGTCGAGGAAGTGCCGGTACAGCGGGGACTGTTCGTACAGTGCGGCGGTCATCCGGGGGTACTGCGAGCCCTGTCCGCCGAACAGGAACGCGATGCGCGGCCGGGCGGTGGGGCTGCCGGTGAGCCGGGCCAGCAGAGCGGGGTCGGCGGCCGACTCGCGCAGTGCGGCGACGAGTTCGGCGGTGTCGGTGGCGGTGGTCGCGAAGCGGTGCCGGTGGCCGGCCTTGACGCGGTTGCCGGACCTGGCCAACGGGCCCAGTGGTACCCGGCGGGCCGCCGCCGCGTCCGCCTGGGTCAGCAGGTTGCGGCGCAGCGCCTCGGTGTTCGGCGCGGTGAGGGTGAAGACGGCGGCGCCGATGCCGCTCGGGGTGGCGCGGTGGGCCGGTCGGGGGCGCGCGGCGGGCGCGGGCGCGGACTCCAGGACGGCGTGGGCGTTGGTGCCGCCCATGCCGAAGCTGCTGAGTCCGGCGACCGTGGGGCCGGGAGGCAGGCGCAGCGGTGCCTTGAGGAGTCGCAACCCGTGGTCGCGCAGGGCGAGTTGTCTGTTCTCCTTGGCCGCGAACCGGCTGGCGGGGACCACGCGGTGGTGCAGGGAGAGGGCGACCTTGATCAGTCCCGCGATCCCGGCGGCACCCTCGGTGTGGCCGATGTTGCCCTTGACCGAGCCGAGCGCCATGGGTGTGTCGGCGCGGCTCGCGTGGTGGTGGCCGAGTGCCTTGACCTCCATCATGTCGCCGAGGCCGGTGCCGGTGCCGTGCGCCTCGGTGAAGACCACGTCGGCGGGTTCGACGCGCGCCCTGCGGTACGCGGCGGCGAGTACGTCCTGCTGGGCCCAACGGTTGGGCGCGGTCAGCCCGTTGCTGCGGCCGTCCTGGTTGACGGCGGTGCCGCGGATGACGGCGTAGACGCGTTGGCCGTCGGCGAGCGCGTCCCGCAGTCTGCGCAGTACGACGACGCCGACGCCCTCGCCGCGGCCGATGCCGTCGGCCGCGGAGCTGAAGGGCTTGCAGCGCCCGTCGGGTGCGGAGAGCCCGGCCTGGGTGTAGAAGATCGACAGGGCGGGGGTGAGGGCCACGTTGACGCCGCCGACGAGTGCGTGGTCGCACTCCTCGGACAGCAGTGCGTTGACCGCGAGATGCGTGGCGACCAGCGACGAGGAGCAGGCGGTGTCGACGGCGAGGCTGGGGCCCTTCAGATCGAGGTGGTACGAGATCCGGTTGGCCGTCATGCAGTAGCCGTTCCCGGAGCCGGTCTGCGGGGTGACGTTGCCGTAGTCGGTGAGGTGCAGATGTGCCCACTCGTTGCCCATGATGCCGACGAAGACGCCGGTCGGGGTGGCGGCGAGGGTCCGTGGCGCGATCCCCGCGTCCTCGACGGCCCGCCACGCGGACTGGAGCAGCAGCCGCTGTTGCGGGTCCATGGCGGCGGCTTCGCGCGGCGAGACGGTGAAGAACTCGTGGTCGAAGGCGTCCGGGTCGGCGATGAAGCCGCCCTCGGTGGTGTTGGCGTGCCCGGCGTCCCCGGCTCGCGCGTAGAACTCCTTGGCGTCCCACCGCTGCCGGGGCACCTGACCCACCCCGTCCGCGCCGCGCATCAGCAGGTCCCAGTAGGCGCCGGTGTCGGGCGCCCCCGGGAATCTGCAGTCGATGCCGACGATGGCGATGGGCTCCATCAGGCGCCGCCGCCCTGCGCGGTGTCCGCGGCGAACTCCGCCATGAGGTGGCCGGCGAGCGCGTGGACGGTCGGGTAGTCCCAGGCGGCGGTCGGCTCGATCACGAGGTCGAAGTCGTCCTCGATGTCTCCGCACAGGCTGAGCGCGGCGACGGAGTCGAGGCCGTACTCCGCGAGGGGCACGTCCGGGTCGATCTCGGCGGGCTGCCGCGTGAGGTAGAGGGCGATGCGCTCGGCCAACCATGTGGTCAACGACTCGGTGGTGGGTGCGGTGGTCGGAACGGGCATGGGGCACTCCTCGGCGGGGTGAGCTGTTTCGCTTGCGGTCGTGATGTCGTCGTCCGGTGGCTGTCGCGGGCGGGCCGGTGTCCGTGGGGACCTGGTCCGGGGGCCTGGTCCGGGGCCGGTGTCCGTCAGCCGACGAGCGGGGTGTCGTACAGGTCGTAGCTGCCGCGGGCGTGGAATCTGCGCAGTACTTCCTCGTGCACCCGGGCGTCCACGGACGCCGGGAGCGCGGCGGGCCGCCGCCCGAGCCGCCGGGCGATCCGGTGCAGGGCGGCGGCGAGCCAGGCGGGGTCGGCGAGGAACGCGTCACTGCCGTCACGCAGCGCCTGCTGCCGGACGCCGATGGCCGAGGACGCCGCGAGCAGGAGGGCGTACCGGTCGGCGAGGGCGAAGGCGGCGGGGCCCGCGAGCGCCGTGCGGTCCTCGGGCGCGAGCGCGCGGCTCGCCTCCTGGACCTGACGCAGTTCGTCCACCAACGTCGCGACGAGCCCTTGGACGGCTCGTTCTTCGCCTGTGGCAGCAGGCGGGGTGTCCGCGGCGGCGACCAGGGTGGCGCTGAGCCCGTCCCGTCCGCCGGTCAGGGCGAGCCGGTCGAAGGGGATCTCCGGCAACTCCGCGTGGGGCCGGAAGAGTTCGGCGGGGGCGGGTTCGTCGTGGAACCAGGAGCGCCGGGCGAGCCGGGACAGTTGGGGGATGATCGTGGCCTGGCAGGCGGCGGAGCCCGCGTGGCCGAGGCTGAGCACCGGCAGGTCGCGGAGGTGCTTCTGGAAGATGCCGTGTTCACCGTCGCGGAGGTAGAAGCGGGCGCCGAGCACGATGGAGAGGTCGTGCAGGGTGTCGGTGAGCAGCTTCGGCACGAGGTACTTGGTGGCGGCGGCGAGGACGCTGGTCTGCTCGGGGAGCAGGTGCACGGCCCGGGTCGCGGCCAGGGAGAGGCTGTCACAGGTGAGGAGGTCGACGAAGGCCCCGGACAGGGTGGCCGTGGCGTGCGGGATCTCCATGACGGACCTGCGGTAGAGCCGTCGGCCGAGTGCGAAGCACACCACGGTCCGCAGGGCCGTGTCGGTGGTGCCGACCGCCATGCCGGGGAGCGCGGCCCGGGTGAGCTGGAAGGCGCGCAGGGCGGTGTCGACTCCCTGCCCGGCGGCGCCGACGAGGGACGCGGCGGGTACGCGGGTGTGGTCGAACCGGAGTCCGGACAGATGGCAGCCGCGCACACCGACGGTGTCGTAGCGGGGCAGGACCTGCCAGGTGTCCGTGTCGAGTCCCGCGCGCTCGACGAAGAGCACGGAGTGGCTGCGACTGCCGGGTGCGGGGTCGGTGCGGCTGAACAGGACCCAGGCGTCGGCGCGTCCGGCGTTGTTGATGACCTGTTTGGCGCCGCTGAGCAGATACCCGCCTTCCTCGGCGGGGCGGGCCGCGAACTCGTTGCGTGTGAAGTCGTTGCCGTGCGCGAGTTCGTGGTAGGCGACCGAGACCTTGCCACCGTCGGTGAGGATCCGTGCGAGGCGTGCGCGCTGCGCGGCGTCACCGGAGGTCCAGACGTTCACGGCGGCCATGAAGGAGGTCACGCCGTAGCCGAGGCCGAGGGCGACGTCCCGGCGGAACACCTGCCGCATGACCCGGACCAAGGTGTCCAGCCGTTCCAGGCTCCCGCCCTCGGCACCCGGTACGAAGTCGGCGCCGAGCCTCAGTTCGTCCAGGGCGCGCTCGCCCGCCGCGCAGAGTTCACCGGCCTCGTCCGCCTCGACCAGTCGGGCGTAGGAGAGTTCGTTGCGTTCGTCGGTGGGGTCGCCGAGCCTTCGGTCCACTTCGGCCACGCGGGCCGCCGCGCGCGCCTCCTGTCCCGGTGCGCCCCGGCCGTCCGGTGTGGCGGCGGTCGTCGCGTGCGTGCTCTCGGGCTCCGTGCCGGTCAGCATGGTGTCCTCTCCCTGTCTCCGGTGACCGCACCGGGCGTCAACGGCGGCCGTTCGGGGCCTTGTTGGGGCAGCAGGGAGAACAGCCGCCCCGAGGAGCGGGCCGCCCGCAGGGTGCCGAGCAGTGCTTCGTATGTCTCCCGGTCGGCCGCCGCCGGTTCGCCGAGGCGGACCAGCAGCCGGTCCAGGGCGGTGTGCAGCCACAGGCCGTCGCGCCACAGCGGCCCGGTGCGGGGGTCGTCGCGCACCTGGTCGACGCTGCGGGTCCACAGCCCGAGGCAGGCAGCTCCCGCCCAGCACAGGGTGTAGCGGCGCGCGACCTCGAAGGCGGCGGGCGGGACGTCGGTGAGCGCACCCTGGTACTCCTCCATGTCCGCGTGCACCGCGGTGGTGACGGCGAACAGCCGCCGCGCGGCCTCGGCCACCGGGGCGAGCGCGGGGTTCGGCCCCGCACGCCGGGTGACCTCCTCGACGCAGGACGCGAGCCGCGCCATCACTCCGCTGCCGTGCCGGGCGACCAGGGACAGCTTCGCGGGGTCCAGGGGCGGCAGGGGGGCGCCGAGGTCGCAGGCGGTGTCGCTGCCCGCGGTGTCACCGGTGCCGCGCCGGAAGCCTCGGGCCAGTGAACGGAACTGGTTGATCAGGGAGTTGAGGTTGACCAGGGTGTTGCCGTCGAAGAGCCCGACCAGGCGGTGGTCGCGCGCGACCTTCTGGAACCGGCCGTAGGGGTGACCGCTCTTGAGGAAGGCGCGGGCGCCGAGCAGCCCGGCCAGGTCGGCGAGGACCTGGTCGGTGCCGGTGGGCAGCAGGTACTTGGTCACGGCCGCGGTGACACCGAGTTCCGCGGTCTGGGTCTGCACGGCACGGGCGGCGACCAGGGCGACCGCCTCGTGCAGCAGGACGTCGGCGGCGGCGCCGGTGAGCACGTGCCGGGCCTGCGGGAGATCGATCAACCGCCGTCCGTACAGCTCGCGTTGCTCGGCGAAGTCCAGGCCGAGCCGGAGCCCGTGGTCGCCGGCGCCGAGCGACAGGGCCGCGCACATGGTGCGGGTGAGCTGGAGCGCCTTCAGCACGATCTCCAGACCGGCGCCTTCCTCCCCGACGAGGGCACCGCGCGGCACCCGGGCGCCGTCGAAGGCGATACCGGAGATGTCGGCGCCACGGATGCCGTGGGTACGGATCTTGGGGAGGTGGCGGTAGGTGTCCGTGTCGAGTCGGCGCTTGTCCACGAGGAGGACGCTGAAGCCGCGCGGGCCCGCCTCCGGACGCGTACGGGTCAGCAGCGACAGCAACGACCCCCGGGTGGCGTTGTTGATCAGCCACTTCTCGCCGCTGACCAGCCAGTGGTCCCCGGTGTCCGCCGTCGTGTCGTCGGTACGTACCTCACCGGCCAACAGGTCGCTGCCGTGGGCGCGTTCGGTGAGCCCGAGGGCCACCGGGACCCCGGCCATGATGTCGGCGCCGAGGCGAGCACCCTGCTCCGCGGAACCGGCCACCCAGACGCACACTCCGCCGAGGTAGGTCTTGCCGTGGCCGACGGCACAGGTCAGATCGCGGCGGGCGACGGTGCGGATGAGCTGGAGCACCTGCTCGTAGTCGCGCAGTCCGCCCCCGTGTTCGACCGGTACGTACTGGTCGGGCAGGCCCCACTCCTGGAAGCGGCGGCAGATGTCGGCGGGGAACTCCTCCCGCTCGTCGAGATCCGCGCACCGCGCGTAGGAGAAGACCTCGTCGGGGTCGTCGGGGTCACCGAGGAAGCGGTCGAACTCCTCGGCGCGTCGGTACGGTGCGTGGTCCATGTCAGACCACCGCTTCCAGGGGCTGCTTGCCGCCGGTCGCGTCGGCGGCCTCGGTGGGGGCGACGACGGCGCGGACGGCCGGCTCCAGGACCTCGTACAGTGCCGTGATGCGGCCCTCCAGGAAGAGCTTGCGCATCAGGGTCCGCTGGATCTTGCCGCTGGTGGTCTTGCGGACGGTTCCGGGGCGTACGAGCAGGACGTTGCCGGCGGGGACGCTGAACTCCTTGCTGACGCACGCCTGGACGGTGGCGGCGAGGGCGCGCAGGTCGCCGGTGACGTTGCCGGGGCGGATCTCCTGGACGGCCACCAGGTGTTCGCGGTCGGTCTCGACGGAGAAGACGGCGCCCGCACCGGCGCCGAAGGCCTTGTCCTTGGACTGGACGGCACGTTCGATGTCCTGTGGGTAGAGGTTGCGGCCCGCCAGGATGACCATCTCCTTGAGCCGGCCGGTGACATAGAGCTGTCCGTCCTGGAGCACACCCATGTCTCCGGTGCGCAGCCAGCCGCCGCCGTCCTGTCCGCCCGTGCCGTCACAGATCGCCGCGTCGAAGATCTCCTTGTTGGTCCGAGGCCGCTTCCAGTAGCCGGAGGCGACGCTGTCGCCCTTGATCCAGATCTCGCCGATGTGTCCGCCGGGCTTCTCGACCTTGCTCTCCGGGTCGACGATGCGGATGTCGAAGTCCCGCGCGATCCCGCTGCTGACGAGGGAGCGGGTGGGGGCGCCCTCGCGCGGGTCGGCCAGTTCGCCGCGCTCGAAGGCCGCGGCGTCGACATCGAGCACGCGGGGGCCCGCGGTGCGTGGGATGCCCGAGACCAAGAGGGTCGTCTCGGCCATGCCGTAGCAGGGGAAGAACTGCTCGGGGCGGAATCCGGCGGGCGCGAAGCGCTCGGTGAAGGCGCGGAACGTCTCGGCCCTGATCGGTTCGGCTCCGTTGCACGCGGTCGTCCAGGAGGACAGGTCGAGCGTCCCGAGCTGTTCGTCGGTGACCCTGCGCACGCACAGGTCGTAGGCGAAGTTGGGGCCGCCGCTGGCCGTGACTCCGTAGTCACTGATCATCCGCAGCCAGCGGGCGGGGTGTTTGAGGAAGGCGAAGGGTGTCATCAGGACCGTGGGGACGCCGAGGTAGAGCGGGTGGAGTATGTGTCCGATCAGACCCATGTCGTGGTAGAAGGGCAGCCAGCCGCCGCACACGGTCGTCGTGTCGGTGCCGATCGACCGCTGGATCGCCGCCTCGTTGGCGAGCAGGTTGCGGTGCGAGACCACGACGCCCTTGGGGTCGCTGGTCGAGCCGGACGTGTACTGCAGGAAGGCCGGGCTCTCGGGAGCGAGCAGGGGCGGGTACCAGGCGTTCGCGTCGCCCCGGTCCGGATCGTCGGTGGCCAGGCACAGTACGTCGGTGAAGCCCTCCGTCGCCAACCAGGCGGAGATCCCGGGGGCGTTGACCGCGTCGGTGAGTACGGCGCACGCCTCGGCATCGCGCAGCATGCCGGAGACGCGGGCGAAGTGCTGGCCCTGCTCGGCGGGCAGCGGTCCGGGCACGGCCACGGCTCCGGCGTACAGGCAGGCGGTGAACGCCTTGACGAAGTCCAGGCCGGGTGGGAAGAGCAGGAGGACCTGGCGGCCCGCGGCTCCGCGCTCCTGGAGCCAGGACGCGATCCGCCGCGCCTCCCGGTCGAGCCCGGAGAACGTGAGGTGCTGCGGCACCGAGCCACGGGCGTCGTCGGGCAGGAAGATGAAGGCATCCGCGGCGCTGCGGGCGTCGGTGCGCTCCAGAACCAGTTCCGTGAAGGTTCGGAAGTTCGTCAACGTCGTTCCCTGACCTCTCCGAGATCCGCTGGCGTGGCGCCGGCACAGGTTGTTCTGACATCACGATCGTCGTCCGGGGCGCTAAGGAGACGCTTGTGCGTTCCCGGCCGGTGGCACAGGTGCGTGCTGGTCACCAGGGCTCCCCCGAGGGTGGGGGCTCAGCTCATCGGGCGCGGTCGGGGAAGTCCGCGTCGAGGGTCACATGCCCTGGTGCTTCGGGCAGTTGGGTGAGCGCATGGGTGAACTCGACAGTGGTGTCCGCTCGTTCGGCGGTCTGCTCGAATCCGAGTGACGGGTAGAAGTCGCGCACCTTGTGGTTCTTGGCGGTGGGCCGGTAGCTCGCGCGTACCTCCGCCGCGCCCGAGTCCAGAGCGTGCTCCAACAGCGCGGCGAGGGCGGCCTGTTCGATACCGCGGGCGAAGACCCGGCAACTGAGCACCATGTTGTCGATGCGCAGGGACGTGTCCTCCCGGTGCGCGAAGAGCGCTCCGACGACCCCGTTGTCACCGAAGCGGTCGCGGGAGCGTACGGCCAGCACCAAGTGGCCCGGCGTATCGAGGCGTTCGCGGACGTCGGGCGGCTGGAGCCGACGAGTGGTGAGATTGAACTGGTTGGTGCGCAGGGTCATCTGGGCGACCCGGGCCACTTCGTGGTCGCGGACCGGGGCGACTTCGACCCTCACATCGAGGGCGCGCAGATACTCCTCCATCGAGCCGGTGGCCCGCTGGAGGTCCTGCCGGTCGGCCTCCTGGCGGTACTGCGCGGCGCGGCCCCGGTCCTCGGTGGTCAGTTCCCGTACGTCGAACCAGCCGTCGGCGAGCAACCGGTCGATGTGCAGGGCCGGTTCCTCGTCGATCCCGATCAGGGCGATCTCGGGGAGCGAGGAGGCGACGAGGCCGCGTTCGAAGGGCGAGTCGTCCACGAAGACGAAGCTGTCGGTGGCGAGGTCGAGCCGGGCGGCGATGTCCCGGATGGCGCCGTCCTTGGGTTCCCAACCGGCGCTGATCCGGACGAAGTCGGCGTCGCGCAGGGTCATGTCGGGGTGGGTGCGGAGCACGTCGAGGACCGGCTCGGGGTCGTTCTTGCTGCACACCGCGAGCAGCACGCCCTGGCTGCCGATCTGCTTGACCACCCGCTGGAACCGGCCGAAGGCCTCACCGCGGTAGGTGGTGGCGGCGGCGATGCCGTCGGGTCCGTCGTCGCCGAGGATGCCGTCCCAGAGGGTGTTGTCGAGATCCAGGACGAGAACCTTCTTCGCGTTGCCGCGCGACGTCCGCAACAGATGGGCCGCCTGACGCGCGTACCTGGCGAGCACGTCCTCCCCCAGGTGCACCGTGGCGTAGGCGGCGAGCCGTGCGTCACGCACCGGTCCGCCCTCGGCGACCAGCGGCTCCAGGTCGATGACGTGCAGCCGGGGATGGGCGAGGGCGAGCCGCAGCAGCTTCGCGTTGAACTCCCGCCAGGCGATGGAGAGTTCCGTACGCGAGCGGTGGTCGAGGAGCTGGTTCGTGTGCTGGGGCAGCAGCGGCAGGGTGTTGAGTACGAGCGTCCCGGCGCCGTGTTCGTCGTAGCGGGTGGCGAGCGCGTCGAGAAGTCCGAGCTTGGCGGCGGCCGTCCGGGCGACGTCCTCCGGGCCCCAGGGCAGGGGCAGTTCGTCGAAGACGATCTGGGCGTCGAGCACGCACAGGGCGAGTTCGGTGCCGGGGGCGTACAACTGGCTGCCGGTGTCCTGGAGATCGCGCAGCCACGCGTCGTGGTCACCGGCACGGAGGCGCAACGGGACACCGTGGCGGGCGAGTTCCGCAGTGAGCGGTGCGGTCAGCCCGTCGAGCGTGCCGTGTCCGGTGACGGCGACGGTGGCGGGTAAGGCGCTGGGGTGCCGCTTCGCGATGTCCTCGGGAGCGAGCTTGGCGAGCAGCCGACCCGCGCGCGCGAGGTGCGTGAACCCGTCGTCGCACTGGGCCAGTTCGGCGAGCAGTCCGGGAACCTCCGGGTACGCGGAGACGAGCCGTCTCTCGACGTACAGCGTACGCAGCCGGTCGAGGGGGCCGACGGGTCCGGCGCCCTCCGGGGCGGACGTCGTCACTGCTGTGCTCACGGTCTGTTCGCCTCTCTGACAACGGGGCGGGCGGGCACTGCGGAGCCTGGGGTCCGGTGCTAAAGACGTGCTTGCGCCCCGGTGCGTGCCTGTGCGCGCCGGGCCGCGCGCACCGTCGGGGACCATCGGGGACCGTCGGGGACCGGACCGTCCGCAAGGGCTGCTTTAGGCGGGCTGCCGACCATCGGCGCAGGATGACTCCTTCCGGAAAGGCAGCGCTGACGATGACAACTGAGCTGACCGCAGAGGTGTGTGTGGTCGGAGGAGGTCCGGCGGGGCTCACACTGGCCGTGGAACTCGCCAAGCGTTCGGTCTCCGTCGTGGTCCTGGAACAGAGCGTTCACTTCGACCGGTCCTTCCGGGGCGAGTCGGTCTCCCCCGACTCGGTGTGGCTGCTCGACAAGCTGGGCGTCCTCGACCGGCTGGACGGCACCTACCAGCAGATGCACGGGATGGAGATCACCGACTCCGGCAGCACGGTGCTGCGCGCCGACTTCCGCCGCTTCCCCTACCCGCACCCCTACCCGGTGGAGATGCCGCAACCGGCGCTGCTGTCGGCCCTGGCGGACCTCGGGCAGAAGGAGCACGCGGAGCACTTCACCCTGGTGCGCCGGGCGACGGCCACCCGGCTGCTGCGCGCGGACGGCGGGAGCGGCCCGGTCACGGGGGTCGCGGCGCGCACCCCGGACGGCGAGATCACGGTGCGCGCGGCGCTCACCGTGGCGGCGGACGGCCGGTTCAGCAAGGTCCGCGAGATGTCGCGACTGCCGTACACGAAGCTGCCGTTGGACCGGGACGTGGTGTGGCTGAAGCTGCCGTTCCCGGCCGAGTGGGACGACCGTACGTATCGCATCCGGATCCGCGGCGACCAGCACGGGCTGTTCATCCCGACCCACCCGGACAGTGTGCGCGTCGGGTTCAACATCCCCAAGGGCGGGCTGAAGCAACTGCGGGCCCAGGGGCTGCCCGCGCTGTACGAGCGGCTGGACCGGCTCGCCCCCGAGCTGGCCGGGTCGGTGCGCGGCGAGATCCGCTCCTGGTCGGACACCTCGATGCTGGACATCTTCACGACGCTGGTGCCGCGCTGGTCCATGCCGGGCCTGGTCCTGATCGGCGACGCGGCGCACACACTGACGCCGATCCTCGGGCAGGGCGTCAATCACGCGATCATCGACGCGGTGACGCTGGCCCCTCTGGTGCGCGAGGCGTTCGACGAGGGCGGGGACGCGGCGGCGCTGCTGCGGGCGAGCGAGCGGTTCCAGCGGGCACGGGAGGCCTCGGTCGGCAGGTCGCGCGGTCTGCAACTGCGGCAGGAGCGGCTGTTCGCCCTGCACGGCGCCGGCGGTGTCCTGCGCCGCTCGCTGTACCGGGTGGTCGACCGGAGCCAGCGGCTGAAGGAGAGGGTGCTGGGGGGCGCGTACTTCCAGTTGCAGAAGCCCGGACCGCACGTCGTGGCGGCGCAGTCACCCAGCACCCGCGTTTGACAGTGCCCACTCCCCGTATATGACCGGTGTGTTCCCGCCCTCGATGAGAGGCGGGAACACACCGGTCCGGCCTGTCACCAGGTGACGGGCAACCGGGTCAGGCCGTGCACCATCATCCCCGTCGTCAGCTCCAGGGCCTCGACGTCCTCCGCGAGCCGCAGGCCGGGGAAGCGGTTCAGCAGCGAGGAGATGACGATCTGCAGCTCCGCCCTGGCCAGCGCAGCGCCCACGCAGAAGTGCGGACCATGGCCGAACGCGACGTGGTGGACGGCCTCGGGCCGTGCGGGGTCGAACTCGTTCGGGGTGGCGCCGGGGAAGCGCGCGGGGTCCTGGTTGGCGGAGCAGACCGCCGCCAGGACCGCGCTGCCCTTGGGGATGACGGTCCCGCCGACCTCGACGTCCTCCAAGGTGATGCGCAGCGGGCCGCCGTCACCGATCGGGTTGACGCGCAGCAGTTCCTCGATGGCGTGGTCGAGCATCTCGGGGCGTTCCCGCAGCGCGGCCATGTGTTCCGGGTGGCGCAGCAGGGTCAGCACGGTCTTGCCGATCATGCTGACGGTGGTCTCGTGACCGGCGACGAGGATGGTCGCCGCCATGACGATCAGCTCGTACTCGTTGAGGCTGCCCTCTTCGTCGTGGGCGGCGACGAGCGCCCCCATCAGGTCGTCCGTCGGCTCCTCCCGCTTGCGCTGGACCAGTGCCGCCAGGTACTCGATCATCTGCTGGCGCTTGGCCGCGGTCTCCTCCGGGGTGTGCGCGGTCAGCGAGACGAAGGCGTCCGACCAGTCACGGAATCGGTCACGGTCCTCGAAGGGCACACCGAGGAGTTCGCAGATCACCATCACCGGCAGCGGGAAGGCCAGTGCCGTGTTGAGGTCGACCGGTCCGTCGAGCTTCTCGATGTCGTCCAGAAGTGCGTCGGTGAGTTCCTGGATCCGGGGACGCATGTTCTGCACACGGCGGGCGGTGAACTCCCGTGAGACGAGCCTGCGCAGCCGGGTGTGCTCGGGCGCGTCCGTGGTGAACAGGCTGCCGGGCACGGGAGGTGTCGTGGTGAGCTGCGGGGCGTCGGGGGCGATGGTGGCGGCCCGGCTGAACCTGGCGTCGGCGAGAACGGTGCGCACATCGTCGTAGCGGGTCACCACATAGCCCTCGTCACCGCTGGGCAGCCGGACGTGGGCGACGGGGCACGTGGCCCGCAACTCCTCGTAGACGGGGGGTACTTCGACGGCGGAGGGGCGGTGGAACGGGTAGTTCAGCAGGGGTTGGCCGGTCTGCGGCCCGCTGTGCGTCGTGTCCGTCGTGTTCATGCGTTCCCTCCGGCAAGCAGGTGCTCAGCGGTTACTTGTCTGGCTCGTCGAGCCTCGCAGCATGGGCTTGCGCGGGGGCAAAGCGCCCTGTCGTACGCCTCGGTCAGCGCTGCCAGCCGTCGGCGGTACGCAGGCCGTAGCCGAGTGCGCGGTCGGAGGCGATGTGCTGCATCCAGGCCAGGCCGAAGGTGAACAGAGGGACGGCGACGGCTGGGGCGTCGGGGATCAGACAGGTGAGCGTGACGGCGAGGGCGACGGGGACACGGTGCAGGAGGTTGTAGAACGGGACGGCCCTGCGGGGCAGTTGGCCGTGCTGGTGCGGGCCCCGGCCACCGGCGAAGAAGGACAGGTCGGGTGCGATGACACCGGCGATCGCCGCGACGATCGCCCAACCGCCGTACTTCACCGCCTCGAACACCACCCAGATCAGCAGCAGGGCGGACAACAGCCCCCAGGCGACGCGGACTTGCCGCGAGGCCGAACTCCTGATGGCGCCCTGCGCGCCGTCGTGCTGCACGCCGTCATGTGCGGCGTCGTCATGTGCGGCGTCGTGTGTCACGGGACGTGCTCCTTCGTTACGCCACGACCCGCTCGGTGGCGTACTCGCGTGCCAGGGAGGCGAGTTCACGCAGGAACTCGTCTTCGTGCGACCTGAGGAAGAAGTGTCCGCCGGGCATCGTACGCACATCGAAGCCGCGCCCCGCGTGCCGACGCCAGGAGAGCACCTCGGCGAAGGTGACCAGCCGGTCCTCGCGCCCCGCGAACAGGTGCAGGGGTACCCGTAGCGGCTCGGTGTGCGCGGCGGTGCTGCCGACGCACAGCCGGAGGTCGTCGCGGACCACCGGGAGCAGCGCGGAGAGGAAGTCGGGGTGGTCGAGCAGCGTCCGCGGGATGCCGCCGAGTGCCGCCAGGGCAGCGACGAGTTCCTCGTCCCCGGTGTCCGGGTCGGCGAACACCGGGGCGGGCAGATGCGGACCTCGGTAGGCGCTCAGTATCAGCGCCCTGGGCAGGGCCGTCCCGCGCTGTTGCCGCCGCCGCGCGAGCGAGTACGCGATGAGCGCCCCCATGCTGTGCCCGTAGAAGAGGTGAGGCTTCGACAACTCCTCGTCGAGCTGTGCGTCCATGTCGTCGATGAGGGCGTCCAGATCGGTGAACCTGGGTTCGTCGAACCGCCCCTCCCGGCCCGGCAGTTGGACGGGCAGCACCCGGACTCCGGCGCCGAGGGCATCGAGGGTGCGCTGCCACTGCCGGTACGCCGAGGCTCCGCCGCCCGCGTAGGGGAAGCAGAACAGCCGTGTCGCGGGGTCCGGTCCGTCGTGCGGGCGCCTCCGGGACAGGTATCGCGTCATGTCGCTGTCGCTCCGTCTCGGTTCCGTCCAGGGGTGAGCGGGTCGGTCGGGTCCGTGGTCCCAGGGTGGCGGAGACCGCTAAAACGCCGCCAAACTCGGTGTGTCCAGGTCGAGTCGGGGGTCGGCGGCCAGGATCGCCCGGTGCAGCCGCTGGACACGCAGCGAAGGTTCTATGCCCAGCTCCTGAGCGGTCGACGCGCGTAGCTTTCGGAACGTCTCGAGCGCCTGCCATGAGCGTCCGCTTCGGTAGAGCGCCAGCATCAACAGTGCGTGCAGGCTCTCCTGGAGCGGGAAACGCTCGGTGAGTGCGAGGAGTTCGCCGATCACCTCGGTGTGTCTGCCGAGCCGTAGATCGGCGGTGATCCGCCCCTCCAGCGCGGAGCGCCGCGCCTCCTCCAGCCGCAGCAGTTCGACGCGCAGCGCGGGGCCGATGCGTACGTCGGCGAGGGCCGGCCCGCGCCACATGGCGAGTGCCTCGCCCAGCAGCTTCGAGGCCGTCGCGTCGTCGCCGTCGGCCAGGGCCCGCAACCCGCGGCCGGTGAGCTGCTCGAAGAGGTCGGCCTCCATGACGGGCACGGGCATGTTCAGCGCGTACCCGGCATAGCTGCGGCTCAGCACCTCTTTGGGCGCGTACTCGTGTTCCGGTCCCAGGGCAAGGGCGATGGCCCGGCGTAACTGCTTGACATAGGTCTGCACCACACCCGCGGGTCCGCTGGGTGGACTCGAGTCCCACAGCTCCTCCGTCAAGGTCGTCACCTTCACACCCCAGCCCGCGTTGACCGCCAGCAGCGCGAGCATCTGGCGCGGCTTGGCCGCGCTCGGCACCACGGAAGTGCCGTCGATCCTGACCACGAGCGGCCCGAGAACGCCGATCTCCATGCCACTACTCCTTCCGCTTGCCGGGATATTGACACGTTGTCGCCTACAGCGGCACTTAACCGATCATGATTCCGGCCGGGAAATCGACCCCCTCGGGACATGAAATTCTCATGCCGCACAGGCGGGGCTCAAGCGGCGCTTCAGGCCGAGCGGTGACCATGAGCGCTCGAAGGGGGCGCGTCGTGGGACGGCCTCGGGACCACCTGGCAGAGGAGGGCGGCATGAGGCTGAGGTGCTGGCTCAGCAGGGCCGACGCCATCGTGACGAGGCTGCTCGTCCACCTCGGCTCGGCCGCCTACTTCGCCATCAGCCTGCCGCCGGGCCTCTACGGTCCCGACCCCGACCCCGGCGCCGATTCCGGATCCGACCGCGCTCCACGGGAGGCCCGGTCGCCGAGAGCCGGGCACGACCCGCACCAAGACGGTGACAGGAACCAGGGGCCCCCGGCCGGACACCCGGAGCGACGCTGCACCACCCCGCCGAGCGAGGTCGAGCGGGAGCTGTGGGCGTCACTCGGCATCGACCCGGAACGAAGGTGAGGTGTCCGCCACCGAGCGCATGTCGGGCTCCACTGGTCACTGGACCGTCCAGCCTCCGTCCACGGCCAGAGCCTGGCCGGTGACGAACGACGAGGCATCCGCGCACAGCCACACCGCTGCTTCGGCGACCTCACGCGGGGCTGCGAGCCTGCCTATCGGCTGCATCGACGACAGTTCTGCCTCGGTGGTCATTCCCGATGTGATGGCATCGTCCAGCATCGGCGTGCGGACGGCACCCGGACAGATGGCGTTGACGCGTATGCCCTGGCGGACGTACTCCAGTGCTGCCGCACGGGTGAGACCGACGACTCCGTGCTTCGACGCGACGTAGCCCGACACACCGAGCGGGAGACCGACAAGTCCCGCGGCGGACGCGGTGTTCACGATGGAGCCCGTCACGCCCTGTTCGAGCATGTAGGAGATCTCGTGCTTGAGGCAGAGCCACACGCCCGTGAGGTTGACCTCCAGGACGTCACGCCAGTTCTCTTCGGTGTACTCATGGAGGGGGCTGGCCGATCCGTCGATACCGGCGTTGTTGACGCAGCAGTCGAGGCGGCCGAATCGTTCGACGGTCCTCTTGACCATCTCGGCGACACACTGGCCGTCACGTACATCGGCTTCGACGGCGAGCGCCTGCCCGCCGTTCTCCGCTATCGCGGCGGCGTTCTCCGCCACGCCTTTCAGATCGACGTCCGCGAGGGCCACCCGCGCCCCGTGATGTGCCATGAGCTTCGCCGTGGACGCGCCGATCCCGGATGCCGCACCGGTGATCAGAGCCACCTTCCCTGCCAGTAACTGCCCATCCATACAGACCACATCGCTTCCGAAGACGTACGCCCGGCTGCCGAACGGACATGCGGGCCAGGAACAGAGCCACCGCGGTCCTACCGCCGTGATACTGCCCCGGTGATGTGTGCTTCGGCAAGAGCAACGGCCCGGCTCCGGACGGCGGTTGCGACAACGACCCGGGTCAGACCTGACCCGGTCACGCGAACGACGACCACCGCATCGTCCCGCCGACCGGTGCGATGTCAGTGCCAGGTGGCATGCTCTGGCGCCATGGACAGAGAGCAGTTCTGGCACCTCATCGACGCGGCCCGCGCCCAGGCGACCGACCCGGACGACGCAGAAGCGGTCGCCCACCGGGCAACCTCACTGCTGGTCGCACTCCCGGCCGAGGAGATCGCTGCCGCTCAGCAGGTGTTGTGGGACCTGATGGCCGACTCGTACACGAATCCCCTGTGGGCCGCCGCCTACGTGATCAACGGCGGGTGTTCCGACGACGGGTTCGACTACTTCCGCGGCTGGTTGATCGCGCAGGGGCGCGAGGTCTTCGAGCGCGCAGTCGCCGCCCCCGACGCCCTCGCCGAACTACCCACCGTGCGAGCGTCAGCAGCCGACGGAAGTGACCTCGATTGCGAGGACATGCTGGGCATCGCATGGACCGCACATGTCAGGGCAACCGGCAAGCAGGTACCTGACTTCACCGTCAAATACCCGAAGTTGGACCCAGGTTGGAACTTCGACTTCGACGACCGCAGCGAAATGACACGCCGACTGCCCTGCTTGGCAGCTCTCTACCTGGAGTAACCGAGGACTCGGTCAGGGCAAGGCCACATCACGGGGGCTCACTGCTGACGAGGCAGCCTCAGTTGGCGGCGGAGAGTTGGTGGGCGAAGCGGCGGACGACGTCGGTGAAGGCCTCCGGGGCGTCGAAGTTCGCGAGGTGTCGTGCCCTCGGGATCAGTTCGACGCGAGCGTGTGGATGCGCGCGGGCGAAGTCCCTCTCCCCGGAGCGGAAGGCGGGGTCCTTCTCGCCGTTCAGGATGAGGACCGGAGCCTTCACATGACGCATCGCACCGGCGTCGAAGCGTCCGAGTACCTCGCCCCAGGCTGTCGGCAGGGTATGGAAGGCATAGCCGGACCGGATGGTCGCCTCCACCACTTCCCGTGGGTAGAGCCGCCGCAGGAACCGGTCGTTCCACCGGGTCAGGCGATCCTCAGGGATACGAGGGACCAGCCCGGCGACCAACCGATACGGCGCTGTCCAGGGGCCGCGGGTCGAGGCACTGGCTCCCGCGAGGACCAGCCCGCGCAGGTGTTCCGGACGCCGCCGCGCGAACTCCAGCGCGGCATAGCCGCCGAGTGAGTGTCCGACGACCAGCGCGGGACCGCGGTCGAGCGAGTCCACCGCGGAAGCGATGATCTCCGTCGCGGCGCTCAGGCTCCAGGGCTGAGCCCGGCGTTCCCCATGGCCGGGCAAGTCGACGGCGACCACCGGGAATTCGTCCCGGAGCGCGGCAAGCTGCATGCTCCACTGCCCCGCGCTGAAGCGCGTCCCGTGAACGAAGACTATGGGCACCGCAGCCGCTGCTGTCATCAGTTCCCCCAGGTGACCACGTTCTCGAGCCGAGTCTACCGGCCGCCCGACCTCGTGCCTCGGGCTCAGGCGGACGGCGTGACCGGGGGCCGCATGCCGAGCCACTGCTCGGCGTCCCAGGCCTCGAACCGCTCCACCTCGGTGAACCCCAACTTCGCCGCGAGGCGCATCGAGCCGACGTTGGCGGACTGGGTGGTGAGCACCACCGGCTCGCCGGGAAGAACGCCGTCGAGCCAGTCGAGTGCCGCCGCACACGCCTCGGTGGCGTACCCGTGTCCCCACGCCCGCGGCAGGAACAGGTAGCCGAGATCGGCCTTCCCCGCGGCGGCCGGGCGGCGGTGGTTCGTCGCTCTCCTGAGCAGGATCTGGCCGATCATCGCCCCGTCCAGCTCGACGACGAAGCTCCCGGGCCACCGCTCGGGCACCTCGGGCAGCTCGCGCTCGAGCTCATCACGCGAGCGGGGGCCGCCGAGGAAGGTGTTCACCTCCGGAGAGGCGAGCAACTCGATGAACGCCGCACGGTCTTGGGCCTCGGCCGCACGAAGCACGAGTCTCTCGGTCTTGATCGGCTCAGGCGGCCAGGCGATGGATCCCAGGTCTGACATGCGCGCAGGGTAACAGCCCGATTCACCCCTGGAGAGAGCCGAGCCAGGCGGTCAGCAGGCGGTTGACCTCCTCCGGACGCTCCTGCTGGATCCAGTGCCCGCAACCCTCCAGGATGTGCGCGGAAGCCAGGCCGGGAAGCGTAGTCGGGAAGGCGTCGATCGCGTCGGCCATCCACGTCGTCGAGGCGTCCAGGGCACCACCGATGAACAGCGACGGCTGCTTGATCGGCGCGCCGTTGTACTGGGCGAGATCCTCCCAGTCGCGGTCCATGTTGCGGTAGCGGTTGAGCGCCCCGGTCATGCCGGTGCGCTCGAACTCTCCGGCGTACACGTCGAGTTCGTCCTCGGTCAGCCAGGCGGGCAGCTCGCCGCCGGGGAAGCGGTCGCGCAGTCGACCGCCGGTACGGGTCACGAAGTGCGGGTCGGGCTCCCCCTGCGCGGGCATGGTGTCGGCGGACATGGCCGCGTAGAAGCCCGCGAGCCACCCCCGGAGGTCGGGCTCCATCTCCGCTTCGGCCCGGCCGGGCTCCTGGAAGTACGAGACGTAGAACTCCTCGTCGCCGCCCATCCGCTCGAAGACGTCGGAGGGGCGGGGGCCGCCGGGCGGCGCGTAGGGGACGCTCAGCAGTCCGACGGCGCGGAACACCTCGGGGTGGAGCAGGGCCGAGGCCGCCGCGATGTTGGAGCCCCAGTCGTGCCCGACCACCACCGCGCTCTCCTCGCCCAGGGCGCGCACCAGGGCGACGTTGTCCTCCACCAGGTCGAGCATCCGGTAGGCGGCCGGCGCGGCGGGCTTGGAGGAGCGCCCGTAGCCGCGTACGTCGAGCGCCACGGCCCGGTACCCCGCCGCCGCGAGGGCCGGGAGCTGGCGGCGCCAGGAGTACCAGGACTCGGGGAAGCCGTGGACGAGCAGGACCAGCGGTCCGGTGCCCTGCTCGACCAGGTGCAGGCGCCCGGCGGGTGCCTCGATGGTGCGGTGGCGCGGGTCGGCGGACGGTGCGGGACGGTGCATCGCTTCTCCTCGGTTCATGGGTGACCGCGTCTCCTCGGTTCACGAGTGGCCGCGGTTGCCCACCGATCATGCGGCGCCATGACCGCCCGACGCGAGCACCCTTGCCGTCCTGGCAAACTGGCAGGCAGGGCGGGGCGACGGAGGCGGTACGACCGGAGGAGGCGGAGTGACGGTGACGGACGACGGCACAGCCGACACGCTGGCGGCGATGGGCCCTCGGCTGCGGACCGCGCGCGAGCGGCGCGGCACCACGCTCACCGACGTCAGCCGCGCGACCGGCATCTCGCCGAGCACGCTGTCGCGGATCGAGACCGGCCGACGCAAGCCGACCCTGGAGGTGCTGCTGCGGCTCGCGAAGGCGTACGACGTCTCCCTGGACGAGCTGGCCGGCACCGCACCCGTCGCCGCGACGGGACCGCACCGCACCCCGGTGCCGCGGCGTCCCGGCGACGACAAGGCGGTGCTGCCGCTGACCCGGTACGTGGGGGGCCTGCACGCCCACAAGCACGTCCTGCCCGCCGTCGACGCGCCACCGACGCTGCCTCACCAGGTCTCCCACGACGGGTACGCGTGGCTGTGCGTCCTGTACGGACGACTGTGGCTGGCGCTCGGCGAGCGGGACCTCGTCCTGAGCGCCGGGGAGGTGGCCGAGTTCGACACCCGCACCGCCCACGGCGTCGCGAACGCCGGACCCGGCGGACCGGTCGAATACCTGATCATGTTCGGGCCGCAGGGAGAACGCCTACGACCACGTTGCCACCACCCAGGTGGTACTCCTGCTGATCCGCCCCCGCCCCCTGTTCAGCAGCCGGAGTCGGCGATGACGAAGTAGCCCGGGGAGGTCTCCTTCAGGGTGTGGGTGATCGCGACGTTGTACAGGCCCATGTTCTGGTTGGAGCCGTTGGCATACGTGTAGCCGATGCTCTGGTGGGCGCGGCCCGCCGCGACGTGCTGGTAGTTGTTGGCGGTGTAACACGTGGGCGCGGCACCGGTCGTGGTCGCCGTGACCGGTGAGGAGGCGGCGCCCACGGCTCCGGTGGAGTCGACCGCGGCGACGGTGTAGCGGTAGGTGGTTCCGGCGGACAGGTCGGTGTCGGTGTACGAAGTCCCCGTCGGCGAACCGACGTTGGTGCCGTCGCGGTAGACGTTGTACGCGGCGGCACCGCTGACGGCGTTCCACCGCAGTGACGCACCCGTGTCGGTGGTGCCGGTGACCGTGACCCCGGACGGCGCGGGCAGCGAGCCGCTGCTGCCGGAGCCGTCCAGACCCCAGAACCGCGCGGTGTGGTAGCTGGAGCAGATGTAGTCGAGGTAGTAGGCCCCGGTGCTGCCGCACTGGTCGGCGCCCGAACCGGGGTTCACGGCGAGGCCGTGGCCCATGCCGGAGACCGAGAAGAGAGCCACGGCGGGCTTGCCGGCGGGGTCGTTGTAGATGCTCTCGGTGGTTCCGCCGGTCAACTCCCGTGTGCTGGAGGCCGTCTGGCCGATGCCCCAGACATCGGTCCACTGGTCACGCAACTCGGTGCCGTTGACCGGGGCGACGGTGGTGTCGGAGGTTCCCTGCCAGATCGCGACCCGCGGCCACGTACCGGTGTACCCCGGATAGGAGTTGCGCACCTTGTCACCCCACTGCTTCGGAGTGAGGTTCTGGTTGCTGTACTGACAGGCGGAGGCCGCGCTCTGTGTGGTGGCGCACTGCGCGGGAAGTCCGGAGTCGACGGCGCCGCCCGCGAACACGTCGGGGTAGTCGGCGAGCAGGTCGGCGGCCATACCGCCACCCGCCGACAGGCCGGTCACGAAGACCCGGCCACGGTCCGAACCGTACTGTGCCGCCGCGGTGTCGACCATCTGCACGACCGAAGCCGCCTCACCCTTGCCACGGGTGTCCTTGGCCGAGTCGAACCAACTGAAGCAGGACAGAAGGTTGTTGGCCGTGCTGGTCTGCGGATAGACCACGGCGAAGCCCCACTGGTCTGCGAACTTCTGCCAGCCGGAGTGCGCGTGGTAGTCGCTCGCCGACTGACTGCAGCCGTGCAGCGCCACGACCAGCGGCGCGTTCGCGGGGAGATCGGCGGGCGCGTACTCGTACATCGCGAGGTTGCCGGGGTTGGAACCGAAGTTCGTGACCTGTTGGAGCGTGCCGGCCGCCTCGGCGGTGGGGGTGAGGGGGGTGACAGCGGTCAGGGTCGCGGCGACGGCACCGATCGTGGCGGCCAGCGCGGTGCGCCTGAAGAGTCTGCGTATCGAGGAGCGCATGGAGGAACTCCCGTGCGGGGTGGGGGGAATGGGGTACGACGTGGGGTGCGTCGGTCCTAGCCTTCGGTCTCCGTCATCCCTGCGGCGGCCAGCAAGTGGCGTGCCACAGCTCTGGCGCCGTCGTCGCCGACGACGATCGAGTAGTGGTTGGTACCGGGGACGAGTCGCGTGCGGACCAGTTCGGGGTCGAGGCCTACGGAGGCGAGCCGCTGCTCGTCGTACAGGCCCTGCGGCTCGTCCAGCAGACCGCGTTCCGCCCACAACAACTGGGCCGGGCAGGGCAGTTGGTGGACAGCGCTCGACACCTCCTCGCCGAACTGGTCGATACCGTCCGTGCGGACCGCCTCGATCCCGCAGGACGAGCGCAACTCGGGCTCCTCCCCCACCAGATCACGCTGGATGTAGGCGTCCACCCACGGTGACCAGGATCGGACGAAGGCCGGGTGCTGCTGCCAGAACGCGCTGTAGGACCGCCGGTCGGGGAACGTCATCGACAGCCGCCGCATGGCCGGGCCGATCACGGCGGTGAGCAGCTCGTCGGGGGTCAGATGGGTCGGGGCGGGGAAGGCCACGCCGCCGTCCACCAGCAGCAGACCGGAGAGCAGGTCCGGGTGGCGCACCGCGGTCAGGGCCGCGATGAAGGCGCCCATGGAGTGACCGGTCAGCACCACCCGCCCGAGGCCCAACGCACCCACCACCGCCGCCATGTCGTCGGCGTGCGCCGCGATGCCGTAGGGGCCGGGAAGCCGCCCGCTGCGGCCCCGGCCGCGCAGGTCGGGCGCCACCAGCGTGACCCGACCGGCCAGGTGGTGGGCGACCCGGGCCCAGGTCAGGCCGTTGGCGGTGATACCGTGCAGCGCCAGCACCACGGGCGCGCCCGGATCGGTGCCCGGCCACCGCAGTACGGCCAACTCCCCGCCGAGCACCGGCACCAGGAGTTCCTCGTAGGCGGGGGCAGCCGTGTCCTGACGCTCCGTCGTGTGGTCGTGCGCGGTGCGGTTCATGGCCGGGGGACCTCCTTGTGATCGGTGACGACGTGATCGGTGGTGACGTGATCGGTGACGACGTGATCGGTGGTGGCGCGGGTGGCACGGGCGGCGCGAGCAGCGCGTAGCCGCGTGGGCAGGCGTACGACGCCGCCGGGCAGCAGGTAGATCACCGCGACGAACAGCGCTCCGAGCAGGAACAGGGGTTGGGAGAGCGGCACTCGCACCACGGCGGGCAGACCGGCGACCGCGCCGGAGTCGGCCAGGTCACCGAGGCGGTGGTCGGCCCAGGTGTAGAGGATGCCGCCGAGCAGGGGGCCCCAGCGGGTGCCGGACCCGCCGAGCACCACCATCACCAGAAGCGACAGGGTGAAGTCGGAGGTGGTGGTCTGCGGGGTGGCGCCGCCGGTCAGCAGGAGGTAGACGATGCCGCCGAGCGCGGCCAGGCCACCGGCCAGGACGAAGGCGGCCAGCTTGAAGCCGTACGGCCGCAACCCCAGTACCTCCACGCGGCGTTCGTTCTCCTTGATGCCCTCCCAGACCCGGCCGGTGGGTGAGCGGACCGCCCACTGGACGGCGCACACCACCACGACGAGGTAGGCGAGGGCGAGCCAGTACAGGTTGGCGGTGTGCTCGATGCCGACCAGTGAGGCGGGCAGCTTGTCCGCGGGGGCGGCCCTGCCCTCCTCGCCGCCGGTGAGGCCACCCGGGTCGCGCTGTACGAGGATCGACCCGGCCTGCGCGAAGGCGAGGGTGACCATGGAGAACCCGATGCCGCTCACGCGCAGGCTGACCGCGCCCAGCAGGGCCGAGAGGACGACTCCGCAGAGCAGGCCGAGCAGTGCGGAGGCGGCGAACGGCAGGCCCGCCTCCAGCATGACGGTGTTGGTGACGTACGTGCCCGCGGCGAAGTAGAGCGCGTGGCCGAAGGACAGCAGGCCGGTGCGGCCCAGCAGCAGGTCGTAGCCGGTGGCCAGGCCCCCGAAGACCAGGCACAGGGCGAGCAGTTGGAGGTTGCCGGGGCTGCCGATCGGGCCGTCGAGCAGGCCCGGCAGGGGCAGCGCGCTGTACGGGGCGATGAAGAGCACCACCAGCAGCAGGGCGGGCCACCAGCGGGCGGCGCGGCGCATCTGCCCGGCGCGGGCCGCGTGGGGGTGGTACGCCGTACGGGGCTGGTCGCGTGGTGGGGTGGCGGTGGTCATGCGAGTCTCCCGGTGAGCCCACGCGGCCGGACCAGCAGCAGGGCGGCGAGCAGGACGACGACGGCGAGGTCGCCGAGCCCGGCGGTGGTGTAGTAGTTGGCGAACTGCTGGACGAGGCCCACGGCGACCGAGGCGAGCGCGGCGCCGGTGAGCGAGCCCATGCCGCCCATCACGACGACCACGAAGGCGAAGATGAGCAGCGAGGTGCCCTGTGCGGGGTCGACCGAGCCGAAGTAGAGTCCGCCGATCGCACCGCCGAGGGCCGCCGCCGCCCCGCCGATGGCGAAGACCAGGGTGAAGGCCTTGCGTACGTCGATGCCGAGCGCGGTGACCATGGCCCGGTCCTCGACGCCCGCGCGGACGACCAGACCGTGCCGGGTGCGGCCGAGGAACAGATGGAGTGCGGTGAGCACCACCGCGGCGGCGGCGATCAACACGAGGCGGTTGAGCGGTACTTCGGCGCCCAGGAGCCCGAAGGTGCCGGACAGCGCCTCGGGTCCGGGGAAGGGGCGGGCGTCGGCGCCCCAGATCGCGGACAGCAGCGCCGGGACGGCGAGGCCGACGCCGACGGTGGCGAGGATCTGCTCGCGCGGGCGCGTGTACAGCGGGCGGATGACGGCGAGTTCGAGCAGCACCGCGGCGGCTGTGCCCACCGCCGTGCCGAAGAGCACCGCGAGGGCGAAGCCGACGCCGCCGGATCCGGCACCGGGCAGATGCCCGGAGGCGGCCCACCAGGTGGCGTACGCGCCGATGGACATCAGGGCGCCGTGCGCGAAGTTGAGCACGTCCATCAGCCCGAAGATCAGGGAGAGACCGGAGGCGACCAGGAAGTACAGCGCGCCCAGGCCGAGCCCGGTGAGGGTGAGCAGCACGACGGTGGACATCAGACGTCGGCCTCCGCGGTCGGGGCGGCGGGGTGCGCCGCGGTACGGGCGGGGGTGCCGGTACGGGCGGGGGTGCCGACGGTGCCGCCGTGGCCCGCCCGGCCGACGCCGAGCAGTCGGCGGGCCTCGTCGGCGTCGGCGAGCAGTTCGGCGGTGGGGCCCCGGTGCGCGGTGCGGCCGTCGGCGAGTACGGCGCAGTGCTGGGCGAGTCGGCGCACCACGGCGAGGTTCTGTTCCACCAGGAGGACGGTCACTGCCTCGGCGGCGCGTTCGAGCACCTGGGCGACCTCGGTGACAACCTTGGGTGCCAGGCCCTTGGTCGGCTCGTCGGCGATGATCAGCCGGTTGCCGTTGAGCAGGGTGCGGGCGATGGCGACCATCTGCTGCTGGCCGCCGGACAGGGTGCCCGCGGCCTGCCGGGCGCGCTGCCTCAGCTCCGGGAAGAGTTCGTACACCAGGTCGTACGCGGGTTCGCGGGCGCCGGGCCGCTCGGCCAGCCGGAGGTTCTCGGCGACGGTGAGTGCGGCGAAGACGCCGCGGTCCTCGGGGGCGTAGCCGATGCCGCGGCGGACCAGGGCGTGGGTGGCCAGGCGTACCGTCTCCTCGCCGTCCAGCAGCACGCTGCCGGTGCGGGGGACGAGGCCGAGGATGCCGCGCACGGTGGTGGTCTTGCCCGCGCCGTTGCGGCCGAGCAGGGCGGTGGTGCCGGAGGCGGCGACCTCCAGGTCGACCCCGTGCAGGATGTGTCGGCCGCCGATGACGACCTTCAGGTCACGCACCGTCAGCAGGGGCGCGGGCATGGCGCTCACAGCTCCTCCCCCAGGTAGGCCTGCTGGACCGTGGTGTCGGCCATGACGGCCTGCGGGGCGTCCAGGGCCAGCAGCGTGCCGTGGTGCATCACGGCGAGCCGGTCGGCCAGGCCCAGGAGTACGTCCATGTGGTGCTCGACCATGAGTACGGTGCGGCCTTCTTCGCGGTGCAGGGAGCGGATGAGTTCGGTCAGCGCGGGGACTTCCTCGGCGCTCACGCCCGCCATCGGCTCGTCGAGCAGCATGAGCCGGGGCTCGCCGACGAGCAGCACCGCGAGTTCGAGCTTGCGCTTCTCTCCGTGCGAGAGGGCGTCGGCGCAGGTGTCGGCGCGGTGGGCGAGGTCGGTGCGGGCCAGGACCCGGGCGACCTGCTTCGGGTAGGTGTCGGCGCGGCGCCAGACCCGGTACGAGCCGCCGCCTGCGGCCTGGGCCGCGAGCCGTACGTGGTCGGCGACGGTCATGCCCGGCCACAGGCTGGAGGTCTGGAAGGTGCGGCCGAGTCCGCGCCGGGCCCGTGCGTGGGCGGCCTCGGCGGTGATGTCGGCGCCGTCGAGTTCGATCGTGCCCCGGGAGACCCGGGTGACCCCGCTGACCAGGTTGAACAGGGATGTCTTGCCCGCGCCGTTGGGGCCGATGAAGGCCAGGAACTCGCCTTCGTGGACGTCGAGGGAGACGGAGTCGACGATGGTCGCGCCGCCGACCGTCCAGCCGATGTCACGCAGCCGGAGGACAGGGGTCGGGGAGGTGCCGGGCTCCTCGACGCCCGGCCCCCGCGCGGCGCTCGGTCGCGTCGTGTCCG
This sequence comes from Streptomyces macrolidinus, assembly GCF_023887685.1. Lineage (GTDB taxonomy): Bacteria > Actinomycetota > Actinomycetes > Streptomycetales > Streptomycetaceae > Streptomyces > Streptomyces macrolidinus. The sequence goes on along the minus strand of NZ_JAMWMR010000013.1, from coordinate 83,503 downwards.
AGGAGGTCATGGTGTCAGCCCGCCGCCTTCACCGGGGGTGCGACCGCGCCCATCGGGATGCTGTCGATCAGTTCGGGCCGGGCGGCGGTGCCGGTCCCCTTCAGCCTGGCCGTGAACATCGGCTGCAGCAGGGCGTGGTCCTCGGCGCGGATCTGCTCCTTGCCCTTGGGGCCGTCGAAGCTCCAGCCCTCCAGGGCCTTGACCATGGCGGCGGTGTCGGTGGCGCTGCCCGCTTCGATGGCGTGCACGATCATCTGTGCGGCGGTGAAGCCGTCGGGGCTGAACAGGTCGGGGGTGCCACCGGCCTGCTTGATGCCGTCGAGCATCGCCTTCTCCACCGGGTGGTCGCCGCCGGCGCCCGGGAAGTAGTGCGCGAGGAAGGAGATCTTGGAGCCCGCCTTGCCGAAGATCGGGTACGAGGCGGTGCCTGCCAGTCCGGTGACGACCTTGCCGGCGTCCAGGACGCCCTGCTGGTCCAGGGCGGTCCACAGGGCGGGGGCGGTGGCGCCGGCCCACGCGACGAACACCAGGTCCGGCTCGGCTGCCCTGGCCTGGCGGGCGAAGGGGGTGAGGTCGGTGGCGCTCGGCGGGGCCAGTACGGAGTCGACCTTCGCACCCTTCGTACCCAGGACGGCTTGCACCGCGGCCACATTGGCCTGCCCGAACGCGGAGTTCTGGGCGAGTACGGTGACCTTCTTGCCCTTGGCGTCGCCGAGGAGGGTGCCCGCGGTGAGGATGTCCTGGTAGGACTGCCGTCCGGAGCGGAAGGTGTAGTCGTTGACTCCGGTGACCGCGTCGGTGGCGGCGGGTCCCGCGACGTACAGCACCTTGTTCTGCGCGGCCAGCGGTGCCATCTGCAGGGCCACACCGGAGTCCGTGGTGCCGACGACGATCTTGTACCCCTTGCCGACGAGGGTCTTGGTCGCGGCGACGGCCTTCGCGGGGTTGCCCACGTCGTCCTGCTCGGTGACCTCGATCGGGTGGCCACCGGCCTTGTTCGTCCCGTGCGTGGCGTAGGCCAGGCCCGCCTTGAAGCCCTCCTCGTACTGCTTGCCGTACGCGGCGAGCGGCCCGCTGCGGGAGTAGACGAGCCCCACCTTCACGGGCGCGGAGGCCTTGCTGCCGGAGTCGGCGGACGCCGCCGTACCGGCGGTTCCCGCCGCGGAGCAGCCCGTGACCAGGGCCCCGACCGCGATCAGGGTGAGTGCGCGGACGGTTCTGCTTCTGACGGTGTCCGTGACGCTGGGACGCATGATGACCGGCTCCTGACAGTGTGTCGCCCGCCCGCCGCCTGCCGGGCACCGTCTGCTGCTGAGAACGGCGCCCCGTACGCACGGTGACGGAATCGCGGTGGTGGATTGCCGGAACGATAGGAGCGCCACACCGCGTATGACATGTGGTCAACCACCGTTACTGAAGGGCCGGTCATGGCACCGGCACACATGGCCGATGCTCCACCCCGCCTCGGCCGACGGTATGCCGTGCCCCACCGGTAGCGTCCTCGTCGTGAATCTCCACCTCATCAACGATGTGCCCGACGGGCTGACTCGAAGAGCTCAGAGGTTCGTCGGTGTGCACGGCATCAAGGTCGACACCAGGTCGGTCGAACAGCACCGGCAATGGTGGCTCGAGCAGGACATCCCCGCGGCGGTGATCGACCGGATGGTGATCTGTCAGGAGCAATGGCCAGGTCACCAAGGTCACCGGCGATGACGTCGATCGCATCGAGTTGGACGCGTACGAGCCGGTGCGCGAGGTGATGGGGCTGGCGGACACGTGGTGGCGCGGAGCCGACTCGTTGGTGGCGATCTACTCGGGGGAAGCCGAGTGCTTCTCCTTCCCCCGGGCTCGCACCGCGTTGATCTACTCCGGCCTCGACGCGTGGGGACTACGGGGAGGGGTCGAGGACCGAGACACCTGAGGACGGCGGAAGCGTCGCTTGGGCGGTCAACTGCCTGTCTGCAGTGAGGACTTATGAGGAACTCACCGGGGGTCTTGCGGTTACCCCCGGGCGACCATCGCCTCGATCCCGGCGATCAGCGTCTCCAGCGCGAAGGCGAAGTCGCGTTCGCGCATCTCCTCCACCGTGTCACCACCGCGGGCCTCCATGATGTCCGTGGACCGGTGCATGACCTCTTCGAGCGCGGGGTTCTTCGCCAGCGCGCTCATGGCCTCGCGGAAGTAGTCGTCCTGGCTCACCCCGGCCACCGCGCAGCGCTCGATGAAGTGGCCCTCGATCGTGCCGAACCCGTACACGAACTGGAAGACCGCGGAGATCGCGCCCGTGTGGCTGTGCGTGGGAAGCCCGGTCAGCCCGATCACCCGCTGCGCGGTGTGCGAGAAGGCCATGGCGTGCGGGCCGATGTTGAGGAACGCACCGGTCAGCGGCGACACCCAGGGGTGGCGCACCAGCAGCGCCCGGTACTCCGTCGCGACCGCCCGTAGTTGATCGCGCCAGTCCTCCTCCGAGTCGGCGCCCGGCAGCCGGATCTCGCCGAAGACCGTGTCCAGCGCCAGCTCCAGCAGGTCGTCCTTGGTGTCCACGTACCAGTAGACCGACATCGCCGTGACGTTCAGCTCGGTGGCCAGGCGACGCATGGAGAACTTCGCGAGGCCCTCCGCGTCCAGCAGCCGTACGGTCACCTGGATGATCCGCTCGCGGTCCAGGCCGGACGGCTGACCGCCGCCACGGGAGCCACTACCCCGGGGCGCCTTGTCCGCCAGCCAGACGCTGGTCCGCGCCACACGCCCCGCCCCTTGGGCTCCCTTCGCCATGGCGCACCTTCTCTCGACACTCCCAACGCCTGGTCACGATGCTAGTGCCCCAACAGGCAACCTCCGCCCCTCGGGGCACCAGAGCGTCTACGGAAGTGCCTGGTCGGCGACCACTGCCTCCGAATCCATCCGCTCCGCCTTGCGCAGCAGCGCCGCCGCGAGCAGGCCCCCGAGCAGCACGGCCACCGCGCCCACGAGTTGGCTGGCCGTCAACCCGGAGGAGAAGGCGTCCATGACACGGCGCCGCTCCGCCGCCGAGTGCGCGGACTCCAGCGTCTTCGGCAGGGACGTCGCGGCGAACGGAATCAGCGCCGCGAAGCGGGAGTTGAGGATCGCCCCGAGCACCGCCACGCCCAGGCCGTTGCCGAACTCCGCGACCGTGCCGTTGAGGCCCGCGCCCACACCCGCCTTCGTGGGCGGGATGGCGCTCATGACGGCATAGGCCATGGCCGGGCTGGCGACCGCGGTGCCCGCGCCGATGAGCAGCAGACCGAGCAGGGTGCCGACATAGCCGTACCGCGCGAGCAGGGCGATCGACACGAGACCGGCGGACATCAGCACCATGCCGAGCGCGATCGAGACCGGCGCGCCGAGCTTGGTCGTCCATTTCGCCGACAGGCCGGTGAAGTTGAGCGCCACGACCGTGAGCGCGAGCGGCGCCGTGCGCAGGCCCGCTTCGAGCGCGCCGTATCCGAGGACGAACTGGAGGTGCTGGGTGAGCAGGAAGAGGGCCCCGCCCATGCCGAAGGCGATGAGCACCGCGCCCGCGACCGCGCCCGTGAACCGGCGGTTCCTGAAGAAGTGCAGGTCCAGCATCGGGTACGGGATCCTGCTCTCCCAGTAGGCGAAGCCGGCGAGCACCGCGAGGGCGAAGGCCGCCGGGACCAGCACGCGGGGCGACGTCCAGCCGTGCTCGGGGCCCGAGATGATCGCGAAGACGAGCGAGGCCATGCCGAGGGTGGAGAGCAGGGCGCCGAGGAGGTCGGGTCGGTCGCCGTGGGGGTTCTTGGACTCGGGGACGAGGGCCACCACCGCGACCAGGCCGAGTGCCGCCACCGGCAGGTTGACCAGGAAGATCGCGCCCCACCAGAAGTGGTTCAGCATGAAGCCGCCGAGGAGCGGTCCGGTCGCGAAGCCGAGTGCGCTGACCGCGCTCCAGATGCCGATCGCCTTGGGACGGTCCTCGGGTGTGAAGATCTGCATCACCACCGCGAGGGTCGTGGTGAGCAGGAGCGCGCCCCCGACCCCCATGCCCGCCCGCGCCGCGATCAACTGCCCGGCGGAATGGGCGAATCCGGCCGCCAGGGAGCCGAGGCCGAACAACGCCAGGCCCGCGATCAGCAGCTTCTTGCGGCCATAGCGGTCGGCCGCGCTGCCCGCGCTGAGCAGCAGGCCGGACTGCACCAGGGAGTACGCGTTGATCATCCACTGGATGTCGGAGCTCGCCGCGCCCAACTCCTCGGTGAGCGAGGGGATCGCGACATTCAGCACGGTGTTGTCGAGCAGCACGGTGAGTTGCGCGAGACAGATCACGCCGAGGATCAGCCAGCGCTGGGGGTGTCCCTTGGGAGCCTCCCCGGAAGTCGTTCCAGGAGCCGTTGTCACTTCGCTCATGCTGTACACCGTAGAACAGTTCCCATACGGTGTACAACGCAAGGAGGGAGAGGGGTCCCGTTTCGGTCATACCGGACCATCGCCACACCTGGCACTTTCAGGCCATCCCCACACATGAGCACCTGGGAGGAGTGAACGATTAGCGCAATCGGTCGAATACGCTGGGCGACGAACGGCCGTGGTGATCACGGCCCGGACGGCATGGAGTTGCCCATCATGCGACGTTTGACCAGCAGAATCGGCACCCTCGCAGCGACCGCACTGCTCACCCTCGCCGGTACGTCGGCCGCACAGGCCGCGGACGGACACACGCAGGCGCCTCGCGCCTCCGCGGAGGCCGCGTACTTCAACCTCCACGACACCAGTGGCTCCGACTTCGTCATCGAGCTGACCGATCCGGACAAGATCCGCGAGGCCCGCGAGATCGTCAGCACCGAGGGCGGCCAGATCGTCATAGGCACGATCGAGAAACAGCCGGCCTCCTACAACCCGCCGTGGAGCTTCCATCTCCAGCCGGACACCATCCACTTCGCGGACATGGCCATCGAGGTCTGCGACGCGAACATCCCCTACGTCGAGGAGCACTTGGACGAGGTGGGCGGGGCGTTCCTGCCCGGCCAGGTCTGGTGTCCCTGGTCGGGGCGCCTGACCCACGAGGTCACCCCGTAGCGCCGACCGCCTCGTTCGTCCTGCCCTTGACTCCGGTCGCCCTCGCGTGTGGGCGGCCGGAGCCGGGCCTTGAGGTACAGGTCGGCCCGGCCGGAGGGTCTTCAGCCGGTGGCCGCCTTGGTGACCAGCTCACTGATCCGATCGGCCGCGAGGGAAGGACCGGGGCAGAACCGGTTCTTGGTCAGCGCGAAGGAGATGCCGGTCGCGGTGTCGGCGTACGCCGTACTGCCTCCCATGCCGGGCATGCCGAAGACGCTCAGTGTGTCCCGCGGGTCGGCTCCGGGGCGGCCGAGGTTGTAGCCCAGCGCGCGTGGGATCGGGAAGCCGACCATGTGGTCGACGTCGGCGGTGGCCAGGGCCGTGACCTCACGCAGCCGCTCGTCCGAGACCAGCCGTACGCCGTCCACCTCACCCAGCAGCGCGGCGTACATCCTGGCCACCGCGCGGGCGGTCATCGTGCCGCCCGAGGGAATGTCCGACGTGAGCACCACGGGGTCGTTGCCGTATGCGGCACTGGGGGTCACGGCGGGTGGCGTGGCCTTGAGCATCGGCATGTCGGCGGGCATCGCTGCCATCACAGCGGCGGATCCGGGCGCCTCCTCGAGCCGGGCGAGTCGGCCGAGTTCGGACTCCGGGACCCCGAAGAACAGCTCGTCGGCGATGCCCAGCGGAGCCGCCACCTCCTGCCCGAGTACGTACGAGATCGGCTTGCCGGTGACCCGGCGGATGATCTCACCCATCACGAAGCCCCAAGTCACCGCGTGGTAGCCGGATTTGGCCCCGGGCTCCCACCAAGGCTCGGAAGCGGCGATCAGAGCGCACATCCTGTCCCAGTCGGCCAGGTCCCGCACCGTGAGGTCGGACGGTACCGCCGGGACGCCGACGGAGTGGGTCAGCGCATGGCGGACGGTCGCCTTGTCCTTGCCGTGGGCGCCGAACTCCGGCCAGAGCGCCACGATCGGCGTGTCATAGTCCAGGGCGCCGCGGTCCGCGAGGACGTGCGCCACCGTCGCGGTCACCCCCTTGCCGGTGGAGGCGCTGTAGAACGGGGTGTCCGAGGTGACGGGACGGCCACTGTCCGGATCGGCGACGCCCGCGACGGCGTCCACCACCAGCTCCCCGTGCTGATACACCGCGACCTGGATGCCCAATTCGGCGCCGGACTCCACCAGTTGGTCAATGGTCTGTTGCACTAGCTTCTGCATGATGTCCATGCCCTCTCGAACGTCGGCTGCGGCACGCTTGGGCGCCGTTCACCCGAGAGTCGGTGCGGGCGATGAGATCTCGACATCTCCGCGGCACTGTTCGGCGCGGCCCGGCCGTGTCCCAGCGAACTACTCGCGTGCCCAGGGACGTTGCCGGGCAGCAGACCACTCACGGCGTCGGTTGGCCGTGCCGCGCGGTCAGAGGCGGTGTACTGGAGCTGTGCTGTCGACCCAGTGCCACTTCACCGGTTGCCATTGCCGCTTGAGGGTCGTGCGTTCCTTGGCGTAGGAGCGTAGTGCGTTCTCCACCACCTCGCCGAGGTCGCTGAGGCGGGCGGGGCAGGGGATGCGGAGCATCAGGTGTTGTGTGCGGTGGGCGAGGATCAACTCGCCTGCGGGAGTGCAGTCCACGAGGGTGAAGTGCTTGAGCGGCTTGTACCGCCGGTCTGCCAGGTCCAGTCGTTGGGCTCGGAATCCCGTGGCGGTCCAGGCGAACAGCCCGTAGCGGTTGAGGTGGTAGATCCGCTCGCGTGCGGAGTCGGCGGCGATCTCGAAGCAGAAGCCGGTGAAGGGGCTGTCGCGGTACAGGTCCAGACCGCCGAGCCGGCCGAGGAACTCCCCCTTGTCGTCGACCAGGACGAAAGCGAACCGCCGGCCGCGGTTGCCGCCCCGGTAGGTGCGACCGTAGACGGGGACGACGAACAGGTCCTCCCGCACCACCGCGGGTCGGCCGAGCCTCGCGCCGTCCCAGTCCCACCGCCGTCCGGTCTGCTCGGCCTCGGCGAGGTGCTCGATCAGCGAGGGCCGCGGCCGGTGGTCCATGCCGACCGGCTTGCCGTCGAACAGGACGTCCGGCCTCAGGTCGGCTTCGGTATGCCTGGCCGGTTCCGCCACCAGGGACGCCAGGGCCCGCAGCGTCGGTTTCGAGGCAGGAGTGAGGGGCTGGTCCGTGATCGCCACGATGTTGTCGAGCAGGTTGCCGTAGTTGTGGACCCCGTACTCGCCGGTCGTGCACAGCAAGCGGCCCTCCGGAGTCGTACTGATCCACGCGGCGAACGGGTCGCGCACGCCGCCGCCGTCATGTCGGCTGTCGGGCATGCCGTGGTGAGCGGTCACCGTCGTGAGGTCCGCGGTGATCAGATGGGTGTGGTCCCCCGGTCCGGTCGCCGCGAGTGTCCCGTCGGGCAGGACACACAGTCCCTTGGCCCCGCACAGGTCCTCGCCCAGCCCTGTCGTGAGGCCGCCGAACACCGTGCTCTCGCCCTCGCCCTCGTCCCGGCTCCGCGCCGAGACCGCGGTGGCGAGCGGAGTACCGTCGGAGGCGTACCTGGTCACCAACGAGTAGCCGAAGTGCGCCTTCGCCGGGTCGACTTCGTCATCGGTCACCCCGTAGGTGTAGCGGTAGACGTGGTAGAGGGCATAGATCTCGCCGGAGGGCGCCGTGGCGACGTCGTCGACCGTCAGTCCCCAGCCGTCGCTGTAGTTGCGTTCCAGGTCTATCGCGTGGTGCTCGACGAGTGCAGAAGGCAGCGGCACGGGCATCGCGTGAATCATGGCGTCATTCTCACCGCCCCCACTGACAACGCCGGTTCCGCACTCACCCTCACAACGAGCGACACCAGCAGACCCGTTCGGGGGACATATCGCCTAACTCACCGGTTTCGGGGCATCGCTGGCACTGACCGTTCCCACACCCGACAGAGAGAGATCCCCGTGTCTGCTCGCTCCATCACCGCGGTTCTCGGCGCCGCCTCCAGTGCCTTGGTCCTGCTGCTGGCCGCACCCGGCTCGGCCTCGGCGGCAACCGGCCAGTTCCGCTACTCCTACACCACCGAAGAGGGATACGAAGCCGTCGGGTTCCTGAACAACCCCGACAGCGGCACATGCATCAACCTGCACGGACCCGGCTCCGAGCCGGGATCGCCCGGCCGGGCTCCCAAGAACCGTACGGACGCCACCGCCACCGTCTTCCTCGGCGCCGACTGCGAAGGCGACATCTACTACACGCTGCGTCCCGGCGCGGGTGCGGGTGATCGTCTCCTCGTGCGGTCCGTCGTCTTCTCCTGACCCGCCGACCGCGACACGGGCGGGCTTCCGGCCCGCCCGTGGCTCCCGCCACTTCAACGATCAGGCGTCATCCGGGAGTCGACTCTGTGCCATGCCCGCCAGCGCCGCGAGCACATGTGAACGCGCCGTCGTGTCCAGCGACTTGAGCAAGTCATCGATGAGGTGCCGGTAGAAGAACTTCTCCGCGGCGTAGGCACGCTTGCCCGTGGGGGTCAGTGCCAGGACGACGGTGCGGCGGTCGGTGGGATGGCGGCGGCGCTCCAGGTAGCCGTCGCGCTCGAGCCGGTCCGCGAGGCTGGTCAGGGTCGACGGGGTGAGCCGCAGCCTGCGGCGGATAGCGAGGATCGGGGTCTCGCCGTTGAGGCCGAGCAACTGGACGACCATCCGGGCCCGCAGGTCCAGGGACGACGTCGGCCGGGCGCGATGCTCCGCCTCGATCACATGGACCAGACGCATCAACGCCTCGATCTCGCGGTCGGTCGTACCCGAATCTTGCGTGGCCATGGAGTGATCCTACTTAGGGTCTTTCGTTTGGATCATGCCGGGCTCGCGGGCCCTGGCACCGCACCTCGCCGCGTTGTCGTCGGTTGGCAGGACTCCACCCTGCCGCCCTCCTCCGCCTTGCGATGCACGGCACCAGACCCCGCTCCCTGATCCGGCCTGATCCAAACGAAAGACCCTAGACACGACCGAGGATCCGGTCGATCGCGGGACTGCCGAACAGGCCGCCCGGGTCGAGTCGCGCACGCAGCGCGGTGAACTCGTCCCAGCGCGGGTAGAGTTCGCGCAGTTCGGCCGCCTCCAGCGTATGCCACTTGCCCCAGTGCGGACGGCCGCCCACCGCGACGCACGCCCGCTGCGCCTCCTCCCAGGCGCCGTCGACGTCGATTCCGGGCGACTGTACGGCGGCGCCCACCCATGTCGAGGTCCTCCCGTACGCCGGGTGCAGCCAGGCGGACTCCGCCGGGGCGATCCGGGTCTCGCACGGGAACGCGGCGGGCACCTTCGCGTCCTCCATGGCGGTCATCAAGCGCCGTACGCAGTCGGGCCCTTCGGCCTGCTCCACGGCGAACTCGAACGCGTCGTGCCGTACGAACAGCGGGCGCAGGAAGACCTTGTCGTAGACGTCGACGGTGGTCTCGGGCCTGATCCCGCGGGCGAACGCCCGGCTCAGCGCGGGCACGAAGCGCGGTGCCCTGCGCGCCACCGTCCCCATCGCGTCGAGCCCGTAGTTCACCTTCACCACATCGCGGAACCACTCCCCCAGCGCCGACGGCTTGTCGACCGGGTCACTCGTACGCTCGGCGGTCCACATCAGCACCTGGTCGATGTAGGGCATGAAGTACAGGCCGATGTGGTCGATCGCGGGCGGGTCCGCGAGCAGGGTGAAGGCCTCGTCGCGGGTGACGATCGCATCCGACCTCCGCAGGTTGTACACCGGCACCGCCTGCAGCGTGACCGAGACGATGATCCCCAGGGCGCCGAGGGAGACCCGGGCCGCGTCGAAGAGAGCGCCCTCCTCGGCGCCGTACCGCACGATGTCGCCGCTCGCGAGCATCAGCTCCAACTCGACCACCTGCGAGGCGAATGCGGGCGCGGTCAGCCCCGTGCCATGGGTCCCGGTGGAGAGCGCGCCCGCGATCGACTGGTGGTCGATGTCGCCCATGTTGGCGAAGGCGAGCCCGAGTCGGCCCAGCACGGTACGGATCCTGCGCAGCGTGGCCCCGCCCTCCACCTTCAACCGGGCGCACGCCACGTCGACTTCGAGCGCCTTGTCGAGATGGCGCAGGGAGACCTGCGTCTCCGGCGCGACGGCCACGTCGTTGTAGGAGTGGCCGCTGCCGACGACCCGCACCCGCGACCCCTCGGCCGTCGCCTCCTTGAGCACCCGGCGCAGCCCGTCGAGATCGGTCGGCGCGACGACGCGCCGCGGGCGCACGCTGTGGCGTTTCGAGAAGTTCGTCCAGATTCCGTCTGCGGAGACCTCGGCACCTGCGGCACGACGGAAGCCCATCCGAATATTCCTTATCTCGTAAGGTCTCTTGTACGTAACTTCCGAGATGCATATGATCCGCGTCACAGCACACGGCGTCAAGACGCCGACAGGGAGGTTTCGATGGGCGTCACGATCGTCAACCCGACCAGCTACGAGGCGGCTCCCCGGTCGGTCCCACGCGTCACGGTCCCTGGCCTCGACGGGCTGACCGTGGGCTTCCTCAGCAACAGCAAGACGAACGCCGACAAGGTCCTCGAAGGCGTGGCCACGGCCCTGGTCGGGCGGTTCGGCATCACGCCCCGGCTGTACGCGAAGCGGGTGCCCTCGATCGCCGCGACCGACGAACTCCTCGACCGGATCGCGGCCGAGTGCGACGCCGCCGTCGTGGCGATGCTCGACTGCGGCTCGTGCGCGTCGTGGGCGGTGGCGGACATGGCCGCGCTCGCCGCCCGTGCGCTGCCGGTGTGCGGCATGGTGTCCACCCAGTTCGAGGGGTTCTCCCGCCAAGTCCTCGCCATTCAGGGCGCGGACGCGCTCGGCCTCTCCGTCATCGCGCACCCGATCGGCGGAATCCCCCCGCAGGAAGCCTTCGAGCGCGTCACCCCCGCCGCGGTCGACGTCGTCGTCTCCGCGCTGACCACCGGGACCGACAAGGAGAGCGCGGCGTGAGCGTCTACGGGCCGACCGACCTCATCGACATCGCCGACGTCCACGACGAGGACGCCGCGGCCGAGCAACTGCACAGGTGGGGCTGGACAGATGGGCTGCCTGTCGTCGTACCGACCCCGCAACGCGTGGAGCGCTTCCTCGCCGCCTCGACCCGCGACCCCGACGCGTCCCTCGGCCCGATCGCGCCGCGCGGCGCGGAGTTGACACTGCGCGGGCTGGCCGCCAACGCGGTGATGGCCGGTTGCCTGCCCGCGTACATGCCGGTCCTCGAAGCCGCGGTCGTCGCGATGCGGCAGCCCGACTTCAACCTCTACGGCATGCAGATGACGACCCATCCGTGCGCGCTCATGGTCGTCGTACAGGGCCCGCTCGCGGGTGAGTCGGGCATCGCGAGCGGTGCCGGCTGCATGGGCGCCGGGTTCCGCGCCAACGGCACCATCGGCCGTGCCGTGCGCCTCGTCGCGATGAACATCGGCGGAGCCCGCCCCGGTGAGGGCGAGGTCGCCGGTGACATCGACCGGGCCACCCAAGGATCGCCCGCCAAGTGGTCGTTCTGCTTCGCCGAGAACCAGGGTGACAGCCCATGGCCGTCGTACGCCTCGGAGTTGACGTGGCCCGACGGCTGGGAGCCTACGGACGACGTGGTGACGGTGGCGGCCGTCGAGGGGCCGCACAACATCAACGACCACCAGTCGTCGACCGGCAAAAACCTGCTGAAGACGATCGCGGCGACCATGTCGACACCGGGCGCCAACACGGCGTACCGCGGCGGCGATCAGTTCCTGGCGCTCGGCCCCGAACACGCGCGGGTACTCGCCGACTCGGGCCTGTCGCGGCGCGACGTGCAGGAGTACCTCTTCGAGAACGCCCGCGTCGACGCGACCCGCGTCGGCAGGGAGAAGCTCGACGAGGCGAGCCTGTGGGGCGGTTACCGGCTCAAGCTCGACGAGTGGGGGCACCGGGTGCCGATCGCGCGGGCGCCGGAGGACATCCGGATCGTCGTCGCCGGGGGCACCGGCAAGCACTCCGCCTGGATGCCGACCTTCGGCGCGACATGGAGCCAGAGCGTACGGCTGCCGCGTACGGCGGGCGGCGAGTTCACGGTCGCGCCCCTGAACGAGACGGCGCGTTGGGCGAACGACCTGGAGTCGGAGTGAGCGCGAGATGAGTATCTGGGCCAACGTCGCCGCGGGGCCGACCCTGCCCACGGACACCGTCGACGCGGTCGTCGTCGGCGGCGGACCGGCAGGGTGGACGGCGGCCGTCTATCTGGCACGGGCATGCGCCGACACCGTCGTGCTCGCGGGCACGGCGCCCGGCGGGCAACTCATGGACACGGGGACCGTGGAGAACTTCCCCGGCTTCCCCGACGGGATCGACGGCCCCGAGCTGATGGCGCGGATGCGCGAGCAGGCCGAGCGGGCCGGTGCGACGGTCCTCACCCTCGACGCCGACGAGATCCGGTACGCCGTCGGCAGTGACGCCGACGAGATCCGGTACGCCGTGGGCAGTTCGGCCCCGGACAAGGCCGTGCACGAGGTCGTCACCGCCGACGGCACCTTACGTGCCCGCGCGATCGTCCTGGCCACCGGATCGGCACCTCGCCGCCTCGGCCTGCCCGGCGAGTCCGCGCTGGGCGGCGGGCTCGGCGTCGCCTACTGCGCCGTATGCGAGGCACCGCTGTTCAAGGGCCGCGACGTCGCGGTCGTCGGCGGTGGCGACAGCGCGATGGAGGAGGTGCTCGCCCTCGCCCAGCACGCCCGGCGGGTGCGTCTGCTCCACCGCCACGACTCGTTTCGGGCAACTCCCGTACTTCTCAAGCGCGTTCGGCAACTGCGCAATGTCGAGATCCGCACCGGCCTTGTCGTACGCGCGTTACGGCGGGACGACGGCGGCAGACTCGCCGGACTCACTGTCGAGCGCACGGCGACCGGAGCGACCGAAGACCTCGCGGTCCAGGGCCTGTTCGTCGCGATCGGGCACGACCCTCGGACCCGACTCGCCGACAGATTCCTGTCGTTGACCGCCACCGGCCACCTGCACACCACCGGCCCCGGCGGGGCCACCGAACTGCCCGGGGTCTTCGTCGCCGGTGACGTCGCCGACGACCGGTTCCGGCAGGCCGTCACCGCGGCGGGCGCGGGGTGTGCCGCCGCCCTGGAGACCACGCGTTACCTGCGTCATCTGGAGGACGTCCATGCATGAACAGCCGACGCATGACCGGCGGACACCCGAACAGCCGACGTACGACCGGCCGACACCCGAACGACCAACGCACGACCGGCCGACCGGCCCCTTGAGCGGCGTACGTGTCGTCGACCTGTCGCGGGTGGTGATGGGGCCGTTCGCGACCCAGATCCTCGCCGACCAGGGCGCCGACGTCGTGATGATCGAGGCGGCGGGCGGCGACACCAACCGAGTCATGGGCCCGGGACCGGTGCCGCAGTTCTCCGGTGTCGCGCTCAACATGCTGCGCAACAAGCGCTCGGTCTCCCTCGACCTCAAGGACGCCGAGCAGGCGGCGGTCGTCCGCGGTCTGATCGCCGAGGCCGATGTCGTGGTCGCCACCATGCTGCCCGGTACGCTGCGCCGACTCGGTCTCGACTACGAGTCGATCCGCACGCTCAGCCCCGAGATCGTCTACTGCCAGGCGCAGGGGTGGCCGCTCGGCTCCCCGGCCGAGGACTTCCCGGCGTACGACGACATCATCCAGGCGGCCGTCGGGGTCGGCGACATGATGGACCGCGTCACGGGCGAGCCGGTGCTGCTGCCGACGATCTTCGCGGACAAGGTGTGCGGCCTCGCGCTCGCGCAAGCGGTGACCGCCGCCCTCTTCCACAAGTCCCGTACCGGGCAAGGGCAGCACGTCGAGGTGCCGATGGTGCAGGCGATGACCGCGTTCATGCTGGCCGAGCACGGCTCGGGCGCGATCCCCGAACCGCCGACCCCGGAGGGCGACTTGCCGACCACCGGCTACCCGAGGGTGATGACGCCGGAGCGCCGCCCGCAGCGCACCGCCGACGGCTGGATCCAGATCCTGCCGTACCACCCGAGCCACTTCCTCGCGATCTTCAAGGACGCCGGGGAGACCCATCTGCTGGAGGACCCCCGCTTCGCCGACCTCGCCTCCGCGATCAAGCACGCGCCCGAGCTGTACCCGATCATGCGGGAGGTCGTGAAGCGGCGTACGACGCGGGAGTGGCTGGACTTCTGCCACGGCGCCGGTATCCCGGCCGTGCGGATGGCGACTCTCCAAGGCCTTGTCGACGAACTGCCGTTGGCCGAGCACCCGACCGCCGGTACGTACCGCACGCTCCCCCCGACGGCGAACTTCTCGCGCACGCCCGCGAACGTACGCCGCCCCGCGCCCGCCATCGGCGAGCACACCGTGGAGGCGCTGGCCGACGGCTCGGTGTGGAGCAACGGCTCGGTCCACGACGACGAGAGGACTTCGGCATGCGCCGATTGAGATTGACCGCGACCGAACTCACCGCCCCCGAGCGGGAGTTGCAGCGCGAAGTACGAGAGTGGCTGAACGAGCGGTTACCCGAGGGCAGTTACCCGGTCGGGCTCGGTATGGCCGGGGCGTTCGACCCGCGGTTCTCACGGGACCTGGGCGCCCGCGGCTGGCTCGGTATGGCCCTGCCCAAGGAGTACGGCGGAGGCGGCCGTACGGCGGTCGAGCGGCTCGTGGTGGTCGAGGAACTGCTGGCCCGTGGGGCGCCGGTCGGGTTCCACTGGGTGGCCGACCGCCAGTCCGGGCCGAGCATCGCCCTGCACGGCACCGAGGAGCAGAAGCGCGAGTTCCTGCCGCGCATCGCCGCCGGCGAACTCTCCTTCGCGATCGGCATGTCCGAGCCGTACTCCGGCTCCGACCTGGCCTCGATCAAGTCCAAGGCGGAACGCGTGGAGGGCGGTTGGGTCATCAACGGGAGCAAGATCTGGACCTCGGGCGCCCATCTGGCCGACTACGTCCTGGGGTTGTTCCGGACCGGCGACGACAAGCACGGCGGCCTGACGCAGTTCATCATCGAGCGGCCCACCGAGGGCCTGACGATCTCGCCGATCCCGTTCATCGACGGCGAGAAGCACTTCTGCCTGCTGACCTTCGAGGACGTGTTCGTCCCCGACACACGGCGGCTCGGCGAGGTCGGTCGGGGCTGGATGCAGAACCAGGAGGAGCTGGTTCTCGAACGCGGCGGTGTCGACCGGTGGATGTCGGCGATGCCGGTGCTCGAACGGTGGGTCCGACGCGAACTCGACACGGACTCCACCCGGCTCAAGGACGACCTCGCGGGCATCAGCACCCGCTGCTGGGCCTTCCACGGCATGTCACTCGCGGTCGCCCGGATGGTCGACGCCGGTGAACTCCCCAAGACCGAGGCGGCGTTGGTCAAGGACATGGCCACCCGGTTCGAGCAGGAGTGCGTGGAGATCGTCGTACGGCATCTCGGGCGCATGCCCGACCCGACGTCCGAGGACCCCTTCGAGGCGCTCCTCGCCACCGCGGTCCTGCACAAGCCGTCGTGGACCATCCGCGGCGGCACGACCGAGATCCTGCACAACCTGATCGCGAAGGAGCTGGGCCGATGAGCGACACCGCACACCACGCCGCCGACACCGTGAACGACGTCGAGGAGCTGGTGAATCGGCTCTTCGCGGACAAGGTCGATCACAACTCGGTACGGGAGGCCGAGAGTTCACCATTGCTCCGCGATCTGTGGGACACCGTCGCGAGCCTCGGCCTGCCCGGGATCGGCATCGCCGAAGCCGCGGGCGGATCGGGCGGCTCGCTCGCCGACGTCGTCACCCTCCTCACCGCCGCCGGGCGGCACGCCGTTCCGCTGCCGTTGCTGGAGCACCACTTGGCGCTCTGGCTGGTCACGGTCTCGGGCGGGCAGGTCGAGGAGGGTGCCCCGTGGACGGTCGCGCCGCCGCCCGTGTCCCTGACCGTCGAGGGAACGACCGTCACCGGCACCCTGAGCGACGTGGCGTGGGGCGGTGCGGCGGAGCGCGTCGTCGCCCTGGCCGGGACGGGCGCGGAAGCGAAGGTACTGGTCCTCGATCCGGCCGACGCCGAGGTCAGGGCCGGTCGCGATCTGGCGGGCCAGCCCCGCGACGTACTGACCTTCGACGGCGCCACCGCCGAGGTGCTGCCGAGCGCGGTCACGACGGAGCAACTCGCCCAGCGCGGCGCGGTGTTGAGGGCAGCGCAGATGGCCGGTTCGATGTCCGCCGTGCACGAACTGACGCAGCGTTACACCGCCGAGCGTGAGCAGTTCGGCCGACCGATCGGGACGTTCCAGTCGATCCGGACGCATCTGGTCTTCCTCGCCCAGATGGCGGTGATGACGCAGGTGAGCGTCGACCGTGCGGCGGCGGCCCTCGCGTCCGGACGCGACGCGTCCTTCGCCGCGTACGCCGCCAAGCTGCTGGCCGACCAGAACGCCGCCGTCAGCGTCAAGTCGGGCCACCAGGCGCACGGTGCGATCGGCATGACCCGCGAGTACGCCTTGCAGGACCACACCCGTCGGCTCAACGCCTGGCGCGGCGACTGGGGTTCCGAGCAGGCGCTGGCCGACCGGATCGGTGCTGCGGTCATCGGCGCACGGGGCATCGCCACGATCGCCACGGACGAGGGGGTGCTGTCCGTATGCGTGAAGTGACTGTGAACGAGGCGTCCATGAGCAAGGTGACCCTGGAACTCGACGGCCACGTCGCCGTCGTGGAGATGCACGCTCCGCCCGTGAACTTCTTCGATCGCGAGATCCTCGCGGCGATCGCCGACGCCGGGGAGCGCGCGACCGCTGAGGGCGCGCGGGCGATCGTACTGTGTTCGGAGGGCCGCCACTTCTGTGCCGGTGCGCGGCTGGCCGGCGTCACCGGCGCTCTCGATGCTCGCGCCTCTGCCGCGGCCGTCTACGAACAGGCCGTCCGTATCTTCCGGTTGGAGATCCCGGTGGTCGCGGCGGTGCAGGGCGCGGCCGTGGGCGGCGGGCTCGGGCTCGCCTGCGCCGCCGACTTCCGTGTCGCCGGGCCGAAGTCCCGCTTCGAGGCCAACTTCTCCCGGCTCGGCTTCCATTGTGGCTTCGCGCTCAGCCTGACCCTGCCGAGGATCGTCGGACAGACGCGTGCCGAACTGATGCTCTACACGGGCCGTTCCCTGAGCGGCGAGGAGGCATACGCCGCCGGGCTGGCCGACCGGTTCGCGGAACTCGGCGAGGAGCGGGCCGTCGCCGTCGAACTCGCCCGTGAACTCGCGGGGGCCGCGCCGCTGGCGGTGCGCTCGATGCGCACCACGATGCGCGCCGGACTGCTCGGACGACTGGAAGCGACCCTCGAACACGAACTGGACGAGCAGGAGTGGCTCTGGCGCACCGAGGACGCCGCCACGGGCATCACGGCGTCCTTGGAGCGCCGCGACCCCCTGTTCCACGGACGCTGAGCTTCACCGGGTGCTGTACGCCTACTCGTTCGGCAACTCGCCTCAGGGCACACCGTCAGCGCACACCCCCAGGAGGACCAGATGATCCAGCGTGTGGTGATCAGCGGGCTCGCCGACGGCATGGGCCGCCGGACCGCTCTGCTGCTCGCCGATCAGGGCATGTCGATCGCGGGCTTCGACGTCGACGAAGCCGGGCTCGCGTCACTGCGGGAGGAACTCGACGCGAAGGGCACCGACCACCATCTGGTGCCCCTCGACATCCGCGACCGCGCGGGGGTTCGGGCGTTCCGTGACGAGGTCCTGGAGAAGTGGGGGTACGTCGACACGGTCGTGTCCAACGTCGGCGTACCGTTCTTCGGGCCGTTCGAGGAGGTGGATCTCGACGCGGCCCTGCGCGCCTTCGAGATCAACGTGATCGGTGCCGCGGCCCTGTTCCAGTCCTTCCTGCCGGGCATGCGCGAACGCCGCCGGGGCAAGCTGGTCGCGGTCGCCTCACTGGTCGGGCGGATTCCCTTCCCGTTCGAGTCGATCTACTCCTCGACCAAGTTCGCCGTCGAGGGCATGGTGCAGTCGCTCAAGTTCGAGGTGGAGCCGTACGGCATCCGGGTCGCCCTCATCGAACCGGCCCAGGTGGCGACCGGCTTCGCACAGAAGGCCCTCAAACGGCCGGAGAAGACGTCCCCTTACTACGAGCGCGCGATGCGCTTCATCAAGCGCGACACCGAACTGGTCCAGAAGGCACCGACCCCCGAGCAGGCGGCCACACGGATCGCCGCCGTCGTCCTCGCGGACAAGCCGAAGCTCTTCAACCAGGTGGACACGATGAGTTCGCTCTTCTTCTTCCTCAACCAGCACCTGCCGACGAGGGTTCGCGACGCGATCCTGCTCAACCACATGGGGATCAGGGACCGTTGAGCCGCTGCCGACACCTCGGACGGCGAGACTGTCACCGGGGCGTCGGACGAGACGGTGTCAGGCGAGACCGCCGTTGCTGTGCAGGACTTGGCCGTTCACCCAGCGTCCCGGTCCGGCGAGGAAGGCCACGAGTTCGGCCATGTCCTCGGGGCTCCCCAGACGTTCGAGCGGCGCGGCCTTCGTGAGGTTCTCGATGACCCGCGCGTCCTTGCCGTCGAAGAGCAGCGGGGTACCGGTGGGACCGGGGGCGATCGCGTTGACGGTGATGTCCTTGCCGCGCAACTCGCGGGCGAGTACCAGGGTGATCGCCTCGACAGCCGCCTTGCTCGTCACATAGGCACCGTAGGCGGGGGTCTGTGTGCGGGTCATCGACGAGGAGAAGTTGATGATCGCCCCACCTGCGCGCAACTGCCGGGCCGCCTGTCGGTCGACGACGAACGTGCCGCGGATGTTGGTGCGGTGGATCCGGTCGAGGTCGTTCAGGTCCAGGGTCGCGATCGGGCCGGGCCGCATGATGCCCGCGGTGTGTACCAGGACGTCGATGCCGTCGAATGCCAGATCTACTTCTTCGAAGGCCGCGGCCATCGCGTCCTCATCGGCGACGTCACCGCCGACGGCGATCGCCCGGCCGCCGCATGACACGATTTCGTCGACCAGTCGGTTGGCCATGTCCTTGTTGTCGACATAGTGAACGCCGAGGGAGAACTTGTCCTTCGCCAGTCGTCTGACGACAGCGCGGCCGATCCCGCCGGAGCCGCCGGTGACAAGGGCGACACGGGAGCAAGGGTTTTGGTCCATGGACTGTCTCCTCCTCGATGCTGCGCGTGAGTTCACGAAGTGACGCGCATCTCAGAACGTCCGATACCGGTCCGCACACGGTCACGCGTCATGCCATAGAGTCAACTGCCGTGTCTCTGCCGACTGTTGTGTGTGAGATGTCCCAGGCCCGGGACATCTCCTCGAGGGCGTCGATATCCGATCCACAGACAGCCGACCGCAGAGCGTCGAACTTCTCGTCGGTCCACTGATAGATGTCCAGCGCGAGAAGCCGGTCGATGACCTCCGGCTCGAAGCGCTTCCGGACTTCCCGCGCCGGGCTGCCGGCCACCATGGTGTAAGGCGGCACATCACGGGTCACCACGCTCTGAGCGGCGATCACGGCGCCCTCACCAAGGGTCACACCAGGCATGATCATGGCGCGCATACCGATCCAGACGCCGTCCTTGATGACGGTGTCGCCCTTTCCCTGATACGCGACGGCGCGAATGTCACGGAAGGGGTAGAGACTGAACCAGTCCGCCCGGTGAAGGTGGTTGCCACCCATGAGGATGACCACTTCGGCCCCGATGCATACGTAGTTGCCGATGTACAACTGGTCGATGGGCCAGGCCGGTTGCTGGTTGTTCGCTCGGCTGAAGGCGTCACCGTGGAGGTAACGCACCACGGAATCCTCGAAGCCGTCGGACCATGCGTGGCTGTAGTAGCTACGGGTCCCTCTCACATGAATGTTGGGATTGGTCACGGCCTCATGGAGGCTTTGCGGTCTCGACCAGTGATACCCGTTGGACATAGCGGCGCTACCTCAGGGCTTCCTTGATGATCAGGCACTAGTAGATAGGGGTACCCGAATTCCAGGAACGCTTCCCCTTCCCGCTCTCATTCCACCCTAAGGAAGCAGCGGACGGCCGACGAGACCTTCTACCGGCACCCCAGGAAGTGACTAGCGGACCGGTGTCGGGGTGTCCCGCAGGGTGACGCTGGCGTGGCTCTCCTGGAAGCTCTGCTCCGATACCAGGGTCAACCGGGCCGTGGACCGGAACTCCGGCAGGGTGGTGGAGCCGCAGGAGACCATGGTGGTCCTCAGCTTGGTGGTGGTCAGGGCGAGCCCTTCGTCGAGGTCGCCCGCGTAGGGGACGTAGCCGTCCACGCCTTCCTCGAAGACCAGTTCCCGGCCTCCCTGGCCGTAGCGCTGCCAGTTGCGGGCCCGGTTCGAGCCCTCGCCCCAGTACTCCTTGACGAAGCCGTCGCGGGTGGGCAGCTTCGCGCCGGCCGCCTGGTCGAAGCGGGCGAAGTAGCGTCCCATCATGACGAAGTCGGCGCCCATCGCCAGGGCCAGCGCCACGTGGTAGTCGTGCACCAGCCCGCCGTCTGAGCAGATCGGCACGTACTCGCCGGTACGTTCGCGGAAGGCGTCCCGGGCTGCCGCGACGTCGAGCACGGCGCTGGCCTGGCCGCGGCCGATGCCCTTCTGATCGCGGGTGATGCAGATGGAGCCGCCGCCGACCCCGACCTTGACGAAGTCCGCCCCCGCCTCGGCGAGGAAGGTGAACGCCTCGCCGTCGACCACGTTGCCACCGCCGACCGGGATCTCCGGGTAGTGCTTCTTCACCCAGGTCAGCGCCTGCGCCTGCCAGTCGCCGTAGCCGTCGGAGGAGTCGAAGCACAGCGCGTCCGCGCCCGCCGCCAGCAGGGCCGGGACGCGCTCCTGGTAGTCGTGGGTGTTGATGCCCGCGCCCACGCGCAGGCGTTGGGCGGCGTCCACGAGTGGGTTCGGGAAGCGCTTGTTGTCCGTGGAGCCGGAACGGAACACCGGATGCTCCAGGTGATCCTCGGCATCCGGCACCGGGAGGCGGTCCAGCCGTTCGTCCCACAGTCGCGCGTCGGCCTCGGACAGGGTGGTGTTCTTCACCTGGCGGACCGCCGCGACCTGGTCCTGGATCGGCTGGTTATGGTGCAGGAAGCTGAGACCGCCGTTGCGTGCGAGCGCGATCGCGAGAGCGGGGGTGCTGACGGCCTGCATGATCGCCGAAGTGAAGGGGGACCGCAGCTCGATCGCCGACGTCTCGCCCACGGTGTGCCGCACCAGGGGCGTGCGCAGGTCGACCGTGGCAGCCGAGCAGTCGGGCCGGGTCCGGTTCGGCAAGAGCAGGAACTCGTTGAACGTCCGTGAGACCTCGGCGATGATCTGTGCCACTCGTTCCTCCTGACCCGTCGGCCGGGCCGACTGCCCCGCCGTGAGGATCGCCCCCGTGTTCCAGGGCCCGGGCAGGCAGAGATCAGCGCGGCAGCCGTGGAGGTGCCACGAGCCGCGGCAGAGCCCTGACCGGCCCGTGGATCGAACGGGTGCGGTCGTGACCCCGCACCCTATCGGCCGACTCGGGCACCGAACGAATCGTCGCCGCCCAGGGGGCGCACCCCCTCTGCCGGAGGGGGGTCGGCTCTGGCGTCCAGTTCTCGGGCGGGGCAGGATCGGACACATGCCGAGCCAACGTGAGATCGTGCTGCCGCCGAGCATTCGGTTGTCGGGAGACGGGTTGCTGCTGAGAGAGTGGACCGAGGCCGACCTGTCGGCGCTGGTCGAGGTCTACGACGATCCCGAGATCGACCGGTGGACGCCGGTGCCCTCTCCGTTCGACTCCACGGCTGCGGGTGAATACCTGGCCAAGGCTCGCGAGGGGCGTGCGGAAGGTCGTACGAAGGCGCAGTTGGCGATCACCACCGACGGTGAGCAGCCGCGGGGTGAGGTGTACCTCTTCCGCTGCCGAGTCGACGTGCGCGACATCGAGTTGGCCTACGCCGTCGGCAGTCGACACCGCCGCCAGGGCCTGGCCTCACGGGCCGTCAAGCTCGCGACGGACTACGCCCATCGGCACCTGGGGGCACGGCGCGTACTGCTGCGCATCGAAGCGCGGAACGCACCGAGCATGGCTGTCGCACGCGCAACCGGCTTCCGGCTCACCGACGATGAACCTGTCACGCGTGAGGCCAAGGGCCGCCAGGTGACGTTGTACACCTGGTGCCATCACAACGGCGGAGCAGACCCCGTCTCACCGTGAGGGGCTCGACAGCGCCTGGTAGAAGGCGAGTTCGGGCGGTGTCACGCAGCCTGGCCGGAGGCGCGGTTCGGCCGTGGGGCACCGTCCTACCGGTGTTCGGTGGGACGGGGCCCCAGGGCCGTACGGCTTCGGCTCAGGCTGCGTGGATCGAGTCCGGCTGGTCGGGTACGACGGATCCGTCGTCGCGCAGGAGCGGGCCGAAGCCGCCCTCGGGGCGGTTCCAGGCGGCCGTGGAGCACGGGTAGGTGCCCTGCTTCCGCGGGAGCGGCTCGATGAACATGGGGTTGGCGACCCAGCGTCCGTCCGCGTTGTCGTACGCGCGGCACATGATCTCGCTCTTGTTCCGATTGAGGACGAGGTGCGCGCCGGTCGCGTCACCGACGAAGGTCACGTCGGTGTCGGCGTCACCGCCGCCGAGCGCGATCCGCTTGCCCCAACGCTGCTTCTCCCAGGCCGACTTCCCCTTGATGTGGAAGATCTCCTGGTTGATCCAGCAGCGCTTGCCGTCGATGTACGGGATCGCCTCGCCCTTGTTGACCGGGACACCGCCGCAGCCCTCGTTGTACGAGGTGATGCGGCCACGCTCGTCGAGGACGGAGCGGATGGCGATGGTGTGCTTGCGGTCGATGCCGACGCCCTGGGACCACACCTCGGTGACCGGTTCGGAGCCGGCGGAGACGATGTAGACGTCGAACCCGGCCTGCTGGAGCGTGCGGATCAGGTCACGCTGCTGCTCGTAGTAGCGGACGTAGCCGGGGATGGTGTGCGTGCCCAGCTTCTGGGTGGCGCCGACCGGCGCGGCGAGGGCCTCCTTGCGGGCGGCAGCCGCGTACGACTCCAGTTCGGGGACGGTGTGCCCGGCGAAGAGCTGCGGTACCCAGGCGTACTGGGGCACGGTGTGCCGGTGGTCCCACTCACCGGAGAACGCGGCGGCGCCGCTCATGGTCGTGCCGGACTCACGGATGTGGAAGATCTCGTCCGTGCAGTCGGTGTCGGTGGAGGTGGGCAGCGGGGCGCCGACCGGGACATCGGTGCCACAGGCAGCGGTGAGCGCCCGGTCGGCCTCGTCGGTCATCCACTTGCTGGAGTCCTTCCAGCGCGCGGGCCGGAGGATCTTGTCATGGCGCAGTGCCCAGGCGATGGTCGCGTCGGTGACGTCGTTCTTGGAGACGGTGTTGTCCCAGTCGAACGCGGCGACGGGGCGCGGGCCGTGATGGCCGTTACAGGTCCCGCGTTCGTCGATCATGCGCTGGAGTTTCGCCCGGTTCTCCCCGTACCAGGGCAGCTTCGTCGAGAGCTGCGGGCAGGCTCGGGAGGCGGTGGGGGCGGACGGTGCGGACGTGGCGGCGGACGCAGGAGTGGTCAGGGTCGCGACCGCCATGAGGGTGGCAGCCGCGGCCGAAGTCCACGCGGCAACAAGTCTGTTACGCATGTGAGTGGACCGTACATCAACGTCCGGGGTGTGTTGAGGGTTCGCAACCGTGGCTTCTGTCACCGCGCTCCGCGCGTGGTCGTACGTACCTGCGCGCGCATGGTCGTACGTACCCGGTCTACAGGCGGGCCTTCATGCTCTCGCAGACCCCGTGCACGTCCTTGATCTCGAAGTCGCCCTGGGCGCCGCGGAGTACGCCACGGTAGTGCCCGAAGAGTTGGAAGTAGTCGACGGCGAAGAGGCCGAGGTCGTGCTTCACCTGTTTGCGGCCTTCCGGCTCGAAGACGACGTCGATACGGCCGTCTTGGGAGGCGATGCGCCAGGCGGCCGACGGAGCGACGGACGCGGGCTCGAAGACGATGTCGCTCAAGGGCTCGCATCCGCTCGGGGTCCACAGGCAGGACTCCTCGGGCTCGCCGGGCAGTTCGGGCCGTGCAGCGAAGTTGGCACCGACGACCGGGCCCGCACCGGTCGAAGTCGCAAAGGTGCCCCAGAGCCAGGTGGTCCGGTACGGCAGCAGGGAGCGGTGCTCGTCGAGTATCGCGAGGTCGCGCGTCGCGTCGAAGGTGATCTCGGTGTCCCCGACGCGAAGCGCACCGGAGGCGGGGAAGGCGGCCTTGTGGGTGTACATGCTTCCGCCCGGCAGCCGGGAACTCACCGAGAGCGGAGAGGTGGCCGCCTCGGCGTCGAGTTCGAGACAGCCGCGGATGGCCGGGGCCTTCGGTGTCGCGGCGATGCCGACTTCGATCCGGTGCCGCGCGGACGCGCGGGAGAACGTGTACGCGATCCGGTGGCCGTCACGCTCGAAGTGGCAGGCGCTGTCCAGGAGTTCGGCGGGGAGCGTGGGGCTGCCGCCGGACGCGGTGGCCGCGTGCTGATGGAGCGTGCCGCGCGCCCGGTCGTAGGCGTAGATCTCGGAGCTGGCGAGGTAGTGCGCGTCCTGAATGATCAGGGAGGAGTACCAGTCGGGGTGCAGCAGCGTGAAGCCGACCCACTCCTTCAGGCGCAGGCTCTTCAGACGGCGGGTGAGGCCGGTGTACGCGTCGAGGGGGTTGGCGACGGCGGGACGGTCCGGCAGGCGACCCCAGTGGCGTATGCCGTCCTCGACCAGGCGGTGAGGGGTGGACATGGCGGGTAGTCTGCCGAGGGCGTCGGCGCGGGTCAACAGACCGTCCGCAGCAGCCGCCGTGGCCGTGGCCGGTGGGCGAGGCTGGGGGCGATGCCTGGTCGGCCTGGGCCCGCCGTCGCGTTCTCACCAAGACCTCGGCCTTCGTACGCCTCCGTTCCAAAGGGTGCGCAAGCGGTTGACGCCTCATCGACGCTCCCCTTTACTCGCGACGAATCCCCAGGAGAAGAGGGAGACACATGCGCACGAAGAGAGCGAGACAAGCGAACTCAGGCGCACTGGTCCTGGCCGCCGGCCTGCTCGCCGCGGCGTCCCTGGCGGGGCCTGCCTCCGCCGCGGAGCCGTCGTCGGTCACGTTGGGCGGGGTCGCCTACAACTTCACCACGGGCAAGCCCATCCCCCAGGCCCGCGTCGCTGTCGAGGAGACGGGCGCCGCGGTGGAGACGGACGGCAACGGCCGGTGGTCCCTCGATGTCCCGGCCGGCTCCGATGCCACCGTGCATGTCACCAAAGTCGGCTGGTACCCCATGTACACGCAGACGTTCCAGAACGTGCGGCAGGACGTCCCCGACATCTTCCTCCAGACACCGGATCTCGCGACCACCGCCGGGCTGTGGGCGCTCGTCGCCGCCCAGCAGTGGAAGGACCCGTTCGAAGACGGCTGCGTGATCGTCTCCACGGTCGTGGACAAGCGCGCGGTCGGCATGACCTTCGAGGAGTTGGTGGGCTTCGTCCCGCACGGTGTCCCCGGCTCCACCGCCTCGGCCTCCCCCGCGCTGCCGAAGCCGCTCTACTTCAACGACCACGTGCTGCCCGACATCTCCTTGTCACAGACCTCCACTGACGGCGGCGTGATGTGGACCAACGTGCCGAACGGCACCTACACCTTCAACGCCGCGCACCCCACCGAGAAGTTCGCGCCCTTCACCGCGAAATGCAAGGACCACCGGTTCATCAACGCCAGCCCCGCCCACGGTCTGCACGGCATGCCGTGACCCTCGGGGAGGGCCCGACACCGTACTGATGCGCGGTGGGCGGGAACGACGCCGAGGCTTCCTCAGCGGATCTCCTTCTGGGACTCGACGACGACGCCGTAGAGGTCGCCGATGGTGGCAAGGGCGCTGCGGTGCACCTGGTCGGCCGGGACGTCCGTGCCCGTGACCGGGAGCGAGCGGGTCGCGCAGGCATCGGCGACGACGGTGGGGCGGTAGCCGCCCAGGAACGCGCCCTGCGCGGTGAACGCCACGCACATGTGCGTCATCCAGCCCACGATGACGACGTCCTGGCCCTCACTGAGGTGGGTGGCCAGGTCAGTGTCGACGAACGCGTTCGGGACCTGCTTGACGACGACCGGCTCGCCGTCGACCGGCGCGACCTTCGGGTGGATCCGGCCGATCTCGGCACGGATGTCGTACGGGGTGCCCTCGCCGCCGTCATTGATGACGTGCACGACCTTCGCGCCTTCCTGGCGGGCCCTGGTCAGCAGGTGCGCGGCGGCGTCGAGGGACTGCTCCCAGCCGTCGAGTTCCATGACGCCCTGGGTGTAGGTGTTCTGCATGTCGATCAGGATCAGCGTCGAGTCGGCCAGCTTCGCGGGCGTCTGGTCGAAGCCGTTGAGTTCGCGCAGCGTGGTTCGGGACATGGGTGTACCACCTTCGGAATGTGAGGGGGAAGCGCGGCCCGAGCGGTCCGTCGGGCCATGTGTGTCACGCTATGACCCCGTCGCGGTGTCGGCAATGACGTCCGACCCGCAGATACCGACATGTCGACCGACCTGCTGACCGCCCCTGGGGGACCCGTGCCGGACTCCGTCCGACGTCTCATCGTCATCGTGCTCTTCGACGGCGTCGATCTGCTCGACGTCACCGGGCCACCGGAGGTGTTCTCGCTCGCCGGGCGCGAGGCCGAGGAGGCCGTGGGCTATCAGGTCCTGCTCGCCGCCGAGGCCATGGACCCCGTCACCACCGGCGCCGGGGTCCGTGTCCTGCCCGACCTCACCTTCGAGGAGGCCGCCGCGCGCGCCATCGATACGCTCGTGGTGCCCGGCGCGGTGGAGATCGACGACGAGCGCCGCGTCCATCCTCTCGTCGACCCCGAACTGGTCGAGTGGGTGAAGGTCCTCGCCGCTCGTGCGCACCGGATCGCTTCCGTGTGCGTGGGCGCGCACTTGCTCGCCGCGGCGGGGCTGCTCGACGGCAAGCGTGCCACCACGCACTGGTCGACGGCGCAGCAACTGGCCGCCGATCACCCGGCGGTGACGGTGGACGCGGACCCGATCTTCGTCCGCGAGGGCAACGTGTGGACCGGGGCCGGGATCAGCGCCTGCCTGGATCTGTCCCTGGCCCTGATCGCCGACGATCTCGGTGAGGCGGTTGCCCTGCGCGTGGCCCGGCAACTGGTCATGTACCTCAAACGCCCCAGCGGGCAGAGCCAGTTCAGCGTCCCGTTGGAGCAGATCGCCACCACGCGCCGTATCGAGGATCTGCGCCACCACATCCTGCGCCACCTCGACGAACCGCTGACGGTCGTCGGCCTCGCCGCGTACGCGCACGTCAGCGACCGCCATCTGACCCGGCTCTTCAAGACCGAGCTGGGCATGACCCCGCACGCCTACATCGAGTCCGTCCGTGTGGAGAAGGCCCGCCATGAACTGGAGTCCACGGACGCCACGGTGGAACGTATCGCCGCCGTCTGCGGTTTCGGCACGACGGACACCCTGGTACGGGCGTTCCGTCGCCGCCTGAACACGACACCGACGGAGTACCGGCGACGGTTCAGGGTGCCGGTGGCGCGCTGACGCCCCTGCCGGGAACGACAGCCGCCTCGGGAGCCGCCGAGCCGCGCCCCGTCAACTCGCCGAACGCAGCCGGTCCAACTCGTCCCCGATCGTCTGGCGCAGCCGGTCGTGCTGCGGGCCGAGTGCGTACCGCTGGTCCGTCCACCGGTCGCGGGGATAGCGCCACACCGGCCCGCCCACCAACTCGGCCGGCTCCCACTCGAATCGTGGCCATACATGGGCGTGCAGGAACCCGTCGGTGTTGCCCAGGATCTCCAGATTGACCCGGCGGAAGGCCGAGTCCCCGCGCTGGGACGCCCGCTCGACCGCTTCCCCGAGCCGATCCATGTCGGACAGGAAGGCCAGCCGCTTGCCCCTGGGCAGGTCCGACAGTCTCTCCACCTTGGGGTCGTCCACCAGGAGCACCGAGTAGCCCGGCAGGAACTGCACATCGCCGATCACCGCGAACCCCGCGTCCAAGCGCCGTAGCACAGTGGGGTTCTGGCCCCGTAGCGCGCTTCCGATCCGATCCGTGCGCCAGTCACCGTCAACTGCCATGGTCCGTACCTCGATTCGTGAACTGTCCGCCTTCGTAAGCGTGTTCAGGTGGCCTTCGCGGACAGCCCCTTGTGGGCGCGGGCCTCGCGGCGCGCGCACGACACGACTTCCCGTACCGTACGCGGCGGCTCGCCCAGTGGCCGCTCGGCGGCTCGAAGCAACCTGACCCGGGACAGGGGCCGTTGGGGCCTTCACCTCGAAGTCGGGCTCCTGGACGAAGCCGGAGGCGCATGCGTCGTCGTGCACACGGACGGCCACCTCCGCACCGGGCAACCGAGTGTATCCACCGTTCTCGTAGCACTGAGGCAAGGGCTGGACGATCAGGGGCTGAGTCCTGCTGTCCTCGGAGAAGCCCGCTTGCTCAAGTGCTCGGCGGACACGAGGGAGCGGTCCGGTTCGCGGTCCATGTGCGGCTGGAGACAGGGAGACAGACGCGCGGGACTGCGTCGGTCAAGGGCCACCGACGACGTCGACCGCTACTCCTGCCGCGACGAACGGGCAACGCGACGGTGAACGACTGACAGCCAACCCGGCGCCGTACGATGACGAGCGCGGTCAACGGCGCCGGTCGAGGTGCCGGGTCGCCTGGGTCGTGAGGGTCCGGTACGCGATCTTGCCCGTGGGGCCGAGGGGCAGCTCCGTGAGCGTCAGGAGGTGTTCGGGGTGTTTGCGGCGGGACAGGCCGCGGGCTGTCAGGTGGGTGGTGAGGTCGGTCAGTGTGGGGGCGGGGGTGCCGGGGGTCGGGCGGATGCAGGCGCACAGTCGTTCGCCGAGGTCCGGGTCGGGCACCGGGACGCACGCCGCCTCCGCGACGGCGGGATGGCTGTTCAGTTCGCGTTCGACCTCGGCGAGGCTGATGTTGAGGCCGCCGCGTACGACGATGCGCTTGAGGCGGCCGAGGACGTGCAGTCGGCCGTGCTCGTCCAGTCGGCCGAGGTCGCCCGTGCGGACCCAGCCGTCGGAGGTGCGGTAACGAGCGTCCAGGTCCGGTGAGTTGACGTAGCACAGGGGTGTCATCGGGCCCAACGCCTCGATCTGGCCGCTGTGTCCGGGGGGCAGTGGGGTGCCGTCGGGGCCGGTGATCCGGATGTTCGCGACCGCCGGGTCGGGGGTGCCGACACTGTCGTCCGGCGGGTGACTCTCCCCCGCCGTATGGCAGTTCACGCCGTCCGAGGAACCGTAGACGGTCACCACCGGGCGGCCGAGGCGTCGGCGGCAGGCCTGTGTGACGGCCGGGGGCAGAGCGGCGCCGCTGGAGACGACGGCACGCAACGACGAGGTGTCCTCGCCGGGTCGGGCCGGAAGGTCGGCGATCCGGCGCAGCATGGTGGGCACCGCGAACAGATGCGTGGGGCGGTGTTCGGCGATCAGCCGCAGCGCGCCCGCCGGGTCGAACGCCGACGGCGTGATGAGGGTTCCGCCGAGGGCGGCGAGGGTGACCGGTGTGCCGAGGGAGCCGAAGGAGGAGGCCAGCGGGACGAGGACGAGATGGCGGGGCGGCACCTCGGGGTCCGGGTGCAGCGACCGCACATAGCGGGCCCGGCCTCCGGCCAGGGCGTGATGGCTGTAGGCGACCATCTTCGGCTCGGTCTCGGAACCGGACGACACCAGGATGCGCGCGGGACCGTACGGGTCGACCGGCCGGGTCCGCCATGGGTGCCGGGGCCGCGGTGTGTGCAGACCCAGCGTGCGTCCCTCGCCCGGTCCGGGTACCAACACCGCGTGCAGGTCGGGGAGTTCGGCTACGGATTGAGCCTGCTGGGCCGAAGCGAGGACCGCTCCGCGGGCTCGGGAGCGGGCGAGCAGGGCGCGGGTGTCACGGTCGTCCGTGCTCGGGGGGAGCGGAAGGGCCACCGCGCCGATCGCGTACACGGCGAGTTCCGCGGCCACCGCGTCACGTCCATCGGGCAGCCGCAGCGCCACCACGCCCGCGCCCGCGAGGCCCGCCCGCGCGAACAGGGCTGCGATACGGCGGACTTCGGCGTCCAGGGCCGCGTAGGACAGCGTCCCGGTGTCGTCCACCACGGCGGCGCGGTCCGGGTGTTCCCGGACTCGGGCGGTGAACAGCGTGTACAGATCGGCGTCCGGGCACAGGCCCGCCGTCACCCAGGCCTGTCGTCGGGCGCGGGGCACGAGGTCGGGGAAGGGCACTCCGGCGCGCGAGGTCCATACCGGTTCTCCGTCCCGGACCACGGGGAGGGTGGCGAGGGCGGTTGTCATGCGAACTCCCAGGGCGCGTACGGGCGGGCGTGTCCGGTGACCGGGTCCGGTGGGGCGATGGCCGAGCGGAAGGCGGGGTCGTGTGCCAGGACGGCCAGGTCGGTGCGGACAGGGGTGGCGGTCAGGCCTGCCTCGGCCAGCCGACGCGTCCACTCCTGCGTGGTGAGGGACTTGGCGTCGGCGCGGTCGAACAGGCGGCGCATCGCCTCGGGTCGGGCCCGTGCCTCGGGGCCGAGGTACAGATGGCCGTCGGCGGTGGCCAGCGGCCGGTCCCAGGGCGTCCAGTGGACGCGGTGCGCGGGTCGGGGGATCAGCGCGGCTGCGGAGACCAGGCTGGAGTCGACCCGGCCGCCGCGCCCGGTCCGCTCCCGGGCCGCCAGCGCGGCCAACACGCCCTGGGCGCAGACCAGTCCGCCGAGCACGTCGGTGAGGGTCATCAGGGAGGGGGCCGGGGGTTCGTCGGCCGGGCGTACCGCGGCGGCGAGTCCGCTGTGCACCTGGGCGAGGTAGTCGGTGCCCAGGGGCGGCCGTTCGCCGAGGGTGTCGCCGAAGCCGGACGCCCACGCGTACACCAGGCCGGGGCGCAGGTCCTCGGAGTCCAGACCGAGCCGACCCGCCTTGCCCGGAGCCCAGTTGTGCAGGAAGACATCGGCTGTGGCGGCCAGTTCACGTACCGCGGCCCGACCCTGCATGGTGGTGAGGTCGGCCTCGACCACGCGCTTGCCCGCGTTGAGCGCCGTGAACCGGGCCGAGGTGCCGTCCGCCAGCGGGGGCAGCCAGCGCATCGGGTCCCCGCCGGGAGGCTCGACGCGGATCACCTCGGCGCCCAGCATCCGCAGGACGTGCCCGGCGAGCGGGCCCTGCACCCGGCGCGTGGACTCCACCACCCGCAGGCCTGTCAGGGGAAGGGTGGCGTCGGGCGGGCGGGGCGAGGGTACGGCGGTGACCGTGTGCGCCGGGGCGGGGGTGAGCCGCCAGGGGGCCGGGTGGACGGCCGGGGCGGGGTCGGAGCCGATGGTGAGGAGGCTGACGCCGCTGTGGTGGGCGGCGGCTCGCAGGTCCGCAAGCGTCCGGTGCCGGGCGGCCCGCCGCAGTTCGTCGGGCAGGGGGCAGACGGCGGTGGCGAACCGCTGTTGGAAGGGCAGCCAGCCACGGCCGGCGAGTGCGGCGGGCACCCCGAGCCGGGCCCAGAACTCCCGCCAGGCCGACGGGTCGAGGGTCTCGATCTCCATGCGGGCGCCGTCGGAGGTGCCGAGGGTGGCCAGCCCGGCCGCCGACGCCTCGGACGGCTCCGGGTCGGGTGGATCGAGGCCTTCGTCCGCCGTCGCTGCGGCGAGGTACTGGCCGAGCGCCAGCAGTGCCCCTTGGGCCACCGAGGTCCGTACCTCGTTCAGGTCCAGTCCGCGGGCCCGCCCGATTCCGGCGGCGGTGGCTCCCTGGGCCGCGAGCACCCCCGCCACCACCGAGGCGTAGTCGACGGCCAGCGGGACGGGGCCGCCCGTGGCCCGGCCGTGGACGTGCATGAGACCGCAGGCGGCCTGCACGGCACGCTCGTCCGGCAGATCCATGCCGACCGGCCCCGCCCAGTCGATGGTGTGGCGCACCGCCACGGGCTGTGCGGTGTGCCGCAGCAACCGGTCGACGACGGTCGTGCCGACCGCAGGGCGTGCGGCGGTACGCAGGTCCGGTGTCACCTGTGCCCCTTGCCGGGTCGGCGGCCCTGCACCGAGTAGAAGACGCTGGAGGCGGCACGGAACGACGGGTCGCGCATCAACTGCCGTACCCGGTCCAGGTCTTCGTCGGTCATGCCCTGCTCCACCAGGCGGCCCCGGAGGTTGCGCGTGTGGTTCGACTGGAGTCCGAGTCCGGGGTCCTCGGCGTGGCGTACGTCGATGTTCAGATGGACGTCGATGGCGGTGAGCCCCGCCGCGCGCAGGGCGGACGGCACTCTGCGGCCCCAGTGCGGGTCGCCGCCCGCGGCGCGCAGGGCGGCTGCCTTGGCGCGCAGGAACCGGACGTACAGCTCTTCGGTGGCCGCGTCCGGGGTCAGCAGCGGCGGCTCGTAGGAGGCGTCGATCTCGTCGATCTGCAGCACGCCGCCGGGCCGCAGGGCTCGTACGAGTCTGTGCAGGACGGCGTCGCGGGAGGGCACGTGCTGGAGCACCAGGCGCGCCACCACCAGGTCGTAGGCCTCCTCCGGCAGCGGGTCGCGGGCCACGTCGAGGGCGGCGACCTCGAGGTTCGGGCCGGGTACGAGGTCGCGGATGTCGCGGTCGGTGGCGAGCACCGAGCCGCCGGGGGCGACCCGGTCCGCGAGCCAGCGCGCGATGCTGCCGCCGCCCGCCCCGATCTCCAGGCAGTGCCAGCCCGGGGCGACCCCGGCGGCGGCCAGCCGCGGCAGGGTCACCGGGTCGTAGGCGGCTGCCAGGCAGCGGTGCTGGTCGCGGCTGTGCGCGGTGCCGTTGCCGAAGACCGCGCGCGCGGGAACCGGCGGTGCCATGAGGGGTGCTCCTTACGTCAGGGGGTGATGACCGATGACGGTGCGCATCAACTGACGGCCTGTCAGGTCCAGCGGCCGGTACCCGCGAGCGCGGCCCCCGTGAGCCGCCGTGCCAGGGTGGCGCGGCGGACCTTGCCGGTGCCGGTGCGGGGCACATCGTCCCAGGTGAGGACGGCCGGGTCACGCAAGCTCGGCAGTCCGTACACGGCCTGTTTCCAGGCGTCCGGGTCCAGTCGGCCATCGGCGGTGACGACGACGGGCAGCGGGTCGCCGTCCGGGACGCCGAGGACCACGCATTCGAGGGCCTGGGGCAGCCGCTGCTCCAGCGCGTCCTCGGTCCGCAGACAGCTCATGCCGGGCAGGCTGTCGACCTCGCGGTCCAGGACGCTGACGCTGCCGTCGCGGTGGAGCACGCCCATGTCGCCCGTCGACCACCACTCGCCGACCCGTTTGGCGTTCCAGCGTTCGTCCTCGGCGACGTAGCCGAGGGCGAGGGCCGCGGTGCGTACGAGGAGCAGTCCGGGGCGGCCTCGCGGCACCGGGCGCAGGGTGTCCGGGTCCACCGCGCGCAGCCGGGTCCGGCCCGGCACCGGACGGCCCAGCAGGCGCGCCGTCGACTCGGCGTCCGGGGCGAGCGCGGAGCGCCGGGTGTGGAAGCGGAAGGTCAGCGGTCCGGTCTCGGTCTGGCCCCAGCCCTGCATCCACAGCGGGCGGGGGTGGTGGCTGGCGGTCAGATACGCGCGCAGGGCGGGCGGATGGACGGCGTCGTAGGTGCTGATGTACAGGCGGACGCGCCGGAACGCGGTGTCGAGCCGGGTGGTGAGCGGGCGCAGCCGGACGAAGGTGGCGGGTGTCGCCTCGACGACGGTGGGCGGGTGGGCGCGCAGCAGTGGATCGGCGGTGTCCGGGTCGTCCCCGCTGAGCACCACGATCTCGGCGGGCGCGACCGAGAGCACCACCGCCGTCCAGCAGAAGGTGCGCCCGTGGGCGTACGCGCTGGCGTTGAGCAGGACGTCGTCCGGGCGGACGCCGATGCCGGGGTAGCGCACGGCCTCGAAGCGGGCCAGCTTGTCCACGAGGGTCCGCGTGGAGTGGATCACGAGTTTGGGCAGCCCGGTGGTGCCCGAGGTGTGGTGGATGACGAGGGGTTCGTCCGCGGGGCGGCGTACGGGCGGGCAGGGGCGGGTGGCGTCGAGCGCGGCGAGGTGGACCGCGCCGGGTGCGTGGGAGTCGAGGGTGATGCAGAGCGGGGCCGGTGCGCTCGTCGCGATGTCGCGGCAGCGGGTCAGCAGCGCGGCGGTGGTGACGAGCGCGGCCGGTCGCAGCCGTTCGAGCAGGGTGACCAGGTCTGTCGTATCCAGCCCGGCGGACAGCAGCGCGGGCACGGCACCGAGGCGGACCGCGGCGCAGCCGAGCAGGTCGTAGTCCCAGTGGTTGTCCTTCACGATCGCCACGCGGTCCCCGGGGCGCACTCCGGCGTCGGCCAGCCGGGCGGCGGTGGCGCGGACCAGGTGGGCGAGTTCGGTGATGGTCCAGCGGGTTCCGGCCCGCGGGGCGATGTCGAAGGGCCGGTCGAGGTGGACCACGGTGCGGGTGCCCGCTGCCGCCGCCTCGTCGAACAAGGTGCCCATGTCATGCGGTCGCAACGGTCTCCTCCGCTCGGTCGGGGCCGGTCGGCCGGTGCCGTCCCAGCCTGCTCAGGACGCGGGACGCGGCCAGCGCGCCCGCCCGTACGGCGCCTTCGGACGCGGGCCGGAGCATCACCCAGTCACCGGCGTACTCCACCGCGCGCACCGGCCGGGCGAGGAACCCGGCGCGTTCCCTGAGGGCCTCCGGTGTGGCTTCGGGCAGGCCGTGGCGGAACGCGTGCGCGAAGTGGTGGCGGCGGGCGTCGCCGATGCCCGGGACGTAGCGTTCCGCCGCATGGACCAGCAGGTCGGCGGCCTCTTCCGGGGCGGCGTCCAGCAGTTCGGGAACGCGGCGCGGCCCGGCGACGAGGGTGATCAGACCGTGTCCGGCGGGGGCCCGGCGGGGGTCCTTGGCGTGGTCGACGACGACACCGGAGAGTGTCTGTTCCTCCGCGTCCGGGGTGAGCAGGATGTGCACCGGGCGCCGGGCGGGCGGGGCGAGCGGGCGGTCCAGCAGGCAACTGACCTTCATCATGGGGGTGAAGGTGCAGGCGGTGAGGAACGGGCGTTCGTCGGCGGGGGCTTCGGGGCGCAGGGCCGCCGCGACGGGGGCGGGTACGGCGAGCACCGCGGCCCGCGCCGTGACCTCGCCGTCGTCGAACCGCAGGACGGCGTGCCCGCCCGCGTCGACGACCTCGCGCACGGCGCGGCCGGTGACGACCTCGGTGTCGGCGGCGAGCCGGCGGGCGAGGAAGTCCATGCCGTCCCGGTAGGTGCGCCAGGCGGACGGGGCACCGGCCTCCAGCAGCAGGCTGATCAGGGGGGCGGCGGCGGAACGCGCGGTGTCCCAGCCGAAGAAGCATCCCGCGACCGGTTGGAAGAGGTAGTCGTGCAGGTCGCGGTGGTAGCGCGCGGTCGCCTCCCGGACGGTGGCCGCGCCCAGCGGGCTGTGTTCGGGGCGGTCGCCGTCGAATCCGGCGCGGCGGCGGCCGGTCCAAGCGGAGAAGGCGGCCAGGTCGAGCCGGGCGCGGGCGGACAGCCCGGCACCGGTGAGAACGGCCGTGCCTTCCCCGAGGCCGAGGTGGGCGCGCCCGCCGCGCCAGACGGCCACGCCGCCGCCGACCCGGGGCACGTCCGCGGCGGTGACGCCCAGGCGGCGCAGCAGTTGCCAGGTCGCGCGGTAGCCGCGGGAGGCGACCTGTTCGGCGCCCGTGTCCACCGTCCAGCCTTCGTGGCGCAGGGTGCGCATCCGGCCGCCCACGTCCGGGAGTTGCTCGTAGACCCGGACGGAGAGCCCGGCGCGGCGCAGTTCGTGGGCGGCGGTCAGTCCGGCGACGCCCGCGCCGATGACCGCGACGTCCAGTTCGGGTGTCATCGGGTCGCCTCCCATCCGGCGAGGAGGCCCGCGACGCTCATCAGCACCACGCTGAGCCGGTGTACCGCGAAGCCCGTGCGGCGGGCGGTCATGATGTCGCCGCGGACGAACCCGGTCACGTACTGCCGGGTTCGCAGCGCGGTCGCCGGGAGCATCAGCGGCGCGAACCACCAGGGCGCCGTGCCGGTGAGCGAGGCGAGGGCGCCGATGAGGAACTCGGTGGCCGACAGCGCTCCGACGAACACGGCGTTGCCCCGTTCCGAGACCAGGGCGGCGACGGTGGGACGGCCCACGGCCCGGTCTCCGGCGACGTCGTTGGTGTTGGAGTAGACACCGAACAT
This sequence comes from Streptomyces macrolidinus, assembly GCF_023887685.1. Taxonomy (GTDB): domain Bacteria; phylum Actinomycetota; class Actinomycetes; order Streptomycetales; family Streptomycetaceae; genus Streptomyces; species Streptomyces macrolidinus. The sequence goes on along the minus strand of NZ_JAMWMR010000013.1, from coordinate 47,356 downwards.
CAGCGGGCCGAATCCGAACAGCACCGCCTGGACCATGAGGAAGCCGGAGAACTTCCCTGTCAGCAGGCCGTAGGGAGCGATCACCAACACGGCGCCGAGGGCGACCAGGAACCCTTCCTGGAACCCGTGGTAGCTGATCTTCAGGCCGTACGAGTACTGCAGCGAGACCACGAACAGCGCGCCCACGGCCGCGAGCGCCCACAGCGGGCGGTGGGGTGCGATCGCGACAGCGACCGTCCACAGCACCACCCCGGCCGCCGCGCTGACCCAGGCGAAGCGCAGCGCCTGAGGCACCGTCAGCGCTGCGGCGACCAGGGGCTTGCGTGCCTTGCTGCGCAGGGGGTTGTCGGGGCCGTAGTTGGCGAGGTCGCTGCCGTCACGGAACCCGGTGACGTCGTCCAGGGCGACCATCGCCATGAGGACGGCGATCTCCCCGATGAGAAACAGGGCCAGCACCAGTGCACCGCGGGCGGTGAAGGCGTCGAGCGGGAACAGGGTGGCGGTCAGGGCGAGGAAGATGCCGAGGTAGTAGTCGTACACGTCCAGCTTGCCGAGCCGCGCGTAGACGCGCAGTCTGCCGGGGCCGTGGGCGGTGGCCGCGGTATGGGTGGCCGCGATGCTGTCGGTCATGGAGGCCTTTTCGAAGGGTGTCCGCGTGAGATGTGGCTGCGTGAGGTAGGTCTGCGTGAGGTGTGGCTGCGTCAGGTGGGTCCGCTTGAGGTGGGTCTGCGTGGGTGGGTCTGCGTGGGGTGCGCTGCGTTCGGGGGTGCCGCGTTCCCGCCCCGTGGTGGTCCAGGTGGGCGGCCGTGGGTCAGCGGTGCCCGGTGGCGAAGGCGCACACGAGGTCGGCGACCCGCATGACCTGGGCGTCCGTCAGCAGGTGGTGCACCGGCAGTGCGAGATGGCGGCGGGCGGCCTCCTCGGCGCCCGGCCAGCGGGCACCGGGCGGCGCGTAGGGAGCGAACGCGCCCTGGGCGGGCAGGGGTTGCGGATAATAGACGTGCGTCGCCACCCCGTGCTCGGCCAGATGGGCGGCGAGCGCTTCGCGGGCGTCGGCGAGGACCGTGTACACGTAGAAGCACCGGCCGTCCTGGTCGGGCGGTGGCGGGGTCACACCGTGGTCGATCAGCGAGGTGAAGCGCTCGGTGTAGTACGCGGCGATCTCCGCCCGGCGTGCGAGGCGCGCCGGGAAGCCCGCGTAGCGGTGTGTCTGGAAGGCGGCCTGGATCTCGTCGAAGCGGCTGTTGACGCCGAGGGCGTGGTGGACGAACCGCCGCCCCGCGTGCTGGCCGTGGTTGCGCAGCATCCGTACCCGCTCGCCCAGTGCCGCGTCGCGGGTGATGACCACGCCGCCCTCGCCGGGCATACCGCACGTCTTGACCTGGACGAAGGAGTAGACGCCCGCCTCGCCCCACAGCCCGGCCGGGACGCCGCGCAGCACGCCGCCCTGGGCGACCGCCGAGTCCTCCAGCAGGCGCAGTCCGTGTCGCTCGGTCAGTGCGGCGAAGCGGGGCATGTCGGCCATCACGGAGAACATGTGGGCCGGCAGCACGGCCTTGGTCCGCTCGGTGACGAGGCGTTCGGCCGCGTCTGGGTCCATGGTCATGGTGTCGGGCCGGATGTCGGCGAAGACAGGCGTGGCGCCGACGGTGACGACCGAGGAGGCGAGGGGCGCGCAGCCGAAGGCGGGCACGATCACTTCGTCGCCGGGGCCGATGTCCATGGCCCACAGGATCAGGGAGAGCGCCGAGGTGCCGCTGGAGCAGGCGACCACGTCGGCGGCGCCGAGATCCGCGCGCAGGAGTTCCTCGAAGGCGGCCGTACGGGAGCCCAGGATGAAGCGTTGCTCCGGGTCGAGACCCACCTCGCGGAGCAGGCCGAGCAGCGCGGGGCGGTCGGCTTCGAAGAGGGTGGGCGGGAAGAAGGGGACGGCGGTGGGGGGCGATGCGGTCATGCGGTGGTCCTCGTCGTGGCGAGGAAGGCGCCGATGGTGTCGCAGACGCGGTCCAGGTCGCCGGGGTCGAGATCGGGGTGGAAGGGCAGGGCCAGGGCGTGCCGGGCCGCCGACTCCGCGTGCGGGAAGTCGCCGGGCCGGTGGCCCAGGTGACCGAAGACGGGCTGGTGGGGCAGCGGCAGCGGGTAGTAGACCTCGGTGCCGATGCCCTGTCCGTCGAGGTGGGCGACCAGTGCGTCCCGGTGCTCGGTCTCGATCAGGTAGACGTAGTACACATCGCGGTCGTCGTACACGTCGTCGGCGGCGTACGCATCGCGGTCGTCGCACACATCGCCGTCGTCGTGCACGTTGCGGTCGGCGCGCATCTCGCGGTCGTCCGGTCTCGGCGCGGTGGTTCGCGGCAGGCGGCGGATCCCGGGGACGTCCCGCAGTCGGGCGGTGTAGGCGGCGGCCAGTTCGGCGCGGCGCGCGATGTGCTCCTCCAGGACGGTCAGTTTGGCGAGCAGGACGGCCGCCTGGATGTCGTCCATCTTGCTGTTCGTGCCCGACAGGGCGCTCTCGGTCGAGATGGCCGGGAAGTTGTTCAGCGTCCGGCCGGTCCTGCCGTGGTGGCGCAGGGCCGCGACGGTGTCCGCCACCCGCGGGTCGTCGGTGAGGACGGCTCCGGCGTCGCCGAGCGCGCCGAGGGTCTTGGAGGGGAAGAACGACAGGACGCCGCCGACGCCGTGCAGGCCCGCGTGAACTCCGCCACGGCGCATGCCGATCGCCTCGGCACTGTCCTCGACGACCGTCAGGCCGTGCCGTCGGGCGACCGCGGTGAGTGCCGCCATGTCGGCCATCGTGTGGAACAGATGGACCGGCATCACGAACCGGCTCCGCGAGGTGACGGCCGCGTCGAGCGCCGCGGGGTCCATCGCGTAGGTCTCCGGGTCGATGTCGACGAACTGCGGCTGCCCGCCCGCGAGGACGACGGCAGAGGCGGTGGCGAAGAACGAGTACGCGGGCACCAGGACCCCGTCGCCGGGGCGCAACCCGCAGGCGCGCAGCAGCAGTACGAGGGCGTCGGTACCGCTGTTGACGCCGATCACATGCCTGGCTCCGGTGTAGCGCGCGAGCGCCGACTCGAACTGTCCGACCTGTTTTCCATGGCTGAATTTGCCGCTGCGGAATACCTCGTCCACCGCGCTTTCGATGGACGGCCACAATCGTTCGAAAGTCCTTCTCTGGGAGAAGAAGGGAATCGGCCCGGCCGTCCCCGATGCGCTCGGTGATGCGCTCGGCAATACGCCCCCGGCCCGCGCTCGAATCTGTCCACTGGAAGGCAATGCCTCACCCGCCCCGTCGATTCTGTGGAGAGGCCGACAACGCTAGTCGCACCACCCCGATGAACGAGAAGGGAAAGGATCATCTTCACACTTTATGGGTAACGCAGTTCCGGATCACTTGACCCTTTCCTCGTAAGGCGGCAATAGTCGTGCGGCGCACCGGAGTTGTACGGGACGCGACGCGAACCGCGCGTTCCGCTCCCGGTCCGCTCCCGCCGTTCGCGCGCTCCGTCACCCCTTCCCTCTCTCCCAGGAGGCCCTGTGCTGCAGCCCCTCGTGGTCGGGCTCGGCCGCTCCGGATCCGGACTGCATCTGCGGGCGCTCGCCCGACTGGCCCGGCGGACCGCGGCCATGGGTGATCCGCTCGTCGCCCTGCCCGCGGTCGGCTGCGACCCGCGCGCCGAGGCACTGCGGGCCGCGGGCGCGCCCGGTGAGATCACGACCCTCACCACGCTGGAACAGGCCCTGGCCATGGTGGAGCCCGCCACGACAGTGGCCCATGTGTGCACCCCGCCCCGGCTGCGTCACGAGGTGATCGCGCGACTGGCCGGACACGGCGTCCGCCGACTGGTCGTGGAGAAGCCCCTCGCCGCCTCCGCGGAGGAACTCGACGCCCTGATCCGCCTTCGCGAGCAGGCGGACCTCGACATGGTGGTCGTGGCGCACTGGACCAGCTCCCGCCTCGCCGACCGACTGCGCCGGCTCGTCCGCGGCGAACGGCTCGGCCCCCTCCGCCGTATCACCGTGGACCAGCACAAGCCCCGCTTCCTGCGATCGCTCACCACCGAGGGGCATCCGACCGCCCTGGACGTGGAGATCCCCCACTCGTTGGGGCTCGCGCTCGACCTGGCCGGTCCGGCCGACCTGCGCGACGCGCGCTGCTGGGACCTGCGCTGCGAGGACCGTACGCTTCCCCGTCTCGGCGGCGCCCACGTCGAGTTGGAGCACCGCTCAGGGGTGACGACCGTGCTGCGGTCCGACCTCGGCGCGCCCGTCAGACAACGCAGCGTCGTCTGCGAGTTCGAACGCTCCACGGCCACCGCGCACTTCCCGTTGAGCGAGGACGACGACCACGCCCAACTCGTCGTCGCCGGTGAGTGCGACGCCGGGCACCACGTCTTCCGTGACGACGCCCTGACCGCGTTCTTCGAGGGCGCCTACCGCGACTTCGCCTCGGGAACGGCGAACGCCGGGAACTTCCCGCTCGCCTGCGCGACCGCCCGTCTGCTGTGCGCGGCCCGCGAGCACTGCGCCGTCGTAGCGCCAACCCCCGCCGGGAGCCGCTGACATGCCCGCACAAGACATCACTGGACAACGCATCACTGGACAACGTGGAGCTGGGCAACGCATCGCCGGGCACGGCGCGTTCGGGCCGCTCAGCGGTATCGGAGACGAGGCGGCGCCCGGCGTCGACGGCCAACTGGCCGCCCTGCGCCGCCTGGGCTGGACCGCCGTCGAACTGCGTGCCGTCGACGGCACGGCACTGGCCGACCTCTCCCCCACCGCCTTCGCCACGCTCACCCGTCAACTGGCCGACGCCGGGGTCACCGTGACCGCCGTGGCGTCCCGGATCGGCAACTGGTCCCGCCCCATCACCGGCGACATCGGCCTGGACCTCACCGAACTCGACGTACTGGCCGAGCGCTGCGCCGCCCTCGGCTGCCGACTCGTACGGATCATGTCGTACCCCAACGACGGCCTCCCGCAAGGGGAATGGGCCGACCGCGTGCTGGCCCGCACCGCCGTCCTCGCGGACCGCGCCGAGCGAGCGGGACTGGTGCTGGTGCATGAGAACTGCGCGGGCTGGGCCGGGGACCGGGCCGACCGCGCGCTACGACTGCTGCGCGCCGTCGACAGCCCGGCGCTGCGCCTGCTGTTCGACACCGGCAACGGCGTCCCGTACGGCTACGACGCCCCGGACATGCTCCGCGACCTCGCCCCCTACGTCGCCCACGTCCACATCAAGGACGCCGTACGGCTGCCGGACGGCTCCACCGCCTACACCCTGCCCGGCGAGGGCGACGCCGGGGTGGCCCGCTGTCTGCGGACCCTGGCCGCCCACGGCTACACCGGAGCGCTCTCCCTCGAACCACACCTCGCCGTGCGCCCCCACGAGGGGCTCACCCGGGCCGGTGAGGACGCCGTCGACCTGTTCGTACGGGCCGGTCGGGCGCTGGTCGCACTGCTGGATGCCGAGCGGCCCGGCGGGGGCCCGGCGTGAGCGGTCTGTTCACCGGTCGGTACCGCGCACTGCTGCTGGACCTGCTGCGTCTGCCGAGCGTCAACCCGCTGGAGGCCGGACCGGACGATCCGCCGTCCCGGCTGCCCCGCATCCTGGAGCGCTACGCGACGGTCGCCGCCGACGCCGGGTTCCGTACAGTCCGCCTCGCCGCTCCGCCCGCCGCCTGCCTGGACCGCCCCGGCGTTCCGGCCACCGTCCGCGCCGCGGCCCGCGATCCGCGTTTCCTCGCCGGTCAGCCCAGCCTGCTGCTGCGACTGGGACCCGAACGCCCGCGCGCGCGGACCGTGATGTTCAACGTGCATCTGGACACCGTCGCCGGACACACCCAGCCGGTCTTCGACGGTGTGCGGTTCACCGGCCGGGGCGCGGTCGACGCCAAGGGACCGGCCGTCGCCCTGCTCGCCGGGCTGGAGGCCGCCGCGGCCCACCCCGCCGTCGGACGGGATGTCACCGTGCTCGTCCAGGCCGTCGCCGGGGAGGAGGGCGGCGCGCTGGGCACCTACGGCACCCGACCGCTGCTGGAGGCCGGGCACCACGGGCGGCTCAACGTGTTCTGCGAGCCCACCGGTCTGCGCGCGCTGCCCCGCGCCACCGCCGCCATGACCGCGCGGATCACCGTCGACGGGCAGGACGCGGTGGACGACCACCCGGACGCCGGACACAACGCCACCGTGGTTCTCGGCTTCCTCGCCCAGCACCTCGCCGCCCGCCTGGACCGGGCCGTGCCCGGCACGCGGGTATGCGTCGGCGGGCTGCACACCGGCCGCGTCCACAACCGCGTCCACGGCACCGGCACACTGCTGCTGAACCTGTCGTACCGGCGCACCGCCGACGGCGCCGAGCTGGAGACCGCGGTGACCCGGCATCTCGCCGACGGCCTCTCCCGCTTCACCGAACTCTTCGGCGCCACGCAGGAGTTCGCCCGCACCGCGCGCGACGCAGCCCCTCTCACCCGGCTCACCTGGGACAAGCGGGGTCTGCCCGCTCTGGACAACCGCGATCCGTGGGCCGAGGCGCTCCTGAGCCGCGCGGGAGCCCGGCCCGCGGCCGACGACCCCGGCTTCACCTGCGACGCCGTCTGGTGCGCGGGGTTGGAGGGCGCCTTCACCGCCGTGCTGGGCCCCGGCTCCCTCGCCGCCAACCACGCTCACGCGCCAGGTGAGTTCATCGACCTCGCCGACCTGGAGGACTTCGCCGGTGTCGTCCGGCGACTCGTCACGTCCTTCGCCGAAGAGAACCGATCCCCTCTCCCGCAAGAGACCCGGAAGGAACCCGGATGACGGCACCCCCCGCCCATCGAGCGGCGGTCGAGCACACCCCCGTCCTCGTCGACCACGCGGAGCTGCACGCCGCGCTCACCGCCCGGTTCGCCGACCACGGCATCCCGGCCGCGCGGGCCCGGCTCGCCGCGGACGCCCTCTGCCACGGCGATCTGACCGGCCTCGACTCCCACGGTCTGTTCAACCTCGGCCGTCTCTACCTGCCGTTGCTCGCCTCGGGTCGCTGCGACCCCCGCGCCGAGCCACGGACCCTCACCGACCTGGGCGCCTGCGCGGTCGTCGACGCCCGCCGCGCGCTGGGTCTGTGGGCCGCCGCCGAGGCCATGGACGACGCCGTGGCACGCGCCGGGCGGTACGGTGTCGGCCTGGTCTCGGTCCGCGGGGCGACCCACTTCGGGTGCGCGGGCTTCCACGCCGTCCGGGCCGCGCGGGCCGGGATGATCGGCGTGGTCGCGAGCAACTGCGGCGGCCAGCGCATCGCACGGCCCCCGGGCGGCGCGGTGGCGATGCTCGGCACCAACCCGCTCAGCGTCGCGGCCCCGGCTCTCGACGGGCACCCGTTCCTGCTGGACATGAGCACCACCGTCGCGCCCACCGGCAAGGTCCGCGTCGCCGCCCGCCGCAACACCCCGGTGCCCGCGGGCTGGTTGGAGGACTCGACGGGCGCCCCGGTGACCGACCCGTCCGCCTTCGACCGCGGCGAGGCCTTCCTGCGCTGGCTGGGCGGGAGCGCCGAGAACGGCGTCCACAAGGGCTACGGGCTCGGCATCGCCGTCGAGTTGCTGGCCGCCGTGGTCTCCGGCTCGGCGGTCGGGCCCGCGCCCGCGGCTCTGGACGGAGACGGCCGGCCGCACGGCAGCGACGACGACATCGGCTTCTTCCTGCTCGCCATCGCGCCGGAGGTACTGCGCCCCGGCGCGGACATGGCCGAGACGACCCGGTCCCTGTTCGGCTCGCTCGTCGACTGTCCGCCGCTGCGCGAGGGCGAACCGGTGCGCTATCCGGGCTGGTGGGAGGCGGAACTCTCGGCCGAGCGGCGCCGCGACGGCATTCCCCTGCCCCCGCACCTGTACGACGAGTTGACCGCCCTCGGGCTCCTCGACGTCACCGGGAGCCGCCGATGACCCGGCCCCTGCGCCTCGGGGTCGTCGGCCTCGGCGCCATCTCCGCCTACTACCTCGCCGCCGCCGAGCGGCTGCCGGAGTGGAAGCTGACCGCCGTGTGCGACGCCCGCGCACAGACCCTGGAGCGGTTCCCCGGCCCGGCGGCACGCTTTCGCGACCATCGGACCCTGCTGGCCGAGGCACGGCCGGACGCGCTGGTCGTGGCCGTCCCCAACGATGTTCATCTGCCGGTCTGCCAGGACGCGTTGTCCGCCGGTGTCCCGGTGTGTGTGGAGAAGCCGCTCGCCCTGACCGCGGCCGAGGGACGCCTGCTGGTGGAGCTGGCGCGGCGCCATGAGGTCCCGCTGATGACGGCGTTCCACCGCCGCTACAACACCGCCGTACGCGACCTTGTGCGCCGGACCGCCGACCGGGAGATCCGCTCGGTCCACGTCCGCTACTTGGAGCGTATCGAGGAGCATCTCGGCGGCGAGGACTGGTACTTGGACCCGGCCCGCTGCGGCGGCGGCTGCGTCGCCGACAACGGCCCCAACGCCCTTGACTTGGTACGGCTGTTGCTCGGCGACCTCACCCTGATCGACTGCGAGATCCAACGCGACGGCCTCGGTATGGACCGCCGTGCGGTGCTCCGCCTGCGCGGCGCCACCGGAGCGACGGCGTGGGTCGAGCTGGACTGGTCGTATCCCGGTGAACGCAAGGACATCGAGGTGGAGTTGGCCGACGGGGAGGTGCTGGGCGCCGACATGCTGGCCGGACACACCGCCTTCAAGGCGTCGCTGTGGCACGAATACGAGGCGATTCTCCGGGAGTTCGCCGATCTCGCGGGCGGCCGGACCCCGGCCGGTCCGGGGGCGCACGGCGGCTTGCAGGCACTGGAGTTGGTGGAGGCGGCCTATCTGCGGGCCCTGCCCACGACCGGTGCGACTTCGACCGGTGCGGCTTCGGCTGATGCGACGGTGGCGGAGGCGGACCGGTGAACCCCGCGGAGGACGGCCCCAAGCGTGGGGTGCGCGGAGCGCTGGTCAAGGTGCTGGTGCATCGGCGCACGGACCGCGGTATGCGGCTGGAGGAGCACGCGGCGCGCTGCGTACGCGGCGGTGAGGTGCACGAGTTGGTCACCACCGACCAGTGGGACCCCCGCTCCGGCGCCCGGATCGACCGGGTGGGCTTCCTGGGCTTCGTGGAGCTGGAGTGCGGTGGTGTGATCGACCGGGGTGATGTGGTACGGATCGGGGACACCGTGGTCGGCACCGTGCTCGGGTACGACGCCTACCATCTGCCGAACCACTACAACATCCTGATCCATGCCGAGCGTCCGGTCAGCGGCCGGGACCTCGAGCTGCGGCCGGAGGCCGTCGTCACCTTCACCCAGGGGCGGGCCGAGGCGGAGCACACAGCGCACGGGTCCTGACCGACGAGGAAGGCCCCCGGACCCATACCCACCCCCATACCCGCACCCCGTATCCCGTATCCCGTACGAGCACACCGGGTGGCGCCGCCGACCACGAGCACGGCGGCGCCACCCGGGTCACCAGGGACGGTCGGGAAGGTCAGCCGAGGAGTTCGACCTCGAGCTGGCCGAAGTGGAACTCCCGTACGGCCTGGAGGAGTTCGTCTTCGGAGAGCTGTCCGTCGTCGTTCTTGTCGATCTTCTGGAACGCCTCACCGGCCTGGGAGAGCGGCACGCCGACGGCGTTCAGCCAGGCCTGGAACTCGCGGGCGTCGATCTGGCCGTTGTGGTCGTCGTCGCACAGGTGGATGAGCGCCTTCACGATGGGCGACAGGGCGCGGTTGAAGCTCGCCTCGCCCTCCTTGAACAGCATGTCCCCCGTGGCGTCGAGGAACTGCTGCCGGCTGATGGCCCCACCGGCCTTGACCCCGGCCTTCTCGGCCAGGTACTCGTACAGCCCCGTGAACGCGGCCTGGAGTTCCTGCACTTCGGGCGAGTCGGCGCTCTTGCCGAGGTTCTGGGCGATCCGCGCGGCCTCGCTCTGGAAGTCGGAGGCCTCGAGGACACCGTTGCCGTCGGTGTCCCACCTGTCGAAGCGCTTCACCAGGCGGTCGGTGGCGAGGGCGTTGCTCATGTGATGCTCCTTGTCTCGGATGATGCGTAGCGCGGACTGACTACGGCGCCTGGGCAGGGCCGCAACCGCGCAGGGCGGTGCCGTGCGCGGGCTCAAGGGACCGGCGGCTGGCCGGTCGAGGGGGTGCCGGACAGGACCGGCGGGAGGGTGAGAGGTCTGAGATCAGAGAAGGGTGAAGGTCGGAGAAGAGCGAACGTCTGAGAAGGGTGAAGGTCAGAGGAGGGTGACTCTGCTGCCCACGACGTTGCCGCGGGTGTCCAGCAGGGCGCAGCGGGCCTGGCCCAGTGCTTCTCTCGCGTAACAGGCGTGGTCCTGCAGCAGGATGGCCACATCGGCCTGGGCCATGGCGTCCTGCAAGTGCTCGGCGCGGGGCAGCGGTCGGCCGTCGATGGTGAACTCGGTGGCGTAAGGGTCGTGGTAGCGCACGTCGGCACCGGCGGCGAGGAGCCCCGCGGCGACCTGGCGTGCCGGTGTCTCGCGGACGTCTGCCACATCCGGCTTGTACGTGACGCCGAGCAGCAGGACCCGTGCGCCCTCGGGGTGGCCGCGCACCTCGGTGAGCAGGGTCAGCGCGCGGTCCACGACATGATCCGGCATACGGCTCAGTACGTCCTGGGCGGCGGCCAGTGTGCGGAAGGTGAAGCCCTGGGACTCGGCGCGGGCGGCGAGGTAGCGGGGGTCGACGGGGATGCAGTGGCCACCGACGCCGGGGCCGGGGCTGAACGGTGCGAAGCCGAAGGGTTTCGACGCGGCGCAGTGCAGTACGTCCCAGATGTCGATGCCGGTCTTGTGGCAGAACAGGGCTACCTCGTCGACCAGGGCGATGTTGACGTAACGGTAGGTGTTCTCCAGGAGCTTGGCCATCTCCGCCTCACGTGTGCCACGGGCGACGACGAGGTGGTCCACGAACCGGGCGTAGAACGCGACGGCGTGTTTGGCGCACAGCGCGGTGCAACCGCTCACGATCTTCGGGGTGTTGCGGATGGTCCAGGTCGTGTTGCCGGGGTCGATGCGCTGCGGTGAGAACGCCAGGTGGAAGTCCTCGCCCGCCCGCAGTCCGCTGCCGCGCTCCAGCAGGGGTCGTACGACGTCCTCGGTGGTGCCCGGATAGCTGGTGGACTCCAGGACGACGAGCGTGCCGGGACGCAGCCGGGCGGCGACGGCCTCGGCGGCGTGCTCGACCGCGGACAGGTCGGGTAACCCCTTCTCGGTGAGCCCGGTGGGGACGCAGATCACCACGGTCTGCGCGCCGTCCAGGACCGCGGGGTCGTCCGTGGCGTGGAAGCCCGCGTCCAGCATGGCCGTGACCTCGGCGTCGCCGACCCCGCCGACGTGTGAACGGCCCTTGGACAGGCCGTTCACCACCGTGTCGGACACGTCGTATCCGGCGGTCGTCAGGCCCGCCGAGACCGCGGCCCGGGAGAGCGGCAGTCCGACATGCCCCAGCCCCATGACGACGAGTTCGGCGGCCATGTGTGAATGTTCTCCAGGGTGTGGAAGCGGATGCGAGGCGAACGAGGCGGGGCGGGCGGGGCCGGGCTCAAGCGGAGAAGCTGCCGCTGCCGGGCGCCACGTGCGAGCCGTATCCGGGCTGGACGACGAGGCCGGGCGTCAGACAGAAGGGGTCGGCGTACACCGTGACCGGCTTGTCGGTGCGGTTCGTCAACACATGCGCGTCCAGGGGCAGTTTCTGGCACCCCTGCGGGTCGTGATAGACGGTCAACGGCGACAGTTCCGTCCTGAACACCACGACGTCGCCCTCTTCCGCGGCGGCGGCGGTACCGGAGGCGGCACTTACCGCGAGCAGAGCACTGACCGCGGCCAGCAGGGCGATTCGAGTACGGCGCATCTAATACTCCCTCTCAGTGGCGTCGTTGAGTTGATTATCTTCAGGTGGAACACCGGATAAGCGCGCGATCTCCGACAAGCACCTGAACCGGCGACGTGGTTAAGCGAAGTTGACGACAGGCCTGGTCAACGCTTTCGGTATGCGTGAACCGGGCCGGAACGGCGCGTCGTAGGGGCCGGGTGCGTGCGGGTGTGCCGGAAGAACGCGGCCAGGGCGATGGTCGACAGTGCGGCGAGCCAGGCGAGGCTGTTGGCCAGCGGGGTGATGGTGAGGCGGTGGGTGAAGCCTGCCTGGAGGGCGGTCTGCAGGGAGCCGTAGCTGGGCAGCAGCGTGATCAACGGGTTGTTGGCGGTGGTCGCGGCGACGGGGTTCTGGGGCGCGAGGTCGATGATGCTGATCATGATGATGGCGACCATGCCTTCTACCTCGCCGGGCAGGAACAGCGACAGGAAGAGTCCCATGGCCCCGTAGATCAAGGACGCGGCGAGTACGGCGAGGACGAGCAGGCCGGGCTGGAGCGGCCTCCAGTAGAGCAGCATCCAGCCCACCGCATAGGCGCTGACCACGGTGGCAGTGGCGAGCAGGGTGGTGAGTTTGGCCGCCAGCAGCGCGCCGCGCGGGTAGCCGGCCGCGGTCAGCCGTCGGTCGAAGGCACCGGTGCGGCGGGCGGCGCTGAACATCCAGAACCCGACCAGCAACGACACGGCGTTGAGGGACCCGCTGATCATGGTGATCTTGTCGCCGCCCGCGTGCAGGATCTCCCCGCTGGCGCGCAGCCGGAACGGGAAGAGGTCGGGGGTGGCGACGGTCTTGGCCACCGTGATCCACAAGGGCAGGAAGACGGCCAGCAGGATCAGGGCGAGGCGGTTCTTCGCCAGGGCCAGCAGGCTGTAACCGGCGGCGGTGCGGTAGGCGCTCACCCCTGTGCTCCCGTCGCCGGGGCCGGGTGGAGTCGGCCGTCGCCGAGTCGGTACAGGGCGTCCAGGCGCTGGGTGTCGTAGGCGAGGTGAGAGACGATGACCACGGTGCGGCCCGCTTCCCTCAGGCGATGGGCGATGTGCCAGAAGCTCATGTACGTCTCCCAGTCGAAGCCCTGGTAGGGCTCGTCCAGCAGCAACACCTCCGGATCATGCATCAGCGCCACGATCAGGTTGAGCTTCTGCCGGGTGCCGCCGCTGAGCGTCTTGACCGGCTGCCGGTCATAGGGGGTGAGCCCGAGTTCCCGGAACAGGCTCTCGGCCCGGTCCAGGCCGGGCAGCCGGTAGGCGATCTGGAACAGGCGCAGATGCTGACGCGGCGTCAGTTCCTCGTCCAGCACCGGGTACTGAGGGCAGTAGCCGAGGGTGCCGTCGATGTGCACGGCACCGGCGTCCGCGCCGAGATCGCCGCTGAGGATGCGCAGCAACGTGGTCTTGCCCGCGCCGTTCTCGCCGACGACGCCCACCAACCGCCCGCGGCCGACGCGCAGGCTCACATCGCGCAGGACGACCCGCGAACCGTACCTCTTGGCCACATGCTCCACCGTCAGGACCATGGCCTGTGACTCCCTCACCGACCCGGCGGCACGGACCCGAGCGTGTCCGGGTCCGTGAGGCGCGGCACCGAAGACTACCCCTGGGAGTAGGACGAATCCGACTCCACCACTCCGGGCGCACCCGCGAGATCGACAGCGCGGCCTCGTTCTCGTGGGTGCCACCGGCCCCGATAGGGTTTCGCTCATGCGTGATCTCGGGGTGGGCTTCGGCTACTTGGTGAAGGGGCAGCGTTGGGCTGCCGGGCACGGCAGGGCGTACGGCTTCGGGCTGTTGCCCGGACTGATCACCCTTGTGCTCTACGCGGCGGCGCTCGTCGCCCTCGCCGTGTTCGGCGACGACTTCGTCACCTGGGCCACCCCCTTCGCCGACGACTGGTCGTCGCCTTGGGGCGGCCTGTTCCGCGGGTTCCTGGTCGCCGTCCTCTTCGCGCTCGCGCTGCTCCTGGCCGTAGTCACCTTCACGGCGGTCACCCTTCTCGTCGGACAGCCCTTCTACGAGTCACTGTCGGAGCGGGTGGACCGCTCGGTGTCCCCGGACGGCAGCGCCCCGCAGTCCCCGCACTCACTCGGGCGCGAGCTGTGGATCTCGGCCCGCGACAGCCTCCGTGTCGTCGTCCGAGCGGCGCTCTGGGGAGTCCTGCTCTTCGCGCTCGGCTTCCTTCCCTTCGTCGGCCAGACCGTGATCCCGGTGCTCGGGTTCTTCGTCACCGGGTTCTTCCTGACCGAGGAGCTGACCGCGGTGGCGCTCCAGCGCCGCGGGGTCGAACTGCGCGAGCGCCTCGCGCTGTTGCGCGCCCGCAAGACCCTGGCCTGGGGCTTCGGCACTCCGCTCGGGGTGGCCTTCCTCGTCCCGTTCGTCGCGGTCTTCCTGATGCCGGGCGCCGTCGCGGGCGCCACCCTCATGGCACGCGACCTGCTGGACGAGGACATGGGCGAGGACGTGGCCGAGGACGCGACGGAGGACACGGCGCGGGACATCGCCGGGGGCGAGCGAGGTCTTGCCGACCGACTGGGCGCGTGTGGCCATGAGCCGTCTCCTTGAGCTGCTTCGTCAACGCGATCGTTGATCAGTCAAGTCGACGTCGGCGCGAGGGAACATACGGGAGACCACCAGGCCGGGGTGGGGACATTCCCCTCTCCGTACGGCTGTCCGACGGACCCAGAGGTGAAGCCCCAACCCCAGTCCTGCGTCGGGGAGTTGTGGCCGAACCGATCAACTCGGGAAGTAGTCGCTCAGTACGCGGCCGTCGACGCCACCGGCCCTGCGAGTGGCACCCACCGCGAGTGCTCGCTTGAAACGCATGGCATCCGTCCACTTGCCGGCTCACGACTCCGGCTGATCGCCTCTGGTCTCCTCTACGGCGGTCACTTGCCGGTGTCCGCCGCGGCGACCGCGAGTACCCGGTCCAGTGGCTCGCTCTCGCCGTGGAACAGCTCTCTGCCCCGCGCGATCCGCAGTTCCCGCTCCGCTCCCGGTCGGGTGAGTCGGGTCAGGTCGGCCAGCAGTTCGGCCTCGTCCTCGGCCAGGTCGGAGACGCCGAGTCCGGCCATGCGCCGGGCGCCTTGGGCGAAGTGACCCGGCAGCGGCCGGTGGCTGACCACCGGGAGCCCGGCGGCCAGTGCCTGGACGGCGGTCAGCCCTCCGGCGTTGTCCACCAGCGCCCGCGCGGCCCCCATCAGGCCCGGCATGTCCTCCTGCCAGCCGAGCGCCATGGTGCCGGGGACCCTGGCCAGCGACGTACGCAGCCGCTCGTTACGGCCGCACAGCACCACGGGCAGATACCCGTGACCCGCGAGGAGGCGGGCAGTGGTGTGAGGGCGGGACGCGACGCCCCAGGCACCGGCGGACATCAGCACCGGTGTCCTGCCGGGGTACTTCCGCGCGAAGACCTGACCCCACCGCACGGCCCCGGGAGCAGGCACGGTGAAGCGCGGGGCGACCACCGGGCCGGTGACATCGGCGGGCCGACCGGTGGCCCGGCGCGCTTCCTGGGCGGCCTGCTCGGTGAGGCACAGGAAGTGGTCGTTGCCGGGGTGCAGCCAGTGCCGGTGGGTGCCGAACTCGATCACGTAGACCACGCTCGGCACCGGCAGCAGCCCGCTCGCCCTGAGGTGACCGGTGAGCTGGGCGGCGAGGTGGAAGACGGGGACCACGACGTCCACCCGGTCCCGCTCGACCAGTTCGCGCAGCCGGTCCCCGGCGAGCCGGGCCAGCGGAACACCGCTCGGGCGCGGCCCCCGTCCGGGGCGCAGGAACGCGTGGTAGACCGCGCCATAGGTCCAGGGCGCGTGCCGTACGGAGACCTGGTAGCCGCGCCGCAGCCATCTGCCGAGGCTGCGGGGCAGCAGCGAGAGGACGTCCACCGTGCTCGCCCGGTGACCGTGTTCACCCGCCCGGCGGACGAGTTCGGCGGCCACCGTGTCATGACCGGCCCCCATGCTCGCGCTGACGACCAGCAGCCGCGCGCCCGGCATGCCGGGGCTCGTGGTGGCGCCGGGCACCTCGGTCACGGCTCGCGCGGGGAGCAGGAGAGGGGAGAGAACGATCGCATATCAGACGCTATGACCCCCGTCGTGTTCCGTAAACGGGGCCATACGGTTGGTTGCGCGTCCGGGGGTGTCCGCCACCCGCTCCGACGGTTCCGGAGCTCGATGTCCACGACAGGATGCGCGCTGACCGCCCGGCGGCGAACCTTCCGGTTCCGGGGTCACCGTTTCACCCTGCTGCCGGACCGGCGAGACACCTCCGCCACCGCCGTGTTCACCACGACGACCACCGCCATCACCACGGCGGCCACAGGATGCCCGACTTGGGACAAGGCCACTGCCCCACCGCCCAGTACCACTGCCTTGACGACGAGTACATAAGGCAGCGGTGGGCGCAGCCGTGCCTTCGGTGCGGCGAACAGCCACCACAGCACCACCGCTGCCGAGGGCGTTCCCAGTCCGAGCAGGACGTGAAGGGCCTTGCTGTCACCGACGGTGAAGCCCCACCAGCTCAGGCACGCCAGGGCGGCGAGTTCGAGAACGAACGCCAGGAACTCGTTGGCGACGTACCAACTCGGCCCGTCCAGAACGCTCTTGGGGTCAGATGGTGCCGTGGGGTCGAACGGTGTGGGCATGAAGTCCTCTCGGTACGCCGGTCACCCGGCGTGCCGACCGCCGGCGGCGACAGACTACTTCACCCGCTTCCACCACCCACCAGGCCCGACGCCGGTCCTCCTCGGGTGTTCGGTCGACGTCCCGCCGAGGAAGACCGGTTCATGAACGGCGCCGGTGTCCGCCGGGTCTCGCTACCAGCCGGCCTTCACTCCGTCGTAGGCCTTACGGCAGTCGGCGTTGGTGGCCTCGGCGGCGAGCTTCTGCATGGAGTTGCGCCAGACCTTCTTCGCCACCTTCTCCAACTCCCTCGTCTGGGAGGGGACGTTCGGCGCGTACTTCTTGAGCGTCGCGATGGACGAGGCGGTGAACTTGTGGCACGCGGGTCCGGCCGCGTTCCGGTAGCCGGTGTCCAAGTCCGTCGCCACCGCCTGGCCGTTCTTGGTGGCCCAGGTGTTCCAGGCCGCGCACGCTGTCTGCGTGAAGGCCGCCTGGTCGGCTTCGCTCAGGTTCGCGACCTCGTTCAGCATGGTGTTCTTGACCTTGTCGGGGACCGTGAAGTCCTTGACGGGGAACTTGTCGAAGGTCTGGAGCAGCGCCTCCTGGCACGCGGGCGGCAGCGGGGCCGCCTGCGCGGAGGCGGGGAGGGCCAGCGCGGAGGCGGACAGGAGAACCGCGGTGAGGACTGTGCGCTGGACGGTACGGGACAGGGTCATGGGTGATGCTCCTTGCGGGAACCATGGGGTGGGCCGGGCGCGGATCAGCGCCCGGGTACAGAACGATCACCGGCTCACGCCGGTGACGGCGGCTGTCGGGTCGTCCGACCGGTAGCCGTCGGTCACATGGGGCGCCTGCGTTCCCGTGGGAGCGCGTCGCGCGTGCGTCGGCGGAAGACCATGAACGCGGCCAGCGCCGCCCCCACGAGCCAGAGCACCTGGATCGCGAGGGCCTGGGCCACGGGTGCGGTGGAGAAGGCCGCGGACATGCTGGCCTGCACGGCGCCGTACGACGGCAGGAAGCGCACGATGGCGCTGTCCGAGCCGGAGCTCGACAGGGGGTTCTGCAGGGCCACGTCGATGACGCTGATCATCAGGATGGCGAACATGCCCTCCACCTCACGGCGGAGCACCGAGCCGAAGACGACGCCGAGCGCGCCGTAGGTCAGGGCCGCGCAGAACAGTGCGGCAGCGAGCATGAAGGACTGTCGCGGGGACCAGGCGAAGCCTGCGGCGGCCGTGGCGTAGGCGGCGATGGCGGCGCAGACCAGGGTGAGTGCGGACAGCTTGGCGAGGACCAGGTGGTGCCGTGGGTAACCCGCCATGGCCAGGCGCCGGTCGAAGGCACCACCGGTGAACGTGGCGGCGAACATCATGAACCCGGCGATCAGGGTGACCGCGTTGAGTGCGCCGGTGATCTGGGTGAGGTGGTTGCCGGGCGGGGTCAGGACCTCGTTCGTGGCCCGCAGCCGGAACGGCGCCGGCCGGTCGGGAATGGTCACGTAGGCCAACGCGATCCATACGGGGATGTACACCACCACGAGCAGCATCGCGAACCGGTTGCGGGCGTGACCGATCAGCGCGTACCGGGAGGCCGTGGTGAACAACGACCAGTGCCGCCTCATGCCGCCGCCCGGGAGTGCCGGTCCCGGCGGTGCAGGCGCCCGTCCTCCAGGCGCCACAGCTCGTCCAACCGGTCGATGTCGTACGCGAGGTGTGAGACGACCAGCACCGAGCGTCCGGCGTCGCGCAGCTCTGTCGCCAGCTTCCAGAAGCGTTGGTACGTCTCCCAGTCGAAGCCCTGGTAGGGCTCGTCGAGCAGCAGTACGTCCGGGTCGTGCATGAGCGCGAGGGTCAGGTTCAGCTTCTGCCGTGAGCCCCCGCTGAGCAGACCCGCGCGCTGGTCGAGGTACTCGGTGAAGTCGAGGATCTCCATCACCTCCTCGGCCCGTCGCAGGTCCGCGAGTCCGAAGGCGTGCCGGAAGAGGTCCAGGTGCTGGCGGACGGTGAAGGAGTCGTCCAGGACGACGGACTGCGGGCAGTAGCCGAACCTGCCGCTGTGGCGCACCGAGCCCCGGTCCGGCCTGAGTTCACCGGAGAGGATCCTCAGCAGCGTCGTCTTGCCCGCGCCGTTCTCCCCGACGATCCCGGCGAGGACACCGGGCCGCAGATGGAGGTCGACGCCGCGTAACACGGCGTGCTGCCGGTAGGAGTGGTGCACATCTGTGACGTCCAACGCGCTGCTCCGTCGTTCCAGATCTTCCGGTGGTCAGGTCCCGATCGACCCCAACGAGCAAGCGGGGCAAGGGAAACGGCGCCGGGAGCGCTTCTGTCCCGCGGCGTCAATCCGATGCACGTCGCGTCACGCGTGCGGCGGTGTTTCCAGCGGCGGAAGGGTCCGGGGCGACCGGGGCGGCTAGCGTGCTCAGGGCCGGGGGTGCCAACAGTCTGCCCCCGCTCGTGGGGCGGGAAGGTCGGTCGGTCATGCGTCGTCGGCCAGTCATGCGGAGAACATGTGTGATCGGCGCCGGGCCGTCCGGCCTGGCCGCGAGCAAGGTCTTCGCCTCGCGGAACGTCCCGTTCGACTGCTTCGAGGCCGGGTCGGGCATCGGCGGACTATGGCGGTACGGCAACGACAACGGCATGTCGGGGGTCTACGCGTCACTGCACACGAACATCTCGAAGGAGAGCATGTCCTTCACCTCCCGGGCCATGCCCGCGACCTACCCGGTCTTCCCCCATCACAGCCTGGTTCTGGCCTACTTGGAGGACTACGCCGCGTCGTTCGACCTGCACCGGCACATCGTGTGCGACACGAAGGTCACCTCGGTGCGGCCCGTGGACGACGGCGGCTGGGAGGTGGTCTGCCGACACCGCGGCACCGAGGCCGAGGAGACGCGGCGCTACAGCGCGGTGGTGGTCGCCAACGGGCACCACTGGGACCCGCGCCTCCCGACCCCCGCCGTGCCCGGTGCCGAGGAGTTCGAAGGGACCGCGATCCACTCGCACGACTACCGCACCCCTGATCCGTATGCCGGTCGGCGGGTCCTGGTGATCGGCATGGGCAACTCCGCGTGCGAGATCGCGGCGGAGATCTCGCGTACGGCGGCGCGGACGTTCCTCTCCGCGCGCAACGCGGCGCATGTGTACCCCAAGATGCTGCTCGGCCGTCCGGCGGACCACTTGGCGTCGAGCCCGCTGTCCGACCTCCCGCGGTTCCTCAAGGATCCGGCGTTGCGGCTCCTGCTACGGCTGTCCCGTGGCGCCTCGGCTCAGTACGGGCTGCCCGAACCGGTCGGCGGACCGCTCGCGAGCCACCCCTCCACCTCCGACGAACTCCTCGTCCAACTGGCCCGCGGCGCGGTGACACCGAAGCCCGGCGTCAGCTCCTTCGGCCGGGACACGGCGGCGTTCACGGACGGCAGCCGGGAAGCGGTGGACGCCGTGGTGTACGCCACGGGATACACGATCTCCTTCCCCTTCCTGGACCCCGCCGTGTTCGCCGCCCCGGAGGGCCGTACGGAGCTGTACCTGCGCACGGTCCCGCCTCGCCTCCCCGGGCTCTACTTCATGGGGCTCGCCCAACCCTCCGGCGCGGCCTTCCCGTTGCTCGAACCGCAGGCAGAATGGATCGCCGAGCTGATCGAGGGCACGGTCGCGCTGCCGTCGCCGACGGACATGACGCGGGCGATCGCGCGCGAGTGGCGCCGCCATCGCACGACGTACGTGTCCACCTACCGCCATGGAATCGAGATCGACTTCCGCACCTACCGGAGAGTCCTCCGCCGGGAACGCCGAGCAGGCAGGCGTCGCGTCCGTTGAGCCTGGGCACCCTGCGGCTGCTCATGTCCCCGCGCCACGCCTCGCTCACCGGTACCTGCTTCCCGGCGGACCTTCCGGTCCCGTTCACGTCGACGCCGAGGTCTGCTCCAGTTCCCCCACGGCCTGCTCCCACAGCTTCGGAAGCAGTTCCGCGAGCGGCAGTGCGGGGTCGGCGACGAAGGACACCTCGGCCCAGTTGCCGAAGAACGACAGGCCCACTCCGCAGAGTTGACCGGGAACGAGCAGGGGGAGCAAGGCGGTGCCCGTCACTTGGGAGTCGCCCAGGCTTCCCTTGTCGGCGAGCGGCATGGACGTGGCCATGAGGCCGCTGACGCGCGGGGAGAGCATCCTGCGCAGGTACCACTCGGTCGGGCGGTCCGGCATGAAGCGGACCAGGTCCTGAACGGCCTGCCGCCAGGTCTCGCCGCGCAGCTTCCGGGTCGTCGCCATGATGTGCTCCAGGCGCCGCACGGGCGAAGCACCGTTCCCGCGCTGGGTCCGTACGGGGAGTTCCAGCGGCAGGGCGAAACAGCGGTTGCCCCAGGTCTGTTCCTCCTCCGGGCGGCGCGCGTCCACGGGCAGCAGTGCCGTCACCCGAGGCAGTGGTACGCCGGAGCGGGCCGACCAGGTCGCCAACGCCCCGGTGAGGGCGGCCAGATGGGCGTCGTGGGCGGATCCGCCGTGCGCCGCACCGACCCGGCGGAGGACGTCCGCCGGTACACGGCCCCGCCACAGCCGCCGCTCTCCCGTGGCGACGAAGGGGACGGCCGGGCGGCGGCCACGAACGGCGAGTGAGCGGGCCATGAACAGCGCGGCCAGCCCGACGGCCGTGCCGAGCCGCCGGGGCAGACCGGCCAGGCCGCCCTTCCTCGGCACCGGACGGGCCGAGGGCTCCCCCTCACCCAGCACGGCGCGAAAGGTCATCGCGGCGGCGGCACCGTCCTGGCAGGCGTGGTGGAAGCGGTAGCACACGGCGTACTCGTCGGGCGCATGGCCGTGGATCAGCCAGACACCCCAGTAAGTGCCGGGCGCGAACGGCGCGTTGAGCGCGGTGTGCAGGGCGGCGTCCCACCCCTCGGGGCCCTCGGCGACCACCTCGTGGACATGGCGGTCGACGGCGAAGTCCGCGTCCGGCCGCCATCGGGGGCGCCGTGTGCCGCCCTCGAGTCGGCTGGTGAGCAAGGGCAGCCGAGTCAGGCCGTAGCCCACGTACGCGCGGAGGTCGGCCAGGCTCGGGGGCGGACCGCTCAAGTACGCGACGCCGCCGGTGTCCCAGCGAACGTCGGGGTGGCGGCGCGCCATGCCGAGGAACGCGCGGTCGACCGCGTGGGTGGGATGGCCGGGAAGGGGAACGGACACGGGCATCGCGGAACTCCAGTTCGTGCCGAATGAGGGGCAGGCCAGGCGCGCTGCCGACCGGTACCCGGCGACACCGAACACGTCACCTCGGCCTCGGCCTGAATCGGTCCGGTTATATCCGCTCGCGGGAAACGCCCGCGCGCACCCCTCCCCAGCCCAGCCGGGCTCACCACCCCGCACCCCACCGCCCGACGAGGACACGATGTCCCCCGGTCACCGCCCGTGAGACCACCCGAACGAGGGACGGCACTCCCGACAGCCTCCGATACGTCCGTACGGCCGTCGCCCTGGCCCGTGTTGAGGGTCCGCAGGCATCGTCCGGACGTCACGCGGAGCACGACCTTGGTCCTCCGTTCGGGTGAGCAGAGGGGCTCGGGGCTCCATCACCGCCCGCCGTCTGACACTGTGCTCCGCGCCGCCGCAATGACCTCGGCCTTCCTCGCCCTCGCCTGCGGTCGTGGTCCTGTCCCTTTCGGAGCCCTTGGAGCCAAGGTCATGCACGTCGCCCTCACCGGCGCCACCGGATTCCTCGGACTCCGCCTGCTGCGCCGTCTGCTCGACACGCATCGGTCGGTGACGGTCCTGGTCCACGCGGGGTCGGGCGACGCGCTGCACCGCATCACCCGGTTCTTCGCCCTGACGGGCGCGCCCGAGTCGTTCGTCGCCGAACTCCCCGACCGGCTACGGGTGGTGGAGACCGAGGTGGAGCGGCCCGGGCTGGGGCTGTCCCGGTGCGCGTTCCAGGAGTTGGCCGACGGTCTCGGCGCGATCTGGCACAGCGCGGGCAGCATCAACCTCGAGGGGAACCTTCCCGAGTTACGCCGGACCAATGTCGAAGGGACCCGGCATGTACTGGAGTTGGCCGCCGCCGGACGCGAGAGACCCGTGGTCCACCATGTGAGTACCGCCTTCGTGGCCGGGAGCCGACGCCAGGGGGTGGCGTACGAGGACGAGTTGGACGACACGTACGGCTTCGAGAACGCCTACGAACGTTCCAAGTACGAGGCGGAGGTGCTGGTTCACGCCTGGGCGCGGGAGCATCGCCGTCCGGTCGTGGTGCTGCGGCCGAGCGTGCTGGTCACGGATGTGCCGCCGCATCCGGAACTGCCCTCGCATCCGCTTCAGGTCGTCGAGCGGATCCTGCGCGACGCGCGCCGCAGTGCCGGCCCCGGCGGTCCCCACGGCACGGACCCGGGCGACCGTCCCCGCATCCGGTTGGTGGGCCATCCGCACGGTCGGTTGAACCTGATGCAAGTGGAGCACGCGGCCGAGGTCATGGTGCGGCTGGCCGCCCGGCCGCCCTCGGGCGGAGTCGACACGTACCACGTCGTCCATGACCGCGACGTGCCGGTGCCGACGATCGTGGCCCTGCTGGAACGGCTGGTCCGGATGTCGATCGAGCTGGTCGCCACGGAGCCGGACGACCCGTCGGCGCTGGAGGCGCTGCTGGACTTCTACCCGGGTCTGACGACCTACCTGACCCACCGGCGGCGCTTCGACGACACACGGGTCCGCACCCTGTTCGGCCCGTCGGCGGCCTCCGGCCGGGTGGACCTCGACTACCTGTGGTCCGGCCTGGCCCCGACGGGCCGGGTTCCCGCCGGACCGCCGGGCACGCCCGCGACCGCCACCGGCTTCCCGTCCGCGCAGCACACCCCGAACGCCGCCCCGTACGCCCAACACGCCTAGTACGTCAGCCCGCCAGCCCCCCTTTCCCGCTGGAGCCCCTCCGTGCCCGTCCTGTCCTCCCCCGACGCCCCCGTCGCGCCGCCGCCCGTCTTCTCCCTCGGGGACATCGCCGCCCTTGCCCGACGCGTCCGGGAACCCGTCCATGTCGTCAGCGGGCCGACCGGCCGTGAGCTGGGGCTCGCGATCGGTCCCGTACCGGAAGGACCGGTGCTCGGCACGCTGCCGCCGCTGTACCCGGAGTGGCTCGGCGGGCGCACCTTCTGCGAGGCGCACGGCGTCCGATTCCCTTACGTGGCGGGCGAGATGGCGAACGGCATCGCCACCACCCGGATGGTGTCCGCGATGGCCCACGCGGAGATGCTCGGCTTCTTCGGCGCCGGGGGTCTCGCCTACGCCGAGGTGGAGCGGGCCGTGCAGGCGCTGGCCCGGGAGCTGCGGTCCCGCCCCAACTGGGGCGTGAACCTCATCCATTCACCCGCCGAACCCGCCCTGGAGCTCGGCGTCGCCGAGCTGCTGCTGCGCTGCGGTGTGCCCCGGATCTCGGCGTCGGCGTTCATGGAGCTGACCCCGGCCGTGGTGCTGTGTTCGGCCCGAGGGCTGCGGCGGGGCGCCGACGGCGGGATCGTGCGGCGCACGCGGATCCTCGCCAAGGTCTCCCGCCCGGAGGTGGCCGAGAGGTTCCTCTCCCCCGCCCCGGCCGCGCTGTTGGACCGACTCGTCGCCGAGCGGAAGCTGACCGCGGAGGAGGCCCGGCTGGCGGCCCTGGTGCCGGTGGCCGAGGACATCACCGTGGAGGCCGACAGCGGAGGTCACACAGACAACCGGCCGTTGTCGGTCCTGCTGCCGAGGATCGCCCTGCTGCGCGACGCGTTGTGCCGCCGGTTCGGCTACCCGCGACCGGTCAGGATCGGCGCGGCGGGTGGTCTGGGCACACCGGACGCGGTGGCTGCCGCGTTCGCCCTCGGCGCCTCCTACGTGGTCGTCGGATCGGTGAACCAGACGGTCGTCGAAGCGGGGTTGTCGGACGAGGCCAAGGCGATGCTCTGCGAGGCGGATGTCGCCGATGTGGCCATGGCACCGGCAGCGGACATGTTCGAGTCGGGGGTCACGCTGCAAGTGCTGTCCCGGGGAACGATGTTCGCCCAGCGCGCGGGCAGACTGTACGCGGCGTACCGGGCGCACGGTGCGCTGGAGGAGATCCCGGCCGCGTTGCGTGCCACGCTCGAACGCGACGTGCTGCGCGCCTCGTTCGACGAGGTCTGGCAGCGCACACGCGCGTTCTGGGAGCGGCGCGATCCCTCGGAGATCACGCGCGCCGAGGCCGATCCGAAGCACCGTATGGCGTTGGTCTTCCGCTGGTACCTGGGCAGTTCGAGCCGGTGGGCGATCACCGGGGAGGCGGCCCGGCGTACCGACTACCAGATCTGGTGCGGGCCCGCGATGGGTGCGTTCAATCGCTGGGTCGCGGGCACGTTCCTGGCCGAACCGGCGAACCGGTCCGTGGTGCAGATCGCGCTCAACCTGCTCGAAGGCGCCGCGGTGCTCACCCGCGCCCATCAACTACGCACCTATGGAGTGCCGTTGCCGACCGGCGCGTTCGTCTACACCCCGTGCGGGCTGGCATGAGCGGCCCCGGCGCCGCGCAGGCGTCGACAGCAGCGCAGGTGCCCGTCGCCGTGGTCGGGGTCGGCGCCCTCGTACCGGGCGCGACGGACGCGGCCGGGTACTGGCGGATCGTGACCGGCGGCCGGGACCTGATCACCGAAGTGCCCGCCTCCCGCTGGCTGGTGGCGGACCACTACGACCCGGACCCGGCCGCGCCCGACAAGACGTACGCCCGCCGGGGCGCGTTCCTGCCGGAAGTGGACTTCGAACCGTTGGCGTACGGGGTGCCGCCCGCCAACCTGTCGGCGACGGACACCTCCCAACTGCTCGCCCTGCTGGTCGCCGACCAGGTGCTGACCGATGCCGGTGGTCTGTCGGGCGTGGACCGGGACCGGGTCGGTGTCGTACTCGGCGCGGCTGCCCTGGAGCTGCTTCCGCACATGTACGGGCGCGCCCAACGCCCGGTGTGGGCCAAGGCGTTGCGGGAGAGCGGTCTGCCCGAGGCAGAGGTGCGGGCCGTGTGCGACCGTATCGCGGCGCACTTCAACCCTTGGCAGGAGTCGACCTTCCCGGGCCTGCTCGGCAATGTCGTCGCGGGCCGGATCGCCAACCGGTTCGATCTGCACGGCATCAACCACACGACCGACGCGGCCTGTGCAAGCTCGCTGGCGGCCCTGTCCACGGCGGTCGGTGAACTCTCGCTCGGCCGGGCAGACTTGGTGATCAGCGGCGGTGTGGACACCGGGAACGACATCGGCATGTTCCTGTGCTTCTCCAAGACGCCCGCGCTCTCCCCGACCGGTGACTGCCGTCCGTTCTCGGACGCGGCGGACGGCACCATGCTCGGCGAAGCGGTCGTCATGTACGCCCTGAAGCGGCTGTCCGACGCGGAGCGGAACGGCGACCGGATCCACGCGGTGATCCGGGGCGTCGGCGCCTCGTCCGACGGCAGGAGTACGGCGATCTACGCGCCGCTTCCGGGCGGTCAGGCACGGGCTCTGCGGCGCGCCTACGAGCAGGCGGGCTACGGCCCACGGACCGTGGAGCTGGTCGAGGCGCACGGGACCGGCACGAAGGCCGGGGATGCGGCCGAACTCGCGGCCCTGCACGAGGTGTTCGAAGCGTCGGAGGGTACGGACGCGCACGACGGACAGTGGTGCGCGATCGGTTCGGTCAAGTCGCAGATCGGGCACACCAAGTGCGCGGCGGGGGCGGCGGGGCTGCTCAAGGCGGTCATGGCCCTGCATCACAAGGTGCTGCCGCCGACCATCAAGGTCGGCCGGCCGATCCCGGCGGCGGCTGCCCCGGACGGCCCGTTCTACGTCAACACGGAGACCCGGCCATGGGTACGGCCCGCCGGTCATCCGCGCCGCGCGTCGGTGTCGAGCTTCGGCTTCGGGGGCAGCAACTTCCATGTCACGTTGGAGGAGTACGTGCCGTCGGGTACCCCTGCGCGCGTGCCACCACGTCATCGCTCGGCGCCGAGCGAACTCGTCCTGTTCAGCGGCGCGTCACCGGCCGACCTGGTGTCGCCGGACGCGAGCGGCGACCGGCCGCTGGCCGCACTCGCCCGGGAGAGCCAGAGAGCGTTCTCGGCCACCGATCCGCTGCGGTTGGCCGTCGTCGCCACGGACATCGAGGATCTGCGGGAGAAGTACGCGCAGGCGCTCTCGCTGATCCGGCAGCGGCCCGGCACCGCGTTCGCGACCCCGAACGGCGTCCGGTACGCCTGCGGGGACCCGGCGGTCGGCCGTCTCGCCTTCCTGTTTCCGGGCCAGGGGTCCCAGTACGTCGGGATGGGCGCCGACCTCTCGATGCTGGCACCGGCCGCCCAGGCCGTGTGGGATCGGCTGGGCGGTGCCCGGTTCGACGGGCGGCCCCTGCACCGGGTGGTGTTCCCACCGCCCGCCTTCGCCGACGAGGAACGCGCGGCCCAGGTCGCCCGGTTGGCCGCCACGGAGTGGGCGCAGCCCGCACTCGCGGTGCACGCGCTGGCGCTGTTGGAGGTACTGCGGGAGCTGGGGCTGCGACCGGACTGCGTGGCGGGCCACAGCTTCGGCGAGTTGGTGGCGCTGCACTGCGCGGGTGCCCTGGACGCCGACACGTTGGTCTCGCTGGCCCGCAGGCGCGGTGAGTTGATGCGGGAAGCGGCCGTCGTACCGGGCGCGATGCTGGCCGTGGCGACGGACCGCGCGCACATGGCGGCGGCGCTGGCCGAGGGCGCGTTCGGCGACATCTGGTCGGCCAATCTCAACTCGCCGCGTCAGGTGGTGCTTTCGGGGACGGCGGAGGCCGTCGCGCGTGCCGAGCGGGCGTTCGCGGCGGAAGGTGTCGGCACGCACCGGCTGACCACGTCGACCGCGTTCCACAGCCCGCTGGTCGCCCCGGCCGCTGAGCCGCTCGCCACCTTCCTGCACACGGTTCCGGTCGCAGAGCCCCGGATCGAGGTGTACGGCAACGCGGATGCAACACCGTACCCGACCTCGCCCGATGCCGTACGCCGCCGGATCGCCGACCAGTTGGCCTCGCCGGTGCTCTTCCAGGACCAGATCGAGGCGATGTACGCGGCGGGGGTGCGGACCTTCGTCGAGGTCGGCGCGGGCGCGGCGTTGACCGGCCTGGTCGGACAGATCCTCGGTGACCGCGCGCACGCGGCCGTCTCCCTGGACCGGGCCGAACGGTCCGGGGTCAGCACCCTGCACACCGCGCTCGGCGAACTCGCCGTACGCGGAGTCCCGTTCGGCTTCTATCCCCTCTGGGCGCCGTACGGCTCGCCCGAACCCCCAGCCAAGGAGCGCGCGCCCCGGATGACCGTGAAGATCAGCGGAGCCAACTACGGTCAGCTCTACCCGCCTTGCGACGAAGCTGCCGAAGTCGCCGAGCCCGCCGAAGTCGCCGAGACCCCCGAACTTCGGCCGTCGGCCCCCGTGTCGGGGCACCGGCCGGAACACCCCCACCCGCAGCCCGCACCCGCGTCCGACATCCCGGCGGTTCCCATGTCCTCGAATACCCCCGCTCCGGAGCCGTCGGCGTACGACGCCGTGTCCGCGTACGAAGCCATGTCCCCGTACGAAGCCGTGTCCCCGTACGACACCGAGGCCGCGTCCCCGTACGGCACCGAGTCCGGGGCCGCCCCCGGTGCCGAGTGGTACGCCGCGGTGGAGAGCGTTCAGCGGCAGACCGCCGAGGCCCACGCGGCCTGTCAACGCATGCTGACCGACAGCCACTTGGCCTTCCTGCGGATGACCGAGACCACCCTGGCCGCGATGCTCGGCGTGCAGGCCGTCGGCGATGCACCCGACGCCCCGACTTCCCTGACCCCGCTGCCGCTCCCCCGTCCTTCGGAACCGCGCCAGGCTCCGGCACCCGTGACGTCGGCCCCGGCGGTGGCCGTCGAGCAGCGGACCTCGGTCGCCGCCCCCGTGGTCCCCCCAGCACCGGCCACCGATGCCGCACCTGTACCGCCCCCCGAACTGTCGGCACCGGAACTGTCGGCACCCGAGTTGGAGGAACTCCTCCTCTCCGTGGTGGCCCAACTCACCGGCTACCCGGTGGAGATGCTCACCGTGGACATGGAGTTGGAGGCGGATCTGGGAGTCGACTCGATCAAGCGCGTCGAGATCCTGTCGGCCGTACGCCGCCGCGTGGGTGACCTGGCGACGGGAGACGTCGGCGAACTCGGCAAGCTCCGCACGCTGCGCGAGATCGTAGAGGCGCTCACGACGACCGGCCGCCCGCCCGGCACCCCTGGGCCGAACTCCCGTACACCAGACGGCCGTACACCAGACTCCCGTACGTCGGATTCCCGTCCGCCGTCCTCCCCGGCGCAGGACTCCCCGGCCGAGGCGCGGTCCCACACCGTCGCGAAGATCCCCGCCATGCGCACCGAGTCCGAGCCGGACAAGGCGCTGACGAGGCTGGTGCAGCGCGCCGTGGAGTCACCCGCGTCCGGCCTGGCGACGGCGGGACTCCTGGACGGGCCGCTCGTGGTGACGGACGGAGGCGTCGGCCGCTCCGCGATCACCGACCTCGTCGCGCTGAAGCTGGCGGAGCGCGGCGTGGACGCCACCGCCGTGACGAAGGTGCCCGAGGACGCGCGTGCCGTCGTCCATCTCGGCGGGCTGACCGGGGGCAGCGGGCAGGACGACGCACGGGAGGCCCACCGGTCGGTGTTCCGCGCGGCGCGCACCATGGCGGCCCAAGTGACCGAGTGGGGCGGGCTGTTCGTGACCGTGCAGGACACCGGAGGCGACTTCGGGCTCCGTGGCCACGCCCCGGATCGGGCGTGGCTGGGCGGCGTCGCCGGTCTGACCAGGACCGCGGCGAAGGAATGGCCGGGCGCCTCGGTCAAGGCCATCGACTGCGAGTGCGGCGACCGCTGCGACGAGGAGGTCGCCGAGGCGATCGTGCGAGAGCTGTTCGAAGGCGGACCCGACCCGGAGGTGGGTCTCCGGGCGGACGGGACCCGCACCACCCCGCGAGTGGTACCCGCCCCCGTGGTTCCCGGTGGCACCCGGCGGATCACCTCGGAGTCGGTGATCGTGGCCACCGGAGGGGCCCGCGGGGTGACGGCCGCCGCGCTGCTGGATCTGGCGAGGGCCCACCGTCCGCGGATCGTTCTGCTCGGCCGGACGGCACCGGCTCCCGAGCCCGAGGGGCTCGCGTCGGCCACCGACGAACCGGCCCTCACCCGCCTGCTCGCCGAGCGTTCCGCCGCGGACGCTACGAACGCGGCGCACGCGGCGGACTCCTCGCCCGCCCGGATCGCGGCGCGGGCCCGGGAGATCCTGGCCGCGCGCGAGGTGCGCGCGACACTGGCGGCGCTGGAGGAGGCCGGGTCCCCCGTTCGGTATGTGCCGGTGGACGTCCGCGACGGTGACGCCGTCGCCGCCGCGCTGCGTGAGGTACGGGAGGTGTGGGGGCCGGTCACCGGCATCGTGCACGGTGCGGGGGTGCTGGCCGACAAATGGCTGGCCGACAAGACCGAGGAGCAGGTCGAACGGGTAATGTCCACAAAGGTGGACGGTCTGCGCGCGCTGCTGGCCGCGACGGCGGACGATCCGCTGGAGGTGATCTGCCTGTTCTCCTCGGTGGCCGCCGTGTTCGGCAACGCGGGGCAGAGCGACTACGCCATGGCCAACGAGGTCCTCGGCCAGGTGGCGTCCGCCGAGCAGGCCCGCCGCCCCGACTGCCTGGTGCGGTGCGTCGCGTGGGGTCCGTGGCGCGGCGGCATGGTCACACCCGCTCTGGCCGGGCACTTCGGCCGGTCCGGAGTCCCGCTGATCCCCCTGGAGCAAGGGGCCGCCGCGTTCACGGCCGAGTTGGACGGCGCGGCCGGTGAGGCCCGTGTCGTCCTGGTGGCCGGGGACGATCCGGCGGCCCTGTCCCCGGCCGGTGATCCGCGTCCGGCGCAGGTGCTCGTCCGGGCGGACAGCGCACCGCAGTTGGCCGACCATGCGATCACCGGGGTTCCCGTACTGCCTGTGGCGATGGTCCTGAACTGGTTCGCGGGGGCGGCCACCGCCTGGCTGCCCGGCGCCAACTCCCTTGTCCTGCGCGACCTTCGAGTGTACCAGAAGTACGAGCTGCCCGAACTGGACGGACCCGGCCATCGGTTGACCGTGCACGGCAGCCGGGGCGCGGCCGGTTCGCCGTCGGGGCTGGAGGCGGAACTGCGGGGAGAGAGCGGGGTGGCGCACTTCCGGGCCGTGCTGGATGCCGGGGCCGAAGAGCCGGACCCGGCGGCGTGGAGCAGTCCGGAGGGCCTCAAGCCCCTGGGCCGCGGCGAGTTGTACGACGGTGAGTGCCTCTTCCACGGCCCTCGCTTCCACTGTGTCCGCTCGCTGCAAGGTGTTTCGGCGCACGGAGCCGAGGCGATCGTCGCGGGCGTACGCGCCCTGGAGTGGCCGGGTGAGCACTGGCCGCTCGACCCCGCCGCCGTGGACGGCGCGCTCCAACTCGCCCTGGTCTGGGCGCAGGAGGAACTCGGCGCGGCGACGCTGCCGATGGCCGTCGCGGAGTGCCGGGTGCACCGGGGCGGCCCGGTGGAGGACACCGTGCGGTGTGTGGTGCGGGGCCGGAAGGTGCACAGCACGGGGGCGCGCTGCGACGCGGCGCTGATCGATGCCGACGGGGCGGTCCGTCTGGAACTGCTCGGCGTGGAACTCGTCCGCCGCCCCTCCTGAGTCCCAGCCTTCCCAAGTCCCAGCCCCCGCTGTTGAAGTGAGACCTGCATGGAATTCGAACCGATCGCCGTCGTCGGCCGGGGCTGTGTGCTGCCCGACGCGCTCGATCCGGACACGTTCTGGGACAACATCGCCGCGGGCCGCCTCAGCCTGGCGGCCGTTCCGGAGGGCCGGTGGCGGCTGCCGCGCCGCTGGGCCATGGGCTCGGTGGCGGATCACCTCGACCGCACCTGGACCGATGTCGGCGGGTATGTAAGGGGGTTCGAGTCCGTCTTCGACCCGAGCGGCTTCCGCATCGCCCCGGAGCACATCCTGTCGCTGGACCCGCTCTTCCACTGGGTCCTGTACGGCGTCCGGCAGGCACTCACGGAAGCGGGACGCGAAGGCCCGCTGCCGCGCGCGGGGTTGGTGCTGGGGAACCTGTCGTATCCGACGCCCACGGGGGCGGCCTTCGCCGAACATGTCTGGCTGTCCGCCCAACAACCCCCGCTCCGCGACGCGTTGCTGACGGGAGAGCGCCGGGAGCGGCCCGACGCCCGCAATCGCTTCTCCTCCGGGCTGCCCGCCCGACTCGCGGCCCGCGCCCTCGGGTTGGGCGCGGGCGCGTGGTCGCTCGACGCCGCCTGCGCGTCGTCGCTGTACGCGATCAAGCTGGCATGCGACCGGCTGCACGACGGCACGGCGGACCTGATGGTGGCCGGTGCGGTGAGCCGGGCGGACCCTCTCTATCTGCAGGTGGGGTTCTGCGGGCTGTCCGCGACGAGCCGTACGGGGCGCAGCCGACCCTTCCACCGGGACGCGGACGGGCTGGTGCCCGGCGAGGGCGCCGGGTTCGTGACCCTGATGCGGCTGTCCGAGGCCCGTACCGCCGGGCTGCCCGTGCTCGGCGTGATCCGCGGCATCGGGTTGTCCAACGACGGGCGCGGCGCCGGGCTGATCAGTCCGGCGGAGGAGGGTCAGGTCCGGGCCATGCGTCTGGCGTACGAGATGGCGGGCGTCGCGCCCGAGACCGTGTCGCTCGTCGAGTGCCATGCGACGGGGACACCGGTCGGGGACGCGGTGGAGGCGCGTGGCATGGCCCGGGTCTTCGGGGCCGGTGATGATGTGCCCATCGGTTCGGTGAAGTCGAACGTCGGGCATCTGCTGGCGTCGGCGGGGGTGGCCGGGCTGCTGAAGGTGCTCGGCGCACTGCGTGCGGGGGTCCGTCCGGCGACGCTCGGCACGGAGCGGCCGTCGGAGGCGCTGACGGGCACGCCGTTGCGGGCGCTGACCGCGCCGGAACCGTGGCCGGGGCCGCGACGGGCGGCGGTGAGCGCGTTCGGGTTCGGCGGGACCAACGCGCATCTGGTGGTGGACCTTCCGGACGGCGACCCGGTCGTACCCGCCGTTCCGCGACCGATCCGCCCGGCCACCGCCGCGCCCGCCCCGGCCCGGGTGCCGGATGCGTCGAACACGGGGAGCACGTCGGCCGGTCCTGCTCCCGTGGCGATCGTCGCCCTGGGTGCCCGCGTCGGCGACGGGACCTGTACCGAGGACTTCCGGCGGGCGGTACTGGGCGGTGAACGGCGCGGCCCGGCCAAGGAGATCGCCGTCGAGTTGAGGGACCTGTGCTTCCCGCCCCTGGCCCTGGAGCGAACGGTGCGCCATCAACTGCTGGTGCTGGAGGCCGCCCGGGAGGCCGTACGGTCGGTGTCCCTGCCGCGGGAGCGGACCATGGTGGTCATCGGCATGGGGGTGGATCCCGAGGTGGCCCGAGCGGGCGCCCGGTGGCGGGTCCCCCACTGGCTGGAGCAGGCCGGGCTTCCGGTCACGGAGGCGTCGGCGGGCCTCGCCCGGGACGCGTTCGTGCCGCCGATGACCGCGGACGCGGTGGTGGGCACGCTGCCGAACCTCGTGGCGAACCGGATCAGTACCCAACTCGACCTGGCCGGGCCGGGGTTCGCGATCTCGGCGGAGGAGGCGTCCGGTCTGGTGGCGCTGGAACTCGCGGCCCGCGCCGTCCGGTCGGGGGAGGTCGACGCCGCGCTCGTCGGTGCCACCGACCTGTCCTGCGAGGCGGTGCATCGGGCCGCACTGCACCAGCTCGGGTGCGAGGACGAACCCGGGGACGGCGCCGTCGTCCTGGTCCTCAAGTCCCTCAACTCTGCGCGCAGGGACGGCGACACCGTCGTCGCTCTCCTCGACGAGGACGGTGACAGCGACGTCGCTCTCCTCGACGAGGACAGTGTCAGCGACGGTGCGCCCGACATGGTCATCGGCGACGGCCCGGACACGACGTTCGATCCGGCGTCGGCTTTCGGGCGCGCCCACGCCGCGTACGGGCTGGTCTGCGTCGCGGTCGCGGCGCTCTCGCTCCAGCACCGCGCGGTGCCGCGTCCGGGTGGTCCCGCGGACGCCGCGGCCGTCGCGCATACGGCGACGGCGGCGGTGACGTCGCTGGAGGGGCCCACCGCCGGTGTCCGGCTGCGCGCGGGAGACGAGGCCCGGCCTTGGCTGCGCGGCCCCGCTCCATGCCTGCACGTCTTCTCCGGCACCGACCGCCGGGAGGTCCTGGCCGCGCTGGAGTCCGGTGCACGGTCCGACGTCGGTCCGGCCCGGCTGGCTCTCGTCACCCACGACGACGCGCTGCCGGACCGCATGGAGGCCGCCCGCCGCTGGCTGGCCGAGGGCGGGACCCGTCCGCCCGATGTGCGGTACCGGGACAAGCCGATCGCGGGGCAGACCGCGTTCGTGTACACCAACGGCTCGGCCGCGTACCCGGGGATGGGTCATGAGCTGATGCTCGCGCTGCCGTCGCTCGGCGAGGCCGTCCGCGCCCGACACGGCTCGATCGGCGCACGACTGAGGTCGCGGACGGAGCGCGGGGTGCTCGACCAGATCTGGGCCGCCGCCGAACTCGCGCTCTTCCACACCGTGTTCACCCGCGAGGTGCTCGGGCTCCGGCCGGACGCCGCGCTCGGCTACTCCTCCGGCGAGTCGGCCGCCCTGGTGGCGCTGGGGGCCTGGCCGGACGCCGCCGGGTTGTGGGACGCCACCCGGAACAGCGGGCTGTTCACGACCGAACTCACCGGTGAACTCAGGGCGGTTCGGCGCCACTGGGAGCGTCTGGGCGTCCAGGGCCACCGCTGGTCGAGCTACCTGGTGAGTGCACCCCTGGAGGCGGTCCGTGGGGAACTCGCCGCCGAGCCGGCCGTCCATCTGATGGCGGTGAATGCGCCCGGCGTCTGCGTCATCGGCGGCGAGTCCCGCGCGTGCGCGGCCGTCGTGGCCAGGCTCGGCGCGGACCGCGCGATCCGGCTCGACTACGAACTTGCCGCGCACGCCCCGGAGTTGGCGGAGATCCAAGAGGTGTGGCGGGAGGCTCACCGCCATCCCACGGTCGATGTGCCCGGTGTGCGGTTCTACAGCGGGGCCACCGGCCAGGCGTACCGGCCGACGACCGAGCGGGCGGCCGAGGCGCTCACCGCGCAGGGGTTGAACACGATCGACTTCGCGGCCACGGTCGAGCAGGCGTGGGCCGACGGTGTCCGGGTCTTCGTGGAGCACGGGCCGCGCATGCTGTGCACCGGCTGGATCAAGCGTGTGCTCGGCGACCGGGACCACGTGGCCGTCGCGCTGGACGCCCCGGACGACACCGGGCTGCGGCAGCCCTGCCTGGCGGTGGCCGAACTCGTCGTCGCGGGCGTGCCGTTGCACGCCGACGAACTGTTCGCCCGGCTCGCGCAAGCCGCCACCGAGGTCCCGCGGCCCGGACCCACCATCACCGTGCCCGTACCCGCGCCTCCGTGTCTGCCGCCGCTGGAGCCGACCTTGGTGACCCTGCCCCGGGCCCCCGAGCTGGCGCCGGTACCGGACCGGGAGTCCGGCCGCCCCGACTCACCGGCCGTGGGGCCGCGTCCGGCGCCGGACGTCAGGCCGGAAGAACCGAACGGGCGGATGCCGCAGGCGACGGGCGCCCCTGCCGCGGTCCTCCGGCAGAGCCGACGGGTCGCCGCGCTGCACCAGGAGATCATGGCCGGGCACGCCGAGGCCCACCAGCGGTTCCTGCGGACGTCCGCGCTCGCCGTCCTGGCACTGCGCAAGCACGCGGGCCGTACGGGCGCGGTTCCGGCGCGTCCGTCCGCCGGGCCGCCCTCGTCCCTCGTACCGCTCACTCCCCCGCCGGGGGCCGAACTCTCAAGGCCGGGGCCGAAGTTCGACCGCGCCCAGTTGGAGCACCTGGCCTCCCGGGAGATCTCCACGCTGTTCGGCCCGCAGTTCGCCGAGCAGGACGCGTACGCGGTGCAGACCCGGATGCCCGAGCCGCCGATGCTGCTCGCGGACCGGGTCACCGGCATCGACGCCGTACCCGCGGCGCTCACCGCGCCCGGCCCGGTGCGCACCGACGGGACGATCTGGACGGAGACCGATGTCCTGCCCGGCAGTTGGTATCTGGACTCCACCGGACGGATGCCCGCCGGGCTGCTGATCGAGGCGGGCCAGGCGGATCTGCTTCTGCTCAGTTGGCTGGGCGTGGACCTCCTCAACCGGGGCGAGCGCGCGTACCGGCTGCTCGGCTGCGAAGTGACGTACCACGGCAGCCCGCCGGAAGCGGGTGACACCCTGCGCTACGAGATCCATGTCGACGGCCACGCGGAACACGACGGCGTACGGCTGTCGTTCTTCCACTACGACTGCTACGTGGACGGCGAACTCCGGCTCAGTGCGCGCGAGGGGCAGGCCGGGTTCTTCACCGCGGAGGAGCTGGCGGGCAGCGGCGGTGTGCGGTGGGATCCCGCCGAGCGGGTGCCGGGCGACGACCTGCCGTTCGACCCGCCCGCCGTGCGCTGCGAGCGGACCCACTTCGACGCGGACCGGGTGCGGGCCCTGGCGCAGGGGCGGCCTGCGGACTGCTTCGGCCCCGGTTGGGAGGCGACGGCGGCCCACGTCCGCTCACCGCGGCTCGACGACGGCAGGCTGCGCCTGGTGCACGAGGTGACCGTGTTCGACCCGACCGGAGGACCATGGGGCCGCGGCTATCTGCGGGCCGAGACGCCGCTGTCGCCGGACGACTGGTTCTTCGCGGGGCACTTCAAGAACGACCCTTGTATGCCGGGCACGTTGATGCTCCAGGGCGGTCTGCAGGCGATGGCGTTCTACCTGGCGGCCATGGGCTTCACCGTGGACCGGGACGGCTGGCGTTTCGAGCCCGTCGACGGCCGCCCCTGCAAGGCGATGTGCCGGGGCCAGGCGACGCCGACCGGCCGACGGGTCGTCTACGAGGTGTTCGTACGCGGCGTCTCGGCCGGGCCGGTGCCGACGCTGTACGCCGATGTGCTGGGCTCGGTGGACGGGATGCACGCGTTCCTGGGCCGGGACGTGGCGCTGCGACTGGTGCCCGACTGGCCCCTGTCGCACTGGCGACGCTCGGGCCCGCCGCTGGTGCAGGGCAGCGGTACCCCGGTGCCGCTCCCCTTGCTCGGCGGGCTGGCCGGGCACCGCGAGGAGAAGCCGGTGGCGACGGCGGCCGACGGACTCCCCTTCGGCTACGCCTCGTTGCTGGCGTGTGCCTGGGGCAGGCCGAGTGAGGCGTTCGGTACCGCGTACGCACCCTTCGACGGCACTCGCAAGGTCGCGCGACTGCCTGGCCCTCCCTACCACTTCATGAGCCGCGTCGTCTCGGTGGACGGTCCGCAGGGTGGTATGCGGGAGGGCAGCTCTGTCGTGGCGGATTACGACGTGCCCGCGCGGGCCTGGTACTTCGAGCAGAGCGGCGGCCACGCGATGCCGTTCGCCGTCCTGATGGAGATCGCGTTGCAGCCCTGCGGGTGGCTGGCCTCGTACGTGGGCAGCGCGTTGACGACCGACAAGGATCTGCTGTTCCGCAACCTCGACGGGTCGGGGACGGTCACCGGTGAGGTCACTCCGGCGACGCGCACGGTCCGCACCCATGCCGAACTGACACGTGTGTCCCACAGCGGAGACATGATCATCGAGTCGTTCCGGGTGCGCTGCACGGCCGACGGTGTGCCCCTCTTCGAACTCTCCACGGCCTTCGGCTACTTCCCGCCGTCGGCCTTCGCCCAGCAGCAGGGCCTCCCGGTGTCGGCCGAGGACCGGACCCGTCTCGACGAGCCCGGTGGCCGTGTGGTCGATCTGACCACCCGCGCCGCTCGCTACTGCGCCGGGGAACCCCGCTTGCCGGGCCCGATGCTGCTGATGCTCGACCGGATCACCGGCTACTGGCCGAACGGGGGCAGCAAGGGGCTCGGGCGGCTGCGCTCGGAGAAGGACGTGGTCCCGGGCGAGTGGTTCTTCCGGGCCCACTTCTTCCAAGACCCCGTGCAGCCAGGGTCGTTGGGCGTCGAAGCCATGTGTCAGTTGCTCCAGTACCACCTGCTCGAACGCGGCGCGGCGGACGACATCCCCCACCCCCGCTTCGAACCGGTGCTGCCCGACCACGAGACGACCTGGACGTACCGCGGCCAGATCACCCCGGCCAACCGGCTGATCCGGGTGGAAATGGACATCGTGGAGACCGGCACGGACGCGCGGGGCCCTTACGCGAGGGCGGACGCGACGCTGTGGGGGGACGACACGTGCATCTACCGCGTACGCGGGCTGGGCATGCGCGTGGTGTCCGGCACGGCTCCCGGGCCGTCATCCACTCGGTGACACGAGGCCCCGGACGCACGCGCCGACCGTGGCGCGGTGGCCGGACGGCGAGCCTCGGTCACCTGGTGCCGGGCGCGACACGCAGCGTCGCCGGGCTCAGGTGATCGAGGCTCGCCGTCTTCACGAGGTGTTCGGCCGCGGCCTCACGGCCGCCTTCGCGGAGCGCTCTTCGCGGCGCCTCGGCGGTCGGAGCCGCGGCCACCGGTGCCGGTGGCACCGCCCGTGGCTCCGCCGGTCGCGGTCCGTCGACCGGTGCCGCGGGGCGCCTTGCCGGAAGCAGCGCCGGCCCCCTTGCCGGGCGCGGCCTGGCGGTCGGCGCCACGGCCGCCCGCGGCGCCGGCTCCCGCCCGGCGCTGGGAGCTGCGGCCACCCGTCCCGTTGGCCGTACCTGCCGCCGCCTGGGCCCCGCCCCCGCCGCCGCTTCGGCCTCGGCCGCCGGATCGCCTGCCGGGCTTGGTGCCGGGCTTCCGGTCCGGGCGGGACGCCGCCGGTGTCGCGGGCTGGGGGACCTCGATGGTGACGGCCACGCCGGACGGCTCGCGGGCGCCGGTGATGGTGGCCAGTTCGGTGTCGCTCGACTTGATACGGGCCGTCCGCGGGCGGATACCCGCGTCCGACATGAGCCGGGTGACGTCGCGCTTCTGCTCGGGCAGGACCAGCGTGACCACGCTGCCGGAGCCACCGGCGCGGGCCGTACGGCCGCCCCGGTGGAGGTAGTCCTTGTGGTCGGTCGGGGGATCGACGTTCACGACGAGGTCGAGGTCGTCGACGTGTATGCCACGGGCCGCGACGTTCGTCGCCACCAGCGCGGTGACCTGGCCGTTCTTGAACTGTTCCAGGGTGCGGTTCCGCTGCGGCTGGGTGCGGCCTCCGTGCAGTGCCGCCGCGCGGACACCGACGGCGAGGAGCCGCTTGGCGAGCCGGTCGGCGGACCTCTTGGTGTCGAGGAAGAGGATGACCCGACCGTCACGGGCCGCGATACGCGTGGTGACGGCCTTCTTGTCGGTCTCGTCCTGGAGGTGGAGCACATGGTGCTCCATGGTGGTCACCGCTCCCGCGGACGGGTCCACGGAGTGGACCACGGGGTCGGTCAGGAACCGCTGCACCAGGCGGTCGATGTTGCGGTCCAGGGTGGCCGAGAAGAGCATGCGCTGCCCGTCGGGCCGCACCTGCTGGATCAACTTGGTGATCTGCGGCAGAAAGCCCATGTCGGTCATCTGGTCGGCTTCGTCCAGCACCGTGATGCGGACGTCGCCGAGCCCGCAGTCCCCGCGTTCCACGAGGTCGTTGAGCCTGCCGGGGGTCGCCACGAGCACCTCGGCGCCGCGCCGGAGCGTACCGGCCTGCTTGGTGATGGACAGCCCGCCGACCACGGTGGCCAGGCGGAGGTTCACCGCCGTCGCGTAGGGGGTCAGCGCGTCCGCCACCTGCTGGGCGAGT
This sequence comes from Streptomyces macrolidinus, assembly GCF_023887685.1. Lineage (GTDB taxonomy): Bacteria > Actinomycetota > Actinomycetes > Streptomycetales > Streptomycetaceae > Streptomyces > Streptomyces macrolidinus. Next base: position 8,115 of record NZ_JAMWMR010000013.1, on the reverse strand, counting down.
TCACGGGTGGGCACCAGTACGAGGGCGAGGGGGGCCTTGGGCTCCGCGCGCAGTCCGGCCGTGCGCGCCAGGACCGCCAGTCCGAACGCGAGGGTCTTGCCGGAGCCGGTGCGGCCCCGTCCCAGCAGGTCGCGGCCGGCGAGCGAGTTGGGCAGGGTGGCGGCCTGGATGGGGAAGGGGGTGGTCACGCCCTGCGCGGTGAGGGTCTTCAGCAGCCCCGCGGGCATGTCCAGACCGGCGAATTCCTCGACGGCGGGAAGTGCGGGTGTCGTGCTTTCCGGCAGCCGGAACTCACGTGGCGACGACGCGGACGGAGAGGGTGACGAGGCGCGCCTGGTCGGCTTCTGGGGCCTGCGGGACATGCAGTGATCTGCCTTTCTGGAAACAGCACAAACCGGGGTCCGCACCATGACGGTGCGGACCCCGGTGAGTGGATACGCGTCCGGCGATCAGGCGGGGACGATGTTCTCCGCCTGCGGGCCCTTCTGGCCCTGCGTGACGTCGAACGTGACCCGCTGGCCCTCCTGGAGCTCACGGAAGCCCTGGGTCGCGATGTTCGAGTAGTGAGCGAAGACGTCGGGGCCGCCGCCGTCCTGCTGGATGAAGCCGAAACCCTTTTCGGCGTTGAACCACTTCACGGTTCCCTGTGCCATGACCTTCTCCTTCTGTAGGCAGAGGCCCCATCCGGAGATGCCGGAAAAACAAATAAGCGCCTGAAGGAGAAACATTCCCGTCAGGCGCACATAGGTTCATGGGTACCACAACTGCAACACCAGAACCGTAACACAGCTTGGTGGTCCGAAGCCAGGCGGTGCCGGTGGCCGGTACGGACGCGGCAGGGTCGGATCGTGGCCTGTGCGGACGCGGCGGGGTCGGGTAGCGTGCCCGGCCATGGGGGAGCTGATAGTGATCAGGCACGGCCAGACCGAGTGGAGCCTGTCGGGGCGGCATGCCGGCCGGACCGACGTTCCGCTGACCGACGCGGGTGAGGCGGCGGCCAGGGCTCTCGCACCGAGGCTGGCGCACCGCCGCCTGGTCGCCGTGTTCAGCAGCCCATGAGCCGGGCCCTGCGGACGGCCGAGCTGGCCGGTCTGACCAGCGCGGAGCCCGATCCCGACCTGCTGGAATGGGACTACGGCGGCTACGAGGGCCTGACCGCCGAGCAGATCCGTGCGGCGAGGCCGGGCTGGGACCTGTGGCGGGACGGGGTCGCTCCCGGTGATGCCGATCACCCCGGCGAGCAGCTCCAGCAGGTGGCCGTGCGCACGGACGCGGTGCTGGACCGCATCCGTCCGCTGCTGAGCGAGGGCGATGTCGCCGTCGTCGCGCACGGCCATCTCGCGCGTGTGCTCACCGTGCGCTGGCTCGGCCTCGACGCGTCCGCGGGCCGACTGCTCGGCCACCCGCATCCTGGCACCCTCGGCTTCCTGGCCATCGAGGACGGTCAGCCGTGCGTCTCCGCCTGGAACGTCCCGTAGAGATCCTGGAACGTCCCGTAGAGATCGGACGCCCTCCACACCATCTGGCTCGTCACAGGATTGATCTTGTCGACCCACTGACCCCACTGACCCCACTGACCCCGCCGCTCCCGGGAACGAGGTCGATTGTCAGTGGTGGGTGAGACGGTGGGTGCATCGAACCGGAAAGAGGGGGCTGTCATATGTCCGGGAGCCAGAACTACATCAACCACGTCGCTCTTGTGCTGGACGCAAGTTCGTCCATGCGGCATCTGAGCGGCAAGGTCGTCGAGGTCGCCGACCAGCAGATCGCCTATCTCGCCCGGCGGTCGCGGGAGTTGGACCAGGAGACCCGTGTCACGGTGTATGTCTTCGCGAGCAGCGTGGAGTGCGTCATCTACGACAAGGACGTGCTGCGGATGCCGTCGCTGAAGGAGTTGTACACGACGGGCGGGATGACGGCGCTGCTGGCCGCCGCGCTGAAGTCGCAGCGGGAGCTGGCGCAGACGGCCCAACTGTACGGTGACCACAGCTTCCTGACGTTCATCCTGACCGACGGGCAGGAGAACGCGAGCCACCGCTGCCCGGACGCTCCGTCCACCCGGCAGCGCGAACTGGTCGAGGCCGTGGCCGAGATGACCAGGACGCAGGAGGACAACTGGACGCTGGCCGTCCTCGTACCGGACCAGATGGGCAAGCGCGAAGCCATGCAGTGCGGCTTCCCGAAGGACAACATCGCCATCTGGGACGCCACCAGCACCCAGGGCCTGGAAGAGGCCGGGCATGTCATCCAGGAGGCCACCGAGAAGTTCATGGTGGGCCGTACCAAGGGCATCCGCGGCTCGCGGGCCGTGTTCTCCACCGGCGCGGAGGTGGTCAACAAGGACACCATCAAGGCGGCCGGCCTCACCCCCGTGAACCCCTCCACGTACGAACTGCTCCCGGTGACCCGTGACGCGGCGATCCGGGACTGGGTCGTCGAGTGCGGACACACCTACCGCACCGGCTGCGCGTTCTACCAGCTCAGCAAGTCCGAGAAGATCCAGGCCAAGAAGAAGATCGCGGTGCTGGAGAAGAAGACGGACCGGATATACGCGGGCCCCGAAGCCCGTGCCCTGCTCGGCCTCCCGGACGCCGAAGTCCGCGTCAAGCCGGACCACAACGACGACTTCACCATCTTCGTGCAGAGCACCAGCGTCAACCGCAAGCTCGTGCCCCACACCCGTCTGCTGCTCATGCCCTGACATCCGGGAGAGCCGGGCCGCGGACAGGGGGCCTACTTCGGCGAGCGGGTCCAGGCGCGGACGGCCAGCTTGCCGGTGGTGCCGAGGTCGAGGCGGGGTGTCACGATCACCGGATCGGCGCCCCGCTCGGCCCGCACCCTGACATGCGGGACGTTGACGGCGGTGCCGAACTCGGTGGTGTTGCGCCACATGAGGCCCGACGAGGCACTCTCGCCCGGCTTCAGGACCAGCGGGCGGGCCGGTTCGTCGAAGTCCGTCCCCGTGGTGATGCCGCCGCTTCCGTGCACGATCCGGACGCCGTCGACGGGTGCCAGGTCATCGTCCAGCAGTTCCAGGAGCGGATAGCCGTTGAGCGAGTAGTCCCGCTTCCCGCAGTTCTGCAGGTGCAGACCCACCACCCGCAGCCCCATCGCGGCGTCGCCGTCATCGGCGCTGACACGGATGCCGGAGGGCGGGCACTCCCCCGACGCGGACGGCGCCTCGGCGGTGGGCACCTTGGTCACTCTGCCGACCTTGACACGGGTCACCCGGGACGAACCGGGTGCCCACTCCCCCAGCCGGACCGTGCGGCGCACGGTCGCGCCGGGTGCGACCGTGCGCACGGTCTCCTCCCTGTTGCTCATGACCCCGCCGGCGTCGTCGGTGAAGTCGAACAGGATCGTGTAGGTCAGCGCCTGGGTACCGTCGTTGGTGACCTCGTAGGCGGCCGAGATCCCGGAGTCACGGCCGATGGTCAGGGGGTCGGCGTGGACGGAGTACCCGTCGGAGCCCGCGCTCGGGGTGGGCGTGGCGGAGGGGAGGGTAACCGAGGTGATCCGGACTCCGTCAACGGATGGACCTTTGACCGGAGTCGGGGACTCAGGGGCAGCGGCCTCGCCCGTGCCGGGGGTGCCCGCGTGTTCGGTTCCGCACGCGGTGAGGAGCAGGAGTGCGGCGAGGGCGGGAAGAAGGGGGACGGCTCTGCGCATCCGGTCACCCCATCAGGGGCACGAGTGTCCGGCCGTGATGGAAGCCATAGTTCCGGTCACAGGCCTGTCACAGACGACGTGCCTGCCATCCCACGGGCCGGCCCACGGCCTGATGGCCTCCATGGGCCGCTCATCGCAGGCGCGGCGGTCTGCGGGGCGGTGGGACGGCCGGGAGGATCTCCCACAGCGGTCGTTGTCCGCGGGCCCACTGTTCGAGCACGCGCCGGTCGACGAGATGCAGGCGCTGCTGCCGGGCGAACTCCCGGGCGGGCTGGGAGATCCTCCCGTTGGTCACCATCACGACGACGTCGCCGCCGTGCACCGGGCGGCCGGTGCCGTTGAGGGTCTGGAGGTCCGGGGTACCGACCGCCGAACCGTCGAGCCCCTTCTTGCGGTGCTTGCACTGGATCACCCAGTAGCGGCCGAGCGGGTCGTGGCCCTTCACATCGGCGCCGAGGTCTCCCCGGCCGCCGCAGCGCAACGCGTCGCGTGAGCCGTCGCGCGCGAGCAGGTCACGGACGGCGAACTCGAAGGCGCTGTGGTGCATGGCGTCCAACTCGCCGAGCGAGTACGTCAGTCCGTCGACCCTCAGCCGGGCTGACCGTATCCGGTCGACCTTCTGGTGGATCCAGGCCGCGAGCACGAGCAGGGCCAGGAGGCCGAGCACGAGCAGGACCCACCAGTGCGCCCACACCCACTGTCCGACCTTGACGAGCAGCAACCCGCCGACGACCAGCACGCCGAGGCCGACGAGCAGGTTCTCGTCACTCTTGCGCCGACGCCGACGCCGACGCGGACTCATCGGGGCACCCCCGCCGCCAGGCCCCCGTGTGACCGGCACGGTCGTATCCCTCGTACCCCTCGTAACCCCTGTTCCCTGGCACGGCTCCCCCTCGTGTCCATCCGCCCATCTCAGCAGCAAACAGCGGAAGTTGACCCGACAACGCGATCAACCGGCCGAAAATCGCCGACGGACGGGATCAGATCTCCAGGGTCTCGGGGCACCGGGCTCCCGGTGTCAGCGGCGAGCGCACCACAAGACCCGCGTAGCCCGCCTCGTAGTCAGGGACACGGTGGTACTCAACGCCGAAGGAAGCACTGTCGAGTTGGGCACGGACCACCTGCATCCCGGGCGGCGTGGCGCCCATGTACAGCAACTCCGGGTGCTTCTTGTACTGCGCGATCTCCGCGTCGTGCTGTCGCTGGTGTGACAGCGCCGGGCCGACGAAGCCCCCGTAGGCGACTCCGGCCGCCAGCGCGGCGACCGCACCCCAGCGCACCCACCGGCTCGGCACGAAGAACGCGGCGACCACGACATACGGCACCCCCGTCAACGCGTAACGCATACCGGCGCTCCCCAGGCCAACGCCCGTGCTGTAGGCCACCAGACCCGCCAGAACGCCGAGCGTGCCGAGGATGAAGACCAACACCGCCCACCCGAGCCGCTTGGACAGGGTGCCGCACAGTGGCACCACGGTACGCACCGGTATGCCCGCCATGGACAGCAGACCCACCACCAGCGGCGCGCCCACCAGGAACACCGGCACCGCCGCACCGACTCCACCGCCCCAGCCCGCCACGAACATCCCGAAGCCGAGCATCGGCACCGCGGCCGTCATCGTCGCCCAGACCAGGAGGAGATGCAGGGCCGTGAACGTCTGTCTGTCACTCGTCATGCCGCGGCATCCTGCCAGCCGACAGTCCGACGTACATGAGTTCTCGTACTCAGAAGAGAACACTCACGTCAGCGGTCCGCCAGCAGAGTCCACAGAGTGCCTCGACCGGCGATCAACTACGCGCATACTCTGCTCGACGGACTGGTGATGTCGTTCGGAACGGGGGCGGGAACGTGGGTGAGGCTGGGATCGAGGGGCGGCTCTGGGGGGCGGTTCGGGATGGGGATGCCGACGTTGTGCGGGAGTTGGTGAGCCAGGGGGCCGATCCCGATGTCGTGGGGTCGGACGGACTGCCCGTGTTGTGTGTCGCCGTCGCTGCGTACGACGAGTCGGTGGCCGAGGCTCTGGTGGAGGGTGGGGCGGACCCCGACCGGGTGTTGCCGGACGGAACCACGCCGCTGTCGCGCGCCATTGACGGGGGCTCTCCGGCGGTCTTCTCGGCTGTGCTGGGCAAGGACCCCGGGGTCCGACTTGACCGGGCCGCCCGTGAGCGGCTGCTCGCGTCCGCCCGGACGTGGTACGAGACAGGCTCGGCCGAGGAGTTGCGGCGCAGGAAGGGCGCCTCTGGTCCGGCCCTGACGGTCCGGGTTCAGGACGACGAGTACTGCTGGGTCGATCAGGTCTCGTTCGGCGGCCTCGCCGTGCGGGCCGGGCACGGCGCCATCCTGACCTCACTGGAGTGGGCCTTCCGTATCCTGACCCCCGTCGACGAACTGATCGCCCGCGCCGTGAAGCAGCCGGACGAGGACCATGTGGACTGGTCCACGGTCCGCTGGATCCTCCTCCAGCGGCGCAGCTTCGAGACCTGGTCGGAAGTGGTGGCCCGGCGTCACGACCCGGACCGGGCGCCTCTCCTGTTCGTGCTGGATTACCTGCGGACGCGGGGGGTGATCGGCACCAGCCCCTACTACGAGAAGAAGGAGAGCGAACTCCTGGCCGCCTGGGCAGCCGAGAAGACGGACGGCGAGATACTCGCGAAGGTGCTCGCCGCCTTCACCGAGCACGACCATCCGGACCAGGAGGCCATCGGCCTTCGCCACGCCGACCATCCCGACCCGCGCGTACGCCGTGAAGTGCCCTACGCCCTCTGCGTGGAGTGCACTCCCCGCACGCCCGAGGCCAGAACCGCCCTGCGCGGACTCATGGTCGACCCGGACGCCGAGGTGCGGCTCAGGGCGTGCACCATGAGCCTGGGGGACGACGACCTCCGCCCGGAAGCCATCCGGGCACTGCTGTTGCTGGCCAAGGCACCGGACGCCGGTGTGCGGGGTCCGGCAGCGGCGGCGTTGGCCGGCTCCCGGGACCGTACGCCCGCCATCGCCGACGCCCTGGCGGCGTTGCTCGACGAGGACGACCGACTCGTACGTCTGGAAGCCGCGTACGGTCTCGCCGTGCGCGACGACCCGCGCACCGCCGAGGCGATCGAGCGGGTGGGGCCACTCGGTGAAGGCTTCGAGTACGACCATCGGGCCGACGCGCTCTGGCGATGGAGGTGGCGGCAGGAGAACGCTGCGGACGTTTGACGATCGTTCGGCGTGCGGGGAAGGATGACAGTGATGATCGTCTGGGTGAACGGTGCGTTCGGCAGCGGGAAGACCACTCTGGTGGAGGAGTTGCGCTCACGGTGGCCCGAAGCGCTGGTCTACGACCCGGAGTTGGTCGGCTATGTGCTGCGGGAGATCGTGGACGTGCCTACCGGTGACTTCCAGGATCTTCGGCTGTGGCGGCGGCAGGTCGCTGACCTCGCGGTAGGGCTGGTCGAGGAGTACGGCCGCCCCCTCCTGGTGCCCATGACGCTGGTCGACCCCGGGTATGTCGGCGAGATCTTCGGCAAGTTGAAGGACGCCGGTATCGAGGTTCACCACTTCTTCCTCAAGGTCTCCCAGGAGACCTTGGAGGCGCGTATCGACGGCCGGAGCTTCACGCCGGACGATCCCGAGCAGGACGCGCGGGTCCGGCGCTGGTGCAAGGGCAGGATCGAGCCGTGCCTGGCCGCGGCCGACCTCCTGCCCAGCGAAACGGTGTTCCTGGACGGCGAGTTGCCGCCCACCAGGTTGGCCGACCTGGTGCTGGCCCGTGTCGGCGCGGATGGAGGGCGGTAGGACATCCGGAGCGGGCGAACGATGAATACCCGTACGCCGTCCACCCGTACGCCTTACGCCCGTCCGCCCGGTCTCCGTGTCCCGGCCCCCGGCCCGCTGCTCCTCCTCAGCTCGTCGCCTTCTTGACCAGCACGCTGATGCGTTCCTCGTCGGCCGCGGTCAGCTCTGTCAGGGCGTAGGCCGTCGGCCACATCGCGCCGTCGTCGAGCGCGGCCTGGTCACTGAAGCCGAGCGTGGCATACCTCGAGTTGAACTTCTGCGCGCTCTGGAAGTGGCAGAGGACCTTGCCGTTCCGGGCGTACGCGGGCATCCCGTACCAGAGCTTGGGCTTGAGGTCCGGCGCCGCTGCCTTGACGATGGCGTGGACCCGCTCGGCGAGGACCCGGTCCGCGTCCGGCATCTCCGCGATCTTCGCGAGTACGTCCTGCTCCGCCGCCGCTTCCTTCTCCGCTCGCGAACCGCGCCGCGCCGCCGCCTTCTTCTGCTCTCGCGCGTGCTCCTTCATCGCGGCCCGCTCCTCGGCGGTGAATCCGTTGTGCTGCTCGGCGTCCGTGCCGGGGTTGTCGTCGGACGGCTGTGTGGACTGCATGGCGTGGTTCCTCTCGTACGGTGGTGCGGTGGGTCGGGACGTGCGGCAGTCAGGAAGTGGTGGTTGCCGTTCCATCACG
>NZ_JAMWMR010000129.1 GCF_023887685.1 Streptomyces macrolidinus | reverse complement strand
CCTCGCTGCGGACCACCCCCACCGCACTGGTCGCTGTCAGTCCGCTCAGCACCACCGCAGTGGACAAAACCACCCCGACGGCACGCAGCCGCCCACGCACAGGCATGACACACCCTCTCCACAGAGCCTTCCCAGACCCTGACGCTTTGTGAGCGATCTTCCACAGATCGCACACGGGAGGGTAAAGCTGTGACCATGACAGCGTCTAGATCATCACAAGTGGACATTGCCCCTCCAATAGGAACCAAAAGCGATGAGGCATCAAGTGACATAGACCATGCAGAG
>NZ_JAMWMR010000128.1 GCF_023887685.1 Streptomyces macrolidinus | reverse complement strand
GGGCAGCAAGCATCACCTGATCACCGACGCCACCGGCATCCCGCTCGCCGTTACTTTGACCGGCGGCAATCGCAACGACGTCACCCAGCTCATCCCGCTCCTCCAGGCTGTGCCGCCCGTGCGCGGCAAGCGCGGCCGACCCCAGCGCCGTCCGGTCGTCGTGCTGGCCGACCGCGGCTACGACCACGACAAGTACCGCCGCCTGGTCTGGGATCTCGGCGTGAAACCACTGATCGCCCGGCGTGGTGCCGAGCACGGCTCCGGCCTGGGTACCCAACGCTGGGTT
>NZ_JAMWMR010000127.1 GCF_023887685.1 Streptomyces macrolidinus | reverse complement strand
AGGCAGCAAGCATCACCTGATCACCGACGCCACCGGCATCCCGCTCGCCGTCACCTTGACCGGCGGCAATCGCAACGATGTCACCCAGCTCATCCCGCTTCTCCAGGCTGTACCGCCCGTGCGCGGCAAGCGCGGCCGGCCCCAGCGCCGCCCGGACGTCGTGCTGGCCGACCGCGGCTACGATCACGACAAGTACCGCCGCCTGGTCTGGGATCTCGGCGTGAAACCACTGATCGCCCGGCGTGGTGCCGAGCACGGCTCCGGCCTGGGTACCCAACGCTGGGTC
>NZ_JAMWMR010000126.1 GCF_023887685.1 Streptomyces macrolidinus | reverse complement strand
GACCGAGGCGAGGGAGTGGGCTCGTCGTGAGGACGGTGGTCCGCGCAGGGCGGGAGTCTCGGCGTTCGGCGTCGGTGGGACGAACGCGCATGTGGTGATCGAGGAGCCCCCTGCGGAGGAGGCGCCGACGGAAGAGCTGTACGACGTTCCCGAGGTCGGTGTTGTGCCGTGGGTGGTGTCGGCGAAGAGTCCGGCCGGGTTGGAGGCCCAGGTGGCCCGGCTGGCGGAGTTCGCCGAACGCGCACCCGCCCCGGAACCTGTCGCCGTGGCACACGAACTCGCTCGTGGA
>NZ_JAMWMR010000125.1 GCF_023887685.1 Streptomyces macrolidinus | reverse complement strand
GAACAGGAACGCCCGACCACCGGACACCGCGCTCCCGACGACCACACCCCCCTGCGGCTCCCCAGCCGCCAACGACAGCAAACCCTCCCGCAGTTCGGCCTCACCACCAGCCACCACCACCGCACGGTGCTCCAGCACCGAACGCGTCGTCGCCAATGAGAAGCCCAGCCCGGCCACGTCCTTCTCGGCTTCCGCCTCCACGTGCTGCAGCAACCGTGCCGCCTGAGCCCGCAACGCCACCTCGGTCTTCGCCGAGACCAGCACCGGCACGCCGCCCTGCGGCGATCCCGATG
>NZ_JAMWMR010000124.1 GCF_023887685.1 Streptomyces macrolidinus | reverse complement strand
CGTGGGCCGGACTCGTCGTGCCACATCGAGCTGAGCATCGGAGTGTCGGTGGAACCAGGGGCGACGATGTTGCAGCGGATGCCGTGCCGGGCCACCTCAAGGCCCAGGCTCTTGGTGAACATCTCCGCCGCCGCCTTCGACGCCGCGTACGCAGCCATCCCCGAACGCGGCGTCGCAGCCGCGTTGGACGCCACCGTGACCACCGCACCACACCGCCGCGGCACCATACGGCCCACCACAGCACGCGAGAGATGGAAGACACCCGTGGTGTTCACCGCGAACGTACTGTTCCAGTCATC
>NZ_JAMWMR010000123.1 GCF_023887685.1 Streptomyces macrolidinus | reverse complement strand
ACCGCACAAGCGATGTTCCAATGCGCTCGGCCAAGCGGCAAAGCTCAGTTGCCGAACCCGTCAGGTCTTCGGGGAGTACGTCACATGGCGGCCGACTCCGGTTGTTCGTCACCGGGGCCGGCCGCCGGGCGGACGACGTTACGTTCGGAGCTTCTCCTACGCGCCGAGTGCGGCGCCGCCGTCGACGGTCAGGGTGTGGAGGGTGATGTGTGAGGCCTGGTCGGAGAGGAGGAAGGCGACCGCGTTGGCCACATCGGTCGGTTGGGCGAGTTTGCCCAGGGGGATACCGACACGGAACGCGTCGAGGTTGCCGGTGAGGGTGGCG
>NZ_JAMWMR010000122.1 GCF_023887685.1 Streptomyces macrolidinus | reverse complement strand
CAGTGCGCATGCGAGGCCGAAGGCACCATAGACCGCAGCCCACAGCACCGACGCCCAACTCACCCAGCGCGGCCATCCTTGCCACGACACACGCAAGAAGGTCCCCAGCGTCCGTCCATCACCAGCCATGCCCCGAACATCGCATCGACCGCCGCAGTGAGGCGTCAACCGACCGGATGATCCGCCTCCCCCTGCCGGGTGAGTGATCTCGTGAGAGGGGCCAAGCTACCGATCACGAAGAGTGATTTCTCAACTGGCCGTCCTCGCAGAATTCGAGCTGGCCGCTGTCTCCCTCCCCCAAACGCGTAGATCACAAGGTCATACTGGAGTA
>NZ_JAMWMR010000121.1 GCF_023887685.1 Streptomyces macrolidinus | reverse complement strand
CCCAGGTTCGACTTCACCGAACCCAGCCACAACGGCCGCTCCACGGCCCGACCCTGACCATAAGCAGCCAGCAACGCCTGCGCCTCGATCGGATCACCCAACCGCGTGCCCGTCCCGTGCCCCTCCACCACATCCACCTCGGACGCCGACAACCGCGCGTTCACCAACGCCTGCCGGATCACCCGCTGCTGGGAGGGACCATTCGGCGCCGTCAGACCATTCGACGCACCATCCTGATTCACCGCCGAACCCCGCACCACCGCCAACACCCGATGCCCATTGCGCCGAGCATCCGACAACCGCTCCACCAACAACACACCCACACCCTCGG
>NZ_JAMWMR010000120.1 GCF_023887685.1 Streptomyces macrolidinus | reverse complement strand
CGCCCCGCCTTCGTCATCCGCACCATCGGCGCGTCACCGCCACCCGAGAACTCCAGGCCGACCGTGGTGACCTTCGGCGCGACCATGCCGCTCCCGGCCTTCACCAGACCGGTGTCGACCGGCTTCCACCGACCCCCCACCCTGGCCCGCACAGGCCGCAGATACTCCCGCGCCTCCAGATTCCCATCGGGCGTGGCAAAGACCTCGCTGCTCTCTCCCCCCAGCGAGGTCACCTCCACCGGCTTGCCCGTACGCCTGGCCTGAGCGAACGCCTCAGCCTCGGTCAACGCGGACTGCCCCTCCGGCGTCGCTTCCGACGCCACGGCCGCCTGCG
>NZ_JAMWMR010000012.1 GCF_023887685.1 Streptomyces macrolidinus | reverse complement strand
TGGGCGGAGGCGTGGGGCTCGGGGTACGGCACGGCGGGAGGGGCCAGTGGTGGCCGCCCGCGACCGCCACCGCCGTCGGGCCGTCCGGGCCGGTCGAGGCGTAGGCGCACGCGTCCGCCGACGCCGCGCCCGCGGGGGCGCCCACGAAGATCCACGCCAGCGTCATCGGCGTCAACAGCCGTATGAGGAAGGCGGATCGGGTCCGTTCGGATCGATGCACGACGGAGATCATGGGCCCGCGTACGCCGGTGCGCGCCGAAGCCCGTGGGAATTGCCCCGAAGGAGGGGATCGCGGCGGGCGCGGATTGACCGACACGGCTGTGACCGGGGAGGCGGTGCGCGGGACGCGGTGAGCGGGCGGGTGGCCGAGGTACGTCGCACAATCAGGGAGGAAAGGGGCGGACCGGTGGAACACGTCGGGCCGTCCCCGCTGTGTCCGTGCTCTCCGTGCGACCCGGTCGAACCGCCCCAATAGCCTCGATGTCCCATCGAAGACCACACGCCGTGACCGGGAACGGACGGTCAATTTCCGTTTCTGCTCGCTCTGTTGGCGGACGATCAGTAGCCTCGGCTCGAACACCGGATCGTCCGCACCCGCCGCCTACGCCTTGGAGAGCTACATGGAGCGTCCCGCCTGGGCCCCACGGAGCATCGACGTCTCCGTACCGAGCGTGTCCCGCATGTACGACTTCTACCTGGGCGGATCGCACAACTTCGAGGCCGACCGGGAGGCGGCGCGCACGGCGATGGAGCACATGCCGGGGCTCCCCAAGATCATGCAGGCGAACCGGGCGTTCATGCGCCGCGCGGTGCGCTTCGCCGTCGAGGAGGGCATCACGCAGTTCCTCGACATCGGCTCCGGCATCCCGACCTTCGGCAACGTCCACGAGGTGGCCCAACAGGCGGACCCGGGCGCGCGGGTGGTGTACGTCGACCACGATCCGGTGGCGGTCGCCCACAGCCAGGCCGTCCTCCAGGGCAACGACACGGCGGACGTCGTCGCGGGCGATCTCCTCAAGCCCCGGGAGATCCTGGCGAGCCCTCAGGTGGAGCGGCTGATCGACTTGAACCGGCCGGTCGCGCTTCTCCTCGTTGCCATACTGCACTTCGTGGAGGACGCGGACGACCCGTACGGTGCGGTGGCCGAGCTGCGCGACGCGCTGGCGCCGGGCAGTCTGCTCGTTCTCACGCATGCCGCGTTCGAGGGAGGCCCGCTCCCGCAGGAGCGGGCCGAGGGCGTCGTGGACGTGTACAAGAACATCCGCAATCCGCTGATCATGCGCTCGCGCGACCAGATCGCGCGGTTCTTCGAGGGGTACGACATGGTGGAACCCGGACTGGTGCCGATGCCGGACTGGCGGCCCGACACGGTGACCGGGGACGAGGACCCGTATGCCTTCTCCGGGTTCGCCGGCGTGGGGCGTTCGGCGTGAGTGCGGAGCCGGGGGGACCGGAGGACAGACTGCGCAGGTTCGCGACGATCTGGAGCCGGGCCGTGTTCCCGGCGACCTCGACGTCGCTGACCCGGCCGGAGTTCGAGGAGCAACTGCTGCCGCTGGCACGGCGGTTGAGCGACGCGTTGCGGGCCAGGGCGTTCGACGCCGCCGTGGCCAGGGAGATCGGGGCTGCGCTGATCGCGGTCCACTGCACGGACCCGGAAGCCCTCAGCCGCACGCTCGACTGCGTCGACGCCTATCTGGTGCTCTACTGCGGTGACCCGGACGCCTCCGCGCAGACGCAGGAGGCGCTCAGAAGCCGTTCATCGCGGCTCCAGCACGCGATGGCCGCCGGATTCGCCAAGGCGCTCAAGGAACGCACGCTGGCCGAGCAGGAGTCCATCTCCCAGGCCGCGTTCCACGCCCAGCGCATGGTCGCGCAGGCGCTGCACTCCAGCGAGGCCCGGTTCCGAGCCGTCTTCGAGGGCGCGGCCATAGGGATCGGCATCGCGGACCTCGACGGCAAGATCCTCGAGGTCAACGGCGCGCTGCTGCGGATGTTCGGCGGCTCCGAGCAACTGGTGCGCGGTCGCCTCATCACCGAGTGGACCCACCCCGAGGACGCGCCGCACATCTGGCGCCTGTACGACGAGTTGGTCCGCGGTGAACGCGACCACTACCACGTCGAGAAGGCCTTCTACCGGCCTGACGGAACGGTCCTGTGGACGAACCTCACGGTGTCGCTGCTGCGGGACGCGGACGGCCGCCCGCAGTACCAGCTCGCGCTGATGGAGGACACCACCGAGCGGCGCCTGCTGAACCTGCGGCTGCGCTACGAGGCCACCCACGACGCGCTCACCGGGCTGCCCAACCGCACCCTGTTCTTCGAGCGGTTGGAGAAGGCGCTCGCGGCGGGCGAGGGCCAGCGGTTCGGCCTGTGCTACCTCGACCTCGACGGCTTCAAGACCGTCAACGACAGCCTCGGCCACGCGGCAGGCGACCGGCTCCTCGTCGAGGTCGCGGACCGGTTGCAGACCTGTGCGACGGCGCCCGGCGAGATGGTCGCGCGGCTCGGCGGCGACGAGTTCGTGGCGCTGATCACCGGGGCCGACACCGAGCGCGGAGTGGACGAACTCGTCGGCCGCATCATGAACGCGCTGGTCACCCCGATCAGCGTCGACGGACGCGAGTTGACCGTGCGCGGCAGCATCGGCGTCGTGGAGGGGCCGGTCGGGGAGCGCGGACCGGCGGAGGTGCTGCGCAGCGCCGACATCACGATGTACCGGGCCAAGTCCGCGGGCGGGAACCGCTTCGAGGTCGCGGACCCCGAGGCCGACGCCCGCGCCATCACCCGCCACGGGCTGACCACGGCACTGCCCATGGCTCTTGACCGGGGCGAGTTCTTCATCGAGTACCAGCCGCTGGTGCACCTCGGCGACGGCACCGTGCACGGCGCCGAGGCGCTGGTGCGCTGGCTGCATCCGCAGCACGGTGTCCTCGGCCCCGACCGCTTCATCCCGCTCGCCGAGCACACCGGGCTGATCGTGCCGCTGGGGCGCTGGGTGCTGGAGGAGGCCGTGGGACAGGCACGCGCATGGCAGGAGCGGCACGCACGGACCGGCCCGATGCGCATCAACGTCAATCTGTCGCCCTGCCAGCTCACCCATCCGGGTCTGGTCTCCGACACCGTCGACATCCTGGAGGACGCCGGTCTCGAACCGGACGCGCTCTGCCTGGAGGTCACGGAGTCGGCGCTCATCGGGGCGGACGACGACCTGCTCAAGCCGCTGCGCCGACTGGCCGAGATGGGGGTGGACATCGCCCTGGACGACTTCGGCACGGGCTACTCGAACCTCGCCAACCTGCGCCGGCTGCCCGTGAGCATCCTCAAGCTGGACCGTTCCTTCACCCAGGGCATGCAGCAGTACCCGGCCGACCCCGTCGACCTCAAGATCGTCGAGGGGATCGTCTCCCTCGCCCACAGCCTGGACCTCGCGGTCACGGTCGAGGGCGTGGAGACCGGCGCCCAGGCCGAGCAGTTGCGGATCCTCGGGTGCGACACGGCCCAGGGCTGGTACTACGCCCGTCCGGGCCCGCCCGACCGCCTGCACGAACTGGCGCTGGCGGACGCGAGGGGCTGAACCGCCACCGCGTACGGGCCGGGCCGGGGCTCGCGCCCCCCGCCTCAGCGCTCCAGCAGCATGCGCTGCAGCTCCCGCGCCGCCCGAGGCGGTGCCACATCGCTGCGGTGGGCCAGCGCGATCGTCCGGTGCAGTCCGGGCGAGGCCAGCGGGGTCACGCGCAGATTGCGCCCGGACCGGGTCGCGACCATGCGCGGCACGACGGCGACCCCCAGCCCCGCCCGTACGAAGCCGAGGACCGCGTCCATCTCGCCGCCCTCCACGGCGAAGTCCGGCTCGAAGCCCTCGGCGCGGCACGCGGCCACGGTCAGCTCCCTCAGGTCGTAGCCGTGCCGGAACATCACCAGGCGCTCGCTCTGCAGATCCGCGATATGGACCGTACGACGGCCGCCGCCGGGCCGCGGGGCCTCCGGCGAGGACACCACCACGAGGTCCTCGCGCAGCAGCTCCACCGTGGTCAGCGCGGGGGAGGCGGTGGGCAGCGGCAGTACGACCAGGGCGAGGTCGAGGGCGCCGCGCGCCAGTTCCCGGACGAGATCGTGCGAGCCGCCCTCCTCGATCAGCAGCCGGATGCCGGGATAGCGGTCGTGGAAGGCGCGCAGCACGTCCGGCAGCAGCCCCGTGCACAGGCTCGGGGTGGCGCCGAGCCGCACCCGGCCGCCGCGCAACTGCACCAGCTCCTGCACCTCGTGCCGGGCCGTGTCCGCGTCGGCGAGGATGCGCCGGGCCAGCGGCAGCAGCGCCTCGCCCGCGTCCGTGAGCGTGATGTTGCCGCGTGCCCGCAGGAACAGATCCGCTCCCAACTCCCGCTCCAGCGCCTTGATCTGCTGCGAGAGCGAAGGCTGGGCGACATGCACCAGGTCGGCGGCCCGGGTGAAGTGCCGGGTCTCGGCGACCGCCACGAAGTACTGAAGCTGTTGGAACTGCATCCTGCAATCATAGGTGCTGGCTATCGAAACAAGCCGGACCATGTCTTGGACCGATGGGGCCCTTCGGCCCTAGCGTGCTGACCCATGGCTCTGGCAACCCGGACGGACCGACGGCCGTCCATGGCCCGCAGCGTGTGGGGCAGCACCGTCGGCAAGAAGACAGTGATGGCGGTCAGCGGCCTGATCATGCTGCTGTACCTCGTCGCCCACATGATCGGGAACCTCAAGATCTACTTCGGGGCGGGCGAGTTCAACCACTACGGCCACTGGCTGCGCACCGTCGGCGAACCGTTCATGCACTACGAGTGGACGCTGTGGCTCATCCGCGTCGTCCTGGTCGTCGCGGTCGTCGCCCACGCGGTCTCCGCGTACCAGCTCAGCCGCCGCGACATCAAGGCGCGCCCCAGCAAGTACGTGCACGCCCGGCCCCGGGCGAGCTACGCCACGCGCACCATGCGCTGGGGCGGGATCATCCTCGGCCTGTTCGTCGTCTGGCATCTGCTCGACCTGACCACCGGCACCGTGCACCCGGGCGGCTTCCAGGAGGGGCACCCCTACCAGAACGTCGTGGACACCTTCTCCACCTGGTACGGCAATGTCATCTACATCGTCGCCATGCTGGCGCTCGGCCTGCACATCCGGCACGGCTTCTGGAGCGCGGCCCAGACCCTCGGGGTCGGCAGCCGCACCCGCGACCGTGCCCTGAAGACCATCGCCAATGTCCTCGCAGCGCTGCTCACGGTCGGCTTCATCGCCGTGCCCGTGGGCGTCATGACCGGAGTGGTGAGCTGATGACTGCGTCCGCCGAATACTCGGACTACGCGACCGGAGCGCCGGTCGTCGACACCAAGGCCCCCCAGGGGCCGATCAACGAGCGCTGGGACACCCGCCGTTTCGAGGCCAAGCTGGTCAACCCGGCCAACCGGCGCAAGCACACCGTGATCGTCGTCGGCACCGGCCTCGCCGGTGGCTCCGCCGGCGCCACGCTCGCCGAACAGGGCTACCACGTCGTCCAGTTCTGCTACCAGGACTCCCCGCGCCGCGCCCACTCGATCGCCGCGCAGGGCGGCATCAACGCCGCGAAGAACTACCGCAACGACGGCGACTCCATCCACCGCCTCTTCTACGACACCGTCAAGGGCGGCGACTTCCGGGCCCGCGAGTCCAACGTCCACCGCCTCGCCCAGATCTCGGTGGAGATCATCGACCAGTGCGTGGCACAGGGCGTCCCGTTCGCCCGCGAGTACGGCGGCCTCCTCGACACCCGCTCCTTCGGCGGCGTCCAGGTCTCCCGCACCTTCTACGCCCGCGGCCAGACGGGCCAGCAACTGCTGCTCGGTGCCTACCAGGCACTGTCGCGCCAGATCGCGGCGGGCACCATCGAGATGCACCCGCGCACCGAGATGCTCGACCTGATCGTCGTCGACGGCCGGGCCCGCGGCATCGTGGCCCGCGATCTGATCACCGGGCGGATCGACACCTACTTCGCGGACGCGGTCGTCCTCGCCTCCGGCGGCTACGGCAACGTCTTCTATCTGTCGACCAACGCGATGAACTCCAACGCGACCGCCATCTGGCGGGCGCACCGCCGCGGCGCCTACTTCGCCAACCCCTGCTTCACACAGATCCACCCCACCTGCATCCCGCGCACCGGCGACCACCAGTCCAAGCTCACCCTGATGAGCGAGTCGCTGCGCAACGACGGCCGGATCTGGGTGCCCAAGGCCAAGGGCGACGACCGGCCGCCGAACCAGATCCCCGAGGACGAGCGCGACTACTACCTGGAGCGCATCTACCCCTCCTTCGGCAACCTCGTGCCCCGTGACATCGCCTCCCGCGCCGCGAAGAACGTGTGCGACGAGGGCCGCGGGGTCGGCCCCGGCGGCCAGGGCGTCTACCTGGACTTCGCCGACGCCATCCGACGCATGGGCCGGGCGAAGGTCGAGGAGAAGTACGGCAACCTCTTCGACATGTACGAGCGGATCACCGCGGAGAACCCGTACGAGGTGCCGATGCGGATCTACCCCGCCGTGCACTACACGATGGGCGGACTGTGGGTCGACTACGACCTCCAGACCACGATCCCCGGCCTGTTCGCGATCGGCGAGGCCAACTTCTCCGACCACGGCGCGAACCGCCTCGGCGCCTCCGCGCTGATGCAGGGCCTGGCCGACGGCTACTTCGTCCTCCCGTCGACGATCAACGACTACCTCGCCCGCAACCCGCACCATGACGAGGTCACGGCCGAACACCCCGTAGTCCAGGAGCTGTTGGCAGAGACCGAGGACCGGCTCCACACACTGCTCGCCATCGACGGAGACCGCACCCCCGACTCCTTCCACCGCGAACTCGGCGAACTGATGTGGGAGTTCTGCGGCATGGCACGTACCGACGCGGGTCTGCGCAAGGCACTCGAGCGCATCCCGCAGATCCGCGAGGAGTTCTGGCGGCGCATCAAGGTCCCTGGCACCGGCGAGGAGTTCAACCAGTCGCTGGAGAAGGCCAACCGCATCGTCGACTACCTCGAACTCGCCGAGCTGATGTGCCTCGACGCGCTGCACCGCGCGGAGTCCTGCGGCGGCCACTTCCGCGAGGAGTCGCAGACACCCGACGGCGAGGCCGCCCGCCAGGACGACAAGTTCTCCTACGCCGCCGCCTGGGAGTTCACCGGCACCGGCGAGGCCCCCACCCTGCACAAGGAAGACCTGGTCTTCGAGTACGTCCACCCCACCCAGCGGAGCTACGCATGAAGCTCACCCTGCGCGTCTGGCGGCAGCAGAACGCCGCCGCCGAAGGCGCCATGTCCACGTACGAGGTGGACGGGATCTCCTCCGACATGTCCTTCCTGGAGATGCTCGACACCCTCAACGAGGAACTCATCCTCAAGGGCGAGGATCCGGTCGCCTTCGACCACGACTGCCGCGAGGGCATCTGCGGCGCGTGCAGCCTGGTGATCAACGGCGACGCCCACGGCCCCGAGCGCACCACCACCTGCCAACTGCACATGCGGTCCTTCAAGGACGGCGACACCATCGACATCGAGCCCTGGCGGGCCGCGGCCTTCCCGGTCGTCAAGGACCTCGTGGTCGACCGCTCGGCCTTCGACCGCATCATCCAGGCCGGCGGCTACGTCACCGCCCCGACCGGCGCCGCGCCCGAGGCCCACGCCACGCCCGTACCGAAGGCGGACGCGGACTTCGCCTTCGAGCACGCCGAGTGCATCGGCTGCGGTGCCTGCGTGGCGGCCTGCCCGAACGGCGCGGCGATGCTCTTCACCTCGGCGAAGATCAACCACCTCAACGTCCTGCCGCAGGGCGCGCCCGAACGCGAGAGCCGCGTCCTGGACATGGTGGCGCAGATGGACGAGGAGGGCTTCGGCGGCTGCACCCTCACCGGGGAGTGCGCCACCGCCTGCCCGAAGGGCATCCCGCTGGTCTCCATCACCAGCATGAACAAGGAATGGCTGCGCGCGACCCGCAAGTCGGGCCGCCGCTAGCAGGAGACTGGTCGGCGCCGCTGCCGCAGGCGGCGCACGGCCGTATCACGTTCGCCGACAGGGGGCGGACGGGCGGGACCGGGCGTGGTGCTCGACCTCGGTCCCGCCAAGTACACCTACCGTGGCAACCCGATGGAGAACAGACGTTCTCCCTACGGAGGTTGCCATGACGCACGCACCGCGCCCGCCGTTCCCCCCGTTCACCCGGGACACCGCCCTGGAGAAGGTGCGGGCGGCGGAGGACGGCTGGAACTCACGCGACCCCGAGAAGGTCGCCCTCGCCTACACGGCCGACTCCCGCTGGCGCAATCGCGCCGAGTTCATCAACGGCCGCGACGAGATCGTCGCGTTCCTCACCCGCAAGTGGCGGCGCGAGCTGGAGTACCGGCTCATCAAGGAACTCTGGGCCTTCGACGGCGACCGTATCGCCGTGCGCTTCGCCTACGAATGCCATGACGACTCGGGCACCTGGTTCCGCTCCTACGGCAACGAGAACTGGGAGTTCGACGGCGACGGTCTGATGCGCAGGCGCCACGCCTCCATCAACGACCTTCCGATCACGGAGTCGGAGCGCCTGTTCCACTGGCCGCTGGGCCGCAGGCCCGACGACCACCCGGGCCTGAGCGAACTGGGCCTGTGACGGCGCGGGAGCCGTGGAAGTGCGGGGAGCCGTAAGAGTTCCATCAAAGGGGTGAACATCCCCGTAAGGGACCCGTCAACGGAAGTCGAATCCGGCCGGAAACACGCTTCTCTCGAACCGTTGCTGTCCCATTCGAACTCATCCCAGGAGCTCACGATGGCCGATCTGGCCTTCGTCATCGCCACGGTCGCGGTCTTCGCGCTGGTGGCCCTCGCCGCCAAGGGGGTGGCGAAGCTGTGACCGTCGAGAACATCGTCGGCCTGGTCGTGGCCGTCGCCCTGCTGGGCTATCTCGTCCTCGCCCTGCTCTTCCCGGAGAGGTTCTGAGAGCCCGATGAGCCCCGTACTGGCCGGTGTGCTCCAGTTGCTCGCCCTGATGGCGGCACTGAGCCTCGCCTATGTCCCCCTGGGCACCTACATGGCCAAGGTCTACTCCTCCGACCGGCATCTGCGGATCGAGAAGTGGATCTACCGGGGGATCGGCGTCAACCCGAACGTCCGGATGAGCTGGCCCGCCTATCTGCGCGGCGTCCTCGCCTTCTCTGCGGTCGGCGTTCTCCTTCTCTATCTGCTCCAGCGGCTCCAGGGCGTCCTGCCCCTCTCGCTCGGCTTCCGGTCCATCGAACCCGCGCAGGCCTTCAACACCGCCGCCTCCTTCGTGACGAACACCAACTGGCAGTCGTACGCCGGTGAACAGGCCATGGGCCATGTCGTGCAGACCGCCGGGCTCGCCGTGCAGAACTTCGTCTCCGGGGCCGTCGGCATCGCCGTGGCCGTGGCCCTGGTCCGCGGCTTCGCCGCCACGCGCGCCGGCGCCCTGGGCAACTTCTGGGCCGACCTGGTCCGCGGAGTCGTCCGCATCCTGCTGCCGATCGCGATGATCGCCGCGATCGTCCTGGTGGCCGCGGGCGCCCTGCAGAACTTCTCCGGCATCCACGCGGTCGGCCAGTTCCTCGGCGGCTCCCAGCAGTGGAACGGGGGCGCGGTCGCCTCGCAGGAGGCCATCAAGGAGCTGGCCACCAACGGCGGTGGCTACTTCAACGCCAACAGCGCGCACCCCTTCGAGAACCCGACCCCCTTCACCAACCTCTTCGAGATCTTCCTGATCCTGGTGATCCCGTTCGCACTGACCCGGACGTTCGGCATCATGGTCGGCTCGGTCCGGCAGGGCTACGCGATCCTCGCCACCATGGTCACCATCTGGGTCGGCTTCGTCGCCCTGATGATGTGGACCGAGTTCGCCCACCACGAAGGGGCGCTGCGGCTCGCGGGCGGCGCGATGGAGGGCAAGGAGGTCCGCTTCGGCGTCGGCGCCTCCTCGATCTTCGCGGTGTCCACCACCCTCACCTCGACGGGAGCGGTCGACTCCTTCCACTCCTCGTTCACCGGGTTCGGCGGTGGCATCGCCCTGCTCGGCATGATGCTCGGCGAGATCGCGCCCGGCGGCGTCGGCTCCGGTCTCTACGGCATCCTGATCATGGCGATCATCGCGGTGTTCATCGCCGGTCTGATGGTCGGCCGCACCCCCGAGTACCTGGGCAAGAAGATCCGCACCCGGGAGATCAAGCTCGCCGCCGTCTACATCCTGATCACCCCGGCGCTGGTCCTCGTGTGCACCGCGGTCTCCATGGCCCTGCCCTCGGCGCGGCACTCGATGCTCAACCCCGGCGCGCACGGGTTCTCCGAGATCCTGTACGCCTTCACGTCCGCCTCGAACAACAACGGCTCGGCCTTCGCGGGCCTGAACGCGAACACGGACTGGTTCAACACCATGACCGGGCTCGCCATGCTGTTCGGCCGCTTCCTGCCGATGGTGTTCGTCCTCGCGCTCGCCGGATCGCTGGCCGAGCAGCAGCCGGTACCGGTCACCGCGGGCACCCTGCGCACCGAGAAGCCGCTGTTCACCGGGCTGTTGGTGGGCGCGATCCTGATCATCGTCGGGCTGACCTACTTCCCGGCCCTCGCACTGGGCCCGCTGGCCGAGGGGCTGGCGTCATGACCACCCGTACCAAGAACCCAGAGGTTCCCATGCCCACCGTCACTCCGAGCCGGGCCCCGCACAGCGATGTCCCGAGCGGGCGCAGGTTCGCCAAGGGCCGTGTCGGCGCGGGCCTGTTCGAACCCCGCCAACTGGTCAGGTCGCTACCGGACGCGCTGCGCAAGCTCGATCCACGGGTGATGGTCACCTCGCCCGTGATGTTCGTGGTGTGGATCGGCGCGGTGCTGACCACGGTCTTCTCCTTCCGGACCCCGAGTGACCGGTTCGGCTGGGCGATCAGCGCCTGGCTCTGGCTCACCGTCGTCTTCGCCAATCTGGCGGAGGCCGTCGCCGAGGGCCGCGGCAAGGCCCAGGCCGACACCCTGCGCAAGGCCAAGACGGACACCCTGGCCAGGCGGCTGACCGGCGACCGCGAGGAGCAGGTCCCCGGCACCGAGCTGCGCATCGGTGACCTGGTCGTCTGCGAGGCCGGTGACATCATCCCGGGCGACGGCGATGTGATCGAGGGCGTCGCGAGCGTCGACGAGTCCGCGATCACCGGCGAGTCGGCGCCCGTCATCCGCGAGTCCGGCGGCGACCGGTCCGCGGTCACCGGCGGTACGAAGGTGCTGTCCGACCGGATCGTCGTCAAGATCACGACGAAGCCGGGGGAGACCTTCATCGACCGGATGATCGGCCTGGTCGAGGGCGCGGCCCGGCAGAAGACACCCAACGAGATCGCGCTCAACATCCTGCTGGCGGCGCTGACGATCGTCTTCCTCCTCGCCTGCGCCACGCTGCCGCCGTTCGCCGAGTACGCGGGCACCCGTCTGACCCTGGTCGTCCTGGTGGCCCTGCTCGTCTGCCTCATCCCGACGACGATCGGCGCGCTGCTGTCCGCGATCGGCATCGCCGGAATGGACCGGCTGGTGCAGCGCAACGTCCTCGCCATGTCCGGCCGGGCCGTCGAAGCCGCCGGTGACGTCTCGACCCTGCTGCTCGACAAGACCGGCACCATCACGCTCGGCAACCGGCAGGCATCCGCGTTCGTGCCGGTGGGCGGCGCGAGCGCCGCCGAGGTCGCCGACGCCGCCCAGTTGTCCTCGCTGGCCGACGAGACCCCCGAGGGCCGCTCCGTGGTCGTCCTCGCCAAGCAGAAGTACGAGCTGCGCGAGCGCGACCAGGGCGAGCTGGCCGGGGCCGAGTGGATCGCCTTCACCGCCCAGTCCCGTATGTCCGGCGTCGACGTGGACGGCCGCAGGATCCGCAAGGGCGCGGCCGGTTCGGTCATCGCCTGGGTACGGGAACGCGGCGGCGAGGTGCCGAAGGACGCGGACGCGGTCGCCGACCGGATCTCCCAGCAGGGCGGCACCCCGCTGCTCGTGGCCGTCGAGGACGCGGACGGGGCCCGGGTCCTGGGCGTCATCCACCTCAAGGACGTCGTCAAGGACGGGATGCGCGAACGGTTCACGGAACTGCGCCGCATGGGCATCAGGACCGTCATGATCACCGGCGACAACCCGCTGACCGCCAAGGCCATCGCCGAGGAGGCGGGCGTCGACGACTTCCTCGCCGAGGCCACCCCCGAGGACAAGATGGCGCTGATCCGACGGGAGCAGGCGGGCGGCAAGCTGGTCGCGATGACCGGTGACGGCACCAACGACGCGCCCGCGCTCGCCCAGGCGGACGTCGGGGTCGCGATGAACACCGGTACGTCGGCCGCCAAGGAGGCCGGCAACATGGTCGACCTCGACTCCAACCCGACCAAGCTCATCGAGATCGTGGAGATCGGCAAGCAGTTGCTGATCACCCGCGGCGCGCTGACGACGTTCTCCATCGCCAACGACGTCGCGAAGTACTTCGCGATCATCCCGGCGCTGTTCGCCGCGGTCCATCCGGGCCTGGACAAGCTCAACATCATGCGGCTGTCCTCGCCCGACTCCGCCATCCTCTCCGCGGTGATCTTCAACGCACTGATCATCATCGTGCTGGTGCCGCTCGCCCTCAGAGGCGTGCAGTACAAGCCGGTGAGCGCCGACCGGATGCTGCGCCGCAACCTCGGGATCTACGGCCTCGGCGGACTGGTCGCCCCCTTCGTCGGCATCAAGATCATCGATCTGCTCATCTCCCTCCTCCCCGGGCTGCACTGATGCGGAATGCGCCTGTACTGATGCGAAAGCGTGCTGAATCGCCATGAACAACTCCCTCAGGAACACCGCCCGGTTGCTCGGCGCGGGCCTGCGCGCCCTGCTCGTCCTGACCCTGGTCACGGGCGTCGTCTACCCGCTGGTCGTCACCGGCGTCGCCCAGGCGTTCTTCCCCGGCAAGGCGAACGGCTCCCGGGTCGGCGCGGACGGCAAGGTCGTCGGCTCCTCGCTGATCGGGCAGTCGTACGACCTGCCGTCGACGAAGGGCGACCAGCCCCCGGCCCCCGACCTGAAGTGGTTCCAGGGCCGCCCGGCGCACGGCCTCGGCACCAACACGGTCAACACCCGGTACAAGCTGCTCGTGTCCGGAGCCACCAACCTCGCCGCCGACACCAAGGCGCTGCGCGAGCAGGTCGAGGCCGCCAGGGCCGCGGTCGTCGAGGACAACTCCGTGCCGGGCTACACGGTCGAGCCGTCGGACATCCCCGCCGACGCGGTGACCTCCTCCGGCTCGGGCCTGGACCCCGACATCTCCCCGCAGTACGCGCGGATCCAGGTCCACCGGGTCGCCGTCAGGAACGGGCTGCCGGTCGAGCGGGTGGCGAAGCTGGTCGAGGAACACACCCAGGGCCGCACCCTCGGCTTCATGGGCGAACCCCGCGTGAACGTCCTCGCGCTCAACACCGCCCTCCGGGACCTCACGGCCTAGGGTCTTTCGTTTGGATCAGGCCGGATCAGGGAGCGGGGTCTGGTGCCGTACATCGCAAGGCGGAGGAGGGCGGCAGGGCGGAGTCCTGCCAACCGACGACAACGCGGCTGGGGGTCCCCCCTGCTCGAAGAGCTTGGGGGAGCGGCACCAGACCCCGCGAGCCCGGCGTGATCCAAACGAGAGGCCCTAGCACTGACCGCCCGCGCGTCGCACTCCCTCGCCTGCCGTAGTCCGGGACGCGGCCCCGGCCCCGGCGGGTGACACTGTTGCCGACCGTCCGCCCAGCCGTGATGAGGTCCCGATGGCGTATGGCCTGGCACGTCGTGAGCTGAGCCCCCGGGTCCCGCTCCGCCCGGGGGAGGGGGAGCGGGACCACCTCACGAGCCTGGAAGGCCTGGCCGCGCTGTCGCTGGACGCGCTCAGCTCGGTGGCGTACGGCCCCGAGGCGATCGTGCTGGGCCTCGTCGCCGCCGGGACCGGCGCGCTGACCGCGACCCTGCCCATCACCCTGGTGATCACCTTCCTGCTCGCCGTGCTCGTGGTCTCGTACACGCAGGTGATCGCCGTCCACCCGGACGGCGGCGGCGCCTACGCCGTCTCCAAGAAGGACCTGGGCGCGAAGGTCAGCCTGCTCGCCGCGGCCAGCCTCGTCGTCGACTACGTCCTCACCGTCGCCGTCAGCCTCGCCGCGGGCACCGACGCCCTCGCCTCCGCCTTCCCCGCGCTCGCGGGCCACAAGCTCGTCATCTGCCTCATCGGCCTTGCCGTGCTGACGGCCGTGAACCTGCGCGGCGTCACCGACAGCGCCCGCGTGCTGATGCTGCCCACCGCGCTGTTCATCGCGGCGATCGGCGGTGTCATCGTCGTCGGCCTGCTCCGCGCGCACCCGGCCGCCGTCGTGGGCACCGCACAGTCCCACCCCGCGCACGAGGCGCTCGGGATCCTGCTGGTCCTCAAGGCGTTCTCCTCCGGCTGCTCGGCCCTGACCGGAGTGGAGGCCATCGCCAACGCCGTCCCCACCTTCCGCACCCCACGCGTCCAACGCGCCCAGCGCACCGAGCTGATGCTGGGAGCGATCCTCGCGCTCCTGCTCATCGGCCTGGCCTTCCTCATCCACCGCGACCATGTGGCCCCCCGCGGGCAGGTCACGGTACTGGCCCAGCTCACCGCCGGTTCCTTCGGCACCGGCCCGGCCTACTACGCCACCAATCTCCTGGTGACCCTGGCCCTGCTCCTCGCCGCGAACACCAGCTTCGGCGGGCTCCCGGTGCTCATGAGCCTGCTCGCGCGTGACAACCGGCTGCCCCACCTGTTCGGGCTGCGCGCCGAACGGCCCGTCTACCGCTACGGCGTGGTCGCGCTGGCGCTGCTGGCCGCCCTGCTCCTCACCGCGGTCGACGCGAGCACCCACCGGCTGATCCCGCTCTTCGCGATCGGCGTGTTCATCGGCTTCACGCTCAGTCAGCTCGGTCTCGTACGGCACTGGGCCACCGAACGCCCCGCCCACTGGAAGCCACGCGCACTGATCAACGGCACCGGGGCGCTGCTCACCACCGTGGCCACCGTCATCCTCCTGACCACCAAGTTCCTGCACGGCGCCTGGGTCGTCGTGGTCGCGATCCCGCTGATGATGCTGCTGTTCGCCCGCATCCAGCGCTACTACGCGGAGGTGGGGCGGGAGTTGGAGCTGGGCCGCACCCCGGGTCCCCCGGCCCTGCGCGAGCGCAGCCTGGTGATCGTGCCGCTCGGCGAGGTCAGCAAGCTCGCCCGGCACGCCGTGAGCACCGCGCTCGCCTTCGGCGGTGACGTGGTCGCGGTCGCCGTCCACTCCGACCCCGACCGGGCGCGGGCGCTCCAGGAGGCGTGGCAGCGCTGGAACCCGGGCGTACGCCTCGACATCATCGACAGCCCGCACCGTTCGCTGGTCCAGCCGATCGTCGAGTACGTGGAGCGCGCGGCCGGGGACGGCCGGCAGGTCGCCGTGCTCATCCCGGAGGTCGAACCCCGCCATCGGCGCTACGAGATCCTCCAGAACCAGCGGGGTCTGCTGCTGGCCCACATCCTGCGGTCCCGTACGGACGTGGTGGTGTGCATGCTGCCGTACCGCCTGAGCGTATGAGCGCGGCGGTGGCCCGCTCAGGCCTCGGTGGCCCGGTCAGGCCTCGGCGGCCCGCCGCCGGGAGGCCTCGATCTCCGCGTACGCCTGGTCGCGGCCCTCCCAGTGGGAGCCCTCGACCGACTTGCCCGGCTCCAGGTCCTTGTAGACCTCGAAGAAGTGGGTGATCTCCAGCCGGTCGAAGACGGGGACGTCCCCGATGTCCTGCACGCCCTCGTAGCGCGGGTCGTGCGCGGGGACGCAGAGCACCTTCTCGTCCGGGCCCGCCTCGTCCTTCATGACGAACATCCCGACGGCACGGCACCTGATCGCACAGCCGGGGAAGGTGGGGTCGCCGACCAGGACGAGGGCGTCCAGCGGATCGCCGTCGCCGCCCAGCGTGTGCTCGATGTAGCCGTAGTCGGCCGGGTACCGGGTGGAGGTGAACAGCATCCGGTCCAGGCGGAGTCGGTGCAGTTCATGGTCCATCTCGTACTTGTTGCGCGAGCCTTGGGGGATCTCCACGATCACGTCGAACTCCACGACGGCCTCCTTGCGTTGCCGGTGAGCCGCTCAACAGCCTTGCGTACTCGGCCTGTTCAGCCGGTCCCGGAGCCTGCGCAGCTCGTCCGCGGGGCGGCCGAGGCCGTTCAGCCGCAGCCGCGCGGCCTCGGTCCACGCGTCGGCGTGCGCGGTGAACGCCAGGTCCATCGCCTGGCGCACCATCCACTGGTCGTACGCCAGCAGCCGACCCGCGTGCGCGCGTGCCGCGGCGAGATCTGGATACGTCATCGGCAGGCTGTGCAGGCGCCCGCTGAGCCGGTGCAGGGCCACGGTGTGCCGCCCGCACGTCCGCGCGGCCTCCGCGCGCACGGGTCCGGGCTCGCCACAGGCCGCCACCGCGAGGTCGGCCCCCACCTGGACGGTGACCGCCTCGTCCAACAGGGCGGTCAGGGCCCGGAGCTGGGCCTGGTGCGAGGCATCGTCGGTCGCCGGACGACGGCGACCGAACAGCCGAACGAAACGATGTCGCACGTCTCCAGTGTGCCCCCGGCCCGGCACACCGGCACCCGGACCGGCCCTGAGCCGGTCCGGCTGCCGGTGGGACCGTGGCCTCGCCGGGCGCAGCTCGGATGGGATGTCGTCGTCCAGGCCGTCGAGGTGTGGGCGAGGACGCCGGTGAGTGCGTCCATGTGGACGGCGAGCCAGCCGGAGTACGTCCGGCTGGACCTGGCGTCTCAGCGCCGACCGCTAGAACTCAAGGCCGCCAGAAGAAGGGGCCTACGCTTGTCGCTGTCCCGGCGGACGTCTCGGCGTAGTGGCAGTTTCGGGAGTAGAGGGCCGAATGGTGAGCTGTCGCGCGTAGCCCGGCAAGGGGGAGCCAACGAGACGGCCACACCTGACGTCGCAAGCATTCGACGGGGACGCCTCCTCCGGTCGGGGTGGGATGACGCGCGTCCAGGTCTGGGCGGCGGCGGTGGCAGCCTGTGTCAACGAGCCGACAGTCCGGCGCCGGTCGCCGCTCGTGATCATCGAGGACAGCGTCGCTCTCTCCGCTCGGCCGCCTCGGCCTGGCGGCGGAACTGGCTGGGCGAAGCGCCATAGGTATTCCGGAAAGTACGGGCGAATGCGCTCGGGTCGTGGAACCCCCAGCGGGCGGCGATGGCCTCGACCGAGTAGTCCCGTTGGTCGGGACGGGACAGGTCGTCGCGGCAACGCTCAAGCCGTCGGCGGCGAATCGATCCTGAGACCCCTTCGCGCTGTTCCTTGAACAGGGTGTACAGCGTACGCAACGATATGTGATGGTGTTCCGCCATCTGGCGTGGTGTCAGGTCCGGGTCCACCAATCGGTGTTCGATAAAGCTGTTGATCTGCCGGAGCAGCGCCTGGGACCGGACGGGAGCCCTGACGTCTTCCTCCTGGTCACATTGCTGGGCCATGCAGGAGACAGCGAGTTCCAAGGCTATGTCGCCAAGACCGGTCAAGTCGCCGGGCCGGCAATCGGGACCATTGCCCGCGACAGAGACCAGGATGTCGGACAGTACGGCCGGGAAGCCGACGCCGCCCCGGACGGGCCGAGCCAGAAGGCGTTGCGCTTCTCGTGACGGCAGGGGCCACGCGGTCTTGGGGATCTGCAGGACGAACACTTCGACGTCGCCGCCGTCCATCCCGGATCCGGATTCGTAAGGGAGCGAGGTATCCCAGAGTGCCATGTCCCCTGCCTGCAGCTCGGCTTCCGCGCCGTTCTGGGAAAACCACGCGGAGCCCCTCGACACCAGCCCCAACTGGTACTGCTCAGGATCACCGCGACGGATCAGCGCCGGCGTGCGCTTGGAACGCAGCAGTGAGTAGATGAACCTCGTCAACTGTGCGCGGCCCGGGTCCAGGACAGCGCCTTCGGCGTAGAAACCGTCCGGATCGCGCGGCATGAACGTCGAAGGCATCAGTGCATTCGACACCGCGTCACAGGGTCACCCGCTCATCACCGAAGACGGACTGTGGGGCCCGCAGACCAAAGCTCAGGTCCAATGGTTCCAAGGACTTTTCCATGTCCAACCCGACGGTGTCGTGGGCCCGTTCACAGGGGACTACGTCCTCTACTACGGCGACCAGTACTACGGCGGGACCAGCGGCTACTGCTTCACCTACGTACCGAGCGACTCCGGCCTCTTTGAATGACCTCCTTCTCGGTCCGGGGCCGAGGAATCTCCGCCCGACGGCCGCCACCTTTACGGGTGGCGGCCGGCTCCGGCCGGGGTTCCTGCTCAGCGGGGCCGCGCCGGGACCGCTCGCAACTCTTCCCTCCGGCGACAGCAGAGCTGAAGCACACGTGGTTCGTCGCAGGGCGACGTCCGCCGTCAATTCCCCTCCGGCCCGAACCGGCGCTTGTATGCCGTCGGTGTGATGCCGGTCTCGCGGCGCATCAGCGTGCGCAGATTGGCAGCGGTGCCGAGCCCGCTGCGTCGCGCGACCACCTCGAACCGGGACTCGCCTCGCTCGATCAACCGGCACGCCAGGGCAAGCCGTTCTCCCGTGAGCCACGTCAACGGCGTCGTGCCCAGTTGCGCCTGAAAGCGGCGATGCAGCGTTGCCGGACTGACCGTCGCACGTGCCGCAAGGTCAGCCACAGTGAGCGGTGAGTCCAACCGTTCCTGGGCCCAGGCCAGGACAGGCGCCAGGGACTCGTCCGGCAGGTCGGGCATGGGACGCTCCACGAACTGCCGCTGCCCACCGTCCCGTTGCGCCGCGAAGACCAGTCGCCGGCTCACGGAGTTGGCGACTTCCGCACCGTAGTCGCGGCGAACCACATGCAACCCGAGATCGAGCGCAGCCGCACTCCCTGCCGCGGTGAGGATGTCTCCGTCATCCACGAACAGCACGTCTGCTTCGAGCTGGACGGAGGGGAAGCGCGCTCGGAAGGAATCAGCCCACTGCCAGTGCGCGGTGGCCCGGCGCCCGTCGAGGACTCCGGCCTCGGCCAGTGTGAAGGCGCCGCTGCAGAAGCCGATCAGGCGGGCACCGCGGGCGTGTGCCCGGCGGACGGCATCGAGCACGGCGGGACGGCGGGGCACTTCGATGTCCGGGCGGTTGGGGACGATCAAGGTATCCGCGGTGTCGGCCGCTTTCAGGTCGGCGACTCCCGTGAGCGTGAAGAATCCGTCTCGCATCAGGGTGCGGGGCTCGGGGGAACAGAGCCTGAAGTCGTAGAGATCATGGCCGATCTCTGGTCTGCGCAGGCCGAATACCTCGGTCGCGCAGCCGAGCTCGAAGGGGTTCGAGTTCTCGTCCACGATCACGACGATCCGGTGTACGCCCGCCGCGTGAGCTGTGTGCGAGGATTCTTTCGCCATATGCAATTCCTAGCACTCACGGCGGCTATGAGAAACGGCTCAGGATGAGCCCATGAGCAGCGAACCCATCCCCCTCAGCAAGGCTCTGGCCTCCTTCGATGCCCTGTGGAGCCCCCGCATCGTCACGCGTGTCAACGACTATGACGTCCGCATCGCCAAGGTCGAGGGCGAACACATCTGGCACGTCCACGACGACACTGATGAGTTCTTCCTGGTACTCGATGGCGAACTGCACATCTCCTTGCGCGGGCCCGACGGGGAGCGCACGGTCCTGCTCCCGCAGGGGGCGGTCTTCACCGTCCCCCGAGGCACAGAGCACAAGCCGTACGCCCCGTCCGGCGCCGCGATCCTCATGTTCGAACCCACCGGAACACCGACCGTGGGCGATCGCCACGACGAGATCCCAGAGCACGTCGACTCAACGACCGGACACGCGCTCAACACCTGACCTGACACGCTTCGGACGAGGCGGTGGCCGCGGCCGGACTTGTCGCGGCGCAGTGCCCGGGAGTGAACCCGTGGAGTGTTCCGGTGCCTTGGCGTCCGGCCATCAAGGCCGCGCAAGAGACCTGTTGGCGGACCAGCGCGACCACTGTTACCTTTCCGGAGGCCGTGCGAGAAGACGAGGAGGTGGTACCCGTGAACGCAGTACCGACATGGGTGCTCCCCTCCAGGGTCACGGTCGGGCGACAGGTCGTCCGGGAGCGCCGTTCATGAGCACTCCCGAAAGGCACGACCATGCACTTCACGTCTGAACAGCGTTTCGACGACGGTGTCCTCGAGCGTGAATTCACCCTCGGCGAGATCCCCGGCATCCTGTGGACGCCCGCGTCCACGTCCGCACGTGCGCCGCTTGTCCTGATCGGCCATCCTCCGCTCGGACTGCGCAAGATGTACTCCCGGCTGGCGGAACGGGCCCGGCACTACGTGGCGGAGTACGGCTTCGCCTCGGCCACCATCGAACTGCCCGGGAGCGGTGAGCGGCCCCGTTGGGCCGCCGTCGAGCAGGCCCGCGCCGACCTGCGCCGGGCTATGGAAGCCGACGAGCCGGTCGGCGGCGAGATCATCGACGCCCTCGTCCTCCCGCTCGTCGAAAAGTCGGTCCCAGAGTGGCAGGCAGCCCTGGACGCTCTCCTGTCGCTGCCCGAGATCGGCGGCCCGGTCGGGTACGACGGGGGAGTGATCTCCATCGGCATCCGGCTGGCGATGGTCGAGCCGCGCATCGTGGCCGCCTGCTTCTTCGCCGGGAGTCTTGTGCCCGCCGCCATGTTCGAGGAGGCCCGCCAGGTCACCATTCCGCTGCAGCTCCTGCTGCAGTGGGACGATGAAAGGAACGACCGGCAGGCGGCCCTGGACCTGTTCGACGCCTTCGGCTCCAAGGAGAAGACGCTGCACGCCAATACGGGCGGGCATACCGGCGTCCCGCAGTTCGAGGTCGACGCCGGGGCCCGGTTCTTCGCCCGGCATCTGAGGTGAGCCGGGTCGTCAGACCACCAGCCGACGGTAAGCCGTGTCGGCAGGTCCCGGCGATCCCCTTCTGTCTGTGCCGCGGCCTCTGCCAACTCGGACGTTGTTGGTAAATCCGCCCCGCCGGATCTCATCCAGCGGGGCGGAGCGCTGCGAAGGGTGAGATGCGGGTACGGGCGAGCGGTCTGCCGGTGAGGCTGCACTCGCGCAGCTCCGAGCCCTCCGGCCCGCTGCATTCCCAGCAGTCCGCCACGTACTGACGGGGCATCCGCGCAGCAACTCGCCGCTGGGCGACGACAAGTCCAGCGCTACGGGTCTTCGTGCCAGGGCGCGTTCCTGGACGCCCGCCGTGCGGACCTCACCCGCACCGCCCGTCGGCGGCAGGTGCGACGAGGGATCAAGGAGCTCCCTGCGCGACCAAACTGGCCGTTGAACCCGGCTGGCGGGCGCCACCGACGCCAGGTGGGCGTCGCCTCTGGCGTGAGCCTTGGACCCGGCTCGTTGGGTCAGGTGCGGGGACGGGCTGTGCCCATCTCGGACATGAAGCCCGCCGGGTCGCTGTCGGATCCGCGGATCATCTCGTGCATTTCCCACGCGCCGGAGTCGTTTCTGGTGAACTCCGCGAGCCAGGTCGATCTCGCGTCTGCTACGCCCGAGAAGTCGTCGACGAGCAGTTCCTGGTAGCCCTCGGCGATCACCACTCCGGCGTTCGACATGTCGCCGAACGTGCGGGGCTCCGGCTCTTGATGGATGACCACCCCCACCACCACCCGTGAGTAGGCGGTGGACAGGCGGTCGAACTCCAGGGACATCACCTCGACGAACCCGAAGCCCATGCCGGTCTGGCTGTGACGGTTCATGTTGATCGTGCCGTCGGGCGAGCGGCTGTCGTAGTGCACGACGTACACCGGCCTGCCGAACGGATCGTCCACGGAGTACGTCGCGGCGACGATATCGAGATGACGCGGGGACTCACCCAGCGGGCTCGGGTCCCACTTCAGCCGTATTTCGACCTTTCCCAGCCCCTTGCCGACAACCCCCACTGGCTGTCCCCTCCCTAGACTTCGCCCGCCATGCCGAACCTCCGCACCGCTTCAAGTATGCCCTCTGGCCTGCCTCTTGATGCAGCCTTAACGTCACTGGTCCGCGGCGGCCGGCTGCTGGGCATCCCCTGTCAAGGGCGCCCGCTGGTGGGCGGCGCTCCGCAGGCGAGCTCAGTCGGGTGAGCCCTCGCCCTGCGCGCTCTCGAACGCGGCGCTTGGCGGGGGTGTCGGTGATGCCGCCGATTCGGTCTCGGGCCGCTTCGCGAGCGTCTGCGAGTCCGTCACGAGTGTTCTCCCGGGAACCTGTCTTCCTGCCGGCGCGTCTTGAGGCAAGCCGCCACCGTGTCCTCCCAGTCGATGCGGTAGCCGTGCACCGGGCCCAGCATCTTCTCCGGCCTCATGAAGGTCTTCGTCGCGATCGGTGCCATCAGTCGGAACAGCGTCCTGGCCACCGGTCCCGCCGCCTTCTGGTTGTTGGTCTTGGCAGCATCCGACGCGATCTTCTCGACCCGAGGGCGGCGCCGCCGCTCGTAGGCGGCGAAGCCGGTCGCCAGGTCAGGTAGGTCGCGTAGGCAGCGGGCCAGTTCGCCCGCGCTCTCGACCGCCAGCGAGACGCCCTGTCCCGAGCTGTTGGACGGCGCGTGCGCCGAGTCGCCGACCAGGGCCATCCGCCCCCGGTACCAGTGCGGGACGGAGGGCATGATCTCCAGCCCGGGAAGCACTCGATCTTCTCGGCCGCAGCCTCCCGCAGGATGTCCCGGGCCGGCAGGTTCTCGGCGTGCAGCTCGCGCACCCTCCGTAGCCACTCGGTGTTGCTGAACCAGCCGGTGCCGCCTCTGCGGATACCAACCGCTTGCCGCACTCGACCGGGATGCCGACCACCCGCAGCCGCTCGTTCAGTACGCGCAGGAGTTCCGAGCGCCGCATCACCCTGCCGGGTGGCAGGCCGGGCACACCGCCGAACGCGGCCAGGGTGCGGTCGCGGCCGTCCTCGATCACCATCCGCTGGATCGGCTGGCCGATCGCCCGATCGACGCGATACGCACCCGCGGACTGCCCGTGCGCAGCTCGCAGGTGCCCTCGGATCGGGGTAGAGATGGCGGGTGTCGACGCGGACGACTTGGGTGGGCTTCCGGTGACGGTGAAGAGAGCGACGCGAAGGGACTCAGGGATGTCAGGGACAGGGAGGCGGGGAAGTTGCCACGGATGAGCCTGGACGAGGCCCGGCGGCGCTTCGCCGAGGCCCGGGTCGCGCGGCTCGCGACGGTGGACGCCTCGGGGCGCCCTCACCTCGTACCCGTCGTGTTCGCACGGCGCGACGACGCCACGATCGTCATGGTCGTCGACCGCAAGCCGAAGCGCTCACCACGGCTGAAACGGCTGGACAACATCGCCGTCCACCCCGCCGTGTGCCTGCTGGCGGACGCGTACGACGAGGACTGGGCCCGCCTGTGGTGGGCACGGGCCGACGGGAGCGCGCGGACCCTGCCGCCCTACGCGCCCGAGGCGAGCGACCGGACGGTGTACGAGCGGGCGGTCGGCCTGCTGGCGGAGAAGTACCCCCAGTACCGGGACGACCCGCCGGACGGCCCGGTGGTCGAGGTCACCGTCGACCGCTGGAGTGGCTGGAGAGCCGCATGACCAGGGGTGTCGGGGTCCGTGAGACGCCTGTCGCAGCAGGCGCCTAGTAGGTTCCTTCGTCGCGCCGGTACGTCCCTTCGTCACCGCGCTGATACGCCCCTTCGTCGCCGCGCCGGTGCGCCCTGTCGTCACGTCGGAAGCGACGCCCACCGCCGTCACGGTCGCGTGAGCCGCGCGCGTCCCGGTGGCGGCGGCGCCGCGCCTTCAGGAGCGTGGCCAGGCCCAACGAGAAGAGCAAGCCCAGCGCGAGCCCGGTACAGAGCAGGGCGAGCAAGGTCATGTTGACGTACTGACCGGCGAACGACACCTGGTGCCGGGGGCCGGTCAGGTTGCTGAAGATCAAGACGGCGGCGATCGCGGCCGTGATCAGCATGAGGAGCAGTCCGATGAACCTTCTGAACATCCCAGTCATCTCCCCAGAGATCCTTATAGCCCTTGTGTATCCATACCGACATATGGGCGATAACTGCACAAGTCGAGAGGCTCGGGTGCGGACGGGTCAGTCGCCGTCCTCCAGTCGGAAGCCCACCTTCAGACCGACCTGGAAGTGGTCGATCTCCCCGTTCTCCAGATGGCCCCTGACCTGCGTGACCTCGAACCAGTCCAGGTTGCGCAGGGTTCGCGAGGCGCGGGTGATGCCGTTGCGGATCGCCTGGTCGATGCCGTCCGGCGAGCTGCCGACGATCTCGGTGACCCGATAGGTGTGGTCGGACATGCCGGCGCTCCTCTTCTCGTGGCGTGCGTCTCGCGGTTCTCCTGGCGTGCGTCTCGCGCGCCTCGCGCGTCACTCCACCGTGCCGTACGGCGAGGCGGACCGCGAGGCAACGCGACCCTTGACCCCCGGCATTGGTCCATACCAAAATCGGGGCACCCCGTACGAGCGTTGCGCTCCTCCCCCACGTCGGGCCCCCTCGCCGCTTGCCCGCAAGGCTGAACAGGACCCTCCGTGAGACATCGCCTCCTCGCCCTCGTCTGCGTATCCACGTCACTCCTCACCGCATGCTCGGTCCTCCCCGACGGCGGGCCGGGACGGCGCACGGTCACGGTGTGGCTGATGAAGGACAGCGCCTCGGCGGCGTTCCTCGACCGGTTCACCAAGGAGTTCGAGCGGACCCACGACGATCTGCGGCTCGACATCCGCATCCAGCAGTGGACCGGGATCGGCGAGAAGGTCCAGGCGGCGCTCAAGCGGGGCGACGGCGACGGCCCCGATGTCATCGAGGTAGGCAACACCCAGGTCGCGCAGTACGTGGACGGGGGCGGACTGCTCGACCTGACCCTGGAGTCGATGCGCGACTGGGGCAGGGACGACTGGCTCCCCGGACTCGCCCAGCCGGGCAGCTACCGCGGACACCAGTACGGCATCCCCTGGTACGCCGCCAACCGCGTCGTCATCTACCGCAAGGACCTCTTCGCGCAGGCCGGTATCGCCGAGCCGCCGAAGACGCGCGAGCAGTGGCTCACGGACACGGCGAAGCTCAACACCGCCGGGAACCAAGGGATCTACCTGGCGGGGCAGGACTGGTACACCCTCTCCGGCTTCATCTGGGACGAGGGCGGCGACCTGGCCAAGCAGTCCTCGGCCGGGAGATGGGAAGGCACCCTCGACACCCCCGCCGCAGCGCGCGGCATGCGGTTCTACCAGCAACTCCACGCGCTGGGCGAAGGGCCCGTGGCCGCCGACGAGGAACACCCGCCGCAGTCCGGGGTGTTCGCGAAGGGGCATGTGGCGCAGATCGTGGCCGTGCCCGGACTCGCCCAGGCCATCGTGGACAAGAACCCCGAACTCAAGGACAAGCTGGGGTACTTCCCGGTCCCCGGCAAGACGGCCGACCGGCCCGGTGCCGTCTTCACCGGCGGCTCCGACCTCGTCGTCCCCAAGAACACCGGCGACCGCCGGGCCGCCACCGCGGTCGTCGCCGCGCTCACCAGCGCCACCTGGCAGAGGGACCTGGCCCGCACGATGGACTACGTGCCCAACAAGACGACCCTGGCGGAAGCCGTCGCGGGCGAGGAGGGCGCCGCAGCCATGGCCGCGGGCGCGGCCCACGGCCGGGCGACGCCCGCCGCGCCCGCCTGGGCGGCGGTCGAGGCGGACAACCCGATCAAGACCTGGATGACCAGGGTGCTGCAGGGCGCGGACCCGGCGGTCGAGGCGACAGCCGCCTCACGCCGTATCACCCGCACCCTCGGCGAGGGATGATCGCACGGCGCGCGGGCCGTCGTCAGCGCGCCACGCTCAGGGACAACGCGAACCGTCGCTCCTCGTCCGTCCACCAGTGCGTCAAGTCCAGCCTGGCGGCGGTCAGTTCCTGACGTACGCGCTCCTCGCGGAACTTCGCCGACACCTCCGTGCGCAGGTCCTCGCCCGCCGCGAAGTCGACCGCGAGACCGAGCGCGGGGATCTTCACGGTCTGGGTCGTGCGCGAGCGCAGCCGCATCTCGATCCACTCGTGCTCGGCGTCCCACAGGGCCACATGGGTGAACGCGGCGGGGTCGAAGTCGGCGCCCAACTCGCGGTTGACGACGGTCAGGACGTTCTTGTTGAACGCGGCGGTCACCCCGGCGTCGTCGTCGTACGCGGCCACCAGGACCGACGGGTCCTTCACCAGGTCGGTGCCGAGCAGCAGGGCGTCCCCGGGCTCCAGCAGGGACCGTACGGCGGCGAGGAACGCGGCGCGCTCGGCCGGGACCAGATTGCCGATCGTGCCGCCCAGGAAGGCGACCAGGCGTGGACCGGGCGTGCCCTCCGGCAGGGTGAGGCCGGTGGTGAAGTCCGCGATGAGCGCGTGGATGTCGAGGTCCGGCCGCTCGGCGAGCAGCGCCTGCCCCGCCTGGCGCAGCGCGCTCTCG
The DNA here is from genome assembly GCF_023887685.1 of Streptomyces macrolidinus. Classification (GTDB taxonomy): domain Bacteria; phylum Actinomycetota; class Actinomycetes; order Streptomycetales; family Streptomycetaceae; genus Streptomyces; species Streptomyces macrolidinus. The sequence continues at coordinate 137,391 of NZ_JAMWMR010000012.1, read as the reverse complement.
CTGACGTCGACCGGTACGTAGGAACGCAGGCCGGTGAGCGCGTCCAGCAGGTGCCTGGTCTTCTCGGAGGAGCCCGAGCCCAGCTCGACCAGGGTCCGTGCGCCGGTCGCGGCGGCGATCTCCCCGGAGCGGGCGAGCAGGATCTCCCGTTCGGCGCGCGTGGGGTAGTACTCGGGCAACTCGGTGATCTGCTCGAACAGTTCACTGCCGTACGCGTCGTAGAACCACTTCGGTGGCAGCGTCTTGAGTACGGGCCCGCCCCCGTCGTCTCCGGGGTCGAGGGACTGAGGGAGGGTGAGGCCGTGCAGGACGTCGTCGCGCAGCGCGGCGTCCGTGGCGTCGAGGGGCAGGGTGCGGGTCACGCGGAACGGGCTCACGAGCCTGACTCCTTGGGTGGTGGGGGTGGCATGGGATCGCGGGGGGCGTGGAGGTCGTGGGGGTCGTGGGGGGAGGTGCCGCCGGGGTCGGCGGCGGGGTCCTCGGCGGGGTCCTTGAGAGGGGTCAGCAGGACGTCGGTGCGGCTCGCCGTGAGCAGGGTGCGGTCGGGGACCTCCTGCCAGCGCGGGTCGTCGTCGTAGGGCTCGGAGGCCACGACGACGGCGGGCTCCCCGAATCCGGGGTCGGTGAGGTACCAGAGGGTGTCGCCCCAGGCGGTCGCCGCGATCGTCTCGCCGTCGGTGAGCAGCAGGACGAGCCGGGAGCCGGGGGCCGCCGCGGCCACCTCCTGCACCGTGTCGGCCAGCGCCTGTCCCTCCTGGTCACCGTCGCGCAGACGGTGCAGCAGCAACGCCCAGATGAACGCCGCGTCACAGCGCGCCTCCAGCGACAGCAGGTCGACCGGGGGCAGCGACCGGGTGAGCGCGGCCATCGAACGGGGCCATCCGGTGACGGCCCCGTTGTGGCTGAACAGCCAGGGGCCCGCGGCGAACGGCGCCGCCGCGGCCTCCCCGTCGGCGCCGCCCACGGTCGCGTCCCGTACGGCGCCGAGGAAGGCACCGGAGCGGACGACACGGGCCAGATCGGCGAAGGACTGGTCGCCCCACAGGGGGCCGGACCGGCGGTAACGAGCCGGTACCGGGTCTCCCTGCGCATACCAACCGACGCCGAAACCATCGGCGTTGACGGTCCCGTGGCGCTGCCGCCGCGGGGCCCACGCCTGGCGGTAGAGGCTGTGCGGCGGTTCCACGAGAAGCCGCCCCAGCGGCTCCTCGGGTCCCAGGTACGCGAGATGACGGCACATCAGGCGTCCCGTGCCGTTCGGAATCCGGAGAAGATCTGCCGCCGGACCGGATAGTCCCAGTTACGGAACGTGCCCCGGCAGGCCACCGGGTCCACGGCGAACGAACCGCCCCGCAGCACCTTGTACTCCGGCCCGAAGAACACCTCGGAGTACTCCTTGTACGGAAAGGCGGTGAACCCCGGGTACGGCAACAGGTCGCTCGCTGTCCACTCCCACACGTCACCCATCAACTGCCGCGCCCCCAGCGGTGATTCCCCGGCCGGGTAACTTCCTGCGGGCGCGGGGCGCAGATGCCGCTGACCGAGGTTGGCGTGCTCGGGCGTCGGGTCGGCGTCGCCCCAGGGGTAGCGTCGGGAGCGGCCCGTCTCCGGGTCGTGGCGGGCCGCCTTCTCCCACTCGGCCTCGGTGGGCAGCCGACGCCCCGCCCAGCGCGCATACGCGTCCGCCTCGTACCAACACACGTGCAGCACCGGCTCATCGGGCGGTACGACCTCGGTGACGCCGAACCGTCGCCGCAGCCACTGTGCGCCCTCGCGGCGCCAGAACAGCGGTGCCCGAAGGCCGTGCGCGCGGACATGGTCCCAGCCCTCCGGGGTCCACCAGCGTGCGTCGTCGTAGCCCCCGTCCTCGATGAAGGCCTGGTAGGCGGCGTTCGTCACGGGGGTGGTGTCGATGTGGAAGGCCGGGACCGCGCGCTGGTGCGCGGGGCGTTCGTTGTCCAGCGCCCAGGGCTCGGTGGAGGTGCCCATGGTGAACGGGCCGCCGGGCACGAGGACTTCGGCCGGGCCGGAGTACGCGGGCGCGGGCGCGGGGTCCGGCGCGGTGAGCACCTGCGGCCCCTTGCGAAGCTGATGGGTGATCAACATCGTCTCGTCGTGCTGCTGTTCGTGCTGGGCGATCATGCCGAAGGCGAACCCCGCCTCCGTCAGCCGCCGCCCCTGGAGCGGTGTGCTCTCCAGCACGTCCAGGGCACGGCCGCGCACCTCGGCCGCGTAGCGGCGGGCTTCGTCGGGCGGCAGCAGCGGCAGGGAGGGCCGCTCGGCGCGCGGATGCTCGAAGGCGTCGTACAGTCCGTCGATCTCGGGCCGCATCGCCGCCCGCCCCGCGACCGTGCGCAGCAGCCACAGCTCCTCCTGGTTGCCGATGTGCGCGAGGTCCCAGACCAGCGGTGACATCAACGGCGAGTGCTGGGCCACGAGATCGGGTTCGTCGACGCAGGTGGTCAGCAGCGCGGTGCGGGCACGGGCCGTGGTGAGCGCGTCCAGGGCCCGCTCGCGCAGGGCGTCCGGGTCGAACGGCGACGTCTCGTCGGTCATGTGCGGATGTCCTTCCCGTAGACCCTGGGCAGCAGATCGTCGGCGGGGCAGCGGCCCCGGGCCACATAGCGGTCGGTGAACTCCAGGACGGCGCCAAGGACTTCACCGGTCGCGCCGAGCCGGGGCAGCGCCTCGATCGCGGCGGTGAAGCAGAGGGCGGCGACCTCGTGCAGCTCGGGGTCGGTCAGGCCGTCGCGCGCGGCGGCGACCCACAGCGGATTGCCCGGGGGAGGCTGTGAAGCGGCCCGCTCCGCAAGGCGTTTGACCGCCCGGTAGGCGGTCTCGGCCGCCTCGGGGTCGTCGAAGAGCGCGGCCGTCACGGCGAGCGGCACGACCCATCCGTCGTCGCCCGGCTGGGCGTCGATCATACGGAGTTCGAGATGGCCGCGGGGCCGGACGGGCGGGAACAGGGTCGTCAGGTGGTAGTCCAGGTCGCCGCGGCCCGGAGGGCGGGCGGAGCGGGTCCAGGCCCGGAAGGTCATGCCCTCCGGCACCCGCCACGGCCCGCTCTCGGCCCGGACGCACATCACCGGTGCGTCCAGCACATGCCGGGCCCAGGAGCCGCGTGGGTCGCCGTTCATGCGCGGCGCGCAGGAGCGCCCCGGTTCCATGGCCGCCCACAGGGACTGCCGTGTCGAGCGCCAGCCCGTCGGGAGGCCCCGGGCCACGGGGGAGTTGGCGAACGCGGCGACCAGCACCGCGCCCAGATGGTGTGCCAGCCACCAGCGCCGCCCGTACCCGAGCGGCCCCGGCTCCTCGTATCCCGCGTCCAGACAGACCTGGACGGAGGCGGAGGAGCACATCATGCACCGGCCCTCGGGACCGGTGCGGTCGAGGTAGCTCTCCATGGCGTCGTAGCGCGGCTCGCGAAGGTAGCGGCGCGGGGGGTTCCAGGGATCGTGGCCGTAGCCGCTGAGACCGAGCCCCGCGGTGCGGAGCAGGGTGCGGACGGCGTCGAGGTCGGCGGAGACGGACCCGACGCACTCCATCAGGGAGGCGGCCGGAGCGGAACTCAGCTCCAACTGGCCGCCGGGTTCGATCGTGAGCGCCGAACTCAGGGGCAGGGTCCGCAGCGCCGTGTAGGCCGCTTCGAGACGTTCGGACGGGACCGGGAGCCGCGGGTCACGCAGCTCATGGACGAACCACTCCACTTCGACACCGAGTCGGCGGGGCGGTCCGGTCTTGAAACAGATGCCGTGGATCAGCGCCTCCACCTCGGCCTCGGTGACGGCGGAGCGGGACTCCGTACTGTCACTCACCGCATCGGACATGTCAGGGATCCTCCTGAGATTCCACGATGTCGCCGACCCGCGGTCGGATGCGCCGGGCCGGTGTCGCCCGTCCACCCAAGGCCCTCGTACGGAATCCGACAAGGGTGCGCAGTGTGCGTTCCCAGCGACCCGGCCGCTGTTCAGCCGGTCCCGGAACGGCGGTCACCGGACGGGGAAACTCCGTTGCGACGCAGGACCAGCATCGCTCACCATGCGTGCATGAGCACGATGGGGGAGGTCGCGCACGGCGGCCTCACGGCGCCCACGGGGGTGGCGCCGTGAGCGCACGCCTGCGCGGGATCGCACAGCAGACACAGGAGATCGTCGAGGCGGGCGGCTACCGCAGGTCCGACGGGCGTACGGTGCCTCTCGCGGCGGCGGTCGAGGCCGCCCGCGCGGGCACTCGGATGTTCGGGCCGGGCCCGGTCCCCGTGCCGCGGATCGGGCCGCGGACCGCGGTCGTCACGGCCTTCGAGGTCACCGGGGAGAGCAGTCTGGAAGCGGCCCACCGCCTCGTCACCCGATCGAGTGATCCGGTGGCCGTGCTGAACTTCGCCTCCGCTCGCAACCCCGGCGGCGGCTTCCTCAACGGGGCGCAGGCGCAGGAGGAGGCCCTGTGCCGGGCCTCCGCGCTGTACGCGTGCGTCCGTGAGGCGCGGGAGTTCTACGACCACCACCGCGAGCACCGCGACCCGTTCTACACGGACCGTGTCATCCATTCACCCGCCGTCCCCGTCTTCCGCGACGACCGCGGGAACCTGCTCGACACGCCGTACGAGGTCGGCTTCCTGACCGCCGCGGCACCGAACGCGGGCGTCGTACGGCAGAAGAGACCGGACCGTGTGGCAGAAGTGCCGCGCACCCTCGCGGCCCGCGCCGAACGCGTCCTGGAGACAGCGGCTGCCTGTGGCTACGGACGGCTGGTGCTCGGCGCCTGGGGCTGCGGCGTGTTCCGGAACGACCCGGCGCAGGTGGCCGGGGCGTTCCATGAACTGCTGGTCGGGGGACGGTTCGAGGGCTGCTTCGAGGAGGTCGTCTTCGCCGTCCTGGACCGCACGCGAGGGACGACGACACGCGCCGCGTTCGAACGCGTATTCGCCAAGGTGGGCGCGTCGATACCCGGCTGAACCGATACCCGGCTGAACCCCGACCGTCCTCGGACCTGAGGCCTCAGACCTCAGGCCTCGGACCTCAGGCCTCAGTTCCAGCCGTACCGCTCCCGCAGCCGCTGCCGCACGAGGTCGAACCGCATCCGGTCCAGGGCGCACGCCTCCCGCCGCATACCGCCGTCGTGCAGACGCAGTACGCGGTCGACGTCCACCCAGGAGTCGCGCCCCGTCCGGTCCCAGGGCCCACTGCCGATCGGCACGTAGTCCCGCTCGCCGTCATGCCGCTTGCTGGTCAACTGCACGGCGAGCAGCGTCCCGGCGGCCTCCCGGGCGACCACGAGCACCGGACGGTCCTTGCCGCGCCCGTCGTTCTCCTCGAACGGCACCCAGGTCCACACGATCTCACCGGGGTCGGGATCGCCGTCGTGCGAGGGGGAGTACTCGGTCCGTACGCGGCCCACGTCCCGCGGGTCGGCCTCGGTGGTCGCGGACGAGCCGTAGCGGCCGGGGATGTCTTCATCGGTAAAGGCAGTCACGCGGCTCCACGGTAGAGCCTCGCCCGCGCATCGCGAAGACCGGGTCGGCGTGCCGTACGACGACAGCGGCGTCAACCCGCCCCGCGGGCACGGCCGTTGCCGAGACGACGACCGGTGCCCGATCCGTGCTGCCCGGGTTCGGGTCTACTGGGGCGGGGTGTCGTCCTGCTGCGACCGCATCCGGTCCTGGGCCGTCTGCTCGCCCTGGTCGATCTGATCCGAGTACCTGCCCTGGGTCCTGTCGTCGATGTAGTCGCCGCCCTTGTCGATGCCCCTGCTCTCCTGTTCCTCGTGGCCCTTCAGCAGATGCCTGAGCTTGTCCATCACAGACATCATGTCCTCCTTGGTGGGTCTGCCCCCTGCCTCCAGAATCGCGGTCCCGTGCCCGGGGTGCATCTGGTGGCGGACGACGGCCGGACAGGACGGCCGGGACAGGAGAGAAGGGCCGCGCTACTGTCGCCGTAGGCGTCCGCTCTGCCAGGGACCGGATCGGCTTCGGACCTGCTCAGCCATGGACCTGCCACTGATGCCGTCGACAGGGGGCCAGGTATGACCACCGCACGGGACCTGTTGATCGTCGCCCTCGACGCCGCTCCCCGCCGTCCCGTGGAACAGGGCGACCTGTCGCTCGCGCTCGCGGGAGCCGAGCTGATCGACCTCATGGACGTCCGGGCCCTCCTCCTGGACGGAGACCTCATCGTGCCGAGCGATCCGCCCGTGACGGACGACCGCCTGCTGGCGCAGGCCGGGTCCTCGCTCGTGCGGCAGCCGCCGTACGAGTCGGTCGAGGACTGGCTGTGGCGCCGGGGCCGCGGCCTGTCCGCCACCTACCTGGCCGGATTCGAGGAGGAGGGCCTGCTCACCCGGCCGCAGCGCCGCTGGCTGCCGTCCTGGACCGGGGAGGCGGCGCTGGCCGACTCGCTCGCCCGGCGCGAGGCGGCGGACCGCTGGGCCGCGCAGGAGCCCGTACTCGCCGCCCTGGCGACGGCCGTGGGGATCCGCGAGACACCGGCCGGCGAACTCCCGGAGGAGACCGGCGCGGCGACGCCGACCGTACTGGCCGCCGTCGACGACGCGGTGACGGAACTGACCGCCGTACGACAGCGGCGCGCCGTGGAGAAGGCGGCCTTCGACAACGTATGGAGAGGGCCCTGAGGAACAACGTCCGGCGAGGGGCCCTGAGAAGGAGTGGGCGGTCAGCGCCCTGACCGCCCCCCGGGGCCCGAGGTCAGTGACCGCTGCCCTCGCCCTGCGCCTGCTGCGCGGCGACCGCCTTGCGGACCTCGTCCATGTCCAGCTTGCGGGCCTGCCCGATGAGGTCGTCCAGCGCGTCCTGCGGCAGCGCGCCCGGCTGCGCGAACACGGCGACCTGATCCCGGACGATCATCAGCGTCGGGATCGACTGGATGCCGAAGGCCGCCGCCAGCTCGGGCTGCGCCTCGGTGTCCACCTTGCCGAACACCAGGTCGGGGTTGGCACCCGCGGCCTTCTCGTAGACCGGCGCGAACTGACGGCACGGCCCGCACCAGGACGCCCAGAAGTCGATCAGGACGAACTCGTTGTCCTGGACCGTCCGGTCGAAGTTCTCCTTGGTGAGCTCCACGGTGCTGCTCATGGTGTGTATCCCTGCTTCCTGGTGTTCGGTTCGCTTCGTCAACACCGACGCCGCGTCCATGTATTCCGCGCGTGTACCCGTGTGGCCACCGCGCACACCACCCTCCAGACTGGCCCCATGACGGAAACGGATCCCATCGCTTACGACGTCGTGGTGCTCGGTGCCGGGCCCGTGGGGGAGAACGTCGCGGACCGCACCCGTGCGGCCGGACTGTCCACCGCGATCGTGGAGAGTGAACTGGTCGGCGGCGAGTGTTCGTACTGGGCCTGCATCCCCAGCAAGGCCCTGCTGCGCCCGGTCATCGCCCGCGCGGACGCCCGCCGTGTCCCGGGCGTCGGCCAGGCGGCGGGTGGTTCCCTCGACGTGCCCGCGGTCCTCGCCCACCGCGACGCCATGGTCTCCGGCTGGCAGGACGACGGCCAGGTCGCCTGGCTGGACGGCATCGGCGCCGACCTGTACCGGGGCCACGGGCGGCTGGCCGGGCCGCGCAGGGTCACGGTGACCGGCCCCGGAGGCGAGGACCACGTCCTCACCGCCCGGCACGCGGTGGCCGTGTGCACCGGCAGCGGCGCGCAGTTGCCCGACCTGCCGGGGCTCGCCGAGGTCAGGCCCTGGACGAGCCGCGAGGCGACCAGCGAGAAGTACGTCCCCGAGCGGCTGATCGTCGTCGGTGGCGGTGTGGTCGCGGCCGAGATGGCCACCGCCTGGCGGGCCCTCGGCTCCCGGGTCACCGTGCTCGTCCGCGGCAAGGGCCTGCTGACCCGCATGGAACCCTTCGCCGGGGAACTGGTCACCGAGGCGCTCACCGAGGCCGGTGCCGACGTCCGTACGGGCACCTCCGTCGAGTCGGTCCGGCGCGAGGGGGACACCGTCGTGGTCGTCACGGACACGGGCGACCGTCTGGAGGCCGACGAGATCCTCTTCGCCACCGGCCGGACACCCCGCACCGAGGACATCGGCCTCGACACCGTCGGCCTGGAACCCGGTTCCTGGCTGACGGTCGACGACACCCTGCGGGTGACGGGCAGCGATTGGCTCTACGCGGTCGGCGACGTCAACCACCGCGCGCTCCTCACCCACCAGGGCAAGTACCAGGCGCGGATCGCGGGCTCGGTCATCGCGGCCCGTGCCGCACAGGTGCCGCTGCTGGAGACGGACGCCTGGGGCGCCCACGCGGCGACCGCCGACCACGCCGCCCTGCCCCAGGTCGTCTTCACCGACCCGGAGGCCGCCTCCGCCGGACTCTCCCTCGCCGAGGCGGAACGGGCGGGCCGCCGGGTCCGCGCGGTGGACGTCGATCTGTCGTCGGCGGCGGGCGCGAACCTGTACGCCGACGGCTATCGAGGCCGCGCCCGCATGGTCGTCGACCTCGACAGTGAGACCCTGCTGGGCGTCACCTTCGTCGGCCCCGGCGTCGGCGAACTGATCCACTCCGCGTCGGTCGCCGTCGCCGGAGAGGTCCCGATCAGCCGCCTGTGGCACGCGGTGCCCTCGTTCCCGACGATCAGCGAGGTCTGGCTGCGCCTGCTGGAGGCCTACCGGGGCTGACCGGGTACGCGAAGACGGCCCGTGCCCGCCCCGTCGGACACGGGCCGCCGCCGACCCGCCGCGCGCGGCGGGTCACTCCTGCGGGACCTCACCCGCGAGCGCCGAGGCGATCCGCAGATGCGGCCGTGCCTCGTCACCGCGCCCCTGACGCTCGAGCGTGCGCCCCAGCATCAGCCGGGCGTACCGCTCCACCGGGTCACGCTCCACGATGGTGCGCAACTCGGCCTCTGCGCGCCGGAGTTGAGCCGAGTGGTAGTACGCCCGTGCCAGCAGCAGCCGCGGCCCGGTCTGCTCCGGCACCTCGTCGACCAACCCGTCCAGGACCCGCGCCGCGGCGTAGTAGTCCTTGGCGTCGAAGAACATCCGCGCCCGCTCCCAGCGCTCCGCGGGCGTCCCGTGCTCGTAGTACGTCGTGTCCACTCGAGACCTCCTTCGCCCGCACAACGCCACGGGTTGGTTGAACATTCCACGACTGCCCCTCGGCCCCGAGGCCGCCCGCTCAGGCGCCCGGCAGCGGGCGGACCGTGAGGATCTGCTCGGCATGCCCCAGCGGACCGGCGATGTCGTGCAGCACGGTGCTGGTGACCCCTTGGCCGGTCGGACCGAAGGTGACGGAGGTGTCGAGCCCGGTCCAGCGGCCCTCGGGCCGACGGTGGAGGTGGATCGTCAGGTCCACGTTGGGGAACATCCACGCCGTGGGCGGCTGCCGTACGGCGATGCCGTTGGCGGTGTCGACCAGCGAGACGTACGACGCGACCGGGCCGGTCTCCTCCCCGGCGACCAGCCCGAGAGGAGTGGTGACCCAGGCCGTCGCCCGCCCCGGCTGCGGCGGCATGACGGGGCGGACGTCCACGGAGGCGATGAAGCCACCGGGCCACAGATCGCGCATCCGCCAGGAGTCGAGCCCCTCGGGAGAGGGGAGCCGGCCGTCGGGACCACCCGCTATGGCCGCGGTGTCCACGGTGGCGAGGCACCAGGCACGCGCCCGCACCACCGGACGGTCGGCGATACGGACGACGGCTTCGAGGAGCTCGATCGTGCGGCCGGGCCGGACGGTCTCCACCTGGATCTCGCACTCGTCGAGGGCGAGCCGGCCGAGGATGTCGAAGCTGATCCGGGACAGCAGCAGGTCATGATCGGGGCGCGCGGCCAGATGACGCTCGATCGCATGCGTGACGAGACCACCGAGCGGACTGAAGTGCTGCTCGTCGGTGTCCCAGGCACCACCCGCGTGGGGCGTGGGCTTGTAACGGTGCTCGTCTATGCGTTCGTAGTAGCTCTCGGTGGCCGCGGTGGCAGTGTTCAACGGACGCCTCTCCTCAAACCGCAACGGTCGCTTCTCCCGTGTCGAGCACGGGGGTTGGGAGCAGTCTGACGCAGAAGGCGGCATGGACGGATGGCGGGTCGATCTTCGTCGGGACCATCGGGACCACACGTCGCCCCCCGCACGGCCGGTCGGGCCGCACGGGGGGCGTGGGGGAGGACGACGTCAGAGCTGTGTCGGATCCAGGGCGACGGGGAGCCGCTCCAGCCCGCGGAACGCGGGGAAGGGAACCTTGAGCCACTCCGCCTCCCGCGCGGGAGCGACGAGGTCGACCCGAGGGAACTTCTCGAAGAGCGTGGTCAGCGCGATCCGCATCTCCATCCGGGCCAGGGGCGCACCGAGGCAGTAGTGCGGTCCGCTGCCGAAACCGAGATGAGCGCTCTGCAGCCCCTTGCGCTCCACGTCGAACGTGTCCGGCGACTCGAACTTCTCCGGGTCCCGGTTGGCGGAGGACACCGCCACCTGGACGAGACATCCCTTGGGAATGACCGTGTCCCGCATGGGGATGTCCTCGAGCGCGTGCCGGAACGTCGCGTTCTCCACCGAGCCCTCGAAGCGAATGACCTCCTCGATCGCGTTCGGCAGAAGGTCCGGATCCGCCAGCACCTTCTCCAACTGATCGCGATGGGTCAGCAGATTGAACACGGCATTGCCGATGAGATACGCGGTCGTCTTGTGCCCGGCGAAGAGCAACACCCAAAGCGTGGAAAGGAGTTCGCCGTCGGTCATGGCGCCCTGCTCGTCCTGCGTGCGGATCAGGGCGCCGAGCAGGTCATCGGAGGCGTTCTCCCGCTTGCGCGCGATGAGTTCGGCGAAGTAGTCCCGCAACGCCCCCTCCGCCACCGCCAGTTTGTCCTTGTCCGCCTTGCTGAACCCCGTACGAGCCACCACGGCGCACCACTTCTGCACGTCCTCCCGCTCGTTCTCGGGAACACCGACCAATTCGCAGATGACGATGAGCGGCAGCGGAAACGCGAACGACGCCAGGAGATCGACGGGTTCCGTCGTGACGCACTTCCCCAGCAGTTCATCGGTGATCTGCTGAATACGGGGCCGCAGGGACTCGATACGCCGTGGGCTGAACGCACTGTTGACGATGCGCCGCAATCGCGTGTGCTTGGGCGGGTCCGAGAAGAGCATGTTGTCGTCGAGCGCCACGGACGAGTCACCGAAGATGGTGTGGTAAGCGTCCATGGCCGCGTACATGTCCTTGCTGATCCGCGGGTCCGTCAGCGCGGCCTTCGCGTCGTCGTACCGCGTGATCAGATAGGTGTCCACCCCGTGCGGCGGAGACAGATGACAGACCGGGGCCGACTCGCGCAGACACGCGTACACCGGATAGGGATCGGCGCGATACTCCGCTGAGCCGCGCGATGCCGCCGAGATCGCCTCCGCTGTCGAGTCCGTGGCGTCCCGTTCGTCGAGCTGAGTCATTCTTCAGCCTTCCTGAATGGCTTCCGCCCCGGCCGCGGGACGGCGGATACATGAGATGCCCTCAGTCACTCCCCGGCCGAATCTCGCTCGTAAACGCGGTTCGCCCGATCGCATCCACGCGCACATCACCCGAGCGGCGCTGCGAAGGCCTTGCCCTGTTCGGGTGGTTACTGCGTCCTGCCCCGCGCTGCGTGGCACAAGGACAGGGAGTGCGTCATGGAAACCCTCGGCCGCTGCGCCACAGAGATGCTTCCCGCAGAGGAGAACACATGATGAATGATCGCGGCAATGACCACGTGCCCGTCCTGATCGTAGGGGGGTCACTCGTAGGCCTGTCCGCGTCTGTTTTCCTCGGGCGCGTCGGAATCCGGCATCGTGTCGTCGAGCGCCATGCCGCCACTTCCGCGCATCCACGCGGTCGCGGCAACAACATGCGGACGATGGAGCTGTTCCGCACCGCCGGGCTCGAGCCGCATATCCGCAAGGCCGCGGCCACGTTGTCGGGGAACCACGGAATTCTCCAGGTGGACACCCTGCACAGCGGGAACCAGCGCTGGCTGTCGGGACGGATCACCGGCCGTGCGCCGGAGGCCGATGTGTGCTCGACGGTCCGCTGCGCGTGCAGCCAGAACGATCTGGAACCCGTGCTGCTCGAAGGCGCCCGCAGCCTCGGCGGGGACGTGCGCTTCGGCACGGAACTGCTGTCCTTCACCCAGGACGACGACGGTGTACGGGCTCTCGTGCAGTCCAGGGAATCCGGTGAGACCCGCACGGTGCACGCCGACTACCTGCTGGCCGCCGACGGTCCCCGCAGCCCGGTGCGCCAGCGGCTCGGGATCGAGCACTCGGGACCGGGTGACCTGTTCCACAACATCAGCGTCACCTTCCGCAGCAAGCTGCTGCGCGAGGTGACCGGAGAGCAGCGCTTCGTCGTCTGCTACGTCACCGACCCCGACGGCGAGGGCGTGCTGCTGCCCGTGGACAACGAGGAGCAGTGGGTCTTCCACGTGCCGTGGTTCCCCGAACGCGGCCAGACCGAGGAGTACTTCACCGACACCCGGTGCATCGAGCACATCCGGGCGGCGGTCGGCGTCCGTGACCTGGACGTCGAGATCACCGGACGCGCGCCCTGGCACGCGGCGGACCGCGTGGCCAACAGCTATCAGGACGGCCGCGTGTTCCTCATCGGCGACTCCGCGCACGAGATGCCACCGACCGGGGCCTTCGGCTCCAACACCGGTATCCAGGACGCGCACAACCTCGCCTGGAAGATCGCGGCGGTGCTGCGCGGCTGGGCGGACCCGAAGCTCCTGGACAGCTACGAGGTCGAGCGCCGCCCCGTGGCGCAGGCCACCAGCGCGCGGGCGACGGTGCAGGCGGCGCGCGAACAGCACCCCGGCTACACGGTCAGGACCACGTCCACGGAGGTCTCCGACCTCATGACCACGGCGCTGGGCTACCGGTACGTGTCCGACGCGGTCGTCGGCGCGGCGGCGGACGAGCCCATCATCCCGGACCAGTTGAACCTGCGGGCCCAGCCCGGCACCCGTGCACCGCACATGTGGGTCACGCGCGACGGCGTGACCGTGTCCACCATCGACCTGTACGAGCGCTCCTTCGTGCTGCTCTGCGGAGGCCCGCGGTGGCGTCGGACCGGCCGGACCGTCGGCGCACGGCTCAACGTCCCGCTCGACGCCTACCTGGTCGGTGACACCGCGGAGTGCGACCTGCGCACCGGCGACGGCCCCGACTGGCCGTCGGTGTACGGCACGACACAGCACGGCGCGGTCCTCGTACGGCCGGACGGCTTCGTGGCCTGGCGGTCCGACGCCGAACCGGCGGACGGGGAGAGGGAGTTGACCGACGCCCTGCTCAAGGTCCTCGGACGCTGACCGCCCCACGACCCGTAAGCACACGTCAACTCTGCTGGCGCTACCCAGGATTGGGGTAAGTCCATGACACCACCGCGCACGGCCGCGGCTCCGATGGCGGACACGGAGAACGGCACATCGGCATCAGGCGATGCGCGCACGGCGCGCGTGGACGTACACCATCACTACACCGCGCCGGAATGGATCGACTGGGCGGAGCGGAAGGACATCATCCGTCGCGAGAGCCTGCCGCCATGGACCCGGTGGGACGCCGGCACGGCTCTCGCGATGATGGACGAGGCGGGCATCAGGACCAGCGTCTTCACCGTCGCCATGCTGGGACGCCTCCAGGAACCGAAGCTGCGCAAGGAGAGCGCGCGCATCGCCCTGCAGTCCGCCAGGGACCTCGCCGACAGCCACGGCGACCGCTTCGCGTTCTACACCCCCGTCTTCCTCGAGAGCCCCGATCTCTCGCTCTGGTCGCTCACCCACGGAATGGACGAACTCGGGGCGATCGGCGCCAGCGTCCGCACCAGCGTGAAGGGCGTCTATCTCGGGCACCCCTCACAGGACCGGATCCTCGCCGAACTCAACGAACGCTCGGCCGTGGTCAGTACACACCCGATGGAGGTCCCCGGCGGGGAGGGCGGACTCGAAGGGGTCCCGCCCTTCCTGTGCGACTTCCTGATGGACACCACCCGCGCGGCCCTCAGTCTCATCGTCAACGGGACCCTGGACCGCTACCCGAACATCACCTTCATCCTGCCGCACGGCGGCGGCTTCCTGCCCTACATCGCCGGCCGGGTCGAGGTGTTCGGCCACCATCTGGAGCCCAAGGTGGAGCCGGCCCAGGTGCGCGACTACCTGCACCGCTTCTACTACGACACGGCCGGTCCCATGTCCCCTTCGGCCACCCCGAGCCTGCTGGCCGCCGTGGGTTCCTCCCGGATCCTGTACGGCACCGACTGGCCGCCCACCCCCGCCCATCTGGTCACGGGCGTCACCACCCCGGCATTCGACAGCGACCCCGCTCTGGACGAGCAGCAGCGCCGTCACATCAACCACGACAACGCGCACCGACTGCTGCCCGCCCTTGCCGCGGCCCGCGCTCGCCACGTCTGAGGCGTGGCCCACGCGTTCCGCTAGTGCCCCGGCAGGCAACGCTCGCCCCGTCGCGACGCCCGGCACGTACTGTCGCCGCACCGGACGAAAGCCCACGTACGTCCAGTACGAGGGCTTCCGTCCGGCACACCGAGAGCACGCACCGGACGCCGCTCCTCACGGGCAAACGTTGCCTGCCGGGGCACTACGTACCGGTCCGGCCGCCCGTCGCCGACCGCCGCGCCAGGAGAGGGCCGCAGGCGGTCAGGACGGCGGCCATGACCAGGACCAGGGGGAGCGTTCCGGCCCACGCGGGCGCGGCCCGGCGCAGCGCCAGGGCAGCCGCCGCGCCCGCGATCAGCGCCCCGAACCGGGCCGGGACCCATCGGTCGGGCCTCGCGGAGGCCCTGCCCACGCCCCGCACGATGTAGGTGGCGAGCGTCCCTGTCAGATACGTCGTCGGCGCCGCGGCCCGCCCGGCCGCCACCATCGCCGCTGCCTGCGCGCCCATCGCCAGCGCCGCCCCGCACTGCAACGCGTCCCGGGCCACCGCCCCCGGCGCCCCGCCCGAGGCCGCCCAGACGCCCGCGCCCACCGCGAGCAGCGCGACCTCACCGGCCAGGCAGAGCAGCACGCGGGGCGGCCAGTACGCGGGGACGCCCTTCCGGCCGTGGGTCACCCAGGCGACCACCGTCGCGCCCGCGCCGAACCCCGCCAGCGCCAGCAGTGCCGCGGTGACGCCCGCGCCGCTGGACCGGCCGATCGCCATGCCCAGCAGGGCCAGATTGCTCGTCATGACACCGGCGAAGACATGGTCGAGGGCCGTGAAGGAGATGGCCTCCACCGCGCCGGACGCGGCCACCAGCACCACCACGGCGACGCGCAGCGCCCGCCCCGGCTCGCCGTCCCGTTCCGTACCGCCGTCCGCAGGTCCCTGGCGCGCCGCCATCACCGCTCCTCCCGACGTCCCGCGCCGATCGTAGTCAGCCGGGTGCGGTGGGTGAGGGAGGGTGAAGGGGTGCCGGGGTGCCGGGGTGCCGCTACGGGGCGTACGGGTCGGGTGCGGCGCCTGTTACGGGCGGGGCCAGGGGCGACCGGCGATGCGTTCGATGCTGATGTTGAAGCGCTTGAGGTAGCCCGCGAAGGCGGCGATGTCGTCCTCCGGCCAGTCGGCCATGACCTGGTCCAGGCTGTCGACGATGCCCGCGCGCTCCTCCTCCAGCGAGCGTTCGCCCTTGTCGGTGATGCGGAACTTGCGGGCCATGCCGCCGTCCGGATCCGGGATGCGCTCGACGAGACCCGCGCGCATCGCGGCGGCGGTCTGGCGGTTGAGGGTGGAGGCGTCGAGCCCGAAGGCGTCGCTCAGTTCACCGATCGACATCGGCCCCTGCACGTCTATGCGGCTGAGCAGGATGTAGGCGCTGCGCTCCAGCGTGCTGTTCTGGAGACGGCCGCCTCTCTGGTGCAGGAAGCTGTGGCGGCTGAGCAGCATCTGCTCGTACTCGACCTCGTGCGTCGGCCTGTTCATGTGCGTGAGCCTCCTGCTTCGTGCGGCCGTCGCACTCCGTCTCTCCAGCGCGCGGCACCTTTCATCCTCTCACGCAGCATGTACGCACCACATCATATGGTCGATGCATATCGTGTGTACGATGCACATCCTTGTCTCCCTGTTCCCGAAAGACATCCGAGGAGTCCCCCTATGGGCGCCCCCCAGTCAACAGCCCGCCCAGGCGGCGTGGTCGCCACCCTGGCGCTCGCCGGTATCACGGCGGCGATCATGCAGACCCTGGTCACGCCGCTGATCGCGAAGCTGCCGCAGATCCTGCACACCACGTCCTCGAACGCGGCCTGGGTGATCACGGTCACCTTGCTGGTGGCGGCGGTCTGCGTCCCGGTGTCCGGGCGCCTCGGCGACCTGCTGGGCAAGCGCCGCATGCTGCTCGTGTGCTGTGTGCCCCTGGTGGCGGGCTCGGTGGTGTGCGCCCTCTCCTCCTCCGTCGTGCCCATGATCGTCGGGCGTGGGCTGCAGGGCATGGGCATGGGCATGCTGCCCCTCGGTATCGCCCTTCTGCGGGACGTGGTCCCCGCGGAGAAGCTCAGCTCCTCCATCGCCCTGGTCAGCGCTTCCATGGGCATCGGTGGCGCCCTCGGCCTGCCGATCGCCGCGGCGGTCGCCCAGTACGCGAACTGGCGCGTCCTGTTCTGGGGCTCCGCGGTCCTGGCCGCCCTCGTCTCGATACTGATCTGGTTCCTGGTCCCGGACGTGCCGGCCGGCGCCAAGGGGCAGCGCTTCGACGTTCTCGGCGCCCTCGGTCTCGGCGTCGGCCTGGTCTGCCTGCTGCTCGCGGTCTCCAACGGGGCCGACTGGGGCTGGGGTTCGGCGACCACGATCGGGCTGTTCGTCGCCGCCGTCGTGGTGCTGGTGGTCTGGGGCCTGTGGGAGGTGCGTACCAAGGAGCCGCTGATCGACCTGCGGACCACGGCCCGCCCCCGGGTGCTGATCACCAACGTGGCCTCGGTCTTCATCGGCTTCGGTATGTACGCCAGCATGCTCGTGCTGCCGCAGTTGCTGCAGTTCCCCAAGGCCACCGGCTACGGGCTGGGGCAGTCGATGCTGGCGGCCGGTCTGTGGATGGCGCCCGGCGGGCTCATGATGATGGTCGTCTCCCCGCTGGGCGGGAAGCTCACGAACGCACGCGGGCCGAAGTTCACCCTCATCAGCGGTGCCCTCGTCATCGCCGCGGGCTACGGCGTGTCCATGGCGCTCATGGGCTCCGCCTGGGGGCTGATGCTGGTCGGTATCGTCACCAGCAGCGGTGTGGGCCTCGCCTACGGTGCGATGCCCGCGTTGATCATGAGTTCCGTTCCGCTCTCCGAGACCGCCGCCGCCAACGGCTTCAACACGCTGATGCGTTCGCTGGGCACCTCGATCGGCGCCGCCGTCATCGGCGTGATCCTCGCCCAGATGACCACCACCATGGGCGGCTACACCTTCGCCTCCGAGAGCGGCTTCCGTACCGCGCTGCTGGTCGGCGGCGCTCTCGCGCTCGTCTCCGCGGGCATCGCGGCGCTGATCCCGGCCGCGCGCCCCGCCGGTGCCGAGCAGGCCGTCGCGCCCGAGCGTGCCGGGGCCGAGGCCTGACCGGCCTCCGGTGCGGTGAAGCCGTACGCGCTTCACCGCACCGGAGAGGTTCAGTTCCCTTCGGCCAGGACCGTCACCTCCGCGTCGTACGCCACGGCCAGCCGCCCGTCGGGCGCCACCGTCAACGCGCCGACCCCGGAGGTCACCACCCCGTCGGGGCCGATCTGTTCACGGGTGGTCAGGTCCCACATCCGGATCCTGCCGTCGTCGCTGCCGGTGAGAGCGACCGTGCGGCCGTCGATGACGGCGGTCGTCAGCGCGGAGGCCTGGACGTCGTGGACGGCCAAGGGCTCGCCCATGGCCGTACCGGTCGCCAGGTCCCACATCCGCAGGACCGCCTTGTCGCTCACCTCCCAGGTCGTGACGAGGACCGGGCGGCCGTCGAGGACGACGATCGCCACCCCGTCGAGGAACTCCTCGTCCTCGCTCTCGTCCTCGCGCTCGTCGTCGTCCTCGTCCAGCGCCTCCAGGACGGTGAAGCGGGTGCCGACCTGGGTGCCCGTCGCCGGGTCCCACGCCAGGACCACACCGCAGGCATCCACGGTGACCACGACGGACCGGCCGTCCAGCCGCGCGAGGACCACGCCCTTCACGCCGTCGACATGGCCCGGCAGCGGCCCGTGCAGCAGGCGACGGGTGGTCAGGTCCCAGAAGTGGACCTCTCCGCTCAGGCCGCCGGTGATCAGGACAGGGCGGCCGTCGACCTGTGTCGTCGCGAGGGCATCGGCGCCGCCGTCGAGCGTCAGCGGTTCTCCCAGCGGGGCTCCGGTGGCCGCGTCCCACAGCCTGACGTCCTCGTTGTAGGCGCCGGTGACCACCGTGAGGCGGCCCTCGATCTCCGTCGTCACCACCGACCGCAGCATGTTCCCGTGGCCGACGAGCGGTTCACCGACCGGCTCGCCCGTGGCCAGGTCCCATATGCGGCCCGTGCCACCCTGGTCCACGCTGACGAGCAGAGCGCGGCCGTCCAGCTCCGTCGTCGTGAGCGCGGCCACGGAGTCGTCATGGCCGGACGCGGGGGCGGACGGGGGCGCGTCGACAGGCGGTTCCCACACCCGGAGCTTCCCGTCGGCGCAGGCGAGGACGGCGAGGAGTCGCCCCTCGGCCTCGGCGACGGCCACCGCGGAGACATAGCCGACGGACCCGGTGAAGACGGACCCCAGCTCCTCGCCGGTGGCCAGGTCACGGATCCGGGCCACGCGGACCGGGCCGCCGGTGACCACGAAGGGATGACCGTCCGACCGTGCCAGGGCCACCCCTTGGGCCCAGTTGACGCCACCCGGGAGCGGCGCGCCCACCTGCTCGTCGGTCGCCAGGTCCCAGACGACGACGTCGCCGCCGAAGCTGCCGGCGATCCCGACCGTGCGGCCCTGCACGACCGCCGTCGTCAGACACTCCACCGAGCCGTTCCGGAGGTCGAGCGGCCCCTGGACCTGCTTGCCCTTGGCGAGGTCCCAGAACCGTACGCACCCCTTGTCGTCGCCCACGAGCGCCACCGTGCGGCGGCCGACCACCGCCGTCGCCAGCGCGCGTACCGTCGTGCCGCCGACCAGAGCCGTGCCGACCTGCTTGCCCGTGGTCAGGTCCCAGACCCGTACGGCTCCCCGGTCGTCGCCCGTGACGGCCACGGCACGGCCGCGGACCACGGCCGTCGCCACCGCGGTCACCCGGTCCGGGTGGTCGGCCAGAGGCGGGTGGACGAGCCGACGAGCCGTCATGTCCCAGACGCGTGCCGTCCGGTCGCGGCTGCCGCTGACCAGCAGCGTACGGCCGTCCACCACAGCCACGGCCAGGGAGGTCACCTCGGCCTCGTGCCCCCGTAGGGCCGAACCGCTCTCCTCTCCGGTGAGCAGGTCCCACACCCGGATCACGCCGTCCGCGCCGCCGGAGACCGCGACCGGACGGCCCTCGACCGTGGCCGTGACCACGGTGGTCACATCGCTCTCATGGGCGGCCAGGACGAAGCGGAACCCGCCGAGTTGTGTGCCGGTGGACCACTCGACGCGGTTCCACCGAGGGGCGGGGGCGTCCGGCAGCGGTACCGCGCTGATCCGCGACGACAGCGCGAGGTCCCCGCGGCGCGCGGCGTCCAGCGCGAGCACCTGGCGGCGTACGGCGGCGGAGGCGGGGCCGTGCACCTCGGCCGACGTCCGGTACACATCGGCGACCGCGCCCGTCGCCAGGTCGAGCAACGGCATGACCGTGGCCGGGTCGGCGGTGACCAGGAACCGGGCGTCGTCGGTCAGCACGCCGCGCAGATGGAGGGTGGCCTCGTAGGCCAGGCTCGGGTCCGCTCCCTCGGCGGCGGCCCGCAGTTCGCCGACGGCCCCCTCGGCGTCGCCGGACTCGAGGAGGATCGTGCCGAGTACGAACCGGGCCCGCTGCACGTGCCGGTGCTCCGGCGCCTCGGCGACGGTACGCAACCGCCGTTCGGCTTCCCGCAGGTCGCCCTCCGCGTGGTACATCCGAGCCACGTCGATCGCCACCGCCGCGGCGAGGTGGGGGTCCGGGTCCGCCTCGGTCAGCGCCTCCAGACACGCCCTGGCCTCGTCGTACGCGCCGAGTTCGGCCAGCACCTCGCTCAGTGCTATGCGTGCCCGCTCCGCCATCGCGGGGCTGTCGACGCCCGTGGCCTCCTCGTACAGCTCGCGGGCCGCGGCGAGGTCACCCGCGCGCTGCGCCAGCACGGCGAGGTCGAACGCGGCGCGCAGGGCGACGGACGCCTGCCCGGACGCGTGCGCCCGGCGCAGCAACGGCAGCGCGCGCTCGTCCTGTCCGGCCTCCACGTGCATATGGCCGAGGGCGACGGCGGCGTTCACCGCCACCCGCTCCACGCCGGAGTCGGCGGCCAGGGCGAGATGTTCGGCCGCCCGTTCGAGGTCGCCCGTCCGTGCGTAGATCACGCCCCGGTGGTAGGCGACGTCCCCTTCGGCCTGCGCTCCGACGAGGGCCAGCGCGCGGTCCAGCGCCGCGAGTGCTTCGGCGTAGCGGTCGTTCACCGTCTCCCACAGGCAGGTGAAGATCTCGGCCCCCGCCACCATGTCGGGCTGCCCGCCGGCCCGCGCGGCCTCGGCCAGCCGCATCGCCTCCTCGACCTGGCCGTCCAAAACCAGCTGGTCCAACCGCTCCGTCAGACTCGCGTAGGTCATGCCCATCGTCGCCAGCGTGCCCTGGAGCGCGTCGAGGTTCTGCCTGAGGCGCCGCTCCCGTCTCCTGCGCAGCCAGCCTCCGCGTCCGCTCGCGTCGTTCATCGACCCTGTTCCTCCCCGTCGTGCCCTTGACCGGTGCGCAGCGTACGCCTGGCGGTCCCGGTGCGCCTGGCCCTTCGTCAAGTCGCCTGCCAGGCAACGATCTTGACACCGCATCGGGGCCGGAGAACACCCCGATACACGAGCGAACCACGCGGACGTGGCGTCCGCCCCGGCGGGCGCGTTCGCGTCATCCGCGCGCCCCGGAACGGAACCCGATCAGGTTTTCATCCGTACTTGTGATAGAGGCCCGACAGCGATGTCTGCGACGATGGATCTTGCTCGTGTGCGGGGCCCTCGGGTACAGGGCCCGCGTGCGCGGGCGCGAAGAGAGCCGACGGCAGGCCGTCGGGACGCAAGGCGCGGGGCGAACGCGGATCCGCACGGGGGCGTCGCCGACGCACTGGGGAGGGCATGTGGAGAGGTACTACCGCCGTTCGACGGTGTTGTCCGTGCTGCCCTTCGCCATGATGGCCGCGGTCGGCGCGGCCGATGTCGCCGCCGGACCCTCCCTCGGCTTCCTGCCCCTGATGTCCCTCGGCCCGGCCTTCGCCTCGCTGGTGGGCGGCTGGCGGCGCACCGCGGGCATCGGCGTGATCGCGCTGCTGCTCTGCGCGGGCCTCGGCTGGTACGAGGAGCTGTCCGACGTCCGGCGCGGTTCGATGACCATCGCCTCGGTCATCGGCGTCACCGCGGCGGGGCTCGTGGCCGTCTCCATGCGCCAGAAGCGGGAGGCGGAACTCGACAGCGTCCGCTCGATCGCCGAAGCGGCGCAGCGCGTGCTGCTCAAGCCCGTGCCCCGGCTGGCCGGGCAGCTCCGTGCGGCCGTCTCCTACATGTCCGCCGTCGCCGAGGCGCGGATCGGCGGTGACCTCTACGAGGTCGTCGCCACCCCGCACGGCGTACGGGTCATCGTCGGCGACGTCCAGGGCAAAGGGCTGGAAGCGGTGGAGAC
Organism: Streptomyces macrolidinus; assembly: GCF_023887685.1. Taxonomy (GTDB): domain Bacteria; phylum Actinomycetota; class Actinomycetes; order Streptomycetales; family Streptomycetaceae; genus Streptomyces; species Streptomyces macrolidinus. The sequence goes on along the minus strand of NZ_JAMWMR010000012.1, from coordinate 115,681 downwards.
CGCGGCCGTGGTGCTCGGTGCCTTCCGCGAGGCGGCCCCGGACGAGACGGACCTCGCGGAGGTCGGGCGCAGGCTGGAGCGGGCCGTCGACCGGCAGTTGGACGGCGAGAAGTTCGTCACCGCGATCCTCGCCGAGGTGCGAGGCGAGGAGGCCACCTTCCTCAACTTCGGCCATCCGGCACCCCTGCTGATCCGCGCCGACACCACCGTCACCTGGCCCGAACCCCCCGCCTACGCGCTGCCCCTCGGACTGGGCGCGCACGGGACGGTGCGCCCGGAGCCGTACCGCACCGACTTCCTCCCCGGTGACCAACTGCTCCTGTACACCGACGGGATCACCGAGGCCCGCGACGAGGACGGCCGGTTCTACCCCTTGGAGGACCGGGCCCACCTGCTCAAGGACAACGATGCCGAGTCCGCGCTGGAGACCCTGCGCCAGGACCTGCTGCACCATGTGAACGGCCCGCTGCACGACGACGCCGCCATGCTCCTGCTGCGCCACCGCCCGCACCACGGCGGAACGACCCCGGACGCCGGGCTCCCGTAACGCCCCTCGGGCGTCCGGTCACTCCTTCGGCGTGCCCCGGAGCGCGGGGTCCCGTTCCGTCTTCGATGCTGGGCTGCGGGGAGATGACCGCCGTCCGGGGCGCCCGCCGCGCCGTGGTGCTCCACGGACCTGGCCGCCGGAAGGGGCGGAGTGCGGATGAGGCTTGTCGTCGATCTCAACAGATGCCAGGGATACGCGCAGTGCGTGTTCTTCGCGCCGGACGTCTTCGCCCTGCACGGCGAGGAAGCGCTCGTCTACGACCCGCACCCCGACGAGGTGCAGCGGGAGCGACTGGCCCGCGCCGTCGCGGCCTGCCCGGTGCAGGCGATCACGGCCGAGGGACTGGACGGCACGGGCGAGACGGGCGAGACGGCCGCCGGGACCGGGGAGGCGGTCCTCCATGGCCGGTGACGACTTCCTGCGATGGCTCAGACGCGAGGGCCGGATCGTGATCGTCGGCGCCTCGCTCGCGGGACTGCGGGCCGCCGAGACCTTGCGCGCCGAGGGGTTCGCCGGTTCCCTCACGCTGATCGGTGACGAGCCGTACGAACCCTACGACCGCCCGCCGCTGTCCAAGGCGGTGCTCCTCGGCAAGGCGTCCCCGCACCACACCGAGCTGCCCCGGCGCCGGGAGATCGACGCCACCTGGCGGCTCGGCGTGGCGGCGACCGGCCTGGACACCGCGGCCAAGCGGGTGCGCCTCGCCGACGGCGACGAGGTGGCGTACGACCGGCTGCTGATCGCGACCGGCGTACGGGCGAGACCCTGGCCGAGGGAGTCGGAGGCTCGGCTGGACGGGGTGTTCGTCCTGCGCACCCGCGACGACGCGGTCCGCTTCCGGCGGCGGCTGGACTCCTCGCCGGGCAGGGTGTTCGTCATCGGCGCCGGCTTCACCGGTTCGGAGATCGCCTCCGCCTGCCGGGAGCGGGGCATCGCGGTCACCGTGGCGGAACGCGCGGACGCGCCGCTGGTGGGAGCCCTCGGCGGGGTGATCGGGGCGGTGGCCGGGGAGTTGCAGCGCGAGCACGGTGTGGATCTGCGCACCGGGGTCATGGTCACCGCCCTGGAAGGCGACGCCGCGGGCCGGGTGCGGGCCGCCCACCTGTCCGACGGCACCAGCGTCGAGACGGACGTCGTGGTCGTGTCGCTGGGCGCGACCCGCAACACCGAATGGCTGGCCGGATCCGGGCTCGGCGCCGGGCCCCGCGGCATCGCCTGCGACGCGGGCTGCCGCGCCTTCGACTTCCGGGGCATCGTCACCGACGACATCTTCGTCGCCGGTGACGTGGCACGGTCCCCGCACCCGCTGTTCGGCTACCAGTTCCTCTCCCTCGAACACTGGGGCAACGCCGTCACCCAGGCCGAGACCGCCGCGCACAACATGATCAGCGCCAGCTCCGAGCGGCGCCCGCACATCTGGGTGCCCGCCTTCTGGTCGGCGCAGTTCGGCGTGAACATCAAGTCGGTCGGAGTCCCCGGCATGGGCGAGCAGATCATGATCACGCAGGGGTCGCGGGCCGAGCGGCGGTTCGTCGCGGCGTACGGCTACCAGGGCCGGGTCATCGCCGCCGTGAGCTTCGACAACGCGCGGTGGCTGGAGTTCTACCAGCGGCTGATCGAGACGGCCGCGCCCTTCCCGCCGGACTTCGCGACGGTGGACCGCCGCGCCGAGGGACGGGCACCGATGCCGGCCGACTTCCCCGACCCGTCACTGCCGACGCACGGCCCGACCGTGACCCTCAGCGGCTACTCACCGGCCGACCGGCGCCTCGTCTTCACCCCGTCCCGCCACTGACCGCCAGGCCCCGCAAGGCAGCACCCACAGGCAATCACCCACAGGGAATCACCCCAAGGAACCACCCCCCAAGGACCCCGTCATGACGCACGCCTCGCTGCTGCAGAGGATCACCGACTACGCCCATCGCGCCGACCCGTATCCGCTGTACGAGGAGTTGCGCAAGACGCCCGTGCTGCACGAGGAGGAGGGCGGCCCCTACCTCGTCAGTTCGTACTGGGACATCGCCGGGCTGCTCCACGACCCGCGGGTCAGCTCCGACGCCGCCAACCTCGCCGCCGCGGGCGCCGACGTCCTCGGCGGGCCGGACGAGACAGGGCTGCCGCCGAGCTTCATCCGGCTCGACCCTCCGGAGCACGACCGGTTGCGGCGGATCGCCAACCGCCCCTTCGGCCCGCCGCACAGCCCCCGCCTGCTCGACTCCCTGCGCGACGATCTCGCCGAGATCGTCTCGGGGCTGATCGACGGCTTCGGGGACGCGCGCGAGGTCGACCTGGTCGACCAGTTCGCCTACCCCTTCCCGGTGACCGTGATCTGCCGACTGCTCGGCGTGCCCCGCGAGGACGAACCGCGCTTCCGCGCCTGGGTCGACCCGATCGTCGCCAATCTGGACCCGGACACCGAGGCGGGCGAGGCCGAGCGCAGGCGCGCCGCGCAGGAGGCCCGCACCCACCTGGGCATGTACTTGGCCGGACTGGCCGAGCAGCGGCAGCGCGAACCCCGTGACGACATGCTGTCCGCGTTGGTGACGAGCCAAGGCCCGGACGGCCCCATGAGCGTGATGGAGGTGCTCAGTACCGCCGTGCTGTTGCTGATCGCGGGCCATGAGACGACGGTCAACCTGATCACCAACGGCATGCTCACGCTGCTGCGCCATCCCGAGGTCCTGCGCCGACTGCGCGAGGACCCGGACCTCGTCGTACGGATCGTGGAGGAACTGCTGCGCTACGAGCCACCGGTGCAGTTCGTGCCGCAGCGCACCTGCATCGCGGACATCGAGGTCCGCGGGGTCACCATCCCCAAGGGGTCGAGGATCTGGCTGGTCCTCGCCGCGGGCAACCGGGACCCGGAGCGCTTCAAGGACCCCGACCGGTTCGACCCGGACCGCGAGGACATCCAGCACCTCGGCTTCGGCAGCGGCATCCATAGCTGCTTCGGGGCGCCCCTGGCCCGGATGGAGACCCAGATCGCCCTCACCGCGCTGGCCCGCAGGCTCGACAACCCCCGGCTGCTCGAGGACCCGCCCCCGTACCGGCGGAACGCGGTGCTGCGCGGCCCACGCCATCTGCGCGTCGGCTTCGACGGTCTGCGCCCGGAGCGTGCGTAGGAGTCGCGTTCGTAGGAACCGTTCGTAGAAGCAAGAGGCACCCCCAGATGACAAGAGGCACCCCCGGATGAGGAGAGAGAGGTGGGAGACATGGGGCAGGACGTCTCAGGGGCTCGTGTGGTGGTGGGCGTCGACGGATCGCCGTCCTCGCACGCCGCGCTGCACTGGGCCGTGCGCTACGCCGGGCTCATCGGCGCCGCCGTGGACGCGGTGGCCGCATGGGAGCTGCCGGGGATGTACGGCTGGTCGGCGCCGGCCGTGGACGCCGACTTCGACGAGGAGGCCGCGCGGCAGGAACTGGTGCAGGAGTTGAGGGGCGTGCTCGGTGAGCAGGGAGCGGCCTCGGTCAGGGCGCTGCTGGTGCGCGGCCACCCCGCCGATGTGCTCCTGAGAGCGGCGCAGGGGGCCGAGCTGGTCGTCGTGGGGAGCAGGGGGCGGGGCGGGTTCGCGCGGGCCCTGCTCGGCTCCGTCAGCCAGCAGGTCGCCCAGCACGCCCACTGCCCCGTCGTGATCGTCCGCCCCGAGGCGGCGTCGTGACGAGGTTCACGGGCGTGCGCGCGTTGTTCACGGGCGTGCGCGCGGTCAGATCCCGTACGGAGGTCCCTCCGCCGACGGCGGCCCCGGCGGCTCCTCCAGGATGCTCCAGGCGACGGGACCGAGCAGGGCCGCCAGCCGCTGGAAGACATCGAGCAGCAGGTCGTCCACGGTCACCATCCCCACCACCCGGTGCCCGCTGAGGACCGGCAGCCGACGCACCCCCGACCCGCGGAAGGCCCGGTATGCCACATGGACGTCATCGGACACGTTCACCGTGATGACCCGCCGCGACATCAGCGCGTCCACCCGTGCCTCCCGGTCCAGGCCACCGCCCAGGCCGCGGACGGCGAGGTCGCGGTCGGTGACGATGCCCCGCAGCGACTCGCCCTCGACGACCAGCACGGAACCGACCCCGTTCGCGTCCATCTGCCGGGCCGTCTCCGCCAGGGACGTGCCGGGCGGGACGGCGACCGCCGGAGTGCTCATGACCTCCGAGACCTTCACGCGTGGACTCCCAGGGTCTGTTGCGGCATCGTGCGGGGCGTCTTCATCGGGTCCTCCTCGCATCCGGGACACAGCGCACGCGGCGGCCTCGCGCGCGCCCGACCTCACGGTGTTGCGGCGCCCGCGCCCGCCAGGCCCACGACACTCGGAGCCACCGGGAATCACCCCTCGGGAGTCACCCGAAGAGGCCCGAGCCCTCGCCCGCGCCCGCTCCCGTCCGTTCCGAGGGACCATGAGATGAGCAGACCGGTGTCGTACGGCCGAGGAGGCGGTGCGCCGTGATCACACGAGTGCGGATGCCGCACCGGCATCTCACCCGGCCGCCCGAGTCGGGGCCACCACGGGGCGGCCCCAGGCCGTCGAGGCAGCGGCGGCCACGGTCGGGCTGGCCCTGGTGGACCCTGCCGTTGGTCTGGGTGGCCTTCCTCGCCGTCCTGCTGCTCGTCCGCGCTCCGGCGGGGCCCGCGCCCGCGCATCTGACCTACAGCGACTTCGTCGGCAAGGTCGACGTCGGCCAGGTGAAGACCGTCGACATCAACGACAAGGGAGCCGTCAGCGGCACCCTGAAGAACGGTACGAAGTTCACGACGCAGCTCCCGACGGCGCTGGGCACCGGATCGCTCCAGCAGAAGCTCCAGGCCGAGCACGTACAGATCACCGCGTCCCAGGCCAGGAGCGGCGGCAACCCGCTCGTGTCGTTCGTGGTGGCCTTCCTCCCGCTGCTGCTCCTGTTCGGGTTCTTCTGGTGGATCGGCCGCCGGGCCGCGCGCTCGGTGACCGGGGGGCTCAGCGCCATCGGCCGCTCCCGGGCGAAGATCATCGAGGCCGAGCGGCCCACCACCCGGTTCGACGACGTGGCCGGGTACACCGGGGTCAAGCAGGAGATCAGCGAGGTCGTCGACTTCCTGCGCAACCCCGCGCGCTACGCGGCGGCGGGCGCCAAGGGCCCCCGCGGCGTGATCATGGTGGGGCCGCCGGGCACCGGCAAGACCCTCTTCGCGCGTGCCGTCGCCGGGGAGGCCGATGTGCCCTTCCTGTCGGTGACGGGGTCCGCGTTCGTCGAGATGTTCGTCGGCGTGGGCGCGTCCCGCGTGCGGGACCTGTTCGACGACGCCCGCAAGCGCGCGCCGTCCATCATCTTCATCGACGAGATCGACGCCGTGGGTGCCCGTCGCGCGGGCGGCGGGCGGATCGGCGGCAACGACGAACGCGAGCAGACCCTCAACCAGCTCCTGGCCGAGATGGACGGCTTCGACCAGTCCACCGGCATCGTCGTCCTCGCCGCCACCAACCGGCCCGAAGCCCTCGACCCCGCGCTGCTGCGCCCCGGTCGCTTCGACCGCCAGGTCACCGTCCCGCTGCCGAACCAGAGCGAACGCGCCGCCATCCTGCGGGTGCACGCGCGGGGCAAGGTCCTCGCCCCCGACGTCGACCTCGACACCGTCGCACGCGCGACCCCGGGCTTCTCCGGCGCCGACCTCGCCAACCTGGTGAACGAGGGCGCGATCAACGCGGTCCGGGCCGACCGCATCCTGATCGAGCCGCATGACCTCGAGGCCGCCCGCGACCGCGTGCTGCTCGGCCGCCGCGAGGAGTCCAACGCCCTGCTGCCCGAGGAGCGCCACTCGGTCGCCGTCCACGAGTCGGGGCACGCCCTGGTCGCCGCGCTGTGCGAGCACGCCGACCCCGTCGCCAAGGTGAGCGTGCTGCCCGCGGGCGTGTCGCTCGGCGTCACCGAGCAGCTCCCCGAAGCCGAACGCCATCTGTACAGCGAGGCCTATCTGACCGACCTGCTCGCGGTCCGGCTCGGCGGCCGGGCCGCCGAACTGGTCGTCTTCGGCGAGGGGTCCAGCGGTGCCGCCAACGACCTGGCCGGTGCCACCCAGATCGCCACGCGGATGGTCCGGGACTTCGGCCTGTCCGCGGCCCTGGGCCCCGTCGGCTATGCGACCGGCGGCCCGCGCTACCTCGGCGACACCGCGGAGGAGCCCCTCAGACAGCCGTACTCGGAGCAGACCCAGCGGATCATCGACCGGGAGGCCGCGCGCCTGCTGCGGGAGGCCGAGCAGCGGGCGACCGGGCTGATACGCGAGCACCGCCGGGCCCTGGACCGGCTCGCCGAGCTGCTGGTCAGCCGCGAGACCATCGACGGCTCCGCCGTCCTCGACGTGCTGCGGCAGGAGGGGCAGGAGCGGTGCAAGGGTGACGGGAACCTGGGGGAGAGCGCCGCCGACGACATCCGGCCGGTCACTCCGCCCCCCACGCCACGGGCCCGGGTGCCCGGCGAGCGGTACGGCCCCGAGCCCGACCCGGCGGTGGACCGCGAGGAACCCGGCACCGACGGCGGCCCGAGCCCCGACGAGACCCCCTGACAAGAGCCGCTCACGCGGTGTGCGGCACGGTGATCACCGTGCAGTCGGCATGGCGCAGGACGCCCTGGCTCACCGAGCCGAGCAGCATGCCGGTGAAGCCGCCGTGGCCGCGGGTGCCCACCACCAGGCCCAGCGACTGCGTGGCCGCCTCGGTCAGGATCTCCACCGGGTGGCCGCTGACGACCTCTTGACGCAACTCCACGTTCGGGAACCGCGTACTCGGCCCGGCGACGGTCTCGGACAGCATGCGCTCGCATTCCTGCCGCGCCGCCTGCATGTCGAGCGCACCGAGCAGCCGGGGGTGCCACGCGTACACCGCGTACAGCCCCGCGCCGTGCGCGGCGGCCTCCTCGAAGGCGAAGTCGACGGCCGTGGCGGAACGCTCGCTGCCGTCCACGCCCACGACGAAGTACGGGTTCGACGGGGTGATGGGCTCCTCCGATTCGGGCACGACGACCACCGGGCACTGGGCGTGGGTGATCACGGGCAGGGCCACCGAGGCGGAGCCGAACAGCTCCTTCACCCGGCTCAGGTGCCAGGACCCCAGCACCAGGGCCAGGGCGTCCCGGCTCTGCTCCCGCAGGATCCATACCGGGTTCCCCTCCGCCAGCAGCCCGGACACCTCGACCTGCGGCTGCCGGGTCTCCGTGAAGTCCACGGCCGCCTTGAGGACCCGTTCCCCCTCTTCGTGCAGGGCCTGGTTCCAGGCCTCCCAGGAGGGCGGGATCTCCCATCGCCGGAATCCGGCGGTCGGTACGCCCTCGGCGTGGACGAGGCGCAGCGGCACCCGGCGGCGTGCCGCCTCGTCGGCCGCCCAGGCCAGTGCCGAGCGGGTGCCGGGGTCGGCGTCGACTCCGGCCACGATCGGGAGGTTATCAGCCGGCAGGGTCATGGTCTCTCCAGCGGGTCGCCCCCCAGCGGTGGCCGGCGGGAGGGGCCCCGGGCCCGTCCCGTCTCTCTCATGAAAGACCCGTGTCGGCCGGGGTGCCAAGGGGGAGTCCGTCCCGTCCCCGGGTACCCGCACGGGCGTTCCTGTACGTTCGGAGGTCAAGGGCGCCGGTGGGAAGAGGACGTTCGGGTCCCCGCCATGGGCTGTTCGGCCTCGGTCTGGAGGACGTTCGCGCGACTACAGTGATGGCATGCTTACTGTCAGCGTCGGTCTCGGGGCCGAGAAGAGCGAGGTGGCCCGGAGGCGACGGGAAGGAAGCCTGTGCGTGATGAGGAACCGTGATGTCGCCGACCTGATGACGCCCACCGCCGTGAGCGTACGGCCGGGCACGACGTTCAGGGAGATCGCACGTCTCCTCGACCGGTACGGCATCACCGCCGTGCCGGTGGTCGACGACGAGGACCGGCCGATCGGCGTGGTGTCCGAGGCCGACCTGCTGCGCAAGCAGACCTCCTCGTTCGTGGGGAACACCGCCCAGGACCTGATGACGAGCCCCGCCATGGTCGCGGAGCCGGAGTGGAGCGTGGTCCGCGCGGCCCGTGTGATGGAGCACCACAGGATCAAGCGGCTGCCCGTGGTGGACGGCGAGGGCAGGCTGATCGGCGTGATCAGCCGCAGCGACCTCGTCCAGCTCTTCCTGCGCCGGGACCGCGCCATCCAGGAAGAGATCATCGAGGACATCATCGTCCGCACGCTCGGACTCGCGCCCTCCGCACTGACCGTCGAGGTCAACGACGGCCGGGTCACCCTGAGCGGCAGCGTGGAACGCAAGAGCCTGGTTCCCGTCACCGTACGGCTGTGCGAGGGTGTCGACGGCGTGGTGGACGTCGACGCCCGCCTCACCTACGACCAGGACGACACCGCGGACGACAGCGCGGGCGAGACCGCCGCGCACGGCGGGCCCCCGGCGGCCCGCAACGCGTGACACACGCGGGAAGACCGTTCGGACGAACGCCCGGCGCGGGGAGGCCCGATGCGTGAGCAGGTCGGCAGGGGGCGCCGATGACGCCCGCGACACCGGGTCCCGGATTCCGGCCCCGCACCGCGCTCGCCATGTCCCCGGACGCCGCCGCGGCCGTCCTCGACCCGGAGTCGCTCACCGCGCTCGCCGCCCTCTGCGACCTCGTACCGCCGCCCGTCCTCGACGACTTCACCGCGCCACGGGCACGGGCCGTCCTCGCCGAGGTCGACCTGCTGGTCACCGGCTGGGGCTGCCCCCCACTGGACACGGACGTCCTGCGGGCGGCGCCCCGGCTCCGCGCCGTGGTGCACACCGCGGGCAGCGTCCGCGGCCACCTCACCGACGCCTGCTGGGAGCGGGGCATCGAGGTGTCCTCCGCCGCCTCGGCCAACGCACTGCCGGTCGCCGAGTACACCCTCGCGATGATCCTGCTCACCGGCAAGCACGTCCTCGAACGCGCCCGCGCCTACCGCACCACCCGCACCCGCGAGGACTGGCTGCGCACCCCCCGCACCATCGGCAACCACCGCCGCACCGTGGGCATCCTGTCCGCCTCGCTCATCGGCCGCCGCGTCATCGAGCTGCTGCGCCCGTACGACATCGACGTACTCCTCCACGACCCGTACGTCACCGACGCCGAGGCCCGCCGACTCGGCGTCACACGCGTGGAGTTGGCCGAACTGTTCGCACGCGGCGACACCGTCAGCGTGCACACCCCGCTGCTGCCCGCCACCCGCGGACTGGTCAGCCGTTCCCTGATCGAGTCCATGCGCCCCGGCGCCGTACTGATCAACACCGCGCGCGGCGCCGTCGTCGACCAGGACGCGCTCGCCGAGGCCGCCGGGGCGGGCCGCGTCCGGGCCGTCCTCGATGTCACCGATCCCGAAGTGCTGCCGCCCGATCATCCGTTGTGGGACAGCGAGCAGGTGCTCCTCACACCTCACCTGGCCGGTTCCCAGGGCAACGAGTGGCGCCGCCTGACCGACCTCGCCCTCGCCGAGACCGCCCGCTGGGCCTCCGGCGCCGGGTTCCTGCACCCGGTGACGCGCGAACGGCTGCCGTTCCAGGCCTGAGGGCTGTTCGCGATCGGGCCGAGTGGCCGCCCGGTGCCCCGCAATTCGGGTGACCCCGCCGCCTGTCTACGAGGGCGGGGACCGGGCCTGGCCGACGATCGCAAGCGGCCGGGCACCTCTGCCCGATCGCCGTCCACCTCGTCGTCCGCCGGGAATCCGCCGGGAGCCCTTCGTGCACATCCTGCTCGTGGCCAGCGCGTTCAACAGCCTCACCCAGCGCGTCCATGCCGAACTGCGCGACCGGGGCCACACCGTGGCGGTGGAACTGGTGCCCCTCCCGGAGGGCTCGTGGCTCGAGACCGTACGGCGGCACGCCCCGGACCTCCTCCTCGCGCCGATGCTGACGACGGCGATCCCCCGCGAGGTGTGGTCCGCGTACCCGTGCTTCGTCGTCCACCCCGGCCCCGTCGGGGACCGCGGGCCGTCCTCGCTGGACTGGGCGGTCCAGGAGGGGGTGGAGCAATGGGGGGTGACGGTCCTTCAGGCCGAGGAGGAGATGGACGCCGGGGCGGTGTGGGCGTCCGTCGCCTGCGTGGTGCCGCCGGTCGCCAAGAGCGACCTGTACCGAAACGAGATCGCCGACGCGGCGCTCGCGGCCGTCCTGCTGGCCGTGGAGCGCTTCGCCTCCCGGAGCCACACCCCGCTGCCGCAGACCACCGCCCGTACCCGCCCCTACCTCGACCAGCGGGTCCGGCGGATCGACTGGGACGCCGACTCCACCCAGACCGTCGTCCGCAAGCTGCGCGCGGCGGACTCCCGGCCCGGTGTCCTGGACATGCTGTGCGGCGCCGAGTGGTACCTGCACGGCGGCCACCCCGAGGACGGCCTGCGCGGCACCCCGGGACAACTGCTCGCCACCCGGGCCGGGGCGATCTGCCGGGCCACGCGCGACGGCGCGGTCTGGATCCCCGAACTCAGACGCCGACGCACCCCCGGGCAGCCGCCCGAGGTCAAGCTCCCCGCGGTGTCGGCGCTCGGCGACCGGTTGCCCCCGCTGCCGGAACTGCCCGCGCCCCTGGAAGCGGCATGGCCCACCTGGACGGACATCCGGTACCGGGAAGAGGGGAGCGTCGGCTTCCTGTCGTTCTCCTTCCCCGGCGGCGCGATGAGCACCGCGCAGTGCCGACGCCTGCTGGACGCCTACCGGGAGGCATGCGCGCGCCCCACCTCGACGCTGGTCCTGGGCGGCGGGCGGGACTTCTTCTCCAATGGCATCCACCTCAACGTCATCGAGGCCGCCGAGGACCCCGCCGCCGAGTCCTGGACGAACATCAACGCCCTCGACGACCTCGTCGAAGCGGTTCTGAGAACCACCGACCGGCTCGTGATCGCGGCACTGGCGGGCAACGCCGCGGCAGGCGGCGTGATGCTGGCCCTGGCCGCCGACGAGGTCTGGTGCCGCACCGGCTGCGTACTGAACCCGCACTACCGGCTGATGGGCCTGTACGGCTCGGAGTACTGGACGTACACCCTGCCGCGCCGGGTCGGCGCCGCGACGGCGGGGCGCCTGCTGAGCGAGGCCCTGCCGCTGAGCGCTGTCAGCGCCCACCGCATCGGGCTGGTCGACCGCGTGATCGCCTGCGAGCCGCGCGACTTCGCCGCCGAGACCGGCCGTCTGGCGGCCCGGTCGGCAACGCTGCCGGGCACCCGGTCACGGATCGCCGTGAAGAAGGAGCAGCTCGAACTCCAGGAGAGCCGGGAGCCCCTGGCCGCCTTCCGGGAGCGGGAGCTGGCCAGGATGCACCGGACCTTCTTCGACCCCGAGGCCCCGTACCACGCACTGCGCCGCGCCTTCGTCCGCAAGGAGAAGCCCGCCCGTACGCCCGCGCATCTCGTCCTCGCCCCGCCCGCGCGCACGGCGGCGGAGCCGCACCCCGCCGCGCTCCGCGTCACTGGAACGGACCGCGATGGCATCTCGTCGCGGCCGGATGACTGATAGCAAGAAGACAGACAAGCGGCAAGAAGGCGGACAAGCAGCAAGAAGACAGGCAAGCAGCAAGAAGACAGACAGTCGAATTGCCGTTCACATCCCTTACCTCCCCGAGGAGGCGGTCCCATGACAGCGGCCACCCCGCAAGCGGCCAAGGCGAAGGGCGCCCACGGCCAGAGCGGCGACGAGACGCCCACGATCCATATCCTCTGGATCAACGCCGGGTTGAGCTGCGACGGCGACTCGGTGGCGCTGACCGCCGCGATGCAGCCGAGCATCGAACAGATCGCGCTCGGCGTGCTGCCGGGGCTGCCGAAGGTCGCCGTCCACTGGCCCCTGATCGACTTCGAATGCGGCCCGGTCCAGGGCGCGGACACGTTCATCGAGTGGTTCTTCAAGGGGGAGCGCGGCGAGATCGACCCGTTCGTGCTGGTCATCGAGGGGTCCGTACCCAACGAGCAGATCAAGCGCGAGGGCTACTGGTGCGGGTTCGGGGACAACCCCGAGACGGGGCAGCCGATCACGACCAGCGAGTGGATCGACCGGCTCGCGGACAAGGCGGTGGCGGTCGTCTGCGCCGGTACCTGCGCCACGTACGGCGGTATCCACGCCATGGCGGGCAACCCGACCGGCGCGATGGGCGTGCCCGACTACCTCGGCTGGGACTGGCGGTCGAAGGCGGGCATCCCCATCGTCTGCGTCCCGGGCTGCCCGATCCAGCCCGACAACTTCGCCGAGACGCTCACCTATCTCCTCTACCAGGTAGCCGGTTCCGCCCCGATGATCCCGCTGGACGACAAGCTGCGCCCGACCTGGCTGTTCGGGGCCACGGTGCACGAGGGCTGCGACCGCGCGGGCCACTACGAGCAGGGCGTGTTCGCCGAGCGGTACGACGACCCCACCTGTCTGGTCCGGATCGGCTGCTGGGGCCCGGTCGTCAAGTGCAATGTGCCCAAACGGGGTTGGATGAACGGCATCGGCGGCTGCCCGAACGTCGGGGGCATCTGCATCGCGTGCACCATGCCCGGCTTCCCGGACAAGTTCATGCCCTTCATGGACCAGCCGCCGGGCGCCACGCTGTCCACGAACGCGAGCGGCGCCTACGGCGTGCTCATCCGCAAGCTGCGGGCCATCACGCTCGACACGGTGGACAAGGAGCCCAAGTGGCGCCACACCGGGCGCAAGCTCACCACCGGCTACCGGCGCCCTTGGTGACGCCGCCGCACCCCCGACCCGTCCCCACCCTCCCGGACATCCCGCGCGCAGAAGGGCACGAGAGACACGATGACAGCCACGACGAAGGCAGCCCGCGACGGCAGCGGTCTGATGGAGATGTCCTGGGACCCGATCACCCGGATCGTGGGCAGCCTCGGCATCCACACGAAGATCGACTTCAAGCAGAAGCGGGTCGCGGAGTGCTACAGCACTTCGTCCGTCTTCCGCGGCTACAGCGTGTTCATGCGCGGCAAGGACCCCCGCGACGCCCACTTCATCACCAGCCGTATCTGCGGTATCTGCGGTGACAACCACGCCACGTGCTCGGTGTACGCGCAGAACATGGCCTACGGGGTGAAGCCCCCGCACCTGGGTGAGTGGATCATCAACCTCGGCGAGGCCGCGGAGTACATGTTCGACCACAACATCTTCCAGGAGAACCTGGTCGGGGTCGACTACTGCGAGAAGATGGTCAAGGAGACCAACCCCGGCGTCCTCGAACTGGCCGAACGCACCGAGGCCCCGCACGCCGCTGAGCACGGCTACCGCACCATCGCCGACATCATGCGCTCCCTGAACCCCCTCGAAGGCGAGTTCTACCGCGAGGCGTTGCAGGTGAGCCGCTACACCCGGGAGATGTTCTGCCTCATGGAGGGCCGTCATGTGCACCCCTCCACGCTCTACGCGGGCGGTGTCGGCACCGTCGCCTCCGTCCAGTTGTTCACGGACTACCTCAGCCGACTGATGCGGTACGTGGAGTTCATGAAGCGCGTGGTCCCCCTGCACGACGACCTGTTCGACTTCTTCTACGAGGCGCTGCCGGGATACGAGGAGGTCGGCCGGCGCCGGGTGCTGCTCGGCTGCTGGGGAGCGCTCAACGACCCGGAGCACTGCGACTTCACCTACGCCAACATGACCGACTGGGGACGGAAGATGTACGTCACCCCCGGCATCGTCGTGGACGGCGAACTCATCACCACCGATCTCACCGAGATCAACCTCGGTATCCGTATCCTGCTGGGCAGTTCGTACTACCAGGACTGGCAGGGCAAGGAGCAGTTCGTCACCCATGACCCGCTCGGCAACCGGGTCGACCCGCGCCACCCCTGGAACCAGCACACCATCCCGGCACCGCAGAAGCGGAACTTCGACGACAAGTACAGTTGGGTGATGTCGCCGCGCTGGTTCGACGGCAAGGACCATCTCGCCCTGGACACCGGCGGCGGCCCCCTCGCCCGGCTGTGGAGCACCGCGCTGGCCGGTCTTGTCGACACCGGCTATGTGAAGTCCACCGGCCACAGCGTGGTCATCAACCTGCCCCGCACGATGTCGAAGCCGGAGACCACCTTCGAGTGGAAGATCCCGCGCTGGAGCAACGCGCTGGAACGCAACCGCGCCCGCACCTACTTCCAGGCCTACACCGCCGCCCTCGCCCTGTACTTCGCGGAGCAGGGACTGCACGAGGTACGGTCCGGACGCACCCGGACCTGGGAGAAGTTCGAGGTCCCCGACGAGAGCATCGGCGTCGGATTCACCGAGGCGGTACGCGGTGTCCTCTCGCACCACATGGTGATCCGCGACGGGAAGATCGCCAACTACCACCCGTACCCGCCGACCCCGTGGAACGCCAGCGCCAGGGACAGCTTCGGCACCCCCGGCCCGTACGAGGACGCCGTCCAGAACACGCCGATCTTCGAGGAGAACTCCCCGGAGAACTTCAAGGGCATCGACATCATGCGCACCGTCCGCAGCTTCGACCCCTGTCTGCCCTGCGGTGTCCACATGTACGTCGGCGGCGGCAGGACCGTACAGACGATGCACGTCCCCACCGGCCTGAGCGGACTGGCCGGATGAGCGCGGCGAGTTCCGGGAGGAGTCCGGTGGACGCGGTGCGGACCGGTCGGCGCGTCGAGGAGGTGCTCGACCGACTGGCCGCCAGCGGCGACCCGGCCGTCACCGCGGCGGCCGAGGACCTGGTACGGGCCCTCATGGAGTTCTACGGCGCGGGCCTCGCCCGGATCCTCGACCTGCTGCCGCAGGACGCCCCCGTGACCGGCCTGCTCGGCGACGACCTCGTGGCGAGCCTGCTCGTCCTGCACGACCTCCACCCCGAGGACCGCGAGACCCGTGTCGCCCGCGCGCTCGCCACCGTCCGCGGCCACGACCTCGAGGTCGTGGACTTCGACGAGACGACCGGGACCCTGCGCCTGCGGACGGCCCGGGGCGCGGGCTGCGGCTGCGGCGGCGAGGCAGCGGTCCGGCAGGCGGCGGAGGAGGCCCTGGCCTGCTTCGCGCCCGAGGTCACGGTGGTCGAGGTGGAAGCCGGGGAGCGCGAACCCGTCCTGCTCCAGATCGGCACCCGCGCGGCGCCGACGAGGACGCCATGAGCGCCCCTGCCGCACCGTCGCCCGCCGCCGGGCTGCGCAGGTTCCTGGCCGAACGCCCACCCCAGCCCGAACGCTGCGGGCTGTGCGCGGCGGTGGTGGACGAGGCGCGGCACCGGCATCTCGTGGACACCGACCAGCGCCGCCTCGTCTGCGCCTGTCCGCCCTGCTTCCTGCTGATGGACCGGCCGGGCGCCACGGACGGCCGCTTCCGCGCCGTGCCGGACCGCTACCTCACCGACCCCGGCCACCACCTCGACGACCGGGCCTGGGAAGCGCTGCAGATCCCGGTCGGCGTCGTCTTCTTCTTCCGCAACCCCGCGCTCGACCGGCTGGTGGCCCTCTACCCGAGCCCCGCCGGAGCCACCGAGAGCGAACTCGAACCGGAGGCCTGGAGCACGGTCCTCGGCGACAGCCGCCTCGTCGGCCTCCTCGAACCCGACGTGGAGGCCCTGCTGTTGCACCGCGACCCCGCCGGGCGCGTCACCTGCCACCTCGTGCCGATCGACATCTGCTACGAACTCGTCGGCCGTATGCGCCTGTTGTGGCAGGGCTTCGACGGTGGCGCGGAGGCCCGCGCCGCCCTGGACGCGTTCTTCGCCCAGGTCGAGGAGCGCGCCAGACCCGTGGGCGAGGAGGACAGGTCATGACGGAACTGACCTTCTCCTGCACGGGCGTTCGCGCCGACCGCTACGCCGTCGGACCCACCCTCGTGTTCCGGCTGCGCATCACCACGCCCGACGACGACACCCCCGTGCACGCCCTCGCGCTGCGCTGCCAGATCCGTATCGAGCCTGCCCGGCGCGGCTACGAGACGGCCGAGAGCGACGGACTCGTGGACCTGTTCGGCGACCGCTCCCGCTGGGGCAGCACCCTGAAGCCGCTGGAGTTCGCCCAAGTCCCGCTCATGGTTCAGGGGTTCACCGGCCGGACCGAGACCGACCTCGTGGTGCCCTGCACCTACGACCTGGACATCGCCGCCTCCCGCTACCTCGCCGCCCTCGAAGGCGGCGAGGTCCCGCTGCGGATGCTCTTCTCCGGTACGGCGTTCACCGGAGCGGGCGGCTTCCGCGTCGAACCCGTCCCCTGGGACCGGGAGGCGCTCTTCGGGATGCCGGTCGCGATCTGGCGGGAGATGATCGAGCAGCACTTCCCCGGGTGCGGCTGGATCCGGCTGCCCCGCGCCACCATGGACGCCCTGCTGGCCTTCCGCTCGCGGCGAGCGCTGCCCTCCTGGGAGGCGACCGTACGGGCCCTGCTCGACGAGGCGGACCCTCCCGACCCGCCGAGCCCTCGCCGCACCCTCACCGGAAGGACCGCTCCGTGAGCGTGACCGCGTTCGCCCCCGAGACGGAGGCGCGCTTCGCCCACGCGCGGCAGGTGGCCGACGCCGTCCTCTTCGAGGGCTATGTGCTCTACCCCTACCGGGCCTCGTCCGCCAAGAACCGGCTGCGCTGGCAGTTCGGCGTGCTCGTACCGCCCGCCTGGGGCGCCGAGCGCGACGAACACGACTTCCAGCACACCGAGTGCCTGCTGGAGCCCCGCGCGGGCACCACCCTCGCGGTCGAACTGCGCTTCCTGCGCGCCCGCCGCAGGACGGTCCAACAGGTGCGGCCGGGCGGCGGGTTCGAGACCGTCGCCGAACTCCGGTTGCCCGACCGGGTGTTGGTCCCCTGGGACGAAGGCTGTGAGGAGCGCGTCGAGGCCGTCGTGACCATGGACTCGCTCCTGGACGGCGACGGGGTCACGATCCCCTTCACCCGCCCCGCCGGGGAGGAGAGCGAACCCGTACGGGACGAGAACGGCTTCCTGGCCGGGCGAGTGCTGCGCCGCTACGAGCAACTCGACGGCGCGCTGCGGCTGTCGGCCCGCGAACTCGACGGCCCCTACCGGGTCGTACGGCTGAGCGCCGTGGTCGAGAACACCAGCACCTGGACGCCCGCTCAGGACGAGGCCGCGGGCCGGGACGCGGCACTCCCGCGCTCCCTCGTGGCCAGCCATCTGCTGATGGGGCTGAGCACCGGGTCGTTCCTGTCGATGACGGATCCCCCCGAGTGGGCCAAGGCCGCCGTCGCCGCCTGCCGCAACCTGCACACCTGGCCCGTACTGGCCGGTGCGGTCGGTCAGGCGGATCTGATGCTGTCCTCGCCGATCATCCTGGAGGACCATCCGGCCATCGCCCCCGAGAGCCCGGGCGCCCTGTACGACGCCACCGAGATCGACGAGATCCTCGCGCTGCGCACGGCCGCCCTCACCGACGAGGAGAAGCGGGAGGCACGGGGCACCGACGAGCGGGCCGCCGCCGCCGTCGACCTCGCGGAGTCGATGCCCCCGGAGGTCCTGGAGCGCCTGCACGGGGCGGTGCGCGGCCTGCGCGAGGTGACCGGACCCGCGCCCGACGCGCCCCTGCCCGACGAGTACGGACTCCCGCCCACGGACACCCCCTGGTGGGACCCGGCGAGCGAGGCGGGCTTCGACCCGGCACACGACCATGCCGTCGTGGACGGCCGGACCGTCGCCGCCGGAAGCCGAGTTCGGCTCGACCCCGGCCTGCGGCACACCGACGCCCAGGACTTCTTCCTGTGCGGGCGCACCGCGAAGGTCGAGGCCGTGCTGCACGACGTGGACGGAACGGTGCATCTGGCGGTGACCCTGGACGACGACCCGGGCGCCGACATCCGCCGCGAGCAGGGCCGCTTCCTCTACTTCCAGCCCGACGAAGTCACCCTCCTGGAGGACGACGCATGAGCCCACCCGCGAGCGGCGGCGTCCTCGTCGCCGGGATCGGCAACATCTTCCTCGGCGACGACGGCTTCGGCGTGGAGACCGCACGCGCCCTGGCCGCGCGCCCGCGACCCGACCGGGCCGAGGTCGTGGACATCGGGGTACGAGGAGTGCACCTCGCGTACCAACTCCTCGACGGCTACGACACGTTGATCCTGGTGGACACCACCGTACGGGGCGAGGAACCCGGCACCCTCTATGTGCTCGAACCCGACACCGCCGGGACCGGGACACCGGGCGCCCCGCTGGACGGCCACCGGATGACCCCCGACGCCGTCCTCGCCCTGCTGGGCACGCTCTGCGCCCAGACCGGGGGAGAGCCACCGCGGCGCACGCTCGTCGTGGGGTGCGAACCGGCCTCGCTGGACGAGGGCATCGGCCTCAGCCCACAGGTGTCCGCCGCCGTACCCGAGGCCGTCCGACTGATCGAGGAGATGCTGTGGAGCGACGAACCCCCCGAACCCGAGCCGACGTCTGCGGTTCCCGGAACCGCGACCTGAGAAGCCGCGACTTGTTGAGAAGCCGCGACCTGAGGAGCCGCGACGTAACGAGCCGCGACGTAACGAGCCGCGACGTAAGGAGTCGCGCCGCCATCCGTGCCCCCCGGGTCCGCGAAGTGAGGGTGGTGAGGCGAGGCACCCTGTCGAGGAACATCCTCGGCGGTCTGGCAGTCGGTGCCGTGGCCGCCCTCGTCGCGCAGACCATGCCCGACATCCTGCGCTATCTGCGGATCCGCAGGATGTGACGCTCCGCGGGCGCGCGCGACGGCGCCGTGCCGTTGCGACGAACGGCGGACGCGGCCGGACGGCGACGGCGCGCCGGTCCCTCGGCCTCCGGCGCCTCACCTCTAATGGTCGTCGGCGGCTGCGTACCCACGCCCCGCCCCAGACGTCTCGCCGGGACGGAGACCGATGCACGAGATGTCCATCGCACTGGCCGTGGTCGGCCAGGTGGAGGAAGCCGCCGAACGAGCAGGGGACGTCACCGCGGTGCGCTCGGTACGGCTCCAGGTGGGCGAACTGGCCGGTGTCGTCCCCGACGCCCTGTCCTTCTGCTTCGAACTCGCCTGCGCCGGAACGGTGTTGGCGGGCGCCGAGCTGGTCACCGAAGCGGTGCCGGGCCGGGCCCGCTGCGCCCCGTGCGCCCACGAGTGGCTCGTCGGCATGCCGCCCCTGCTGAGCTGCCCGCGCTGCGGCGCGGGCACCACCGACCTGCTGGCGGGCCGTGAACTACAGATCGTCAGCGTGCACTGGGAGGACGGCCCGGCGCACGCGGCCACCCGCGAACCGATCCCCGAGGAGCGCTGAACCATGTGCCGAGTGGTCGACCTCCAGCAGGCCGTACTCGCCAAGAACGAACAGAGCGCGTACACCCTGCGCGCGGAACTGGCGGCTCGCGGCACCGCGGTCGTCAATCTGCTCTCCAGTCCCGGCAGCGGCAAGACCGCCCTGCTGGAACGCGAACTCGTCCTCGCGCGCGAGCGATCCGTGCCGGTCGCCGCGCTGACCGCCGACCTCGCCACGGAGAACGACGCGACGCGGCTGGCGCGTTCGGGCGTTCCGGTCAAGCAGATCCTCACCGACGGGCTGTGCCATCTGGAGGCCGACATGCTCGGCCGCCATCTGGACGGCTGGCCGCCCGGCGCCGCTCGGCTGCTGTTCGTGGAGAACGTCGGCAACCTCGTCTGCCCGGCCTCGTACGACCTCGGGGAGACCCTGCGCGTCGTCCTCGCCTCCGTGACGGAGGGCGAGGACAAGCCGCTGAAGTACCCCACCGCCTTCGGACTCGCCCATCTGGTCGTGGTCACCAAGACCGACATCGCCGAGGCCGTCGCCTTCGACGAGGCGACGTTCCGCGCGAACGTCGAGCAGGTCAACCCCGGGGTGGAGGTGCTGCTGACCTCGGCTCGCGCGGGCGTCGGCGTCGGCGCCCTGCTGGACCGGGCGCTGGCCGCCGCGGACGGCGCCCCCGTGCACACCCCGGTCATGGCCCGACGGCCGCACCGGCACACCCATGACCACGCGGACGGCACCGGCGCCATGGCCCCGTCCGGCTCGTGAGCGGCCCGCCGCCCCCGAGGGCCGTCGCCGCTCCGGCACCCCTGCGCCGCAAGGTCAGCGTCCACGGTGTGGTGCAGGGGGTCGGCTTCCGGCCGTATCTGCACGCTCTCGCCACCGGCCTGGGCCTGAGCGGACAGGTGACGAACACCCCCGAAGGCGTCCTCGCCGAGGTCGAGGGGGACCCCGAGGCGGTCGCCCGGTTCTGCGACCGGATCGCGCTCGACGCGCCACCGCTGGCCCGCGTGGAGGACGTGCGGTACGAGGAGATGCCCGCCACCGGCGACACCGCCTTCACCATCCTCGCCTCCCGCACGGGCGGCCCGGCCGGGACGTCGATCCCGCCGGACACCGCCACCTGCGCCGCGTGCCTGAGCGAACTGGCCGACCCCGCCGACCGGCGCCACCGCCACCCCTTCGTCAACTGCACCCACTGCGGCCCGCGGTTCACGATCGTCACCGGTCTGCCCTACGACCGGCCGCACACCACCATGGCGGGCTTCCCGATGTGCCCCGACTGCGCCCGCGAGTACGCCGATCCGGCCGACCGCCGCTTCCACGCACAGCCGGTCGCCTGCCCGGCCTGCGGCCCCCGGCTCCGACTGCTCCTGCGCCGACCGGACGGCGACGGCCCGCCGCGGCCGGTCGCCACCGCGGATCCGGTCGCCGAGGCCCGCGCGCTGCTGGCGGACGGAGCGATCGTGGCCGTCAAGGGGCTCGGCGGCTATCACCTGGCGTGCGACGCCACCGACCCCGCCGCCGTCGCGTTGCTGCGACACAGGAAGGGGAGAGGGGACAAGCCGTTCGCCGTCATGGCCCGCGGCGTCGACGACATCGAGCACCTGGTCCGGCTCGGCCCGACGGAACGGAGTCTCCTCACCGGCGGCACCCGGCCCATCGTGCTGCTGCGCCGCCGCACCGCGCCGGGGGCCCTGCGGCCCGCCGAGGCCGTCGCCCCCGGCAGCCCCGACCTCGGCGTCATGCTGCCGTACACGCCCCTGCACCATCTCCTCCTCGGTCTCCCCGGGGATGCCGAAGGCCCCCGGCTGCTCGTCATGACCAGTGGCAACGTCTCCGGCGAGCCGCTCGTCACCGACGACGAGGAGGCCCTGTCGAGGCTCGCGCACCTCGCCGACGCCTGGCTCACGCACGACCGGCCGATCCATGTGCCGTGCGACGACTCGGTGGTGCGCGTGTGCGACGGCGAGCCGCTGATCGTGCGCCGTGCCCGTGGCTGGGCGCCGCTGCCGGTGACGCTTCCGGTGTCGGTGCGGGCGGCCCTCGCGGTCGGCGGGGACCTCAAGAGCGTCCTCTGTCTCGGGGAGGGCCGCCGGGCCTGGCTGTCCGCCCACATCGGCGACATGGACGACCTCGCCACCCAGCGGGCCTTCGAGCGGGCCGCGGCCCACCTGGAGTCGATCACCCCGGTGCGGCCGGAGATGCTGGTGGCCGACCGGCATCCCGGCTATCGCTCCGCCCGGTGGGCCGTCCGCAACGCCGCAGGCAGGCCCGTCGTCCAGGTCCAGCATCATCACGCGCATGTCGCCGCCGCGATGGCGGAGAACGGACGAGACGGCAGCCGGCCGGTGATCGGCGTCGCCTTCGACGGCACGGGCTACGGGGACGACGGGGCGGTGTGGGGCGGGGAGGTCCTGCTCGCCGACTACGACGGCTTCACCCGGTTCGGGCATCTCGCGTATGTGCCGCTGCCCGGCAGTGACGCCGCGGTGCAGCGGCCCTACCGCATGGCGCTCGCACACCTGCGGGCGGCCGGGCTCGACCGGTCGGACCGGCTCGCCTGTACGGCCGCCTGCCCGCCCGACGAACTCCGCGTACTGGAACGGCAGTTGGAGCGGAACCTGAACTGTGTGCCCACCTCCAGCATGGGGCGGCTCTTCGACGCCGTGTCCTCGCTCGCGGGCGTGTGCCAGCGCGCCGGGTACGAGGCCCAGGCCGCCGTCGAGCTGGAGGCCGCCGCGCTGCGGGCACCGGCCGACGACACCACGGCCTACGCCTTCGCCCTGCGGCCCGCGCGGCCGGGCGGCGGGCCGGTCCAGGCGGATCCGGCACCGGTGCTCGCGGCCGTCGTCGACGACCTGCGCGCAGGCGTGGGACCGGCCTTGATCGCGGCCCGCTTCCACCGGGCCGTCACCGGCCTCGTCCACCGCCTCTGCGTCCTGGCGCGCGAGCGACACGGCCTCGACACCGTCGCCCTGACCGGCGGTGTCTTCCTCAACTCCCTGCTCTCTTCAGGCTGTTCGCGGGCGCTCGAAGCGGACGGCTTCACCGTGCTGCGCCACCACCTGGTGCCGCCGGGTGACGGCGGTCTGGCGCTCGGCCAGCTCATGGTGGCCGCGCGGGCCGAGGAGAACGGCGAACGTCCCTGATCGACCCCACCCCCACAGCGAGGAGAGGCCCATGTGCCTGGCGGTACCCGGCAGAGTGCTGGAGATCGAGGAACGTGACGGCACCCGGATGGCCACCGTCGACTTCGGCGGTGTGGTCAAGGAGGTGTGCCTGGAGTACCTGCCCGACCTGAAGGTGGGTGAGTACGCCATCGTCCACGTCGGCTTCGCGCTCCAGCGCCTGGACGAGGAGTCGGCGCGGCAGACGCTCGAACTCTTCGAGAACCTCGGCCTGTTGCAGGAGGAGTTCGGCGACCCCTGGGAGCAGGCCGCCGAGGCCGGGGGAGGGCTCCCGCCCGCGGCCGAGGAGGTACGCAAGTGAAGTACATCGACGAGTTCCAGGACCCGGAGCTGGCGCGCCGGCTCCTGGACGACATCCATGCCACGGTGACCCGGCCCTGGGCGCTGATGGAGGTCTGCGGCGGACAGACGCACAGCATCATCCGCCATGGCATCGACCAACTGCTGCCGACGGAGGTGGAGTTGATCCATGGGCCCGGCTGTCCGGTGTGTGTGACCCCGTTGGAGGTCATCGACAAGGCGCTGGAGATCGCCTCCCGCCCGGAGGTGATCTTCTGCTCCTTCGGCGACATGCTCCGGGTGCCCGGCACGGGACGGGACCTGTTCCAGGTGCGCGGGGCGGGCGGCGACGTACGCGTGGTCTACTCGCCGCTGGACGCCCTGCGGCTCGCGCGGCAACACCCCGACCGGCAGGTGGTGTTCTTCGGTATCGGCTTCGAGACGACCGCGCCGCCCAACGCCATGACGGTGTACCAGGCCCGCAAGCTGGGCATCGAGAACTTCAGTCTGCTGGTCTCCCATGTGCGGGTGCCGCCCGCCATCGAGGCGATCATGCGCTCGCCGGACTGCCGGGTCCAGGGCTTCCTGGCGGCCGGGCATGTGTGCAGCGTGATGGGCGTGGGGGAGTACCCCGAGCTGGCCGAGCGCTTCGGTGTCCCGATCGTGGTGACCGGGTTCGAGCCCCTCGACATCCTCGAAGGCGTACGGCGGACCGTGGCCCAACTGGAGCGCGGTGAGCACACCGTCGACAACGCCTACCCCCGTGCCGTACGGCCCGAGGGCAACGCGGCGGCCAAGGCCATGCTGGAGGACGTCTTCGAGGTCACCGACCGTGCCTGGCGCGGGATCGGGGTGATCCCGGACAGCGGCTGGCGGCTGTCCGCCGAGTACCGTGAGTACGATGCCGAGTTCCGCTTCCGGGTGGACGGCATCAAGACCCGTGAACCGGCCGAGTGCCGCAGCGGCGAGGTGCTTCAGGGCCTGCTCAAGCCGCACGAGTGCGAGGCGTTCGGCACCCTCTGCACCCCCCGCACCCCGCTCGGCGCCACCATGGTCTCCAGCGAGGGCGCCTGCGCCGCGTACTACCTCTACCGGCGCCTCGAGACCACCCCGACGCCCCGGGAGGCGAGCCCCGTTGTCTGAGACCACCGATCTGACCGCCTCCCTGGACCCGGCGGCCTGGACCTGTCCGGCTCCGCTGAGCGAGCAGTCCCGTGTCGTCATGGGCCACGGCGGGGGCGGGATGCTCTCCGCGGAACTCGTACGGGACGTCTTCGCGCCCGCGTACGGGGGCGCCGTGCTCGCGCAGGCGGGCGATGCCGCACAACTCGCGCTCGGTGGCGTGCGGTTGGCCTTCTCCACCGACTCCTTCGTGGTACGGCCGCTGTTCTTCCCCGGCGGCAGCATCGGCGATCTCGCCGTCAATGGCACCGTCAACGACCTTGCCATGAGCGGCGCGAGGGCCGCCTATCTCTCCTGCGGATTCATCCTCGAGGAGGGCGTCGGACTGGAGACGGTGAGCCGCGTCGCCGAGGCGCTCGGCGCTGCCGCGCGGGCGGCCGGTGTCGAGGTGGCGACCGGGGACACCAAGGTGGTGGAGGCCGGGCACGGCGACGGTGTCTACGTCAACACGGCCGGAATCGGCCTGATTCCGGCCGGTGTCGACCTGCGACCGCAGCGGGTCGTCCCCGGTGACGTCGTCATCGTCAGCGGTGCCATCGGTGTGCACGGCGTGGCGATCATGAGCGTCCGGGAGGGGCTGGAGTTCGGCGTGGAGATCGAGAGCGACTGCGCGGCCCTCGGCGGACTGGTCGACACCATGCTCGCGGTCACACCGGATCTGCATGTGCTGCGCGACCCCACGCGGGGCGGTCTGGCCGCCGCGCTGAACGAGATCGCCGCCGCCTCGGGCACCGGGGTCGTCATCAGGGAACGCGAGGTCCCCGTCCCGCCGGCCGTCGCCAACGCCTGCGCGGTGCTGGGCCTGGACCCCATGTACGTAGCCAATGAAGGCAAGTTGGTGGCGTTCGTCCCGCGCGAGCACGCCGACGCCGTCCTGGACGCGATGCGGACACACCCTCTGGGAACGGAGGCCCGGATCATCGGCGAGGTGGTGGAGGACCACCCGGGCATGGTGGTGGCCCGCACCGGCCTGGGGGGCACCCGGGTGGTCGACCTGCCGGTGGGGGAGCAACTCCCGCGTATCTGCTGAGCGTTGGATTCCCGTCGGTCAGCGCCAGGAAGAGCCGGGAACAGTCAGGAACAGCCAGGATGGGACCTGTCGTCAGGAAGAGCCCGAGTGGTGACCGTCGGTTTTGGGTACGCCGTAGCACGTTGTGACGGCGGAGCCTATGATCTTGGTCGCATGTCGTTGGCGGGTTCATGCCATGTCAGGTATCTGCCATACATGGCCCTCTTGTCGAGGACATGCCCCTGGTGCATTAGTTGTCGGCGGTGGATGAAACCCCATCCACTGTCGACCGAGAACCAGCGCACGGGTCGACCCCAGCTCGGCAAGCATGGGAGTCACACATTGCGCAGCACATCGAGTCACTCCAGACCAGCCGCGCGGAGAACCTCCGCGCGGCTGGCTGCGTTCACCGCGGCGGCCGTGGCCGTTCTGGGCTTCCCCATGACCCAGGCGGCCGGTGCCGCGGCAGCTCCTCAGGGCACCGCCGCCACCGCGTCGGGCCCCGAGGCGAAACAGGCCGTCGGCAATCACGGCGAGGTCACCGGCACCGTCACCGACGGCTCGGGCAAGGCGCTCGCCGGCGCCTCCGTCGTGGCCGGCTCCTACCGGGCGGTCACCGACGCCCAGGGGCACTACAACCTGACGATCCCGCCCGGTACGTATGACATGGCCGCGTACGCCTACGGCTACAAGGCCAAGAAGGCCCGCGGCGTCGTCGTCGACGCGGACGGTACCGCGACGACCGACTTCGCGCTGGACGCGGTGCCCCACCAGACCGTCACCGGCAAGGTGACCGATGGCTCCGGCCATGGCTGGCCGCTCTACACGAAGATCACCGTCAGCAATGTGCCCGGCGCCCCGATCTTCACCGATCCGTACACCGGCGAGTACAGCGTCGACCTGCCGGAGGGCGACGAGTACACCCTGAACTTCGCCCCCGTGTACCCCGGCTACGAGCCCGTCACCAAGCAGGTGGCCGTGGGTGACGCGGCGCAGGCCGTGAACGTCGCGGCCAAGGCGGACCCCACGTCGGACAAGGCACCCGGTTACGAGATCAAGCGGTCCGGTCCGACCGAGCACTTCGACTCCGCCACCGACGCCCCCGCAGGCTGGAGCGTGGTCAACGCCGACGGCACCACCGGCGGCTGGGAGTTCGGCGACCCGCACAAGCGGGGCAACAAGACCGGCGGCTCGGGCACCTTCGCCATCGTCGACAGCGACCACTACGGCAGCGGCAAGAAGCAGGACAGTTCGCTGATCAGCCCGGTCTTCGACCTGAGTGATAATGACAGCCCCGAGCTGTCCTTCAACACCGACTACAAGAACTTCTCCAACCAGGCCGGCAACATCGACGTCAGCACCGACGGCGGTACGACCTGGACCAACGTCTGGAACCGCACCACCGTCCTGGCCGGCCCGGCTCACGTCGAGGTTCCGCTGACCCAGTACGCCGGGAAGCCCAGCGTGCAGTTGCGGTTCCACTTCACGGCCAGCTACGGCTACTGGTGGCAGCTCGACGACGTGTTCGTCGGCAAGAAGACCTACGAAGCAGTCGACGGCGGTCTGGTGGCCGGTACGGTCAAGGACGCCAACACCGGTGAGGGTGTCGTCGGCGCCACCGTCGTCAACACCGACTCCCCGCAGGACAAGGCCACCACCGCGGCCACCCCGGACGACCCGGCGCTCGGTGGCAGCTTCTACTGGATGTTCACGTCCAAGACGGGTAGCCACAAGTTCACCGCCGCCAAGTCGAAGTACGGCGACGTGGACAAGACGGTGGACGTGGCGGCGGACAGCACCAGCAAGGCCGACTTCAGCCTGAGGGCCGGCAAGCTGACGGTGACCCCCAACTCGGTCGACAAGACGGTCGGCTGGGGCGGGAAGGGTACCCAGGACCTGACGGTGAAGAACACCGGTGGGGCGCCTGCCAGCCTCACTCTGACAGAGCAGCCGGGCGGGTTCACGCAGCAGGTCAAGGGCGGCGCTCCGCTCAACCTGGTCAAGGGCGACTACTCCCCGCTGGCCCTCGGCAAGGGCCAGACCTCGAACGCGGCTCCGGCTGCCGATGCCGCGGGTGACGCCTGGCAGCCGATGCCCAACCTGCCGGGCGCGGTGCAGGACAACATCGGCGCGGTGTTCGGTGGCAAGGTCTACTCCGGCTTCGGCTTCACCGGCAGTGCGGACACCAACGCGCTGTACGCCTACGACCCCGACGGCGGCGCCTGGACCAAGCTGGCCTCCGCGTCCGAAACCCGTGAGGGCAACCCGGCCCACGGCTTCATCGGCGGCAAGCTGTACGTGGTCGGCGGCTGGGGTGCGGGCGGTGACCCCGTCGCCAAGCTGGAGGTCTACGACCCGGCTTCGAACAGTTGGTCCACCAAGGCGCCCTCGCCCAAGCCGTACGCCGGTTCGGGTAGCGCGGTGCTCGGCGGCAAGCTGTACGTCGTCGGCGGCTGCACCAGTAGCTGTGGCACCAAGGACGCCACGGTCTACGACCCGGCCTCCGACAGTTGGTCGAACATCGCCTCCTACCCGGAGCCGATCTCCTGGCAGTCCTGCGGTGGCATCGACGGCAAGCTCTACTGCGCCGGTGGCAACAACGGCACCGCCTCGACCAAGCACTCCTACGTCTACGACCCGGGCACCGACGCCTGGTCGCCCGTCGCCGACCTGCCCGCCGACCTGTGGGGCTCGGCGTACAGCGTGGGCAACGGCATGCTGCTGGTCTCCAGCGGTGTGACCAGCGACAGCACCGCCATCACCAACCAGGGCTACGCCTTCGACCCGGGCACCGGAAGCTGGACCGCCCTGCCGAACGCCAACACCAGCGTCTACCGCACGGGTGGCGCCAGCGGCTTCTACAAGGTCGGCGGCAACCCCGGTGGCAGCTTCACGCCGCCGATCTCCGCCGTCGAGGTGCTGCCCGGCTATGAGCAGGGTGGCGACTCCTCCGACGTCACCTGGCTCTCCACGAGCCAGGAGTCGGTGACGGTCCAGCCCGGCGCGAG
This sequence comes from Streptomyces macrolidinus, assembly GCF_023887685.1. GTDB lineage: Bacteria > Actinomycetota > Actinomycetes > Streptomycetales > Streptomycetaceae > Streptomyces > Streptomyces macrolidinus. The sequence continues at coordinate 87,342 of NZ_JAMWMR010000012.1, read as the reverse complement.
CGCGACGGTCACCGTCACGCTGGACGCCTCGGTTCCCGAGATCACCCAGCCCGGTGCCTACACCGCCGCGCTGACCGCCAAGACCGACACCCCGTACGCGAACGACAACATCAACATCACGATGCACGTCAACCCGCCGGCCACCTGGGGCAAGTACACCGGGACCGTGCTGGGCGCCGACGGCAAGGGCGGCACCGCGCCGCTCGCCGGGGCGACGGTCCAGATCGACAGTTGGGCCACCAGCTACACGCTGCGGACCGCCAAGGACGGCACCTTCGCCCTCTGGCTGGACACCCGCAACAACCCGCTCACCGTGATCGTGGCCAAGGACGGCTACCAGCCGACCGTCACCACGGTGAAGATCAAGAAGGGGGTCGCGGTCACCGGCGACTTCACGCTGAAGAAGGCGTAGTGACCCGGTTCCACTGAACACAGCGCGGGCCGGTCCCTCGGGACCGGCCCGTGTCGTATGCCGCGACAGGTGCTACGGGGGCGTGCGGCGCAGGGCCTGGACGACGGCCCAGACGACCGAGACGAGCGGCACGGCGACGATGGCGCCGATCACGCCCGAGACGATGCTGCCCGCGATCACGGAGACACCGACCACGAGAGGGTGCAGCCGGACCGCCCAGCTCATCACGACGGGGTGCAGGACATGGCCCTCGATCTCACCGACGACGACGATCAGCAGCAGCACCGCCCCGGCCGTGAGGGGCCCGCGCCCGGCGAGGGCGACGATGGTGGCCACACCGAGGGCGATGGGCGAGCCGACGAGCGGGATGAACGTGGCGAAGAACTCCAGCAGGGTGAGCGGGAGGGCGAGCGGCACCCGCAGGATGAGCAGGCCGATACCCACGAGGGCGGCGTTGAAGGCGGCCACGATGATGATGCCGCGGGTGTACCCGGCGAACGTCCGCCAGGCCGCGTGCCCCGCCCGGTCCCACACCGGCCGTGCGTCCTGGGGCAGTTGGTCGCGTGCCCAGCGCCACAGCCGTTCGCCCGAGTGGAGGAAGAAGACGGACGCGAAGAGCGCGAGCGCGATACCGGTGATCACCTCGACGACCCGGCCGAGGCCGCTCACCGCGCTGCTGAGGAGGTTCGTGCGGTGCGTGGACAGATAGTGGACGATCTGCTGCTGGAGTTCGGAGAACCTGCCGGGGCTGATCCGGAACGGCGGGCGCTCCAGCCAGTGTTCGATCTGCCGGATGCCGCCGCGGAACTCCCGGGACAGGGTGGCCCACTCGCCGGCCACCGCCTCGGCCACGAGGGCGAGCAGTCCGAGCAGCAGCAACAGGCTGCCGACCAGCGCGACGGCCACCGCGAGGGGACGGGGTGTCCACCGGCTCAGCAGATCGGTGGGCGGGCGCAGCACCGAGGCGATGATGAGCGCGAGGAACAGGGCCACCGCGATGAGCTGGAAGCGGCCGAGGATGGTGAAGACGCCGTAGACGACGGCACCGACGAGGATCAGGCGCCAGGCGTAGGCGGCGGCGACGCGCAGCCAGGGGACCACCGTGTGCCCGGCCGCACCCGAGGCGGGAGCGCGCCGGGGGCGGCGCGGGGAGGGGGACGGCCGGGTGCCGCGCGCCGGGCGCCGCCGCCTCGGTCCGGTGGCCGGACCTGCCGCATCCGCCACCACCACCTCCAGCGTCCGGACCGTCGGTCGTCTCCACAGCGCTGTCGTCTCAGCACAGAGCGTCGTCTTCTCAGCACAGTAGGGGCAAACCGGACAGGGGGCGCGATGAGCGGGCACCGGGAGGAACCTGTGGCACCCGGGGTGAGGGGTCGAGCGGCCGGTCCAGATGAGCGCGGGTCCTCGGTCGCGCGCGGCACCCAGTATCGTGAGGCCCTGAGAAGGTGCCGTCGATCCGCACCTTGACTGCGTGAAGTCGGTCGGAGGAAGCGATGAGCGGGGAAGGGCGCGTGCCGTCGGAGCAGCACCTGCCCAAGTTGCGGCTGGATGAGCTGCTCGACGAGCTGCAGGCCCGTATCGACGCGGCGCGGGGCACCCAGGACCGGGTGCACAACCTCCTGGAGGCCGTGCTGTCGGTCGGCCGGGAGCTGGATCTGCCGCAGGTGCTGCGGAGCATCGTCGAAGCGGCCGTGGTGCTCGTGGACGCGGAGTACGGCGCGCTGGGCGTCATCGGCGACGACCATATGCTCTCGGAGTTCCTCACCGTCGGCATCAGCGAGGACGAGCGCGCCCGGATCGGGGAACTGCCCTGCGGGCACGGCATCCTCGGGGAGCTGATCCGGCACCCGGAGCCGCTGCGGCTCGCCGAGCTCTCGGAGCATCCCGCCTCGTACGGCTTCCCGGCCCACCATCCGCCGATGCGCTCCTTCCTCGGCGTGCCCATCCGGGTGCGCGACCAGGTCTTCGGGAACCTCTACCTCACCGAGAAGCGCAGCGCCGGGGAGTTCGACGCCGAGGACGAGTCGGTGCTCTCCACGCTCGCGGTGGCGGCCGGTGTCGCCATCGAGAACGCCCGGCTCTACGAGGAGGCACGGCTGCGCGAGCGCTGGCTGAGGGCGAGTTCCCAGGTCACCAGCGCCCTGCTGTCGGGAGCGCCGAGCACGGGCGTGCTGGAGATGATCGTGGAGCGGGCGCAGGAGATCGCGTCCGCCGACGTCGGGATGATCGCCGAGCGGGTGCCCGGCGAGGACGTGCTCCAGCCGCTGCTCGCGGTCGGCCTCGGGGCGGAGCGCCGCCGCGGCTTCGTGATGTCCGGGCAGGACGGTTTCGTGGAGGCCGTCCTCGGCACCTCGGAGCCGGTGATCAGCGCCGACATACGCCAGGATTCCCGGATCGACCCGGGCTCGGCCCTGTGGACCGGGCTCGGACCTGTGGTCGGGGTGCCGCTGGGCGCGGGCGGCAAGTCCATCGGGGTGCTGCTGCTCGGGCGCGCGGAGAGCCGTACGCCGTTCACGGACGCCGACTCGGGCCCGCTGCTCGGGTTCGCCGGGCAGGCCGCGCTGGCGCTGGAGCTGGCCGAGCGGCGCCGGGACGCCGAGCAGATCGCGCTCTTGCAGGACCGTGACCGCATCGCCCGCGATCTGCACGACCTCGCGATCCAGCGGCTCTTCGCGGCCGGTATGACCCTGCAGAGCACACAGCGGTTCGTCGACCACCCCGAGGCCGTGGAGCGGCTGTCGCGGACGGTCGACGACCTCGACGAGACCATCAAGATCATCCGGTCCACCATCTTCGGGCTCCGCGCGCACGGCGGCGGCGGCGCCAAGGAGGAGGCCGGGCTGCGGATGCGGGTGTCCCAGGCGGTGACGGCGTCGGCCGGTTCGCTGGGCTTCAGCCCCGCGCTGCGGATCGAGGGGCTGGTGGACACCGATGTCCCCGGCGATGTGGCCGACCATGTGGTCGCCGTGCTCGGCGAGGCGCTGAGCAACGCGGCCCGGCACTCCGGCGCCCACGCGGTGGACGTCCATCTGCTGTGCGCGGACGGCGAGTTGAGGCTCACGGTGGCCGACGACGGCTGCGGGGTGCCGGAGAACGTCGCGCGCAGCGGGCTGCGGAACCTTCAGGAGCGGGCCCTCGGCCTCGGCGGCACGTTCACGCTGGGCGCACGTTGCGAGGGGAACGGGACGCAGTTGGTGTGGTGCGTGCCGGTGGCGTCGGCGGACGACTGACGGCACGGTGACCCCGGCCGGTGCCCGCTTCCTGCGCGGCGCGACGCGGTGACGGGGGCCCCTCGGGGCCGTAACCGAGGCGGAGCACCATCTGGGCGTGACCGGCCCCGCACGACCCGGGCCCGAGGCGAGCGCGCGGGCCGGGCCGGTCCAGCGCCTGGTCCAGCAGCGAGGTCCGCAGGCCGTGGGCCGTGGCCACCAGCAGGACCCGCTGCAGCGCCTGCCCGGCCCGCAGCCAGTCGATCCGCTCGTCGCCCGCGGTGGTCACCACGGCGAGCAGGGGCCGGGCCGTCACCGCGGCCGGATGCCGGTGGGCGGGCCCCGCCCGGGGAGGCGGTCCCGGCAGCCGCGCGGCGTGAGCGGCTCCGGCGGCTGCGGAGCGTATGTGCGGCTCCGCGCCGCCGGGTCGGAGTCCGTCGAGACACGGTGGTCCGCCTCCGAGGCCGGCTCCAGCAGGCGCTCGGTCTCCTCGGGCGTGGGGCGGCTCAGCAGCGCTCCCTCGGCGCGGGCGGCGGCGGCGAGTTCACCGAGCACGGCACGGGGCAGAGGCCTTCCGGAGAACGGGAAGCGGCTGCTGTGCCTGCGCCACAGGGCGTCGTACAGGCCGGGGGCCGGGACGTCCCCGCTGCCGCCGACGATCCGTACGGTGGCCAGCAGATCGGGTTCCTCGGGGCGGGGCAGCAGGCGCGTGACCGGCTCCCAGCCGAAGTGCGCCACCGCCACCCGCAGGTTGAGCACCGCGCAGCCCGCCGCGAGGTGCGGGGCGCGCCCCGCCGGGTCGGACGGGCGCGGCCCGCCGTCCGGCACGGCGCGTATCTCCAGCGTCACGGTGTCCGCGTCGAGCCGGAAGCGCCAGGGCCGCGTGGGGTGGATGCTGGGCGCGGCGACCGCGGCGGAGACCAGGGTCTCCAGGGCAGCGACGTCCAGACGCGCCGAGTTCATCGGGGCTCCTCCCCGCCCCGCGCAGAGGATCCGCGAGGCTGGTCGATGACCACTCCAGCGTCGCGTTCGGGGAGGGGGGACGAGCAGGGGCCATGCGGCCTCTCGCGGACCCTGATGACCCAAGAGGCCCGCACCCTGATGACCCTAAGGGGCCTGGGTCACCCGGACACCGGCGGTTCGAGCTGGGAGGCGAGGACCGCGGCCTGTACCCGGCGCTGGACGCCGAGCTTGGCGAGCAGCCGGGAGATGTGGTTCTTGACGGTCTTCTCCGACAGGTAGAGCTTCTTGCCGATCTCCCGGTTGGTGAGCCCGTCCCCGATCAGCGCCAGGATGTCCCGCTCGCGCGGGGACAGGCTGGCCAGTTCGGGCGCCATCGCCGGCTGCTCGGTGGTGTCCGCGCGCAGCGAGCGCATCAGCCGGGCGGTCGTCGCGGGGTCGAGCATGGACTGCCCGGAGGCGACGGTGCGCACGGCCGAGAGCAGGTCGGAGCCCCTGATCTGCTTGAGTACGTACCCCGAGGCGCCGGCCATGATCGCGTCCAGCAGCGCGTCCTCGTCGTCGAACGACGTCAGCATCAGACAGGCCAGCTCCGGCATCCGGCTGCGCAGCTCACGGCAGACGGTGATGCCGTCGCCGTCCGGGAGACGGACGTCGAGGACGGCGACGTGCGGGCGCACCGCCGGGCCGCGGGCGAGGGCGTGCTCGACCGTGTCGGCGTCGCCCACCACCTGGATGTCGGGTTCGGCGTCGAGCAGATCGGCCAGGCCGCGTCGTACGACCTCATGGTCGTCCAGCAGGAACACCCGAATCGGGTTCTGCTCGGTGAAGGTGCGTGCCTCGGCCATGAGGACCTCTCGTTTCCGGTGGAGACGGACTGCGGACCGCCCGTGCCGCGATCATCACCTGCCGAGGACCGGAGGCACTAGGGCCGACCGGCCCCAACGGTACCTCGGTGCTTCCTCGCAGGTGCTCCCACCTGGGGCTGGTCCCGGCTACGCCGTCCCGGCCGCCTCGTCCGCGAGGTCGAACTCCACGTCCACGACGCCCTCCACGGCGCGCGCCAGCCGCGCGACCACGGGCACCAGGGAGGTGTCCCCGAGGTGGCCGCCGAGCGTCACGACGCCGTCCTCCACGTCGACGCTCACGGCCGAGAGCGGCGCGGGGCAGCAGGAGCCCAGCACCCGCCGGACCTCCTCCGCGATCTCCTCGTCGCCGCGCAGGAACACCTTCAGCAGATCGCCCCGGCTGACGATGCCCTCCAGCATGCCCACGTCGTCCACGACGGGCAGCCGCTTGACCCGGGCGCGCGCCATGGTCCGTGCCGCCTGCGCGAGCGTCGCGTCGGCGCGGACGGTGACCGCCGGGGCGGTCATCAGATCGCCCGCCGTCACCGCGTCGGCCTTGGCGAGCGGGGCGTGGCCGTGCAGCCGGGCGAAGGGGCTGCTGCTCCCGCTGTCCGTCCCGGATTCGGCCGTCCCGGATTCGGCCGTCTCGGATCCGGTCAGGTCGGGCTCGTCGTCGCGGACGCCCTCCTTGGGCAGCAGGTCGGCCTCCGACACGACACCGACGACGCGGCCCTCGCCCTCCAGGACGGGCAGGGCGCTGGCCTTCCAGTCCTGCATCATCCGCACGATCTCCTTGAAGGACGCGCCGCGCCCGATGGCGGCGACCGTGTGGGTCATGACGTCGCTGACGATGAGCGGACCGCCGTGCATGACATCTCCTCGCCGTACGGATCAGCCGTACGAATCAGCCGTACGAATCAGCCCTACGAATCAACCGTCCGCCCTCCGCGTCAGCGCCCGCTGCCGTACGGGGCGTAGAGGTCCAGCAGCCGGGTCCGGGCCGAGTTCAGGCGGTGGGCGACGATCCCGCCCACCCACTGGGCGACCGCGAGGCCGAGGACGGGGTCGTCCTCGCACATCGAGCGGATCGCCGCCCCGTCGAACTCGTACGCTCGTACCGGCGTCGTCGCCTCGGCGCCCATGTGCCAGGCGTGCGGGGCGAACAGCCAGGACCAGCCGACGAGTTCATCGCGGCCGAGGGTCTCGATGACGGCGGCGCGACGGCCGGGCACATGCATGTCGAGATCGACCGTGCCGGTGCGGATGATCCAGAAGCGGTCCGCGCGCCCCCCTTCCTCGAACAGGCGTGCTCCTTGCGGGAAGGACACTTCACGGGCGGTGTGCATCAGCCGCTCGCGGTGCTCGGCGGGCAGCGCGCGCAGCATGCTGGTCGTCGTCGGAGCGTTCATCACAACCTCCTGATGCATCGGGACCCGACGTCTTCAGCGTGTCCCCGCGCCCCGGCACGGGCCATGGGCCACCCGGCCCCTCCTGATGAGTCTGTGCGGCCCTGCACACGGAGCCGTACCGTGAAGGAGGCTCGACCACGGAAGAGCCTGCACACAGGAGGTGCGCCGCATGGTCCGGTACGTCACCGCGGGGGTCGACGAGTCCGACGAGAGTCTCGCCGCCGCCCACTTCGCCGCCAGGGAAGCCATGCGCCGGGGCAGCACGCTGCGGCTCGTGCACGCCTGGCTGCCGCAGCCGAGCCCCGCCCTGGAGGTGGAGCCCACCTGGCGCGCGCTCGCGGAGCAGACCCTCGAACGGGCGGTCCGCAGCGTCCGTGCCGCGCGTCCCGAGCTGCCGCTGGAGGAGGTGCTGACGGGCGACTCCGCGGTCACCGCCCTGCTCGCGGCGGCCGAGGACTCGGAGGTCCTCGTCCTCGGCTCCCGCGGGCTCGGCCCCCTCACGGGGTTCGTGGTCGGCTCGGTGTCCCAGCGCGTCGTCGCCCGGTCCCCGCGCCCGGTGGTGCTCGTCCGCGCCGGGGAGACCCTCGTCGACGAACACCTGCCCGCCCCGGACGGGATCTCCCCCCACGAGATCCCCGAGATCCCGTACCTCGACGTCGTTCTCGGCCTGGACGTCGGGCAGCCCGCCGACGAACCGATCGGGTTCGCCTTCGACGCCGCCCGGCGGCGCGGCACGGTGCTGCGGGTGATCCACGCCCACCGCACGCCGGCCCACGCCGCCGTCGGCCGTACGGGCACGGCGCCCGAACCGGAACCGCTCGCCGAACAGGAACAGACCCTCGTCGCGATGCTGCGCCCCTGGCGCGAGAAGTTCCCCGACGTCCCGGTGACCGAGACCGTCATCGAAGGGCGGCCCGCCGTGGAACTCGTCCACGCCTCCGCCCGCGCCTGCCTCGTCGTCGTGGGGCGCCGGACGGGGGAGGCGCGCCTCGGTGCGCACGTCGGTTCCGTCGTGCACGCCCTGCTGCACCACGCCGAGTGCCCGGTCGCCGTCGTCCCGCACGCCTGACCGGCGGCGGGGCGGCCTCAGGGGGTCATGCCCCCTGGGGCGGGCAGAGCCGGACGCCGGTGACCAGGTCCGGGCGGATCCGGAACGTGTGATCCATGGTCCCGTCCACCCAGGGGCTCAACACCGAACGGAAGTAGGACAGTTCGTCCGGATCGGTCACCGGGAGCGCGTAGCCGGTGACCACGACGCTCCAGCCGAGATGGGTGACCGGGTCGATCGAGTCGGCCTCGTAGGCCACCACGACACCCCGGCCGTCCGTCTCCCGGGCCCGGGAGGTCAGGGCCGCGCCCTCGTGCGTACGGATGACCAGCTCGCCGTCGTGCAGGACATGGTTGACGGGACGGATCGTCGGCAGCGCGTGCCGGGTGAAGACGAGCCTGCCGAGGGACACCTCCCCCAACAGCCGCAGCGCCTCCACGGCGTCGATGCGGACGCTGTGACGGGGCTTCACGGCGGCGTGATCGGGGTTCTCGGTGTGCATGGCAGTCTTCCGTCGGGGCCTTGCCTCAGTAGGTCTCGCGGTCGGGGCGGCTGCCTCGCGCGACGGGCGGAGCGGCCTCCATGGAACGGCGTGTGACCCTGCTCCGGTAGGGCCGAACGGCCCTAAGGCCAGGGACGCACGGACCGTTCCGCGGGTGGCGGGCGCGCAGAAAGATCGTGTCCAGGACCGGCTCCTCGTGCGGCCGTCCCTCCCGCACCCGGCCGACGCCCGTGCCCGCCGGGGCACGGGGACGCCGCGCCCGGCGGCCACCGGCAACCCGGAGGGTCCGTTCCGAGCCGCCGCCCCGCGGGCGCACGGCGGGCGCCTCGGAACGGGCCCCACGTGAAGCCGACGCGCTCGCTGCCCGCCGTCCCCGCCCGTTCCTCTGGAGGACTGAAACCATGCGCATCGTCGTCGCTCTCGGCGGCAACGCCCTGCTGCACCGGGGCGAGCGCCCCGACGCGGAGGTGCAGCGGTCGAACATCGACCGGGTGTCCACCGCCCTCGCGGCACTGGCTCGTGATCACGAGATCGTCATCACCCACGGCAACGGCCCGCAGATCGGTCTGCTGGCCGTCGAGAGCGCCGCCGACCCCACGCTGCGCGCCCCCTACCCGCTGGACCTGCTCGGCGCGCAGACCGAGGGCCTCATCGGCTCCCTGCTCGTCCGCACCCTGCACAACGCGCTGCCGCAGCGCCGGGTCGCCGCGCTCGTCACCCACACCGTCGTCCGGGCGGACGATCCCGCCTTCCGCCGGCCGTCGAAGTTCGTCGGCCAGGTGTACTCCCCGGAACTCGCCCGGTCGCTCGCGCGTCGGCACGGTTGGCACATCGCGCGTGACACCACGGGCTGGCGGCGCGTCGTCGCCTCGCCCGCGCCCGAACTGGTCCTGGAGACCGAGACCATCCGCGACCTGCTCACCGCGGGCACGCTGGTCGTCTGCGCCGGCGGCGGCGGTGTGCCCGTCGTCGCCGACCCCGTCACCGGCGCGCTGAGCGGCGCGCAGGCCGTCATCGACAAGGACCTCACCGCGGCGCTGCTCGCCGAGGACCTGAAGGCGGACTTCCTGCTCATCCTCACCGACGTCCCCTACGTCTACGAGGGCTACCGCACCCCGGACCAGCGGCCCGTCATCGACATCACCCCCACCGAACTGCGCGGCGGCCGGTTCCCGGACGGCTCGATGGGCCCCAAGACGCAGGCCGCGGCGCAGTTCGTCGAGCGCACCGGGGGCCTCGCCGCGATCGGCGCCCTCGACGCGGCGTACGACATCGTCCACGGCAGATCGGGCACGCTCGTACGGCCCGAACTGCCGGTCGGCTGAACGTCGGAAGGCCGACGTACGCCCCGTATGGCAGGCTCGGACACCTGCCGTGCCCGATGAGCACCGTCGACGACTTGTGGAGTCATCATGGCCAAGGCCGAACACCACCGCGGCACCGCACTGACCGACGAGGAACTGCGCGCCCTCGACGCCCACTGGCGGGCCGCGAACTACCTGGCCGCCGGGCAGATCTACCTGTTGTCCAACCCGCTGCTGACCGAGCCGCTGCGGCCCGAGCACATCAAGCCGCGGCTGCTGGGCCACTGGGGCACCTCACCCGGGCTCAACCTCGTGTACACCCACCTCAACCGGGTCATCAAGACGCGAGGCCTCGACGCACTGTGCGTCTGGGGCCCCGGACACGGCGGGCCGTCCGTGCTCGCCAACTCCTGGCTGGAGGGCAGCTACAGCGAGACGTATCCGGACATCACGCGCGACGCGCAGGGGATGGCCGGACTGTTCCGGCAGTTCTCGTTCCCCGGCGGCGTCCCGAGCCATGTCGCGCCGGAGGTCCCGGGTTCCATCCACGAGGGCGGTGAACTCGGCTACTCCCTCACCCATGCCTACGGCGCCGCCCTCGACAACCCCGATCTGGTGGTCGCCTGTGTGATCGGCGACGGCGAGGCGGAGACCGGACCGCTGGCCGCCTCCTGGCACTCGAACAAGTTCCTCGACCCGGTCCACGACGGCGCGGTCCTGCCGATCCTCCACCTCAACGGATACAAGATCGCCAACCCGACCGTGCTCGCCCGCCTCCCCGAGCCCGAACTCGACGCGCTGCTACGGGGATACGGCCATGTGCCCCTCCATGTCACGGGCGACGACCCCGCCCAGGTCCACCGGGCCATGGCGGAGGCCCTCGACACCGCGCTGGACCGCATCGCCCTGCTGCAACGCACCGCGCGCGAAGGGGAGATGAAGGGCCGCGCGCCCTGGCCGATGATCGTGCTGCGCACCCCGAAGGGCTGGACCGGCCCGGCGGAGGTGGACGGCAAGCCGGTCGAGGGCACCTGGCGCGCGCATCAGGTGCCGCTGCCGGGGGTGCGCGAAAACCCCGAGCATCTGCGGCAGTTGGAGGCGTGGCTGCGCTCGTACCGGCCCGAGGAACTCTTCGACGCCGAGGGCCGCCCCCGCCCCGAGGTCCTGGCCTGCGTTCCCGCGGGTGCCAAGCGGCTGGGTGCCACCCCGCACGCCAACGGCGGCCTGCTCGTCCGCGATCTGCCCATCCCGTCCCTGGACACCTGCGCGGTGCCCGTCGACAAGCCCGGCGCCACCCTCCACGAGCCCACCCGAGTCCTCGGCGACCTCCTCGAACAGATCATGCGGGACACCGCGGTCCGGCGGGACTTCCGCCTGGTCGGTCCGGACGAGACCGCCTCCAACCGGCTCCAGGCCGTCTTCGACGCCAGTGGCAAGGCCTGGCAGGCGGAGACCCTGCCGGTCGACGAACACCTCGACCGGCACGGCCGGGTGATGGAGATCCTCTCCGAACACCTCTGCCAGGGCTGGCTGGAAGGCTATCTGCTCACCGGCCGCCACGGGCTGTTCTCCTGCTACGAGGCGTTCGTCCACATCGTCGACTCGATGGTGAACCAGCACATCAAGTGGCTGAAGACATCGAGGGAGCTGCCCTGGCGCGCGCCTGTCGCCTCCCTCAACTACCTGCTGACGTCGCATGTGTGGCGCCAGGACCACAACGGCTTCTCCCACCAGGACCCCGGCTTCGTCGACCACGTCCTCAACAAGAGCCCCGAGGTCGTCCGTGTCTATCTGCCGCCGGACGCCAACACGCTGCTGTCCGTGGCCGATCACGCCCTGCGCAGCCGGGACTACGTCAATGTGATCGTGGCCGGGAAGCAGCCGTGCTTCGACTGGCTCTCGATGGACCAGGCCCGCGTGCACTGCGCGCGCGGCGCCGGGATCTGGGAATGGGCGAGCAGCGAGAACGGCGGCGAGCCGGACGTGGTGCTGGCCTGCGCGGGCGACGTACCGACCCAAGAGGTACTCGCCGCCGCGCAGTTGCTGCGTCGCCACCTTCCCTCCCTCGCGGTCCGTGTGGTCAACGTGGTCGACATGACCCGGCTGCTGCCGCGCGAGGAACACCCGCACGGCATGACGGACTTCGAGTACGACGGCCTCTTCACCACCGACAAGCCGGTCATCTTCGCGTACCACGGCTACCCGTGGCTGGTCCACCGCCTCGCCTACCGCCGCACCGGTCACGAGCATCTGCATGTGCGCGGCTACAAGGAGTCCGGCACCACGACCACGCCGTTCGACATGGTGGTCCGCAACGACCTCGACCGCTATCGGCTGGTGATGGACGTCATCGACCGCGTACCCGGCCTGGCCGTGCGCGCCGCGGACGTACGCCAGCGGATGGTCGACGCCCGCACCCGCCACCACGCGTGGATCCGCGAGCACGGGACGGACATGCCGGAGGTGGCGGACTGGTCCTGGGGCGCGTGACGCGCATTCCACACCTTCAAGTCCCGCACACCTTGGGGAAGTTCATACCTTGAGGCTGAACCACGTCGTCTTCCCGTCGTCCGTGGGACGTACGCCCCAGTCGTCGGCCAGCGCGCGGACGAGGAGCAGGCCACGCCCCGACTCCTCGTCCTCGGCCGCGAGGCGCGGCTCGGGCAGATGGGGGCTGTGGTCGCTGACCTCGACGGTGAGATCGGTGTCGGTACGGCACACATGCAGACCGATCGGGCCCTGCGCGTGCCGCACGGCGTTGGTGAGGATCTCGGAGAGCAGCAGCCGCGTGTCGTCCTTCACGGCCGCGCACTCCCAGGCGTCGAGCGTCCGGTCGAGGAAGGCACGGCCCGCCGGTACGGACTCCGCCGCCGCGGGCAGCTCCGTGCCGGCCGTGGCCAGCGGGGCGGCGGGCAACTGCGTCAGCAGGAGCGTGACATCGTCGTGCCCGTCGGCGTCCGGCAGCAGGGTCGCGAGGACATGGTCGGCCACCGCCTCCAGGTCGGGGGCCGCGGTGGCGAGCCGGTCGAGGGTGGTGACGAGCTGGGTCACCTGGTCCTCTATGTCGCTGCCCGGGGTCTCGACCAGACCGTCCGTGTAGAGCACGAGGGTGGCGCCCCGTGCGATCGTGGTGCGGCGCTGCTCGTAGATCACACCGCCGACGCCGAGGGGCGCGTTCACCGGAGCGGGGAGCGTGCGGGCGCCCTCACCGGGGACGGCGACGAGCGCGGGCAGATGTCCGGCGGAGCAGATCGTCACCTCTCCCGCGTCGGCCGCGATGATCAGATAGCAGCAGGTCACCAACTGGTCCGGGACCTCCAGATCGGCGACGACGGTGTCCAGGGCCTGCATCAACTGACGTGGCTGCAACCCCGTCTTGGCCAACGCGTGCGAGGCGGAACGGAGTTGGCCCATGACGGCCGCCGCCTCCAGCCCGCGGCCCATCACATCGCCGATCAGTACGCCGACCCGCCCCGCGCCCAGCGGGATCAGATCGAACCAGTCGCCGCCCACCCCGGCACCCTGGGTCGCGGGCAGATAGCGGCTGGCGGTGGCGAGGCCGGGGATGGCGGGCGGTGTGCCCATCAGGCTGCGCTGCAGGGTGAGAGCTATGTGCCGCTGCTGCTCGTACAGCTTCGTCAGCTCCGCCTCGGCGCGCTTGCGGTCGCTGATGTCCCGGACGATCGCGCACGCCCCGATGACCTCACCGTCCGGAGCGCGGGTCGGCCACAGGGTCACATCGACGTCCAGCAGTTCACCGGAACGAGTGACGCGCAGTGTCTCGAAGTGCTCGACCTTCTCACCCTGGCGCAGCCGCTCCAGCAACGCGGTGATCTCGTCCCCCCGGTCGGGCGGCGCCAGGATCGCCACATGGCGCCCCAGCGCTTCCTCCGCGGTGAACTCGTACAGCCGCTGGGCCGCCGCGTTCCAGTACGTGATGCGGCCGTCGAGGGTCTTGGCGAGGATCGCGTCCTGCGAGGACTCGACCAGCGCGGCCAGCTCGTTGATCCGCTCCTCGGCCGCCTTGCGTTCGCTGACGTCGCGTACGGCGGCGGAGACGAGGAGGCCGTCGGAGGTCTCCAGGGGGCTGAGGCTGATCTCGACGGGGAACTCGGTGCCGTCCTTGCGTAACCCGTACAGGTCGAGTCCGGCGCCCATGGGCCGTACCTGCTGGTTGAGGGCGTACGCGGCCCGGTGGTCGGTGTGGTGGGCGCGGAAGCGGCCGGGGACGAGGAGTTCGACGGGGTGGCCGAGGAGTTCGTCGCGCCGGTAGCCGAAGAGCGCTTCGGTCTGGGCGTTGACGAGCCGGATCGTGCCGGTGTCGTCGACGATGACCATGGCGTCGGGTGCCGCCTCCAGCAGCCCGCGAAACCTTTCCTCAGCGGCGCCCGGACCGCCCACGCCGATCGGGGCACCACACCGGCACCTCTGCTGTCCCACCACGTGGGTGGGACAGGGCACTGTTTCGGCCACGTCGCTCACTTCCCCTCCCGCCCCCCGGCTCACCGACAAGACGCGCCATCTCAGCGCAACCGAGGTGCCCGCGCAAGGGGAACGTCGGTTTGATACCCCACATCGCCCGAACCTGTCCGCCCACGGCGAGCGGAGTGATCGCTACGGTTCCGTCTCAGTCCCGCGTACGGCCGGCCGCCGTCAGCCAGGTCACGATCCGGCCGATGTCGTCCCGGGTGACGATGCCGATCAGCCGCCCCTCGGCGTCGAGGACGAGCGCCCTGCGGTCCGTGCTCGCGTCCAGGCGCGGCAGCAGGTCCATGACCATGTCGTCGGGGCCGGTCGTCTCGACCTCGGACAGCGGGCGCATCACGTCCCCGATCGTGGTCATCGCACGCGCTTGCGGGGGCACGCGGTTGATCAGCTCGACGGTCACCAGCCCCGCCACCCGGCCGTCGGCCGACTCCACGGGGAACGCGGGGTGCCGGTAGCGGCCGTACGGGGCTTCGGCCAGGAACTGGGCGACGGTCACCGCGGCCGGGAGACTGACCGGGGAGTGCGTCATGACCCGGCTGACGGGGATGCCGTGCAGGACGCCCCGCAGTTCCGCCTGACGGGCCTCGGCCGTCGCGGCGGCGATGAGGAACCAGCCCACCAGAGCCGCCCACAGCCCCGAGAGACTGCCGCCGAGGAGCACGGCCGCGAGCCCGGCGGCCACCATGAGCCAGCCCAGCGCCCGCCCCGCGGCCGAGGCGCCACGGGTCGCCCGCAGCCGGTCGCCGCTGCGATGCCACAGGAACGAGCGCAGGATCCGACCGCCGTCGAGCGGAGCCGCGGGCAGCGCGTTGAAGACGGCCAGCAGGATGTTGATCCCGGCGAGCCAGGCCACGGCCTCCACCACCAGACCCGGCACGCGCAGGGCGTCAAGACCCACCGCGAGACCGGTGAACGCCCCGCCCAGCACCAGGCTGGTGAGCGGACCCACCGCGGCGATCCGCAGCTCCGCGCCCGGCGTCGGCGCCTCGTTGCGCAGCCGGGCGGCACCGCCCAGCATCCACAGCGTGATGCCGTCGACCTGCACGTCGTTGCGGCGCGCGACGATCGCGTGCGCGAGTTCATGGGCGAGCAGCGAGGCGAGGAACACCAGCGAGGTCAGCACGGCCAGCGCCCAGTAGGCCGCGGTCGACTGACCGGGGTGGGCCAGCGGGAAGCGCCCGCGCGCCAGCCCGAGGGCGATCAGCACGACGATGACCAGCACGCTCCAGTGCACACCCACGCGCACACCGGCGATCCGCCCGAGGGACACCGTCTCGTTCACCGCACGCCCCGCCTTCCGTCTTCCGGTGCCGCGCCGACAGAGCCGTACCCTCGTGGTCCCGCGCGTGCGGGCACGCCGGTACGGCGACACGCGCCCCGCTCTCCCATTGCACCGCGCCCCGGTGCCGCCCGCCCGTCGTTCGCCGTTCGCCCCGAGGGCGGGCGTACCGGCCCTGGACCCCGTCCGGCCGGGCGATGGGGGCCGACCGGCCCAAGCGCGCCACCGGGTGCTCGGACAAGCTGGACCGTGCAGGGCAATCCCGGCGTCGCGCCGAAGGCCCGGCCCCACCGGCGTTCGGCGGCACACCGCAAGCGAAGCCCGGGGAATCCGGGGCCCACGGGGAGAGGAAGGGGAGACCGTCATGAAGGGCTATGTCTTCCACGGCCCCGGACAGTCCGCCTGGCAGGACGTCCCCGACGCCACGATCGAGGAACCCACCGACGCGATCGTGCGCGTCGACGTCGTCACCCTCTGCGGTACGGACCTGCACATCCTCAAGGGCGACGTGCCCGACGTGCGCCCCGGCACCGTCCTCGGGCACGAGGCGGTCGGTGAGATCGTCGAGACCGGCCGGGAGGTGCACGGCGTCCAGCCGGGCGACCGCGTCCTCGTCTCCTGCATCACCGCCTGCGGTCGCTGCTCTCCCTGCCGGGAGCGTGCGTACAGCCAGTGCCGCGGTGGCGGGGGCTGGACCCTCGGCCATCTGATCGACGGCACCCAGGCCGAGTACGTCCGTGTCCCCTTCGCCGACCTCTCCGTCCACCCGCTGCCCGGTGCCCTGGACGCCAAGGACGCCGTGCTGCTCGCGGACATCTTCCCCACCGCCTACGAGGTCGGGGTGCTCAACGGGCGGGTGCGGCCCGGGGACTTCGTCGTCGTGGTGGGGGCGGGCCCCGTCGGGCTCGCGGCGATCGCCACGGCCCGGCTGCTCTCCCCGCGGCACATCCTCGCCGTGGACCTGGCCGCGCCCCGGCTGGAGGCCGCCAAGCGACTCGGCGCCGACGCCGTGGCCGACGTCCGGGAGGCCCCCGAGGAGCTGGTCCGCGACCTCACGGACGGGCTCGGCGCGGACGTGGTCATCGAGGCGGTCGGCGCACCCGAGAGCTTCGACCTGTGCACGCGCATGGTGCGCCCCGGCGGGCATCTGGCCAACGTCGGCGTGCACGGCAAGCCTGTCACCCTCCATCTGGAGGACCTGTGGAGCAGGAACCTGACGCTCACCACCGGGCTGGTCGACACCTCCTCCACCCCCACGCTGCTGCGGATGGCGGCCACCGGCCGACTGCCCACCGCCCCGCTGGTCACCCACACCTTCCCGCTGGACCGGATGGAGGAGGCGTACGACGTCTTCGCCCATGCCGCCGAGACCGGCGCGCTCAAGGTGGTCCTGGGCGGCGAGCAGCACGAACTCGTCGCGGTTCAGCCCGCGTAACCGACGGAAGACGGACTGGCACATGTACCCGAACGACGGATTCCGCGAACTCGAACGCGCCGAGTGCCTGCGCCTGTTGGCGAAGGTCCCCGTCGGCCGTATCGTCCACACCCGTCAGGCCCTGCCCGCGGTCGTGCCGCTGAACTTCCGTCTGGACGACGACGGTTCGGTGGTGGTGCGCATCTCGGCGCGCTCGGAGCTGGTGCGCGCGATCGACGGTTCGGTGGTCGCCTTCGAGGCGGACGAGATCGATGCGGGCGCGCAGTCCGGCTGGAGCGTGGTCGTCACGGGTGCCGCCGCGGTGGTGACCGACCCGGCCGCCTGCGAGCGACTGGCCCGGACCGGCCCGCAGTCCTGGGCGCCCTCACCGCAGGAGGTCTTCGTACGCATCCGGCCCGAGTTGGTGACGGGTCGTCAACTCGTGGGCGGGCGAACCCTGTACGGGGTGGATCTGCCCTCCTGAGTCGCGCGCGGGCAGCGACCGGGATCAGCGCCGCCCCAGATCGAAGTCGGGAGGGAACCTGCTCAGGACCCAGATGGTGATGAGGTCCAGGGCCATCACGCTGATCGACCACAGTGGATAGTGCGGGATGAACATGAACTGGGTGATCAGGCTCACCGCCGCCGCGGCCACACCGGCACCCCGGCCCCATGCCTTGCCGGTCAGGACGCCGAGCCCCGCGACGATCAGCGCGACACCGACCACGAGATGGATCCAGCCCCAGGCCGTCAGGTCGAAGCGGTACTCGTACGGGGGTGTCCCGCCGTACAGGGTGTCGCGTGCGACGGCGGAGACGCCCTGGAGGAGGCTGAGCACACCGCTCAACTCCAGCATGAACCCGGCGAACCGGTACACCCCGTGCACCCGACCGGGGTCGGCGGGCGCCGGTCCCGGTCGCGCCCTGCCTGGCGTCTCTGTCATGCCGTCACCTTCCTGAACCGTGCGGCCCTCGCCGCACACCGCTGTGCCGGCCGCGCTGCGCCGACAGACACAGGCGCGGATCCAGCCTTGCCCGGCTCCCCTCGCGCCGCGACCTCACGAACCCGTCCGGGTGATGTGGCCGCGGGACGCCCGGCGGCCCGCCGGATCAGTAGCGTTGGGCCTTGACGAGACGGGGCGTCAGCGGCGGTTCGGCGGGTTGGCGGGTGAACGCGACGGGCTGCGCCTTGTGGCCGGGCGCGAGGTTCTCCGCACCGACGAACTGCGTCTCCAGCACCCGGCCGTCCGCGTTCTCGAAGTCGATCTGCACGGCGTAACTGGCCTTGTGGTGGGTCTTGTTCATGATGGTGACCAGCACGGCGAGCACGCCCCCGGTCTGGGACTTGGGCAGCCCCTTCATGCTGACGTCGGCGTGCGCGTTCCCCCCGCCGTGCACATGCGAGAGTTCCTTCTTGGCGGCTGCGGCGGCGTGGGCCGACTGGGCGGACACCGACGCCTCGAACTCCGAGGCGCGGGCCTCGGCGGAAGAGGCTCTCGCCTTCGCGGAGGAGATCGCGGCGGACGCGGAGGAGGCCAGGGCGGAAGGCACTTCCCCGGTGAACGATGCCGTGTTCGGGGGAGTGGGCCGCTCGGTGGGCGAAGGGGCTTGACCGCCATGGGCGCACCCGGTCAGCACAACGGCCGCAAGAGTGCAGACCACAGCGGCCGACAGCGGAGCGCCAGGGCCTGTACGGCGAGGTGCCGTGCCGGGCGTCGCGACGCGGGCGGGCAACTCCGTGCAGGCCCCAGGGCTCGGTGGGGGAGTGCGGACCGAGGAACGGCAGGGCATGGGCTCTCTTCCTTCGGGCAGGGGCACGTTCGAGACCAATCGTCGGTGCTGTGCCGCCACCCCGCGACTCGACCGCCGTCACTCTCGGGAGGTGGTTCGAGCGGTCCTCGACAGGAGGGCGCGCGGCCGTCGTACGCCCGGCCCAGGGCCGATCGGCCGCACATCGGGACCTGCGGGCCCTGCTGTCACCGCCCCCGGAACAGCACAGTGAGGGTGTCATCGAAGGAGGCCCGCTCATGTCCCCTGCCGTCGCCGTCGGTCTGGACGGTTCGCCCGAGAGCCTCGCCGCGGTCGACTGGGCCGCTCGTGAAGCGCTGCTCAGCCGAGCGGAGTTGAGAATCGTGCACGCCGGGGACCAACCCCCGTACGACCACGAGTCGGTCCCCCGGCCCGCACACATGCTGCTCGACGTCCGGGACTCGCTGATGGATCGTCACCCCGGCCTCCCGGTCGCCGTCCACCAGGTCCCCGGACCGGCCGCCTCGGCCCTGTCGGCCGTCGCGGACGAGGCCCGGCTGATGGTGCTCGGCACACGCGGGCCGGGCCGGGCGGCCGGGCTGCTGCTCGGTTCCGTGGCCCGCGCCGTGGTGGCCCGCGCCCAGCACCCCGTCGTCCTCGTACGCGCCGGATTCGCCGCCACGGACGAGCACATGGCCGATCCGCTCGACGCCGCCGCACCGCACGACGACGTCGTCGTCGGGCTCGACCTGCGCGATCCGCACGACGCGGTCCTCCGGTTCGCGTTCGACGCGGCCTCCCGCCGGGCCGTTCCCCTGCGCGTCGTCCAGGGCCGCAGGCACCCGGCGGACCGGGTCACCGTCACCGCCCTGCGCGTCTGGCGGGAGAAGTTCCCCGACGTCGAGGTCATCGAACAGTGTGTGATCGGCACGGCGGGCTCGCATCTGGCGGACGCCTCCCACGACGCCTCACTCGTCGTCGTGGGCCGCAGAAGGCGCCCGGCGCCGGTCGGCCCGCACATCGGCCCCGTGACGCACGCGGTCCTGCGCCACGCGGTGGCGCCGGTCGTGGTGGTCCCGCACGAGTGACCTGCGACCCCGGGGGCAGCGGGGCTACGCTTGCCGGACGCGGCCTGTTCGAACGAGAGCCGGTCGGAACGCGAGGCGGGGCCACTCGGCCCAAGCTTCCGCCCGGCCGATGCCCCCACGCTGGCTTCCTGAGCACCCGTTCCACACCGCACCTGTCCCCCTCTGAGCCCCACCGGAGGACACACCATGCAGCGCACCCCCCACCTCGTCGGCGATGTCATGACCAGTGAGGTCGTCGCGCTCCGCCGCACCGCGACGTTCAAGGACATCGTCAGGGCCATGCGGCAGCGGAAGGTCAGTGCCGTGCCCGTCCTGGCGGAGGACAACCGGGTCGTCGGGGTCGTCTCCGAGGCCGACCTGCTCCGCAAGGAGGAGTTCCGCGACATCGAGGACGCCGATCTGCCCCGGACCCGGGTCCGCTCGACCGAGCGCCTCACCGCCGAGTATCTGGAGCGCCTCGCCCACCTCGCCAAGGCCGACGCCGTGACCGCCGGGGAGTTGATGAGCGCGCCGGCCGTCACCGTCCGTGCCGACGCGACCGTGGCCCAGGCCGCCCGCACCATGGCCCGCGCCCAGGTCAAGCGGCTGCCCGTCGTCGGCGACGACGACGCGCTGCTGGGCATCGTCAGCCGCGTCGACCTGCTCAAGGTGTTCCTGCGGGACGACGAGGACATCGCCGAGGAGATCCGGTACGACATCGTCGCCTCCCTCGTCCCCGCCCCGCTGGAGCCGGTCCGGGTGGAGGTGCGCGACGGCGTCGTGAAGCTCACCGGTCGGGTCCGGGACACCTCCCTCGTGCCCGTCGTCACCCGCCTGGTGCGAGGCGTCGAGGGCGTGGTGGACGTGGACTGCGCG
This sequence comes from Streptomyces macrolidinus, assembly GCF_023887685.1. Taxonomy (GTDB): domain Bacteria; phylum Actinomycetota; class Actinomycetes; order Streptomycetales; family Streptomycetaceae; genus Streptomyces; species Streptomyces macrolidinus. The sequence goes on along the minus strand of NZ_JAMWMR010000012.1, from coordinate 66,778 downwards.
CTCATGGGACCGCCCCGCCGCCCGGACCTCGATCCCGACCTCGAGGAAAGGTGACGACCGATGAGGACGACACCTCGGAGGACGGGGGCGATACGGCTGTGGCGGTGGCGAGCCAATCCGCTGAAGCGCCGCAGTGACCGTGTGGAGGGATGGATCATCCTCACCACCTGGCTCGTCGCTCTCCTGACCGGGGTGCTCGGTGGCCTCGCGACGACGGTGGCGGTGGAACACGGGCTGGCCGCCCGCCGCGCCGGGACGCACCGGGTGACGGCCGCGCTCACCCAGGACGCGACGGCCTCCGCACAGGCGGGGGCCGTCCACACCGACGGCGGTGCGTGGGCGAAGGTGCGCTGGAAGGCCCCGGACGGCTCCCCGCGCACGGCCGTGACCCGGGTCGACGCCGATCTGAAGGCGGGTGCCCCGGTCACCCTGTGGACGGACCGTTCCGGCGAGATGGTTCCCCGCCCGGCCACCGCGGAGCAGACCCGGACCGAGGCGAGGCTGGTCGGCGCGCTGGTCGGGCTCAGCGCCGCGGGCGGTGTGCTGGTCTGCGGGCGGCTGGTCCGCGCGCGCCTGGAACGGCAGCGCATGGCGGACTGGGACCACGAGTGGGAGCTGGTCGAGCCGAGGTGGCGCCGGACGCCCGGCTGACACCTGTCGGCGCGGTTCACCCTTCGCCGGTCGGCGAGATATGGCAGTCCACGTCCACCACGCCCTCCACACCCCGTACGAGGCGGATGGTCACCGGGATCAGGGCGGCCTCCCGGATCGTGCCGGTGAGGGTGACGACGCCCTCGGTGACGATGATGTGGACCGGCTCCACGGGCGCGGGGAAGAGGACGTCCACGATCTCGCGCCGCACCTCGTCCGCGATCTCCTTGTCCGGCCGCAGGAACACCTTGAGCAGATCCGCGCGGCTGACGACGCCCTCCAGCATGTCCTGGTCGTCGACCACCGGAAGCCGTTTCACCTTGCGCTGGGCCATGATGCGGGCGGCCTGGGCGAGGGTGCTGTGGGCGTGGACGGTGATCGCGGGTGCGGACATCAGGTCCCCCGCCGTGAGCGCACCGGCCTTCGCCAGGTCCGACATGCGCCGAAGCTGGGTGTGCCGGTCCGGGTCGCTGTCGCGGAACTCCTCCTTGGGCAGCAGATCGGCCTCGGAGACGACCCCGACCACCCGGCCCTCGCCCTCCAGTACCGGAAGGGCGCTGACCTGCCACTGCTCCATCAGCCGGACGATGTCCTTGAACAGGGCGTCACGGCCGACGGCGACCGCGGTACGCGTCATCACGTCGCTCACGAGGTGCGGGGTGCCGGGCACGGTCTCCTCCACGGGGGTCGAAGGCGTACGGCGGGACGACGACCGGCGGGGGCCGGCGCCGGGACACGGTCAGGCCGTGTCACCGCTGCCGTAAGGGGCGTACAGGTCGAGCAGCCGGGTACGGGCCGCCTGCAGCCGGTGCGCCACCACGGCCCCCACCCACAGGGCGATCGCACGGCCGAACTCCGGGTTCTGCGCGCACAACTCCCGTACGGCCACCGCGTCGAACTCGTACGCCCGCACCGGACTCGTGGCCTCGGCGCCGAGTTGCCACACATAGGGCTTGAAGTGCCAGGACCAGCCGACCAGTTCGTCATGCCCGAGGGTGTCGATGACGGCGGCCCGGCGGCCGGGCACATGCAGGTCCAGGGCCACGGTCCCGGTCCGTACGATCCAGAACCGGTCGGCACGCCACCCCTCCTCGAACAAGCGGCTGCCCGCCTCGAAGGAGACCTCGCGGGCGATCCTCATCAGCCGCTCGCGGTGCTCGGCCGGGAGAGCCGCGGTCATGGTCGTGACAGACGCCATCGCTCGTGTCCCTTCGTACGAGGACGCGGTGTCGAGCCCGCGTCGCCGCACGGCGGGAAGGGCCCCATCCGCTTCTCGCGGATCCCGATTGCGCGGTGCGCGGCCGTGGGCCGCTTCCCCGCGCCAGTTCCGGGTCCTTCCCGTCACCTCCAGCACACCACGCGAACGCCCGAACCACCAGCCGATCCACCCCCACGCTCCCGTAGGGCACCGCTCGCCCCGCATGGGCCGAAGGTCCCCGCCAGGGGCCGAACCGCCCCTCCTGCCACCCCGCCACGGATGCGACGGTGAAGACGGACCACGATGGTGAAGACGGACCGCGACCGTGAAGACGGATCACGACCGTGAAGACGGATCCGATCGACTTCCCGCCCTGCGAAAGGCGGTGGACGGCATGGAGCTGCCCCTGGTCGTGGGTGTCGACGGATCGGGCTTCGGCCTCATGGCGGTCGACTGGGCGGTGGACGAGGCGGCCCGGCACGGTCTCCCGCTCCGGCTGGTGCACGCCTCCCTGTGGGAACGCTACGAAGGCGCCACCGCGTCGAGCGACCCGCAACCCGCCACCGAGAAGGACATGGCGGAGAAGATCGTCGCCTCCGCCGCGGAACGCGCCCGCCGCCGCGACCCCGCCGTCCGGCTGAGCACGGACATCCTCCCCGAGGAAGCGGTGACCGCCCTCCTGCGCGAAGGCAGCCGCGCCTTCGCCCTGGTGACCGGCACCCGGGGCCGCAGCGAACTGACCGGACTGCTCCTCGGCTCGGTGAGCCTGGCCGTGGCCGCCCGCGCCCCCTGCCCCGTGATCGTCGTGCGCGGCGACCGGACGGGCCTGGCCGGTGACCACGATCGGATCCTGCTGGGCGCCGGGGAGCCCGACACCGGCGGCGAGGCGGTGCGCTTCGCCTTCCGCGAGGCCGAGGTACGCAAGTGCGTCCTCGACGTCGTACGGGCCTGGCACCGCCCCGCCTACGAGAGCACCGATCTCGCCGTGTCCACGGCGGAAGCGGCACACCGGCACGAGCAGGAGGCGGCCGACCACCTCGACGCCCTGCTCCGGCAGGCGATGACGGACCACCCCACGGTCCGGGTACGCCCCGCCACGGCCGAAGGGCCCACCCGTACCGTGCTGGTGAAGCGCTCGGCCGCCGCCGACCTCGTCGTCATCGGGTCCCGGCCGGTCCACAGCCACCTCGGCCTCCGGCTCGGCCGGGTGGGCCACACGCTGCTGCATCACGCGCAGTGCCCGGTCGCGGTCGTACCCCAAGGGGAGTGACCATGGTGCGGCAGGCGCCGGAGCCGTCGCGGACGGCCCCGGAGAACTGCTCATGGGAGGAACGCCTCAGTGACGGTCTGGACCTGGCAGTACGAGGGCTACAACCCCCTGGACGAACGCGTGCGGGAATCCTTGTGCGTGCTGGGCAACGGCTATCTGGCCACCCGCGGGGCGCTGCCCGAGTGCACCGCCGACGACGTGCACCACCCGGGCACCTATGTGGCCGGCTGCTACAACCGCCTCACCTCACGCGTGGCCGGACGCCAGGTGGAGAACGAGGACATGGTCAACCTCCCGAACTGGCTTCCGCTCCGCTTCCGCCTCGCCGGACAGGAGTGGCTCACCCCGGACACCCAGGCCGTGCTCGACCACCGGCAGGTGCTGCATCTGTCCTCAGGGATGCTGGAGCGCCGCACGCGCTACGGGCTCGGCGGGGGCCGGGCGCTGTCCGTACGCCAACTGCGCATCGCGCACATGGCCGACCCGCATCTCGCCGCCCTGCGCACCGAGCTCACGGCCGAGGGCTTCGACGGCGTCCTGGAGGTCGAGGCCGCCCTCGACGGGGGAGTGGCCAACACCGGCGTGGCCCGCTACCGGGACCTGGCGGGCCGCCATCTGGTCCACGTCCACAGCGGCACCACGGCCCCGGACACGGTGTGGCTGCGCTGCCGCACCCGTACCTCCGACATCCGGATCGGCCTGGCCTCCCGGCTGACCGCCGACGCGCCCGTCACCAGCGAGCACCCGCACCCGCGCGCCGTCCAGCGGGTGAGCCTCGACCTGGCCGCGGGCCGGACCGCCACCGTCGACAAGGTCGTCGCCCTGCACACCTCCCGCGACCCCGCGATCAGCGACCCCCTGTGCGCCGCGATCGCCCGGGTCGCCGAAGCGCCCGGCTTCGACGCGCTCCTGGTGCCCCACCGCACCGCCTGGGACCAGCTCTGGCGCCGCACCGGCCTGGACGTCTCCGGGGAGGCGGGCCGCATCCTGCGGCTGCACCTCTTCCATGTGCTCCAGACCCTCTCGCCGCACACCGCCGACCTCGACGTGGGCGTACCCGCCCGAGGACTGCACGGCGAGGCCTACCGCGGCCATGTCTTCTGGGACGAACTGTTCGTGCTGCCCTACCTCAACCTGCACTTCCCCGAGGTCTCCCGCGCCCTGCTCCACTACCGCCACCGGCGCCTGGAACGCGCCCGCGCCGCGGCACGCGCGATCGGCCGACGCGGGGCGCTCTACCCCTGGCAGAGCGGCAGCGACGGCCGCGAGGAGACCCAGGAACTGCACCTCAACCCCCGCTCCGGACGCTGGCTGCCCGACAACTCCCGCCTCCAGCGGCACGTCGGCTCGGCCGTGGCGTACAACGTGTGGCAGTACAGCGAGGCCAGCGGCGACGCCGAGTTCCTGCACACCAAGGGGGCCGAGATGCTCCTGCAGATCGCCCGCTTCTGGGCGGACTCGGCGACCTGGGACGAGAACCTCTCCCGGCACCGCATCCGGGGCGTGGTCGGCCCCGACGAGTACCACGACGCCTACCCCGACGCGCGCGAGCCCGGCCTCGACGACAACACGTACACCAACGTGACCGCCGCCTGGGTGCTCACCCGGACCCTGGACGTGCTGCGCACCCTCCCCGAACCCCGACGCCGCGAACTCGTCGAACGCACCGAGCTGGACGAGGGCGAACTCGAACGCTGGGAGGAGGTCTCCCGCACCCTCCACGTCCCCTTCCACGACGGGGTCATCAGCCAGTTCGACGGCTACGGCGACCTCGCCGAGCTGGACTGGGACGGCTACCGCGAGCGCTACGGCGACATCCGGCGCCTGGACCGGATCCTGGAGGCGGAGGGCGACACCGTCAACCGCTACCAGGCCTCCAAGCAGGCCGACGTCCTGATGCTGGGCTATCTCTTCCCGCCGGACGAACTCCGGTTCCTCTTCGGCCGGTTGGGGCACTCACTGGACGACGACACCTGGCGGCGCACCGTCGACTACTACCTGTCCCGCACCAGCCACGGGTCCACGCTCAGCGGCCTCGTCCACAGTTGGGTCCTGGCCCGCGCCCGACGCACGGGCGCCTGGGAGTTCTTCCAGGAGGCGCTGCGCGGCGACATCGCCGACCTCCAGGGCGGCACCACCGGCGAGGGCATCCACCTCGGCGCGATGGCCGGCACTCTCGACCTCGTCCAGCGCGGACTGACCGGCCTGGAGACCCGCGACGGTACGCTCCGGCTCGACCCCGCGCCGCTGCCGGAACTGTCGTCGTACGGGTTCGCCATCCGCTACCAGGGCCACTGGGGCGTACGGCTGACGCTGGAGCACGGCTCGCTCCAGATCGCGGTGCCGTCCTCCGACCGTTCCCCCATCGACATCCGTATGGCGGACCGCGCGGTGCCTCTGGAGCCGGGGGAGACCTGTCTGCTGCTGCTCCGGGACTGAAGGGCTCCGAGGGCCTGAGGGGTACGGCGACGGGGTGCGGCGATGGGGTAGGGCGACGGGGTGCGGCGATGGGCCGGACGGTCCCCCGGCGAGGCTCGTCAGCCCATGCCCTCCGCGTGCCCCGGCGCCATGCTGGGAGGGGAACGAAGAGCACGGGAGGTGGACGTGGAAGCCAAGCTGTCGCCCGTCGTCGCCGGTGTCGACGGATCCGCCGAGAGCCTGTCAGCCGCCGAGTGGGCGGCGCGCGAGGCGCTGCGCCGAGGCCGTCCGCTGCTCCTGGTGCACGCCTTCCGCCGCCATCCCCGGCAGCAGGCGGACGCGTCCGAGAACGGTGCCCCGCCGCGCGACGTCCTGCGCGCGGCGGCCGAACACCTCCGCCGCGCCTGCCCCGGCGTCCGCGTGGCGGACGAGCCGGTCGAGGGCCCGGCCCCCGAGGCCCTGCTGCGGGCCGCCGAAGACGCGGAGCTGCTGGTGGTGGGCTCACGCGGGCTCAGCGGCATCAAGGGCTTGCTGGTGGGCTCGGTCGCCCTCGCCGTGGTGGCCGACGCGACACGGCCCGTCGTCCTCGTACGCGCGGGGGAGCAGACCGAGGACGAACCGGCGGACGGCACAGGCCCGCCCACCGGCTGCCCGGACGTCGTGCTCGGCATCGATGTCGCGGACCCGTGCGACGAGGTCATCGAGTTCGCCTTCGAGGCCGCCCGGCTCCGCAAGGCCCGGCTGCGGGTCCTGTACGCCTGGCACGCGCCGTCCCCGTTCGGCCTCGGTAACGGTGACATCGGCCTGGTGAGCGGCGCCGAGCGGGCGGCGGAGTGGCTGCGCTTCCTGTCCGCCGTGCTCCACCCCTGGCGGGAGAAGTACCCGCGCGTGGAGGTCCTGGAGTCGGTGCTCGCGGACAAGCCGTCCACGGGGCTCGTACGGGCCGCGTCGTCGGCGAGTCTGCTGGTCGTGGGCCGCCGACGACGGCTGACCGCGCGGGCCGACGGCTCGCACACCGGCCCCATCACCCACGCGGTGATCCGCCGCGCCGGCTGCCCGGTGGCCGTCGTCCCGCACGCGTGAGTCAGGCTGTCGCGCGGCCGTCAGGGTGTGGCGGGACCCGCCATCTCCACGATGTCGTCGGAGGCGACGTCATGCAGCCGGATGGCGAGATCCTCCAGCGCGCGGCTGACGGCGAGTTCGTCCCCGATCTCGGGGATCGGCCGGTCGACCGGATTGCGCCGGGCCTCGCCTCTGCCGGTGACGGTCGACGTGTCGCGCGTAGTCAGCACGGCGCGCGCGTGGGTGTCGTCGCCTTCCTCGGTGATGTAGATCTGCACGGTCCAGTTCTTGGCTTCCATCGTGATCACTTCCGTGCGCCGCAGGAGCCGTTTCCTGTCTCTCAGCGTGCACCCGTCCCCGGAGCCGGACCAGCCGGGCCGCCGCGCGACTCCCGCCCGGGGACGTCACTCGAACCGTGACGTGTCGCCCGCCCCCCTGCGGACGATCTCGGCCTCGCCGCCGGAGAAGTCGATGACCGTCGTCGGCTCGGTGCCGCAGTCGCCCGAGTCGATCACGGCGTCCACGAGGTGGTCGAGCCGCTCCTTGATCTCCCAGCCCTGTGTCATCGGCTCCTCCTCACCCGGCAGGAGCAGCGTGCTGGACAGAAGCGGTTCGCCGAGTTCGGCGAGCAGCGCCTGCGCCACGACGTGGTCGGGGATGCGGACGCCGACCGTCTTCTTCTTCGGGTGGAGCAGCTTGCGCGGCACCTCGCGGGTCGCGGGGAGGATGAACGTGTAGCTGCCGGGGGTCGACGCCTTGATCGCGCGGAACACGTCGTTGTCGAAGTACACGAACTGGCCGAGCTGGGCGAAGTCCCGGCACACCAGCGTGAAGTGGTGGCGGTCGTCGAGATCGCGGATCGCGCGGATGCGTTCCATGCCGTCGCGGCTGCCGAGGCGGCAGCCCAGCGCGAAGCAGGAGTCCGTCGGATAGACCACGAGCGCGCCGTCCCGGATGCTCTGGGCGACGTGGCCGATCGTGCGCGGCTGGGGGTTGTCGGGGTGAACGTCGAAGTACTTCGCCATCCGCCGAGTGTCGATCACGGGGGACCGCACTGTCCACGCGACGGGGCCCGGAGCACGCGTACGGGGCAGCGGGGCGCGGCGGCTGTGGCATGGCTGTGGCTATGTCTATGGCTATGTCTATGGCCTGTGGCTAGGCGTTCGCCGTGGCCGGCTCCGGATACCCGGTCAGCGCCTCCCACCAGTCGCCCGCGAGGGCGACCGCCGCGGGCGGCAGGACACGCGGGAGGGCGCGTGCGTCGCACAGGCTGGGTACGGGCATCACCGGGACGAGCGGGGCGCGGTCGGCGACGCGGGCCCGTTGCGAGAACCAGATGATCTTGCCCCCGGTACCGGCGGCGCAGCAGCCCCAGCCGTTGCTCAGCGCCGCGATCTGCGTCAGACAGCCCTTCGGCGCGGAGTGCGGCCGGATGTCCGGCTCGCTGTCCTGGATCGCGGTGATGAGGTGCTGACCGTTCCACCACATCTCGAGCGTGGTGTTCTTGTCCTCCGCGTGTTCGTCGATCGTGCGCAGCAGCGCTTCGGCGCACTGGCAGACGGGCTCGGCGAGCGTCTCGATGTCCCAGTAGCGGAGGTGGGCGGCGAGGATCCGCCCGATCTGCCCGATACGCTCCGGACTCACCTCTACATCGAGGTGGTAGTAGCAGGGTGCTGCGTTCTTCATCGTCGTTGGCTCCTCACCGGCAAGCTCGCGCTTCGCATCGCCCTTCCGGGCCTCTCGTCGCCCTTCTCGGCCGAGCCCATGCACGAAGCGTGAGCGGTCAGCGCTTCTGAGTCAGTACCAGGGTGCGAGTGCTACTCCATTCGTGCAACACGAGCCACATGCACCTCATTTGGTTCATATCTGAACAGGACGCTGCGTGTCGCTGCGTGCACCATGAGTGAAGGTTCGCGCGTGTCGTCACGGATCGGTACTGGTCCGTGCACGGCCTTCCCCTGCCTTCCGCCGTGGCCCCGCGAACCGTCCGGGACGGGCTTGGACCGAGTGAGTGGCAAGCGAGTGGGAGGTGACCGGCGTGACCCTGATCGGACGCATCCCGATCCTGGACGTCCGCCCCGCCGTCGACGGAGGCAGGCGCCCGGCCAAGGCGGTCGAGGGGGAGACCTTCCAGGTCACCGCGACGGTCTTCGGCGAGGGCCAGGAGATCGGCGCCAATGTCGTCCTGCTGGACCCGCGAGGACGCCCCGGCCCCTGGACACCGATGCGCGAACTGGAGCCCGGCACCGACCGCTTCGGCGCCGAGGTGACACCGGGGTCGGTCGGCAGATGGACGTACCGGGTGGAGGCGTGGAGCGATCCGGTCGCCACCTGGCGGCAGCACGCACGCATCAAGATCCCCGCGCGGATCGAGGTCGCACTCGTCCTGGAGGAGGGTGCGGACCTCTACGAACAGGCCGCGGCGGGGGTGCCCGACGGGCCGCGAAGAGAGGTCGTACGGGCGGCCGTTCGCGCCCTGCGTGACGAGTCCCGGCCGCCGCTCGCCCGTCTCGCCGCCGCGCTGTCCACGGAGGTGGGGGAGGTGCTGTCCCGGTATCCGCTACGGGAGCAGGTCTCGTCGTCGGACGCGCTGCCGCTGCTGGTGGAGCGGGAGCGGGCACTCGTCGGAGCCTGGTACGAGTTCTTTCCGCGGTCGGAGGGAACGCCGGAGCAACCGCACGGGACGTTCCGGTCGGCGGCGCGGCGGTTGCCGGCGATCGCGGAGATGGGCTTCGACGTCGTGTATCTGCCGCCGGTGCATCCGATCGGGGTGTCGTTCCGCAAGGGGCGGAACAACGCGTTGGTGGCGGAGGCGGGGGACGTGGGAGTGCCGTGGGCCGTGGGTTCGCCGGAGGGCGGACATGACGCCGTGCACCCGGAGTTGGGGTCGTTGGAGGACTTCGACCACTTCGTGGAGCGGGCGCGGAGCGCGGGGCTCGAGGTGGCGTTGGACTTCGCGTTGCAGTGTTCGCCGGATCATCCCTGGGTGCTGAAGCACCCGGAGTGGTTCCGGCAACGGGCGGACGGGTCGGTGGCGTTCGCGGAGAATCCGCCGAAGAAGTACCAGGACATCTATCCGGTGTTCTTCGACGCGGACATGGACGGGCTGGTGGCGGAGACGCTGCGGGTGCTGCGGTTCTGGATGGAGCGGGGGGTACGGATCTTCCGGGTGGACAATCCGCATACGAAACCGGTGGTGTTCTGGGAGCGGGTGCTGGGGGAGATCGGCCGGACGGACCCCGATGTGGTGTTCCTGGCGGAGGCGTTCACCCGTCCGGCGATGCTGCGCACGCTGGCGCAGATCGGGTTCCAGCAGTCGTACACCTACTTCACCTGGCGGAACACGAGGCGGGAACTCATCGAGTACATGCGAGAGTTGACGGGGGAGTCGGCGGCGTATCTGCGCCCGAACCTCTTCGTGAACACCCCCGACATCCTGCCCGCCTACCTCCAGGACGGGGGCCGGGCGGCGTTCGAGGTACGGGCGGTGCTGGCGGCGACGCTGTCGCCGTCGTGGGGGATGTACTCGGGGTACGAGCTGTGCGAGAACGAGGCGTTGGAGCCGGGCGGGGAGGAGTACGCGGACTCGGAGAAGTACCAACTGCGGCCCCGCGACTGGGAAGCCGCCGGGCGCGAGGGCCGCAGCATCGCCCCGTTGATCGCGCGGCTGAACGCGATCCGCCGGGAGCATCCGGCCCTGCGCAGACTGCGGAATCTGCATTTCCATGACGCGGACAACGACGCGGTGATCGTCTACTCGAAGTGCTCGGGTGCGGATGTGGTGGTGGTCGTGGTGAACCTGGATCCCCACCACACCCAGGAGGCGACGCTCTCGTTGGACATGCCGCGGCTGGGCCTGGACTGGAAGGACTGCGTGCCGGTGCGCGACGAACTCACGGGCGCCGTCCACCAGTGGGGCCGGTCCGCGTATGTGCGTCTGTGTCCGGGCAGCGGCCCGGCGCATGTGCTGACGGTCGTCCGACCGCCGTCCGCGCCCACGTCCTTGTCGTCACCGTCGATCGGAGGGTCACCCACACGATGATCGTCAACGAGCCCGTCCCGGACACCTTCGAGGACACCCCCGCCGTCGACCGTGACCCGCAGTGGTTCAAACGGGCCGTCTTCTACGAGGTCCTGGTCCGTTCCTTCCACGACAGCAACGGCGACGGCGTCGGCGACCTCAAAGGGCTGACCGACAAGCTGGACTACCTGCAATGGCTCGGTGTGGACTGCCTGTGGCTGCCCCCGTTCTTCACCTCGCCCCTGCGCGACGGCGGTTACGACGTCGCCGACCACACCGCCGTCCTGCCGGAGTTCGGGGATCTCGCGGACTTCGTGGAGTTCGTGGACTCCGCGCACGCCCGCGGTATGCGCGTGATCATCGACTTCGTCATGAACCACACCAGCGATCAGCACCCTTGGTTCACGGCCTCCCGTACCGACCCCGACGGCCCCTACGGCGACTACTACGTCTGGGCGGACGACGACAAGCAGTACTCCGACGCGCGGATCATCTTCGTCGACACCGAGGCGTCCAACTGGACCTTCGACCCGGTGCGCCAGCAGTACTACTGGCACCGCTTCTTCTCCCACCAGCCCGACCTGAACTACGAGAACCCGGCTGTGCAGGAAGAGATCCTCGCCGCCCTCAGGTTCTGGCTCGACCTCGGTATCGACGGCTTCCGTCTGGACGCCGTCCCCTACCTCTACCAGCAGGAGGGCACCAACTGCGAGAACCTCCCCGCCACCCATGAGTTCCTGAAACGAGTGCGCAAGGAGATCGACGCCCACTACCCCGACACGGTCCTGCTGGCCGAGGCCAACCAGTGGCCCGAGGACGTCGTCGACTACTTCGGTGACTATCCGAGCGGCGGCGACGAATGCCATATGGCGTTCCACTTCCCCGTCATGCCCCGCATCTTCATGGCCGTGCGCCGCGAATCGCGCTACCCCGTCTCGGAGATCCTCGCCAAGACCCCCGCCATTCCCACCAATTGCCAGTGGGGCATCTTCCTGCGCAACCACGACGAACTCACGCTGGAGATGGTCACCGACGAAGAACGCGACTACATGTGGGCCGAGTACGCCAAGGACCCCCGTATGCGCGCGAACATCGGGATCCGCCGCAGGCTGGCTCCGCTGCTGGACAACGACCGCAACCAGATCGAGCTGTTCACCGCGCTGCTGCTGTCCCTGCCGGGCTCCCCGATCCTCTACTACGGCGACGAGATCGGTATGGGCGACAACATCTGGCTCGGCGACCGCGACGCGGTACGCACCCCGATGCAGTGGACCCCCGACCGCAACGCGGGCTTCTCCTCCTGCGATCCCGGCCGCCTGTACCTTCCCACGATCATGGATCCGGTCCACGGTTACCAGGTGACCAACGTGGAAGCGTCGATGTCCTCCCCGTCCTCCCTGCTGCACTGGACCCGCCGTCTGATCCAGATCCGCAAGCAGAACCCGGCGTTCGGGCTCGGTTCGTACACGGAACTGCCCTCCTCCAATCCGGCCGTCCTCGCCTTCGTCCGCGAACATGGCGACGACGTGGTGCTGTGCGTCCACAACTTCTCCCGGTTCGCCCAGCCCACCGAACTGGACCTCGGCCGCTTCACCGGCCTGCACCCCGTCGAACTCATCGGCCAGGTCCGCTTCCCCGCCATCGGTGAACTCCCCTATCTCCTCACCCTCGCAGGCCACGGCTTCTACTGGTTCCGCCTTCGCACACACGTCCCCAAGGCCACCAAGGTGAACTTGTTCGTGGGCGGTTGATCCATCGCCGCTGATCCGTCGGCCGCCACGGAAAGGACGCGACGCCATGCCGACGACCGAGACCGCAACGCTCCGCCAGGACAGCAGCATCAGCGCACTGTTGCTGCCCTGGCTCCCCGGTGTGCTGCGCGCATGGCTGCCGCGGCAGCGCTGGTTCGCCGGCAAGGGCCGCCCCGTCACGGATGTGGCGCTGCTGTCGGTGACCGAACTCGCCCCGGGCTGCCTGCACATACTGATACGCGCCGACTACGCCGAGCAGCCGGGGGTCCGTGCTCCGGACACCGATCCGGCGCACGACTGCTACCAACTCCTCCTCGGCATGGGAGAGTCGGTTCCCTCCCGGCTCTCTCCCGCCGTCCTCGGACGCGTGAGCGAGGGGCCGTTGGCCGGACTCCTGGTGTACGACGCCCTTTTGGACCCGCGTCTGGCGTCCTTGCTGCTGGAGCGGTTGCGCACCCCGGGCACCGTGGGCGCGCTGCGCTTCGAACGCGACCGGAGGACGACGATCCCCACCGGACTCGCTCCGCGTCTCATCGAGGCCGAGCAGTCCAACTCCTCGCTGGTGTACGGAGACAGCTACATCCTGAAGGTCTTCCGCCGGATACGCCCCGGCATCAACCCCGACCTGGAGGTGCCCTGGGCCCTGGCCCGGCAGGACTGCACCCGCGTCCTCGCCCCGGTGGCCTGGTTCCGCACCTCGAACCCGTGGGCCGCGACGCTCGGTGTGCTCCAGCCCTTCCTGCGCGGTGCCGCCGACGGATGGACCCAGGCGCTCGACGCGCTCGCGTCCGGGCGGGAGTTCACCGAAGAGGCGTACGAGATGGGGCAGGCCACCGCCGAGGTGCATCTCGCGCTCGCCGCCGCGTTCCCCGTCGCGTCACAGAGCGCGTCCGAGAACGGGCCCCTCGCCGCCGCCATGGCCGAGCGCCTCCGCGACGCCATCCACGCCGTACCCGAACTGCTGCCGTACGCGGCGGGGTTGCGCTCCGCCTTCACGGAGCCGGCCGCGCTCGACGCACCCCGACCCGCACAGCGCATCCACGGCGACCTGCACCTGGGCCAAGTGCTGCGGGCCGAACGGCAATGGCACGTCATCGACTTCGAGGGCGAACCGGCCCGCCCGCTGCCCGAACGGCGGCGCGTCCAGTCCCCGGTACGCGATGTCGCGGGCATGCTCCGCTCCTTCGACTACGCGGCCCACGCGCGAAAGCCATGGCGCCCCGAGTGGGCCCTGCGGTGCCGCGAGGCGTACTGCGCGGGCTACGCCGTACAAGCGGGCTGGGACCCGCGGGCGGAAGCCGCGTCGCTGCGCGCGTACGAGACGGACCGCGCCGTGTACGAGGTCCTGTACGAAGCCCGCCACCGCCCCGACTGGCTGCCCGTGCCGATGGCGGCGATCGCACGCCTCGCCGAACGCCCCGGCCTGAGGAGACCGACACCGTGACCCCTCCCACCGCCACCCGACCGCCTCTCGTCTCAGCACAGTTGGGCGAGAACACGGCACCGGCACCCGCGCCCCCCGCGGACCGCGAGCGACTGCTGGCGGGCGGCCACCACGACCCGCACGCGGTGCTGGGCGCGCACCTCGTACCGGGTGGTGTGGCCTTCCGCGTCCTGCGCCCGTGCGCCCTCTCGGTGACGGTCGTCATGGACGACGCCTGGTCCGAACTGCACGACGACGGCGACGGCTTCTTCTCCGTGCTGCTGCCGCTGCGGGACATACCCGAGTACCGCCTGCTGGTGGCGTACGAGGGCACCGTGCTGGAGACCGAGGACCCCTACCGCTTCCTGCCCGCGCTCGGCGAACTGGACCTACATCTCATCGGGGAGGGCCGCCACGAGGAGCTGTGGCAGGCGCTCGGCGCCCACCCGATGACACACCAGGGCGTACCCGGCACCCGCTTCACCGTCTGGGCCCCGAACGCACAAGGGGTCAGGATCTGCGGGGACTTCTGCCACTGGGACGGCACGGGCTGTCCGATGCGTTCGCTCGGTTCGAGCGGGGTGTGGGAGCTGTTCGTGCCCGGCGTCGGGGACGGCGCACTGTACAAGTTCGACATCACCTGCCCCGACGGTACGCACACCGTCCGCGCGGACCCCATGGCCCGTCGCACCGAGGTCCCCCCGGCCACCGCGTCGATCGTGACGAGCTCGTCGTACACATGGGGCGACGGTGACTGGATGGCGCGGCGCGGCGAGCTGCCCGTGCACGAGGCGCCGTTCTCCGTCTACGAGGTCCACCTCCCCTCCTGGCGCCCTGGTCTGACATACCGTCAACTGGCCGACGAGCTCCCGGCGTACGTGCGCGACCTCGGCTTCACACACGTGGAGCTGATGCCGGTGGCCGAGCACCCCTTCGGCGGCTCCTGGGGCTACCAGATCACCGGGTTCTACGCCCCCACCGCCCGCCTGGGCACCCCCGACGACTTCAGACACCTCATCGACCGGCTCCACCAGAGCGGGATCGGTGTCCTCATGGACTGGGTCCCGGCTCACTTCCCCCGCGACGAGTGGGCCCTGGCCAGGTTCGACGGCCGACCCCTGTACGAACACCCCGACCCCCGGCGCGCCGCCCACCCCGACTGGGGCACCCTCGAGTTCGACTACGGCCGACGCGAGGTGCGCAACTTCCTGATCGCCAACGCCCTGTACTGGTGCGAGGAGTTCCATGTCGACGGCCTGCGCGTGGACGCCGTCGCCTCCATGCTCTACCTCGACTACTCCCGCCCGAGCGGCGAGTGGACCCCGAACCAGCACGGCGGCAACGAGAACCTCGACGCCGTCGCCTTCCTGCGAGAGCTGAACGCCACCGTCTACCGCCGTCACCCCGACATCGTCACCCTCGCCGAGGAGTCCACCGCGTGGGACGGCGTCACCCGCCCCACCCACCATCAGGGCCTCGGCTTCGGCCTGAAATGGAACATGGGCTGGATGCACGACACCCTCGTCTACCTCTCGAAGGACCCCGTACACCGCAGACACCACCACGACGAGCTGACCTTCTCCATGGTGTACGCGTACAGCGAGAACTACCTGCTGCCCCTCTCCCACGACGAGGTCGTCCACGGCAAGCGGTCACTGGTCGCCAAGATGCCCGGCGACTGGTGGCAGCAACGTGCCACCCTGCGCGCCTACCTCGCCTGTACGTGGGCCCACCCCGGCAAGCAACTCCTGTTCATGGGACAGGAGTTCGCCCAGCCCACCGAATGGTCCGAAGCCCATGGCCCCGACTGGCACCTCCTCGACCCCGCCCATGGAGCCGAACCCGACCACCGCGGCATCCGCGACCTCGTCCGCACCCTCAACACCCACTACCGCGCACGGCCCGCCCTGTGGCAACGCGACACCCACCCCACCGGCTTCCGCTGGGTGGCGGTCGACGCGGCGGACGACAACGTCCTCGCCTTCCTCCGCTTCGACGCACAGGGCACACCCTTGCTGGCCGTCTCGAACTTCTCCCCGGTCGTCCGCCACGACTACCGCCTCGACGTCCCCACGTCCGTCCCCGCCTGGCACGAACTCCTCAACACCGACGCCGCCCCCTACGGCGGCAGCGGCATCCGCAACCCCGGCCCACTGAGGCCGGACGACCGGCAGGGGCACCTCCACCTCACCCTCCCGCCCCTCGCCACCCTCTGGCTGTGTCCCGCACGGCCGTCACACCCCGACGCCGCGGGACCCCCCTGAGTCACGCACGCAAGGAAGCTGTTTGGTGCCGTGAATGCCGGGAATGGGCCCTTCAGTGCTTCGGACAGGAGGCACGTCCGTGGGAGCTGGCCCCACCAGAGCCCGGGTGTGTCCTGTGTGTCCGGTGGTGCGCGCTCCCATGGTGACGGTCCAGTCAACCTGCTGAGGGGCAGCACATGCGCACCACGGCAAGAGCGAAGCAACACCCGCACGACGACGCCCCCGACACCACGGAGGCCTTCTCACGGCTCCGCGGCCTGTGCGAGGGCGCGGAGCGGCAGGCCCTGCGCGACGAGATCGTCCGGTCATGGCTCCCCATGGCCGAGCGCATCGCCCGGCGCTACCGGGGCCGGGGCGAGGCGGTCGAGGATCTGTGCCAGGTCGCGGCCCTGGGCCTCGTCAAGGCGGTCGACCGCTATGAGCCGTCGCGGGGGTACGCCTTCGAGAGCTATGCCATCCCCACCATCACCGGTGAGATCAAGCGGCACTTCCGTGACCACATGTGGGTCCTGCATGTGCCCCGCCGCGTCCAGGACCTGCGGAACCACGTGCGTACGGCCGCCAAGGAGATCGCGCACGCGACCCCGGGGCACAGTCCCACCGTCGCCGAGATCGCCGAGCACACACAGCTCAGCGAGGACGACGTCCGCGTCGGCCTGGAGGCCATGGACAGCTTCACCGCGCTGTCCCTGGACGCCGAAGTGGCGGGAAGCGACGACGGATACGCGCTCGGTGACGCACTGGGCGAGTCCGACTCCGGCTACGACCTGATCGTCGACCGCGAGGCCGTCAAGCCCTGTCTGCGTTCCCTGCCCGAGCGTGAGCGCACCATCCTCTACCTGCGCTACTTCCGCGGTATGACCCAGAGCCGCATAGCCAGTCGGCTCGGCATCTCGCAGATGCATGTGTCGCGGCTGCTCAGCGGGTGTTGCGCGCGGATGCGCGAGGAGGCGCTCACCGACTTCGGCTGAGCGCGGTACGGGGAGCGGGCGGTTCGGGGAGTGGAAGGGGCACGCATGCGGCCGTCCAGGCCGGTCTTCAGCCGGACGGCCGTCTGCGGTGGGCTCACTGCCGAACCCTCCCGGGAACGGTTGGGCCAGTGCGCCGTCGCCTTCCGGAGTATCCGCGTGAGGGCATTTGAAACGCTGTCAGCGGGGAGGAGGGTGGTCCGGAAGCCGGGTCGGGCCGTACCGGTCGAGCGTGTCCTCCAGGATGACGCGGAGGTCGTACGGCAGATCACCCTGGTGCCCCCAGACGAGCATCATCTCCGCCACGTTGCGCAGCTTGATGTTCGCGCGCTGTGAGACCTCCCGGAGCACCTCCCACCCCTGGTCCGGGGTCACATGTCCGAGCGCCATGAGCATGCCGATCGCCTGGTCCACGACCGCGTGCGAGGTGACCGCCTCCTTGAGCTGGGCGACCTCCTCCTCCAACTGGAAGATCCGCTCCGCCTCCCGGCCGGTGGGGTCGGGCTCGGGCTCACTGCTCCCCGGACGGGCGTTCACGGTCATCGTCCCTCCGGGGTGATCGGGATGGCGGGGTGTCGGGATATGGCGTGGTGGCCGGTGAGGGCCGGGCGGTGATCGGCGAGGGCTGGGCTTCGCCTCCATCGTCACCACTCGCGCAGGGGAGTGCGAGCCGGGGGAGGGCGCGCGGGACGCACCCGCTGTGCCGATGCATGCCCCGGAAGGGTCACCAAGACGAGCGCGCGCCCTTGCCCAGCCGGTGCAATGGACGCGTGACCGCGCCCCCGGACGACTGCCTGGCCCGCAACGAGTGGCTCTGCGGCGCGTATCTGCGCACCCGCCGCCACATCGTCCTCGACGCGGTGCTCCAGCATCTTCAGCTCACCACCGCGTCCGTGCTGATCGGGCTCGTGCTAGCGGTCCCGCTGGCCCTGCTGGCCCGCCGCTGGGGCTGGGCCGCCGGTCCCGTCCTCGCCAGCACCACGGTCCTCTACACGATCCCGTCCCTGGCGATGTTCTCGTTGCTCCTGCCCCTGTACGGGCTGTCGGCCACCCTCGTCGTCGCCGGTCTCGTGCTCTACTCGCTCACCCTGCTCGTCAGGAACATCCTCGCCGGGCTGCGCGCCGTCCCCGAGGAGACCCGGCAGGCCGCGCGGGGCATGGGGTACGGGCCGATCCGGCTGCTGCTCACCGTCGAACTGCCGCTCGCGCTGCCCGCCGCCATGGCCGGCCTGCGCATCGCCACCGTCTCGGCGATCTCCCTGGTCACGGTCGGGGCGATCGTCGGCTTCGGCGGGCTCGGGAACCTGATCTACGCCGGGATGAACACGTACTTCAAGGCGCAAGTACTGACGGCGTCCGTGCTGTGCGTGGTGATCGCGGTGGCGGCCGACCTGCTGCTGCTCGGTGTGCAGCGGCTGATCACGCCCTGGACGAGGGCCGCGCGCGGATGACGACTCTGGTCGACGCCTGGGCCTGGCTCGGCGACCCCGCGCACTGGGCGGGGGACGACGGCATCCGGCACCGGCTGCTGCAACATCTCGCCCTCACCGTCGTCTGCCTGGCGCTGAGCTGCGCGATCGCGCTGCCGGTCGCCCTCGTCCTCGGCCACCTCGGCAAGGGCGGCGCGCTCGCCGTCAACCTCTCCAACGCGGGCCGGGCCGTGCCCACCTTCGCCGTGCTCGTGCTACTGCTGCTCACCCCGCTCGGCCGGTGGGGCGAGGGCCCGACCGTGGTGGCCCTCGTCCTGTTCGCCGTGCCACCGCTGCTGACCAACGCGTACGTGGGCATGCGCGAGGTCGACCGCGGTGTGGTGCGCGCGGCGCGGGGGATGGGGATGACCGGTCGGCAGACGCTGTGGCGCGTCGAGGTGCCCTTGTCGCTTCCGATGATCCTGAACGGGGTACGGATCGCCGCGGTCCAACTCGTCGCGACCGCCACCATCGCCGCGCTGGCGGGCGGCGGCGGACTGGGCCGGATCATCACCGCGGGCTTCAACCTGGCCAGTACGCCCCAAGTCGTCGCCGGGGCCGTGCTCGTGGCCGGGTTCGCACTGGTCGTCGAGGGGATCTTCGAGGCCGTGGAACGCCTGGCGCCGCATCGGCGACGGGGGCCGTGATGCGACGGTACGCGGCGGTCGTCTCCCTGTTCCTGCTCGCCGGTTGCACCACCGGCCCCTCCCTGGAGACCCGTGGCGAGGTCACCGCGCCACCCGGCGACAGCGGCCGACTGACGGTGGGATCGGCAGGGTTCACCGAGAGCGACCTGCTCGCCCATATGTACGCGCTGCTGTTGCGCCAGGCCGGATACCGGACGTCCGTGCTGACCGTCGCCAATCGCGAACTGTACGAACCGGCTCTGGAATCAGGGCAGATCGACGTCGTCGCCGAGTACGCGGCCACCTTCGCGGACTGGCTCGCGGCCAAGAACGACGGCCCCGACGCCGCGACCGTAGGATCCCCCGACCTCGCCACCACCATGAAGGCCCTGCGGAAGCTGGCCGCGCCCCGCGGGCTCACCGTGCTCGACCCCGGCCGGGCGGAGGACCGCAACGCCTTCGCCGTGACACGGGAGTTCGCCCGCCGGCACCACGTGAGGACCCTGAGCGACCTCGGCAGGTCGGACCTTCGGGTACGGCTGGCGGCAGGCGACGAATGTGTCCGACGGCCGTCCTGCGCACCGGGGTTGAAGAAGACCTACGGCATCCGCGTCACGGGGGTGGACCCCAAGGGCGTCGGCACCACCCAGGCCAAGCGCGCCGTCCAGAGCGGACGGGACCAGATGCTGCTCACCACCACGACGGACGCCACCTTGGACGAGTTCGGCCTCGTCCCGCTCGCCGACGACAAGCACCTCCAGAACGCCGACTACGTCGTCCCGGTCGTCAACCGCTCCCGCGCGGGCGACGCACGCGTCGCCAAGACGCTCGACGCCCTCAACACCACTCTCCGCACAGGGGACTTGGCGTCGATGAACCGGCAGGTGGACAGTTGGCGGCGACTGCCGGAGGACGTGGCCCGCACCTATCTGAAGGACAAGGGCCTGCTGAGGTGAGAACGCCGGATATGAAAACGCCGGCCCCATTCCGGTGAGCCGGCGTTTCCCGGTGGTGGATGGCGCTGTCACCACTCGTCGTAGTAGTCGTAGTCGTCGTCGTAGTGATGGCCGCGGCCGTAGTCATGGACCACCCGGAAGCTGCCCACGACACCGTCCTCGCCGAACAGCCCACCGTACGCACCCTTGTGGACCCGGTTGGCCGCTACGCCGAAGGTCTCGCCGTGAGGGCCGACCGTGGCGACCGGGCCGCCGTTGTCGCAGGTGAACCCGCGGAAGACCTCCACGGTCTTCTTGCTGTCGTTGAAGACGCTGAAGCTGGTGGACCCCAGCCCGCTGACCGCGGTGATACAGCCGTCCACATGGGCGGAGTAGCTCCGCTCGTTGAAGTAGATCCTCTCCCTCCTGTGCCTGTGACGGCGACCCTCGTCGTCGTGGCCGTCATGTCTGTCGCGGCCTTCATGGCCGCGCCCTTCGTGTCCGCCGCGGCCTCCATGGCCTCCGCGGTCGCCGCCCTCTCCGCCGCGGCCACCCTCACCGCGACCTCGATCGCCTCCTTCGCCGCCGCGGCCTCCTCGGCCACCTCCTTCCTCTCTCTTGCCGCCCACGCTCTCGACACCGGGGTGGGCGGGGGCTGCCTTCTGGGCGGGCGGAGCGGCCGGCAGAGCGGGAGGGGCGGCCTGGGCGTGCGGCGCGGCCTGGTGGGCAGGCGGGGCAGCCGGATGGACGGGCGGCGCGGCCTGGGCGGGTCTGTCGTTCTCGCTCGTCGCGTAGGTGATGCCGGTGGTGGTCAGGACCGCAGCGCCTATGACGGCGGCGGCCACAAGCTTGTGCCTGGGCATATCACTTCTCTCTGTCTCAGAGACGCCGGCCGAGCAGCCGATCTGCGACGAACGTACTTAAGGCCCTATGTGCTGTCATATCGGGTATGGCCACGGTGTGATGTCGAGGGACCGGACGGGTGCAAACACATCACTGCTCGCATGACACCGCCCCGATACCGCGTCGGTGAGACCGCCTCAGCTCACGCCTTCGCCACCGAGTCGAACGACACCTGCCCTCGCGCGACACCCCGCGCGTCCGCGTCGACCGAACGGCGCAGTGCCTCGTGCAGCGTGGCCGGGGTCAGCACGCCGAGGAAGTGCGCCCCGTCCAGGACCGCCACCCAGCCCGCGTCCTGCTGGAGCATCAGCCCGAACGCCTGCCTGAGCGGGGCGCCCACCGGCACCCAGGCATCCATCCGGCGGGCGTGATCGCCTACCGAGCCCCCCGTGCCGAGCGCGTCGATGCCGACCCAGCCGTGCAGATCACCCGCGGTGTCCAGCACCACCGCCCAGCGTGCCCCCTGGGCGCGCAGCCGGGCCGCCGCCCGGTCGGCGGGTTCGTCGGGCCGTGCGAGCGGTGGCTGTTCCAGGTCGCCCGGCTCGACGGCGGTCACCGACAACCGCTTCAGCCCGCGGTCCGCCCCCACGAACTCGGCGACGTACGGCGTGGCGGGGGCACCGAGCACCGCACCGGGCGTGTCGAGCTGCTCGCCGCGCCCCGGCCCGTACACCGCGATCCGGTCACCGAGCCGTACCGCCTCCTCGATGTCATGCGTGACCAGCAACACCGTCTTGCGGACGGCCGCCTGCATCCGCAGGAACTCGTCCTGCAACTGCTCGCGCACCACCGGGTCGACGGCCCCGAACGGTTCGTCCATCAGCAGGACCGGCGGATCGGCGGCCAACGCCCGTGCCACACCGACGCGTTGGCGCTGCCCGCCCGACAACTGGTCGGGGTAGCGCGGCCCGTACGTCGTCGGGTCCAGGCCCACCAGATCGAGCAGCTCGGCGGCCCGCGCCCGTGCCCGCGCCCTCGTCCAGCCGAGCAGGAGCGGCACGGTCGCCGTGTTGTCGAGGACGGTACGGTGCGGGAACAGGCCCACCTGCTGGATCACATAGCCGATCCGCCGCCGCAGCCGCACCGGATCGACGGTCGCGACATCCTCGCCGTCCACGAACACACGGCCCGAGGTCGGTTCGACGAGCCGGTTGACCATCATCATCGTGGTCGTCTTGCCGCAGCCGGACGGCCCGACCAGCGTGACCAGTTCACCCTCGGCGACCTCGAACGACAGCTCGTCCACGGCCGCCGTGCCGTCCGGATACCGCTTGGTGACCCGCTCGAACCGGATCACGCCGACCTCGCGGGACCGCTACGCCAGGACATCGGGCTCGTCCCGGCCGTTCACCAGCACCACTTCGAGAGTGCGTGGTCCATGCACCCCCTCGACCCGGTCCAGTTCGATGTCGCTGGTCGCCGAAGGGCCGGAGATCCAGGTCGACGGGCGTACCGGGTCGAGGCGTTCCAGGGCGTGGGGCACGGAGGAGACGACCTGCTCCGGAACACGTACGACACAGATGTGGTGGTCCGGGACCAGGGTGATACGGCGGCGGCCCTGATCGGGGCCGCCGTCCAGCACGAGTGTGCCGGTCTCGGCGACGGCCACCGCGCAGCCGGTGACCACGCTGTCCACCTGGTCCAGGTCGTACGGGGTGTCCTCGGCCCGGTCCGGCACCTGCTCCGCGGCGCTCTCCGCGAGCCATCCCGCATCCAGGCCCATCGGTACGACCACGGTGCGCGCGCCCCGCTCGGCGAGCAACTCGGCGATCTTCGCCGCCAGTTCACCTTCGGTGCAGCGGTGCACGAGCGCCCGGTAGTCCGCCAGGTTCTCCGCGAGCAGCGTCACGTTCTCCTCGGCCGTGCGCGCGCCGTGCTCCCGCTGGTACTCCCGGCGCACGGCCCGCTCGTACGGAGGTTCGTCGTCCCGTACGTCCGCCAGTGCCCGTCGCACCCGGCCCAGGATCACATCCCTGCTGCTCACTTGGCCTCCTCTCCGCCGTGGCCGCGCTGCCACCAGTCCCTGAACGGCTCCGCGGGCACCGTCGGCAGGTCCCGGCTCGCGCTCCACGCCCGGCCCGGTCCCGGCAGGGTCCGCGGATGGAAGCGGCGCGAACGCGACGCCAGCCGCTGGCCCGTACGCAGCACCCCCGGGTGCCCGAAGGCCCACTGGGCCGCCCGCATCGCCGCCCGCTCGGCGGCATGGCCCTTCGCGGGCTTCAGGACGACCTTGTTGCCCGCCCGGGTCACCGGCCCGCCCTGCACGACCCGCTCCCGCAGATGTACGAGCACCTCGGGGATGTCGATGGCCACCGGGCACACCTCGTAGCAGGCGCCGCACAGCGAGGACGCGTACGGCAAGGAGGCATCGATCTCGCTCTGCGTGCCCCGCAGTTGGGGAGTGAGGATGGCGCCGATGGGGCCCGGGTAGACCGAGCCGTAGGCATGGCCGCCCGCCCGCTCGTACACCGGGCAGACGTTGAGACACGCCGAGCAGCGGATGCAGCGCAGCGCCTGGCGGCCGACCTGGTCGGCGAGCGCGTCGGTGCGGCCGTTGTCCAGCAGCACCAGATGGAAGACGCTCGGCCCGTCCCCGTCCGTGATGCCGGTCCAGGTCGAGGTGTACGGGTTCATGCGCTCGGCGGTCGAGGAGCGGGGGAGTGTCTGCAGGAACACCTCCAGGTCCCGCCAGGTCGGCACGATCTTCTCGATGCCGACGACCGAGATCAGTGTCTCGGGGAGGGTGAGGCACATCCGCCCGTTGCCCTCCGACTCGACCACCACCAGCGTGCCCGACTCGGCGACCATGAAGTTGGCGCCGGAGATCCCGACCTTCGCGCGCAGGAACTTCTCCCGCAGATGCAGCCGGGACGCCTCGGCGAGTTCCGCGGGCGAGTCGGACAGCCCCTGCGGGGCCGGGCGGCCCCAACGACCCATCTCGGAGCGGAAGATGTCCCGGATCTCGCCGCGATTGCGGTGGATCGCCGGGACCAGGATGTGCGAGGGGCGGTCCTTGCCCAACTGCACGATCAGCTCGGCGAGATCGGTCTCGTACGCCCGGATGCCCTCCGCCTCCAGCGCCTCGTTGAGCCCGATCTCCTGCGTGGCCATCGACTTGACCTTGACGACCTCCGACTCGCCGGTGTCCCGCACGAGTTCGACGACGATCCGGTTCGCCTCGTCCGCGTCGGCGGCCCAGTGGACCGTGCCGCCCGCCGCCGTCACCGACTCCTCCAACTGCTCCAGACAGCGGTCGAGATGACGGAGCGTATGGTCCTTGATCCGCCGCCCCGCCTCCCGCAGCTCGGCCCAGTCGGACAGCTCGTCGACCGCCTTGGCGCGCTTGGCGCGGATGGTGTGGGTGGCGTGGCGCAGATTGCCGCGCAGGGTCTGGTTGCCGACCACCTCGTGCGCGGCCTTCGGGAACGCCGGCATCCCGACGAACATCCCGCTCATGCGATCCGTCCCTTCACCTTCATTCGGGCGACGATGTTCACCGCGGCGGCTCCTGCTCCGTGCTCGCCAGGATCTCCGCGATGTGCACCGGCCGCATCCCGACGCGCAGCCGCGCCATCGTCCCGCCGAGGTGCATCAGACACGCGTTGTCGGCCGCGCACAGCACCTCGGCGCCCGTGGACTCGGCGTTGCGCACCTTGTCCACCCCCATGGCCGCCGAGACGTCCGGGTTCTTCACGGCGAAGGTGCCCCCGAAGCCGCAGCACTCGTCGGCACCCGGCAACTCGACCAGCTCCAGTCCCCGTACGGCTTCGAGCAGCCGCCGGGGCCGGTCCCCGAGCCCCAGGCTGCGCAGCCCGTGGCAGGTGGGGTGGTAGGTCACCCGGTGCGGGTAGTACGCGCCGACGTCCGTCGCCCCGAGCACGTCCACCAGGAACTCCGTCAGCTCGTAGGTCTTCGGGATCACGGGCGCCAACCGGGTCGCGAGGGTGTCCCCGCGCCCCTCGGCCCGTGCCCGCGCGCCCAGCCGCGGATACAGCTCCCGCACCATCGCCCCGCAGGAGCCGGACGGCGTCACGATCGCGTCGTACTCCCGGAAGACGTCGGCGTACCGCAGGGCCAGCGGCTCGGCCTCGTGCCGATAGCCCGTGTTGTAGTGGGCCTGCCCGCAACAGGTCTGGCCCGGCGGGAAGTCGACCTCGACGCCCAGCCTGGTCAGCAGCCTCACCACCGCGCGCCCCGTGTCCGGATAGAGCGTGTCGTTGACACAGGTCAGGAACAGAGCGACACGCATCGCGGCTCCTCGTGAGCTGGTGGTCGGTCATCAGGTGCGGTTCGGGTGCGGGTATCAGGTTCGGGTGCGGGCATCAGGTTCAGGCGCGGGCATCAGGTGAGTGCAGGGTTGACTACTGCTCTGTGGGGGGCGTGCGTAAAACCGGTTTCGCTCGATCGTGTGATCATCATCTTCCGGCCGGGTGTCCGCAAGGGGCCGGGCCGGTGCCTCCCCGGACGCGGACGCCGCACCCCCCATGTGCTGAACTGGGACGCGACCCGCCGTCCGCCCGTCCCGGGAGCCCAGTTGAGCCACACCTACCGCCAGCCCGGAGTCGTCCTCACCGACCGCCGCTTCACCGTGCCCCTCGACCACGACGACCCTGCCGGGGAGACGATCGAGCTGTACGCGCGCGAGGTCGTCGCGGGCGACAAGGCGGACGACGACCTGCCCTGGCTGCTCTACCTCCAGGGCGGGCCCGGATTCGGCGCGCACCGCTTCGTCGGCAAGCAGGCCTGGCTCGGCCGCGCCCTTCAGGAGTACCGGGTCCTCCTGCTCGACCAGCGCGGCACCGGCGCCTCCACCCCCGCCAACCGGCAGACGCTCCCGCTGCGCGGCGGCCCCCGCGCCCAGGCCGACTATCTGACACACTTCCGCGCGGACTCCATCGTCCGCGACTGCGAGGCCATCCGCTCCGGGCTCACCGGCGGCGCCCCCTGGACCGTCCTCGGTCAGAGCTTCGGCGGGTTCTGCACCGTCAACTACCTCTCCACCGCCCCCGAGGGCCTGCACACCGCCCTGATCACCGGCGGCCTGCCCTCCCTCGACGCCCACGCGGACGACGTGTACCGCGCCGCGTACCCGCGCATCGAGCGCAAGGTGGCCGCCCACTACGCCCGCTACCCGCAGGACGTCGAACGCGCGCGCCGTATCGCCGAGTACCTGCTCCAGCACGAGCCCGTGCTCGCGAACGGCTACCGGCTCACCGTCGAGGCGTTCCAGTCCCTCGGCATCCTCCTCGGCAGCGGCGACGGCAGCCACCGCCTCCACTTCCTGCTCGAGGACGCCTTCGTCCGCACCCCGCAGGGCCTCGCGCTCTCCGACGCGTTCCAGGAGCAGGTGCAGACCCTGCTCTCGTACGCGGCCAACCCGCTGTACGCGCTCGTCCACGAGCCGATCTACGGCCAGGACGAGCGCCCCACCGCCTGGTCGGCGGAGCGCGTACGCGCGGAGTTCCCGCAGTTCGACGCGGCGAAGACGCTGACCGGCGACGGACCCGTGCTGTTCACGGGCGAGACGGTGCACCCCTGGATGTTCGACACCGACCCGGCGCTGCGCCCACTGCGCGAGACCGCGGACCTGCTCGCCGAACGCACCGACTGGACACCGCTGTACGACCGCACCCGGCTCGCCGCCAACGAGGTACCGGTGGCCGCGGCGGTCTACCACGACGACATGTACGTCGACACGGCCCACGCCCTCGAGACGGCCCGCGCGATCCGCGGCCTGCGCACCTGGGTCACCGACGAGTTCGAGCACGACGGGGTCCGCGCGGGAGGCCCGCGCGTCCTGGACCGGCTGCTGGCGTTGGTCCGCGACGAGGTCTGACGGCGCGAAGGAGGGCCGGACGGCGAGGGGTTAGGGTGATGTCATGGACACAGCCCCTGCCGACCGGCCCGAACTGCGCGCCGACTGCGGCCGTTGCTTCGCCCTGTGCTGCGTCGCGCTGCCCTTCGCCGCCTCCGCGGACTTCGCGATCGACAAGGCCGCGGGCACGCCCTGCCGCAACCTCCGGGACGACTTCCGGTGCGGTGTGCACACCGAGTTGCGCCCGCGCGGCTTCTCCGGCTGCACGGTCTTCGACTGCTTCGGCGCCGGACAGCAGGTCTCCCAGGTCACCTTCGGCGGACAGGACTGGCGCTCGGGCGACCGGGAGCACGCCCGGCGCATGTTCGACGTCTTCCCCGTGATGCGCGGACTCCATGAACTGCTCTGGTATCTGACCGAGGCGCTCACCCTGCCCGACGCCCGCCCGGTCCACGCCGACCTGCGCCGCATGCGGGAGAAGACCGAGCGGCTCACGCTGCGCACCCCGGACGAACTGCGCGCACTGGACTTGGACGCGCATCGCCAGGAGGTCAATGTGCTGTTGCTGCGCACCAGCGAGCTGGTACGGGCCCCGGTCGGGCGGCGGAAGAAGGACCGGCGGGGCGCCGACCTCATCGGCGCCCGGCTCAAGGGGGCCGACCTGCGCGGTGCCAGTCTGCGCGGCGCCTGCCTCATAGCCGCCGACCTCACGGGCGCCGACCTGCGCCGCGCGGATCTGACAGGCGCCGACCTGCGTGACGCGAACCTCACCGACGCCGATCTGTCGGACGCGGTCTTCGTGACCCAGCCCCAGATCAACGCGGCTCGCGGCACCGCGGGCACCCGACTCCCGGCCACCGTCACCTGCCCCGGCCACTGGACGACGTAGCCCCGACGACGCGTCCCGCCGAGCCGCATCGCTCGGTCATCGTCAGGAACGGTGCTTCCGGCCCGGGAGCAGCCTCCGCAACCGGGCGAGCAGAGAGCGCCGCGCATGCTCCCCCAGTCGACTCAGAAGCGGAACCTGCTGGCGGTGCCGCTGCCCGCCGCGGTCCAGCTCCTCGAGCAGCCGCCGTGAGCGGTGCTCGATGTCCATCTCGTCCAGGATGCGGTTGACCTCGGCCAGAAGGGCGCCGTGGAACTGCCACTGGCGCACATCCCGCTGGACCTCCGCCAACAGCAGCTCGGCCAGCGTGTCACGGGTCGCGCACGCCGTGGCCAGTTCCTCGGCGAGCCGGGCCTCCGCGGACTCGGCGCTGCGGCTGACATCGGTGGTGACGAGCACGGCGAAGCTCACCACCGCATCGCCGATCTCCGAGAGCAACCGCTCCAGCGTGGTCCCGACCCGCGGCGAGAGCAGCGGCTCGGCGCCGCGTTCCTTGGCCAGATCGGCAAGGCTCCGGGCGATGACCCGCAGTACCACCGTGACGATCTCCAGCGTGTCGAGCCCGGTCCGCAGCACGATCCGGTGCAGCAGCCCTTCGCGGACCCGGGGGTTGAGCTTCAGACTGTCCTCGGCCTGCCGCAGCGCCGCGTCCACCACGATGATGTCGTGGTCGAGCCGACGCGCCTCGTACAGCCGTGCCGTCGCCTCCGACACGGGCGTACGCCCCGCGGCCTGCTCTCCGATGCGCAGCGTCAGTTGCCGTACCTGGCGCGCCAGCCCCTCGATGGACGCGCCTGCCGCGCTCACCCACACGGGGGGCGCGAAGAACAGATTGGTGCCGAGGCCGACCACCGCGCCGATCAGGGTCTCCAGGACCCGCGCCCAGGCCGTGCTGCCCACCTGGGTCACCCCGAGGACCAGCATGGCGCTGATCGCCACCTCGGGCACGAACTCACTGACCCGTACGAGATGTCCGACGGCCAGCGAGGCCAGGATGATCAGGGCCAGGCTCCACCAGGTCAGACCCACCAGGATGCTGAAGCCGATGGCGATGACGACACCGGCCACCACCGAGTTCACCCGGCGCACGCTCGTGGTGATCGTGGAGTAGAGCGTCACCTGGACCACGAGCAGGGCGGTCAACGGAGCGGTGAGCGGCGCCCGCTCGGGACTGAGATGCAGCGCGATCACATACGCGAGGGTCGCGGCAGCGGTCGAGCGGACCGCCTGGACCACCTCGGGTTCCTGGCCCCACTTCCCGATCCTGGCGGCCGTCCGCGCCCAGCCCTCACGTAGGTCTCGCATCCCTAGGGCCATTCCCTTCCGGGCGGGCATCGAGCGTAGGCCGGAGGGATGGACCCGGACGCGAGGACCGGGAGCCCGGGGGCAGACCCCCGGGCCGGACCTCGGGGCTTCCCCCGTGCCACCGGGAGGAGAGCAGGATGGTTCCACCGTCCGCCGTACGCGAGTCTCGGATCATGCAACGGCAACGAACCGTACTCGTATCGGCCCTGCTCATCAGCCTGGCGACCGTGGCGGCAGGCGCGCCTCCGGTCGCGGCGGCGACCCCGGCGCACGCGACCGCGGACGCCTCCGACGGCCCGGTCGTGAGCGCCATCGAACGAGGCGCCCACCCCTTGCGCACCGTCGAACCGGGCGGCGACACCGCCGATCTGCGCCCCCTGGACCGCATGATCGGTGACGCCCGCGTCGTCGGCCTGGGCGAGGCCACCCACAGCTCCCATGACTTCTTCGCTCTCAAGGAACGCGTCTTCCGCCATCTGGTCGAGACCAAGGGCTTCCGTACCTTCGCCCTGGAGGCCCCCTGGAGTACAGGGCTGCGCCTCAACGACTATGTGGTGCACGGCAAGGGCGACCCGCGACGGATCATGCGGGAGGAGTTCCAGCGGGACTATCTGTGGTGGAACAACACCGACTACCTCGCGCTCATCGAATGGATGCGCGCCTACAACCTCCGGCATCCCGACGACCCGGTGCAGTTCATGGGCGACGACACGGCCTGGGCGGGTCCCGAACTCTATGACGCGGTCACGGACTATGTGGGCCGCACCCACCCCGAACTGAGCGCCCGCTTCGAGGAGCTGTACCGGGGCCTGCGTCCCACCGTCGCGACGGGGGCGTATATAGAGCAGTACATGAACAAGCCCCTGGAGGAACGCCAGGAGATGGCAGACCGCACGGGCGAGGCGCTGCGGCTGCTGCAGCGGCAGTCGCCGGGCGCGGACCGGGAGACGTACGAGTGGGCCGTGCAGAACGCGACGGTCCTCGACCAGACCGCCCGGCAGTACGCCTTCGACTTCGACACGCCCGCGGGGATCGCCGGGTGCATGCGCTACCGGGACTCGGTGATGGCGGCCAACGTGGTGTGGTGGCAGCGGCACACCGGCTCCAAGGTGCTGCTGTCCGCGCATGACGCCCACGTCGGATACCAGCCGTACCGGCCCGACAAGTACCCGAAGATGCAGGGCGCCTTCCTGCGCGACAGCCTCGGCTCCGACTATGTCAGCGTGGGGACCACCTTCGACCGGGGGTCCTTCAACGCCACCGGTCCGGACGGTGCCATCCACCGCTGGACGCTGGGGCCCGCCGGGCCGGCCAGCAACGAGGCGACCCTCGACCGGGTCCGGTACCGGGACTACGTCGTCGATCTGCGTACGGTCGGCTCACCCGCCCGTGCGTGGCTGGCGCAGCCCCGGCCGACCCGCGCCATCGGCACCGAATACCCGGACGGCCCGGACGACATGGCGCTCGTCGGCCAGTACGACGTCCTCGTCCATCTGCACCGCGTGGAGGCGGCCCGACTTCGGGACCGGTAGCGGCGAGACCGGCGACCGCGGGGCTGCGCCCCTGAGTGTCAGGCGGACAGCTTGTCGAGGAAGGCGGACAGATTGCCCATCATGCGGGCGATCTGTTCGTCCATGGTGAGGCTCTCCTCGAAACGGCCGCCGGCCTCGGGCTTCTTCTTCCCCCGTATGTAGAGGGGGCAGGAGAGATCCGTGCACATGTAGATGCCGACCGAATTGCCCTCGCGCCCGGCCGCGCCCGCCTTGCGGGCCGTCATCAGCGAGACGCCGCTGCCCGGATGGGTGGTCAGACAGAGCGAGCACAGACTGCGGTGCAGGAAGCCGCGCTGCGAGGCCGGGAAGCGCAGGGCGACGCCGACGAGCCGGTCCGCGCGCTCGGTGACGAGATAGCTGCGGTCGGGCGCCCCCGGATCCCGCCAGCCGAGGAAGTCCAGGTCGTCCCAGGGGCGTTCGTCGAGATCGCGAGGGATCGACAGGCGTTTCGCCTCTCCCTTCGAGCAGTTGATGAAGGAGGTACGGATGTCCTGCTCGGACAGCGGTCTCATGACAAGTCCTTCGTGAGGATCGAGACGGAGCCTGGATCGAGACGGAGCGGAGCCCGGATCGAGGCGGAACCTGGAGGGGCCGGCGCCCAGAGGGGTTAGAACCTAGAGGGGCTAGCCATATGGCTAACCTACTCGGCCTCATCGGAGCAGGGCCAACGAATTTGCCCTTGTCGATCGGTTCCGGCCGTAGCTAATATTCCAACATGTCTTGGGGAAATGACTCGCTGGTCTCGCTGCGTGCCCTCGCCAATCCCTTGCGTATCCGCATCGTGTCCCTGCTGACCGGCGCCGCCATGTCGGCGACGGAGGTGGCCGAGGAACTCGGGCTCGCCCACGCTTCCGCGAGTTACCACCTGCGGCAGTTGGCCGCCGCGGGCTTCCTCAAGCGCGTCGAGGAGGATGCGGACCGGCCGGGCCGGTCGCGGCGAGGACGGTCGAACATCCGCTATCGCTACGACCCCACCAGCGTCGAGCGGTTGGACCGCTCCAGTGGTCAACGACTGCTGCAGGAAGCGCTGTTGACCGACCTTCGGCGACGTCTCGACGCGATGACGCGCCAACGCTACAGCGCCGATGCCGAGGTCTGGCTTCCGCAGGAGGACTGGGCGAAGGTCCGCGACCTGGTCGCTCAGGCGGTGGAGGTGTTGCAGGGCAGCGCCCGGCCGCCGCGAACGGAGGGGACCGTGCACGTCAGTCTCACGGCGCTGCTGTTCGAACTTCCCGACGGCCGTGAGTGACAGAGCACGGCTGCCTCGGCATCACCATCCCACCCGTCACCGAGGAGCGCTCATGCCCCCACTCTCCTTACCCGGCATACCGTCGGCCGAACTGACCTCCTACGCCGACCTCGTCATGAACGTCGCGGCACCGGTCACCCACGACGACCTCGTCCTGATCAACGCCGAGATCGAGCACGCACCCCTGGCGCGGGCACTCACCGAAGCCGCCTATGCGCGCGGCGCCCGATACGTGGACATCTGGTACTTCGACCCGTACGCCAAGCGCTCCCGGATCCGCCACGCGGACCCGGAGACCCTGCACGAGGTACCCTCCTGGCTCGACCATCGCCATGACGCGCTCGGCGCGCGGAAGGGGGTGATGATCACCATCCGCGGGGAGGCCGACCCCGATGTCCTCGCCGATCTCGACCCCGCGTCGGCCGGTCTGGACCGCATGCCCAACCTGTTCTCCCGGTACCGACTGCAACGCGACAACCTCGTCTGCTGGTCGGCCGTCGTCTGCCCGACCCCGTCATGGTCCCGGCATGTCTGGGGGGAGGAAGACGTGCCACGGCTGTGGCACCACCTCAAGCACTTCCTCCGGCTGGACCAGCCCGACCCCAGCGCCGTCTGGCGCGAGCGACTCGCCGAACTCCGTACCCGGGCCGACCGACTGAACGAACTGTGCCTGGACACCGTGCACTTCGCAGGGCCAGGGACGGATCTGACCATCGGTCTCATCCCTCGCGCGAGCTGGACGCCCGTGGGCTTCGAAGCCGCCGACGGCCGCTTCTTCGTGCCCAACCTGCCGTCCGAGGAGGTGTTCACCACGCCGGACCGCCGACGCGTCGAGGGCACGGTGCGCGCCACCCGCCCGCTGGCCGTCGCCGGATCGGTGGTCCAGGACCTGGAGTTGACGTTCACCGACGGCGTGGTCAGTGACGTACGGGCCCGTGCCGGTGCGGACGTCGTACGAGCCCACCAGGCCACCGACGCGGGCGGCGCGCGGCTCGGCGAGGTCGCGCTCGTGGACGGCTCGTCACCGATCGGCCGGTCCGGGGTCACCTTCATGGAGACCCTGCTGGACGAGAACGCGACCTGCCATCTGGCCTGGGGATTCGGGCTTCCTCAGGCGCTTCCCGGCGCATCGGACCTCAGCGGCGAGGACCTTGACGCGCTGGGCGTGAACTCCTCGTCCGTCCATACCGACTTCATGGTCGGCGGACCCGAGGTCACCGTGACGGGCAGAGACCGAAACGGCCGCCGTGTGGTCATCCTCGAGGAGGACGAGTGGCGGCTGTGACCGGGGCGTCCGGGCGTCCGGCTCAGGCGGACCAGGGGACGCGGCAGATGTGAGGTGCCATGCCCTCCGGGCACAGCGAATGGAGCACCGCCTTGCGGATGGCCCGCCACGTCTTCAAGGAGCACTCCAAGTCGACGCGCAGCTCCACTGGTTGCCGCGCACCGCTGCTCTGGCCGGGATGTTCCACGGCCCACTGCTCGGCCAGGTGGTCGTACGCGTCGGCCGTCGTCAACTCGCCTCCGCAAAGGGTGACTTGGACCGACTTCCGGACGACACGGGCGCTGTGCGAGCCCACCGCCTCCGCCACGAGCCCGCTGACCCACGCCAGCCCCTGCTCGTCCGCGTACAGGCCGAACCTCAGGGTGCGTGTCCGCATGGCGCCGACTCCTCGTGTTCTTCCGCGTGATCATCCGCTGTCGCGGTGCCTCGCATCGTAGCTCCGGGCGTTGTCAGACCCTCGCTCTAAGGTGGCGGCCATGGAGATCACAAGCGCGCCGCAGGTAAGGCTCGAGCCCTGGGCGGAGGGCGACTTCTGGCTGCTGCGCAGGACCAACAGCCCCGAGATGACCGAGCATGTGGGCGGTCCGGAGACGGAGGAGCAGCTCGTCTCACGGCATCAGCGCTACCTCACCCCGGAGGCCGGGCAGATGTACCGGGTCACGCTGGCCGACACCGGCGAGACGGTCGGGTCCATCGGGTTCTGGGAGCGCGTCTGGCAGGGCGCGACCGTGTGGGAGACCGGGTGGGGAGTGCTGCCCGAGTTCCAGGGGCGGGGCCTTGCCGCGCAGGCGGCCCGTGCCGTGACGGAGGCGGCGCGGGCGGCCCGTACGCACCGCTGGCTGCACGCCTTCCCGAGCACGGACCACCCCGCCTCGAACGCGGTCTGCCGCAAGGCGGGCTTCCGGCTGCTCGGACCGGTGCGGTTCGAGTACCCGAAGGGGCACTGGATGGAGTCCAACGACTGGCGGACGGACCTGGAGCCGGGCCGGGGCTGAACGGCACGTCCCGCGACCGAACGGCACACCGCGCGGGCGCGGCCCACAGGGCTACGCGCCCTCCGTCGGCCGGTCCGCGAGGGCCTCCACCTCCGCCTCCAGCTCGCTGCGCACCCGGTCGTGCGCCTTCGCGTACGCGGTGATCTCGGCCTGGACATCGCGGTCGAGATCCCGCCAGGCGCGGAACGCGGTCTCGTACGTATCGGTCTGCTGCCTGGTCCACGGGGTGGTGGCGGGCGGGCCGTATGTCTCGCGAAGCTCGGCGGCTTTCGTGTACGCCTCACTCGCCGCGCGCTGCATCTCCACGAGTTCGTCCAAGGTCGTCGCCACGGCCGGGATACTAGGCGGGCACGCGCGGGCCCGGTTCCGCGACCCGCGCGACAGTGAGGGAGATCGACCGGTCGGCCCTGAAGCACGCCCGCATCGGGCGCGCCGTCGATTTCGGTGACGCAATTCGCGCTCGCGCCTTCGGGGATCTCCTCGAACGCCTCAACTCCACTATTTCCACGTGAAGTTGATTCAATTCTTCAGTATTCGGCATTCGGTATTCGGCAGGAGCGAGCGGGCGGTATCAGGGTGTGCGCGATCGTCTCGCTCACTCCGGCCGGTCGAGGCGCCCGGAGGGCCCCTGTACAGCGCTTCCTTGTCCGGGGCCGGGAGACCGACGCGACACGGCGACCCCGCTGTTGGACCATATTAGTGAATTGTTAGCGTGAATACGCCATGCGAGGCACACCTCTCCCTCCACGGCCGAGCTCGACACAACCTGCGAGCCGATATCAGACGAAGGAGCGAGCCCAAAGTGAAGGCTGCACGCTACTACGACCGCGGTGACATTCGTATCGAAGACATCCCGGAGCCCACTGTCGAACCGGGCACGGTCGGTATCGACGTCGCGTTCTGCGGAATCTGCGGCACCGACCTGCACGAGTACCTCGACGGACCGATCTTCGTCCCGCCGGCCGGCCACCCGCACCCGGTCTCGGGCGAGTCCGCCCCCGTGACGCTCGGCCACGAGATGTCCGGTGTCGTGTACGCGGTGGGCGAGGGCGTCGAGGACCTGAAGCCGGGCGACCGCGTCGTCGTCGAGCCGTACATCCTGCGCCCCGACGTCGACACCAGCGAGAACAACCCGACCTACCACATCTCGACCGACATGAACTTCATCGGGCTGGCCGGCCGCGGCGGCGGGCTCTCGGAGAAGATCGTCGTCGAGCGCCGGTGGGTCCACCCGGTCGGGGACGTCCCACTGGACCAGGCGGCCCTCATCGAGCCGCTGTCGGTCGCGTACCACGCGTTCCAGCGCTCGGGCGCGAAGGCGGGCGACTTCGCCCTCGTCGGCGGCGCCGGCCCCATCGGCCTGCTCACCTGCGCCGTGCTCAAGGCGATGGGCGTCGAGGTCGCGGTCAGCGAGCTCAGCTCGCTGCGTCGGCAGAAGGCCCTGGACACGAAGGTCGCCGACCATGTCATCGACCCCGCCGTGACCGATGTCGTCGAGGAGGTCAAGCACCTCACCGGCGGCAAGGGCGCGGACGTCGCGTTCGAGGCCACGTCCGTCAACGTCGTCCTCGACACGCTGTTCGACGCCATCAAGCCGGGCGGCGTCATCACCGTCATCTCCATCTGGGGCAAGCCGGCGTCGATCGACATGCAGAAGCTCGTCCTCAAGGAGGTCGACCTGCGCGGCACGATCGCCTACGTCAACTCCCACCCGCAGACCATCAAGCTCGTGCAGGAGGGGCGCGTCGACCTGGCGCCGTTCATCACCAAGACGATCGCGCTGAACGAACTCGTCACCGAGGGCTTCGAGACCCTGATCCACCACAACGAGACGGCCGTCAAGATCCTGGTGGACCCCCGCCTCTGACCCCTGACGGTCCTCCGGGACGCGCCCTCACCGGGCACTCCGCCGAAGGCCGGGTGAAGGCCGAGCGAAGAGCCGAAGACACCCGCACGGGCCCGTAAGGGGCCCGTGCTGCGCTCGCGGGCCCCGTGGTCCTGGCGAAGAATGAGGGGCACGCCGTGGCCTGCCCACCGGGCGCCAGGGTCCCGGCGCTCGGGCCGACCCCGCGAGCCCGGCCCGAGCCCGCCGAGGAGGCCCCATGTCCCTGGCAGACCGGCTGCGCCGTTGGCCCGTACGGCGCCAGTTCACCGGAGACGACCGCACCGGACGGGGCGCCGCGGTGACGTCCTCGCGCACAGAGCGGCTGCGACCGCGCACGGACACCGCCGAACGGGTGGTGTCCTCCGTCTGTCCCTACTGCGCGGTCGGCTGCGCCCAGCAGGTGTACGTCAAGGACGAGAAGGTCGTCCAGATCGAGGGCGACCCGCGTTCCCCGGTCAGCCGGGGCCGACTGTGCCCCAAGGGCTCCGCGACCCTCCAGCTCACCACCGGCCCGGCCCGCCGCCACCAGGTCCTCTACCGCCGCCCCCACGGCACGGACTGGGAGCCCCTCGACCTGGAGACGGCGATGGACATGGTCGCCGACCGGGTGATCCGCACCCGCCGCGAGACCTGGGAGTGGGAGCGCGACGGCCTGCGCACCGCCCGCACGATGGGCATCGCCAGCCTCGGCGGCGCGACCCTCGACAACGAGGAGAACTACCTCATCAAGAAGCTGCTGACCGGCCTCGGCGTGGTCCAGGTGGAGAACCAGGCCCGGGTCTGCCACAGCTCCACGGTGGCCGGTCTCGGCACCTCCTTCGGGCGTGGCGGCGCCACCACCTTCATGCAGGACCTCCAGCACTCCGACTGCATCGTCATCCAGGGCTCCAACTACGCCGAGTGCCATCCGGTGGGGTTCCAGTGGGTGATGGAGGCCAAGGCGCGCGGCGCCCGCATCATCCATGTCGACCCGCGCTACACCCGTACGAGCGCGCTCGCCGACCTGCACGTCCCGATCCGCGCGGGCTCGGACATCGCCTTCCTCGGCGGGATCATCAACCATGTCCTCACCGAGGAGAAGGACTTCCGCGAGTACGTCCTCAACTACACCAACGCGGCCACGTTGGTGAGCGAGGACTTCCGGGACACCGAGGACCTCGACGGTGTCTTCTCCGGGCTCGACGAGGAGAAGCGGCACTACGATCCGCACAGTTGGCAGTACGAGGGCGTGGAGGTCCAGCAGCCGACCGGTGACATCGACGCGCAGTACGAGGAGCGCGTGCACCACATCGGCGGACCCGAGGCCCACGGCTCCGGCGGCGCCCCCACCGGCCACCACGCGCCGACCGACCCGACGCTCCAACATCCGCGCTGCGTCTACCAGATCCTCAAACGGCACTACGCCCGCTACACCCCCGAGATGGTCGAGGAGATCTGCGGGGTGCCGCGCGAGACCTTCCTGCGGGTGTGTGCGGACCTGACCGCCAACTCGGGTCGGGAGCGCACGAGTTCGTTCGTGTACGCGGTCGGCTGGACCCAGCACACCACCGGCGCGCAGTTCATCCGCGCGGCGAGCGTGCTGCAACTGCTGCTCGGCAACATCGGCCGCCCCGGCGGCGGCATCCAGGCGCTGCGGGGCCACGCCTCCATCCAGGGCTCCAGCGACATCCCGACGCTCTTCAACCTCCTGCCCGGATACCTCCCGATGCCGCACGCGCACACCCATATGAGCCTGGACGACCTGGTCGCGGTGAGCAGTACCGAGAAGGGCTTCTGGGCGCACATGCGGGCGTACTTCGTCAGCCTGCTGAAGGCCTACTACGGCGACGCGGCCACCGCCGAGAACGACTTCTGCTTCGACCACCTGCCGCGGCTGACCGGCTCCCACTCGACGTACGACACTGTGCTGGCCCAGCTCGACGGTGTCTGCAAGGGCTACTTCCTGATGGGGGAGAACCCGGCCGTGGGATCGGCCAACACCCGCCTCCAGCGCCTCGGGATGGCCAAGCTCGACTGGCTGGTGGTGCGCGACTTCTCGCTCATCGAGTCCGCGACCTGGTGGCAGGACGGCCCGGAGATCGAGAGCGGCGAACTGCGCACCGAGGACATCGGCACCGAGGTGTTCTTCTTCCCGGCCGCCGCGCACACCGAGAAGTCCGGCTCGTTCACCAACACCAACCGCTGGGTGCAGTGGCACTACCAGGCCGTCGAACCCGAGGGCGATGCCCGCAGCGACCTGTGGTTCATGTACCACCTCGGCCGCCGGATCAAGGAGCGGCTGGCCGGCTCCACCGACCCGATGGACCGGCCGGTCCTCGACCTGACCTGGGACTACCCGGTCAGCGGGCCGCTTCGGGAACCCGTCGCGGACGCCGTCCTCGCGGAGATCAACGGGCATGGCCCGAACGGCGAACCGCTCGGCGCCTACACCGAGTTGAAGGACGACGGCTCCACGGACTGCGGTTGCTGGATCTACTGCGGGATCTACGCGGACGGCGTCAACCAGGCCGCCCGCAAGAAGCCGCACACCGCACAGGACTGGGTGGCCGCCGAGTGGGCCTGGGCCTGGCCCGCCAACCGCCGCATCCTCTACAACCGCGCCTCCGCCGCCCCCGACGGCACCCCCTGGACTGAACGCAAGAAGTACCTGTGGTGGGACCCGGACGAGGGGAGGTGGACCGGCTACGACGTCCCCGACTTCGTACCGGACCGCGCCCCGGACCATGTCCCCGACCCGGACGCGACCGGACCCGACGCGCTGCGCGGCGACGACCCGTTCATCATGCAGGCCGACGGCAAGGGCTGGCTGTTCACGCCCGCGGGCCTGGAGGACGGCCCGCTGCCCACGCACTACGAGCCCCAGGACTCCCCGTTCCCCAACGCCCTCTATCCGTCCACCCCGCGCAGCCCCGTACGGCATCTGATGCCTCACGAGGGCAACCGCTACCACCCGAGCGGCGACGAGGCGGGCGCCGAGGTGTTCCCGTACGTGGTCACCACACACCGGCTGACCGAGCACTTCACGGCGGGCGGGATGAGCCGGTGGTCGGAGTATCTTTCCGAACTCCAGCCGGAGTTCTTCTGCGAGGTCTCGCCCGCGCTCGCCCGGGAACGCGGCCTGGAGCACGGCGGTTGGGCCACGATCGTCACGGCGCGGGGTGCGGTCGAGGCGCGGGTGCTGGTGACCGAACGGATCCGCCCCCTACGGGTGCAGGGCCGTACGGTCCATCAGATCGGACTGCCCTTCCACTGGGGCCCCAACGGCCTGTCCACCGGGGACGCGGCCAACGAACTCGTCGCCATGGCCCTCGATCCCAATGTCCACATCCAGGAGGACAAGGCGCTCACCGCCGACGTCCGGCCGGGCCGCAGGCCCCGCGGCCCTGACCTGCCGCGGCTGGTCGCCGACTACCGCAGACGGGCCGGGATCACCGAGACGACCGGGACGGAGACCAGGACATGAGCGAGGAACGGGTCGGCTTCTTCACCGACACCTCCGTCTGCATCGGCTGCAAGGCGTGCGAGGTGGCCTGCAAGGAGTGGAACGCGCTTCCCGAGGACGGGTTGTCCCTGACCGGCATGTCGTACGACAACACGCAGGCGCTCGGCGCGTCCACCTGGCGGCACGTCGCCTTCATCGAGCAACTCCCGTCAGGAGATGGGCAGTCGGCGGCCGACGGCGACGGTCGGATGCGCTGGCTGATGTCCTCCGACGTGTGCAAGCACTGCACTCACGCCGCCTGCCTCGACGTCTGCCCGACGGGCTCGCTGTTCCGTACCGAGTTCGGCACGGTGGTCGTGCAGGAGGACATCTGCAACGGCTGCGGCTACTGCGTGCCCGCCTGCCCGTACGGCGTCATCGAGCAACGCCCCGCCGACGGACGGGCGTTCAAGTGCACCATGTGCTACGACCGGCTCGGCACGGGCCTGGAGCCCGCCTGTGCGAAGGCATGCCCCACGGACTCCATCCAGTTCGGCCCGCTGGACGAGCTGCGGGAGCGGGCCGCGCTGCGCGTCGACCAGTTGCACGAGGCCGGGGTCGCCGACGCCCGGCTGTACGGCCACGATCTGGCGGACGGGGTCGGCGGCGACGGCGCGTTCTTCCTGCTCCTCGACGAACCCGAGGTGTACGGCCTGCCCCCGGACCCCGTCGTCACCACCCGCGACCTGCCGACGATGTGGCGCCACGCGGGCGCCGCGGCCCTCTCCGTACTGGGCGGCCTCGCGCTGTCGTTCGCGATGGCGGGCAGGGGCGCGAAGGCCGGACGAAGCGTGAGGGCGGGACGGGGCGCGCTGGTCGGCTGGGGCGTGACGGTGGGACGGGGTGCGATGGCCGGATGGGGTGTGACGGCGGGAAGAGGCGCGATGGTGGGCAGAGGCGCGACGGTCGGACGGGGCGCGATGGTGGGCCGGGCCGCGATGGCGGGAAGGAGGCGGCGATGACCCGCACCGAGAGCGGCCCGGCCCCGAAGGGCGGGAGACGACGGGGAGACCAACCCATGGTCCCGCGCGCCGACTTCGACTCCTACTACGGGCGGCCCGTCATCAAGGCGCCGTCCTGGGGAGCCGTGGACATCGCCGGGTACTTCTTCCTCGGCGGGCTC
Organism: Streptomyces macrolidinus; assembly: GCF_023887685.1. Taxonomy (GTDB): domain Bacteria; phylum Actinomycetota; class Actinomycetes; order Streptomycetales; family Streptomycetaceae; genus Streptomyces; species Streptomyces macrolidinus. The sequence continues at coordinate 26,242 of NZ_JAMWMR010000012.1, read as the reverse complement.
GCCGGAGCCGGTTCGACGCTCGCGGCGGGCGCCCATCTCACCGGCCGCCCCCGCACGGCGACGGCGATGAAGGTGTCCTCCCTCGCCGCCGTCTCACTGTCCGCCGCCGCGCTCATCCATGACCTGGGCAGGCCGTCCCGCTTCGCGAACATGCTCAGGGTCCTCAAGCCGACCTCGCCGATGAGCGTCGGCTCATGGCTGCTGTCCGGCTACGGCCCGGCGGCGGGCGTGGCCGCGGCGAGCGCCGTGACCGGGCGGCTGCCGCGCACGGGCGCCCTGGCCACCGGAGCGGCGGCGCTGCTCGGCCCGGCCGTCGCCTCGTACACGGGCGTCCTCGCCGCGGACACGGCCGTGCCCGCCTGGCACGGCGCCCACCGTGAACTGCCCCATCTCTTCGCGGCATCCGCGACGGCCGCCGCCGCGGGCATGGCCCTGGCCGTCGGCCCGACGCGGGAGAACGGCCCCGCCCGGTACGCGGCCGGGCTGGCCGCGCTCGCCGACCTGGCGAGCGCCACGGCCGCCGAGCGGAGTCTCGGCATGGTCGCCGAGACCTGGCGGCAGGGACGCGCGGGCTTCCTGCTGCGGACGGCCCGGGTCCTGACCGTCTCCGGCGCCGTGGGCGCCGCGGTCCTCGGCGGGCGCCGCCCCGCGGCGATCGCCTCCGGCCTGGCGCTGCTCGCCGGTTCGGCCTGCACACGCTTCGGGGTCTTCGCGGCCGGGATCGCCTCGGCGAAGGACCCGCGGTACACGGTGCTGCCGCAGCGGGAGAGGGCCGAGGCGCGGGCGGACACCGGCCCCGGCGGGTGATGACGTCCGAGGTAATCGACCGCCGTCCCGGCGCGCGACAGGATGGAGACATCCCCAGCAGCCGATGGCGAGAGGACCTTCCCATGCCGTACTTCGAGAGCCCGACCGATGGCACCCGCCTCCACTTCGTCGACTACGGTCCGGCCGACGGTCCCGTGATGGTCTTCGTGAACAGCGCGTACTTCTCCACCGAGATGTGGGAGTACCAGACGCTGCCCCTCGCTGCCGAGGGATACCGCTGCGTCGGGCTCGACCGGCGCGGCCACGGGCGCTCCGACGACGTGTGGGGCGGCTTCGACCTGGACACGCTCGCCGACGACGTGCAGGGCCTGATCGAGCACCTGGACCTGCGGGACCTCACCTTCGTCGCGCACTCGGTCGGCACAGCCGAGACCGTGCGGTGCCTGACCCGGCACGGCTCCGCGCGAGTGGCCCGCGTCGTCCTGGTCGGCGGCATGGTGCCCGGTGTCGTGCGCTCGGAGCGGAACCCGGACGGGTGGGCCCCGGAGGCCGCCCAGGCGGGCAACGCCGCCTTCCAGCACGACCGCGCGGCCTTCTTCGCCGACGGCGCCCGTGACTTCTTCGCCCTGGACCGGCCCGGCAACGAGCTCTCGGACGCCTATGTGCAGTACATGGTCCGGCTCTGCCACGCCTCCACGGCCCGCGCCGGCACCGCGCTCGGCCAGGTCATCGCCGCCCTCGACGTCAGCGAGGAACTCACCGCGATCGACCTGCCCGTCCTCGTCGTCCACGGCACCCATGACACCTCCGCGCCCTTCGAACTGACCGGCAGCCGCAGCGCCGCGCTCCTGCCGAACAGCGTGCTCAAGGTGTACGAGAACGCCGGCCACGGCCTCTTCGCCACCCACGCCAAGCAACTCAACGCCGATCTGCGGAAGTTCATGGCCGAGGCGTGAGACGACGGGGACCGGCCGCAGGCGTGCCCACCCTCCGCAGCAGGTCCACTGTCGGCGGCAGCGGACCGGTGTCCTCCAGGGAGTCTCTCTCGGGCGCTGTCACCCGGCCGGGCGAACCGGGCGGGCGGGGTTCCGCGCCCTTCCCCGCGGCCGGACCGGCCCGCCCGAACGCTCCGTCCGGCCGCTGCGTCACCCCGAAGCGCAATACGCTCGAGACATGACCGAAAGCGCGAGCCCCCACATCTCTCACCCCCGGGTCATGGTGCTGGGGGTACAGCCCGCCAAGCCGCCCTTCCGGATCGTCGAGATCGACGGCGAGATGGTCGCCAAGGCGCGGTCACTGGCCGAGGTCCTGGAGGTCGCGGCCGAATGCGGCATCACGATCCATGACGCCGACGACCCCGACGTGGTCCGCTGGGTGGGCGGCGACAGCCTGACCTGGGAGCCGCACTAGACACCTGCCTGCCGGGCGCTAGCTGCCGGTCGGCTCCAGGACGAAGACGGGGATCTCACGGTCGGTCTTCTTCTGGTAGTCGGCGTACGGCGGATAGGCGGCCACCGCCCGCTCCCACCACACCGCCTTCTCCTCGCCCGTGACCTCGCGGGCAGTCATCTCCCGGGGCGCGGGTCCGTCCTGCAGCTCCACGGTGGGGTGCTTGGTGATGTTGTAGTACCAGACGGGGTGCTTGGGCGCGCCGCCCTGCGAGGCCACCACGGCGTAGCTGCCCTCGTGCTCGACCCGCATCAGCGGCGTCTTGCGGATCTTGCCGCTCTTCGCGCCCAGGGTGGTCAGGATGATCACCGGGAGCCCCGTGTCCCGGAGCGTCGTCCCCTTGGTGCCGCCGGAGCTCTCGTACAGCTCGACCTGGTCGCGTACCCACTGTTCCGGACTGGGTTCGTACTCACCCTCAAGAGGCATGGCATCCGTCCCATCGTCGTGTACGGCTGTTGTCTCGTCCGTCCCGCCACGGCCCCGTAACTCCGGGTGCGGGACCACACGTTCCAGGATTCAACACCAGCCGCCCCGCGATTCATCCCACCCCGCACCCGGCGCGCGCCGTCCGCGCGCGCCGTCCGTGCGCGCCGCCTCGCGCGCCGGGCCGGGACCGGCCAAGTGCCCTCCGCGCCCGTGCACCGTTTCCCGCCACCCGGGCCGGGTGGCATCCCGGGTGGTGTCCGCGCGAGAGGCGCCTGCGCGGGCAAGCGAATTACCATGGTCGGGCCGGGTGCGCGTGACGCGTCCCGGGCATGTGCTGTCGGCATGAACCCCTCTGCCGACAAGATGTTTCGGCCATAGACGGCATCCGGTGGATCCGGCTGGACGTCGGGTGGCCCTGTAGGTGCCTCAGGCATCTAATGGTGATCGGCAAGAGCGAATCTTCGCGAGCGAGGTCATCCATGACGAAACCCGCCCCCACCGTGTCAGAACCCGTCGCGTTCCCCCAGGACCGCACCTGCCCCTACCACCCGCCCACCGCCTACGACCCCCTGCGCGAGGGGCGGCCCCTGACCCGGGTCACCCTGTACGACGGACGCGACGTCTGGGTGGTCACCGGGCTCACCGAGGCCCGCGCGCTGCTGGCCGACCCGCGCCTGTCCTCCGACCGGACCCACCCCCACTTCCCGATGATCACCGAGCGCTTCGCCGCCATCCGCGAGCGCGACCGCAGGATCGCCCTCGTCGGCCGGGACGACCCCGAGCACCACAGCGAACGCCGCATGCTGGTCCCGAGCTTCACCCTCAAGCGCGCCACCGCGCTGCGCCCGCAGATCCAGGAGACCGTCGACCGGCTCCTCGACGCCATGGAGGCCGCGGGCCCGCCCGCAGAACTGGTCGGCGCCTTCGCGCTGCCCGTGCCGTCGATGGTGATCTGCTCGCTGCTCGGCGTGCCCTACGCCGACCACGAGTTCTTCGAGGAACAGTCCCGTCGGCTGCTGCGCGGCCCGACCGCGGCCGACACCCAGGACGCCCGCGACCGCCTGGAGGCCTACTTCGGCGACCTGATCGACCGCAAGCGCGCGGAGCCGGGGGAGGGCCTGCTCGACGAGCTGATCCAGGAGCAGTTGCACGACGGGGCGCTGGACCGGGACGAGCTGATCTCCCTCGCCGTGATCCTGCTGGTCGCCGGGCACGAGACGACGGCCAACATGATCTCGCTGGGCACCTTCACCCTGCTCAGGCACCCCGAGCAGCTCGCCGAACTGCGTACCGACCCGAGCCTGATGTCCGCCGCGGTCGAGGAGCTGCTGCGCTTCCTGTCGATCGCCGACGGGCTGGTGCGGGTCGCCACCGAGGACATCGAGATCGCGGGGACGACGATCCGGGCCGGGGAGGGCGTCCTGTTCTCCACGTCCGTCATCAACCGCGACACCGCCGTCTTCCCCGAGCCGGACACCCTGGACTGGCACCGTTCGGCCCGCCACCACGTCGCCTTCGGGTTCGGCGTCCACCAGTGCCTCGGCCAGAACCTGGCACGGACCGAGCTGGAGATCGCGCTGCGCTCCCTCTTCGCACGGCTGCCGGGCCTGCGGCTGGCCGCCCCGGCGGACGAGATCCCCTTCAAACCGGGCGACACGATCCAGGGGATGCTGGAACTCCCCGTGACCTGGTAAGAGGCTGCGACCATGACTCGCGACATCACCATCACCATCGACAAGGACGTATGCGTCGGAGCGGGCCAGTGCGCCCTCACCGCGCCGGGCGTCTTCACCCAGGACGACGACGGCTACAGCGAAGTGCTGCCCGGCAAGGAGAACGGCGGCGGTGACCCGTTGCTGCGGGAGGCCGTGCGCGCCTGCCCGGTCAGCGCCATCTCGCTCTCCGAACAAGGAGGATGACGGAGACCCGGCGACGGGACGGATGCCCGGCGGCGAGCTGGTCCGGCCAGCCCGCCGCCGGGCTCTGTGTTCCGGGCGCGGGGCCGCTTCAGGGATCGTTCAGTAGGGTGCGCTCGTGACCGAACACGCCACGAAACCCTTCCTGTACGTCGTCGTCTGTGCCGCGGGCGTCGCGCGGGACGTCGGCGAGCTGATCGACGCCGCGCTGGAGCGGAACTGGGAGGTCGGCGTCATCGCCACCCCGCTCGCCCTCCGCTTCTTCGACACCGACGAGGTCGAGGAGCGCACAGGCCATCCGATCCGGTCCGCCTGGCGCGCTCCGGGCGACCCGCGACCGTTCCCCGACCCCGACGCGGTCATCGTGGCCCCGGCCACCTTCAACACCGTCAACAAGTGGGCCGCGGGCATCGCCGACACCCTCGCGCTGGGCACCCTGTGCGAGGCGTACGGGCTCGGTGTCCCGATCGCCGTCCTGCCCTGCGTGAGCGAGGCGCTGACCGCCCACCCCGCCTACCGGGCGAGTGTCGAACGGCTCAGCGGCATGGGCGTCCGGTTCGGCGACCCGCACTCCGGAGAGGCGGGCGAGCCGGGCACCCGCCCGGAGTTCGACTGGGTGCGCGCCCTGGACCTGGTCACATCAGGCACCTGAACCGCCGCTGTCACCGGCCGAGCTGCGGCAACGAGAAAGCGACCGTGCGTCGGGCTACCCTGTCGAAAGTTTCGAGAAGGTCGCCAACGGGCTTGTGAGCAGGGTCTCCTGACGGCGCGTCAGCTCGTTGCTGCGCTCTTCGGTGGTGCGGTGCTCTGCCGTACCACCAGATGCGTCGCGAGTTCGATCCGCAGGGCCGTCCTGCCGGGGTCGTGGGGGCGCAGCAGCATGCGGGCCGCCTCCTCGGCCATCTGGCGCAGCGGCTGGTGGACCGTGGTCAGTCCGGGGCTCGACCACTGGGCGAGCGGGACGTCGTCGTACCCGATGACCGACAGGTCCTCCGGCACGCTCAGGCCCTTCACCCGCGCCGCCTCCAGCACGCCGAGCGCCTGGAGGTCGCTTCCGGCGAAGACGGCGGTCGGCCGGTCCGGGCGCTCCAGCAGCTCCATGGCATGGGTGAAGCCGCCCTGCACATGGAAGTCGCCGAAGCGCACAAGGTCCGGGTCGACCTCCAGACCGGCCATCGCCAGCGCCGAGCGGTAGCCGTCGAGGCGGGCGAGCGAGCACATCATGTCCTCCGGGCCCGTGATGATGGCGATGCGCTCGTGGTGGTGGTCGGTGAGATGGCGCGTGGCCGCGAGGCCACCGGCCCAGTTCGCGGAGCCCACGGAGGGCACGTCCGGATCCGGGTCACCGGCCGGGTCGACGATGACGAACGGGATGGCCCGTGACCGCAGTTGCTTCTTCACCTTGTCCGGCAGAGCGGAGAAGACCAGGACCACGCCCAGCGGGCGGCGTCGCAGCACCCCCTCGATCCAGTCGGGCGCGGGAGCGTGCCGGGTGCCGCTCTCGGTGAGGACCACGCTCGCCCTGTTCTCCTTCGCGACGTTCTCCACACCGCGGATGAGTTCCATCGCCCAGATGCTGTCCAGTTCGTGGAAGACCAGCTCGATGAGCGGGGACTGGGGTGCTCCCTGGGCCCGGCGGCGATAACCGTGGGTGTCGAGGAGTTCTTCGACTCTGCCGCGGGTCGCCTCGGAGACATCGGAGCGTCCGTTGAGGACTTTCGAAACCGTCGACAGGGACACGCCGGCCTGCTCGGCTATGGCGGCCAGGGTCACCCGGCCCTCGACTTCGTCGTTTCCACGCATGTCCGAAGGATAGGTCACGAGCCGCCGGTAACGGTTTGGTCGCGCGTCTGCACGCCCGTTGACCCCGTGGAGTGCCGCCCCTACTGTCCGACAGCAGCGACTTTCGGCAGTGGTGTCGAAAATTTCGAAAGGTATGCGATGAAGATACGCGCGCGGTTGCCCCGTCTGCTCGCCGGTGGCGTGACGCTCGGCCTGACGCTGAGCCTTTCGGCCTGCGGGGGCGGAAGCGGCGGCGGGTCCTCGAACGACGGGAAGATCCATGTGCTCGTCTACGGGGACACCAACAACAAGGTCGAGAAGCAGATCGTCGAGACCTTCAACAAGACGTCGGACGTCAAGGCGGTCCTCGACACCATCCCCGGCGCCGACTACCAGCAGAAGCTCCAGACGATCATCAGCACGCCGCAGGCCCCGGACGTCTTCTTCAACTGGGGTGGCGGCAGCATCAAGCCGTTCGTCAAGGCCGACCTGCTGATGCCGCTGGACGACTTCATCAAGGACGACCCGGGCCTGAAGTCCAACTTCCTGCCGTCGGTGTTCAACAACGCGACCGTCGACGGCAAGCCGTACGGCATCCCGATGCGCGGCACCCAGCCGGTCATGCTGTTCCACAACAAGAAGGTGCTCGACGACGCGGGGGTGCAGCCGCCCCGGACCTGGGACGAACTGCTCGACGCGGTCAAGAAGTTGAAGGCCAAGGGGGTCACCCCGATCGCCCTCGGCGCCGGCGACCAGTGGCCGACGCTGATGTGGTTCGAGTACCTCTACGACCGGGTCGCGGGCCCCGAGCTGTTCCAGAAGGCCCTCGGCGGTGACAAGAGCGCCTGGGAGAGCCCGGAGAGCAAGAAGGCGCTCGGCATGATCAAGCAGCTCGTCGACGCGGGCGCCTTCGGCTCCAACTTCGACTCCGTGAAGTACACGAACGGCGCCTCTCCCGCGCTGGTGGCCCGCGGCAAGGCCGGGTTCGAGCTGATGGGGTCGTGGTACTACTCCCAACAGCAGGACGGTGACAAGGACTTCGCGGCCAAGGGCCTCGGCTACACCGCCTTCCCGTCCGTCCAGGGCGGCAAGGGTGACCCGACCGACATCGTCGGCAACACCAACAACTACTACTCGGTGCTGAAGAAGACGAAGCACCCCGAGGCCGTCGCCAAGTTCCTGAAGCTCATGTACTCCGACGAGTTCGTCAAGGCGCAGTTGGGCCTCGGCAACCTGCCGACCACCACCAACACCGAGAAGTTCCTGGACGGTTCGACCAACCCCGCCTACTCGCACTTCCAGTACGACCTGGTGAAGAAGGCCCCCTCGTTCCAGCTCTCCTGGGACCAGGCCTACCCGCCCGCCGCCATGACGCCCATCTACCAGGCCGTGCAGCAGTTCTTCAACGGCCAGACGGATGCGGGCGGGTTCATCAAGGCCATGCAGGCCCTCCCCACCGAATGATCCCTGATGACCACACAGTTGACGCGTAATCAGCCCGCCGCCGGGTCCCGTGGGACGGCCCGGCGGGGGTCGGACAGCTCCTCCGCCGCCCGGGTCGGGCGCCCCGGCTTCGGCTGGGCGCTCCCCGCCACGGTGTTCTTCGCGCTCTTCGCCATCGTCCCGCTGATCATGGTGGCGGTGCTGTCCTTCATGAGCTGGGACGGCCTCGGCTCACCCGAGTTCGTCGGGATGGACAACTGGTCCCGGATCCTCGACGACCCGGTGATGATCAAGAGCGTCTGGCTGACCTTGCTGGTCACCGTGCTGGGCGTGGCCATCCAGACCCCGCTGAGCATCCTGCTGGGCGTCTGGGCCGCGGGGCAGCAGCGCAACCGCGCGGTGCTGTCGGTGATCTACTTCATCCCGCTGCTGCTGTCCGCCACCGCCGTGTCGGTGCTGTGGCGGGCGCTGCTCGACCCGAACTTCGGCATCCCGGCCCAGGCCACCTGGCTGTTCGGCGACGGCAACCTGTTCGGCAAGCAGGCCACCGCGATCGGCGTACTGGCGTTCGTGAGCACCTGGCAGTTCACCCCGTTCCACACGCTGATCTACCAGGGAGCCGCCCGCGCCATCCCTCACGTGCTGTACCAGGCGGCCGAGATCGACGGGGCGGGGCGCTACCGCCAGTTCTTCCACATCACCCTGCCGCAACTGCGCAACTCGGTCATCACCTCGATGATCCTGATGATCGTCGGCGGGCTCACGACGTTCGAGACCGTCCTCATCCTGACCCAGGGCGGGCCGGGGACGGACACGACGATCAGCGCGTACTACATGTACCAAAAGGCGTTCAAGGGCTTCGACTTCGGCGCCGGAGCCGCCATCGCCCTGGTCCTGGTCGTCGCGGCGACGGTCATCTCACTGATCGTCGTCCGCGTGTCCGGCTACGACAAGATGCGCAGCTCCATGGAGGGTCTGTCATGAGGCGACGCCCCAACTACCTGGCCGGCGTGGGCTCGTTGGTCTGGCTCTTCCTCGTCGGCCTGCCGCTGTACGTGATGCTCGTGGCGACGGTGCAGTCACAGTCCGACTACTCCCGGAACGGTCCGCTGTCCTTCCCGCGCAGCATCACGTTCGACAACTTCACGCAAGCCTTCGACGCGGGCTTCGGCCAGTACTTCCTCAACACGCTGATCGTCACCGCGTGCGTGGTCGGTGTGGTGCTGCTGCTCGTTCCGCCGCTGGCCTACGCGATCGTCCGCAGCCGCTCGCGGGTCACCACCCAGCTCTTCCGGTTGTTCCTGCTGGGACTCGCCATTCCGGCGCAGGCCGTGATCGTCCCGATGTTCTATCTGATCAGCAAGGCCGGTCTGTACGACAACCTCCTCGGGGTCGTCCTGCCGACCGCCGCGTTCTGTCTGCCGATGTCGGCGCTGATCCTCAGCGGCGCGATGCGGGACATCTCCCCGGAGCTGTTCGAGGCCATGGCCATGGACGGTGCCACGCCCCGGCGGATGTTCTTCCAACTGGTGCTCCCGCTCTCGCGGGGCGGACTGTCCACGATCGTGGTGTTCTCCGCGCTCCAGGCATGGAACGGCTTCCTGTTCCCCCTGGTCCTGACCCAGTCGGAGTCCACCAAGCTGATCACCCTGGGCCTCTACAACTTCCAAACCGCACATGGCATGAACGTCCCCGGACTGCTGGCAGCCGTGGTGTTGTCCATGGTGCCCGTCCTGCTCGTCTACCTGTTCGCCCGTCGCGCCCTGGTTCAGGGACTCATGGGCGTCGGAGGAAAGTGACCGCCAACGTGGCAGTTGAGATCACCCCCGAAACCCCCGTCTGGAACGACCCCCGTCAGGACACGGACACCCGGGTGTCCGCCCTGATCGAGGCCATGACCCTCGAGGAGAAGATCGGCCAGCTCTACGGTGTCTGGGTCGGCGCGTCCGACGACGGGGGCGAAGTGGCCCCCCACCAGCACGACATGGAGGAGGCCGTCGACCTCGACGCCCTTCTGCCCACCGGCCTCGGCCAGTTGACCCGCCCCTTCGGCACCGCCCCCGTCGACCCCGCGCTCGGCGCGCTCTCCCTCCTGCGCACCCAGGCACGCATCGCCTCCGCGAACCGCTTCGGCGTCCCGGCCGTCGCCCACGAGGAGTGCCTGGCGGGCTTCGCGGCCTGGAAGGCCACCGCCTACCCCGTGCCGCTGTCCTGGGGCGCCACCTTCGATCCCGGCCTGATCCGCCGCATGGCCGCCGCCATCGGCCACGACATGCGCTCGGTCGGCGTGCACCAGGGCCTCGCCCCGGTGCTCGACGTGGTCCGCGACGCCCGCTGGGGCCGGGTCGAGGAGACCATCGGCGAGGACCCCTACCTCGTCGGCAGCATCGCCACCGCCTACGTCCAGGGACTTCAGTCAGCGGGGGTCGGCGCCACGCTCAAGCACTTCGTCGGCTACGCGGCCTCGCGCGCCGGACGCAACCTCGCCCCCGTGAGCGCGGGCCCCCGCGAGCGCGCCGACATCCTGCTCCCGCCCTTCGAGATGGCCGTGCGCGAGGGCGGCGCCCGCTCCGTCATGAGCGCCTACAACGACGTCGACGGCATCCCGGCGGCGGCCGACGAGGAGCTGCTGACCGGTCTGCTGCGCGACACCTGGGGCTTCGACGGCACCGTCGTGGCCGACTACTTCGGCATCGCGTTCCTGCACACCCTGCACGGCGTCGCGGGCGACTGGGCCGACGCCGCGAAGGCCGCGCTCAGCGCCGGAGTCGACGTCGAACTGCCGGGCGTCAAGACGTTCGGCGCCCCGCTCGTCGAGGCCGTCACCACCGGCCGGGTACCGGAAGCCCTCATCGACCGCGCCCTGCGCCGAGTGCTCGCCGACAAGGCCCGCCTCGGTCTGCTGGACGCCGACTGGAGCCCCGTCCCGCCCGCGCTCGCCGACGCCGACCTGGACGACCCGGACGCACTGCGCGGCACCGTGGACCTCGACACCCCGCAGAACCGGGACCTGGCCCGCGAAGTCGCCGAGCAGGCGGTGGTCCTGCTCTCCAACGACGGCACACTGCCGCTCGCGCGACCGCGCCGTATCGCGCTGGTCGGCCCCAACGCCGAGGCACCGACGGCCGTCCTCGGCTGCTACTCCTTCCCCCTGCACGTCGGGGTCCACCACCCACGGGTCCCGCTCGGCATCGACCTGCCCACCCTGCGCGACGCCGTGGCACGCGAGTTCCCCGACGCCGAGATCACCGTGGCGCGCGGTACCGGCGTCGACGACGGCGACACCTCCGGCATCGAGGAGGCCGTCCGCGCGGCCGGTGACGCCGATGTCGTCCTCGCGGTCCTGGGCGACCGCGCGGGACTGTTCGGACGCGGCACCAGCGGCGAGGGCTGCGACGCCGGCTCAATGGCCCTGCCCGGAGCCCAGCAGCACCTGCTCGACGCCCTCCTGGACACGGGCACCCCGGTGGTGACCGTGCTGCTCGCCGGACGGCCGTACGCGCTCGGGCGCGCCGTGGACGAGGCCGCCGCGATCGTGCAGTCCTTCTTCCCGGGCGTCGAGGGCACCCCGGCGCTCGCTGGGGTGCTCAGCGGCCGGACCAACCCCTCCGGACGGCTTCCCGTCAGCGTGCCGCGCGGCCCGGACGCCCAGCCCGCCACGTATCTCGGTGCCCGGCTCGCCCAGGCCAGTGATGTGTCCACCGTCGACCCGACCCCGGCCTTCGGCTTCGGGCACGGGCTGTCGTACACCTCCTTCGTCTGGAGCGACCTCGTCGTCGAGGAGGAGGAGACGGGTACGGACGGCGCGTTCCGTCTGGCGTTCACCGTGCGCAACACGGGGGAGCGGCAGGGCAGCGAGGTCGTGCAGCTCTATCTGCACGACCCGGTCGCCTCGGTCGTGCAGCCGGTGCAGCGCCTCATCGGCTACACGCGGGTGCCGCTGGCCCCCGGCGAGGCGCGGCGGGTGCGGGTGACGGTGCCCGCCGACCTCGCCTCCTTCACCGGCCGCGACGGGCGGCGCGTGGTCGAACCGGGTGCGCTGGAACTGCGCGTGGCCGCCTCCAGCGCGGAACCCCGGCTGACCGCGACGCTCACCCTGACCGGTCCCGAGCGGCAGGTGGACCACACCCGGCGGCTCCACGCCGTCTTCACCCAGGAGCCCCACTCGGCCGAGTGAGACCCGAGCGATACTCGGGCGAGACCCGAGTGAGCCAACGACGGCCCGGACCGGCCCGACCGGTCCGGGCCGTCGCCGTACGTCAGCGGTCCCCCGCCCGGCGGTCCCCCGACCGCCCACCCAGACTTGACAACCCCCCACTCAAGTTTTATTCAGGCTAGTAAGGCAGTCAGCCACCAAGCCTCCACCCCACAGCCCACGAGGGCGTCCCGCCGGGCCGTGTCCGGCATCGCGGACGACGAGGAGGGAGAAGCCCCCATGGCACGTCCGGTCGGAATCGACCTCGGTACCACGAACTCGGTGGTCTCGGTCCTGGAAGGCGGCGAACCCACCGTCATCACCAACACCGAAGGCGCCCGCACCACACCGTCGGTCGTGGCCTTCGCCAAGAGTGGCGAGGTGCTCGTCGGCGAGGTCGCCAAGCGGCAGGCGGTGACCAACGTCGACCGCACCGCGCGCTCCGTCAAGCGGCACATGGGCGACGCGTCCTGGCGCTTCCCGGACACCGGCGACATCGACGGCAAGACGTACACCGCGCAGGAGATCTCCGCGCGCGTGCTCCAGAAGCTGAAGCGGGACGCCGAGGCCTATCTGGGCGAGGACGTCACCGACGCGGTGATCACCGTGCCCGCGTACTTCGACGACGCCCAGCGGCAGTCCACCAAGGAGGCCGGGGAGATCGCCGGACTGAACGTCCTGCGCATCATCAACGAGCCGACGGCCGCCGCCCTCGCCTACGGGCTCGACCGCGGCGACGAGCAGACCGTCCTCGTCTTCGACCTCGGCGGCGGCACCTTCGACGTGTCCCTGCTGGACATCGGTGAGGGCGTCATCGAGGTGAAGGCCACCAACGGCGACACCCATCTCGGCGGTGACGACTGGGACCAGCGCGTCGTCGACCATCTGGTCAAGCAGTTCAAGAACGCCTACGGCATCGACCTGTCCAAGGACAAGATGGCGGTGCAGCGGCTGCGCGAGGCCGCCGAGAAGGCCAAGATCGAGCTGTCCTCCGCCACCGAGACCACCATCAACCTGCCGTACATCACGGCCTCCGCCGAGGGCCCGCTGCACCTGGACGAGAAGCTGACCCGCGCCCAGTTCCAGCAGTTGACGGCGGACCTCCTGGAGCGCTGCAAGGAGCCGTTCCACCAGGCCATCAAGGACGCCGGGATCAAGCTGTCCGGCATCGACCACGTGATCCTCGTCGGCGGCTCGACCCGGATGCCCGCGGTGACCGACCTGGTCCGCGAGCTGACCGGCAAGGAGGCCAACAAGGGCGTGAACCCGGACGAGGTCGTGGCGGTCGGTGCCTCGCTCCAGGCGGGTGTCCTCAAGGGTGAGGTCAAGGACGTCCTGCTCCTCGACGTCACGCCGCTGTCCCTCGGTATCGAGACCAAGGGCGGCATCATGACCAAGCTGATCGAGCGCAACACCACGATCCCGACCAAGCGGTCCGAGATCTTCACCACGGCCGAGGACAACCAGCCGTCCGTGCAGATCCAGGTCTTCCAGGGCGAGCGCGAGATCGCGGCGTACAACAAGAAGCTCGGGATGTTCGAGCTGACCGGTCTGCCGCCGGCCCCGCGCGGTGTCCCGCAGATCGAGGTGTCCTTCGACATCGACGCCAACGGCATCATGCACGTGACGGCGAAGGACCTCGGCACGGGCAAGGAGCAGAAGATGACCGTCACCGGCGGCTCCGCCCTGCCCAAGAACGACATCGACCGCATGGTCCGCGAGGCCGAGGCGCACGCGGAGGAGGACCACCGCCGCCGCGAGGCCGCCGAGGTCCGCAACCAGGCCGAACAGCTCGTCTACCAGACCGAGAAGCTCATCAGGGACAACGAGGACAAGGTCCCGGCCGACGCGAAGAGCGAGACGGAGAGCGCGCTGGCCGAGCTGAAGGAGAAGCTCAAGGGCGAGGACACAACGGAGATCCGTACGGCCACGGAGAGGGCAGCCGCCGCGGCCCAGAAGATCGGCAGCGCCATGTACGAGCGGGCGCGCGCCGAGAGCGCCACGACAGCGGAGCAGGCCACCCCCACCGAAGGCGGAGGCGGCCAGGACGAGGACGAGGTCGTGGACGCCGAGGTCGTGGACGACGACGACACACCACGGGCGGGCTGACCATGGACCGGAGCCGGCCGCAGAGCGCGGAGTTGCGCCGTCTGCTCGACGAGCGCACCGCCGACCTGCAGCGGGTGAAGGCCGAGTACGACAACTACCGCAAGCAGGTACGGCGCGACCGCATGGCGGTGCGCGAGATCGCCGCGGAGAACGTCCTGCGCGCGCTGCTGCCCGTGCTGGACGCGGTCGAGGCGGCGCGTCGCCAGGGCGACATGTCCCCTGGCCTGAAGGCCCTCGCGGACGTCCTGGAGACCCAACTGGGCTCCGTGGGACTGCGGACCTTCGGCGAGGAGGGCGAGCCCTTCGACCCGCACCGGCACGAGGCCGTCACCCATGTCGTCGCCCCGCACGCCGACCGTGCGCTCTGCACCGAGATCCTCAGCCACGGATACCAGGTGGGGGAGCGGCTGTTGCGGCCCGCGCGCGTCACGGTCACCGGCCCGCCACCGCCCCCCGCCGACGTGTCGGCCACGGACGGCCCCACGTCGACGGACGGGCCCACACCGTTGGGCGGGTCTACGTCGAAGGGTGGGTTGACGCCGTTGGCGGAGTGAGGTCGATGCCGTCGTCGACCAGCACGGCCGCGCCGTCGAAGCGCCCCGCCTTCAGATCGGCCAGGGCGCGCTGCGCCTGGGACAGCGGATAGGGGTGCGTCGTCGCCCGTACGCCGTAGCGCGCCGCGAGGTCCAGGAACTCCTGGCCGTTCTCGCGTGTGTTCGAGGTGACGCTGCGCAGTTCCTTCTCGTAGAACAGCTCGCTCTCGTAGCGCAGCACCGGGACGTCGCTGAGATGGATGCCCGCGACCGCCAGGACACCGCCCCGGTCCAGCGCCCGCAGTGCCACCGGTACGAGGTCACCGACCGGCGCGAACAGGATCGCCCCGTCCAGCGGCTCCGGCGGCGCGTCATAGGCGCCGCCCGCCGACGCGCACCCGAGAGCCAGCGCGAGCCGCTGTGCAGCCTCGTCACGCGTGAGGACATGCACGGTCGCGCCCTGGGCCAGCGCGACCTGCGCGCACAGATGGGCGCTGCCGCCGAACCCGTACAGCCCGAGGCGCCCGCCCGGTGGCAGCGACGTCCGCAGCAGCGCGCGGTAACCGATGATGCCCGCGCACAGCAGGGGCGCGAGCGCCACGTCGGCCACGCCCGCGGGCAGCGGGTAGGCGAAGGCGGCCGGGACGGTCGTGTACTGCGCGTACCCGCCGTCCGCGTCCCAGCCGGTGTACTCGGAGCGCGGGCACAGGTTCTCCGCCCCGCGGAGGCAGTACCGGCACGTGCCGTCCGTACGGCGCAGCCACGCGCCGCCCACGCGCTCGCCGACCGCCCAGTCGCGCACGGCCGCTCCCACCCCGGCCACCACGCCCACGATCTCGTGTCCGGGCGTCACCCCGGGCCGCCGCACCGGCAGGTCGCCCTCGGTGACATGCAGATCCGTACGGCACACACCGCACGCCCGCACCCGTACCAGCAGTTCGTCGGGGCCCGGCACCGGGTCCGGCCGCTCCACGAACCGCAGTGGCTCCCGCTCGACGGGACCCGGCCGGTCCAGCACCCATGCGCGCATCGCCCGCTCCGTTCCGTCCGGGACCGAGACCTGTTCCGGTGACTCGTTCCAGTGTCGGACAGGACCGCCGCTCGGCGCGCGACGCGGCGCGGCCGTGGCTAGCGTGAGGAGCGAAGAGCCCCGACCGGCGAGACCGGCGAGACGGAGAGGGTCGAAGGCCATGGCGGTACCACCCGAGGGAATGCCCTGCTGGGTCGACGCGATGTTCACCGATGTCGAGGGGGCCAAGAAGTTCTACGGGCATGTCCTCGGCTGGACGTTCGGCGAGGCCTCGTCCCAGTACGGCAACTACACGCAGGCGTACGCCGACGGCAAGGCGGTCGCCGCCGTCGTCCCGCCCATGCCCGGCCAGGAGGGCCAGTCCGCCTGGTGCCTGTACTTCGCCACCGCCGACGCCGTCGCCGCGGCGCGGACGATCGAGGAGCACGGCGGCGACGTGCTCATGGAGCCGATGCAGGTCGGCGACTTCGGCACGCTGGCACTGGCCCGCGACCCCGGCGGAACCGTCTTCGGTGTGTGGCAGGCGCACGCCCACGAGGGCTTCGAGGCGCGGGCCGTGCCCGGAGCGTACTGCTGGGCCGAGGTGTTCACCCGCGAGCCCGAGAAGGCGGACGCGTTCTTCCCGGCCGTCTTCCCGTACCGCGTCAAGCAGATCCTGGACCAGTCGATCGACTTCCGCCTCTACGAACTCGACGGGAACCCGGTGCTCGGGCGGATGCGGATGACGGGCGACTTCCCGCCCGAGGTGCCCTCGTACATCAACGTGTACTTCAGCGTCGCCGACTGCGACGCGGCCGTCGAGCAGGCGGTCACGCACGGCGGCGTCCTGAGGTACGGGCCGATGACCAGCCCGTTCGGCCGGTTCGCCGCGCTGAGCGATCCGCAGGGCGCCGCCTTCTCGGTCATCGACATCACGACCGCTCGGGGCGAGACACCGAAGGCCGTCGACGTGCCCTGAGCGGGCCGATGGGGAATTCGGGCGGTGGCCGGGAGCGTGGCATGATCGTGGCATGCCTGAACGTGTTGTGGCCGCCTGCGACGGGGCGTCGAAGGGAAACCCGGGACCCGCCGGATGGGCCTGGGTCGTCGCCGACGACGCGGAGACCCCCAGCCGCTGGGAGGCCGGTCCGCTGGGCCGGACGACCAACAACGTGGCCGAACTCACCGCCCTGGAACGCCTGTTGACGGCGGTCGACCCGGATGTCCCGCTGGAGATCCGGATGGACTCCCAGTACGCGATGAAGGCCGTCACGACCTGGCTGCCCGGCTGGAAGCGCAAGGGCTGGAAGACCGCCTCCGGCAAGCCCGTCGCCAACCAGGAACTGGTCGCGCGGATCGACGGTCTGCTCGACGGCCGCCAGGTCGAGTTCCGCTACGTCCCGGCCCACCAGGCCGACGGCGACCGCCTCAACGACTTCGCGGACCGCGCCGCCAGCCAGGCGGCCACGGTCCAGGAAGCGGCGGGCAGCGCGTACGGGTCTCCGGAGCCGCTGCCCTCGTCGCGACCGGCGGTTCCGGCTGCCCGCCGTGGCACGGCCCCCGCCAAGCGCGCCTCCGGCAGCCGCACGATCAAGGCGAAGTTCCCGGGCCGCTGCGTCTGCGGACGGTCGTACGCGGCGGGCGAGTCGATCGCCAAGAACACCCAGGGCTGGGGCCACCCGGAGTGCCGCACGGCCGCCGACTGACTCCCGGCGGGCGGGGCGCCTCGGGTCAGGGCACGCGGGCCACGCCCACGTAGATGGAGGACTCCTCCGCCTGCGGGGCGGGCGTGTCCGTGTCCTGGTGCCAGGCGGGGGCGGTCACCAGACCGGGGTCCACGAGGTCGAGCCCGGCGAAGAAGCGCAGGACCTCCGCATGGCTGCGCAGCGCCAGCCTGATCCCGCCCTTGCCGTAGTCCCCGGTCGCCCGGCCCGCAAGTTCCGGGTGGAAGTCGCCGGTGCCGTGGGTCAGGACGAGATGGCTGCCGGACGGCAGGGCGTCGACCAGGGTGCGGACGATCCCGTCGGCGTCCTCGTCGTCGGGGATGAAGTGCAGCAGCGCGATGAGGGACAGGGCGAGCGGCCTGCCGAAGTCGAGGAACGCGCGTGCGTGCGCGAGGACCTCCGCGGGGCGGCGGACATCCGCCTGGATGTAGTCCGTGGCCCCTTCCGGCGTACTGACCAGCAGTGCTTCCGCGTGGCGCAGCACGATGGGGTCGTTGTCGGTGTAGGCGACCCGGCACCGAGGGTTCACGCCCTGCACGATCTGGTGGAGGTTCGGCTCGGTGGGGATACCGGTGCCGACGTCCAGGAACTGGTCGATGCCGCGTCCGGCCAGCCAGCGCATCGCGCGGTGCATGAAGGCACGGTTCAGCCGCGCGTCCCGGAAGGCGTTCTCCGGTAACCGGGCCGCCATCTCCTCGTCGACCGCGTAGTGGTCCTTGCCGCCCAGCAGACAGTCGTAGACGCGCGCCGGATGCGGCTTGCCGGTGTCGACGCGAACGTCGGGGGTGCCCTGTGCCATGTCGTTGCTCCCGTACCGAGGGGTGTGGTGCGTGCCGATGGTGGGTGGTGCGTGCGGGAGCAAGCAAACCGTTCGTGCACGGGCGGCACAAGGCCGATGCCCCGGCAGACCTGCCCCACCTGCCTCACCGGCCCGCCCCCCAGGAAGGAAATACGACCAAGTCTTTGCCTTGGATCTCCCGGATCCAGAAGGTGAATGACCATTCACCTGGGTAGGGTGAATCGTCATTCACCCGCGATTCACCCCTGCCTCTGGAGCGCCCATGGCCCCGATACCCGTACCGCCGGACCGATCCACCACCCCCGACGAGCCGGTCGACCGGCCAGGGGTGCGGGAGCGGGCGGCGGTCCCGGTACTGGCCTTCGGCGGCATCCTCATGGCCGTCATGCAGACGGTCGTCGTCCCGCTGCTGCCCGATCTGCCCCGGCTGACCGGCGCCTCGGCGGGCGCCGTCTCCTGGATGGTGACCGCCACACTGCTGTCCGGCGCCGTACTCACCCCGGTGCTCGGGCGCGCCGGTGACATGTACGGCAAGCGGCGGGTGCTGCTGGCCGCCCTCGGGCTGATGACGCTGGGCTCGGTGCTCTGCGCCCTCTCGTCCGACATCGGCGTGCTCATCACGGCGCGCGCCCTGCAGGGCGCGGCAGCCGCGGTCGTCCCGCTCTCGATCAGCATCCTGCGGGACGAACTGCCGCCCGAGCGCACCGGATCCGCGGTCGCGCTCATGAGTTCCACCGTCGGCATCGGGGCGGCGCTCGGCCTGCCGCTGGCCGCGCTCGTGATCCAGTACGCGACCTGGCACACCATGTTCTGGGTGACCAGCGGTCTCGGTGCCGTCGGCCTGCTGCTCGCCTGGTGGGCGGTCCGCGAGTCGCCCGTGCGCGCCCCCGGCCGCTTCGACGTCCTCGGCGCGCTGGGCCTGGCCGCCGGCCTCGTCAGCCTGCTGCTGGCCGTGTCGCAGGGCGGCCAGTGGGGGTGGGGGAGCCCTCGCATCCTGGGCCTGTTCGTGGCCTGCGTGCTGATCCTGACCCTGTGGTCCGTGCAGCAGGTGCGCGCCGAGCGGCCCCTGGTCGATCTGCGCCTGGCGTCCCGCCCGCGCGTCGCGCTGCCCCATATCGCCGCCCTGCTGGTCGGCTTCGGCTTCTACGCCAACTCCCTGGTGACGGCCCAGCTCGTCCAGGCGCCCAAGGCCACCGGGTACGGGCTCGGCCTGTCCATCGTGGGCAGCGGACTGTGCCTGCTTCCCGGCGGTGTGACCATGCTGCTGTTCTCGCCGCTCTCGGCCCGTATCTCGGCGTCCCGCGGCCCGCGCGTCACCCTCGCGCTGGGGGCCGCCGTCCTGGCGCTCGGCTATGCCGTCCGGATCGCCGACAGCCGCGACCTGTGGATGGTCATCGTGGGCGCGTCGATCGTGGCGACCGGCACCACCCTCGCCTACTCGGCGCTGCCCACGCTGATCCTGGGCGCGGTACCGGCCGGGCAGACCGCGTCCGCGAACGGCGTCAACGTCCTGATGCGCACGATCGGTCAGGCCGTCTGCAGCGCCGCCGTCGCCGCGATCCTGGTCCACCACACGAGTCTCGTCGGGGGCACCCCCGTGCCCACGCTCCACGGCTATCTGCTGACGTTCGCGATGGCGGGTACGGTCGCCCTGGTGGCCTGTGCCGCCGCCCTCACCATCCCCAAGGACCGTGCCTCGGGTGGCACCCGTCGCGCCAGTGTTCGTACGGAAGCCGCGCGCGACGAGGCGCTGGAAGGAGCGTGACCCCATGACCACCCCGTCCGTCACCGCCCCCGCGGGCCACCCTGCGGAGCCGGACCGCTCGACCGGGGCGGGACCGGGGCCCGGGGCAGCCGAGGCGCCCCGCGGCCCCGCCCGCCGTGACGCCGAGGCGACCAAGGCCGCGATCCTGCGGGCCGTGCGCCACCTCCACGCCCGGCACGCGCAGGCGGACATCACGCTGAAGGCGGTCGCCGAGCGGGCCGGGGTCAGCGCGCCCCTGATCCTGAAGTACTTCGGCAACAAGGACACGCTCTTCGCCCAGGTCATGTCCTTCGAGGAGGACGCCGTGGCGCTGCTGGACGCACCGCTCGCGGACCTCGGCCGCCACATGGTCCGCCATGTTCTGGTGAGTCAGACCGAGCAGGGCGCCGACCCCGTCCTGCGTATCGTGTTCGCGCCCCTGCACCGCGAGCGGGGCGAGACGCTGCGCACCAACTTCCGCGCCCAGGTCGGCGATCGCCTCGCCGCCCGGCTGAGCGGCCCGGACGCGGGCCTGCGCGCGGAACTGGCGGTGAGTGCCCTGCTGGGCCTGAGCGTGATGTTCGGCATCGTGCGCGGCCCTCATGTGCGTACCGCCGACATCGAGGACATCGTCGAACGCTACGGTCCGCTCGTCCAGGCCCAACTGACCTCCTGAGCCGGGCCGTTCACCGGTGGTGAGGGCCCTTCGCGGTCAGTTCTCCTTCTGCGGGGTCAGCTCGCTGGGCCGGACGACCACGAACCCCTCACCCTCCAGCTTGAGTTGGACGGCCTCGCCCGAACCACCGCGCAGCATCGAGCCGATGGACTGCGACCGGCTCAACGAGGTGTGCAGCGCGGCCGTCCAGCCCACCACCGCGTCGGTGTCGACGTACACGGGCTGCTGGGGCGAGACGGGGATGACCAGCGGCGAACCCTCGCAGATCAGCCCCAGTTCGCCCTGCCCGCTGAAGACGCTGTTGAACAGTCCGCCGCCGGTCATCCCGGCGCCCTTCACCGTGCGGATCTGGTACGACAGGGAGGCGTCGAAGCACAGGACGTTGCGGCCGTTGACGGTGAACTCGTCACCCGGCTCGATCTCCACGATGAAGCAGTTCTGCGCCTCGTGCGCGAACCAGGCCTCGCCCTGCCCGCGTACGGTCATGAGCGGTAGCCCCTCACCCGTGACCGCCCGCTTGAGCATCCCGCCCACGCCCTGACCCTTGCGCTCGAACCGGAGGCTGCCGCGGTAGGCGACCATCGCCCCCTGCCGCGCGAGCATCTCACCGTTCACGACATAGCGAATGGACTTGGCGTTCTGTATCGACATACCCGGCGCGATGGCCGGCTGGACCATGTGTTCATGGGAGAACAGGTACCCCTTCATGGGGGCATCCTGCTCCTGGAGGGTGGCCCGTGCCAAGATCACCGATGTACGGATACGGCAACGACGCGGCCCGCGCGCCGCGTTGGTGTGGACGCACAAGGGCCGCCGCGCCGGGGTGGCGCGGCGGCCCTTGTCCGTGGGAACGGGTTCAGCCCCTGATCTCGCTCCAGGCCTGTACCCAGTCGGAATACGGCACGCACTTGACGTTCGTCCGACCGTCGAGGCACTGCTCGATCGGCGTCGTCCAGAACGCGATGTCCTTCCAGTAACTCTCGTCCATGGCGTGGAAGGTGTCACAGAAGGTCGGGTCGCTGGTCTCGTCGCAGGACTTGATGTTGGCCGGAGCCTCACCGAAGTACTCGGCGATCTGCGCGTTGACCTTCGGCGAGATGACCCAGTTCATCCACTTGTAGGCGCAGTTGGGGTGCTTCGCCTTGGCGGAGATCATCCAGGTGTCGGACCAGCCGGTCGCACCCTCCTGGGGCAGCACGGCCTTCACCTTGGCGCCCTCGCTGGCGGCGAGGTTGGCGATGACCTGCCACGTGGTGCCGACCACGGAGTCACCGCTCTTGAAGGCGGAGACCTCCTTGAGGTAGTCACCCCAGTACTCACCGAC
This sequence comes from Streptomyces macrolidinus, assembly GCF_023887685.1. Classification (GTDB taxonomy): domain Bacteria; phylum Actinomycetota; class Actinomycetes; order Streptomycetales; family Streptomycetaceae; genus Streptomyces; species Streptomyces macrolidinus. The sequence goes on along the minus strand of NZ_JAMWMR010000012.1, from coordinate 4,345 downwards.
GTTCGGACGCTGCTTCTTGAGCAGGTCCACGGCCGCGTCGAACTGCTGCTGGTCGAGCGCGTACGGGTTGCGGATGTGCAGCCCCGGCTTCGTCTCGCTCAGATAGAGCGCCGCGTCCGCGATGTAGATCGGGGAGTCGTACGCCGTGACATGGCCCTTGTGCTTCGAGGCGTCGTCGAAGACCGCGGACCAGGAGGTCGGGGCGGGCGAGACCTCCTGCGTGTTGTACATGAGCAGGTTGGCGCCACGGCCGTGCGGAATGCCGTACATGGTGCCGTTGTAGGAGTTCCAGTCCTGTTTCTTCAGACCGAAGAACACGTCCTTGTAGTTGGGTACCAGGTCCGTGTTCACCGGCGCCGCCTCACCGGAGGCGATGAGCCGGAGGGAGGCGTCACCCGACGCCGAAGCGGCGTCGTAGGCACCGGACTTCATCAGCTTGACCATCTCGTCCGAGCTGGCCGCCACCTTGGAGTTGACCCGGCAGCCCGTCTGCTTCTCGAACGGGGTGACCCAGTCGACCTTCGGGTCCGTGGAGCCGTCCTCCACATAGCCCGCCCAGTTGATCAGGTTGACCTGTCCTTCGGGCGTGCCGAGCTTCGACTGCGCCTTCAGGTCCGGGGGGTTGAAGCCGTTGGACGAGCTGGAGTCGCTCGAGTCGGCGAATAACCCGCAGCCGCTCACGAGCAGAAGGGAGCAGACGGCGGCTGTCGCTCTGAACGACTTGGTGAACAACGATCTGCTGAACAAGGAAATCTCCACGACGGGGGGGAGTGGGGGACGGTGCGGGGGGTGACAGTGGGGGAACGGGGGGAGTCGGGGACGGGGGCTGCGGGGACGGTGCTGCGACGGGGGGCGGGGGACGGGCAGGCCACCACGCGGACGACGGGCGCGGAGCTGGTCCGCGAACGGCACCGGTGGCGGGATGGTGCGGTGACCAGGGCGACTCCGGACGCCGTGGATCGCAGTGGCGTACTCGGACGATGCTCCAGGCCGGCGGGCAGGCCAAACAGCCCGCCCAGAAGTCCGCCTGGGTGACAGGGTGCTGCCTCCGGCGGACGGCGTGGCCAACACCTTACGGAGCGTCGCTATTTGGATCAACTTTGAGCATCCCTTGGGCAGTTGACCTGGGGGGCAACGTGCGACGCGGTAAAGAGGCCGTATACGGTCGCCGTCATGTCCGACTCCCCGCGGCAGCCCGGCTTCCTGCCCTGTCTCACCCCCCCCCCCGCCCCGACGGCCCCCGGCACGGCCGTGGGAGAGGGGAGCAGCCGCCTCGCGGGCGCGGGAACGGCGACGCTCGACCCGGTCACCGAAGCCGCCGTGGCGGCCCAGGTGCGCTCCACCCTGGAGGCCGTCTTCGACGCCGTCGCCCGCACCCGGGCCGATGTCGCCGCCTTGCTCACGCGGGTCGCAGCCCAGGGCCGCCGCCCGGCGACCGCCGACCTCGCCGCGCTGCGCCCCGGACTCCATCTCCACCTGGCCCGGCAGGAGTTGGTCTCCGGCGTCGGCTTCGTCGCCGCACCGGGACTGCTCGGTGACGTACCGGCCTGGCTGGAGTGGTGGCAGACCAGCTCCAGTGGTGGCGTACGGCCGCTGCTGCCCGACCTCGACCCGCGGCAGTCCGCCTACTCCGACTACACGCACTGGGACTGGTTCACCCTGCCCCGCGACACCGGACACCGCGCGGTCGCGGGCCCGTACGTCGACTACCTGTGCTCGGAGGAGTACAGCCTCACCCTGTCCGCGCCGGTCCACATCGAGGGCCGGTTCGCCGGGGTCACCGCGGCGGACGTGTACCTGCGGCACTTCGAGGCGGCCGTGATGCCGCTGCTCCGCGCGCTGCCGGAACCGGCCCATCTCGTCAACGCCCGTGGCCGGGTGGCCGCGTCCGCCGACCCGGCCCATCTGGTCGGCTCGCTCACCAAGGGCCCCGACTTCGGCGCGCTGCTCGCCGCGGGCCGCCCCGGCCACCATGGCCGACTGCGCCTGGTCCCGTGCGACGGCATCCCCCTGGTCCTCGTCATGACAGAGCGCTGAACCGGGCCGACCCCGACAGCCAACAGCCAGGATCAATTCCCCCAAGGGGTAATTTCCGCCAAATGGGGTTACTTTCATGACATGAATACGGCGAGCTTGGAACTACTGGCTGTCTCCAGTCAGCAGCTAGGCGTGTTCGCCGCCTTCATCGGCGGCATGTTCGTCTCGGCTGCGCTGATCTGGGCCGTGCGGCTCGGAATGTCCATCCGGGACCGGGAGTTGCCCCCGCCCGATCCGGAGGAGCAGCCCCATCTGCCCCCGACCGGACCGGTCCATGAGACGCGGGAGGTCAGGGAGCCCGACGAAGTGCCCCACGCGACACAGGAGAGCGAGCGGCTGATGCCGTACGAACTCCACCACGCGCCCAGCAGGCGGGGTGAGCACCAGGAGCGCAAGCGCTGGCACCCCGGCTCCAGCGGCTCCTTCGGCAGCGGTGGACCGGGACACGTCTGACCGGAAGCGGGGGGTGCGCCGAGCGCCGGGCTCACGGCAGATCGGCCGCGGCGTCCTCCGGCGCGAGATCCGGACGCAGCCGCAGCCAGGACGGGTGCCTGAGCCGACCGGACCGGGTGCGCGAGACATAGCGGACCTCGCCCACCAGCCTGGGCAGCACCCAGTGCACCTCCGGCATCCGTGGTTCGGGGTCGAAGGGGCACGTGTGCGACTCCGTGGCCAGCAGCAGCCGACCGAGTTCGGCGCGCTCGTTCTCGCTCCAGCCCGTCCCCACACGGCCGACGTACCGCAGTCGCCCCGCCTCCCGCTGCCCCACCAGCAGCGCTCCGGGCAGTCCCGACAGTCGTCCGCGCCCCGGAAGCCAGCCGCCGACGATCACATCCACGGTCTGCGCGTTGCGGATCTTGATCCAGGAGCGGGAGCGCACCCCCGGCTCGTACACCGAGTCGACCTTCTTGCACACCAGCCCCTCCAGGCCGTTGTCCCGCGTCGCCTGGAGCGCCTGCGCGCCATGCCCGACGAGAGCGCCCGGCGTCGACCAGTAGGGCCCCGTCAGCGCGAGCCCCTCCAGCGCCTGCCTCCTGCGCAGATACGGGAGCGCGGTGAGGCGGTGCCGCAGGAACATCACGTCGAACAGCACGAGATGGACGGGTGTCTGCGTCGCCCGGCGCGCCGCCAGTGCGGGGGACCGGGCGAGCCCCATGCGGGACTGCAGCCGCTGGAAGTCACCCCGGCCCCGCTCGTCGAGCGCCACCACCTCCCCGTCCAGGATCGCGGGCACCCCGCCCAGGGCCCCGCCCAGAGGGTGCAGCTCGGGGTAGGCGTTCGTGATGACCTCGCCCGAGCGGGCACGCAGTTCCACGGTGCCGTCGCCGGGCAGATAGACCACCACGCGCTGGCCGTCCTGCTTCGTCTCGTACGCCCACCGCTCGTCCTGCCCGGCGGGCGGCAGCGTGCCGGGGGTCGCGAGCATGGGGGCGATCAGCGGCAGTCTCACGGGTCGGTTCTCCGCTCGGGCAGGTTCATGACTGGTTCATGGCTGGTTCAGGACTGCTTCAGGGCTGCTTCAGAGACAGGTTCATGGCAGGTGCAGCGCGGGCGATGTGATGTGTGCCACGTGCATCATCTTCGTCCTCGCACGCCCGGAAGGATCGTGGCTGCGCACGGCTTGATCAATGATCAAGCAAGGCAAAACTCTGTTCACGGAACGTTCCGCGTATTTGACACTTTGTCGCGCGCACGGATAGGAATCAGACGCGAAGCGGAGGTGGAGTGTGCGCGAGCCCCATGTGATCGGCGACTGGCAGGAATGCGCGGACGCGCATGCCGGTCTGCGTGTCCGCGTGCACGGCCTGGAAAGGGTGGAGCCGCCGCACGGGCGCGACGACGCCGCGGAAGGGTTGATCTATTTCCGCTTCCGGGTGACGGTGGAAAACCGCATGGTGAACGCCGTCGGCATCCATCTCGAAGACGGTCAGGTCGATGTCCGCACGGGCTCCGACGGCGAGAGCGCATTTCTCGACTGGCGCAACTCGCAATTCATCGAGGGCTTCGATCTCTATCCACTGCGCCGCGCCACGGCCGTCCTGTACGCCGCCGCCCCGGAATCCTGTCTGCATCTCATCGATATTCAGGTGCAGGTGAAGGCGGACGACGAATGGGCCGACCGGTATCTGTGGTCCGGAGACATGACCGCGACCTACGGCCTGCCCGGCACAGGCGGCGCCCGAGCCGACGGACTGGCCGAGCATCTGGCCGGACAGATCGGCGTCTTCCTGCGCGAGCAGGCGGAACGCGGACGCGGCTGAGCGCCCGTACTTCCCGTCCTTCGCCCGTACTTCTCGTACGTCCTGCC
>NZ_JAMWMR010000119.1 GCF_023887685.1 Streptomyces macrolidinus | reverse complement strand
AGCAGCGACACCGCACCCGCCGACCAGTCCACCTGGTCCGTCGGCTCCTCCACATGCAACGTCCTGGGCAGACTGCCATACCGCATCGCCTGCACCATCTTGATCACACCAGCCACACCCGCAGCCGCCTGCGTATGACCGATATTCGACTTCAACGACCCCAACCACAACGGACGCTCCGCCGCACGACCCTTGCCATACGTCGCCAGCAACGCCTGCGCCTCGATCGGATCACCCAACCGCGTCCCCGTACCATGCGCCTCGACCACATCCACATCCCCCGGCACCAACCGCGCATCCGCCAACGCACGACGAATCACCCGCTGCTGCGCCGGACCATTCGG
>NZ_JAMWMR010000118.1 GCF_023887685.1 Streptomyces macrolidinus | reverse complement strand
GGCACTTGAGGCTGCCGAGCAGATCTACGGTGTCGGGCCCGACGGCCACCGCTCGATACTCCAACTGTGCCCGTCGATTCGCCAGTTCACTTGCGACCGCGACCGCGTTCAGATCGGCGGCGCCTTCGGCTTCGACGGATTCAGCAAGCCGGTCGACTTGCGCGTCGAGCGCCCCCGGGCTCTTCGCCGACACCACCCACGGCACAACACCAACCGAGGGAACGTCGCAGGGCTCCTCGGTCCCGGCCTCCTCCGCCGGAGCCTCCTCGATCACCACATGCGCGTTCGTCCCACTGATACCGAACGCCGACACACCTGCCCTGCGCGGCGCACCGTCCTCACGACGG
>NZ_JAMWMR010000117.1 GCF_023887685.1 Streptomyces macrolidinus | reverse complement strand
CGACAGCGCACCCGCCACACACGCCGCAGCGATCTCACCCTGAGAATGCCCGATCACCGCCTGCGGAACCACACCATGCGCCTGCCACACCCTCGCCAACGACACCATCACCGCGAACGAGACCGGCTGCACCACATCCACCCGCTCAAGCGACGGCGCACCCACCTCCTGACGCAACACACCCGCCAACGACCAATCCACAAACGCCGAAAACGCAACCTCACACTCCGCGATCGCCTCCGCGAACACAGACGACGAACCCAACAACTCCGCACCCATACCAGCCCACTGCGACCCCTGGCCCGGGAACACAAAACCCACCCGGCCCACACCACCCGCAACACCCCGCACCAGCCCCTCAG
>NZ_JAMWMR010000116.1 GCF_023887685.1 Streptomyces macrolidinus | reverse complement strand
CGTGCGGCGGCGGTGCTGGGGCACGAGTCCGCGGCCTCGGTGGGTGCGGAGCGGGCGTTCCGGGATCTGGGTTTCGACTCGCTGACGGCGGTGGAACTGCGGAACGCGCTGTCCTCGGCGACGGGGCTGCGGCTTCCGGCAACCCTGGTGTTCGACTACCCGACTCCGGTGGCGCTGGCGGAGTTCCTGGTGTCGTCGCTGGTTTCGTCGGTGGCGGTTGCGCCTGCTGCCGTGGCGCCGGTGGCGGTCGGAGCGGACGAGCCGATCGCGATCGTGGGGATGGCGTGTCGGTTCCCGGGCGGGGTGCGCTCGCCGGAGGACCTGTGGAAGCTGCTGAGCGCGGGCTCCGACGCCATCAGCCCCTTCCCGACCGACCGCGGCTGGGACATCGAC
>NZ_JAMWMR010000115.1 GCF_023887685.1 Streptomyces macrolidinus | reverse complement strand
GGTGTGGGGTGGCACGGCCGAAACCGTGGGAAGTCGACGACGAGTTGTGGGCGGTGATCGATCCGCTGCTGCCGAAGGTGGAGCGGCGGACTCGGCATCCTGGGCGCAAGCGGCATCCGGACCGGCTGGTGTTCCAGGGCATTCTGTTCGTCCTGCACACCGGGATCTCCTGGGAACACCTGCCGCAGGAACTCGGCTTCGGCTCGGGCATGACCTGCTGGCGCCGCCTGGCTGAGTGGACCGAGGCCGGCGTGTGGCCCCGGCTGCACGAGGTACTCCTCGCCAAGCTCCGCAGCGCGAACGCTCTGGACTTCTCCCGAGCGGCCGTCGACGGCTCCCACATCCGCGCGTTAAAGGGGGCTCCAAGACCGGACGAAGCCCTGTAGACCGGGGCAGGAC
>NZ_JAMWMR010000114.1 GCF_023887685.1 Streptomyces macrolidinus | reverse complement strand
GGCGGTTGTAGAAGGTCTCGATGAAGGTGAAGACCTCGGCGCGGGCGGTGGCCCGGTCGGGCCAGGTCCGGGTGCCGATCTCCTCCTTGAGCAGGGCCCAGAAGCTCTCGGCGGCGGCGTTGTCGAAACATGATCCAGTGCGCCCGCAGCTCTGCCGGAGTCCCAACTCGCCTATTTGCTCACGGAATTGGGAGGACGTGTACTCGCTGCCGCGATCACTGTGGATCACGCAGCCCGGCTCCAGGTTCCCCCGTCCGTGGGCCATGTCCAGGGCGTCCACGACAAGTTCGGCACGGTGGTGATCGGCCATGGCATAGCCGACGACCTCGCGGGTTGCGAGGTCGAGCCAGCAGGCGAGGTAGAGCCAGCCCTCGGCGGTGGGCAGGCAGGTGATGTCGCCGACCAGCTTGATCCCGGGACGCTCGGCGTGGAAGTCGCGGCCGATCAGGTCCGGGGCCGGCTTCGCCTTCACGTCCGGCCG
>NZ_JAMWMR010000113.1 GCF_023887685.1 Streptomyces macrolidinus | reverse complement strand
ACTGAACTCGACGAAGGTCGTGGGGGACGACATGACAGTGACACCGCCCGCGAGCGCCATGTCGCACTCGCCCTTGCGTAACGCCTGCACCGCCAAGTGCAGCGCCACCAACGACGACGAGCACGCCGTGTCCACCGTCAACGCGGGACCCTCAAGACCCAACGCGTACGCCACCCGGCCCGACATGACACTCGCTGCGTTGCCGGTGCCGACGTAACCCTCCACGTCCTGCGTCGAGTTCTCGATCAGGGACGCGTAGTGCGGGCCGTTGGTGCCCGCGAAGACGCCGACCTGCTGTCCCCTCAGGGAGACCGGGTCCACTCCCGCGTGTTCCACGGCCTCCCACGACGTCTCCAGCAGCAGCCGCTGCTGCGGGTCCATCGCCAACGCCTCACGCGGCGAGATCCCGAAGAAGTCCGCGTCGAACTCCCCCGCGCCGTCGAGGAATCCGCCGTTCCGGCAGTAGGTGCGCCCCGTGGCATCCGGGTCGA
>NZ_JAMWMR010000112.1 GCF_023887685.1 Streptomyces macrolidinus | reverse complement strand
GCTGAACTGAACGAAGAGGTCCGCGTTGGGCATGACGGTCACGCCGCCGGCAAGGGCCATGTCGCACTCGCCCTTGCGTAACGCCTGGACCGCCAGGTGCAGCGCCACCAACGACGACGAGCACGCCGTGTCCACCGTCAACGCGGGACCCTCAAGACCCAACGCGTACGCCACCCGGCCCGACAGGAAGCCCAGGGCCGCGCCACTCACCAGGTGACCCTCCAGTTCCGGTGCCTGTTCGGCGGTGCTCCGACCCGACGTGTAGCCGGTGTGCCAGCCGCCGACGAAGACGCCGAGGTTGCTGCCACGCAGGGAGGCCGGGTTGATGCCCGCGTGTTCGACTGCCTCCCAGCACGTGGTCAGGGAGAGGCGCTGCTGGGGGTCCATCGCCAGCGCCTCACGCGGCGAGATCCCGAAGAAGTCCGCGTCGAACTCCCCCGCGCCGTCGAGGAATCCGCCGTCCCGGCAGTAGGTGCGCCCCGTGGCATCCGGGTCGG
>NZ_JAMWMR010000111.1 GCF_023887685.1 Streptomyces macrolidinus | reverse complement strand
TGGGGTGCTGCCGGCGACGTTGCACGTGGACGAGCCGTCGCCGCATGTGGACTGGTCGGCGGGTGGTGTGCGTCTGCTGACGGAGCGGATGTCCTGGCCCGAGGTGGATCGTCCGCGCCGCGCTGGTGTGTCGTCGTTCGGGATCAGTGGCACCAACGCGCACGTCATCCTTGAGCAGGGGCCTGCTCGGATCGAGGAGGCTCGCCAGGGCGGCGAGCAGTCGCCGGAGTTCGCGGGGCCCATGCCGGTCGTGCTGTCCGGCAGGAGCGTCGATGCGGTGCGGGCCCAGGCGGCGCGGCTGCTGGCGTTCGCAGACGACCGACATGAGCCGGCGCTGCCCGACCTCGCCTATGCGCTGGCGACGAGCCGAGCAGCGCTGAACCACCGCGCCGTCGTCGTGGCGGACGACGCGTCGTCGCTCTGCCTCGGCCTGACCGGGCTGGCGGCGGGGGAGCCGCAGGGGGGTGTGGTCGTCGGGAGCGCGGTGTCCGGTGGTCGGGCGTTCCTGTTC
>NZ_JAMWMR010000110.1 GCF_023887685.1 Streptomyces macrolidinus | reverse complement strand
TCCTCGATCGTCGCGGCCGTCGGCCTGTCGATGGTGGCCTCGCACGTCTTCCCCGACGCTGGCGTCGGCACCAACGTCATCCTGCTCATCGGCCTCGCCGTCGGCGTCGACTACACGCTCTTCTACCTCAAGCGCGAACGTGAGGAACGGGCGCGCGCCGGCGGCAAACTGAGCCCGCAGGCCGTCGTCGAACTCGCCGCCGCCACGTCCGGACGGGCCGTCGTCCTCTCCGGTCTCGCCGTCGCCGTCTCCAGCGCCACCCTCTACCTCGCCGACGACGTCATCTTCTCGTCCATCGCCACCGGCGCGATCGTCGTCACCCTCGTCGCCGTCGTCAGCTCCCTGACCGTGCTGCCGGCCCTCCTCGCCAAGCTGGGCATGCGCGCCGAGCGCCGTGCCGTGCGCCGGGCGGCCCGCGGGCTCGCGCCGAAGAAGCAGAAGACGCACAAGGCCGGCCCCGGCCGCCTGACCGCTGCTGTGCTGCGCCCCGTCGCCAAACACCCCACCGCCACGCTCACCGTCACCGTGCTCGGGCTGCTCGCCCTCGCCGC
>NZ_JAMWMR010000011.1 GCF_023887685.1 Streptomyces macrolidinus | reverse complement strand
CACCCATGCTTCACCCCTCCATACACGCGGTCGGTTCGGATCCGTGTCACGGACCCGAGCTAGAATCTACAACACTGTAGAAACAATCGGAGGGGGCGGTGAGAAGGCGACTCCTCATGCGTCACGCGCTGTCTCGGGGAGGCCGGCGCGAGTTCGCCCGCAGACCACAGGAACAGGCGTCTACGGCGTGAAGGGGCCCTGACCGTCCGCTCTATACGATGTGCACCCCCGGTGCGAGGAATCGAGGCGGGGGACCAGAAAGGAGGCCGTGCGTGGCGGAGCCGGATTCGCGCCGTCGGCGCAGGGCACAGGGCACGTTGGAAACGCGGGTACTCGCGGCGCTGCACGAGGCCGGGGAACCGGTGACCGCGGGCTGGGTGCAGGAGCACCTGGCCGCCGACCTCGCATACACAACCGTGATGACGGTGCTGGTCCGCCTCCTGGCGAAGAATGCCGTGACGCGCAGACGCGAAGGCCGCTCGTTCGTATGGATGCCGACTGCGGACGAGGCGGGCCTCGCCGCGTTGAAGATGCACCGGGTCCTTGACGGTGAGCAGGACCGCAGAGCGGTGTTGGCCAGCTTCATCACCACGCTGCCGGAGGGCGACGAGCAACTGCTGCGCGAACTGCTGGACCAGGCCGGCGACGAGGACTGAGACGGCATGGGCATCTTCGTCTTCCTCCCGCTGGTGCTGCCGTTAACGGCCTGGCCGATCGCGCGCCTGGCCGCACACCGGCTCCACCCGCGCACCGCGACGACACTGCTGACCGGGGTCTCCTGTGTCATGGCCGTGTGCAGCACGGTGTGCCTGGCCCTGCTGATGGTCGTCGGCACCGCTCAACTTCCGGGCAATCCGCTGCCGGACGGCTGGTCGGACCCCGAGGTGCGTGAGAGCGTGCCGCGCCACGAGATCGCCGGGAAGGCCGCGATCCCGGCACTGATCGCAGCCGTGGCGAGCTGCGCTCGCGCTCTGCTGCATCATCACCGGGTACGGCGTCGTGCCCACCAAGCCCTGGAGGGCCTGCCGCGCACGGAGGTGGCGGTGCTGCCCGACTCCCAGTCCTACGCCTACGCGCTGCCCGGCGGGCCGCGCGACCGCGTCGTCGTCTCGACGGCGATGCTCACCAGCCTGGGCTCCCGGGAGCGCCGCGCCCTGTTCGCCCACGAGCGCGCTCACCTCGCCGCCCGGCACCACCGCCACCTGCTCCTCGTCGAACTGGCCGCCTGCGCCAACCCGTTCCTACGCCCTCTGCGGACAGCAGTCGCTTACACGACGGAGCGGTGGGCAAACGAGGAGGCCGCCCTGGCCGTCGGCAGCCGCAAGACGGTCGCCCGCGCGATCGGCAGGGCGGCCCTGGTCTCTCGCGGCACCCCCGCGCCCACACTCGCCGGCCTTGCCGAGCCCGGCCCGCTTCCCCGTCGCGTCGCGGCCCTCCTCGGACCCGCACCGGCCGCGCGCTCCTGGCCGCCCGTCTTCACCGCCGTGGGCCTGGCCCTGTGGACAGCCACCACCGGAACCCTCCTGTCGGCGATGTTCTCAGCCAACTCGGCGGTCACCCTGCTGCTCCTGCTGCACGCTGCCACGCCCCTCTGACGCCCGTACGCTGTTGGGGCCGACAGGTCGACACCCCCGTCGACCCCAGCAGTGACCTGCTCGGAGGAGCCTCGGTCACAGGTCGAACTCGTGGGGCGGCAGCCCCAGCGCGAAGCAGGCGTCCCGAACCACAGCGCGCTCCGTGTCGTCGAAGTCGCCGTCGGCGCCTCCGATGACGATGCCGATCTGGATCACGGCCCGTGCCTCGGCGGGCTTCTTCTTCGCCTTGGCGACCTCCTGCAGCACGCTCACCTTGCCGAAGTCGAAGTCGGCGGTCAGCTTGTCGAGGTTGTCCTCGAAGCGGCGCTGGAGGTCGTCGGCGGGGAAGTTCCGCAGCACCTCGTTGCTGAAGATGAGCTGTGCGACGCGCTGCCGTTCGGACGGGTCGATCTTTCCGTCAGCGGCGGCGACCAGGGCACACATCGCCATGCTCGCATCGCGGAACGCACCACTCTTGAGGTCGTTCTTCTTCGCCGCAAGCTGCGTCTGCATCTGCGACGCCGAATCCTTGATGCGGTCCCACAGGGCCATGTCGCCTCCGTTGCGCTCCGGGGCCGCCACATCGCGCAGGAAGGCGAACCGGCAGCCAGCTCATTTCTACAGCGTTGTAGAAACTAGCAGAGCGGGCAGATCCACTTCACACATCCGAGGGTCCAACGTGTGGCGCGATCCCCGGCTGTGCGCACCACACCGGTACGGATCCGGGAACCACGGAGCGGCGAAGGGGCTTTCCGCCCAGATCCGCAGCAGCGTGAGCAGCCGTCGGCGCCGCTCATCGCGCGTGGGCTCCACCGCGGCACCGCCACGGCCCCGATACGCCCCATGAACTGCGTCCAGGACCCCTTCCCCGCCATTCCCGGACCTTCGTCCGGCGTGGTCGGATTCCACGTCCCGGCCAGATAGCGCCCCGTCCGCTCGATACCGGCCAGCGCCCCCTCGTGGCCCCAGTACCCCAAGCTGTTCACGAGCCCGTCGAGCGCGACCGCCACCAAGTGATCGTCCAGGGCCGAGACCTCGGCCCGCGCCGTCATCAGCTCGCCCGCCGCCACCAGCTCGCCCGCCGTCATCCTGTCCCCCGTACCGCGCCCGAACGCTCCGTGCGGAGATCATGACGTACGGGTCTGACGACGAAGCGTGACGCCCACCCGTCATCGATGCCGGGCACCGCTCGGTCGTGCGCGCGCTCACAGAGCCGGCCGACGCGCAAGTCGGGACGGACAAGTCACTCGTTCGGCCTAATGGCGCTGGGGGCCGCATTCCCCGAGGAGTCGGCTCAGATCCGCTCCAGGAGAGGCTTTCGTCGTCGTCGGAGTTGCGCGGCACTCTGACGTCGCGCGACATAGGAATGAGACCCGTTCATGGGTCATGCAAGGAGGAACTATGCGTCGCACGACAATCGGTGCTCTCCTGTCCGTCGCTCTCCTCGCGGGACCCGCCGCGGTCACCGCGGAGGCGCAGGCACAGCCGGTGGCCCGGACAGTCACCGTGCAGGCCGCTCAGAGCCAGACCCAGAGCCCGACGCAGGTCGACCGCAACAAGGACGATGGCGGCGGAGGATGGGGACTTTGGGGCCTCGCCGGTCTTCTCGGTCTGCTCGGTCTCGTCCCTCGTGGACGGAAGGGCCACGACACGGGGACCTATCGGGGCACAGGAACCGGGCCCGGCACCGGCACCGGCACCGGCACCGGCACACGCACAGACCGTCCTTGAGCCGTCGCGTTCCACCTTCCTTGCTGGCAGCAGTGTCGAGTGGGCGGTGCACCCCGCCGAGGGGTGTACCGCCCGACTGCTGACGGCCCACCGTTGCCGTATGACACCCCCACTGTTGCCGTATGACACCGCCACTGCTGACGTATGACGCCCCACTGCTGACGTACTTGTCCGAACAGCCCCCTGCGTCGCCGTCGATGGGCACACTTGGGGCATGTCCCGACAACACGATCTGGCACAGGAGATCCGCGCACTCTCCGACGCGGAGGCGGTGCGGGCGCTGGCGGTACTGGTGGAGGACCGGGGGCTGCTCGCCTCGGCCGCGGGGATGTCCGTGACGGATGACGAGTTACGTGATGCCTTGGGTGCGGCTGGGGTCGTAGGGGGTCTGCCCGCACCGGAGGGTTCTTCGGTCGGCGCGGGGGACGTCGCGCGGAGTGCGCTCCACTACGCCGCCGCTCAGGGGGACTTGGCGGGCGTGGTCGGTGAAGCCGTCGAGTACGTGCGGTCGCCGCTCGATCGGTTCGATCCCGTGGCCGTCTCCGTCGGTGTACTTGTCGTCACGCTGCTCCAGACGGAGGTCATGGTCAAGCGGGACCCCCGTGGCAGATGGAGTCTGACCGTGCACAAGCGGGCCCTCGGGGACTCCTCGCTCGGGCGTCTGCTGGCGACGCTTCTCTCCCATCTCACCAACGGCAAGTAGTTCGGGGGTACTTGATGTCGGTGTCGGTGAGGGCCCCCTACTCGTGGCGCTGCGAGGCGTGTGGCAGGCAGTGCCAGGTTCCGGTGTGGCACGTCGTCGACGGCCGTGAGCGCGCCGATGTCCTGGAGGAGCACGGTACGCCGCCGGACGGGTTCGAACCCGGTCTGTGCTGGGTGGACTGCCCCGGCTGCGGCAGCCCGGCGCCGATCGAGGCGCCGCTGTTGGTCCTGCGGCCCCACGCGTCCGCACCGATGCTGTTCGCGACCTCCGTCGCCGAGCTTCAGCAGGACGCCACGGCGACCGCGACCGAACTGGTGGCGCAGGCGGCGCAGGCCGGCGCCTTCCGCGGCACCCCTTTCGGCGGGCGGGTGATCCAGCTGCCCCGCAGGCTGCTGCCACACGTACTGAGCCGTGACGTCGACCGCGATCTGGCCGATCCCGAGGCCGCGTTACGGGAGTTGACGGTTCACGGGCCGCCGACGGTCGCCAACTACCAGAAGTTCCTGCAGTACGTCGCCGAGAACAAGGAGGAGGCACGCCTCGGGGAGCTGCTGCACGTCGTCACGGTGACCTCGCCGGATCGGCTGGCCCAACTGGTCAGGACGCACCCCGAGTTCACCGACGACAGCCGCGTACGGGACGCCGGTGCCGAGGAGTTGCGCACGGCCCTCGGTACCCCGCTGGAAGCGACGCTGCGCGTACGCCAGCAGCTTCTGGAGGATCTGTGCGGCGGCCGGATGCCCGTCCGTACGGCGATCGACCGCTACGCCGCGTCGCTGGGCGCCTTCGCCCACGACCTGCGGGCCCACCTGCACACGATGTACGCCACCGTGCGAGCCACCGACGACCTCAGCGTGATCCCCCTGGCCCGCGAGGCCTTCGAGCTGGCCGGGCAGCTCGGCGAGGGGGAGATGGAGACGGAACTCGCCGCCCGGCTCGGCGAGCGTCTGGTGGTCGCCGTGCGCACCGGGCTCGACGCCGACCTGTCCGAGGCGCTGCGCGTCCTGGAACACGCCCTGGCCCGGCTGCCCGAAGGCGGTCTCCAGTGGGCCGAGGTGGCGAACAACCTCGCCGCCGCCCAGCATCTTCGCGACGACGGCGACCGTCTCGAGCGCTGGGAGACCGCCCGCGACCTGCTCGCCCGCGCCACCGCGCTCGACCGCCGTGCCCAGCCTGAATCCTGGGCGCGGATCCAGACCAACTACGGGCTGCTGCTCGCCGAACGGCCCGGCGGCGACCGTATGGATCTCACCCTGGGCATCGACCACGTCAACGCCGGACTGGCGGAACGCTCCCCCGAGCGGAACCCGGTCGACTGGGCGTACTCCCAACTCAACCTGGGGCTCCTGCTGTTCCGGCGCGCCGAGCCGGACGACCTCGCGCAGGCGGAGCGGTGCTACCGGAACGCCCTGCGCCACCTGCGCCCGGACGACGACCCGGTGCTGTGGTCGCAGGTGCGGTGCAACCTGGCCGATCTGCTGCTCTCCCGCGAACCGGCGGACCCGCGCGGCGCTCGGGAAGCGGCCACCGCCGTGGTCGAGTTCGACGCCGCCCGTCCGGGTCTCCTCGACACCGGCCGCGCCACCTGGCTGCTGGCCCGAGCCGCCGACCTGCTCGACGGTCCCGGCAGCGCCGAGAGCGTACGACTGCGCCATGCGGCCCTGGCCGCCGCACCGCCGCGCGTCGCGCCGTCCCTGCATCTGTCCATCGCCCGGGAAGCGGTCAACTCCCTTGCGGAGTACGAGGACTGGGACGGCGCGGCCGAGGTCGCGTCGGGCATGCTGTCCGCCGTCCACGCGCTCTACGACGCCCAGGTCACCGCGGCCGGTCGGCGCAGTGTGCTCGCGCAGGCGAACGGCATCGCCCGCCGGGCCGCCTTCCTGCTGGCCCGCGCGGGGCACCCGGACCGTGCGGTGGAAGCGATCGAACGCGGTCTGGCCTGCGAGTTGTCGGTGATGACCGGGCGGGACACGGTGGACCTGGAGGCGCTGGAGCGCGTCGATCCCCTGCTGGCCCAGCGCTATCGGCGGGCGCGCGAGCGGTACCGGGTCCTGGTGGCGCAGGCGCCCGCAGGTCCGGACGACAGTACGTCCGCGGGCCCGTACGGCGGCACGTCCGCAGGCCCGTACGGCGATACGTCCGCGGGGCCCGTCCTCGGGGCAGCGGCGGCCGAGCGCGCCGTGCGCCAAGTGGTCGAGGAGATTCGTACGATCCCCGGTTTCGAGAGCTTCCTGCGCACCACGGAGCTGGCGGACATCGTGCGGGCCGCCGGTGGCATGCCGCTGGCCTACCTGGTGAACGCGCCCTGGGGCAGCTACGTCCTCGTGATCCCCCGCGACGCGGACGCGCTCGCGCAACCTCTTGTGCACGCCTTCTTCGTCCCCGAGGTGAGCAGCACCTCGATCGTCCGCCTCCTGACGCTGGACCCGGACGTCGAGAGCGCGGGACTGCTTGTGGTCCAGCAGGCCGGTGTCCTCAAGCGGCGTCGGCTGCTCCCGGCGGCCGTGGACCGTCTCCGGGGTCTCGCGCCGCTGCTGCGTCCCGTGGCCCGGCTCCTGGCGCGGGACCCGAGGCACGAGGCGGTCGTCGTGCCCACCGGTCTGCTGGGACACGTCCCGCTGCACGCCGTACCGCTCGGCCCGGAGACGGACGGCCCGGAGACGGACGTCGTACGCGATGGCGCACTCGACGAGGTGAGCCATGACGCGCTCGATGGCGTACTCGACGACACGGGCACGTTGACGCTCGCGCCGTCGGCAGGCGTGTACGCCGCCTCCCGTGCGGCTGCCGCACGGCCGCCGCTGCCGGTGCCGCGTCTGGTCGCCGTCACCGACCCGGACGGTTCGCTTCCCGGCGCCCGCAGCGAACTGGCCGAGCTGCGCGACCTGTTCGCTGCGCAGGGCGAGACCTTCCACGCGATCGGTTCCGATGCCACCGTCGGGTGGTTGCTCGATCACCTCGCCAACGCCTCGTATCTTCACCTGAGTTGCCATGGCAGAGCGGAGTTCGCGGGCCGGGGAGGCTCACTGGCCCTCGCGGACGGCCAGTTGGACCTGGACACCTTGGTGCGCCGCCGACTGCCGTACTGCCGCCTCGTGGTCGCGAGTGCCTGCCAGTCCGGTCACTACGAGATCAAGGAGGCGCCCGACGAGTTCGTCGGCCTCCCGGGCGGCTTCCTGCAGGCCGGGGCCGCCTGTGCGATCACCAGCCTGTGGCAGGTGAACGACATGGTGACCGCGCTGCTGATGACACGCCTGTACGAGCTGCTCGCCCCCGCAGGCCCCGCGCCGGGCGAACCACCCGCGTCCGCGCTGCGCCGCTCGCGGACCTGGCTGCGCGGTCTGACCTGGGACGGCCTTGCGCGGTACACCGCGGCCCATCCCCATCTCGCGGCCCTGCTCGGACAGTACGGACCGTCCGCCCGGCCGACACCCGACCGGGACGAGCGTCCGTTCGCCTCGCCCGTCCACTGGGCCGGGTTCACCGCGTGGGGGGTATGAGCGGGGGCGTCCGGTCGCTCAGCTTCTGCGGGTCGGGCCCATCGCGTCGAGCGTGTAGTGGGCGAAGGGGCTGACGGGCGAAGTCGGTGCGCTGACGTCCATGAGGGTGTAGCGCCCGCCGACCAGTCCGGAGACGGTCACCGTGGCCGGGACGCGTACTTCGTGGCCGTTGGCGCAGCTCGGCTCGCAGACCACCTCGGCCAGCACTCCCCGAGCGGTGGCCGAGGGCTCTCCCCACGCGGTCCAGGTCATGTCCAGGAGCGTGGCAGCGCCGTCGCCGCAGGCGACCAGAAGCATGGTCGGCTCGCTCAGGGGCTTCCCCTGGCAGTCGGCGATCGCGCCGGGCTGTCTGGTCTGCCGCGTGGTGGCGGAGGTCGGCTCCTGGTCGGCGGCCGTCTCCTGCTCCGTGACCTGGTCCTCGTCCTGGCTCCGGTCCTCGTCCTGGTTCTGCTCCGGGTCCGGGGCCGGTTGCCGTGGCGCCTCGCTGGGGGGCGTCTCCCGCGTCGGCTCACTCGTTGTCGGCTGAATCGACGGGGGCGCTTCGGCGATGTCGGTGTCGGGGTCGCTATCGTGGTGCGGCACGGTGATGACCAGCGCCGTGACGATCGAGCTGACGACGGCCACGGCCCCGAGAAGGGCGGCGCGACGCGGCCAAGTACGCCTGGGCGGCAGGGACTCCGTTCCGGTCGGAGGAACCGGTGGCGGGGTGGTATCGGTCAAGTCCGCCCGCACGGGCGGCGCATCGACAGGCGTACTGGTCAACGCCTCTGCCCCGGCGGTCAGTTGTGGACTGTCGACCTGTCTGCGCGCGATCAGCTCATCCACCTCCGGCGGCCAGGTGCGCGGTGCGGGCACGAGCGGGCCGATGGCGTCGAGCAGTCGGACGGTGGTCGGCGGGTCGCCCGGCTCGTCGGCCAGACACACGGCGACGACTTGGCGCAGCCTTACGGGGAGCGTGCTGATGTCGGGCTCGCCGGACCCGGCTCTGCCGGTGTACGCGGTGACCAGCAGCAGTCCGAGGGCGACCATGTCGGCGGACGGTTCGTACGGTCGGCCGGTCTGCCCCGGCGGACGGGCCGAATCACCTGTGCCGAGCGCCCTGTCGGCGTCGGAGTCGGCCAGCCGAGGGCCGCTCCGGGTCAGCAGCACGCTGGCGAGCTGGATGTTGCCGTGGGCGAGGCCCGTCCGATGCAGCCCCGACAGCGCGACGGCCAGCCCCGCCGCGATCCGGAGCACGGACTCCTCCGGAAGCGCGCCGACGGCGTCCACGATCTCCGCGAGCGAGAGCCCCGGGGTGGGTCTCTCCACCAACGTGCCGGTCTCCTTGCGGAGCCTCTTCCCGAAGCGGGACGTACCGACCGCCTTCGTGTGGTTCCCGGCCCAGCGCTTCATCCTGTCCCCTTCGCCAGAAGAAGTCCCAGGGCAGGCCCGAGCGGATCCGGCCCCGCGACAAGACGTCGCTCGCAACTGCGTCGAACGTACACCGCGAACCGCCTTGCCCACAGGCGTCTTTGCCCCATGTTGTCCGGCGGCCGTTGATCCTTTCGCCGTGTGTGTCCGCAAGGACGGCCGGGCCTCGGCAGCTCAGGGGCGCTACCGCCACATCGGCACCGTTACCCCCCACGGGTATATTGGCGACGCACCCGATGATGACCTCTCCGAGCGCGGACGGACGCATGACGACAGCCGAGGGAAGAAGTGGCGCCGTGGGCGCCGTCCTTCGCGGTACGCGTGCTGCCGTCCTCGTCCTGGTCGCGGTGCTCGCCGTGGTGGTGCACCACGAGATCGTCGCGCCGATGGCCCATGCCCCGGCCGCACGGACGGTCGCGGCGGCCCCGGCAGGCGAGAGGACCGGCGTGACCGACGCTGTCGGCATGGATCACCGGTCCGCCCCGCTCATCGGCGCCTCGGACTCGGTCGCCATGGACCTCGACGGCGCCTGCGCAGGCGTGGGGACGCACCACTGCACCGCCGCCGGTGTCGACACGGTGAAGCCGGTGCCGCCGACCGAGGCCGCCGTCGGCGACGCCCCGGCCGTACCGTCCCATGCCGTCGCCGGGCGGGACGTCCCCGGAACCGTGGGCCGCGCACCGCCCGATCTCTCCCTCCTCTCCCGGTTGCTGCTGTAGGCCGCGCCCGCGGTCGCGCGTGGTCTCGTACGCGCGCTGCCGTTCCCGCCCGCCGTATTCGGCACTCAGCGTGAACAACCGTGAGATGAGGACTACTTCGTGAACACCGTGAACCGCCGATCCGTGCTCCTGGCCGGACTCGGCATCGCAGGCGTGGGCGCGCTCGCCGCGTGCAGCACCGGCTCCGACGCCGCCCCCGCCCTGGTCGACCCGTCCGGCTCGGCGGTCGCCGCGGCCGAGAGGAAGCGCACGCGGACCGGCAGGACCCATGAGACGACCTTGGTCGCCGCCCCGGCCACGGTGGAGCTGGGCGCGGGCATCACCGCCAGGACCTGGGCGTACGACGGCCGGACCCCCGGCAAGGAGCTACGCGTCTCGGCGGGCGACCGGATCGCCGCCACGCTCTCCAACCGACTCCCCGGCAACACCCCCACATCCGTCCACTGGCACGGCCTCGCCCTGCGCAACGACATGGACGGCGTCCCACCGGCCACCCAGGCCGCCGTCAAGGCCGGGCGCACCTTCACCTACCGCTTCCTCGCCGACGCCCCCGGCACCTACTTCTTCCACCCTCACGTGGGGGTTCAGATCGACCGCGGTCTGCATGCCCCGCTGATCGTGGAGGACCCGAAGGAGCCGCTGTCGTACGACGAGGAGTGGGTCGTCATGCTCGACGACTGGCTGGACGGTGTCACCGGCACTCCGGACGAGGCCCTTGCCGAACTGTCGCGGGGGATGGGCGGCATGCACCACGGCGGCCATGACATGGGGCACATGGGCGGCATGGAGATGGACGGCATGGACATGAGCGGCGGCTCGGACGGGTCCGCGTCCGCCTCGCCCTCCGATGGCGGCATGTCGACGAAGTTCATGATGATGGGCGCCCGGAGCGCGCTGCTCGGCGGCGACGCGGGCGATGTGAAGTACCCGTACCACCTGGTCAACGGACGGGTCGCGACCGATCCGCAGGTGTTCCGCGGCAAGCCCGGCAAGCGAGTCCGGATCCGGCTGGTCAACGCCGGAGGCGACACCGCCTATCGCGTCGCCCTCGGCGGGCACCGGCTGACCGTCACCCACACCGACGGCTTCCCCGTACGGCACCAGGAGGTCGACGCCCTGCTGATCGGCATGGGGGAGCGCTACGACGTCCTGGTCACCCTCGCCGACGGTGTCTTCCCGCTGGTCGCGTCGGCGGAGGGGAAGAACGCGAGCGGCATGGCCGTGGTCCGCACCGGCTCCGGGCACCGCCCCGAGGCGACCGTCCGCCCGAAGGAACTGGACGGCGAGATCATGTCCGCGTCGCGGCTGAAGGCGGCGGACGACGTGCGGCTGGCGTCGCGGAAGACGGACCGGGTCCACCGCATCGAGCTGACCGGCAGCATGGCGGCGTACGACTGGTCCATCAACGGCAAGCGGTTCGACATGAGCGACCCGACCGCCGACCCGATCATGGTGGAACGGGGTCAGCGCGTCCGGCTGGACTTCGTGAACAACACGACCATGTGGCACCCGATGCATCTGCACGGTCACACGTACCAGCTCGGCAGCGACGGACCCCGCAAGGACACCACGATCGTGGTGCCCGGGCAGACGGTGTCGGTCTTCTTCGACGCGGACAACCCCGGCCGGTGGATGCTGCACTGCCACAACGCGTACCACGGCGAGGCCGGGATGATGGCGCTGGTGGCCTACCCGCGCTGACAGACGCAGGGGCCCGCCTGCCCCTGAGGGGTGCCCGCTCGGCCGAGATACGACGCCACGGCTTGCAGCACCGCCGCGGTGACCACCCGGGTCATCGGGTGGGCAACTCCCTTGCGGACGCGGGTCCATGAGGTCGCTCGTACGCTCTGCGGTCCCGCGTGGTCCGGCAGTTCCGGTGGGTACGCCATGACCGTGCTCCCTTCGGTTCGGTACGAACTGGTCCGCCCGAGGCTCGACGGCCTTGCTGAGCCGTCGAGCCTCGGGCGAGCTGCTGGGTCGAGCGCTTACCGGTCGGTGGGCTGGAAGCCGCGCAGTCGCAGGCTGTTGCCGACGACGAAGACGGAGGAGAAGGCCATGGCGGCCCCGGCGATCATGGGGTTGAGGAGGCCGGCGGCGGCCAGCGGGAGGGCCGCGACGTTGTAGGCGAAGGCCCAGAACAGGTTGGCCTTGATGGTGCCCAGTGTCCTGCGGGACAGGCGGATGGCGTCGGCCGCGACGCGCAGGTCTCCGCGGACCAGGGTCAGGTCACCGGCCTCGATCGCGGCGTCGGTGCCGGTGCCCATGGCCAGGCCGAGGTCGGCCTGGGCCAGAGCCGCCGCGTCGTTGACACCGTCACCGACCATCGCGACCGAACGCCCCTCACCCTGAAGGCGCTTGATCACCTCCACCTTGTCCTGCGGCAGGACCTCGGCGATCACATGCCCGGCATCGATCCCCGCCTCCGCGGCGACCGCCTCGGCCACCGCCTTGTTGTCACCCGTCAACAGGATCGGGGTCAGACCCAGGGCGCGCAGGCGGCGGATGGCTTCGGGGCTGGTCTCCTTGATCGCGTCGGCGACTTCGAGGACGGCGCGTGCCCGGCCGTCCCAGGCGACCGCGATCGCCGTCCGCCCAGCCGTTTCGGCCTTCGCCTTGGCCTCCCGCAGCCCGGCAGGCAGCTCCATCGCCCACTCCGCGAGAAGCTGCTCGCGGCCGACCAAGACCGCGTGCCCGTCCACGATGCCCTGCACGCCCAGGCCTGCCAGGTTCGCGAAGTCCTCCGGCGCGGGCAGGCTGCCGATACGGGCGGTAGCGCCGGCGGCGACGGCCTGGGCGATGGGGTGCTCGGAGGAGTGCTCCAGCGCACCCGCCAGCCGCAACACCTCCGCCTCACTGGTGTCCTCGACGGTGTGGACGGCCAGCAGCGTCATCTTGCCGGTCGTGACCGTGCCCGTCTTGTCCAGCACGATGGTGTCCACCTTCCGCGTGGACTCCAGCACCTCAGGACCCTTGATCAGGATGCCGAGCTGCGCACCACGCCCCGTGCCGACCATCAGCGCGGTGGGCGTGGCCAGGCCCAGCGCGCAGGGGCAGGCGATGATCAGGACGGCGACAGCGGCGGTGAACGCCGCCGTCAGACCGGCACCGTTGCCCAGCCAGAAGCCCAGCGTGCCCAGCGCCAGCGCGATCACGACCGGGACGAACACACCGGAGATCCGGTCGGCCAGCCGCTGGGCGGCGGCCTTGCCGTTCTGCGCGTCCTCGACCATCTTCGCCATCCGCGCCAACTGCGTGTCCGCACCGACCCGGGTCGCCTCCACCACCAGACGGCCGCCCGCGTTCAGGGTCGCGCCGGTGACCGCGTCACCGACCCCGACCTCGACCGGCACCGACTCACCCGTCAGCATCGAGGCGTCCACCGCGGAGGAACCCTCCACCACCGTGCCGTCCGTCGCGATCTTCTCTCCCGGACGTACGAGGAACCGGTCCCCGACCTTCAACTCCCCGACCGGGATCAGTACTTCACGTCCGCCGCGGATGACGGTGACTTCCTTCGCGCCCAGCTCCAGCAGCGCCTTCAGCGCCGCGCCCGCACGCCGCTTCGAACGCGCCTCGAAGTACCGGCCCGCCAGGATGAACGCGGTCACCCCCGCCGCGGCCTCCAGATAGATGTTCCCCGCGCCGTCACCCCGCGCGATCGTCAGCTCGAACGGATGCCGCATCCCCGGCATCCCCGCCGAACCGAAGAACAACGCCCACAACGACCACAGAAACGCCGCCGAGGTACCGACCGAGATCAGCGTGTCCATGGTGGCCGCGCCGTGGCGGGCGTTCGTCCAGGCCGCCTTGTGGAACGGCCACGCGGCGTAGGTGACCACGGGCGCCGTCAAGGTCAGGGACAGCCACTGCCAGTAGTCGAACTGCAGCGCCGGGACCATCGCCAACGCGATCACCGGCACCGCCAGTACGACCGCCGTGACCAGCCGCTGCCGCAACGGCAGCAGCTCGTCCGCCGCCTCCCCGCGGCCCGCCTCCGGTTCGGCACGTACGGGCTCCGGCTCGCGCGCCGTATACCCCGTCGCCTCCACCGTCGCGATCAGATCGGCCACCGACACCGCCGCGTCGAAGGAGACCTTCGCCTTCTCCGTCGCGTAGTTGACCGTGGCCTCGACCCCGTCCATACGGTTCAGCTTCTTCTCGATACGCGCCGCGCACGAAGCGCAGGTCATCCCGCCGATGGCAAGCTCGACCTCAGCGGCACCAGACGTAGCGGTGGTCATGTCTGCTCCTCGCAGCTCACGGACGCGGCGGGCGAAGAGGATGCTGCTCTCTCGCACGCTCCCTCTCATACCCCCAGGGGGTATCTCTCACCTCATGTATACCCCTCCCCCGTACGAGACGCAAGGCGATGCACGGTTTGATACCCCACAGGGGTATCCACGGAGCGGAGATCCGCGCACCGGACCCATGCACGGCCGTCACCCGAACGGCTCACCATGACTCCGTGCGCCGGACTCCCAGGGGGTTTGCTGGGTCAGAGGGCGTCCGTCCTGGGAGGCCGGTCATGTATGAGATGTGCGTAGGCCCCGACGGGGCAGGCGAGACGTTGGTGTGGCATGTGATGGCCAAGCAGGCCACCACCACCCTGTGCGGGCGGCAGCTCGACGAACAGATCGAGGCGTCCGGTGCCGAGCGGGCGGAGCACTGCACGCCCTGCATGGCCTCGTTCGCGAAGCTGATGGCGGACACCCGGCCCTGAGGCGCGCGGAGCCGATCCTCGCGCTCACACATTCAGGTGAACGTCGTTGATCGTCCTGTGAGCGTGCGCCCCGGCGCCCTATGCAGTGACGTATGGATCAACTCCGTACCCCGGACAGTCATCAGCCCTTCTCCCGGCGGCAGTTCACCACCGTGGCCGGTACGGCCACCGCCGTGACCGCGCTCGGTCTCGCCGCGCCGGAACCGGCCGCCGCCGCGCCCGCCGCACCCGTTCTTCCTCGCCAGGCCCCCTGTCCGCCGAGATCCACCGCCGACTGGGACACCTGTCTCGCGGTCGCCCGCGCGCTGCTGGTCGTGGACGACCACGACACCTCGCTCGTCCCGGCCTACCAGAAGATCCTCGACTCCGGGCTGCCTCGCGCCCGGTCCACGGCCGCCAAGAAGATCCTGGTGGTCGGCGCCGGACCGGCCGGTCTCGTGGCCGCCTGGCTGCTGAAGCGGGCCGGGCACCACGTCACGGTGCTGGAGGCCAACGGCAACCGCGTCGGCGGCCGTATCAAAACCTTCCGTACGGGCGGGCACGAGCACGCGGCCCAGCCGTTCACCGACCCCCGGCAGTACGCCGAGGCCGGGGCCATGCGGATCCCCGGCAGCCATCCGCTGGTGATCGGCCTGATCGACCGACTCGGCGTCCAGCGGCGGCCGTTCTACCTCGTGGACGTCGACGGCGAGGGCAAGCCCGTCAACCACGCGTGGCTCCATGTCAACGGCATCCGGATGCGCCGCTCCGACTACGCGAAGTCACCCCGCAGGATCAACCAGTCGTTCGGCGTCCCGAGCAAGTACCAGGACAAGCCCTCCTCCCAGATCCTGCGCGAGGCCCTGGACCCCGTACGCGACGAGTTCAGCACGGTCGGCGCGGACGGCAAGCGCGTCGACAAGCCCCTGCCCGAGCGGGTGCGGGGCTGGGCCCGGGTGATCCAGCGGTACGGCGACTGGTCCATGTACCGCTTCCTGACCGAGCAGGCGGGCTTCGACGAGCGCACGCTCGATCTCGTCGGCACCCTGGAGAACCTGACCTCGCGGCTGCCGCTGTCGTTCATCCACAGCTTCATCAGCCAGTCGCTGATCAGCCCGGACACCACGTTCTGGGAGCTGGTCGGCGGCACCGCGACGCTGCCGGACGCGCTGCTGCGGAAGGTCGAGGGCCTCGTACGCCTGGACCGCCGCGCGACGCACATCGAGTACTGGTCCCCCGACCGGCACGGCAGCGACGACGTCTCGCAGGTCCGCGAGGGCGGTCCGCACGTATGGATCGACACGGTGTCCGAGGGCCGCGACGGCAAGGTCGTCCGCGAGCAGTTCACGGGCGACCTGGCGATCGTCACCGTGCCGTTCTCCGGACTGCGGCAGGTGCAGATCAGCCCGCTGATGTCGTACGGCAAGCGCCGTGCCGTCACGGAGCTGCACTACGACAGCGCGACCAAGGTGCTGCTCGAATTCAGCCGCCGCTGGTGGGAGTTCACCGAGAGCGACTGGAAGCGAGAGCTGGAGGCGGTGCGCCCCGGACTGTACGAGGACTACCGGCGGGGCAAGGCACCCGCCGACGGAAGCCTGCTCGGCGCGCACCCGTCGGTGCCGCGCGGGCACATCAGCCCGGCGCAGCGCGCCCACTACGCCGCCAACCGCTGGGCCACCCGCGACCAGCCCGAGGCGGCGCACATCGTCGGCGGCGGCTCGGTCTCCGACAACTCCAACCGCTTCATGATCCAGCCCTCGCACCCGGTCCCCGGCAGCAAGGGAGGCGTCGTCCTCGCCTCCTACAGTTGGGCCGACGACGCCTCCCGCTGGGACTCCCTGGACGAGGAGGCCCGCTATCCGCACGCGCTCAGGGGCCTGCAGCAGGTCTACGGGCAGCGCGTCGAGGTCTTCTACACGGGCGCCGGGCGCACGCAGAGCTGGCTGCGTGACCCGTACGCGTACGGCGAGGCGTCCGTCCTGCTCCCCGGCCAGCACACGGAGCTGCTCGCGGCGATCCGCGCCCCCGAGGGACCGCTGCACTTCGCCGGGGACCACACCTCGGTGAAGCCGTCGTGGATCGAGGGTGCCGTGGAGTCGGGCGTCCGGGCCGCGCTCGAAGCGCACCGGGCGTAGGCGCCCGCGGACGGACGGCGTCCGGCGTCCCCTTCGGGGCGCCGGACGCCGTGACCGCACCCGACCACACGCCCGACTACACGCTCCCGGACCCGTCGCACCTCTCCGGCGGCTCCCGGTTGTGGCGTCGCGGTTCGGCGGCCTCGACGAGCAGATGGGCCAGGTCGGCGGGCAGCGAGAGGTGCCTCTCCAGCCCCGCGGCGTCCATTCCATGGACGGCCAGCACCCAGGCGGCATAGACACGGTCGGTGGACGGCGCGCCGGGAGCCTTCAGGCGGGCGCGGACGGCGGCCTCGGGGAAGCCGTCCAGCGTGTGGGTGGTGAACCACGACGCGTCCACCGGCTCGGCCGCCCTGTCCCGCGGGCCGCCCCGGAACCGCCGGACGCGGCCTTGCCGTGCCCGCGTGCCGACCACGAGAGCGAGGGCGGCGAAGGCCAGGACGGCGGCGGCCACGCCCGGGTGAGTGGCGAGCGGGACCGTCCTCCACACCGGCGGTATGCCGAGGGCCATCAGGTACACGCAGAAGTGAGGGTGAAGGATTCGCATCGCGTACCTCCCTCCACTCCTCCATCCTCACGCCGCACCCACCCCTCTCGAAAGGCCGTGCTGTCCCCACCGCTGTCGAAAGGCCGTGCTGCCCAGATCCGTTAGTCTGACTGCCGGCCGCGCCCGGACACGTGCGGTGACCCCAGGGGGAGAGATGTTCAGCAAGCAGCGACTGCTGGTCGCCGGGGTGACGGCGTTCCTCATGGCGGGGCTCGCCGCGTGCGGTGGCGGCGGAGGGAACGGGGACGCCGCGGGGTACAAGGGCGGCGCGGGTCCCGGCAGCGGGAACGTCAGCACGCGGTCCCCCGCGGACCCGGACCATGTCGTCGGGCTCCGCGACAGCGTCCGCCATGTCTCCCGCAAGACCGTCCGGGACACCCGGCCGCATCTGGTCAAGAAGTGCACGCCCGCCACCAGGCGGGTCAAGCACACCCGGCGCACGGGGACGGGCACCCGGAAGAAGACGCGCACCTGGTACACCACCGAGCGGTACCGGAGCTGCCGCAAGGTCCACCAGGGCACCGAGAGCTACCGGCGGGTGGTCCGGAAGGAGCGGTGGTGCGTGATGCTGGACGACGTGAACGGCGACACCACGCGGGACCACGTCTGGTACCGGGTCACCAGCACCACGTACCACGAGGCCCTCGGCACGGACCGGCAGGCGCGGATCGAGTTCGTTCCGACCGGTCTCGGGTGCTGAACGGAGACCATGATCGAGCCGGGTGACCGCGGCCAGTAGGCTGGGACCCGCTGCGGCACCCCCACCATCACCCGCCCCGGCGAGTCATGGCCGACAGCGGCCGAGAGGTCTCACGGCATTCGTCTTACGGATTCGTCTTACGGCGTGCGTCTCAACGGCGTTCGCCTCGCGGCATGAGGATGTAACAACAGGTGCTGATCGCGGGCCGGTACGAGCTGCACACTGCCATCGGGCGCGGCGCGATGGGGGAGGTCTGGGCTGCCTACGACCAGATGCTCGGCCGCCCCGTCGCCGTCAAGGTGCTGCGCACCGAGAACACCGATCCCACCGCCGAGTCCCGGTTCCGGCTGGAGGCCCAGACGGCGGGCCGGCTGCATCACCCCCATGTCGTGGGCGTCCTCGACTTCGGGGAGCACGAGGGCCGGCTGTTCCTGGTGATGGAGCTGGTGGACGGCGACAGCCTCTCCGGGGTGCTCTCCGGTGACGGGCCGCTGCCCGCCGAGCGGGTCGCCCTGATCGCCGCACAGGCGGCGGCCGGGCTCGCCGTCGCCCATGAGCAGGGCATCGTGCACCGCGACATCAAGCCCGGCAATCTGCTGCTCGACGCGGACGGCACGGTGAAGATCGGCGACTTCGGTATCGCCCGCTTCATGGACGACCCTTCGGCGGCGCTCACGGCGACCGGGCAGATCGTCGGCACGAGTCTGTACATCGCGCCCGAGCGCGCCCTGGGCAAGCCCGCGGGACCGCCCAGCGACGTGTACTCGCTCGGCTGCGTGCTCTACCAACTCCTCACCGGGAAGCCGCCGTTCCGCGCGGACACCCCGATCGCGATCCTGCACCAGCACCTCGACGCGGCCCCCGTGCCACCGCGCGAACTCGGCGTCGCCCTGCCGCCCGCCTTCGAGAACTACCTGCTCAGCCTGCTCGCCAAGCGGCCCGAGGAGCGGCCCACGGCACGGCAGACCGCCGACTGGTTCGGCTCCGGTTCCTGGCGGGGCAGCGCCGAGCCGCTCCCGGCCGCGGCCCCGGCGCCGCCTCCCGTCCCCGCCCGGCCGCCGGTCCCCCGTACCGAGACGGGCCCGGCGACGACGTACAAGCTCCCGTCCGCGGCCGGGGGCGCGGGGCACCGGGCGGCCCACCGCCAGCGGACCGCCGCGGCCGTTCCCCGTGAGCGCACGGCCTCGGGGGGCCGGCGCGGCCGACCGGCGCCGACCGGGAGCAGGCTCGACCTGCGCGCGCTTCTCGCACAGCGACCGCGCGTGGTGGGGATCGCCGCCGCGACGGTGCTGTTCGTCGTGGCGGTGTTCGTGGGCATGGCGCTGTTCTCCCCGGACGACAGCTCGGCGGAGACCCCCACGGAGACCCAGCAGTCGGGCCCGGCCGATCCGACGCCCTGATCACGTCCAACGACCTCTGCTCTACAGGCCGTTGGGCATCAGGCCGGCCAAGGCGCAGGGTCGGCCGGGCGCCGGGGCCCCTCGAACGGTCCCCCACCGCTGGCCCCCGGCAGCCCGCGCGCCAAAGCTGGCCCCATGGACGCCGCGCCCCCTGACGGACTGCCGCCCTTCGAGGACCGGACCGACATCGAGAACGCCGACCGGGGGTTCGTCGCCGCCCTCTCCCCCGGAGTGGTGAGCGCCGAGGACGGGCGGGTGCTGTGGGACGGGGACGCGTACGGGTTCCTCGCCGAGGCCTGTCCCGGCACCGCGCACCCGAGTCTGTGGCGGCAGTCGCAGCTCTGCGCGCGGCAGGGGCTGTACGAGGTCGTCGAGGGCGTCTACCAGGTACGCGGACTCGATCTCTCCAACATGACGCTGATCGAGGGCCGGGACGGTGTCCTCGTCATCGATCCGCTGATCTCCGCCGAGTGCGCGGCGGCGGCTCTCGCCCTCTACCGGCACCATCGCGGGCAGCGGCCCGTCACCGGGCTGATCTACACCCACTCCCATGTCGACCACTTCGGTGGCGCCCCCGGGGTGCTGCCGCGCGACGACGCGACCGTGCCGATCCTCGCGCCCGCCGGGTTCCTGGACCACGCGGTCAGCGAGAACGTCTTCGCCGGGCCCGCGATGGCCCGCCGCGCCGACTTCGTGTTCGGCACCCGGCTGACCAAGGCGCCGGACGGGCACATCGGCAGCGGGCTCGGCATGGCCCGGTCCACCGGCACGGTCGGCCTCGTCCCGCCGACCGTCGACATCACGCACACCGGGCAGACGGAGACCGTGGACGGCATCCGCATCCTGTTCCAACTGACGCCCGGCGCCGAGGCGCCCGCCGAGATGAACTTCCTCCTTCCCGAGCAGCGCGCCCTGTGCCTCGCCGAGAACGTCACGCACACCCTGCACAACATCCTGACGCTGCGCGGCGCCCTGGTCCGCGACGCCCACGCCTGGTCGCGCCATCTCGGCGAGGCCGTCGATCTCTTCGGCGACGCCTACGACGTGGCCTTCGCCTCGCACCACTGGCCGACCTGGGGACACGACAACGTCGTCCGGCTGCTGGTGGAGCAGCGGGACCTGTACGCGTATCTGCACGACCAGACCCTGCGCCTGCTGAACAGCGGTCTGACGGGCCCGGAGATCGCGGAGGAGCTGCGGCTGCCGCCCGCTCTGGAGCGCGCCTGGCACGCGCGGGGCTACTACGGGTCCCTGAACCACAACGTCAAGGCCGTCTACCAGCGCTACATGGGCTGGTACGACGGCAACCCCGCCCATCTGTGGGAGCATCCGCCGCGCGCGCTCGCCGAGCGGTACGTGGAGGTGGCGGGCGGTCCGGAGGCGATGCTCGCCACGGCCCGGCGGTACGCGGACGCCGGGGACCCGCGCTTCGCCGCCACCCTCCTCAACCACCTCGTCTTCGCCGACCCGGACGACGAGGAGGCGAAGGAGGCGCTGGCGGGCGTGTACGAACGCCTCGGATACGGCGCGGAGAACGGGCCCTGGCGGAACATCTATCTGACCGGCGCGCTGGAGCTGCGCAAGGGCGCGGGAGCCCATGACCCGACGGACACCAGCGGGATGACCTCGGCGCTCACCGTGAGCATGCTGCTGGACTCGATCGCGATCCGTATCGACGGGCCGCGCGCGGCCCGGGAGCCGCGGATCATCATCGACCTGGTGTTGATCGACGAGCAGCGCCGCCACCGGATCAACCTGGAGCACGGCGCGCTCACCCACCGCAGCCTGCCGCTGCACCGCGCCCCGAAACAGCACGCGGGCCTCACGCTCACCCTGACCCGCGCCGAACTCCTCGGGCTGCTCGCGGGCAAGGGCCTCGCGGGCATCGAGACGGAAGGGGACCGGGGGCTGCTCAAGCGGCTGTTCTCGTACGTCACCCAGCCGGACCGGGGCTTCGCGATCGTCACCCCGTGAGCGCGGCCGGGGTCGCTACAGGGGTGGCTGGGCCGGGGCGGGGCCGAGGGTCGTCGTGCCGGGGGCGGTGCGGTGGCCGAGGCCCGTACGGTACGCGTCCAGAGCCGCCTCCACCCGGCCCGTACGGCGCAGCAGATCGCCGAGCAGTCGGCACAGGTCCGCCAGGTCACCGGCCGCGCCCGCCCGCTCCAGCAGGCTCAGCGCGCGGACGTAGTGCTCCTCGGCGGCCTCCGTGTCGCGGGCGTCCTCCGCGATGATGCCGAGGAGGCGGTGGGCGCCCGCGGAGTGCACGGCGCCGCGCTCGGGGCCGATGTCACCGAGGACGCCGCGCAGCAGCCCGGCGGCCTCCTGGGACTTCCCGCGGCGGTGCAGAACGTCCGCCAGCTCCACCGCGACCTGGCTGCTGTAGAGGGCGGCCCGCTGCTCGGAGAGCATGGCGAGCGCCTCGCGTAACTCCCCTTCGGCGCGCTCCAGTTCGCCGTTCTGCACATACAGGTACCCGCGCATCCAGTGGCAGTTGGACAGCTCGGTGCGTATCTGGAGCTGGCGGTACATCTCGGCGGCCTTGGCCAGGGAGGCGTCCGCCTCGGCGATACGGCCCTCGGCGATCAGCGTGCGCGCCACCGACCGGTGCATGCGCGCGACCAGCGCCGGGTCGCCCACCTGGGGTGCGAGCGCCAGCGCGAACTCGGCGGCCTGGGCGGCGCGCGCATGGGCGCCCATGTCCATGTACGGGCCGATCGCGCTCGCGTAGAGCAGCAGCAGGGCGTCCGGGTCGTGCAGGCCGGAGCGGTTCAGTTCGTCGAGGGTCGTCTCCAACAGGTAGCAGGCGTAGCGGAGTTCACCGGCGAGGTAGTGGGAGACGGCACGGCCGCGCAGGGCCGGGACGCGGCTGGTCAGCGGCGCGTCGCGCAGACACTCCTCCGAGCGCTCGAAGTGGCGCCGCCCGGTGGTCAGATCGCCCCGCTCCAGGGCGCACTCGCCGAGCCCGAGCAGCGCGGCGGCCTGTTCGCCGACGAGCCCGTGCTCCTCGGCCTCCGCGAGCAGCGCGGCGTACTGTTCGGCGGCGGCCTCGGCGTCACCGGTCGCGAGGGTGCGCTGGGCGTCGGTCAGCCTGAGACGCAGGCCGGTGGCGAGATGGGCCGGGCGGCCGGTCAGCAACTCCTCGTAGGCGATGCCGAGTCGCTCCGCGATGTGCCGCAGCGCCGGTTCGGAGGCGCGGACCCGGCCCGCCTCCACGGTGGAGATGTACGCGGGCGTGTACGCGGGTTCGGCCAACTGCTTCTGGGTCAGTCCGCGTTCGGTCCGCAGCCGCTGCACCCTGCGCCCGATGGTCTCCGGATCGTCACGCTCCGCCATGCATCAAGCATGCCATCAACTGCACTTATCTCCCCGTCCAGTTGCACGGATTCCCAACTCCTCTTGAAGCACAGCGCACTTGACGCAGGTGGGCGCGGACCGGGAACCTCCGCGCACCCCCTTGCACCACCCCTCGGGACGCCCTACGTTAAGCCGGACGTTAAGCCCACTTAACAAGCCGCTGATGCGAGGCGAGGTCGCCGTGCTCCGACGAACAGCCGCCCGCTACTCCCGAAGCGTCGCCGCCGCCCTGATCGCCGTGGCCGCCCTGACCATGGCCGCCCAGTTCGGCCCGGCGCAGGCCACGGAGTCGGGGAACCCGTCGTACGTCCCCTCGGCCGGCCCCTGATCGGGCGTCTACCCCGGCACGTGCTGGGCCTGCCTCAACTCCTCCAGCCGCTGGTGCACATGCCGGAGCGCGCCCTCGCGGCGGCCCGGCACCCGCGCGCGCAAGTCCGCCAGGGCGGGCCCCAGTTCACAGGCCAGGTCCAGATCGCTCATGCGGCTCCACTGGTGATGGGCGCGATCGACGGCGGCCTCCACCGCCGGGTCCTCGGGGTCCTGACCCGCGTCCAGACGGGCGTCGGCCACCGCCAGCCACGCCCGGCAACTGCGACCGGCGTCCCCCGCGAGCATCGCGAGGTCGGCGCCGACCTCGCTCCAGTGCAGCGCCTCCGCGGAGCCGGGCCCGCGCTCGCGCACCGCGGCCTCCTCCCACCGCGCCGCGAGCGCCGCCGCGTCGGCGTGCCGACCCTCCCGGACGGCAGCCGTGAGGGCGTCGTGCGGATCTGTGGGCGGGGGCTCGGACGGGGACGGGGGTGACGTCCGCGAGGAGGTCGGCGCAGCGCCCCAACTCCCGTCTGGCGCCTGCTCGTCGGGGCTGAGGACGAGTGCGTCGGGTGTGCGGCCCTTCGCGAACGCCCGGGTCAGGGCCTGGTGGTGGAGGGCTGCCGGTTCCGGCCGCTGACCACTGCGCAGGATCGTCGCCAGCGCCTTCGTGTACGCCGGGACCGCCCGCGTGCGGCGCGGTGGCGGCGGGCCGACGCGGCCGTAGAGGGCGACCCGGGGGCCGCAGTCGAGGGAGAGCGCGTGCCGGGTCCGCCAGGTCTCCGCGTCCGCGTGCAGATCCGCGAACACCGTGGTCGTACCGGGCGTACGCAGCCGCAGTTCCTCCCGGAACCAGTGCCAGGGGAAGCCGGTGTAGCGGACGGTGGCCGGGGTCGTGCGGGCCAGCGCCAGATGCGGCAGACGCTGGCGGCGGTCGAGCTGGAGCTGCCCGGTGAGGAACACCGTCAGCGGGCCGGGGGCGGTCGCGGCGCCCCGCAGCCAGGTCAGGACGGCCTGCGGCTCCAGGGGGTCGGCGAGTTCGACCACGTTCGCCGTGTCGGTCCCGGACAGCACGGGCGGGGCGACCGCGGCGAGCACCGGGAGCACGGACGTCGCGTCCACCAGGCTCCCCTTGCCCGCCGGTGACGCCGCGAGCAGCAGCACGGTTCCGGGCATCGTTCCCTCCCCGATCGACCACGTACGTCAGCACCGTAACCGCTGCGCCTGTGCGCTCACTCGCCTCCGCGCTCACTCGCCTCCGCGCTCACTCGCCGCGGCTCCTCGGGACCGGCGTACCGCGAGGATCGCCGTGTCGTCGTCGAGGTGGCCCGCGCAGTGCCGCAGGGTGCCGTCGCGGACCAGGCGGACCAGCGGGCCCGGCTCGGCGGCACGCGGGTCCTCGGCAACCGCGTCGGCCACCCGTTCCCTCAGCGGGAAGAACTCCCCGGCGGCGTCGCGCGCCTCGGAGACCCCGTCCGTGACCAGCAGCAGCGTCTCGCCGGGTGCGAGCGGTACGCGCCGCACGGGCGGCAGTCCTTCGTCGCTCAGGTCGGCGATGCCCAGCGGCAGGCCGTCCCCCGGCGGGAGCGGCCGTACGCCGTCGGGGGAGACCACCAGCGGCGGTTCGTGGCCGAAGTTGACGACCTCCACGTACGAGCTGTCGGCCGGGGGGAAGGCGACCAGCACGAGGGTGGTGAAGCGCGGGTCGTCCTGGTAGCCGAGGCCCACGCGGTAGCGCACATGCCGCTGCATGCGCAGCTCCAGCCGGTGGGCGAGCACGTCGAGGGCGGGCTCGTGGTACGCCGCCTCGCGGAAGGTGCCGAGCAGCGCGAGGGCGGCGGTGACGGCGGCGAGCCCCTTGCCCTGGACGTCACCGAGCACGACACGGGTGCCCTGCGGGCCGGGCTGGATGTCGTAGAAGTCGCCGCCGACGCGGGCGACGCTGTCGGCGGCGAGATAGACCGCGGCCTGGTCGAGGCCGCCCCAGCCGTCCGGCAGCGGGCGCAGCACCGTGTGCCGGGTGATCTCGACCAGGTCCTGCATGTGCACCATGCGCCGCTCGCCGCGCACCCGGACCACGCAGGCCAGCACGGCGAGCGCGCCGCCCACGACGACCAGGATGAAGCCGGGCAGCCCGGTCCGCAGCTCGTGCGGCCAGGTGTGGTCCTCGACCTCGTAGACGGTGGCGGCCAGCACGGCGGCGCTCACCGTGCCCCACACCCCGCAGAGGGCGGCGGCGATGGCCGGGGCCAGCACGACCCAGGAGATGGTCCGGAACCCGCCCGCCATGGTCCAGTCGAGCAGCGCGATGATCAGGAGCAGTGCGAGCGGCAGGAGCCAGGTGACGCTGTGCCCGTGCACGCGCAGCGGCAGCCACCGCGGGCGCGGCACACCGCGCCAGGCGGGTCTGCCGGGGTCGGGGTCGCCGGGCGGCGTCCCGGAGTCGGGGGAGTACGGTCGGCGCCGGATCCGCCAGGCGGCGAGTCGTCCGGGGCCACGGCGTCGACGGGACCACGCGAGGCCGCGCCGTCGGCGCACGGGCCCGTCCTGGCTGCGGTCCTCGGGCCGGTCGTGCGGTGGTCGACAGATGGGCACCCGGCGCCGCCGTTCATCAGGACGCGTCCGGCACGCGGGCGCGTGGAGCCGTCGCCCCGAGCAGCTCGATCCTCATGTGCCCCAGCGAAACACGGCCCCCGTGGCCCCGCATCCCGACTTGCCGACCGCCCCGGCCAGGTGTGCTCTGGAGGGCGGGAACGAGGAGAGAGGAGTGCTCTCATGGCTCACGCGGCACGCGCCTCGGGGACAGCACGCACACCCGTCACCAGATCCCCCGACAGGGTCACGGGATACCCCGGCATGACCACGGCACAGCGCCCGCCCGACCTCTTCGACCGGCGTACGCACGCCGTCGGGCGGTTCGCGGTGCCCGTCGTCCTCGGTCTCGTCTACGGCTACTGGGCCGCGACCACCCGGCGCCACGGCGGCCCGCTCACGGGCTGGAACATCCTCTTCGGCTTCATGACCGCGCTCGTGTTCGCGGTGGTGAGCATCGCGCTGTTCTTCGCGACACGGCATATGCGACGCGGGCAGCACGCGCTGCTGTGGGCGATGTTCGCGGGCATCGCACTCGGCTTCCTGTTCAGCCAGAGCGGCCACAGCGTGTACAGCACGGTGGGCTTGGGACTCGTGATCGCCGCGGCCGTGTTCCTGCTCAACTACTACCGGTACTACACGCACGAGCCGAAGAGACCGGAGGAACGGACGGATTGGCGCCCGGCTCGGTGAGCCGGCCGTCCGGTGTGGTGGGTCGGCCGTCCGGCGCGGTGGGTTGACCGCCAGGCTCGGCGGGGCGACCGCCCCGCCCGGCGTTCGCTCCGGTACACGCTCCGACGCACGAGACCCCGGCGTATCGGCCGCGCCGACGTCGGGGCCTCATGCGTCTCCCTCACTCACCCGCCCCGGGACCCGCTCCCGGGGACCGGCAGCCCTCCCCTCACCAGGTAACACCCGTTCGGGTGAACCCTCCACCGGAGAGCGCGGCGGGCCCTGTTCGCCCCCCACCCGTTTG
Organism: Streptomyces macrolidinus; assembly: GCF_023887685.1. Classification (GTDB taxonomy): domain Bacteria; phylum Actinomycetota; class Actinomycetes; order Streptomycetales; family Streptomycetaceae; genus Streptomyces; species Streptomyces macrolidinus. Next base: position 140,575 of record NZ_JAMWMR010000011.1, on the reverse strand, counting down.
CAGGCGATCGGCTCGCCGGTCGTGGGGCGGCGCGATTCGCTGAGGGCGTGTCCCAACGTGTCCGAAGCATGCTCTCCGCCGTGCTCGTCGGCCTCGCCTGCCTGCTCGCACCACTGGGCGTCCTCGCCGTGTGGGCGACGTACGGCATCGAGGACGGCGCGCGCTACGCCGCCACCACCGAGCCGCTGGTCTCCGACGCCGGGGTCCAGGACGCCATCGCCGCCGCCGTCACCGACGGCATCATGCGCGAAGTGCACGTCGGGCAGCCCCTCCAGGGCTCGGTGCACGCCTTCGTGCACGACGCGGTGCGTTCGTTCACCGACACCGACGCCTTCCGCAGCGCCTGGGACACCGCGAACCTCACCGCCCACGACGCCGTGATCCGTGCCCTGCGCGAGGACGACGACCACCCGGTGATCATCGACCTCGCCCCCGCCACCGAGCGGCTGAAGCGCCGACTGACCGACGACCACGTGCCGTTCGCGGGCCGTATCCCGGTGGCGCACACGGAGATCACCCTGCTGGAGGCCGAGGATCTGACGAAGCTGCGGAAGGGGTTCCACGTGCTCGAGGTCACCGGCTTCTGGCTGCCCGGCGCCGCGGTCGGCTTCGCGCTGACCGGCATCCTGGTCGCCGTGTGCCGCCGCCGGGCGGTGCTCGTGACCGGTCTCGGCACGGCACTGGGCGCCGGGCTGCTCGTCGTCGCGATCGAGGTGGGCCGCCGGATGACACTTCGGGACCTCCCGGCGGGCGTCTCGCAACCGGCCGCCGGGGCGGTCTACGACGCGCTCACCCGCTCCCTCCGCACGGTCTCCTGGCTGCTGTTGGCACTCGGCCTCGCGGTCGCCCTGGGTGCGTGGCTCACCGGCCTGATCCACCGCCGACGGCGCGCGACGGCGGGGGACGACGCGGTCGCGACGGAAGGGACGGAGGGGACGGAGCGCGTACAGGCCTGACCCGACCTGACAGGCCCGACGGGTCTGGCGGGTCTGGCGGGTCTGGCGGGTCTGGCGGGTCTGGCAACCGTCTCCCCGCCCGCCCCGTCTTTGGGGGAGGATGCGGACCCCAGCCCACCGAGGGGAAGGCGGTACGTACGTGGAGACGGCGACCGCGGAGTGGACCGAGCCGACCGCTGCCGGGCACCGGTCCCGGGGGCGGACCGTGGCCGCCTGGTTCGCCGGGGTGCTGCTCGCGGGGGTGAGCGCCGTCGTCGGCTGTCGTGCCGCCGACACCGACGCGATCAGCCCGGTCCCCCAACTGCTCGCGTTCCTCCCCTGGTTGATCGTTCCGGTCGGCCTGGCCCTGCTGTTCGCCCTGCTCGCCCGCTGGCGCACCGGCCTGGTCTGGGGCGTTCTCGTCCTCGCGCCACTCGCGTGGTTCATGGAGCCGTACGGCAAGAGCGACGAACCCACCGGCACGCCGCTCGCCGAGTTCCGCGTGCTGACGTCCAATGTGCAGTACGGCCGGGGCACCGCCTCTCTCGTGACCGCCATCCGCCGTGAACGCCCCGACATCGTGTTCGTCGAGGAATGCGAGCACCGCTGCTCGGCCACGCTGGAGCAGGCCTTCGGCGGCCCGGACGGCGTCTACCGCTACCGGCAGGCGGTCGAGGGCGCCGGCTCCGACGGTTCGGTCCTGCTCAGCCGGTTCCCGCTGAAGGCCGCGTCCGGTGTGCCCGGCACCATGGGTATGCCGGGCGCCGTCGCCGACGTCCGCGGACACCGCGTACGCCTCCAACTCGCCCACCCCATGCCCCCGCTGATGGGTCAACTGGCGCTCTGGCGCCGCGAGTTGGGAGCACTGCGTACATACGCGACGGCCGATGACGACACCCCGACGATCCTCGCGGGCGACTTCAACGCCTCCCAGGACCACGCCGAGTTCCGCCGCATCCTCGACACCGGCCTGCACGACAGCGCGCGACTCGCGGACAGCGCCCGTACGCCCTCCTGGCCCGCCCGCGTCCCTTCGCCGTTGGGCGTGCAGATCGACCATGTCCTCGTCTCGCGCGAGGACTTCTCGGTGAACTCGGCCCGCTTCCTGGACATCGCCGACACCGATCACCGTGCGCTGCTCGTGGATCTGACGCTACGTCAGCGCGCCTAGCCGTTCCGCCTGCTGAGGGCGGGGGGAGTTGCGCCGAAGAGGTGGCAGCGGTGGCCTCGGGGGCGGCGGGAGGGAGCGCGAGGTCGGCGGTGGCGGGATCGTGGTGTTGACATCGGGCGCTTCCGATGGTCGGACCCTGCCCAAGATCACTGCCCGTGGCCGCTAACCTTACGTGTCCGTCCTGGCCAGGGATTGACGGGCTTCACCTCATGCGAAGGGTTGCGCACATGGGCATTCTCACTCTCCTGCGGAACGCGTTCGGCCGCTCACGCAAGGGTCGCGCCGCCGAGGGGGAGCCCTCGGAGGAGACGACCACCTCGCCGGTGGCAACGGCAGAACCGGAGCCGCCCGTCACGGAGCCCGCGGCCGACATCCCGGAACAGTCGCCGGAGTCGGAGGCGGAGGCGCCGGGGGCGCAGGAACACGAGCTGGTGAAGGCGGCCTTCGAGAACGTGACGGTGCCGCGCCAGGCATCGCGTGCGACGGAACCGGAAACCACCGAGTCGGCCCCGCCCGAGGTCACGAAGCCCGAGTCGTCGGAGACGACGACCACAGACGAACCCGGGGCCGAGACCACGCCGGAACCGCAGGCAGACGTCACCCCGGAGCCGCAGCCCAAGGCGGAGACCAAGCCTGAGGCCGAGGCCAGCCCCGAACCGGAGGCCACGGGACCGCAGTCCAAGGCCGAAGAGAGCCCGGAACCCAAGGCCGAGGCCGAGACGGCGGACGCACCGGAGTCCGAGGCGGAGACGACGGCTACGGCGGCGAACGAGCCCGAAGCCGACGTCGCCCCCGAGCCGCAGGCCACCCAGCCCGAGACGCAGACGACGGTCATCGCGGAGACCGAGCCCGAAGCCACGGCCACGCCGGAAGCCGCCGTTGAACCGCAGACCGAGGACACCCCGGCGGAGACCGACGCAGACCCTGAGCCTCAGCCCGAGACCGAGGAGAGCCCGGAGCCCCGGCCCGCCTCCGAACCGGAGACGGCGAACACCCCGGAGCCGCAGCCCACCGCCGAGGTCACGGCGGAGCCCGAACCGCAGATCGACGTCACCCCCGAGCCGGAGGCCACGGACGATCCGCAGGCCGCGCCCACCCCGGAGCTGAAGGTCACGGCAGAGGCCGAGCCCAAGGCCACGGACGAACCGCAGGCTGACGTCACCCTCGAACCGCAGGCCACGAACCCGGAACCCGAGGCGGAGACGATCTCAGACCCCGAGCTTCAGCCCGAGACCGAGGAGAGCCCGGAGCCCCAGCCCGCCTCCGAACCGGAGACGGCGAACACCCCGGAGCCGCAGCCCACCGCCGAGGTCACGGCGGAGCCCGAACCCCAGATCGACGTCACCCCCGAGCCGCAGGCCATGAACCCGGAACCCGAGGCCGCCCAGCTCGACACGCAGACAACGGCCACCGCAGAGACCGAGCCCGAGCCGCAGGCCGAGGTCACGGCCATGCCGGAAGCCGCCGTTGAACCGCAGGCCGAGGTCATCCCGGAACCGGAGGCCACGGAGCCGGAGCCCACCCCCGAGCCCGAGACAGCGAGCGCACCGGACCCCGAGCCCATCGCCGAGGTCTCGACCGAGACGACCGTCGAACCCGAACCGCAGGCCACAGCCGAGCCCGCCACGGACACCGCGCCGCAGCCCGAGGCCGAGGAGAGCCCCGAGCCGGAGACGGCGAGCGCACCGGAGGAGGTCGCGGCCGAGCCCGAGCCGCAGACCCCGGCCGACGCCGACGTGGCAGCCGAGCCCCAGCCCACCCCGGAAGCCGCACCCGAAGCCGAGGCCCAGCCCCAGAACCCCGTCACCGACGGCTCCGACGGCACGGCCCAGCCCGCCGTCCCCCACGACCGCGTCGCCTCCCTGGCCCCCGGGCTCGCCACCGCCTATCAGGCCGCCGGTGCCGTGCTCGGGCGGCGCGAGCTTGCCGGTGCGCGGGCCAAGGTGTACCTCGTGCTGGACCGTTCCGCGTCCATGCGCCCGTACTACAAGGACGGCTCCGCGCAGGCCCTCGGTGAGCAGGCCCTCGCGCTCGCCGCGCACCTCGACCCCGAGGCCTCGGTCCACGTCGTGTTCTTCTCCACCGAGCTGGACGGCACCGGCGAACTCACCCTCGCCGCGTACGAGAACAAGATCGACGAACTCCACTCGGCCCTCGGTCGCATGGGCCGCACCAGCTACCACGCGGCGGTGGACGCGGTCGTCGCCCACCACGAGCAGTCCGCGGACCCCGCCCTGCCCGCCCTGGTGATCTTCCAGACGGACGGCGCCCCGGACACCAAGACGCCCGCCACCCAGGCGCTCACGGCCGCCGCGAAGAACCACCCCGCCGTCTTCTTCTCCTTCGTCGCCTTCGGTGACCCGGAGCACAAGGCCTTCGACTACCTCCGCAAGCTCAAGGCCGACAACACGGCACACTTCCTCGCCGGCGAGACCCCCCGGGAACTCACCGACACGGAGGTCTACGAGGGCGTACTGGCGAACTGGCGCCCGTAAGCCCGCAGCAACCCCCAGCGAACCCCCCAGCGCCGCCCGCATCCCTCCCCCCAAGGCCTCCTGAGGCAGTCGTACGACCCCCTCAGGAGCGCCGGGCTTCTCAGCTCATAAAACGGGACGCGGGCGGCGTACCCATGTCGGCTACGATTTCAAGGTTCGTAGACGATCCAGCCGACCCGAAAATCCGATTGATCGTCACTCCGTGCAGCGACTTGGGAGCAGCCCGCGATGGCTCGACACCTCATCACCAGCGCCCTTCCGTACATCAACGGGATCAAGCACCTGGGCAACATGGTGGGGTCCATGCTCCCGGCGGACGTGTACTCCCGGTACCTCCGCCAGCGTGGCCACGACGTCCTGTACATCTGCGCGACGGACGAGCACGGCACCCCCGCCGAGCTGGCCGCCAAGGAGCAGGGCATCCCGGTGGACACGTTCTGTGCGCAGGCCCATGACGCCCAGAAGGCGGTCTACGACGGCTTCGCGCTCTCCTTCGACTACTTCGGCCGCAGCTCCAGCCCGGAGAACGTCGAGATCACGCAGCACTTCGCCCGCAAGCTGCACGAGAACGGCTTCATCGAGGAACGCTCCATCCGCCAGGTGTACTCGCCCACGGACGGCCGCTTCCTCCCCGACCGCTATGTGGAGGGCACCTGCCCCCACTGCGGCTACGACAAGGCCCGCGGCGACCAGTGCGAGAACTGCACCCGGGTCCTCGACCCCACGGACCTGATCGACCCGCGCAGCGCCATCTCCGGCGCCACGGACCTGGAGGTCAGGGAGACCAAGCATCTCTTCCTCCTCCAGTCGAAGCTCCAGCACGAGGTGGAGGAGTGGGTCGCCCGCCACGAGCGGCACTGGCCGCACCTGGCCTCCTCGATCGCCCGCAAGTGGCTGACCGAGGGCCTGCACGACCGGGCGATCACCCGCGACCTGGACTGGGGCGTCCCGGTCCCCGCGGACACCTGGCCCGAGCTGGCGGCGGAGGGCAAGGTCTTCTACGTCTGGTTCGACGCCCCGATCGAGTACATCGGCGCGACGAAGGAGTGGTCGGACCAGGACCCGGAGAACCGCGACTGGAAGTCCTGGTGGTACGACGCGGACGACGCGGTCCGCTACACCGAGTTCATGGCGAAGGACAACGTCCCGTTCCACACGGTGATGTTCCCGGCCACGCAGCTCGGCGTGCGCGAGCCGTGGAAGAAGGTCGACTACGTCAAGGCCTTCAACTGGCTGACGTACTACGGCGGTAAGTTCTCCACCTCCCAGAAGCGGGGCGTCTTCACCGACCAGGCCCTGGACATCCTCCCGGCCGACTACTGGCGCTACTTCCTGATCGCCAACGCGCCGGAGTCGGACGACTCGTCCTTCACCTGGGAGCACTTCACGGCCACGGTCAACAAGGACCTCGCCGACACCCTCGGCAACTTCGTCAACCGCGTCCTGTCCTTCTCCAAGAAGCGCTTCGGCGAGGAGGTCCCCGACGGCGGTACGCCGGGCGAGCCCGAGGCGAAGCTGGGCGAGGAGATCGCGCGGCTCCTCGCCGAGTACGAGGAGCACATGGAGGCGCTCCAGTTCCGCAAGGCGGCGGCGGCGCTGCGCGCGCTCTGGTCGGCGGGCAACTCCTACCTGGAGGAGAAGGCCCCCTGGCTGGAGATCAAGACCGACAAGGACGGCGCGGCCCTCACCCTGCGCACGGCGATGAACCTGATCCACCTCTACGCGGTGGTCTCCGAGCCGTTCATCCCCGCCACGGCGGCGAGGATGCGCGCGGCGTTCGCCCTGCCGGACGACACGGCGAGCTGGGTCACGCCCGACGAGGCGAAGTCCCTGACCGCGGTGCCCACCGGCACGCCCTTCACGGTCCCGCCGGTCCTGTTCGCCAAGCTCACGGACGAGGACCTGGAGACGTACAAGGAACGCTTCGGCGGCACCGAGGGCTGACCCGCCCCGCACACCCCCGCGCGCCCCATTCCTGGTCGATCAGGAGTGGGGCGCGCGCACAGGGGAAGCCGACCGCTCCGCGGCATACGAGGAGCCCCCGCACCGTAAGCGCGAGTCGAGGCCCTAGCGGCCCAGGTCACATACGGCCGTCTCCTCACACACGCTCTGAACGTTTCTTCACTTCCCGAACGAGTGAACACTCGCCGATCTCCCGGCCAACCCGCTCCATGACCGGCCAACGTTGCGCCCATGGTCACATCAACACACGAGGCCTCACACCGGATCTTCCAGGACCATCCGGAAGCCCTCACCCCCGTCTTCGAGATGCTCGGCCTCCCGCCGCCGGCGAAGGCGATCATCGAGGCGCTCACCCCCGACGCCACAGAGATCCGGCCCATGGAACGCCGTGTGGACACCGTCCTGAGAGTCGAGCCGTCGGAGGGAGAACACTTCCTGGTCGCCGTGGAGGCCCAGACCAAGCAGGACCTGGACAAGGGCACCAGTTGGGCCTATTACGTGGCCTACCTGCACGCGAAGTACGAACTCCCGGTGCTGCTGGTCACCGTCTGCAAGAACCAGCGGACCGCACATTGGGCGGCAGGTCCCTTCGAATGCCGTGTCGGTCCCTGGTCGACCCAGACCACGCGTCCCTTCGTGATCGGCCCGGACAACGTCCCGGAGATCACCGACGAGTCATCGGTCGCCCATTCTCCGGCGTTGGCGACGATCTCGGTCATCGTGCACAGCGAGAGCAGGAGAATCGCCGCCATACTGGGCATGCTGGCCCGCGGGATGCGGTCCTTCGACAAGTCCACGGCGATGTACTGGTGCGAGTTGGTGGAAATCGGCCTGGAGAACACTCCGGCGAAGGAAGTATGGAAAGGACTGGAGAAGATGGTCGTGACTTACTTCCCGGGCAGGGGCACCCTCTTCGAGGAGACCTACCTGAAGGGCAAGGCCGAAGGCAAGGCCGAAGGCGAGGCCAGAGGCGAGGCCAAGGGGATTCTGCGCGTTCTCGAGGTGCGCGGCTTTCACGTCTCCGACGACACCCGCGAGCGCATCGCCTCCTGCACCGACCTCGATCGCCTCGCCGACTGGCTGGATCGCTCCGGCACGGTCGAACGACCGGAGGATCTCTTCACCGAAGACGCAGGCGAACACCACCCGCACACCTGACCGACACAAGTCCCGCACACCTGACCGACACGGGTAAGGAGCACCCTGTACGCACCTGTGACTCGGCGCGCAGCATCCGGCAGCGGGAACCAACGGCGAAGGGACCTGGAATCCGCTTCGATTCCAGGTCCCTCTACCGTAGTTCCGCCCCGAGGCCCTTCGACTGCCCCGCTGCGACGCCTACTTGGCCTGCGGCTTGCGCACCGTCAGGTGCAGCTCCCGCAGACGGGCCTCCTCCAGCTCGGTCGGCGCGCCCATCATCAGGTCCTGGGCGTTGCCGTTGAGCGGGAAGGCGATCGTCTCGCGGATGCTCGGCTCGTCGGCCAGCAGCATGACGATGCGGTCGACGCCGGGCGCGATGCCGCCGTGCGGCGGGGCGCCGAAGCGGAAGGCGCGCAGCATGCCCGCGAACTTCTCCTCGACCGTGTCCCGGTCGTAGCCCGCGATCTCGAACGCCTTGAGCATGATCTCCGGCTCGTGGTTCCTGATCGCGCCGGAGGACAGCTCGACGCCGTTGCAGACGATGTCGTACTGCCAGCCCAGGATGTCCAGCGGGTCCTGGGTCTGCAGCGCCTCGAGGCCGCCCTGCGGCATCGAGAACGGGTTGTGCGAGAAGTCGATCTTGCCGGTCTCCTCGTCCTTCTCGTACATCGGGAAGTCGACGATCCAGCAGAAGCGGAAGACGTTCTCCTCGAAGTGCCCGGCGCGCTTGGCGGCCTCGACCCGCACCGCGCCCATGATCTTCGAGACCTCGTCGAACTCGCCCGCGCCGAAGAAGACCGCGTGCCCGGCGGCCAGCGACAGGCGCTTGGTCAGCTCGGCGACGTTGTCCTCGGTCAGGAACTTCGCGATCGGGCCGGTCAGCGAGCCGTCCTCGGCCACGCGGACCCAGGCGAGGCCCTGGGCACCCAGCGAGACGGCGAACTCGCCGAGCTGGTCGAAGAACTTACGGGGCTGCGCGGAGACGTCCGGCACCGGCAGGGCGCGTACGTGCTTGCCCGCGAAGGCCTTGAACGCCGAGCCCTCGAAGATGTCGGTGATGTCGACCAGTTCGAGCTTGGCGCGCAGGTCGGGCTTGTCCGAGCCGTACTTCAGCATCGCCTCGCGGAACGGGATACGGGGGAACGGCGAGGTGACGTGACGGCCACCGCCGAACTCCTCGAACAGCTCCGTCATCAGCTTCTCGATCGGCTGGAAGATGTCCTCCTGCTCGACGAAGCTCATCTCGACATCGAGCTGGTAGAACTCGCCCGGCGAGCGGTCGGCGCGGGCGTCCTCGTCGCGGAAGCAGGGCGCGATCTGGAAGTAGCGGTCGAAGCCGGAGATCATCAGCAGCTGCTTGAACTGCTGCGGAGCCTGCGGCAGGGCGTAGAACCGGCCGGGGTTCAGCCGGGAGGGCACCACGAAGTCGCGGGCGCCCTCGGGGGAGGTGGCGGACAGGATCGGCGTCGCCATCTCGTTGAAGCCCATGGCCACCATCTTGTGGCGGATGGCCGAGATCACGGCCGTGCGCAGCATGATGTTGCGGTGCATGCGCTCGCGGCGCAGGTCGAGGAAGCGGTACTCCAGGCGCCGCTCCTCGTTGACCCCGTCCTCGGTGTTGATCGTGAAGGGCAGCGGGGCGGCGGCGCCCAGCAGCTCCACCTCGCCGACCTCGACCTCGATCTCGCCGGTGGGCAGGTCGGGGTTCACGTTCTCGGCGCCGCGGGAGACGACCTTGCCGTCGACGCGGACCGTCGACTCCTTGGTCAGCTTGTCCAGCGCGGCGTAGGCCGGGGTGCCCGGACGGGCGACGAGCTGCGTGATGCCGTAGTGGTCGCGCAGATCGATGAAGAGGATGCCGCCCAGGTCGCGCCGATTGTGCAGCCAGCCGCTCAGCCGGACGTCGCTGCCGACGTCAGAGGCGCGGAGCTGGCCGCAGGTGTGGGACCTGTACCGATGCATCGTCGTTCATCCAGTCTTCACGGATCGGGGTCTTTCCGGGGGTGCTTCTCCCCGGCGCCTCCGGGCGGACAGGGCCCGGACCCACCCAGCCTACCGGCCAGGCCAAGATCGCCTCTTCCTCATTCGGCGCCACCGTCCACGGATCTCGCCCGACGCCGCCGAATGCGACCAATATCACCCGAAACCGCCCCCAGGTCACTCTCTTCTTACCTTCGGTGGCACCCAGCGATCACCTCTTCTTACAGTGGGGCAATGCGTACTGCCGAGCCCCTGCCCGCCGTAGGGGACGTCCTGGCCGCCCTCGCGACCGGCCTGTGGCGCTACGACACCGCCGCCGGGCTCGTCACTCTCGACGCCGAGGCCGCGCGGCTGGTCGGACTGCCCGCGGAACCGACGACGCTCACCGAGGCCGGGATCCGCGCCCGCTTCCACCCCGTCGACTGGAACGAGGTCGACGGCGTCGTCCAACTCGCCCTCGCCGAGGGCACGCTCGCCGAGGCCCGGATGCGGATCATGGACGCGCGAGGGCGGGTGGTCCGGGTCGTCCGCAGCCGCTCCAAGCCGTCGTTCCACCCGCAGACCGGGGAGTACGAGCTGGTCGGCACCCTCCAGGAGGTCACCGACCCCGCCCCCGGCGCCACCGCGCACTCCGCCGTCATCGGCGACTGGCGCCGCTCCCGCGAGGCGTTCCTGCTGGACGCGGGCCGCGCGCTGGCCGAGGCGCGCTCCACCCAGGAGGTGCTGCGGGTCGCGGCCGGCCTCTCGATGCCCGGGTTCTCCCCGGACGGCCTCGCGGTCTTCGGCACCGAGGGCGAACGACTGACCGTGGTCGGCCACCACGGCCACCGGCCGGGCGACGAGAGCCCGTTCACCCAGATGCCGCGCGAGGCGGACTACCCGGCCGCCGAGGTCGTCCGCACCGGCCGCGCCGTCTACCTGTCCTCCCCCGCGGAGTACAAGGAGCGCTACCCCGCCTCCTGGCCGCTGGCCGCGCAGTTCGGCCGCCAGTCCTGGGCGTTCCTGCCGCTCACCGTGGCGGGGCGCACGATGGGCGCGTGGATGGCGGCGTTCAAGCACCCCGTCGCGTTCTCGCCCGACGAGCGCTCGGTGCTGACCACGGTCGCCCGCATGCTCGCCCAGGCGCTGTCCCGCGCGGGCGCCGCCGAGACCGAGCGCGAACTGACGGACGGACTCCAGCGCTCGATGCTGCCCGTCCTCGGCCCCCGGATACCCGGCATGACCGTCGCCGCGCGCTATGTCCCGACCGGCGGCGGACTCCAGGTCGGCGGCGACTGGTACGACATGATCCAGTTGCCCGGTGAGGGCCGCTTCGCGCTCACCATCGGCGATGTCCAGGGCCATGACGTACGGGCCGCGGGTCTCATGGGCCAGCTCCGCATAGCCCTGCGCGCCTACGCCTCCGAGGGCCACCGCCCGGACGCGGTCCTCTCCCGCGCCTCGCGCTTCCTGCACGGCATGACCTCCGGCGAGGACGGCACCGACCTGCGCTTCGCGACCTGCCTCTACGTCGAGGTGGACCCCGCCACCGGCACGCTGGAGATCGCGCGGGCGGGCCACCCCGACCCCGCGATCCGCATGGCCGACGGCACGGTCCTGACCCGGCCGACCGCGGGCGGACTGCCGCTCGGCATCGACCCCGACTCGGACTACCCGACCACGCGCCTCGTCCTGGAGCCCGGCGAGACCATGCTGCTGTGCACGGACGGCCTGATCGAGACCGGCGGGCACGACCTCGACACCGGCTGGCTGCGGCTGCGCCACATCCTCGAACAGCACGACGGCGATCTGGAGAAGCTGGCGGACTCGCTGGTCCAGGCCGTCCACGGCCCCTCCTCGCACCACGCCACAGGACCGCTGACCGACCGGCGCGAGGACGACATCGCGCTCCTGCTGCTGTGCCGGGCGGGCGAGGGCTGCGGCTGCGCGGACGCGCGCACCGGGGTACGGCCGACCGTGCGCCGCTCGGCCATGACCATCGCGCAGGCCGAACCCGAAAGGATCGCGGAGGCCCGGCAGATGCTGCGCGAGCTGCTGCACGACTGGTCCGGCGCGGACCAGATCGACTCGGCGGTGCTCCTGACCTCGGAGATGCTCGCGAACGTCCTCGTCCACACCGACAGCGACGCACTCCTCGTCGCCGAGGTCTCCGGCGCCGCGGACCGCTTCGGCGGACGCCGGATGCGTGTGGCGGTGACGGACTCCAGCGACGATCTGCCGCACCGGCGCCACCCCGGCGAGCTGGCCTCCTCCGGGCGCGGCCTGGTCCTCGTGGAGATGCTCGCGGACGCCTGGGGGGTGGACCCGCGCGGCGAGGGCAAGACCATCTGGTTCGAACTGGCCGAGGACTCCGTGCAAGAGAACGGGGAACGGTAGGAGCCCGGGGAACGGCAGAGCGGGCCGTCCTGTACGGACGGCCCGCTCGGATCAGCCCCGAGGTCAGTCGCCCTGCGGGCCGGCCTCGGTCATCCCGTGGGCCGCCGGGATCGAGCCGAGGCGCCCCTTCTGGAAGTCCTCGAAGGCCTGCTGGAGCTCGTCGCGCGTGTTCATGACGAACGGCCCGTAATGCGCCATCGGTTCGCGGATCGGCTGTCCGCCGAGGAGGAGGACCTCCAGGTCCGGCGTGTGGGAGTCCTGCTTCTCGTCCGCGCGGACGGTCAGCGAGGAGCCCGCGCCGAAGACCGCGGTCTGCCCCAGCCTGATCGGACGGCGCTCGGCACCGACCGATCCCCGCCCGGCCAGGACGTACGCCAGACCGTTGAAGTCCTCGCGCCAGGGCAGGGTGATCTCCGCACCCGGTGCCACCGTCGCGTGGACCAGCGTGATCGGCGTATGGGTGATACCCGGGCCCTGGTGGCCGTCCAGCTCACCGGCGATGACACGCAGCAGCGCGCCGCCGTCGGGGGTGGTCAGCAACTGGACCTGGCCGCCGCGGATGTCCTGGTAGCGCGGGGCCATCATCTTGTCCTTGGCGGGCAGGTTGACCCAGAGCTGAATGCCGTGGAACAGCCCGCCCGACACGACGAGCGACTCCGGCGGCGCCTCGATGTGCAGCAGGCCCGAGCCCGCCGTCATCCACTGGGTGTCGCCGTTGGTGATGGTGCCGCCACCGCCGTGCGAGTCCTGGTGGTCGAAGACGCCGTCGATGATGTAGGTGACGGTCTCGAAGCCGCGGTGCGGGTGCCACGGCGTCCCCTTGGGCTCGCCAGGCGCGTACTCCACCTCGCCCATCTGGTCCATCATGATGAACGGGTCGAGATGGCGGTAGTTGATCCCGGCGAACGCTCGGCGCACCGGGAAGCCCTCGCCCTCGAAGCCGCTGGGCGCGGTCGTGACACCGAGCACGGGACGGGCCACGGCGTCGACGGGTGCGGCCACACGGGGAAGGGTCAGCGGGTTCTCGACGGTCACTGCGGGCATGGTCGGTACCTCCTTGTGCTCCGACTTTAGTTGACGATTGAACTTTCTGCCACCCGGAACACAAGAGAGCCCGGAGGGTATTCCTCCGGGCTCTCACCAGCACGACGGTACGACGCCAGGCGTGCGGCCGCCGTAGATCCGCTAGCCGTACATCCGCCGCATCGCGAAGTCCACCATCTGCTCGACCGCCTTCGCGTCGAACACCATCCGGTGCTCCCCCTCCATGTCGAGCACGAACCCGTACCCCGTCGGCAGCAGGTCGATCACCTCCGCGCCCGTGATCACGAAGTACTTCGACTCCTTGCCCGCGTACCGCCGCAGCTCCTTCAGCGAGGTGAACATCGGGATCACCGGCTGCTGGGTGTTGTGCAGCGCCAGGAAGCCGGGGTTGTCGCCGCGCGGGCAGTACACCTTGGACGTGGCGAAGATCTGCTGGAAGTCCTCGGCGGCCATCGACCCCGTCGTGAAGGCGCGCACCGCGTCCGCGAGCGACGGCGGCGACGGCTCGGGGTAGAGCGGCGGCTGCTGCTGGCCGTAACCACCGGGCATCTGCCCGCCCGGCATCGGACCGGGCATCTGCTGCGACGAGGCGTACTGCTGCTGCGTGCCCGCGTTCTGGTAGCCGTACATGTCCCAAAGAGTAGTGGGCCACACATAGGCCACCAGGGGTTGCTTCTTATTACCGACGGGTAGCATCATCGGTGTTACTAGTTGGTACGTGAACCGTTCGCGAGGAGTCAGTGCCTCGCCGATCCCTCTACGGAGCCGTCGCCATGGGGCACTACAAGTCGAATCTCCGCGATATCGAGTTCAACCTCTTCGAAGTACTCGGGCGCGACAAGCTGTACGGCACGGGCCCGTTCGCCGAGATGGACGTCGACACCGCCAAGAGCATCCTCGAGGAGCTGACCCGCCTCTCGGAGAACGAGCTGGCGGAGTCCTTCGCGGACGCCGACCGCAACCCGCCGGTCTTCGACCCGGAGACGAACACCGCTCCGGTCCCGGAGTCCTTCAAGAAGAGCTACAAGGCCTTCATGGACTCCGAGTACTGGCGTCTCGGCCTGCCCGAGGAGGTCGGTGGCACCACCGCCCCGCCGTCCCTGATCTGGGCGTACGCGGAGCTGATCCTCGGCGCGAACCCGGCGATCTGGATGTACTCCTCCGGCCCGGCGTTCGCCCGCATCCTCTTCGACGAGGGCACCGAGGTCCAGAAGAAGATCGCCGAGATCGCGGTCGAGAAGACCTGGGGCTCCACCATGGTGCTCACCGAGCCGGACGCCGGTTCGGACGTCGGCGCCGGCCGCACCAAGGCGATCCAGCAGGAGGACGGCTCCTGGCACATCGAGGGCGTGAAGCGCTTCATCACCTCCGGTGAGCACGACATGGAGGAGAACATCCTCCACTACGTGCTGGCGCGTCCCGAGGGCGCGGGGCCCGGCACCAAGGGCCTGTCCCTCTTCCTCGTCCCGAAGTACCTCTTCGACTTCGAGACCGGCGAGCTGGGCGAGCGCAACGGCGTCTACGCCACGAACGTCGAGCACAAGATGGGCCTGAAGGCCTCCAACACCTGCGAGATGACCTTCGGCGACCGCCACCCGGCCAAGGGCTGGCTGATCGGCGACAAGCACGACGGCATCCGCCAGATGTTCCGCATCATCGAGTTCGCTCGCATGATGGTCGGCACGAAGGCGATCTCCACGCTGTCCACCGGCTACCTGAACGCGCTGGAGTACGCCAAGGAGCGCGTCCAGGGTCCCGACCTGGCGAACTTCATGGACAAGACCGCGCCCAAGGTCACCATCACGCACCACCCCGACGTGCGCCGCTCGCTGATGACGCAGAAGGCGTACGCGGAGGGCATGCGCGCGCTCGTCCTCCACACCGCCTCCGTCCAGGACACGATCGCGGTCAAGGAGGCGAACGGCGAGGACGCTTCCGCCGAGCACGCGCTCAACGACCTGCTCCTGCCGATCGTCAAGGGCTATGGCTCCGAGAAGGGCTACGAGCAGCTCGCGCAGTCGCTCCAGACCTTCGGTGGCTCCGGCTTCCTGCAGGAGTACCCGATCGAGCAGTACATCCGCGACGCCAAGATCGACACCCTCTACGAGGGCACGACCGCGATCCAGGGCCAGGACTTCTTCTTCCGGAAGATCGTCCGTAACCAGGGCGCCGCGCTGAACTCGGTCGCCGAGGACATCAAGGAGTTCCTGGCGCTCGGCACGGGCGGCGAGCAGCTCGCGGGCGCCCGTGAGCACCTGGCCAAGGCCGCCGCGGAGCTGGAGGCGATCGTCGGCCTCATGCTGACCGACCTCGCGGCCACCGAGCAGGACGTCAAGAACATCTACAAGGTGGGCCTGAACACCACCCGCCTGCTGATGGCCTCCGGTGACGTGATCGTCGGCTACCTGCTGCTGAAGGGCGCCGCGATCGCCGCCGAGAAGCTGGAGACCGCCTCGGCCAAGGACCAGGCCTTCTACACCGGCAAGATCGCGGCGGCGAGGTTCTTCGCGGCCAACGTCCTGCCCGGCGTGACCCTGGCCCGCAAGGTCGCCCAGGGCGTGGACCTGGACCTCATGGAGCTGGACGAGGCCGCGTTCTGAGATCTGCGGCCCGGCCCGCGCGAGGCTGACCGGAACCTGCCCGTCCGGTCAGCCCGCCAAGCCTCCACAGCCTCCTTACGAGGGCCCGCTACCCGGCACGGGGAGCGGGCCCTCGTCCGTCGTTAAGGTGAATCCATGCGCACACGTCCCCGCTTCGACCGCGGTCACACCGACGACCTCATGTCCTTCCTCGCGGCGAGCCCGTCGCCGTACCACGCCGTGGCGAACGCCGCCGAACGGCTGGAGAAGGCCGGCTTCCGGCAGGTGGTGGAGACCGAAGCGTGGGACGGCACGAGCGGCGGCAAGTACGTGCTGCGCGGCGGCGCGATCGTGGCGTGGTACGTCCCCGAGGGCGCCGACGCGCACACCCCCTTCCGGATCGTGGGCGCGCACACCGACTCCCCGAACTTGCGGGTGAAGCCGCGCCCGGACAGCGGCGCGCTCGGCTGGCGCCAGCTCGCCATGGAGATCTACGGCGGCCCGCTGCTCAACTCCTGGCTGGACCGCGATCTCGGCCTGTCCGGCCGGCTGTCCCTGCGCGACGGTTCGTCGCGCCTGGTGAACATCGACAGACCGCTGCTGCGCGTGCCGCAGCTCGCCATCCACCTGGACCGCTCGGTCTCCTCCGAGGGCCTCAAGCTCGACAAGCAGCGACATCTCCAGCCGATCTGGGGCCTCGCGGGCGAGGTACGGGACGGCGATCTGATCGCCTTCCTGGAGGAGGAGCTGGGTCTGACCTCGGGTGAGGTCACGGGCTGGGACCTGATGACCCACTCCGTCGAGCCGCCCGCCTATCTGGGCCGCGACAAGGAGCTGCTGGCGGGCCCGCGCATGGACAACCTGCTGTCGGTGCACGCGGCCACCGCGGCGCTCATGGCCGTGGCGGCCTCCGACGCCGCGCTCACCTGCATCCCGGTGCTCGCGGCCTTCGACCACGAGGAGAACGGCTCCCAGTCGGACACCGGCGCCGACGGGCCGCTGCTCGGCTCGGTACTGGAGCGCTCGGTGTTCGCCCGGGGCGGCTCCTACGAGGACCGGGCGCGCGCCTTCGCCGCCACGGTCTGCCTGTCCTCCGACACCGGTCACGCCGTCCACCCCAACTACCCGGAGCGGCACGACCCGACGCACCAGCCGCGCGTCAACGGCGGCCCGATCCTCAAGGTCAACGTCAACAACCGCTACGCCACGGACGGTTCGGGCCGCGCGCTCTTCGCGGCGGCCTGCGAGAAGGCGAACGTGCCCTTCCAGTCCTTCGTCTCGAACAACTCGATGCCCTGCGGCACCACCATCGGCCCCATCACGGCGGCCCGCCACGGCATCCGGACCATCGACATCGGCGCGGCGATCCTGTCGATGCACAGCGTCCGCGAGCTGTGCGGCGCCGATGACCCGTATCTGCTGGCGAACGCGCTGACGGCCTTCCTGGAGGGCTGATCCGGCACCCGGTGCGTGGGCCCCCGCCGAGCCGCGGGGGCTCGCACTGGTCCGCCCCCTCGGCCTACCGGCGGCGTTTGAGACCCGGCAGGGGGGAAGGCCTGAGCGTATGAGATTCCAGGTACGCGATCGGCTCCTCGGCTTCGGCGACGACTACTGGATCGAGGACCAGCACGGCACCAAGGTGCTCCTCGTCGACGGCAAGGCGATGCGGCTGCGGGACACCTTCCAGATCAAGGACCGGCAGGGGCGCGTCCTGATCGACATCCACCAGAAGATGTTCGCGCTGCGGGACACGATGCTCATCGAGCGCGACGGCGACCGGCTGGCCACGATCAAGCGCAAGCGCCTGTCCCTGCTCCGCAACCACTACCGCGTGCTGCTGGCGGACGGGACGGAACTCGATGTGAGCGGCAAGATCCTCGATCGCGAGTTCGCCGTCGACCGCGACGGGGAACTGCTCGCGCAGATCTCACGCCGCTGGCTGCATCTCCGCGAGACCTACGGCGTCGACATCGTGCGCGACGACGCGGACCCGGCGCTGGTGATCGCGGTGGCGGTGTGCGTGATCCATCTGGCGGAGAAGGAGCGCGAGGACGACTGACGCGAGGACGACGTGCTCAAGAAGGGCAGAGCGGGCCCTCGCGGACGCTGCGGGCGGGTACGGGGGCGCGGGCCTGCCGCCGCCCCCGTCGCCGGTCGTCGTCCGAACTGGGCTTGCCCGAGCCCTAGTTGGTCACCGCGAACACCCGCAGGAGCGCCGCCGTCAGGTCCGCGTCGCCCTCCGTCTTGATGCGGTCCGCCACCGCGTCCGCCGGGACCCG
Organism: Streptomyces macrolidinus; assembly: GCF_023887685.1. Classification (GTDB taxonomy): domain Bacteria; phylum Actinomycetota; class Actinomycetes; order Streptomycetales; family Streptomycetaceae; genus Streptomyces; species Streptomyces macrolidinus. The sequence continues at coordinate 122,614 of NZ_JAMWMR010000011.1, read as the reverse complement.
GCCGCAGGCGAGGCGGACGTAGGTCTCCCAGTCGAGCGTGAGCGACACGGCGGGGCCCAGCGACGGCGCGCCGTCGATCGAGCCGCGGCCCTCCGCGTCGACCCGGACCGTGCGCAGGAACTCGATCGGGCCGTGGACGTCGACGACGATCGCCGAACCGGCCGGTGCCCCGGCGTCCTTCGCGACGACGTCCGGCAGCGCGGCCAGCAGCACGTCCCGCGCGATGTGCGCGCCCGGCGAGTCCAGGTTCCCGGGGACGCCGAGCGCCGCGCGCAGGTCCTGCTCGTGCACCCACACGTCGAACGCGCGGTAGCGCATGGCCTCTTCGAGGGTCTGCTCGGTGCTGAGCGGGCCGCGCACCTTGGTCTCCGGGTCCCGCGACTCGTTCCGCAACTGGCGGTTGCGGCGGATGATCGTGTACTCCAGCTCGGACGTCATCTCCGGCGCCGTGTGGTGGCGGCGCACATCGACCTGCATCTCCATATAGCGCTGGTGCTCGTTCGTGACGTGGAACAGATCGCGCGGGAGCGAGTGGATGGGGCGCGGGTCGCCGAGCATCTCGCAGTCCAGACCGATGACATGGGAGACCACGTCGCGTACCGACCAGCCGGGGCAGGGCGTACGCCGGTTCCACTCGCTCTCCACGAGCGGCTGCACCAGCTCCGATATCGCTTCGATGGAGTGGGTCCAGGCGTCGGCGTAGGGCTGAAGAGTGGGATGCAGACTCACGGAACGGGACCCCTCAAGCGGTCGGTGCACGGGCGATGGTGACGGCAGTGTCGACGGGAGGCGACTGTCGGCGGGTGTCTTGGAGCGTTAAGTTACGCTGCTGTCAGGCACCCCGGCAGTGCTTTCGTATGACGATCGTAGGCCCGTAGCGTCGGGCCCGAATGCCAGGACGGTGGTAGCGTGCGGGCCTCCCTCATTCAGATCCGGGTAGACGAACAGGAATCGGTCGATTCGCGCAGGCGACGGGCCGCCTCACTCGTCCGTGAGCAAGCCGGGGCCGATCTGGTGGTGCTTCCCGAGCTGTGGACGACCGGAGCGTTCGCCTATGAACAGTTCGCTGTCGAGGCCGAACCTCTCGAAGGGCCGACGTACGAGGCGATGGCGAAGGCGGCGAGCGACGCGGGCGTGTGGCTGCACGCAGGGTCGATCCCCGAACGCTCGGCGCCGGACAGCGGCTCCGCCGCGAGCACCCTCTACAACACGTCGCTCATCTTCTCCCCCTCCGGCGAACTGGCCGCCACCTACCGCAAGATCCACCGCTTCGGCTTCGACGAGGGCGAGGCCGTGCTGATGGGCGCGGGCGACCGGCCGGTGACGGTCCGTCTGCCGGAAACGACCGTCGGCGTGGCCACCTGCTACGACCTCCGCTTCCCCGAGCTGTTCCGGTCGCTCGTGGACGCGGGGGCCGAGACGCTCGTGATCCCGGCGGGCTGGCCGGAGCGTCGCCGGTCCCACTGGACGCTGCTGGCCCGGGCGCGGGCGGTCGAGAACCAGGCGTACGTCCTTGCTTGTGGAACGGCCGGTACCCACGCGGGAGTTCCGCAGGCGGGTCACTCGATCGTGGTGGATCCCTGGGGCGAGGTCCTCGCCGAGGCGGGGCCCGAGGAGGAGGTCCTCACGGTGGACTTCGACCCGGCGAAGGTCGCGACCACGCGCGAGCAGTTCCCGGCGCTGAAGGACCGGGTACTGGGGCTGGAGCGCCCCCGCCGCTGACGGCGGTACCCCCGGTACCCCTGCACGGGACGGGCGGCGCCATGGCCCGGCACCGCCCGTACGTCCAGGGCCTGTATCGAGTTGCCCGTCGTCCGCCCGGAGGGCGGGCGTCGCGGCGTCTGGTGCGGTAGCTCGCAAGGCGGAGGGTCGCCCACGTACTGGGCGTACGCGGGCGGGCCCGACAACGCAGCGAGGTGCCGTGCCAGGCGTCGCGACGCAGGCGGGCAACTCGATACAGGCCCTGGGTCCGCCCGCGCACTCCTACACGGCGGGCACGTGCACCGTCTCCACCCGGCTCTCCACCAGCCGCTCCCGCTCCCGGCGCGCGGCGCGCCCCCGCAGCCTGAGGATCTGGCTCAGCCCCAGCGCCTGGAGGACGAACACCGCGGAGAACGCCACGCTGTAGTCGTCGCCCGTCGCGTCCAGCAGCAGGCCGATCGCCAGCAGGGTCGTCATGGAGGCGATGAATCCGCCCATGTTGGTGATGCCGGCGCCCGTGCCCTGACGCTCGGGCGGGTTCGCCGGGCGGGCGAACTCGAAGCCGATCATCGAGGCCGGACCGCAGGCGCCGAGCACGACGCACAACACGACGAGCAGCCACATCGGAGCGTGGTCCCCGGGGTAGAGGAGCGTGGCGGCCCAGAGCACCGCCGTCGCCCCGATCGTGCCGAGCGCCAGCGGCAGCCGCGCCGAGTGATGCCGGGCGATGATCTGCCCGTACACCAGGCCGACGGCCATGTTCGACAGCACGACGAGCGTGAGCAGATCGCTGGCGGTGCCCCGCGAGAGCCCCTGCCCCTCGACCAGGAACGGCAGGCCCCACAGCAGCAGGAACACCATCGCCGGGAACTGCGTCGTGAAGTGCACCCACATCCCGAGCCGGGTGCCGGGCTCCTTCCAGGACGCCACGATCTGGCGCCGTACGTACGCCGATCCATGGTGCGGGAACGGCTCGGGCTCATGGCCCTCGGGATGGTCCTTGAGGAAGAGGAGAAGCAGGACGAGGACGACGACTCCGGCGAGCGCGCTGCCGCCGAACGCCGTCGTCCAGCCCACCCCGTGCAGCAGCCGGGCCAGGACGAGCGTGGAGACCAGGTTGCCCGCCATGCCCACGAGACCGGCGAGCTGCGCCACCACCGGTCCGCGGCGGGCCGGGAACCAGCGCTGGCCGAGCCGCAGCACGCTGATGAACGTCATCGCGTCACCGCAGCCGAGCAGCGCGCGCGAGGCCAGCGCCATGCCGTACGAGGCGGAGAACGCGAACCCGAGCTGACCCACCGTGAAGAGGATGCCCCCCATGGCCAGCACCTTCTTGGTGCCGAGCCGGTCCACCAGCAGGCCGACGGGTATCTGCATGCCCGCGTACACGAGCAGTTGGAGTATGGAGAAGGTGGACAGCGCGGAGGCGCCCACATGGAAGCGGTCGACGGCGTCGAGTCCGGCCACGCCCAGCGACGTACGGAAGATGACGGCGACGAAATAGACCGCGACGCCTATGGACCACACGCCGACGGCGCGCGCACCGCCCGGCGGATCGCCGGGCAGGGACACGGAGCGGGAGCTCATCGCACCTCCCCGCGAGCCAGGTGGGAGAACCAGCTCACGTGCCCGTGGACGAGGGTGACGGCCGCCTCGGTGTCACCGGACCGCAGCGCCTTGAGGATCTCCTCGTGCTCGGCGAGCGTCTTGGCTACACGGTCGGGGTGGGAGTTCAGCACGGCGACGCCCATCCGCAACTGGCGGTCGCGGAGCTGGTCGTAGAGCCGGGAGAGGATCTCGTTGCCGGCGCTGCGCACGATCGCGGCGTGGAAGGCGCGGTCGGTGGCCGCGGCACCCGCGAGGTCACCGGAGGCGGCCTGCTCCTGCTGCCGTGCGAGCAGCTCCTCCAGGCGGGCGATCAGCGCGGGTGGGGCGGTCATGGCCTTGCGGACCGCGTACTCCTCGACGAGCTGGCGTGTCTCCACCACGTCCGCGATCTCCTGCGCGGAGACCGGCAGGACGAGCGCGCCCTTCTTCGGATAGAGCTTGATCAGCCCTTCCATCTCCAGCCGGAGCAGCGCCTCGCGCACCGGCGTCCGCGAGACACCGACCTCCTCGGCCAGCTCGCCCTCGGTGAGCAGGGTCCCACCTTCGTAGCGGCGCTCCAGAAGACCCCGCTTGACGTGCGTGTACACGCGATCGGCGGCGGGTGGTTGCTTGGCGGGCGGCTTCTCGGGGGCAGAGGCTGCGGACGGCGCTGGAGACATGCGTACATCATAGATACAACACGTACGCATCGCCGAGGGCAGTCCACGATACGGACTCCCACTTCCATTACCGCCCCCATCGGAGGCCGTCGCACTCCTCGCCGGATCACCTCCGGTATCGGTACATCCTTTTGCGCCGCCGGTGAGTCTCACCTGAAAGCGGCCCTTCCCTCCGGGCCGCTTTCAGGTGCATTCGGATGCATTCACCGCATCAGAGACGCAATCGGAGCGTTCAACTTGAATACCGGCATTAAGGGCGCACGAGTACGCAAGGCAGCCGCGGCAGTGGTCACCACCGCAGCCGTGCTCACCTCCGCCGCTCTCACCGCAGCGCCCGCGCAGGCCGCGACCAAGCCGTCCATCACGGCCAAGGGCGGCTTCGTGATGAACAACGGCACCGGCAAGAGCCTGTACACCAAGGCCGCGGACACACGGCTGTCCACCGGCTCCACCACCAAGATCATGACGGCCAAGGTGGTGCTGGCCCAGCCGAAGCTGAACCTGGACGCGAAGGTCACGATCGCCAAGGCGTACAGCGACTACGTCGTCGCGAACAACGCCTCCCAGGCGCATCTGATCGTCGGCGACAAGGTCACCGTCCGCCAACTGCTGTACGGGCTGATGCTGCCCTCCGGCTGTGACGCGGCCTACGCGCTCGCGGACAAGTTCGGCAGCGGCTCCACCCGGGCCGCGCGCGTGAAGTCGTTCCTCGGCAAGATGAACAGCGACGCCAAGAAGCTCGGCCTGAAGAACACGCACTTCGATTCCTTCGACGGCATCGGCAAGGGCAACAACTACTCGACGCCGCGTGATCTGACCAAGATCGCGAGCAGCGCGATGAAGAACTCGACCTTCCGGACCGTCGTGAAGACGAAGTCCACCAAGCAGAAGGTGACGACCAAGAGCGGTGGCTACCGCTACTACAATTGGTCCAACACCAACCCGCTGCTCGGCGGTTACAGCGGCGCGATCGGGGTGAAGACCGGCTCGGGCCCGCAGGCCAAGTACTGCCTGGTCTTCGCCGCGACCCGCAACGGCAAGACGGTCATCGGCACGGTTCTCGCGTCGTCGTCGGTCGCCAACCGCACGTCCGACGCCAAGAAGCTGCTGAACTACGGCTTCGCCGTCTGAGCCGCTCCGACCACGTGCCAAGGGGCCGGCCGCTCACCAGCGGCCGGCCCCTCGGGCTTGTGCGTCCGGGCTGCTCAGCCCCAGGTGATCAGCCGCTTGGGCTTCTCCAGGACGGCCGCCACATCGGCGAGGACCTTGGAGCCCAGCTCGCCGTCGACCAGGCGGTGGTCGAAGCTGAGCGCCAGGGTGGTGACCTGGCGGGGCTTGACCTTGCCCTTGTGGACCCAGGGCTGGAGCTTGATCGCGCCGATCGCGAGGATCGCCGCCTCGCCCTGGTTGAGGATCGGCGTGCCCGTGTCGACGCCGAACACGCCCACGTTCGTGATGGTGATCGTGCCGCCCTGCATCGCCGCCGGGGACGTCCGGCCCTCGCGGGCGGTCGCCACCAGCTCGCCCAGCGCCTCGGCGAGCTGCGGCAGCGTCTTGTCGTGCGCGTCCTTGATGTTCGGCACGATCAGGCCGCGCGGCGTGGCCGCCGCGATGCCCAGGTTCACATAGTGCTTGCGCACGATCTCCTGGTTGGCCTCGTCCCAGGACGCGTTGATGTCGGGGTTCCGCCTGATCGCCACCAGCAGGGCCTTGGCGATCAGCAGGAGCGGGTTGACGCGCAGACCCTGAAGGTCCTTGTCCTGCTTGAGCTCCTCGACCAGCTTCATCGTGCGCGTGACGTCGACCGTCACGAACTCCGTGACATGCGGCGCGGTGAACGCCGAGCCGACCATCGCCTGCGCGGTGGCCTTGCGGACGCCCTTGACGGGGACACGGGTCTCCCGCCGGTCGTCGTACGTCACCGCGGGCGCCGACGCCTGGACGGCGGCGGGCGCCTCGGCCGGGGCCGCGGCCGGAGCCGCCGCAGCGTGCACGTCCTCGCGCGTGATGATGCCGTCCGGACCCGAGGGGGTCACGGTCGCCAGGTCGACGCCGAGGTCCTTGGCGAGCTTGCGCACCGGCGGCTTCGCGAGCGGACGGCTCTGCCGACCGTGCCCGTTCAGCTCGCTCTGGAGCGCCGTGGCCGCGTGGAGCGGGTCGCCGGAGGGCGCCGGGATGCCCTTGCGGGGGCGGCGCTTCGTGGACGACTCGGCCACGCCGTAGCCGACGAGGACGGGCTGGCGGCCCTCCGCCTTCGGCTCCTGCGCGGGCGCGGGCTCCTCCGCCGGGGCGGGCGCCGCCTCGGCCGGGGCGCCCCCGGCGACGTCCACCGCGATGATCGAGGTGCCGACGTCCACCGTGGTGCCCTCGGGGAAGTGCAGCGCGCGGACCACGCCGTCGTAGGGGATGGGCAGCTCGACGGCCGCCTTCGCCGTCTCCACCTCGCAGACGACCTGCCCGTCGGTGACCGTGTCACCGGGCTGGACGTACCACTTGAGGATCTCGGCCTCGGTGAGCCCCTCGCCCACGTCGGGCATCTTGAACTCGCGTACGGACGTATCAGTCATCGTCGTCACGACCCTCTCCTCAGTACGCCAGGGCGCGGTCGACGGCGTCCAGCACCCGGTCCAGGCCCGGCAGGTACTCCTCCTCCAGCCGCGCCGGCGGGTACGGGGCGTGATAGCCGCCCACGCGCAGCACCGGCGCCTCCAGGTGGTAGAAGCACCGCTCCGTGATGCGGGCGGCGATCTCCGCGCCCGAGCCGAAGAACACCGGCGCCTCGTGCACCACGACCAGGCGGCGGGTCTTCTCCACCGACGCCTGGACGGAGTCGAAGTCGAGCGGCGAGACCGAGCGCAGATCGAGCACCTCGAGGGACTTGCCCTCCTCGGCGGCGGCTGCGGCGGCCTCCTGGCACACCTTCACCATCGGCCCGTAGGCGGCGAGCGTCAGGTCCGTGCCCTCGCGCACCACCCGGGCCCGGTGCAGCGGGTCGGGGATGGCCTCGCGGTTGACCTCGGCCTTGTCCCAGTAGCGCCGCTTGGGCTCGAAGAAGATCACCGGGTCGTCGCTCTGGATGGCCTGCTGCATCATCCAGTACGCGTCCGACGCGTTGGACGGGGAGACGACCTTCAGACCGGCCACATGCGCGAACAGCGACTCGGGCGACTCGCTGTGGTGCTCCACCGCGCCGATGCCGCCGCCGTAGGGGATACGGACGACGACGGGCAGCTTGACCTTGCCCAGCGAGCGGGCGTGCATCTTCGCGAGCTGGGTGACGATCTGGTCGTAGGCCGGGAAGACGAACCCGTCGAACTGGATCTCCACCACCGGCCGGTACCCGCGCAGCGCGAGGCCGATCGCCGTACCGACGATGCCCGACTCGGCGAGCGGGGTGTCGATCACCCGCTCCTCGCCGAAGTCCTTCTGGAGGCCGTCCGTCACCCGGAACACGCCGCCGAGCTTGCCGACGTCCTCGCCCATCACCAGGACCTTGGGGTCCGACTCCAGGGCCTTGCGCAGCGATTCGTTGATCGCCTTGGCGAGTGCCATCTTCTCCGCCATGTCACCGGCCCCCTTCGCCCGCGGCGACGCCGCTCTCGGTCTCCGTCGCGAACGAGGCCTGGTAGGCCGCGAACTGGGCCCGCTCCTCGTCGACGAGCGCGTGCCCGTCCGCATACACGTTCTCGAAGATGGCGAAGTGGTCCGGGTCCGGCATGGCACGGACCGCTTCACGCACCCGCCTTCCCAACGCCTCGCTCTCCGCGTCGAGTTCCGCGAAGAATCCCTCGTCCGCGTGGTTCGAGGCCTCGAGGTACGCGCGCAGCCGCGCGATCGGGTCCTTCGCCTCCCAGGCGGCCCGCTCGTCGTCGTGACGGTAGCGGGTGGGGTCGTCGGAGGTGGTGTGCGCGCCCATGCGGTACGTGAACGCCTCGACCAGGGTCGGGCCCTCGCCGTTGCGCGCCCGCTCCAGCGCCCACTGGGTCACCGCGAGGCACGCCAGGACGTCGTTGCCGTCGACGCGCACGCCCGGGAAGCCGAAGCCCTGGGCGCGCTGGTAGAGCGGCACCCGGGTCTGCTTCTCGGTGGGCTCGGAGATCGCCCACTGGTTGTTCTGGCAGAAGAACACCACCGGGGCGTTGTAGACCGCCGCGAAGGTGAACGACTCCGCGACGTCGCCCTGGCTGGAGGCGCCGTCGCCGAAGTACGCGATCACGGCCGAGTCGGCGCCGTCCTTGGCCACGCCCATCGCGTAGCCGGTGGCGTGCAGCGCCTGCGAGCCGATGACGATCGTGTAGAGGTGGAAGTTGTTGCTGTTCGGGTCCCAGCCGCCGTTGTTCACGCCGCGGAACATGCCGAGCAGATTGGTCGGGTCGACCCCGCGGCACCAGGCGACGCCGTGCTCACGGTAGGTCGGGAAGACGTAGTCGTCGTCCTTCAGCGCCCGGCCGGAGCCGATCTGGGCTGCCTCCTGGCCGAGCAGCGACGCCCACAGGCCCAGCTCGCCCTGACGCTGGAGCGCGGTCGCCTCGGCGTCGAAGCGCCGGGTCAGCACCATGTCCCGGTACAGGCCGCGCAACTGCTCGGGGGTGATGCCCTTGACGTACGGGTCGTACGTGGGGTTCTTGACCCGCTTGCCCTCGGGGGTCAGCAGTTGGACGATCTCGGGTTCGTCGCCCTTCCTGGGCGTCGTGCTGGTGCGCTTGGTGCCGGTGGTGCTGGCTTTGCTTCCGGCGCTGCGTCGCGGCTTGCGCGCGGCAGTGCTCTCCACGGTCACGTGTGCTCCTCCGTCGGTCCGGCCCCCGGGTTCGCCGGGTGCCTGGGTCCCCCGTACCCGTTCTGGGCTAGGGAGATCGGCTCGCCCGCGGCGCCCGGACTCACACAGGGTGGGTGCGGCCCGATCACAGCAGGCGTGACAGGTGCCCCGGCGAGCGCCCTGCTGTAGGCACGTTACCCAGTGCTCCACATTTCTGTGAAACCCCTCCTGACCTGGGATTTTTCTTGGATTTCCAAGTAAATCGAGTAAGTCGGGCACCACGCGCTGGTCACGGCCTTGCAGGGGGCCGGAACAACCGCACGTTATCCCGCTGACCTGGGGCTCGGGAAGACATCATCCGGGGCCGTTCGGACGGCGCGTCGCGGGGCGCTCGTGTCCTGGTCGACGAAGCACGGTCAAAGAAGCACATGGCACCGCACGATCCACCGGGATCGCCCACCGCCCATCATGACCCGGGTCCCGACGACGTGCCCCCGCACAAACGCCACGCGCGCGTGTGCCCGTTGCCGGGCCGCACGCGCGCGTGGCGGTCGTATGCGGACAGTGACGGTCAGGGCGTCGGAGGGCCGCCGCCGCCCTGGTTGTCCCCGCCGGTGCCGCCGTCCGTCGCCGGCGGCTGCTCTGTATCGCCGTTGCCGCCCGTGGGCGTCGTGGCCGGCGGCTCCTCCGTGGTCGGCTGCTCGGTGGCCGGGTCGGTCGGCTCCTGCGGCTCCGTCGACGGCTGGAAGGTCGGCTCCTGCGTCCAGTTCTGCGTCGGCCGGTACGAGGGCCGGTAACCCGAGTCGTTGCCCGTCTGCGAGTTGTCGTCCGTGGACGTGCCGCTGTCGTCGGTCGCTTCCTCGGACGGCTCTTCGCTGGGCTTCTTGTCCTTGTCGGACGGACTGGCGGTCGGCGACTGCGTCGTGCCGGTCTCGCCGCTGGGCTTGTCGCCCCCGTTGTTCATCGCGAGTGCGACGCCTCCGACGATGGCGATGATCGCGAGGACGGCGAGGATCAGCAGCTTGCCCCGGCCGCTGCCCTTGTTGCCGTGCCCCTCGAAGCCGCCGTCGTCCCCGCTGCCGTAGCCCGAGGGCAGGATCGGCTGCGGGATCTGGGTCGTACCGGAGTCGGGGTGCGGCATCGCCGTCGTATGGGCGAAGCCCGCCGCCGGGGTGTGCCGGCCGTCGTGCGCCTCCACCGGGCCGGTGTTCCAGGTGCCCGTGTGGCTGCCCTGGTCGTACAGCATCTGGAGGGCGTACTGGACCAGCCCGCGCATCTCCTCGGCGGTCTGGAACCGGTCGTCCGGCTCCTTCGCGAGCGAGCGCATGACAAGCCCGTCCAGCTCCGGGGGCGCCCCGTCCGAGACCTGGGACGGCGGCACCGGGATGTCCTGGACGTGCTGGTAGACCACGGACAGCGGGGTCTCGCCGACGAACGGGGGCCGCAGCGCGAGCAGTTCGTACAGCAGGCAGCCGGTCGCGTACAGGTCGGAGCGGTAGTCGACGGCCTTGCCGAGGGCCTGTTCCGGGGAGAGGTACTGCGGCGTGCCCATGACCATGCCGGTCTGGGTCATCGTGGTGGACGCCCCGTGCAGCGCGCGGGCGATGCCGAAGTCCATCACCTTCACCGCGCCGTTGTCGGTGATGATGACGTTCGCCGGCTTGATGTCGCGGTGCACGATGCCGTGCTGGTGCGAGTAGGCGAGCGCCTCCAGGACGCCGGAGACGATGATCAGGGCCTGTTCGGGGCCCGGCGCCTCGGCGTTGAGCAGCAGATCGCGGATCGTGCGGCCCTCGACGATCTCCATGACGATGTACGGCACCGCCTGGCCGTTCACCTGGTCCTCGCCGGAGTCGTACACGGCGACGATCGCGTGGTGGTTGAGCCCGGCCACCGACTGGGCCTCGCGCGTGAAGCGGGCCTTGGACGTCGGGTCCTCGGCGAGGTCGGAGCGGAGCAGCTTGACCGCGACGGTCCGGCCGAGGCGCACGTCCTCGGCGGCGAAGACCTCGGCCATGCCGCCCCGGCCGAGTCTGCGGGTCAGCCGGTACCGGCCGTCCCCGACCAGTCCGCCGTTGCCCCACGTCTCCGGCGCGTCCGACATCCCGCCGCCAGTCGCCTCGGGGTCGGACGGGCCCTGGGCGCGCTGCGTCTGTGCCATCAGTCCTCGCCGTCGTTTCTGCCCGCGTCTGCGCGGTGGTTGTCACGGTCTCCGACAGGCCACGCTACAGGCTTTGCGCAGGGCCTCGTTCCGGGATGGAGCCGAGAGGGAGCGGCCATCCAACCGCCCACCGAAAGGCGGGTGCAAATTCTGTGTACCGGCCGTACGTCCCCCGTAACGCTTCCGCGACGGTTCTTTCGCGAACGGTCACGGAACGGGCACCGAACTTGACCTGTCACCACCCTCGGGCAGACTTGGCCGGGAATAGGCCAGTCGATCACGGAACAATCGCAACCGATCGCCGAAGAGATGACACCGATCACGGACCGCGGGAGCACAGCCAGTCGCTGTCGCCACGCCGATGGGGGACCCAGAACATGAGCCAGGACGGCGCGCAGGGCCGGTACGGGGAGCGTTCGTTCGCCGGTGGCCGCTACCAGTTGCGCGACTTGCTCGGCGAAGGCGGCATGGCGTCGGTGCACCTGGCCTACGACAGCGTGCTCGACCGGCAGGTCGCGATCAAGACACTGCACACCGAGCTGGGCCGCGAACAGGCCTTCCGCGAGCGGTTCCGGCGCGAGGCGCAGTCCGTGGCGAAACTCACGCACACGAACATCGTCTCGGTCTTCGACACGGGCGAGGACGACTTCGACGGGATGACGACCCCGTACATCGTCATGGAGTACATCGAGGGCAAGCCGCTCGGCTCGGTCCTCGACGCGGACATCCATCAGTACGGCGCGATGCCCGCCGACAAGGCGCTGAAGATCACCGCGGATGTGCTGGCCGCCCTGGAGATCAGCCACGAGATGGGCCTGGTCCACCGGGACATCAAGCCGGGCAACGTGATGATGACGAAGCGCAACGTCGTCAAGGTGATGGACTTCGGCATCGCCCGCGCCATGCAGTCCGGTGTCACGTCGATGACCCAGACCGGCATGGTGGTCGGCACCCCGCAGTACCTGTCGCCGGAACAGGCCCTCGGCCGGGGCGTGGACGCGCGCAGCGACCTGTACTCGGTCGGCATCATGCTCTTCCAACTGGTCACCGGGCGGCTGCCGTTCGAGGCCGACTCGCCGCTCGCGATCGCGTACGCGCATGTGCAGGAGGAGCCGGTGGCTCCTTCGTCGATCAACCGCTCGCTGCCGCCCGCGGTGGACGCGCTGGTCGCCCGCGCGCTGAAGAAGAACCCCAACGAACGCTTCCCGAACGCCGAGTCCATGCGGGACGAGTGCCTGCGTGTGGCGGCGTCCTTCACGGCTGCGGCGCCGAGCATCGTGCCGGGCGCGCAGACGTCGAGCGGCGCCGGTGTCGGTTCGGCGGTCTTCCCGCCGGTCGACCAGTCGGCGCCGAGTCCGACGGGCCCGGTGCAGACGCCGTACCAGCCCGGCCCCTACGGCAGCCCCACCCCGGCCCCGTCTCCCTCGTACGGCTATCCGCAGCAGAGCGGCTATCAGACGCCGCAGCCGACCTCCGCGTACGCGCCGCAGCAGTACGCGTCGACCCCGCCGCCCTACAGCGCCACCCCGCAGACCACGGCGCCCGCCACGGGCGACTCGGGCGGGCGGAAGAAGAACCGGGCGGTGCTCATCGGCTCGATCGTGGTCGCCCTGGTCGTGGTGGGCGGCCTGGTCACGGCGCTGACGCTGAACAAGAGCGACGGCGGAGGCGAGGCCGGCGGCGACACGAGCCCGTCCCCGACCGTGGCCGCGGGCCACCGGGGCCCGGACACGACGAAGACGATCGAGACGACGGAGTGCACCGAGCCGGAGGAGTCGTACAACGATCCGAAGAAGATCGAGGTACCGAACTTCACCTACAAGAACCTGGCGTCGGTCAAGTCCTGCTTCCAGGCCGCGGGTTGGACGATGAACGTCGAGCGCGAGGACGAGAACACGTTCGGCGAGGACATGGTCCTGCGCCAGTTCCCGTCGGCCGGCACGGATGTCGATCCCGAGAAGATGCCGGACATCACGCTGCGCGTGTCGACGGGCAACCCGCCGTGATCCGGACCTGACCTCCGCTCGTGCACGTGCGAGGGGCCCGGCACCTCGGTGGTGCCGGGCCCCTCGTCAGTGGTTCCGCGGTGCCGGATACAGGCTTGCTCCGGGGTTACAGATACGGGCCGCCCGCGCGACCGCCCGCGCGAGAGTCCTCCTCGCCGTCGGGGCCGCCGACGCCCGGCGGGAGGGCGCGGCGCATCTGCTCCAACTGGGCCCGCGCCGCCATCTGCTGAGCGAACAGCGTGGTCTGGATCCCATGGAAGAGACCCTCCAGCCAGCCCACCAACTGGGCCTGCGCGATGCGCAGTTCCGCGTCGCTCGGGGTCGTCTCGTCCGTGAAGGGCAGGGAGAGCCGCTCCAGCTCCTCGACCAGTTCGGGCGCGAGACCGTCCTCCAGCTCCTTCACCGAGCTGGCGTGGATCTCCTTCAGACGCTGTCGGCTCGCCTCGTCCAAAGGAGCGGCGCGCACCTCCTCCAGAAGCTGCTTGATCATGCTTCCGATGCGCATGACCTTCGCGGGCTGCTCCACCTGTTCCGTGATCGGGATCTCGCGCGAGTCGTCGTCCGCGCCGCCGCCGAGAGCCATTCCGTCCTGGCCGACGACCAGGATCTTCTGGGCGTTCTCCGACGACCTCTCGTTCCTCGGCATCTCCATGCCGCCATTCTCTCGCACCCGGAACCTCATCACCCAGGTGCCCTCCAGGTGCCCTCCGCGTCCCCGGCGGACCGGCGCGTTCCGTCGAACGGACGTACCGCCCCAGCGGCCGGGATGCCGGGCCTCAGGGGCCGTGTGAGGCTGGTGGCGTTGATCTCGCAGCCCGAGCAACGGGAGGGGGTCACCCGCGTGACTCCATGGCTCCGTACACCGTTTCTCATATCCCGCATCGCCTGTATATCCCGTATATCCCGCAGCGGCCGTGTATCCCGCAGCGCCCGTATATCCAGTTCCGACTGCAGGGCTCTCCGGCCCGGTCCGCCGTGTTCGTTCCGGATACTCCGGCTGGCCGTCCTGCCGCCCGTCCTCACCACGACCGCCGTCATCGGCGCGTGCGGCATGGCCACCGCGAACGGGGCGCCCTCCGGGTACGGGATACGGTCCACGCAGGGGGTCCGGCCCGCCGCCTGCGCCGTTCAACCCGCGTACGGCCCCCGGGGCGCGCGCCCGGCCACCGCGCCGATGGACGCTCTGCGGTCGACGTACCGCACCACCCCCGCCTCCGTCTCGCCGCCCACGGCCCCTTCGCGGCCCCCAGGACCCACGGTCTCCCCCACACCGACCCGCGTGTCCGCCGCCGGGCCCACGGCATCCGCCGTCCCCACGCGTCCGCAGGCGTCCGCTTCCCCTTCTTCCCCCGCCCAGCCCTCGCCCGACCGCTCCTACGCCGGGAGCCGAGCCGGTGAGGGGCGTACGCGGCCCGGTCGGCAGGAGAGCGAGACCGCCGATCCGCCGTACACCACCCCCGCCCCTACGCCCACACCGACGACCTCGCCCGCCGAGGAGCCCGGCACGGGCGCCGACGCCTCCGTGGGCGGCTTCGGCCCCGGGGACGGCTCCCCGACGCCGCCGAGGGCCTCCGCCACCCCCTCCCGGCAGAGCGCCGCGTCCAGGCCCGACCCGGAGCTGTTGCCCCTCGGCAGCGGCCTGGTCCTCGTAGGGCTGGGCCTCGGGCTGGGCCTGCTCGCCCTGCGCCTTCGACGGGGATAGCCGACGCCTGCGGGGACGGCCGGACGCCCGCGGGGATACGCGCGCGGGCCTACGACACCAGCAGCACCTTCCCGATGTGCCCGCTCTCGTCCAGCACCCGATGGGCCGTGGCCGCGTCGCGCATGGGGAGTTCGCGGTCGACGACCGGTCGGACATGCCCGGCGGCGATCAGCGGCCAGACATGCTCCCGCACCGCCGCCACGATCGCCGCCTTCTCCCCGAGCGGACGCGCGCGCAGCGAGGTCGCGGTGATCGCCGCCTGCTTCCGCAGCAGCGTGCCGAGGTTCAACTCGCCCTTCACACCGCCCTGCAGACCGATGATCGCGAGCCGCCCGCTCACCGCGAGGGCCTGGACGTTGCGGTCCAGGTACTTCGCGCCCATGTTGTCGAGGATGACGTCCGCGCCCGCCCCCGCCGTGGCCTGCCGGATCTCCTCCACGAAGTCCTGTTCGCGGTAGTTGATCAGCACATCCGCGCCCAGCTCCGCGCAGCGCTCCAGCTTCTGCGCGCTGCCCGCCGTGACCGCGACCCGCGCGCCCACCGCCTTGGCGAGCTGGATCGCCATCGTGCCGATGCCGCTGGAACCGCCGTGCACGAGCAGCGTCTCGCCCGGCCGCAGGTGGGCGATCATGAACACGTTGGACCAGACCGTGCAGGTCACCTCGGGCAGGGCCGCCGCCTGCCGCAGTGCGAGCCCCTGGGGCACGGGCAGCAACTGCCCGGCCGGGACGGCCACCTTCTCGGCGTATCCGCCGCCCGCGAGCAGCGCGCAGACCTCGTCGCCGACCGCCCACCCCGAGACCCCCGGGCCGAGCCCGGCGATCCGTCCGGAGCACTCGAGTCCGGGGTACGGGGAGGCGCCGGGCGGCGGGTTGTAGTGGCCCTGCCGCTGGAGGAGGTCGGCGCGGTTGACGGCACTGGCCGCCACCTCGACGAGCACTTCGCCCTCGGCGGGTACGGGCTCGGGGACCTCGGTCCACACCAGCGCCTCGGGCCCACCGGGTTCAGGAATCGTGATCGCGTACATGAGGGGGACGCTACTCCTCGCGGCGACGGCGCTCGGGGCGCCATTGCCCGGCCCCCGCGAGGGACGCGCCTCAACTCCGGGGCAGCGGGCGGGTGTCCGGTACGTCCTGGGTTCCCGACGTCACCCGTACGATCGTGATCAGACGGTCCGTCAACTGGAGCCTGCCGATGGCCGGATCGTCGTAGCCGAGCACCCGATGGCCGCGTACGACGCTCACCACCAGGTCCTCCGTCTCCCGTACCCCACGGCCCGCCTCGGCCTTGGTGACGGGCCGTTCGACCAGGTCGAGCCCGCTGCCCTGCTGGATGAGGTCCTCCATCACCATGCCGACCGCGGGGCTGAACACGGAGAGCCCGAGGAGCCGCCCGGCGGCGCTGGCGCTGGTGATCACCGCGTCGGCGCCGGACTGCTGGAGCAGCGGCGCGTTCTCCTCCTCCCGTACGGCGGCCACGATCTTCGCCGACTGGTTGAGCTGGCGCGCGGTCAGCGTGACGAGGACGGCCGTGTCGTCCCGCTGGGTGGCGACGATGATCTGCCCCGCCCGGTGCACCTCGGCCCGCATCAGCACATCGCTGCGGGTCGCGTCACCGATCACGCCCGTGTACCCCTGCGCGACCGCCGCGTCGACGGCCTTGGAGTTGGGGTCCACCACCACGACCTGCTCCTTCTTCAGGCCGGTCGCGCACACGGTCTGGATCGCGGACCGTCCCTTGGTCCCGAAGCCGACGACGACGGTGTGATCCCTCAAGGCCACCCTCCAGCGTTGTGACGTACCTGATGCCCGGCACGGATGACAGACGCACGAGTGCCCACCCGATACACACCGGAACAGGGTCGACCGTATCGAGACAGGCACCGCGTACGAGCACCGCGTACGAGCACCGCGTCACGGCGGCCGGAGCGGCGCGGCCCGCCTCGCCGCCGGGGGCAGCCACACTTCCTGCCCACCGGTCCGGGAACATGGTCCCAGCAACCCCGACATGCCACCACCGACCCCGACACGCCACCACAGAGGAAGCGCGGGATGAGCCTCCCCAAGCAATCACTGTCCGACCGGACCCGGCTCCCGATCTTGCAGTCGCTCCGGCAACGGGCACGGCCCGACGGCTTCTCCCCCGACGGAGACCAGTCCGTCAAGCTGCCCGCCGGGGTGAGCGTCCCGCCCTTCCGGCAGGTGCTCCGGCGCCTGGCCATGGCCTTGCTGGTGCTCGCCGCCACCACGGTGATCGTGTGGGTGGACCGCGCGGGCTACCAGGACAACACGGGCAGCGACGGCGTCGACCTGCTCGACTCGGCCTACTACGCGACGGTCACCCTCTCCACGACCGGATACGGCGACATCACCCCGGTCAGCGACTCCGCCCGGCTCACCAACGTCCTGGTCATCACGCCGCTGCGCGTGCTGTTCCTGATCATCCTGGTCGGCACCACGCTCGAAGTGCTCACCGAGCGCACCCGTCGCGAGGTCCGCGTCCGCCACTGGCGCACCCGGATCCGGGAACACGTGGTCGTCGTCGGCTACGGCACCAAGGGGCGGTACGCCGTGGAGACCCTGCTGGGCCAGGGAACGCCGAAGGAGCGGATCGTCGTGGTCGATCCCCAACCCAAGGCGGTCGAGGCCGCGGGCAGTGACGGTCTGGTGGCCGTCCTCGGCGACGCCACCCGCGCCGACACGCTGCGCAAGGCGGAGTTGCAGAGGGCCTCGCAGGTCATCGTCGCCCCGCCGCGCGACGACACCGCGGCCCTGGTCACCCTCACCGCGCGTCAGCTCAACAAGCGCGCCGCGATCGTGGCGGCCGTCCGCGAGGACGAGAACGCCCCGCTTCTCAAGCAGAGCGGCGCCAATACGGTGGTGACCAGTTCGAGCTCTGCCGGACGCCTGCTCGGCGTCTCCGTGGCCAGCCCGAACACCGCGGTCACGCTGGAGAACCTCATGACCTACGGCAGAGGGCTGGACCTGGTCGAGCGCCGGATCACCCAGGCCGAGGTGGGGCGTTCACCGCACGAGAGCGAGGACCTGGTGGTCGGCGTCGTCCGCGGCCGTGTGTTCCTGGACTACCGGGCGCCCGAAGTGGACCCTCTCCAGGCCGGAGACCGCCTGATCACGATCCAGCGGTCCGCGAAGGAACACGCCCCCGAGGGGTGACAGACGGCCCGTCCGGTGGGCGGGTGAACGTATCGGCCGCGGTGGGCGGGTGAACGTGTCGGCTGGGATGTTTCACGTGAAACGCGCCCCGAGCCGACTCACCGATCCGGCTCACCCAGCCATGGTCACCCCGCCACGGCCCATGGCAGATCGAGGAGTTCCACGTCCTCCCCGAGCCGGGCGCCGCCCGGCGGGACGACGGCCAGGCCATCGGCGGCGGCGATGCCCCGCAGCATGGCCGGACCGTGGTAGCGCAGCGGCACGGCCCGCTCGCCTCGTACGACGACGGGGACGAGCCGCGTGTCGTGCGGATGCCCCTGGACGGAGTCCTGCAGCGGCAGGACGTAGGGCTCCGGGGCCGCCCGGCCCGCGAGGACGCGCAGCAGCGGTTCGGCGAGCGTGAGCAGGCCGGAGACGGCCGCCAGGGGGTTGCCGGGCAGCCCGACGAGGTACTGGTCCTCGCGGGTGCGGGCGAGCAGCATGGGGTGTCCCGGGCGCACCTTCACCCCGTCGACGAGGAGTGCGGCGTCGATACGGCGCAGGGTGGGGTGGACATGGTCGACGGGCCCCGCGGCCGTGCCGCCCGTGGTGACGATCAGGTCGGCCTGGGAGGAGGCGACCGCCTGGTGCAGCGCCTCGGCGTCGTCACCGAGCCTGCGGACGCTCACCACGTCCGCGCCGAGCGCGCGCAGCCATGGCGGCAGCATGGGGCCGAGCGCGTCCCGGATCAGGCCGTCCTCGGGCAGTCCCTGCGTGAGCAGTTCGTCGCCCAGCACCAGGACGTCGACCCGCGGACGCGGCAGCGCGCGGAGGGTGTCGTAACCGGCCGCAGCGGCGAGCCCCAGCACGGCCGGGGTGACGCGGGTGCCCGGAGGGAGGAGCTGGTCACCGGCGTGGCACTCCTGGCCGCGGGGCCGGATGTCCTGCCCGTGCGCGACCGTCGAGGCCGTCCTTCCGGTGCGACCGGGGCCGGGAGCCGGGGCGGTGGCGTGCAGCCGCCCCTTGTCGTCCGTGCGTCCGTGTTCGCTGCGCAGGACGGCCGTGGTGTCCGGTGGGACACGCGCGCCGGTGGCGATCCGCGCGGCCTCGCCGTCCCCGAGGGGCGCCGCTTCCGCGTGCCCGGCGAGGATGTCCTCCTCCCGTACGGCCCAGGGGCCGGGGCCCGCGACGGCCCAGCCGTCCATGGCCGAGGTGTCGAAGGCGGGGAGGTCGGTGAGGGCGGTGAGAGGTGCGGCGAGCACCAGCCCGAGCGCGTCGTCGAGGGGGACGGCGACGGGTTCCCGCCGTGGCACGGAGCGTGCGGCGCGCTCGGCGGCGGCGCGGGCCTCGGGCCAGGAGGTGGCGCTGTGCCCGGACCGGGTACGGGAGGTGTCGCCCCCGCCCTGTCGTACGTGGACGGGGTCCTCGGCGCCCGAGTGCCGCGCGGCGTGCGAGCCCAAGCCCCGTACGAGGGCGAGGGCCTCTTCGACATCGAGGTCGTGCTGCTCCAGCACGCGCCGGCCCTCGGACCGGTGGCCGGGGCGGACCTCCTGACGGCCGCGCCCGCCGCTGTCGTCGACCACGGCCAGGGCCTCCTCCACGTAGCGTTCCTCGGTGTCCGGGACGTCCGGGCGCCCCGGGACACCTCGACGGGTCATCCGGCGTCCGGCGTGGCCTCGGCGGCGGCCTCGTCCGCCCACCGCCGGGCCAGCGCGGCGGCCTTGCGCACGGCCTCGGCGACCGCCTCGGGCCCGCCTCCGGCCTGTGCGGCGGCGTAGCCGACGAGGAAGGTCGTCAGCGGGGCCGCGGGGCGCGCGACACCGTGCGCGGCGTCCCGCGCGAGATCGAGGAGAGCGGAGGTGTCGACGTCGAGGTCGATGCCCAACTCGTCCTTGGCTGAGGAGATCCATTCATCCAACACGTGCCCATGCTCCCTGATACGTGATCGGGCGGCGGCAATATCGCCCCAGGTGTCGCAGTCGAAGGACGCGAGCGCGTCACGGACCCGGGTGAGGTCGAGGCCCGCGACCAGACGCCGCAAGGGGAGACCGGCGAGCCCGCGCCGCCCGACGCCTGTGTCGGGCCCATCGGGACGGGAACCGCCGAGGTCCGCGGTGGCGAGTCGGTCCAGCTCCCGGCGCAGCGCCGCAGCGCGATAGGCGGCGACCAGCGGCTGATCGTGACCCTCGGGATCGGTGAGCAGCGCCCCTTCGGCACCGCTCACCCGAAGGGCGTCCAACAGCCGCCGTACCGTCGCCTGGCCCAGGAACGGCAGGTCGGCGGAGAGCACCACCACGTGCGCGGCGGTGGTCCGTCGCAGGCCCGCGTCGAGCGCGGCCACCGGACCGCCGCCCGGCGGCTCCTCGCGCGCCCAGACCACGGCGTGCGCGGTGGGCCGGGGCTCGGCCACGACCACCGTGGTGGCCGCGCCGGAGCACGCCGTCAGTACGCGGTCGAGCAGCGCCCGCCCGCCGACGCGCACCCCGGGCTTGTCGACCCCGCCGAGCCGCCGCGCCGCGCCACCCGCGAGCACCACGGCGTCGAACTCCTCGGCGCCCGCTGTCCCGTACGACGTCATGCACCGAGTATGGACGCCCCGTCGATCACCGCCACCCCGCCCCCCTCGGCACCTGTGCTCAGAGCGTGCGCAGCAGCACCGCCGGCTGTTCCACGCAGTCCGCGACGTACCTCAGGAAGCCGCCCGCCGTGCCGCCGTCGCACACCCGGTGATCGAAGGTCAGCGAGAGCTGAACGACCTGCCGTATCGCCAACCCCCCGTCGTGCACCCAGGGCTTGGGGACGATACGGCCGACGCCGAGCATGGCCGCCTCGGGGTGGTTGATGATCGGCGTGGAGCCGTCGACGCCGAACACCCCGTAGTTGTTCAGCGTGAAGGTCCCGCCGGTGAGTTCGGACGGCGCGAGGGTCCCGGCGCGTGCCGCTTCGGTCAGCCGCGCGCACTCGGCGGTCAGCGCCTCGGCGTCCCGCGTATGCGCGTCCCGTACGACCGGGACGACGAGCCCCCGCTCGGTCTGCGCGGCGAACCCGAGATGCACCCGGTCGAGCCGGACGACCTCCCTGGCCTCCATGTCGACGGTGGAGTTGAGTTCGGGGAACCGGGCGAGCGCGGCGGTGCAGATCCGGGCGAGCAGCGCGAGCAGGGAGACCTTGGGCCCCGTCGCGTTCATGGCCGCCCGCGCGCGCAGGAGTTCCGTGGCGTCGGCGTCCACCCAGCAGGTGGCGTCGGGGATCTCGCGCCGGCTCCGGGAGAGCTTGTCGGCGACGGCGCCGCGCACGCCGCGGAGAGGGACCCGGGTGCCTGTGTCCTGCGCGGCCGGGGTGGCGGGTGCTCCCGGTGTACGGGTCCCTGCCATGTCCGCGGCCTGTCCGTGCCCGTTCTCGAGGGCGCCCTCCACATCCGCCCGCAGAATCAGCCCGTCGGGGCCCGATCCCGCCAACCGCCGCAGATCCACGCCGTTCTCGCGCGCGAGCCTGCGCACGAGCGGGGAGATCACCGGGACGGGCCCGTCGGGGTGGGTCGGGTCGGCCGCGTGCTCCGGGGCGGGCGGGCGAGGCGCTGGGGACATCGGCGCGTCGGCGACCGCCACTGCGGTGGGTTCGTCCGCGCGAGGTGCCCCGTCCGTGAGCCGCGCACCGGGCTGCTGCGTCCGTACCCGGCGGCGCCGGGCCGAGGGCGCCGATGTACCGTATCCGACCAGTACGTTCCCGGAGGGCTCGTCGGACGCTTCGTCGGGGGCGCCGACGGCGACCGTCAACAGCGGTGCGCCGACGGGCAGTTCCGTGCCCTCCTCGCCGAAGCGGGCCGTGACCACGCCCGCGTAGGGGCAGGGCACCTCGACCATCGCCTTGGCCGTCTCGACCTCGACCACCGGCTGGTCGGTCGCGACCACGTCCCCGACCCGCACCAGCCAGCGGACGATCTCCGCCTCGGTCAGCCCCTCGCCGAGGTCCGGCAGCTTGAACTCCAGTACCTGCGCCATCAGTTCTCCGCCTCCCACTGCAGGCGCCCCACCGCGTCGAGGATCCGGTCGACCCCCGGGAGGTGGTGGCGCTCCAGCATCGGCGGCGGATAGGGGATGTCGAACCCGGCCACCCGCAGCACCGGCGCCTCCAGGTAGTGGAAGCAGCGCTCGGTCACGCGCGCGGCGATCTCGCCGCCCGGCCCGCCGAATCCGGTCGACTCGTGCACCACCACGGCCCGTCCCGTCCGGCGTACGGACGCGGTCACCGTCTCGTCGTCGAAGGGCACCAGGGAGCGCAGATCGACGACTTCGAGGTCCCAGCCCTCGGCCCGCGCCGCCTCGGCCGCCTCCAGGCAGACCGGCACCGAGGGGCCGTAGGTGATCAGCGTGGCGCTGCGGCCCGGTCGACGCACCACCGCGCGGCCCAGCGGGGCGACCGCCTCGGGCTCCTCGGGGTTCCAGGCGTCCTTCGACCAGTACAGCCGCTTCGGCTCCAGGAAGACCACCGGGTCGTCGGAGGCGATGGCGGCGCGCAGCAGCCCGTACGCGTCGGCGACGGTCGCGGGCGTGACGACATGGAGCCCCGGAGTCGCCATGTAGTACGCCTCGGAGGAGTCGCTGTGGTGCTCGACGCCGCCGATGCCTCCCCCGTAGGGGACGCGGATGGTGATCGGCAGCGGCATCGCGCCGCGCGTGCGGTTGCGCATGCGCGAGACATGGCTGACCACCTGCTCGAACGCGGGGTAGGCGAACGCGTCGAACTGCATCTCCACGACCGGCCTGAGGCCGTACATCGCCATGCCGACGGCGGTGCCCAGGATGCCCGCCTCGGCGAGGGGCGTGTCCGTGCAGCGGTCCTCGCCGAACTCCGCGGCGAGCCCGTCGGTGATCCGGAAGACACCGCCGAGCGCGCCGACGTCCTCGCCGAGGACGTGCACGGACGGGTCGGCCGCCAGAGCGTCGCGCAACGCGCGCGTGATGGCCTGGGCCATGGTGGCCGGCTTGAGGGCAACGGTCGTCATCGTCCGGCTCCTTCCGGCCCCGCGGCCTCGGCGTCCAACTCGGCCTGCAACTGGGCCCGCTGCTCCAGAAGCTGGGTGGTGGGCTGTGCGTACACGTGGGCGAAGAGTTCCATGGGGTCGAGCACCGGGTCCTGGTTCATCCGCGCCCGCAGATCCGCCGCCATCGTCTCCGCGTCCTCACGCGCGGCCTGTATCGCGTCCTCGTCCAGTAGTTCGCGTTCCGTCAACTCCCGCTCCAGCAGCAGGATCGGGTCGTGGTCGCGCCACGCCGCGACCTCGTCCTCGCCGCGGTAGCGGGTCGCGTCGTCGGCGTTGGTGTGGGCGTCGATGCGGTACGTCACCGCCTCGACGAGCGTGGGGCCGCCGCCCTCGCGCGCGCGCCGTACGGCCTCGGCGAGGACCTCGTGCACGGCCGCCGCGTCGTTGCCGTCGACCAGGCGGCCCGGCATGCCGTAGCCGACGGCCTTGTGGGCCAGGGTGGGCGCGGCGGTCTGCTTGGCGAGCGGGACCGAGATCGCGAAGCCGTTGTTCTGGACCAGGAAGACGACCGGCGCCTGCCAGACCGCGGCGAAGTTCAGGGCCTCGTGGAAGTCGCCCTCGCTGGTGCCGCCGTCGCCGACCATCGCGAGCGCGACCACGTCGTCGCCCTTCAGACGGGCGGCGTGCGCGAGGCCCACCGCGTGCGGAAGCTGGGTCGCCAGCGGGGTGCTCAGCGGGGCCACGCGGTGCGCGTAGGGGTCGTAGCCGGTGTGCCAGTCGCCGCGCAGCAGGGTCAGGGCCTCGACGGGGTCGACCCCGCGCGCGACGGCGGCGAGCGTGTCGCGGTAGCTGGGGAAGAGCCAGTCGCGCTCCTCCAGGACGAGCGCGGCGGCGACCTCGCAGGCCTCCTGCCCGGTGCTGGAGGGGTAGACGGCCAGCCGGCCCTGCTTGGTGAGCGCCGTCGCCTGCGCGTTGTAGCGGCGGCCCCGCACCAGGTGGGAGTACAGCCGGCGCAGCAGCTCGGGGTCGGTCTTGGCCGCCGCCTCGGTGCCGAGAACGCGGTGGGGCAGCGCGTCGGGCAGCAGCGGAGCGGGGTCCGTGCGGGGCTGCCAGGCGGGCGGCGGCGTGGGCCGGTAGGCACCCCGCTGCTCCATGACCGTCATGACGGCACCTCCTCGTGGGAGCGGCTTCGACGCGCCACGGGTGTGATGCGCCTCACCTACCGATTGTTCGGTCGACGGCACATTTTGGCTACAGGTGCCTCCAGGCTGTGGACAAACGGTTCTCCACAACCTGAGATGGATGCAGTACGTCCATGGTAAAGAGGCGGGGGCACATGGCATCTGAACAAATGGCCGAACCTCCTGAGCCGGGCATGGCGCCGCCCGCGCGGCCCCTCGACGGCATCGATCAGGACATCCTCCAGATACTCCAGGCGGACGGCCGCGCCTCGATACGGTCGGTCGCCGAGCGCGTCCATGTCTCGCGGGCCAACGCGTACGCGCGGATCAACCGCCTCATCGAGGACGGCGTGATCCGCGGCTTCGGGGCGCGCGTGAACCACGAGCGCGCGGGCCAGGGCACGTCGGCGTACATCACGCTGAAGATCGTGCAGAACTCCTGGCGCGCGGTGCGCGAGCAGCTTCGGCTGCTGCCCGGCGCCTCCCATATCTCCCTGGTGGGCGGGGACTTCGACGTCCTGCTGCTGGTGCACACGACCGACAACAGGGCGCTGCGCGAACTGGTCCTCACCAAGCTCCAGGCCATCCCCGAAGTACTCAGCACGCGCACCCTGCTGGTCTTCGAGGAGGAGGACCTGGACCCGGAGAACTGACCTCGGCGGACGGCCGCGCTCAGCGGCTCCTGTGCAGCCCCGAGAAGACCAACTGCACGACGGCGTCGGCGACTTCCCGCTCACCCATGCCGCGCCCGTCCGGCCGGTACCACTCCACGATCGAGTTGATCATCCCGAACACCAGCCGGGTCGCGAGCCGTACCTCCACATCGCCGCGTACGTCCCCGTCGGCCGCCGCCGCCTTGAGCAGTTCGGCGACGCGGTGGTCGAACTCGCGGCGCCGCTCCAGGGCCCACCGCTCGGTGGCGGTGTTGCCCCGCACCCGCAGCAGCAGCGTCACATACGGCAGTTCGGCCGTGAGCACCTCGACCATGCGCCGGACGACGTACTCCAGCCGCTCCACCGCGCGCCCCACGCGCGCGTGCTCCTCGTCGAGGATCCCGAAGAGACCGTCCAGCGCCCTGCTGACGGCACGGCGCAGCAGCTCCTCCTTGCCCGCGACATGGTGGTAGATCGACGACTTGGAGATGCCGGCGGCCCGGGAGAGATGCTCCATGGAGGTGCCGTCGTAGCCGCGCTCGTTGAAGACCTGCACGGCGACCGAGAGCAGGCTCTCCGGGGTGTACGTGTCGCGCTTGGCCGTGGTCATGAGGTGCCCTCCCGGTCCTCGGAGGCGTAGGCGTGACGGTAGAGCGCGAGGGACGGCGCGTACCGGCCGCAGGGGTCGCGCGGGTGCAGGTCCTCCAGCAGGCTGTAAGCCCAGCCGCGGCCGAGCCTGCGACCCCATTCGAAGGGTCCGAGGGGGTAGTTGACGCCCAGGCGCATCGCGGTGTCGATGTCCTCCTCGGTGGCCACGCCCTTGGCGACCGCGTCGTGCGCCAGGTCGATGATCCGGGCCACCGTCCGGGCGACGATCATGCCGGGCAGGTCCCCGATGACGCTGACGTCCTTGCCGAGCGCCTGGAAGAGCCCGGTGGCCTCGGCGAGCGTCCGCGGGGAGGTGTCCTGGGAGGCGGACAGGGCGATACGGGTGGCCTTGCGGTAGTCGAGCGCCAGGTCGAAGTAGACGACGTCGCGGAACTCGACGGAGGTCTGTCCGTCGGCGAGGACCAGTTGGCCGCCGCTCGGCAGCACCAGGCGCGTCCCGTGGTCCTCCTCGTCCTCGCGCACGGATATGCCTGCTTCACGGATCAGCGCGAGGAGGTCCGCGGCGGGCCCGAGGTCGCCCTCGACGACGACGTACGCGGGCGCCTGCGCCTTCTCCGCGGTGTGCGGCTCGGGGCGCTCGGCGCCGTCCCCGTACGCGTACCAGCCCTGCCCGGTCTTGCGGCCGAGGCGGCCCGACTCGACCAGCCGTCGCTGGACGAGCGAGGGCGTGAAGCGCACGTCCTGGAAGAAGGACTCCCACACCGAGTGGGTGACGGACTCGTTGACGTCCTGGCCGATCAGGTCGGTCAGTTCGAAGGCGCCCATCCGGAAGCCGCCCGACTCGCGCAGGATCGCGTCGATCGTGGCCGGGTCGGCGGCCTGCGTCTCGTAGGCCGCGAACGCCTCGGCGTAGAAGGGCCGCGCGATGCGGTTGACGATGAACCCAGGGGTGTCCGCGCAGGCGACCGGCGTCTTGCCCCAGGCGCGGGCGGTCTCGTACGCGCGCGTGGCCGAGGTGACGTCGGTGGCGAACCCGGAGACGACCTCCACGAGCGGCATCAGCGGCGCCGGGTTGAAGAAGTGCAGGCCGACGAGGCGACCCGCGTGACGCAGCGCGCCGCCGATGGCGGTCACGGACAGGGAGGAGGTGTTGGTGGCGAGCAGGCAGTCCTCGCCGACGATGTCCTCCAGCTCCCCGAACAGGCGCTGCTTCACCTCGAGGCGCTCCAGGACCGCCTCGATGACGAGCGAGCAGTCCGCCAGCTCGGTCAGGCGCTCGGCGGGCACCAGGCGGGCCCGTGCCGCGTCCCGCTCGGCGCCGGTGAGCCGGTCCTTCTCGACGAGCCGGTCGAGGCGGGCACCGATCGCGTCGGCCGCCTCCTGGGCGCGGCCGGGCGCGGCGTCGTACAGCCGCACGGGGTGGCCCGCGACCAGCGCGACCTGGGCTATGCCCTGGCCCATGGTGCCCGTGCCGACAACGGCCACGGGGCTGCTGAGGTCGAGTGCTGTCATGGACGCGATCCTCCCGCACGGGGTTTTCCACAGATGCGGCGGACCCCCTTGTCCCGACCGATCGTTCGGTTACTCTAACTCTGTCCGGCTGTTCCTGCCCAGGTCACGAGCTTCATGAGAAGAGCTCACAAGACGAGGAGTTGGTCCCCGACATGGCCGCCGAACTCACCGCGCACGAGCTGATCACCCAGCACCGCCCCACCCTCGACCGGGCCCTGGACGCGATCCGGACCCGCGCGTACTGGTCCCCGCACCCCGAGCATCCCAAGGCCTACGGGGAGAACGGCAGCCTGGACGCCGCGGCGGGCAAGGCCGCCTTCGACGCCCTGCTCGGCACCCGTATGGACCTCGGCCAGCCCGGCACGGACGACTGGACCGGCGAGGAGCTGTCGCCGTACGGAATCGAGCTCGGCATCAGCTATCCCCACGCGGACATCGACGTCCTGCTGCCCGCCATGCGCGCGGGCCAGCGGGCATGGCGCGACGCGGGCGCGGAGACCCGCGCGGTGGTGTGTCTGGAGATCCTCAAGCGCATCAGCGACCGGACGCACGAATTCGCGCACGCGGTCATGCACACCAGCGGCCAGGCCTTCATGATGGCGTTCCAGGCGGGCGGCCCGCACGCACAGGACCGAGGCCTGGAGGCGGTGGCGTACGCGTACGCCGAGCAGGTCCGCACGCCCGGCACCGCGGAGTGGACCAAGCCCCAGGGCAAGCGCGACCCCCTGGCGCTCACCAAGGAGTTCACGCCCGTCCCGCGCGGCATCGCGCTGGTCATCGGCTGCAACACCTTCCCGACGTGGAACGGCTTCCCGGGCCTGTTCGCCTCCCTGGCCACGGGCAACGCGGTCCTGGTGAAGCCCCACCCGCGCGCGGTGCTGCCGCTCGCGCTCACCGTGCGGGTGGCCCGCCAGGTCCTGGCCGAGGCAGGCTTCGACCCGAACCTGGTGGCGCTGGCCGCCGAGCGCCCCGGCGAGGGCATCGCGAAGACCCTGGCCGTGCGCCCGGAGATCCGGATCATCGACTACACGGGCTCCACGGCGTTCGGCGACTGGCTGGAGGCCAACGCCCGCCAGGCCCAGGTCTACACGGAGAAGGCCGGCGTCAACACGGTGCTCGTGGAGTCGACCGACAGCTACAAGGGGATGCTGTCGAACCTCGCGTTCTCCCTGTCGCTGTACAGCGGCCAGATGTGCACCACCCCGCAGAACCTCCTGATCCCACGGGCGGGCATCACCACCGACGAGGGCCCGAAGTCGTACGACGACGTGGTCGCGGACCTCGCGCGGGCGGTCGGCGGCCTGCTCGGCGACGACGCGCGCGCGAACGGACTGCTCGGCGCGATCGTGAACCCGGACGTCACGGCCCGTCTGGAGGCGGCCACCGGACTCGGCGAAGTCGCCCTGGCCTCACGGGAGATCGTCAACCCCGACTTCCCGAAGGCGGTCGTCCGCACACCGCTGATCGTGAAGCTCGACGGCGCCAAGCCGGACGCCGAGGCCGCCTACCTGAGCGAGTGCTTCGGCCCGGTGTCCTTCGCCGTCGCGGTCGACTCGGCCCAGGACGCGGTGGAGCTGCTGCGGCGCACCGTCAGGGACAAGGGTGCGATGACCGTCGGCGCGTACACCACCTCCGAGGAGGTCGAGCGGGCCGTCGAGGAGGTCTGCCTGGAGGAGTGCGCCCAGCTCTCGCTCAACCTGACCGGCGGGGTGTACGTCAACCAGACGGCCGCCTTCTCCGACTTCCACGGCTCGGGCGGCAACCCCGCGGCCAACGCGGCCCTGTGCGACGGGGCGTTCGTGGCGAACCGCTTCCGGGTGGTGGAGGTACGCCGCGAGGCGTGAGGCCGCTCAGTCCGGTGCGCTCCCGGTGATGCTCCAGTGGTACAGCGTCATGGCCACGCTGGTCGCGAGGTTGTAGCTGGAGACCTGGGGGCGCATCGGCAGGGACACCAGATGGTCGGTGCGGGCGCGCAGGTCGGCGGACAGGCCGGTGCGCTCGGAGCCGAACGCGAGCACGGCGTCGTCCGGCAGCTTCAGCCCGCGGATGTCGTCGCCCTCCGGGTCCAGCGCGAACACCGGCCCCGGCGGCAGCTCGGTCACGGGCAGCCGTTCCACGGCGGTGGCGAAGTGCAGCCCGGCACCGCCGCGCACGACCGTGGGGTGCCAGGGGTCGAGCGTGCCGGTCGTGACGACCCCGGTCACGCCGAAGCCGGCCGCGAGCCGGATCACGGCCCCCGCGTTGCCGAGGTTGCGCGGGTTGTCGAGGACGACGACCGGGGCGGCGCGGGGGATACGCCGGAGCGTCTCCAGGGCGGCCTCGCGCGAGGGACGCACGGCCAGCGCGGCGACCCCGGTGGGATGCGGGCGCGGCACCAGCGCGCGGTACGTGGCCTCCGGGACCTCCGTCAGCAGCGCGTCCAGGGACTCCCGTACGTCGGGGGCCAGTTCACCGGCCAGGGTGAGCGTCGCCGCCCGGTCGGTGGTGACGGCGACGGGCACGCGCGCCTCGAAGCGCAGCGCGTGCTTGAGAGCGTGGAAACCGTCGAGCAGGACCGAGGCGTCGGCGAGCCGGTGCCACAGGCTCAGCGGGTCGGTGCTGCGGGACGGATCCTTCATGCAGTGCAGCCTACGGGCTCAGACGGTCGAGCCCACCTGCGTGGGGTCGGCCGTCTCCTCGGCCTGCGGCTGCGGGCCGCGCGGGCCACCAGGCGGCTCACGGCGTACGAGCGCGGCGCCCGACCGTCTCCTCACGCGTGCCGCCCAGCTGCCCAGCCGTCGCAGGAAGGACGTCGGCAGGAACACGGCGTCCGCCGCGATCATCGTGAGCGAGAAGAACGGCAGCCCGAGCACCACGGCGATCACCAGGTGCTCGGTCATCAAGAACGCCAGCAGCACGTTCTTCACCCGCCGGTTGAACAGGGTGAACGGGAAGGCGACCTGCGCGACGACCGTCGCGTACGTCACCAGCAGCACCATCACCCCGTTCGAGGACAGCAGGTCGGACAGGGCGGGCCAGGGCGAGAAGGCGTCGAGGTGGAGCGGGTAGTAGACGGCCGTGCCGTCCTGCCACCGCGAACCCTGGATCTTGTACCAGCCGGCGGTCGAGTAGATCAGACAGGCCTCGGCCATGATCATCAACAGGGCGGCGTTGTGGACGAGGTTGGCCACGATGTCCAGCAGGATCCGCGGCTCGGCGTGCGGGGCGCGCCGAGCGACGTACCACCACAGGGCCTGCACGGCCCACAGCCCCCAGAAGAGAGTCAGCCAGCCGCCGCTCATCCGGCCCGCCACCGTCGCCAGGGCCAGCACACAGCCGAGCACCCCCCACAGGGCCGGTCCCACCCGGTCGGGACGGAGCCGCTCGTCCCCCGCGCGGGCCCGCCGGGCGCGCCGCTCGTCCAGCGACCACACCTGCCCGCAGCGCGTGAACACCAGGTAGATCGACATCAGGTGGAGGACGTTGTCGCCTCCGTCTCCCATGAAGACGCTGCGGTTCTCCAGCGACAGGACGCCCACCATGAACAGCACGGACATCGTGCGGGTGCGCCAGCCGACCAGCAGCAGGGCGCTCGAGAGCAGGGCGAGGAAGTACACCGCCTGGAACCACGCCTGGCTGTCGGACCACAGCAGGACCGTGAACGCGTGGTTGCCGGCGACGAGCTGCCGGGCCAGGTCCCAGCTCCAGGGGCCGTCGGGTCCGTACATCTCCTGCCGGTGCGGGAACTCGCGCAGCAGGAACAGCAGCCAGGTGGCGGCGAAGCCGATACGGACGACCGCGCTCTGGTACGGGCCGAGGGGAGCGTCGGTGAGGCGGCTGATGCCGCGCGCGGCGGAGCGGACGACGCGGTTCATCGGGTACCCGCCCCCGTCTCGTCGTCGGCGGGCAGCGGCCACCAGGGCAGATGCCGGTACACGGGCGCGGTGGGCACCCGCTCGTCGCTCCATCGGGGGGAGGGCACGTTCGTGGTGCGGGAGCGGACCTGGACGCGGTCGACGGTCTCACCGGGGCGCAGGGCGGTGCGCTCACGGTCCAGGCGCCCCAGTACGACACGGCGCAGATAGCTCTCGGACAGGGCACCGCGCGGGCCCTGGGGCCGGTTCCGGCCGTCGTGCGAGGTGACGTAGAAGTCCCAGGCGCGGCGCAGTTCGTTCTGCTGGGTGTGGCTCGGCAGGAGGTTGCCCGCGATGGCCTCGCCGTCGCGCGCGGACAGGTCGTACCAGCCGGTCGTCCGCCCGCCGCCGTCCGGGGTGAGCACCTCGGCGCGGACCTGGACGTCGATGTTCTGTTGCAGGGGGTTGGGCGCGAACAGCTTCCAGTTCTGCTCGAACTCCGGGTAGATCCAGTCGTCGATCGCCTTGCCGTGCTGCTTGGTGACGGTGTTCGGGGGCGCGACGTGCAGGAACACCATGCCGAGGTGCACGGCGGAGACGGCGGCGACGGCCACGAGCGCCAGCGCTGCGGCGACGCGGTAGTGCGGGGACAGGGCGGCTATACCGGTGCTCGCCTCCCGCGGACCCGCCGATCCCTCACCCGGCGGGGCCGGGGGGACGTCGGGCCCGCCGCCCTCGGGCGGCGGGGACACCGGGGCGTCGGAGCCGTCCGGCTCGGCCTCCCGGGCGCCCGATTCCTCGTCGTACGCGTCCATCCCGTCCCGTCTTTCGAGCTTCCCCGCCCCGGCACCATCGGCCCGGGTCCCTCGGCTGTCGCCGTGGGCGGCGCGGGCGGCCCCGCCCGTGCGCGGCTCCACCACGGCGTCCGCACCGGAACGGTACTCAGCCCCACCCGCCCCGCACAGCCGGATGGACACAGCGGCCGAACGGGACTCGGAGGTTGTCCACAGCGGTTGACACCCTACGTGCCTCACCGCACCATGGAATCGACCGGACCGAACGATCGGTCGGGAGACAGAGAGTGGTCGAGGGGGACCGCATGGCGCCAGCAGCAGCCCACCGCACGGCCAGCGTGGACGGCGCAGTACCAGAGGCCGACACGGCGGTGTACGAGGCCGTCTTCAATGCCGCCGTGGCCGCCGACGAGCGCATCGAACCGCGCGACTGGATGCCCGATGCCTACCGCTCCACCCTGGTCCGGCAGATCGCCCAGCATGCGCATTCCGAGATCATCGGCATGCAGCCGGAGGCCAACTGGATCTCGCGCGCGCCCTCCCTGCGCCGCAAGGCGATCCTGATGGCCAAGGTCCAGGACGAGGCGGGCCATGGGCTGTATCTCTACAGCGCCGTGGAAACGCTCGGCGTCAGCCGCGAGGAGCTGCTCGACAAGCTGCACACCGGCCGCCAGAAGTACTCATCGATCTTCAACTACCCGACGCTGACCTGGGCCGACGTCGGCGCCATCGGCTGGCTGGTGGACGGCGCGGCGATCACCAACCAGGTGCCCCTGTGCCGCTGTTCCTACGGCCCGTACGCCCGCGCGATGGTCCGCGTCTGCAAGGAGGAGTCGTTCCACCAGCGCCAGGGGTACGAACTGCTGCTGGCCCTCAGCCAGGGCACCCCCGAGCAGCACGCCATGGCACAGGACGCCGTGGACCGCTGGTGGTGGCCCTCCCTGATGATGTTCGGCCCGCCCGACGACGAGTCCGCGCACTCCGCGCAGTCGATGGCCTGGAAGATCAAGCGGCACTCGAACGACGAGCTGCGCCAGCGCTTCATCGACATCTGCGTCCCCCAGGCGAAGTCACTGAACCTCACGCTCCCCGACCCCGACCTGCGCTGGAACGAGGAGCGCGGGCACTACGACTTCGGCCCCATCGACTGGGCGGAGTTCCGCGAGGTCATCAAGGGCAACGGCCCCTGCAACGAGCAGCGGATATCCCAGCGCAGGAAGGCCCACGACGAGGGCGCGTGGGTACGAGAGGCCGCCGCGGCGTACGCGGCGAAGCACAACGGCGCGACAGGCGCGGCCGTCGAACCGTCGGCGGACACGGCCGACATGAACGGGAAGGCGTGACGATGACGACCGAGCAATCGCCGCTGTGGGAGGTCTTCGTGCGCTCGCGCCGCGGCCTCTCGCACACCCACGCGGGCAGCCTGCACGCCCCGGACGCGGAGCTGGCCCTGCGCAACGCCCGCGACCTGTACACACGGCGCGGCGAAGGCGTCTCGATCTGGGTCGTGCCGTCGAAGGCGATCACCGCGTCCTCACCCGACGAGAAGGACGCGTTCTTCGAACCGGCCGCCGACAAGCCCTACCGGCACCCGACGTTCTACGAGATCCCGGAAGGGGTGAAGCACCTGTGACCGTCACCGCGCACACCGGGGCCGCCCTGGCCCTCGGCGACGATGCCCTGGTGCTCTCGCACCGCCTGGGGGAGTGGGCAGGACATGCCCCGGTGCTGGAGGAGGAGGTCGCCCTCGCCAACATCGCGCTGGATCTGCTGGGCCAGGCGCGGGTGCTGCTGTCCATGGCGGGCGACGAGGACGAACTGGCCTACCTCCGCGAGGAACGCGCGTTCCGCAACCTGCAGTTGGTCGAGCAGCCGGGCGGCGACTTCGCCCACACCATCGCCCGCCAGCTCTACTTCTCGACCTACCAGCGACTGCTCTACACCCAACTCGCGGCGCAGGAGGGCGCGTTCGCGGGCCTGGCGGCCAAAGCGGTCAAGGAGGTCGCCTATCACCAGGACCACGCCGAGCAGTGGACCCTGCGGCTCGGCGACGGCACGGCGCAGAGCCATGAGCGGATGCGCCGCGCGTGCGAGGCGCTGTGGCGGTTCACCGGAGAGATGTTCCAGCCGATCGAGGGCGTGGAGGTCGACTGGGCCGGATTGCAGACCGCCTGGCTGGAATCGGTGAGTGACACGCTGCGCCGCGCCACCCTGGAGGTCCCCGAGGGTCCGCGGTCCGGGGCGTGGGCCGCGGGCGCGGGACGGCAGGGGCTGCACACCGAACCGTTCGGGCGGATGCTCGCGGAGATGCAGCATCTGCACCGCAGTCACCCGGGGGCGTCATGGTGACGGTCACCGCTCTCGAAGAGGAACTGCTCCGGCTCGCCGGCTCCGTCCCCGACCCGGAGTTGCCCACGCTGACGCTGGAGGACCTGGGCGTCGTACGGGCCGTCCACGCGCGCGGCACGGACGCGGTGGAGGTCGAGCTGACCCCGACCTACACGGGCTGCCCCGCGGTCGAGACGATGTCCCGGGACATAGAGCGGGTGCTGCACGAGCACGGCATGCGCGAGGTCGTCGTGCGCACGGTGCTCACGCCTGCCTGGTCGACGGACGACATCACCGCCGAAGGCCGCCGCAAACTGCAGGAGTTCGGGATCGCACCACCGCGCCCGAACCGCCCGCAGGCGTCCGGGCCGGTGGCGGTGCGACTGGGCCCGACGCATACGGTCGCCGGCTCCCCCGAGCCGGACGGTCCCGTGTGCTGCCCGCACTGCGGGTCCGCCGAGACCGAACTGCTCAGCCGCTTCTCGTCCACCGCGTGCAAGGCCCTGCGCCGCTGTCTTACCTGCCGCGAACCGTTCGACCACTTCAAGGAGCTGTGATGGCTCGGTTCCACTCGCTCCCCGTGGCCGCGGTCGACCGGCTCACCGAGGACTCCGTGGCCCTGACCTTCGCCGTGCCGCCCGGCCTGCGCGAGGAGTACCGGCACGCGCCCGGCCAGCATCTCGCCCTGCGCCGCGTCGTCGACGGCACGGAGATACGCCGCACCTACTCGATCTGCTCCCCCGCGCCGGCCCCGGACGAGGAGGGACCGCGCACCCTGCGGGTCGGGGTGCGCCTGGTGGAGGGCGGCGCCTTCTCCCCGTACGCGCTCAAGGAGATCGCGATCGGCGACGAGCTGGAGGTGATGACGCCGGCCGGACGGTTCACGCTGGAGCCCGCACCCGGGCTGTACGCGGCCGTGGTGGGCGGCAGTGGGATCACGCCCGTGCTGTCGATCGTGGCGACCCTGCTGGACCGGGAGCCCGGGGCGCGGTTCTGTCTCGTCCGCAGCGACCGGACATCCGCCTCGACGATGTTCCTGGAGGAGGTCGCCGATCTGAAGGACCGCTTTCCTGACCGGTTCCAGTTGGTGACCGCGCTCTCCCGGGAGGAACAGCAGGCAGGCCTGCCGACCGGGCGGCTCGACGAGCAGCGGCTGTCCGGGCTGCTGCCGTCGCTGCTGCCGGTGGAGAGTGTCGCGGGCTGGTTCCTGTGCGGGCCGTTCGGACTGGTGCAGTCGGCGGAGCGCGCGCTGCGCGGGCTCGGAGTGCGGCGCACCCGTATCCACGAGGAGATCTTCCACGTGGACGACGGCTCCGTGGCCACACCGCCCGCCCCGTCCCTCGCGCACAGCACGGTGACCGCGCGGCTGGACGGACGCGGCGGAACCTGGCCGGTCGACGACGGTGAGTCGCTGCTGGAGACGGTGCTGCGCAACCGCCCCGACGCGCCCTACGCCTGCAAGGGCGGGGTGTGCGGGACCTGCCGGGCCTTCCTGGTCTCGGGCGAGGTGCGGATGGACCGCAACTTCGCCCTGGAGCCGGAGGAGACCGAAGCGGGCTATGTACTGGCCTGCCAGTCGCATCCGCTCACGGAGAGGGTGGAGCTGGACTTCGACCGGTAGGACTGCGACCGGTTAGAGCCTGCGACCGGTAGGAGAAGAACACGCTCGCCGAGGACACCGGTCGGGCCCCTCCCGGAGGGGCCCGCGGGCCGGGCTACAGCACGACGCCCGGAGCGCCCTTGTCGTCCAGGACGGGGCGGCCCGCGGCGGCCCAGACCTGCATGCCGCCGTCGACGTTGACCGCCTCGATGCCCTGCTGGACCAGGTACATCGTCACCTGGGCCGAACGGCCACCGGAGCGGCAGATCACATGGACCCGGCCGTCCTGCGGCGCGGCCTGTGTGAACTCGCCGTAGCGCGCGGCGAATTCACTGAGGGGAATGTGCAGCGCCCCCTCGGCATGACCCGCCTGCCACTCGTTGTCCTCGCGGACATCCAGCAGGAAGTCGCCGTCCTTGAGGTCCGCGACCTCGACCGTGGGCACACCAGCTCCGAAACGCATGCTCCGACGCTACCCGACACCGAGACCGATGGACCCGGCCCCGCCGGACCCGGCCCCGCCCCGAGCGCACGGTGCACGGCCTCTCAGCCGCGCAGCGCCGCCAGCTCGGCTTCCTTCTGCGCGACCTGGACCAGCAGTTGCTCCGCGATCTCTTCGAGGAGACCGTCGGGGTCGTCGGGGGCGAGCCTGAGCATCGAGCCGATCGCGCCCTCCTCCAGCTCGCGGGCCACGACGGAGATCAACTCCTTGCGCCGGGCGAGCCATTCGAGGCGGGCGTACAGCTCCTCGCCGCGGCTCGGCCCGCGCACCTCGGGGGCGGGCCCGGCCTCCCACTCCTGCGCGAGCTCCCGCAGAAGGGCCTCGTCACCGCGGCCGTAGGCGGCGTTGACCCGCGCGATGAACTCGTCGCGCCGCTTGCGCTCGTCCTCGCCCTGGGCGAGGTCCGGGTGGGCCTTGCGGGCGAGTTCGCGGTAGAGCCTGCGGGCCTCCTCGCTGGGGCGGACGCGCTGCGGGGGCCGTACGGGCTGGTCGGTCAGCATGGCCTGGGCCTCCGGGAACAGACCACCCGAGTCCATCCAGCCATGGAACAGCTCCTCGACGCCCGGAATCGGCATGACCCGGGCGCGTGCCTCATGGGCACGGCGTATGTCCTCGGGGTCGCCGGTACGGGCGGCCGTCGCCTCGGCGATCTCCGCCTCCAGTTCATCGAGGCGCGCGTACATCGGCCCGAGCTTCTGGTGGTGCAGCCGCGAGAAGTTCTCGACCTCGATGCGGAAGGTCTCCACGGCGATCTCGTACTCGATCAACGCCTGCTCGGCGGCCCGTACGGCCCGCTCCAGCCGCTCCTCGGGACGCGTCTCCGCGCCGTCCGCTCCGGTGTCCCCTGGGTCACCCGGGCCGCCGCCGACCGGCTCCTCGACGGCGGACTCGGATTCGCTCTGCTCGGCTTCGGGCGTCGTCACCGGACCAGCGTATGACACGCCGCGGAGGGTCGACGCGCGTGTACAGCCCTCTGCGGCGAGCGAGGTCGGGGCCGTCGCCGTGACGAGGCACGCGGTGGCCGGAACACCGCGCTCAGTGGCCGATTGTCGCTCAACGTGATGCCGTGGCGAGACGGCGGATGACATCATCTGCGGGCAGTCGCTGCCGCCCCGGGCCATGGGTCCGCAGCGCGAGTGCCGGGCCGCACATGCCAAGGGGGAGCCCGGCTCGCCCTCCGCCTGCCCGAGGGCTCACCCGTCCATGCATGACTTGGGGCCGTTCATGACCTGGAATCACCACGGCTGGCTTGCCGGTTACGTGTTACCGGCCGCTCTCGGCGCCGGCCTTGCGTGGGTCGGTCTGGCCCGCAGTTCCGTCGGCAAGGGCCGACTGCTCGGCAGTTGGAGATCGGCCGGCCTGACCTTCCTGGTCCTCGCACTGACAGGTGCGGTCGGGGTCGCCGCCGGGCTCGCGCTTCCGCACCTGGCGAAGCTGCCTCCGGCCGCCGCCGGTCTGGCCACCGGTGTCACGACCATGCCGCGCAAGAGGCCCGACGACACGACCCAGCCCTACGTCAAGTACATGACGCTCGGCCTTGCCTGGTTCAGGGAGCGCCTCGACTACCGCATGCAACTCGACGCCCGCACCTGGTCCGACCGGTTCCTGGAAGGCTTCGAGAAGACGACACATCTGCGTGTGTTCGTACACGAACTCAAGAACTATCTGTTGGACCGGCATCCCACGCGCGTCAAGGCGATCGTCGGCCTCTTCGAAGAAGCGGACCGTGCCATGGTCCACGCCCTTGAAGTGCAGACGAGGACCGACGAGGCCTGCGGGGACGTCCGCAGCGGCTGGATGCGCAAGCCCACCGACGAGGAGATCTACCAGTGCCGCAGCGCTCTCGGTGAAGCCTTCAACCGCTGCGGCGACCTGTTGCTGTTCGCCTATGTGCACGGTCGCCGCACGGAACAGCCCGAACTCGAGACCCTGCGCGTCAAGTCCCTGTCCGACGACGCCTTCCACAGCTCACCGCTGCCTCGGCAACGACGACGGTTCGGCCTCCGTCGCACCTCATCGATGCGCAGCGACACCGCTTCCACGGAGCGGCGATGACTCTCCGCGGCTCGCGGCAGGCTCGTCCGCGGCACAGGGAAGGCGGGGAGAGAACCTGATCTCGACGTCGGCCCCCAGCGCTTCCGCAGCCGCGGCCAAGGTGCGCACCGTCAGATTCGCGTCGCCCGACATGATCTGACTGACCCGACCGGGGCTGACGCCCATCGCTCTGGCAAGGTCCGTACGCGACTTACCGAGCCCTGCCAGCAAGCCCGCGAGAGAGGCCGACGCCTGCCGTGCCAGATACCCACCGGCCGGCTCGGCGTTGCTCTCGCTACGAGCGAAGATGCTCATGACATGACCCCCAACTCACGTCAGGGCAACGGTTGTTGCCGCTGTCTCAAGGATGCCACCTTTAGCTGTAGCTAAAAACTCGGATGCCGCAAAATCTGCGGGTGCGGCGATGTGATCCGGTCCGTCGATGCGCCGGTGACCTGCGGCTGTCGGCTTCTGGTGGCAACCGATGCCGGGCCGGGGCGCACACCTCAATGGAGCAGGGGGTCGCCCCCCAACGACGGACACCGGACACCGGGATGCCGCCCGAGCGAGCTTCGTGAGATAGCTCACGGCCGACTTCGCCCCGCCACCGCTCTCAGCCTCCACCGCACCCGTCTCCCGACTGTGCGATGCCTCACATCTGCGGGGATACGAGAAACGGGCCCCTGTCGTGACTTCCGTCACGGACAGAGACCCGTCTCGTCGTGGTGCGCGAGGGGGGAGTTGAACCCCCACGCCCTTGCGGGCACTGGAACCTGAATCCAGCGCGTCTGCCTATTCCGCCACCCGCGCATTGGGTGTGTCTCCGGCTCCTGCCCCTTGCGGTGCTGGCGCCTTCCGACATCGAGAACATTAGCACGGTGGACTGGGTGGCTTCACATCCCTTTTCCCGCCCGACCCCCTCGCCCGCCCCCGCCCGCCCCCGGCCCGACCAGCGACGACCCGGCAGCAGGGGCCACAGCCAGGGAGGGACGGGCCCGCGGACCCGGACCCGAGGGCCGCCGGGCACGATCAACGCCGCCTGGCCTGCGACCCCAGCCGCGGGGCCCCGTCGCCGCTCTCCGCCTCCGCTGCGCCTTCCGCCCGCACCGCACCGCCGCACGCCCTGCACAGCCCGCGCACCCCGCACGCAACGGTCCGGCAACGTCTCGACGTGAACCGGTTCACGTATCAACCTCGTACCGGTCCAGCTCATCTCTACAGATGACGGGCAGGGCCCGCACTCCGGTGCGGGACACTGGTCTCCGGCCGCCTCTACGATCCATGCCAGGACTACGTGCACAAGGAGTTCGAAGGGGGCCCGTGGAGGGAACTCCGCAGGCGTCGACACCCCTCGACAGGGCCGACAGGGGGAACCAGCCGATTTTCCGGCGCGTAGATACGATCAGTGAGCAGTACCAGGTAAGCAGTACGCAGGACGGCAACGAAGGAGGAGGTGCCCCATGGGAGTCCTGAAGAAATTCGAGCAGCGTCTCGAAGGTCTGGTCAACGGCACCTTCGCCAAGGTGTTCAAGTCCGAGGTCCAGCCAGTGGAGATCGCCGGAGCACTCCAGCGGGAGTGCGACAACAACGCGACCATCTGGAACCGCGACCGGACCGTCGTCCCCAACGACTTCATCGTGGAGCTGAGCGCCCCGGACTACGAGCGCCTCAGCCCCTACTCCGGCCAGCTCGGCGACGAACTCGCCGGCATGGTGCGCGACTACGCCAAGCAGCAGCGCTACACCTTCATGGGCCCCATCAAGGTCCACCTGGAGAAGGCCGAGGATCTCGACACCGGCCTGTACCGGGTGCGCAGCCGTACGCTCGCCTCCTCCGCCGACCAACAGGCTCCCCCGTCCGCCCCTCCGGCCGGACGGCAGAGCCCCGGCGGCTACGGCTACCCCCCGGCCGCCTCGCCCTCGGGCGCCCCTCCCATGCCGTCCACGCCGCCGCCCGGCGGACGTCCCGGCGCCGCCCCCTACGGCCAGCGGCCGGCCGCCGCACCGACGGGCGGCGGGCGCACGCGCTACTGGATCGAGATCAACGGCACCCGCCATCAGATCTCCCGCCCGACGCTGGTGCTGGGCCGCAGCACCGACGCCGACGTGCGGATCGACGACCCCGGCGTCTCGCGCCGGCACTGTGAGATCCGGACCGGAACGCCCTCGACGATCCAGGATCTCGGGTCCACCAACGGCATCGTGGTGGACGGGCAGCACACCACCCGCGCTACGCTCCGCGACGGCTCGCGGATCGTCGTGGGCAGCACCACCATCATTTACCGGCAAGCCGAAGGGTGAAGCGGGGGCAATGTCAGAGCTGACCCTCACGGTCATGCGGCTGGGTTTCCTGGCCGTACTGTGGCTGTTCGTGATCGTGGCCGTGCAGGTCATCCGCAGCGACCTGTTCGGAACGCGTGTCACACAGCGCGGCTCACGCCGGGACGCGGGGCGGCCCCAGCAGGCCGCCCGGCAGAACCGCCAGGCGGCGGCACCCCCGCAGCAGCGCCAGCAGTCGGGCGGCGGCCGTCAGCGCCGTGGCGCCCCCACGAAGCTGGTCGTCTCCGAGGGCTCCCTCACGGGCACCACGGTCGCGTTGCAGGGCCAGACGATCACGCTCGGCCGCGCGCACGACAGCACGATCGTGCTGGACGACGACTACGCCTCCAGCCGCCACGCCAGGATCTACCCCGACCAGAACGGCCAGTGGATCGTCGAGGACCTCGGGTCCACCAACGGCACCTACCTCAACCGGTCCCGGCTGACGACCCCCACACCGATTCCGCCGGGCGCGCCGATCCGCATCGGCAAAACCGTCATCGAGCTGCGGAAGTAGTACGACAATGAGCGAGCGGAGCGAGCACGCGGCAGCGGCCCGGACGACGGGCCTCGGCGCGCTCCCGACCGGAGGGTGGGCACCGTGCGGATGTACCCGGAGCCGACGGGCGAGGTGCACATGAGTCTGTCACTGCGCTTCGCCGCCGGATCGCACAAAGGCATGATCCGCGAGGGCAACGAGGACTCCGGCTACGCCGGTCCGCGCCTGCTCGCGATCGCCGACGGAATGGGCGGCCAGGCCGCCGGTGAGGTCGCCTCCTCCGAGGTGATCTCCACCATCGTCGCGCTGGACGACGACGTCCCCGGATCCGACATCCTCACCTCGCTCGGCACCGCCGTGCAGCGCGCCAACGACCAGTTGCGCGCCATGGTCGAGGAGGACCCCCAGCTCGAAGGCATGGGGACCACCCTCACCGCCCTGCTGTGGACCGGTCAGCGACTCGGGCTCGTCCATGTCGGCGACTCCCGCGCGTATCTGCTGCGCGACGGCGTCCTGACGCAGATCACACAGGACCACACCTGGGTGCAGCGGCTCGTAGACGAGGGCCGTATCACCGAGGAAGAGGCCACCACCCACCCGCAGCGCTCGCTCCTCATGCGCGCGCTCGGCAGCGGCGACCGCGTCGAACCCGACCTGTCGATCCGCGAGGTGCGCGCCGGCGACCGGTATCTGATCTGCTCGGACGGCCTGTCCGGCGTGGTCTCCCACCAGACGATGGAGGAGACCCTCGCCAGCTACCAGGGCCCGCAGGAGACCGTGCAGGAGCTGATCCAGCTCGCGCTGCGCGGCGGCGGCCCCGACAACATCACCGTCATCATCGCCGACGTCCTCGACCTGGACACCGGGGACACCCTCGCGGCGCAGTTGTCCGACACCCCCGTCGTGGTGGGCGCGGTCGCCGAGAACCAGCAGTACGCGCAGGACAACGGCATCATGCAGACCCCCGCGGGCCGCGCCTCCGGCCTCGGCCGCCCGGCGCCCCGGCAGGGCGGCGGAGGCGAGTTCGGGCCCCCCGGCAGCGGCGACGGCGAGGGTTACGACTCGTCGGGCAGCTTCGACTCCTACAGCGACGAGGACTTCGTCAAGCCGAAGAAGGGCCGCAAGTGGCTCAAGGGGTCGCTCTACTCGGCCCTGGCGCTCGCCCTCGTCGGCGGCGGGCTGTACGGCGGCTACCGCTGGACGCAGACGCAGTACTACGTCGGCGCCGAGGGCGAGCACGTCGCGCTGTACCGCGGCATCAGCCAGGACCTGGCCTGGCTGTCGCTGTCGAAGGTGCAGAAGGACCACCCGGAGATCGAACTCAAGTACCTGCCGCCCTACCAGCAGAAGCAGGTCAGGGCGACCATCGCCCAGGGCAACCTCAAGGCGGCCCAGTCCAAGGTCACCGAGCTGGCCGTCCAGGCGTCCGCGTGCAAGAAGGACGCCGAGCGCCGGGCCACGGAGGAGCGGACCGCCAAGTCCAAGGCCACCCCGACACCGAACGCGTCGCAGACCAAGACCCAGACCGCACCCACGTCCACACCCGGCCCCACCCTCTCGGAGGAAGAGCAGAAGGTCGTCTCACTGTGCGGTAAGCAGTAAGCGAGCCGTGAGAGGGCCTGTCACACCCATGAGCAGCAGCACGAACTCGACGACGCACCACACGTCCACGATCGGCGCGATCGGCGCGCCCAGCCGCCGCAACACCGAACTGGCGCTGCTGGTGTTCGCCGTCGTCATCCCGGTGTTCGCCTACGCCAACGTCGGCCTCGCCATCAACAACACGGTGCCGCCCGGCCTGCTAAGCTACGGCCTCGGCCTCGGTCTGCTGGCCGGCGTGGGCCATCTCGTCGTACGGAAGTTCGCTCCGTACGCGGACCCGCTCCTGTTGCCGCTGGCCACCCTGCTCAACGGGCTCGGTCTGGTGGTCATCTGGCGCCTCGACCAGTCCAAGCTGTTGCAGCACATCCACCAGGCCGGCACGGCGGCACCCCGCCAACTGCTGTACACCGCCCTGGGTATCGGGCTGTTCGTGGTCGTACTGATCTTCCTCAAGGACCACCGGGCCCTCCAGCGCTACACGTACATCTCCATGGTCGGCGCGCTGATCCTGCTGCTGCTGCCGCTGGTACCGGGACTCGGCGCCGACCTCACCTACGGCGCCAAGATCTGGATCTCGGTCGCCGGATTCTCCATCCAGCCCGGTGAGTTCGCGAAGATCGTCCTGGCGATCTTCTTCGCCGGCTATCTGATGGTGAAGCGGGACGCGCTCGCGCTCGCCAGCCGCCGCTTCATGGGGCTGTACCTGCCGCGTGGCCGCGACCTCGGCCCGATCCTCGTCGTCTGGGCGATCTCGATCCTCATCCTGGTCTTCGAGACCGACCTCGGTACGTCGCTGCTGTTCTTCGGAATGTTCGTCATCATGCTGTACGTGGCGACCGAGCGGACGAGCTGGATCGTCTTCGGTCTGCTGATGTCCGCAGCCGGTGCCGTCGGTGTGGCGAGCTTCGAACCGCACGTCCAGACGCGTGTGCAGGCCTGGCTCGACCCGATGAACGAGTACCTGCTCAGCCGGGCCGGGGTCAAAGACGGCGTCGTGCACTCCGAGCAGCTCCAGCAGGCTCTGTGGGCGTTCGGGTCCGGCGGCACTCTCGGCTCCGGCCTCGGCCAGGGCCACTCCGACCTCATCCGCTTCGCCGCCAACTCCGACTTCGTCCTCGCCACCTTCGGTGAGGAGCTGGGTCTGGCCGGCCTCATGGCGATCCTGCTGGTCTACGGTCTGATCGTGGAGCGCGGCGTGCGCACCGCCCTCGCCGCCCGCGACCCGTTCGGCAAGCTGCTGGCCGTCGGCCTGTCCGGCGCCTTCGCGCTCCAGGTCTTCGTCGTCGCCGGCGGTGTCATGGGGCTCATCCCGCTGACCGGTATGACGATGCCCTTCCTGGCCTACGGCGGATCCTCCGTCATCGCCAACTGGGTGCTGATCGGCATCCTTCTGCGCATCAGCGACACGGCGCGCAGACCCGCCCCGTCCCCCGCTCCCAACCCCGACGCCGAGATGACCCAGGTGGTCCGCCCGTGAACAAGCCCGTGCGCCGCATCGCGATCTTCTGCGGCCTCCTGGTCCTCGCGCTGCTCGTCCGCGTCAACTGGCTCCAGTACGCCAAGGCCGACAGCCTCAAGAACGCCAAGGACAACCGTCGCGTCAACATCACCCGCTACGCCTCGCCGCGCGGCGACATCATCGTCGGCGGCTCCCCGGTCACCGGGTCGGTGGAGACCAAGACCGACGCGCTCAACGACCTGAAGTACAAGCGCACGTACAAGGACGGCCCCATGTGGGCGCCCGTGACCGGCTACGCCTCGCAGGTCTACGGCGCGACCTTCCTCGAGGGCGTCGAGGACGGCATCCTCACCGGCACCGACGACAAGCTCTTCTTCCGCAACACCCTGGACATGCTCACCGGCAAGCCGAAGCAGGGCGGAAACGTCGTCACCACGCTCAACGCGGCGGCGCAGAAGGCGGCTTACAACGGGCTCCAGGGCCACGGCAAGGGCGCCGTCGTCGCCCTGGAACCGTCCACCGGCAAGATCCTCGCGCTGGCCTCCTACCCGTCCTACGACCCCGGGTCGATCGCCGGCAGCTACGACGGCAAGGCCTGGGAGGGGCTGCAGAAGAAGAACAACCCCAGCGACCCGATGCTGAACCGGGCACTGCGCGAGACCTACCCGCCGGGCTCCACGTTCAAGGTGGTCACCGCCGCCGCCGCGCTGGAGAACGGCAAGTACGCCTCGGCCGACCAGCCCACCGACTCCCCGCTGCCGTGGACCATGCCCGGCACCACCACGCCGTTGCAGAACGAGGGCAACCTCCCCTGCAAGAACGCCACCATGC
Source organism: Streptomyces macrolidinus (assembly GCF_023887685.1). Classification (GTDB taxonomy): domain Bacteria; phylum Actinomycetota; class Actinomycetes; order Streptomycetales; family Streptomycetaceae; genus Streptomyces; species Streptomyces macrolidinus. Next base: position 78,130 of record NZ_JAMWMR010000011.1, on the reverse strand, counting down.
GCGAGGCGCTGCGGGTCTCCTGCAACACCGTCTTCGGCAAGATCGGCGCGGACCTCGGCAACGACAAGATGCTCGAGGAGGCGGAGAAGTTCGGCTTCAACAAGCAGCAGTTCGTCCCGACCCGCGCCGACGCCTCCGTGTTCTCCAAGGACATGAACGTGTCACAGACGGCCCTGTCCTCCATCGGCCAGTTCAACACCGCGGCCACCCCGCTGCAGATGGCCATGGTCGTCTCGGCGATCGCCAACGACGGCAAGCTGATGAAGCCGTACATGGTCGACAAGCTCCAGTCACCGAGCGTCGACACCCTGGAGCAGACGCAGCCGGAGGAGCTGAGCCAGCCGCTGTCCTCGAAGAACGCCCAGATCCTGCAGTCGATGATGGAGACGGTCGTCAAGACCGGCACCGGCACGAACGCGCAGCTCGGCAACGGCGTCACCGTGGGCGGCAAGACCGGTACCGCCCAGCACGGCATCAACAACTCCGGCAAGCCGTACGCCTGGTTCATCTCCTACGCGAAGATGAGCGACGGCAGCTCGCCGGTCGCCGTGGCCGTGGTGGTCGAGGACGAGAACGCCAACCGCGGCGACATCTCCGGCGGTGGCCTCGCCGCCCCCATCGCGAAGAACGTCATGAAGGCTGTCATCGACAGCAGGCAGTGACCCCCGTCACGTCCCCTTCACATCGGTGCACGTTGCGATACCGGTCCTGTATCGGGTGGCGGATGTGGCCAGGTCACGCAGAGCGAGCCGGGTAGCGTATGCCCGGACAGCACACCGCCGGACCACACGCGGGTGTGGTCGGGACCGACGGAGAGGGCTGGTAGGAAGCTATGGAAGAGCCGCGTCGCCTCGGCGGCCGGTACGAGCTGGGCCAGGTGCTCGGCCGTGGTGGCATGGCCGAGGTCTACCTCGCGCATGACACCCGTCTCGGCCGCACCGTGGCAGTGAAGACCCTGCGCGCCGACCTGGCGCGCGATCCTTCCTTCCAGGCCCGGTTCCGCCGGGAGGCCCAGTCGGCCGCCTCGCTCAACCATCCCGCGATCGTCGCGGTGTACGACACGGGCGAGGACTACATCGACGGGGTCTCCATCCCGTACATCGTCATGGAGTACGTCGACGGCTCCACGCTCCGTGAACTGCTGCACAGCGGCCGCAAGCTGCTGCCGGAGCGGGCCATGGAGATGACCATCGGCATCCTCCAGGGCCTGGAGTACGCCCACCGCAGCGGCATCGTCCACCGCGACATCAAGCCGGCGAACGTCATGCTGACGCGCAACGGCCAGGTCAAGGTGATGGACTTCGGCATCGCCCGCGCCATGGGCGACTCCGGCATGACGATGACGCAGACCGCGGCGGTCATCGGCACCGCCCAGTACCTCTCGCCGGAGCAGGCCAAGGGCGAGCAGGTCGACGCGCGCTCCGACCTGTACTCGACGGGCTGCCTCCTCTACGAGCTGCTGACCGTCCGTCCCCCCTTCGTCGGCGACTCCCCGGTCGCGGTCGCCTACCAGCACGTACGCGAGGAGCCCCAGGCCCCGAGCGTCTTCGACCCCGAGATCACGCCCGAGATGGACGCGATCGTGCTGCGGGCCCTGGTCAAGGACCCGGACTACCGCTACCAGAGCGCCGACGAGATGCGCCAGGACATCGAGGCCTGCCTCGACGGACAGCCCGTCGCGGCGACGGCGGCGCTGGGCGCGGTCGGTGCGGGCGGCTACGGCGGCTACCCCGACGAGCAGCCCACGACGGCCCTGCGCCCGGACCCGAGCGGCGGAGCCACGGCGATGCTGCCGCCGATGAACCCGGACGACGGCGGCTACGGCTACGACGACCGCCCGGCCCGCCGCCGCCAGAAGAAGTCGAACCTGTCGACGATCCTGCTCGTCGTCTCGGCCGTGCTGGTCCTGGTCGGCGCGGTGTTCATCGGCAAGTGGATCTCCGGCGGCGGAGGCGCGGGCAACGACATGGTGCCGACGCCCAACTTCGTCGGCCTCTCGCAGAACGAGGCCGAGCGGAACGCCGAGAACGCCGATCTGAAGCTGGCCATCACGAAGAAGCCGTGCGAGAAGGAGCGGAAGGGCTACGTCTGCTCCCAGGACCCCAAACCGCCGACCGAGGTCAAGAAGGGCGACACGATCAACCTGGTGGTGTCCACGGGCGCGCCGAAGGTCGCGGTGCCCGATGTCGACGGGCAGAACGTCGACGACGCCAAGGCCAAGCTCGAGGGCGAGGAGTACGGGTTCAAGGTCGAGCTCAAGCCCCAGGAGTCCGGCCAGGCCGCCGCGAACACGGTCCTCTCGACCGACCCCGCGGCAGGCAAGAGGGTGCAGAAGGGCTCCACGATCACGATCACCTACGCCCAGGAGCCGTCTCGGGTCACCGTCCCCGATCTGTCGGGCAAGTCGGCCGAGGACGCGCGGACCTATCTCCAGTCCAAGGGCCTCCAGCTCGGCACCCAGACGGAAGAGGAGTCGGGCGACCAGCCCGAGGGCACGATCTTCTGGCAGAGCCAGGGCGCCGGCTCGGAGGTCGCCCGTGACACCACGATCGACGTCAAGATCGCCAAGGCCCCGCAGGAGCAGCCCTTCGCGATGCCGAAGGTGACCCAGATGACGCTCGGCCAGGCCAAGCAGGTCCTCGCGGGGGCCGGCCTGGAACTCGACAAGGCTGTGGGTCCTGGCGCGAACGACGACAACGCCATGGTGGTGAAGAGCGAGCCGACGGAGGGCGCACAGGTCAAGAAGGGCGACAAGGTGACCCTCTGGGCCATCGGCACCGGCGGCCCGCCACAGTAGAACAGCGGTAAGAACTCGCCGCGGTCCGCGCGGAGTTCGCCAAGGGCCTGGAATCCATGACGGATTCCAGGCCCTTGGGCGTCATCAGGGCCGAGGCGGCATCCCGCTCAGCGCAGTTCCTTCGGCGGCGTCCGCTTGCCGTCCACCTTCTCCACGCGCTCCAACTCGCCCCACACGATGTACCGGTACTCCGACGTATAGATCGGTGTGCACGTCGTCAGCGTGATGTAGTGGCCCGGCTTCTTCACGCCCGCTTCCTTCGGGACGGCGGTGAGGACGTCCACGTTGTACTTCGAGGTCTCCGGAAGGGTCGCGAAGACCTTGTAGACGTACCACTTGTCCTTCGTCTCGAAGACGATCGGGTCGCCGTCCTTCAGCTTGTGGATGTTGTGGAACTTCGCCCCGTGCCCGTCCCGGTGCGCGGCCAGCGTGAAGTTGCCGTTCTTCCCCGTCGTCGGCAGCGTCGCCTTGACCGGGTCCGTGTAGTAGCCGGCCACGCCGTCGTTGAGGATGCTCGTCGACGTGCCCTTCTCGACCAGCACCTCGCCGTTGTGCATCGCCGGCACATGCAGGAAGCCGATGCCGTCCTTGGTGTCCAGGGCGCCGGGCCCGCTGTCCTTGCCCGCCGCCCAGTGGTCGCGCACCTTGTCGCCCTGCCGGTCGGCCTGGCGGTCCGCGAGTATGTTCGTCCACCACAGTGAGTAGACGACGAACAGTCCGAGCACCAGGCCCGCCGTGATCAGCAGTTCCCCGAGGAAGCTGACCGCCAGCGCGATCCGGCGCCGCCCGCGGCGCCGCGGCACCGGGGAGGGGGCGAGGCCCGGTGACGGCGCGCCGTTCTGCTCGTCCTGGTCGGTCGTCACTCCCACTGCGTCTGCCCCGCCTGTTCCACGTGCTCGTGCGCCCACATGCCCTACCGAATGAGCGCGTCCGGTTTGCCCTTGCTGCGCGGCCGTTCCTCGACCATCTTGCCCCAGACGATCAGCCGGTACTTGCTGGTGAATTCAGGCGTGCAGGTGGTCAGTGTGATGTAACGGCCCGGCTTGGTGAAACCCGACCCCTTCGGTACGGGATCGAGGACACTCGTGTTCGCCGGTGAGGTCACCGGAAGGAGGGACGCCATCGTGTAGACGTAGTACTCCGTCTGGGTCTCGACCACGATCTTGTCCCCCGGCTGCAGCCGGTTGATGTACCGGAACGGCTCCCCATGGGTGTTGCGGTGGCCCGCGAGCCCGAAGTTGCCCGTCCTGGCGTCCGGCATCGCCGTCTTCAGGCCCTCCTCGCCGTAGTGCCCGACCATCCCCTTGTCGAGCACCGCGGACTTGCTCGTGCCCTCCGCGATCGGCACCGCCACGTCGAGCTTCGGGATGTGCAGAATGGCGAAGCCCTGCCCCGGCTCGAACTCCCCCGGCTCCCGCTTGCCGCTCGCCCAGTCCTGCTGGAGATGCTGAGCGGCTCGGTCCGCCTGCTGGTGCGCCCGTACGTTCGACCACCAGAGCTGGTAGGTCACGAACAGCAGCATCAGGACACCGGTGGTGATGAACAGCTCGCCGAGCACCCGGCTCGCGATGACCCCCGCGCTGGGCTTGCGCGCCCGTGCGGCCCGTCGGGCCTCCACCCGGGACAGGGGCGCCGCTCCGGCGCTCCCAGCGGGCTTCTCGGCCGTCTGTGACCGTCCTGCGTGCCGCCGTCCCTGTCTCCTGGCCGCCTTGCGCCGGGCGGCCCGGCCGCCGGGAGCGGGCCCGGACGACTCACCGGCACGCTCCGCGGCCCGCGGCATCCCCTCGATGTCCACGGTGCGCAGCGCGACGGTCTCGCTGTCCCTGGGCGCGAAGGCGCCCCGCCGGTCCGGTGCCTCGTACGTCTCGGGGTCCTCGTAGCCGGAAAGGACGGGAAGCACCGCCGTCGCCTCGTACGAGGACTGCGGCGCCTGCTGCTCGTACGACGCCCCCTCGCGCCCCGCGCCCGTGCCCGCGTACCCCTGCCGCCCTTGCTGCCCCTGCCACGCGCCGAAGCCCTCGTACGGCTGCTCCCCGTACGAGGCCCCGTCGTCCGCGGCACCCACGGGAGCCGCGCCGCTGTCGCGCTCGGGGCGCAGCGCGGTCACGCCGTGGCCCTGCCCACCACCGGGGCAAGCCCCGTCGACCTCGCCACGGCCTCCTGGTCGCCGCATTCCGCCAGCCAGTTGGCCAGCATCCGGTGGCCGTGCTCGGTCAGCACCGACTCGGGGTGGAACTGCACGCCCTCGACAGGGAGTTCACGGTGCCTGAGCCCCATGATGATCCCGTCGTGCGTCCGCGCCGTGACCTCCAGTTCGGCCGGCACCGTCTCCGGCGCGGCGGCCAGGGAGTGATAGCGGGTCGCGGTGAAGGGGGAGGGCAGCCCGGCGAAGACGCCCTTGCCCTCGTGCTCGACGAGTGAGGTCTTGCCGTGCAGCAGCTCGGGCGCCCGGTCGACGACACCGCCATAGGCCACCTGCATCGACTGCATGCCCAGGCAGACACCGAAGACGGGGACGCCGGTCGCGGCGCAGTGCCGCACCATCTCGACGCAGACGCCCGCCTCCTGCGGGGTCCCGGGGCCGGGGGACAGCAGCACGCCGTCGAACCCTCCGCCCTGGGCGTGCGCCGTCGACACCTCGTCGTTGCGCAGCACCTCGCACTCGGCGCCCAACTGGTACAGGTACTGCACCAGGTTGAAGACGAAGCTGTCGTAGTTGTCGACGACGAGAATGCGCACACTCACTGGTTGTCCACCGTCACATCGTTGAAGGGCAGCAGCGGTTCGGCCCACGGGAAGACGTACTGGAACAGGACGTAGACCACGGCCAGCACCAGCACCGCCGACAGCAGCGCCCTCACCCACGCGTTCCCCGGCAGATGCCGCCAGATCCAGCCGTACATGCCGTCCCTTCCGTCTCACCACGGCACCGGACTCACGCCGTACTCCACCAGACTAACGGCGCCGAGCCGCCTGTTTCGTGGTTCCGGTATCGGATCGACAAAGGGCCGTACAATTCCGCCGGACCGTGCGGGACCGCCCTACTGCACGGGCTGTGCGTAGTGCAGATCCACCGTGCCCGTGTACCCGGGAAGGGTCACCGTCCCGTCGTCGGTGACCTTCCAGCCGAGGCCGTAGACGTTGACGTAGACCATGTAGTTCTGGATCGCCGGTGAGTCGGCGAGCGCCTTCTTGAGCTTCTCCGGGTCCCCGACCGCGGTGATCTTGTACGGAGGCGAGTAGACGCGGCCCTGGAGGATCAGGGTGTTGCCGACGCAGCGCACGGCGCTGGTGGAGATCAGCCGCTGGTCCATGACCCTGATGCCCTCGGCACCGCCCTGCCACAGCGCGTTCACCACGGCTTGGAGGTCCTGCTGGTGGATGACCAGGTAGTCGGGCTGGGGCTCGGGGTAGCCGGGAAGCTTGGCGGTCGCGTTCGGTGGCGCGTCGTTGAGCGTGACGGTGATGGCCTTGCCGGTGAGCTTCCGGGTGCCCGCGTTCTTCTCCAGCGCAGCGAGCCGTGCCTGCTCCGCCTTGCCGGTGCTGCCGCCGGTCCGCTTGGCCAGGCCCTCGACGTCGTCGCGCAGCGCGGCGTTGGACTCGTCGAGCCGGGCGTTCTTGTGGCTGCGCTCGTGGATGAGGTCCGAGAGCTTCAGCAGCGAGGAGTCCGTACGGATGTTGGTCCCCTTGGCCGTGTCGAAGCTCGTGAAGAAGATGAGCCCCGCGAGCGCGAAGACACCCACCGTGAGCACGCGCACGGGCCGGAGCCGGTGCCCGGGGGAGGACGTGGACTTCGATTCCGGCGAACCGGAACCCCCCTGGGGGGAGTCGGCCGTATCGCTCACGTACCCTTATCTCCTTCGGCGCCTCGGAAGCACTACGCTAACGGACGCCCGGGGGAGCGCCGGTGTCCCCTTGTACGCTGCCCCGGAACGCGCCCCCGTTCCCTGCGTGGCCACGCAGCGCATCGACAGGAGAGACTCTCGTGCCGAAGTCACGTATCCGCAAGAAGGCCGACTACACGCCCCCGCCGTCGAAGCAGACGACGAGCGTCAACCTCAGCAGCCGCCGCTGGGTCGTACCGGTCATGCTGGCCATGTTCGTCATCGGGCTCGCCTGGATTGTCGTCTTCTACGTGACCGACGGGTCCCTGCCGGTGGACGCGCTGGGCAACAAGAACATCATCGTGGGCTTCGCGTTCATCGCGGCGGGCTTCGGCGTCTCCACGCAGTGGAAGTAGCGGCCTAGTTATCCACAGCCTTGTCCACAGAAGGGTGGGGCGGTGGAAAAAGAACGACGATCTGTGGATAACTCATGGGGGTCGTGACGTCGGTATGACGGAATCACCGGGCCTCGTAAACCTGTTCGCCCCCTGTCCCACCTGGGAAAACTCCAGTCGGCGACAGGGGGCACGCGTGTTCTCCGCACTGTGCACAAGATCATCTGCGGGCTGTGGACAACACTGGGTACAACCTCGGGCTACGGCGTGTGCATACCCGCCACTCAGGTGAGCTGGGCGGTCCTCACCAGGGTCATGACGATCACTGCGGCCAGCACCACCGCACAGGTCCCGTACTGCACGAGCGTCCGCCGCTCGCGGGGCGCGTGCACCATCGCGTAGCCGACCACGACACCGCCGACGAGTCCGCCGACGTGCGCCTGCCAGGAGATGTGGAACCCCGGGCTGAAGGTGATGATCAGGTTGACCGCCAGCAGGGCCAGGACCGGGCGCATGTCGTAGTTGAGCCGGCGCATCAGCACGGCCGTGGCGCCGAAGAGCCCGTAGATCGCACCGGAGGCCCCGAGCGAGGGCTGGTTGGGCGCGACCACCAGGTAGGTGAGCGCGCTGCCTGCCAGTCCGGCGGTGAAGTACAGCGCGAGATAGCGGGCGCGGCCCAGGGCCGCTTCCAGCGGGGCGCCGACCCACCACAGGCTGAGCATGTTGAACAGGATGTGGAAGTAGCTCTGGGGGTCGTGCAGGAACATCGCGGTCAGCAGGCGGTACCACTCACCCTGCGCGACACCCACGATCTCACCGTGCTGCCAGTAGGAGGCGGCCCGGCCGAAGAGTTCGAAGCGCTCGGTGAAGCGATCGCCCACGGAGAGCTGGACCAGGAACACGGCCAGATTGACGCCGATCAGCAGCTTGGTGAGCAGCCGGGGGTCGGCGGTGATCGTGCCGCCCGCGAGCGTGCGGGGCCGGTTGGCGGCCGGGGAGTGGCCCGTGCCGGAGCCGCTGCTGACGCACTGCGGGCACTGGAAGCCCACCGCCGCGTCGACCATGCACTGCGGGCAGATGGGGCGCTCACAGCGGGCGCAGCGAATGCCGGTCTCGCGGTCCGGGTGCCGGTAGCAGACCGGCAGCTCCGGGGCGCCGTGCGGACCCTGGCTCTGCGGGCCCTGCGGGGTGCCAGGCGCCTCGTCCATGCGGTTCCCTCACTTCTCCGTACGACGGGGTGCCCCGCCCTTCCTTGTACGGACGAGTGGGGCCGTTTTGTTCCCTCGTGCGGTGTCCCGCGGGCTCAGCCCTCGCGGGTCTCGACGACGACGGACTCGATGACGACGTCGTTGACCGGACGGTCCGTGCGCGGGTTGGTCGGGGCCGCGGCGATGGCGTCCACGACCTTCGTGCTGGCCGCGTCGGCGACCTCACCGAAGATGGTGTGCTTGCGGTTCAGCCAGGCCGTCGGAGCGACCGTGATGAAGAACTGCGAGCCGTTGGTGCCGGGGCCGGCGTTGGCCATGGCCAGCAGGTAGGGCTTGTCGAAGGCGAGGTCCGGGTGGAACTCGTCCCCGAACTGGTACCCCGGGCCACCGATGCCGTTGCCCAGCGGGTCGCCGCCCTGGATCATGAAGCCACTGATCACCCGGTGGAAGACCGTGCCGTCGTAGAGCTTCTTCGTGGACTTCTCGCCGGTCGCGGGATGGGTCCACTCACGCTCGCCCTTGGCGAGCTCGACGAAGTTACGGACCGTCTTGGGCGCGTGGTTCGGCAGGAGCCGGATCACGATGTCGCCGTGGTTGGTCTTCAGGGTGGCGTAAAGCTGCTCAGCCACGATCTGCCTTCCGTTGTCCTCTGTGACTCCCCGATCCTCGCACGGGACGGGCGGTGCGTCGTCCGGCTACGACCGAGTGGTCCCGCTCGCGGGGCGCGGTGCGACGATCCATGGCATTGTCGTCGAAAAGGGGCTTGTCGCCCCGAATCACCCCCGAAAGCTCCTATGACCCGGATGCCCGCGCTCGCATGCCCGCGAGCGCTGCCCGGGGCATGATCCGTTCAAGGCTGGAAAGTCGAAGTTCTGTACGCCACCGAGGAGGAGGAAGCCGTGACCCGCATCGACAGCGTGCGCGCCGCGACCGGCTCGGCGAGGGACAGCGTGCTGCATGCCGCGGAAGTGGTGGCGCCCTACGCCGACATGGCCAGGACCAAGGCAGCACAGTGTGCGCGCGAGGCAGGTGTCCGTCTCGCGCCGAAGATGTCGCAGGCCGCCGACCAGGCGCGCATCCAGTACGACGCCCATCTCGCCCCCCGCCTGGTGCAGGCGCGCTCCCATGTGCCGTCCAGGGTGGATCAGGCGGCCCAGAACGCCGCCAGAGCCTATCGGCAGGCGGCCGAGTACTCCCGGCCGATGATCGAGCAGGCGATGGCCGTCGCCGGTCCCGCGCGAGAGGAGGCCGCGGCCCGGAGCACCGCGGCGCTGGCGGCCCTGCGCGGCCAGGTCACCCCGCAGCAGATCCAGAAGCTGGTGCGCCGACAACAGCGGCGGGCCAACGCCGCTCGCGCCGTGAAGGGCCTGGCGTTGCTGGGCGTGCTGGCCGGCACCGCGTGCGCCGCCTGGAAGTGGTGGGACAAGCAGACCAACCCCGACTGGCTGGTCGAGCCGCCCGCCGCGACCGAGGTCCCGCAGGGGGACCGCCTGGCATCGGTGGACGGCAGCGGCGCGAACACACTGGATCCCGAGGTACAGGCGATGCGAGCCGACGACGAAGGAGAGAACGGCGGCCGTCGCGGCCGTCTCTGAACGTTCCTCCCATCACCACTGTGGGGCAGAGGACTTGAGGTCTTCTGCCCCACAGCCATGTTTCACGTGGAACACCACGCCCCCGCTCGGGAGCGTTTACGCACACGCCCCTTGATGACGTTTGCAATGCGCCAACTGTGCGGGTTCGGTGGAGACTTCCCCTACGGGATGCACCATCTCGCGCGTACATACCGGGACATACGCGCCCACACTCGACCTCTTACGTCACCACACATCACTCTGCGACCACATCGGACGTCCGCGCGACGGCTGCGGACCCCTCGGCCGCCGCGAGCGTTTGCGCAAAGAAGTGCAACGCCTGCAAAGGGTTTGATGTGACGTGGGTCACCGCATACGAGAAACCGGTCAGCCGCCGCGTGGGCACCTGACCGGTCCGATGTGTGGAGCCTAGGGGAGTCGAACCCCTGACATCTGCCATGCAAAGACAGCGCTCTACCAACTGAGCTAAGGCCCCGGAGGACTGCGTCCGACCGGCGGTGAAGCGGACCGGCGGGCGCTGCGGACCAGCGTACCGGGTCTTCGGCTGTAACTCACAAAAAGAGGGGGGTCCCGGTGGACAAACACTCTCCGTAAGATGCTCGTCGTGGTTCGCTACAGCGAACCACGGTATTTGGGGAAGCGATGGGGAGACGCAATGGACACCGCACAGCAGGAAGCAACCGCAAGAGCGCGGGAGCTTCAGCGGAACTGGTACGGGGAGCCGCTGGGGGTGCTCTTCCGCAAGCTCATCGACGATCTCGGCCTCAACCAGGCCCGTCTCGCCGGTGTACTGGGGCTGTCCGCTCCGATGCTGTCGCAGTTGATGAGCGGTCAGCGCGCCAAGATCGGTAATCCGGCGGTGGTCCAACGGGTGCAGTTGCTGCAGGACTTGGCAGGCCAGGTCGCGGACGGCAGTGTGAGCGCGGCCGAGGCGACGGAGCGGATGGACGAGATCAGAAAGTCGCAGGGGGGTTCGGTGCTCAACAACTCCACGCACGCGACGATCACTTCGGGCGCTCCCACGGTCAAGCGCGTGGTCCGCGAGATCCAGTCGCTGATGCGCTCGGTGGCGGCGGCGGGCGACATCATCGAGGCGGCGGACACCCTCGCCCCGACCCACCCGGAACTGGCGGAGTTCCTCCGGGTCTACGGGGCCGGCCGCACCTCCGACGCGGTCGCCCACTACCAGTCCCACCAGAACTGATCCGACGCCTCGACCACCGGTGACTCCCGCGCCCGGGGCACGCGGGAGTCCACCGCAGGTGACGTCGTCACCCACAGCACACCAGGAACACCGAGCGGGATCTCCGAGCCGTACCCGGCCGGGAATCCGGACGGGCCGCAAGCCCCCTACGAGCCCTCACGGGCCGCGCGACCACAGAAGAGGGCACGACACCACCACAGCCCCGTCACACGGCCTCCTGGACCCCGGCACACCCCGCCCACGCCCGTGCCTGAGCGGTCGCTCACCCGGCTCGCGCCATGAGGGCAACACAAAGCCCCGACCGCCACTGCGATCGGGGCCTGCTCTGAACCTGTTGTCTGTCGACTCAGGAACCCGTGGGCACGGAGTCAGTCGCCTCCGTCCACAGATCCTGCTCGGCGCGATCCGCCTGGATCTGGCGGTACACGAGGAGCCCGCCGATGGCGGCCAGTGCGACCAGGAGAAGCTTCTTCACCGCGCGACCTCGTCTTTCCTTGACGTAGGGGACCTCTGGCGCCCGACTATACACACCGATCGATATCGATCGGTGACCTGGATCGGCTCCCCAACTCCGGCTCTGGACAGGGCGATACGGCCGAAACGACCGGAGGGCGCCGCTCCGGACCTTCGGCGACCACGGCACCACGGACTGTGATGTTCGCCGCTCTCCGGCCCACTTTCCGAGCTTTCCGGGCTCTCTGCGCCCATCCGAGTGGTGTTCATCCGAAGATCGATGCGCCACGGGCGTAGGTCCACCACTTCTGGGTCCACATACACATCATGAGCAAAGTACGCAAATCGCCCAACCCGAAAGTGAGGGGCCATGGCCGAGAACAAGGTCATGACGCTGTGGACCGCTATCGTCACCGCCTTCCTTGCTCTGTGCACCGCGCTCGGACTCATCACCCCGGCCGCCGCGGCGGCCGTACCCCAGCCCCAGCCGGAGCACAACAGCAGCACGCGCCTGACGCCGCCGAAGCCGAGGCCCCTGCAGCGCAGAGCGGCCCGCGAACGGTCCCTGCCCCCCACGATGAAACAACGCATCCACGCGGAGGCCCACAACACCTCCCCGTCCTGCCGACGCGACCCGCTCATGGATCTCATCGCCGCGGACCCGCTTCCCCCCTCGGTCCCCCGGCCCCGTACCGAACCCATCGCCCCGCACAAGGGGACCACGCCCCTCCAGAGCTGATCCGGCCCCCCGCTTCAGACCTCACCGCTCCCTTGGGGAGCCCCACCACTCCAGCGGCGAACTTGCGTACCAAGCCCCGCACGAGAACACGAGAACGGCCCGGCACCTGTCCACGGTGCCGGGCCGTCGCTGTCCGCCTTCGTCAGATTCACGCGGTTTTGGTGTCCTCCGGCCGCTCCCCCTCCGCCTGGGACGGCTCGGTCCTGGGGACGTCCGGGTGCTCCTCCATGGCCGAACGCGCGGCTGGTTCGTCGCGTTCGCCCTCGGCCTGGGACGGGGTGTGGGAGTACGGCGAGCTGTCGTAGCCCGAGGCTCCGGTTCTCATGATGGGCCTCCCTCGGTCGCTCTCCTCCCATGCTGCTCCCCGTACGGCAGCAGGGCGAGACCAGCCGCGCGGACGGCCATACCCCCGCTCCACCTCACAACGCAGAGCGGGCGCTTCCCACCAGGGGAAACGCCTGCTCTTGCGATCTTCACTGTGGGGCTAACAGGATTTGAACCTGTGGCCTCATCCTTATCAGGGATGCGCTCTAACCAACTGAGCTATAGCCCCGCCGCGCTGTGCGGTGTGTGTCCCGCGCGCTGACTCCTGAAGATTAGCGCACGACGTGGGAAGTCCCAAAATCGATAACGGCGCCGGGCTCCGGCCGGCCGGGAACGATCCGGGTACGAGAAGAGCGCACCCCGCGCCGGGATGCGCTCTGCCGTCCGAAGTCGCTTCCAGGACAGGCCCGTTGGGCCGCTCCCGGGTCGCTACTCGTCCTCCGCCAAGGTCAGCTCGACACCGCCGACGAAGCCCGCCGAGATGTTGTAGATGAACGCCCCCAGGGTCGCGAGAGCCGTCGCCAGGACGACGTCGATGACCGCGATGATCGTCGTGAAGGTCAGCACACGCGGCAGGGACAGGAACGACTGGAGATCGAAGCCCTTCGAGTCGGTCGAGCCGGTGGCCTCCGAGATCGTGTCGCCCACCGTCGAGAAGACGCCCATCGCGTCCATGACCATCCACAGCACCGCCGACGCGACGATCGTGCAGATGCCGAGGGCTATGGAGAGCAGGAAGCTGACCTTCATCACCGACCACGGGTCGGCCTTCGACACCCTCAGACGGGCCTTGCGGGTGCGCGGTGTGGTGCTCGCGCCGGTCCGGGGGCGGCGCACGCCACCCGTCGACGGCTGCGCCTGATAGGCCTGCGGCGGGTGGTAGGGGCTCGCGGGCTGCTGCGGGCGCTGCCCCGGCAGCGGAGAGGCGGGCGCGTCGCCCGCCTGTGCCGCGCTCGGCTGTGCGCCGGCGGCGGCCGGGCCCGCTCCAGCCGCGTACTGCTGCTGCGGGCCTCGGGTGTCCGTCACAGTTCCCCCCTGGGATCCATGAAAGTCATGGGAGTGCGTGGCGGAGCCACGGCCGCCGCCGTCCGTGTCCGTACCGGTCGATCCGGCGCCCGTGGCTCCGCTCACGCTGACTCACTTCCTAGTGCTACTCGGCGGAGGGCGCCTCGCCCTCGTCCGTGCTGGTGCTCGCGGCACCTTCGGCGGTCTCGTCCACGGCCTCGTCGCCGTCGACTTCCTCCGCCTCGCGCCCCGCCTCGGCGTTCCGCGCGATGCCGACCACGGCATCTCGCTTGCCCAGGTTGATCAGTTGGACGCCCATGGTGTCACGGCCCGTCTCCCTGACCTCACTGACCCGGGTACGGATCACACCGCCGCCCAGTGTGATGGCGAGGATCTCGTCGTTCTCCTCGACCACCAGCGCGCCGACGAGGGAGCCGCGGTCCTCCACGATCTTGGCGGCCTTGATACCGAGACCGCCGCGCCCCTGGACGCGGTACTCGTCGACGGCGGTCCGCTTCGCGTACCCGCCGTCGGTGGCAGTGAACACGAACGTACCGGGTCGGACAACATTCATCGAGAGCAGCTCATCGCCCTCGCGGAAGCTCATCCCCTTCACACCGGAGGTGGCGCGGCCCATCGGGCGCAGGGACTCATCGGTCGCGGTGAACCGGATCGACTGCGCCTTCTTGCTGATCAGGAGCAGATCGTCAGCGGCGGAGGCCAGCTCGGCGCCGATCAGTTCGTCGTCCGAACCGTCTTCCATCTGGCGGAGGTTGATCGCGATGACACCGCCGGAGCGCGGCGAATCGTAATCCTTCAGAGCCGTCTTCTTGACCAGACCGCCCTTGGTGGCGAGCACCAGATACGGCGCGGCCTCGTAGTCGCGGATCGCGAGGATCTGGGCGATCGCCTCGTCCGGCTGGAAGGCGAGCAGGTTCGCTACGTGCTGGCCGCGCGCGTCCCGGCCGGCGTCGGGCAGCTCGTAGGCCTTCGCCCGGTAGACGCGGCCCTTGTTGGTGAAGAACAGCAGCCAGTGGTGCGTCGTGGACACGAAGAAGTGGTCGACGATGTCGTCTTCCTTGAGCTTCGTGCCGCGGACGCCCTTGCCGCCGCGCTTCTGCGCGCGGTAGTCGTCGGTCTTGGTGCGCTTGATGTAGCCGCCGCGGGAGACCGTGACGACGATGTCCTCCTCGGCGATCAGGTCCTCGATGGACATGTCGCCCTCGAAGGGCACCAGTTGGGTGCGGCGGTCCTCGCCGTACTTCTCGACGATCGCCGCGAGCTCCTCGCTGACGATGCCGCGCTGGCGGACCGGGGAGGCGAGGATCTCGTTGTACTCGGTGATCTTCGCCTGGAGTTCGTCGTGCTCCTGGACGATCTTCTGCCGCTCCAGGGCCGCCAGCCGCCGGAGCTGCATCTCGAGGATCGCGTTGGCCTGGATCTCGTCGATCTCCAGCAGGCTCATCAGGCCCCCGCGCGCGACCTCGACGGTCTCGCTGCGCCGGATCAGCGCGATGACCTCGTCGATGGCGTCCAGGGCCTTGAGCAGGCCGCGCAGGATGTGGGCGCGCTCCTCGGCCTTGCGCAGCCGGAAGCGGGTCCGGCGGACGATGACCTCGATCTGGTGCGTCACCCAGTGGCGGATGAACGCGTCCAGTGACAGCGTGCGCGGCACGCCGTCCACCAGCGCCAGCATGTTGGCGCCGAAGTTCGTCTGCAGATCGGTGTGCTTGTACAGGTTGTTCAGGACGACCTTGGCGACCGCGTCCCGCTTGAGGACGATCACCAGGCGCTGGCCTGTACGGGAGGACGTCTCGTCACGGACGTCCGCGATGCCGCCGATCTTGCCGTCCTTCACCAGGTCGGCGATCTTCTGCGCCAGGTTGTCCGGGTTGACCTGGTACGGAAGCTCGGTGACCACCAGGCACTGGCGGTTCTGGATCTCCTCGACCTCGACCACCGCGCGCATCGTGATCGAGCCGCGGCCGGTGCGGTAGGCCTCCTCGATGCCCTTGCGGCCCACCACCAGGGCGCCGGTCGGGAAGTCCGGGCCCTTGATGCGCTCGATGAGCGCGTCCAGCAGCTCCTCGTGCGAGGCCTCGGGGTTCTCCAGGCACCACTGGGCACCGGCCGCGACCTCGCGCAGGTTGTGCGGCGGGATGTTGGTCGCCATACCGACCGCGATCCCGGCCGAGCCGTTGATCAGCAGGTTCGGGAAGCGGGAGGGCAGGACGGTCGGCTCCTGGGAGCGGCCGTCGTAGTTGTCCGTGAAGTCGACGGTCTCCTCGTCGATGTCGCGGACCATCTCCATCGACAGCGGCGCCATCTTGCACTCGGTGTAGCGCATGGCCGCCGCCGGGTCGTTGCCCGGAGAGCCGAAGTTGCCGTTGGAGTCCACCAGCGGCATCCGCATCGACCACGGCTGCGCGAGGCGCACCAGGGCGTCGTAGATCGAGGAGTCGCCGTGCGGGTGGTAGTTGCCCATGACGTCGCCGACGACACGGGCGCACTTGTAGAAGCCGCGCTCGGGGCGGTAGCCGCCGTCGTACATCGCGTACAGGACGCGGCGGTGGACGGGCTTGAGGCCGTCCCGGACGTCAGGCAGCGCACGGGACACGATGACGGACATCGCGTAGTCCAGGTACGAGCGCTGCATCTCCGTCTCGAGCCCGACGGGCTCGACACGCATCGCGAGTTCGCCGCCCTCTTCCGGGGTGACGGGGGTGTTCTCGTCGGCCATTGCTGGTGAAGATCCTTCCTGGTGCGGTCAGCCGAGACCGACTCAGATGTCGAGGAAGCGGACGTCCTTGGCGTTGCGCTGGATGAACTGGCGGCGGGCCTCCACGTCCTCGCCCATCAGGACCGAGAACAGGTCGTCCGCCTGCGCGGCGTCGTCCAGGGTGACCTGGCCGAGGACCCGGTGGTCCTGGTCCATCGTGGTCACGCGCAGTTCCTCGGCGTTCATCTCGCCGAGGCCCTTGAAGCGCTGGATGGAGTCGTCCCTGATCCGCTTGCCCTGCTGGCGGCCCTGTTCGACCAGGGCGTCCCGCTCGCGGTTGGAGTACGCGTACTGGAAGTCGTCCCGGCCCCACTTGATCTTGAACAGCGGGGGACGGGAGAGGAACACGTGCCCCGCCTCCACCAGCGGCCGCATGAAGCGGAACAGGAAGGTCAGCAGCAGGGTGTTGATGTGCTGGCCGTCGACGTCGGCGTCCGCCATCAAGATGATCTTGTGGTAGCGGAGCTTCTCGATGTCGAAGTCCTCGTGCACACCCGTGCCGAAGGCGGAGATCAGCGCCTGGATCTCCTGGTTCTGCAGGATCTTGTCGATCCTGGCCTTCTCGACGTTGAGGATCTTGCCGCGGATCGGCAGGATCGCCTGGTACTCCGGGTTGCGGCCGGACTTGGCCGAGCCGCCGGCGGAGTCACCCTCGACGATGAAGATCTCGCACTTGGTGGGGTCGTTGGACTGGCAGTCCGACAGCTTGCCGGGCAGGGACGCCGTCTCCAGCAGGCCCTTGCGGCGGGTGAGGTCGCGGGCCTTGCGGGCGGCCACGCGCGCGGTGGCCGCCTGGATCCCCTTGCGGACGATGTCCGCGGCCTCGACGGGGTTGCGGTCCAGCCAGTCGGTGAGGTGCTCGTAGACCGCCTTCTGCACGAAGGTCTTGGCCTCCGTGTTGCCCAGCTTGGTCTTCGTCTGGCCCTCGAACTGCGGCTCGCTCAGCTTGACCGAGATGATCGCGGTCAGACCCTCGCGGATGTCGTCACCCGTGAGGTTGTCGTCCTTGTCCCGCAGCAGCTTCTTGTCGCGCGCGTACTTGTTGATCAGCGAGGTCAGCGCGGCGCGGAAGCCCTCTTCGTGGGTACCGCCCTCATGGGTGTGGATGATGTTCGCGAAGGAGTACACGCCCTCGCTGTAGCCGCTGTTCCACTGCATCGCGACCTCGAGGGACAGGCTCTTGTCCTTGTCCTCGGCCTCCAGGTCGATGACCGTGGGGTGCACCACCTCTCCCTTGCGGGAGTTGAGGTACTTCACGAAGTCGACGATGCCGCCCTCGTAGTGGTACGTGACGGACTTGACCTCGGCCTTCTCGTCCGCCCCGGCCTCGTCCGCCCCGGTGACGGCCTTGGCCTGCTCGCGCTCGTCGGTGAGCCGGATCGTCAGGCCCTTGTTGAGGAACGCCATCTCCTGGAAGCGCCGGGACAACGTCTCGAAGGAGTACTCGGTGGTCTCGAAGATCTCCGCGTCGGCCCAGAAGGTGACCGACGTGCCGGTCTCCTCGGTCGCCTCGTGCTCGGCCAGCGGTGCCGTCGGGACGCCCATCTTGTAGTCCTGCGTCCAGCGGTGGCCGTCGGTCCTGACCTCGACGGAGACCTTGGACGACAGGGCGTTCACGACGGAGACGCCCACACCGTGCAGACCGCCGGACACGGCATAGCCGCCGCCGCCGAACTTGCCGCCCGCGTGCAGCACGGTCAGCACGACCTCGAGGGCCGGCTTGCCCTCGGAGGGCACGATGCCCACGGGGATGCCACGGCCGTTGTCGATGACGCGTACGCCACCGTCGGCGAGGATCGTCACGTCGATGGTGTCCGCGTAACCGGCGAGCGCCTCGTCGACCGAGTTGTCGACGACCTCGTACACCAGGTGATGCAGACCGCGCTCACCGGTGGAGCCGATGTACATACCGGGTCGCTTGCGGACCGCGTCCAGACCCTCGAGGACGGTGATGGCGCTCGCGTCGTACGACGCGGCTGCCTCGCCGCTCGGAGCGACGGCCGCGTCGTTCACGTCGGCATCGGTGGACGGGATGTTCTCGTTGGGGTTGCCGGAATCGGCCACGAAGCGCCCTTTCTGGCACAGCACGAGCCAGGCTCCTGGGGGTGCCCCCTCCAAGGAGGGTTGCCGGAGCGGCTGCGGCATGTTGCGTTGGTAAGCCCTGAATCAGCGTTGCTCAGCTTTTCCCGGACGGTCCCCACGTTTGGGGCGGGATTGGCTTCCAGTCTACCGGTAGCACTGACAGTGATGGGGGTTTGCCGGTACCTGAGTACGCATGTGCCGCCCTCAACCGGTCTCGCCCGACTCCCCATATGCGGAGCGGGGCTCCAAGAGCCTCTGAGCGGCACTCAGCGCTTCCGTCTGTCAACCCTTGGCTACTTCGGAGTCAGGTCGATCTTCATGGGCGCGCGCGACCGTGGTGACAGGGCCGCCGACGCCCGTTTCCAGCGGCCCCGGCGTGATGTCGGTCACCCGTAGGTGTCACCGGGCCCCGTGCTCCCGGGGGCGCGCAGGCGGCCATAACGCTGGGTGGGACCGCCTGGGCCCTGGACCTTGAGCAGCCGCACCGTGCCGTGCCCGAGGTCCTCGTTGAGGCGCGCGACGAGCTGCGGGGCCAGCAGCCGCAACTGCGTCGCCCACGCCGTGGAGTCGCACTGCACGGTCAGGACGCGTTCGTCCTCGTCGTACCGCTGGGGAACGCAGTGCTTCGCGAGGTTCTCGCCGACGATCTGCGGCCAGCGCCCCATCACCCCGCCCACCGCGGCCGGGGTCTCCCAGCCGCGCTCGGTGATCAGGCGGTTGATGGCCGCCCCCAGCTCCATCGGGTCGCGGCGGTCGGCGCGGGCGCCGGAACGCAGTCCGCCGCGCCGGGCCTGCCGCTTCTGCTGGGCCGCGTCGCCACGCGCGCGTGCCTGCTCCTTCGCGGCTCTGAGCGCCACGCGCGCGAGGTCGACGCCCGAGAGCTCGGGGGTCTTCGGTGCCGGTGCCGGTTCGTCGGTGCTCATGCGCGTTCCACCGTGCCGTCGGACACGGTGTACCGCGTCCCGGTCAGAACATCCGGTACGTCGTCGTCGACCGCGGCGGTCACCAGGACCTGCTCGCCGGGCGCGACCAGCTCCGCCAGGCGCTCGCGGCGGCGGGCGTCCAGCTCGGCGAAGACGTCGTCGAGGACGAGCACCGGCTCGTTGCCTTCCGCGCGCAGGAGTTCGTACGAGGCCAGGCGCAGCGCCAGCGCGTAGGACCAGGACTCGCCGTGGGAGGCGTACCCCTTCGCGGGCAGTCGGCCGAGGCCCAGCAGCAGATCGTCGCGGTGGGGTCCCACGAGGGTGACGCCGCGCTCGATCTCCTGCTTGCGGGCGTCGGAGAAGGCGGCCATGAGCTGCTCGTAGAGGGCCTCGCGCGTGTGGGCCTCGCCGGGCGCCGACGGCTTGTAGTCCAGGGTGACCGGGCCGCCGCCGGGGGCGAGCTGCTCGTACGCCTTCTCCGCGAGCGGCTGGAGCGCGGAGATCAGATCGAGGCGCTGGGCGAGCAGTTCGGCGCCCGCGCGCGCGAGGTGCTGGTCCCAGACGTCCAGGGTGGACAGGTCCAGAGCGCGTCCACCGTGCCGACGGGCCAGCGCGGCCGTCTTGAGGAGGGTGTTGCGCTGCTTGAGGACCCGGTCGTAGTCGGAGCGGACTGCGGCCATGCGCGGGGAGCGGGCGGTGATCAGCTCGTCCAGGAAGCGGCGGCGCTCACCGGGGTCGCCCTTGACCAGGGCGAGGTCCTCGGGCGCGAACAGCACGGTTCGTACGATGCCGAGCACATCACGCGGTCTGACCTGCGAGGACCTGTTGATGCGGGCGCGGTTGGCCTTGCCGGGGTTCAGCTCCAGCTCGACCAGTTGCGTGCGCTCGCCCTGCCGGACGGCGGCCCGGACGATGGCGCGGTCGGCGCCCATACGGACCAGGGGCGCGTCGGAGGAGACGCGGTGGCTGCCGAGCGTGGCGAGATAGCCGACCGCCTCGACGAGGTTCGTCTTGCCCTGGCCGTTGGGTCCGACGAACGCGGTGACGCCCGGGTCGAGGGGGACTTCGACCCGGGCGTACGAGCGGAAGTCGGCCAGCGACAGATGCGTGACGTGCATGGTCGTTTCGCCGATCTCCCCGAGGTTGTGGACCGCCGGGCGGTCCTGTGGATTACTTCTTCTCGACCGCGTGGCCGCCGAACTGGTTGCGCAGGGCGGCGATCATCTTCATCTGCGGGGAGTCGTCCTGGCGCGAGGCGAACCGGGCGAACAGCGACGCCGTGATGGCCGGGAGCGGCACGGCGTTGTCGATGGCCGCCTCGACGGTCCAGCGGCCCTCGCCGGAGTCCTGCGCGTAGCCGCGCAGCTCGTCCAGGTGCTCGTCCTCGTCCAGGGCGTTGACCGCCAGGTCCAGCAGCCAGGAGCGGATGACCGTGCCCTCCTGCCAGGAGCGGAAGACCTCGCGGACGTTCTCCACGGAGTCGACCTTCTCCAGCAGCTCCCAGCCCTCGGCGTAGGCCTGCATCATCGCGTACTCGATGCCGTTGTGGACCATCTTCGCGAAGTGGCCCGCGCCGACCTTGCCCGCGTGCACCGCGCCCAGGTCGCCCTCGGGCTTGAGGGCGTCGAAGATCGGCTGCACCCGGGCGACGTGCTCGGCGTCGCCGCCGTACATCAGCGCGTAGCCGTTCTCCAGGCCCCAGACGCCGCCGGAGACACCGCAGTCGACGAAGCCGATGCCCTTGGCCGCCAGCTCCTCGGCGTGCTTCTCGTCGTCCGTCCAGCGGGAGTTGCCGCCGTCCACGACGATGTCGCCGGGCTCCAGGAGTTCGGCCAGCTCGTCGATCGTGGACTGCGTCGGGGCACCGGCCGGAACCATCACCCACACCACTCGGGGACCGGGGAGCTTGCCCACAAGCTCTTCCAGGCTCTGGACATCGGCGAGGTCAGGGTTGCGGTCGTATCCGATGACGGTGTGGCCTGCGCGGCGGATCCGCTCGCGCATGTTGCCGCCCATCTTGCCGAGGCCGACGAGACCGAGCTCCATCAAGTGTTCCTTAGATTGCGATGTGGCATGAGAGGCACGTTCGTACCTGTGTCCGAGCGTAAACCCGGGTGGTCATGCACATCCGAGAGCGCGGACGCTCGCTCGCGCACCCCGGTCCACGGCTTCGGTCCCGGGTCTGTGGACCGCTGATCGCACGGGCCCGGGACACGCTTCGGACGGTCGTCAGCCGCTCAGCCGCACCGGCATGATCAGGTACTTGTACGTCTCGTCCGCCTCGGCGTCCACGGCCGGCTTGCCGCCCAGCAGCGCGGGCTTGGTGGACGTCGTGAACGAGAGCTGGGCCACCGGCGAGTCGATCGCGCTCAGACCGTCCAGCAGGAACGTGGGGTTGAAGGCGATCGAGATGTCGTCGCCCTCGAGCTGGGCGTCGACCCGCTCCACAGCCTGTGCGTCGTCGCTGGATCCGGCCTCCAGGATCAGCACGCCCTGCTCGAAGCTGAGCCGCACGGGGGTGTTGCGCTCGGCGACCAGCGCGACACGCTTGACGGCCTCGACGAACGGGGCGGTCTCGATGGTGGCGACCGAGTTGAACTCCGTCGGGAACAGCGTGCGGTACTTCGGGAGGTCGCCCTCCAGGAGGCGCGTCGTCGTCCGCCGCCCGGCGCCCTCGAAGCCGATCAGGCCCTCGCCCGCGCCCGAGCCGGACAGCGCCAGCGTCACCGTGTCACCGCTCGTGAGCGCCTTGGCGGTGTCCAGGAGCGTCTTGGCGGGCACCAGGGCGACCGCGGACGCGTCGGGGTTCTCCGGCTTCCACAGGAACTCGCGGACCGCGAAGCGGTAACGGTCGGTCGAGGCCAGGGTCACCGTGTCGCCCTCGATCTCGATGCGCACACCGGTGAGGACCGGCAGCGTGTCGTCACGACCGGCGGCGATGGCGACCTGGGCGGCGGCAGCGGCGAAGACCTCGCCGGGGACCGTGCCCGTCGCGTTCGGCATCTGCGGCAGCGCGGGGTACTCCTCCACAGGCAGGGTGTGGAGGGTGAAGCGGGAGGAGCCGCAGACCACCGTCGCCCGTACACCGTCTGTGGAGATCTCCACCGGACGGTTGGGGAGGGCGCGGCAGATGTCGGCGAGGAGCCGGCCGGAGACGAGGACCGTGCCCTCCTCCTCGACCTCCGCGTCCACGGAGACCCGCGCCGAGACCTCGTAGTCGAAGCTCGACAGGCTGAGCTGACCGTCCTCGGCCTTCAGCAGCAGGCCGGCGAGGACCGGCGCCGGCGGACGGGCCGGGAGGCTGCGCGCAGCCCAGGCCACTGCCTCCGCGAGTACGTCGCGTTCCACCCGGATCTTCACCGTAAGCCGCCTCCTGCTGTTGCCGGCGCTCTCGCCCTGCTTGGCCTTCGTCGTCTGACTGGTGTCGCGGCTCCCGGAGCGGGGCAGGACACCAGGAACCAGTCTGACGCACCGCACTGACAGTAGGTGCCTCTCGGGGTCAAGTCGTGACGAGGGGCAGCCGTGAACCGGAGCGCGAGTTGTGCACAGGCCCCACTTCGAAACGGATTCCCTGCTCTCTCTGAGTGGGAGTAGTAGTAGGGCCTGTGGAAACGGTGGATAACCGCGTTGTCCCAGCTCAGCGGCCAGATTTTGTCCACCGACCCTGTGGGTGGAGCCGGTGGACAACCGGGCCTGTCTGTGGAGAACAGAAAGTTCTGCACACCCCGTGCACAGGTTGGGCCTAGTTCTCCCCAGCCTTGTCCCCAGATTTCGCCGCCTTTCCCACAGGCCTCTCCGGCACCTTGATGTGACGCCTTTCACTCGCCCCGGTGAGAGGGCACGTCACGTTGCCGAACAGTGGACAACGATGTGGAGAACCGGGAGATCGCTGGGGACAACCCGCCCCATCCTGTGGGTTGCCGGTGGACAACTCGACGCACGGCCTGTGGATCATCATCTTGTCCACACCCTGTGGAGATCGTTTGTCCACCGATCCACAGGTGACTGAGCTGGGCTGATCGTCGTTCAACAGCACAGCCTGTGGACACAGTCTGGATAACTTCGCAGTCCCCAGGATGTGGATGGAAGAAAGTCACCGAATCTGTGGAGGACGACCGTAACCCCGGCAGGTATTCGAACACCGGTTGTCGGGGGAGATCGTGGGGGCGGAGCGGTGAGAGGGGTGGCGGCGGCGCCGCGCGGTCCCGAGAGGCGCTCTGTGGGAGTGGATGTGGGTGCGGGTGCGACGAGCGGGAGCGGCATCGGCGAGTGAGGGCGAGGGCTCGTGAGGCCGCCATGGGGCCGAGCACGGGGCTGCCGTGGCGTGACCGTGGGTCCCGCCGGGACGCCTGCCGGGAACGGCGCGAGCGCCCCCGGGAAGGCTTCCCGGGGGCGCTCGCGGTGGTCCTGGACCAGGTCCGCCGTCAGCCGTTCTTGATGCGGTTCGTCAGCTCGGTGACCTGGTTGTAGATCGACCGCCGCTCGGCCATCAACGCACGGATCTTGCGGTCGGCGTGCATCACCGTCGTGTGGTCCCGGCCGCCGAACTGCGCCCCGATCTTCGGCAGCGACAGATCGGTCAGCTCACGGCACAGATACATCGCGATCTGCCGGGCGGTCACCAGGGCGCGTCCGCGTGAGGTGCCGCACAGGTCCTCCACCGTCAGCCCGAAGTAGTCGGCGGTGGCGGCCATGATGGCGGGCGCGGTGATCTCGGGTGCCGTGTCCTCGCCGCCGGGGATCAGGTCCTTGAGGACGATCTCCGTCAGCCCGAGGTCCACCGGCTGCCGGTTGAGCGACGCGAACGCCGTCACCCGGATCAGGGCGCCCTCCAACTCGCGGATGTTGCGCGAGATACGGGAGGCGATGAACTCCAGCACCTCCGGCGGGGCGTTGAGCTGCTCCTGCACCGCCTTCTTGCGCAGGATCGCGATCCGCGTCTCCAACTCGGGCGGCTGGACGTCGGTGATCAGCCCCCACTCGAAGCGGTTGCGCAACCGGTCCTCCAGAGTGACCAGTTGCTTGGGCGGCCGGTCCGAGGACAACACGATCTGCTTGTTGGCGTTGTGGAGCGTATTGAAGGTGTGGAAGAACTCCTCCTGCGTCGACTCCTTCTGCGCGAGGAACTGGATGTCGTCGACCAGCAGGATGTCCATGTCGCGGTAGCGCTTGCGGAACGCGTCCGCCTTGCCGTCGCGGATGGAGTTGATGAACTCGTTGGTGAACTCCTCGGAGCTCACGTACCGCACGCGCGTGCCGGGGTAGAGGCTGCGCGCGTAGTGCCCGATCGCGTGCAGCAGATGCGTCTTGCCGAGCCCCGACTCCCCGTAGATGAACAGGGGGTTGTACGCCTTGGCCGGCGCCTCGGCGACGGCGACCGCCGCCGCGTGCGCGAAGCGGTTCGACGCGCCGATGACGAACGTGTCGAAGAGGTACTTCGGATTCAGGCGCGCGGTGGGCTCGCCCGCACCGGTCGCCGGCGCGGGCTTCGCGGCCAGCGGGCCGGTCGCGCCGGTGGTCGATCCCGGCCCGGCCGGACCGCCACGGTGTCCCTGGCCGTCGGCGGCGGAGGACTCGGGGAGTTCGCGGCGGTCGGGGCGGTGCTGGTCGAAGTCGGGGCGTGCGCTCTCGTAGTCCGGGCGCTGCTGCTCGTACGGGGACCGCTCCAGCGACTGCGCGCGGTAGTCCGGCGTCGGTGTGGCGTACGGGTCGCGCTCGGGGAAGCCGAGCCGCTGCTGCTGCCAGCCGTAGTCGTCCTGGGACGGGCGCGGCCAGGCGCCGGGCTCGGGGCGCTGGTATTCGCCCGGGTAGGCGGGGCGGACAGCGGGGAGCTGGTCGCCGGAGCCGGGGGGCAGTTGGTCGGCGCGCGGCGCGCGGTGGTCGTCGGCGCGGTGGCGGCCGTATCCCTCGTAGCCGTTCTGGGTGTCGTACGCGTCACGGCGCTGGGGCGCGGAGAGATCGGGCTCCTCGTAGCGCGGCTGCGGGGCCGGGGGCTCGCCCGCGGAGTCGTCGACGGTGATCGCGATACGGATCGGGCGACCGCACTCACGGCTCAGGGTGTCGCTGACGACCGGCGCGAGTCGGCCCTCGAGAACGCCTTTCGCAAATTCGTTCGGGACGGCGAGGAGGGCGGTGTCGGCGACCAGCGCGAGCGGCTGGCAGCGCTTGATCCAGTGCTCGTCCTTGGCCTCGACCCCGGGCCCGCGCCCCTCACCGAGAAGCTGCTCGAGTACGCGCGGCCACACTGCGGCAAGATCGGCAGGTACGTCAGCCACAGGGCACGCTCTCTCACAGGTCCCGCGAACAGAGGGGTCGCGGAAAGTCGGGGTGGGTCGAGGCGGGGCGGAACCGCCGGGGTGGGGACAAGGGAACGAATCGGAGTCCGGCCACGGTAGTCAGGGCGACCGGCGTGGTTCAAGTCGTTGTCCCCAGCCTGTGGACAAGTGTCCCTCACGGGGCACGGGTTTGACCGGACGGTGCGGCCCCACGTACCGTAGCGAGGTCGAGTTGTCGATGGCTGCTGCCGCCTGCCTCCGATGGGCGTAGATCACGCACAGTGTCCACCAAGGGCGCATTTCGGTGATCGGAAAGCGGTGCACTCGGGCGTAATGCGAGCTACTCGTGGGCGCACGGTGACAGCCAGGCGGCACCCCGCCACCCACCGAATCATTACTGGAGCCCCCGAGTGAGCAAGCGCACCTTCCAGCCGAACAACCGTCGTCGCGCGAAGACCCACGGCTTCCGGCTGCGTATGCGCACCCGTGCCGGCCGCGCCATCCTGGCGTCCCGCCGCAGCAAGGGTCGCGCCCGCCTGTCCGCCTGATCGCGAACAGGTCATGACGTGCTGCCTACCGAACAACGGCTGAGGCGGCGCGAGGACTTCGCGACCGCGGTACGCCGAGGACGTCGGGCCGGACGCCCGCTTCTCGTCGTCCACCTTCGTAGCGGTGTCACGGACCCGCACGCGCCTGGGGAGAGCGCTCCCCCGACGCGTGCGGGTTTCGTCGTGAGCAAGGCTGTGGGTGGAGCGGTCGTCCGCAACAAGGTCAAGCGCAGGCTTCGGCATCTGATGCGTGACCGAGTGGCCTTGGTGCCCCCCGGTAGCCTGGTAGTCGTACGAGCGCTGCCCGGTGCGGGCGACGCCGACCATGCACAGCTAGCCCGAGACCTGGACGCCGCTCTTCAACGGCTGACGGGAGGAGGGGGCGCGCGATGAAGTACCCGCTGCTGGCCCTGATCAAGCTCTATCAGTGGACGATCAGTCCGCTGCTGGGGCCGGTATGCAAGTACTACCCGTCGTGTTCCCACTACGGCTATACGGCCATCGACCGGCACGGTGCGATCAAGGGGACGGCGCTCACCGCCTGGCGGATCCTACGGTGCAATCCGTGGTCGTTGGGCGGCGTGGACCATGTTCCGCCGCGCAAGCGTCCGCGGTGGCACGAAATGTTGCGTGACGCCTGGCGTGCACGCAAGGGCGGGCCCTCCGCCGCCGAACCGGCCATCGAGGGGAACGTTCCTTCGAGCCCGGCCGCAGAGACCTCGTCCCATGCCCAAGGAGCATGATTAGTGGACACGATTGCCAGCCTCTTCAGTTTCATCACCTGGCCCGTCTCCTGGGTCATCGTCCAGTTCCACAAGGTGTACGGAGCGATCTTCGGGCCTGACACCGGGTGGGCCTGGGGCCTGTCCATCGTGTCCCTGGTGATCCTGATCCGTATCTGCCTGATCCCGCTCTTCGTGAAGCAGATCAAGGCGACCCGGGCCATGCAGACGCTCCAGCCCGAGATGAAGAAGATCCAGGAGCGCTACAAGAACGACAAGCAGCGTCAGTCCGAAGAGATGATGAAGCTGTACAAGGAGTCGGGTACCAACCCGCTCTCCTCGTGCCTTCCCATCCTGGCGCAGTCCCCGTTCTTCTTCGCCCTGTACCACGTGCTCAACGGCATCGCGTCGGGCAAGACCATCGGCGTCATCGACGACAGCCTGCTCGCCAGCGCGCAGAAGGCCCATATCGTCGGCGCCCCGCTGGCCGCCAAGTTCACGGACAGCGCGGACAAGGTCTCCCAGCTCGGTGCTTCGCTGACCGATGTGCGGGTCGTCACCGCGATCATGATCATCCTGATGTCGGCGTCGCAGTTCTACACGCAGCGTCAGCTGATGACGAAGAACGTCGACACGACGGTGAAGACGCCGTTCATGCAGCAGCAGAAGATGCTGATGTACGTCTTCCCCATCATCTTCGCCGTCTTCGGTATCAACTTCCCGGTCGGTGTCCTCGTCTACTGGCTGACCACCAACGTGTGGACCATGGGCCAGCAGATGTACGTGATCCACAACAACCCGACCCCGGGTTCCAAGGCTCAGGCCTCCTACCTGGAGCGTCTGCACAAGCACATCACGCACCACGGCAAGACCCGCAACCGGCGTGAGAAGGTCATCGTCAAGGCCATCGTCGCCAAGGGCCGTGACCGCAACGAGTTCGAGCGCAAGTTCATCAACGGTCTGAGCAAGGCGGGTCTCGCGGCCCAGTCCGACGGTTCCGTGGTGAAGAGCGACGCCGTGGCCGTCGACACCGCCGAGGACGGGACGACCACCGCCGCCCCCAAGCGTCAGCAGCCCAAGCGGCAGAGCAAGGCGCAGCGCCAGTCCGGCGGTCCCAAGCCCGCGGGCGGATCCGAGCCCGACTCTTCCGAGAGCGAGTCCGACGAGCCGCAGGAAGCCCAGCAGAAGGAAGCCAAGCCGGCCGGTGGCGCCAAGAAGGCGACGTCCAAGCCCGGTGACGGTACCCGCAGCAGGGCCCAGTCCGGCCAGCGCAAGGGTCCGCAGCGGCCCAAGTCCCCGTCCAAGAAGTAAGAAGGAGTCCATCCCGTGACGGAAGGCACCACCTCCGCCGCTGCCGAGGGCGCAGACACCCTGACTCGCCTGGAGCAGGAGGGTGAGATCGCGGCGGACTACCTGGAGGGTCTGCTCGATATCGCCGATCTCGACGGCGATATCGACATGGACGTCGAGGCCGACCGCGCCTCCGTGTCGATCATCAGTGACACGGACAGCCGCGACCTCCAGAAGCTGGTCGGCCGCGACGGCGAGGTGCTCGAAGCCCTCCAGGAGCTCACGCGCCTGGCCGTGCACCGGGAGACCGGCGACCGCAGTCGGCTGATGCTCGACATCGCCGGCTACCGCGCCAAGAAGCGCGCGGAGCTCTCGAAGCTCGGCGCCCAGGCGGCGGCCGAGGCCAAGAGCACCGGCGAGCCCGTGAAGCTCAAGCCGATGACGCCCTTCGAGCGCAAGGTCGTGCATGACGCGGTCAAGGCCGTGGGCCTGCGCAGCGAGTCCGAGGGCGAAGAGCCGCAGCGCTTCGTCGTCGTGCTGCCCGCCTGATTCGGCCCGTACGCTTCTCCGGCCCCGTCTGTTGCGCAGGCGGGGCCGAACTTTGTCAGCCTGGTAGTTCCTCACGGCTGTGGTCATGGCAGCCGGGAGCCCTGATAGCCCTGGTTCTGCGCTCAGTGCGCTCATGCGGTACGGAAGGACGGTCCCCGTGACGGAAGCAGCAGAGCTTCCCCCTGCTCCCGAGCAGGCGCGCGAGGTGTTCGGTGATCGCTACGCGGACGCGGTCCGCTATGCGGAGCTGCTTGCCGAGGCAGGTGTGCAGCGTGGTCTGATCGGACCGCGGGAAGTGCCCCGTCTGTGGGAGCGGCACCTGCTGAACTGTGCGGTCCTCTCCGAGGTCGTGCCCGAGGGCGTGACCGTGTGCGATGTCGGTTCGGGCGCCGGTCTGCCCGGCATCCCGCTTGCGCTCGTCCGTGAGGACTTGAAGATCACGCTGCTCGAGCCGCTGCTGCGGCGGACCAACTTCCTCACCGAGGTCGTCGAGATGCTCGGCCTCGACCATGTGACGGTCGTCCGCGGCCGTGCCGAGGAGGTCATGGGTAAGATCCCGCAGGTCCATGTCGTTACCGCCCGTGCCGTGGCCCCGCTGGACCGCCTGGCCACCTGGGGTATCCCGCTGCTGCGTCCCTATGGGGAGATGCTTGCTCTCAAGGGCGATACCGCGGAGGAAGAGCTGAAGAGCGCTGCTTCCGCTCTGAGCAAGCTCGGCGCCGTGGAGACGTCCATCCTGCATGTCGGTGACGGGATCGTGGATCCGCTGTCGACCGTGGTGCGGGTGGAGGTCGGGGAGAGCCCCGGCGGTGTGCGGTTCGCGGCGAAGCGAGCGAAGGCGGCTCGGGCGGGACGGGCCCGCCGTCGTCGCTGACGGTGGACATCCGGGTACGTTCAGGTACTCCACCCCAGCACCCAAACCTGCCTGACACGGAGTGTCGCGGGGGTTCGGTCAGAGCTGCTGTGCATCGTGTTTCACGTGAAACGTCGCTCACTGCTGCACGGCATCATCAGTCGTGGCCGGGCTGCGGCCGAACCCCGTGACCGTAGGCCCCTCGGATCCCTCGAAGAACCGTCGCCTCGCGGAGCCTTGTCCCCCGTAGAGGGAACGGAGTTGTCCACAGAGGTGGATTTCTCCACAGAAGACCGGACCTCACTGGTTCACGACCCCGAAGGCATGGGAGGCTCTGTTCACTGTGAGCCTGAAGTCGAGGAGAGTGAATCCTTGCGGTCCGACGCCAACATCGCGGGACCGATGACCGATCCGGTCCCCGGTCCCCGTACCGAGTCGATGGGGGAGGGTGTTTCACGTGAAACACCGCCCCCGATGGACGAGACACCCATCGGTCGTGCTGCCCAACGTGCGGTGGAGGCGATGGGTCGGGTCGGTGAAGGGCTGCCACGCCCCAGTCAGACCCGTGTCATCGTGGTGGCCAATCAGAAGGGCGGGGTGGGGAAGACCACGACGACGGTCAATCTCGCCGCCTCCCTCGCTCTGCACGGTGGCCGCGTCCTGGTGATCGACCTCGACCCTCAGGGCAACGCGTCCACCGCGCTGGGGATCGACCATCACGCGGATGTCCCCTCCATCTACGACGTGTTGGTCGAGAGCAAGCCGCTCGCGGAGGTCGTCCAGCCGGTCTCCGATGTCGAAGGTCTCTTCTGCGCCCCCGCCACGATCGATCTCGCCGGTGCGGAGATCGAGCTGGTGTCCCTGGTCGCGCGAGAGAGTCGACTGGAACGGGCGATCCAGGCCTATGAGCAGCCGCTGGACTACATCCTCATCGACTGCCCGCCCTCGCTGGGCCTGCTGACCGTCAATGCACTGGTCGCCGGTCAGGAGGTGCTCATCCCGATCCAGTGCGAGTACTACGCGCTGGAGGGCCTCGGGCAACTGCTGCGCAATGTCGACCTGGTGCGGGGGCATCTCAACCCCGCTCTGCATGTGTCGACCATTCTGCTCACCATGTACGACGGCCGGACGCGCCTGGCGTCCCAGGTCGCGGAAGAGGTGCGCAGCCACTTCAGCGACGAGGTGCTGAGGACGAGCATCCCGCGCTCGGTCCGTATCTCCGAGGCGCCGAGCTATGGGCAGACGGTGCTGACCTACGATCCAGGATCAAGCGGTGCTCTCTCTTACCTTGAGGCGGCACGCGAAATCGCGCTGAAGGGTGTGGGCGTCGCGTACGACGCACAGCACGCTCACAACGGCGCCCAGACGGAACAGAGCATGGCGGAGGGGATGCAGTGAGCGAACGACGGAGGGGTGGACTGGGCCGTGGTCTGGGCGCACTGATCCCTGCTGCCCCGACAGGAGAGAAGTCGGCAGCCGCGGGTGGGCTGGGTGGCGGTGCGTCCGTCTCCTCGGCACCCCTGCTGGCGACGGACCGGGGAGTGGCGGCTGCGAAGGTGGCCACGCTCCCGCCTGTTTCACGTGAAACCGAGGAGCCGTCGGCGCACCGCCCTGCGGGAACGCCCGCGCCTCCCGTGGGGGCCCACTTCGCCGAGTTGCCCCTCGACTCCATCACCCCGAACCCCCGGCAGCCCCGTGAGGTGTTCGACGACGACGCGCTCGCCGAGCTGATCACCTCCATCAAGGAGGTCGGGCTTCTCCAGCCCATCGTGGTCCGGCAGATGGGCCCGGGACGCTACGAACTCATCATGGGCGAGCGGCGGTGGCGAGCCTGCAGAGAGGCCGGCCTCGAAGCCATCCCGGCGATCGTGCGCGCGACGGAGGACGAGAAGCTCCTTCTGGACGCCCTTCTGGAGAACCTGCACCGGGCGCAGTTGAACCCGCTGGAAGAGGCCGCCGCCTATGACCAGCTCCTCAAGGACTTCAACTGCACGCACGATCAGCTCGCGGACCGTATCGGCCGGTCCCGTCCGCAGGTCTCCAACACCCTGCGACTGTTGAAGCTGTCCCCGGCGGTGCAGCGCCGGGTGGCCGCCGGTGTCCTGTCCGCAGGACATGCTCGGGCTCTGCTGTCCGTCGAGGACTCGGAGGAGCAGGACAGGCTGGCCCACCGCATCGTGGCCGAGGGGCTGTCCGTGCGGGCCGTCGAGGAGATCGTCACCCTCATGGGGTCGCGGCCCCAGAGCGCCACCCGGTCCAAGGGGCCGCGTGCCGGGAGCCGGGTCTCTCCCGCGCTCAACGAGTTGGCCACGCGGCTCTCCGACCGCTTCGAGACCCGGGTCAAGGTCGACCTCGGTCAGAAGAAGGGCAAGATCACCGTCGAGTTCGCGTCGATGGAGGATCTGAAGAGGATCCTGGGCACGCTTGCTCCGGGCGAGGGGCCGGTCATCCAGCAGGGCCTGGACGGCGGTGCCGAGGAGTCCGAGGACTGAGCGGACGAAGCGTGTCGATGTCCGAACGACCGACCGCCAGGCGGGTCGTGCCCGGTACACACCGGACACGACCCGCTCTTTGCTTTCAGGCGGTGTCGACGGAATCGCATCCTGGATACGATGCGATCAGATAGGGCGCATCCATCCGGCAGGGCCGTGATCGGGGAGGCGGGGGCCATGCGAACCGTGAGCCGTGGCGGTCTGGTGGCCGCAGGCCTGAGCCTGGGGGCGGTCGGCGGGTTCGTCGGCAGCCTGCTCCGGGAGCGGAGTGCTCTGACAGCCGCCCGCGACGCGGCGGGCGAAGGAAGCGAGGAACTGCCTTCATGGGGCGTCGGCTCGTACCGCTCACGCTGGACAACCTTCCGGACCTCCCCCATCGCTGCGGCTCATGCGTCTTCTGGGAGCTGGACCCGGTCAGTGGCGAAGCCGCGGTAAAGGCCGGTACCGCTGCTCTGGAGAAGGAGGCCTGGATCTCCGCCGTGCTGCTGGACTGGGGTTCCTGCGGCCGGGTGGTCTACGTGGCCGACGTACCGGTGGGCTTCGTGCTGTACGCGCCGCCCGCCTACGTACCCCGCTCCACCGCGTTCCCCACGAGTCCGGTGTCGCCGGACGCGGTGCAACTGATGACTGCCTTCGTCATGCCGGGCTATCAGGGACAAGGGCTCGGCCGCGTGATGGTCCAGACGGTTGCCAAGGATCTGCTGCGCCGCGGCTTCAAGGCGATCGAAGCCTTCGGTGATGCGCGTTGGAAGGAGCCTGCGTGCCTGCTGCCCGCCGACCACCTCCTGGCGGTGGGGTTCAAGACCGTGCGCCCGCACCCCACGTACCCGAGACTGCGGCTGGAGCTGCGGACCACGCTCTCCTGGAAGGAGGATGTGGAGCTGGCGCTCGACCGCCTCCTCGGAGCCGTACAGAAGGAACCGGCGCTGCGACCGCTGTGACTGTCACTTCTCTTCCGCATGACAATGGGCCAGCCCCGAAGGGCCGGCCCATCCGTGTTTCACGTGAAACATGCCGCCGTGCCGAGGCGGCGGTCACCGGTCACTTGGCGGTGATGAAGTCCTCGAGGTCACGGACGATCGCGGCCTTCGGCTTGGCGCCGACGATGGTCTTGGCGACCTCGCCACCCTGGTAGACGTTCAGGGTCGGGATCGACATGACGCCGTACTTGGCGGCCGTGGTCGGGTTCTCGTCGATGTTGAGCTTGACGACCTCGATCTTGTCGCCGTACTCGGCGGCGATGGCCTCGAGGGACGGGGCGATCTGGCGGCACGGGCCGCACCAGGCGGCCCAGAAGTCCACCAGGACGGGCTTGTCGCTCTTGAGGACGTCCTGCTCGAAGGAGTCGTCGGTCACGTTCTTCAGGGTGCCGGCCACGGTGGGCTCCTTAACTTCGGTGATGCGGTGGGGGAAGAGGGGGGTCAGACGGTGGTCTTCTCGGGCTCGGCCTGCTGGTCGCTGTCGGCGAGAGCGGCGAGGAAGCGCTCGGCGTCGAGAGCGGCGGAGCAGCCTGTACCGGCAGCGGTGATCGCCTGGCGGTAGGTGTGGTCCACCACGTCGCCGGCGGCGAAGACGCCAGTGAGGTTGGTACGCGTGGAGGGGGCGTCCACCTTGAGGTAGCCCTCCTCGTCGAGGTTGAGCTGACCCTTGAAGAGTTCGGTCCGCGGGTCGTGACCGATGGCGATGAACAGGCCGGTCACCGGCAGCTCGCTGAGCTCTCCGGTCTTCAGGTTCCGCAGCGTGAGACCCTCCAGCTTCGGGTCACCCTTGATCTCCGCGACCTCGCTGTCCCAGATGAACTTGATCTTCGGGTCGGCGAAGGCGCGCTCCTGCATCGCCTTGGAGGCACGCAGGGTGTCGCGGCGGTGGACGATCGTCACGGACTTGGCGAAGCGGGAGAGGAAGGTCGCTTCCTCCATCGCGGTGTCGCCACCGCCGATCACGGCGATGTCCTGGTCCTTGAAGAAGAAGCCGTCGCACGTGGCGCACCACGAAACGCCGCGTCCGGAGAGGGCGTCCTCGTTCGGCAGGCCCAGCTTGCGGTGCTGGGAGCCGGTGGTGACGATGACGGCCTTCGCCTGGTGGACCGTACCGGCGGTGTCCGTGACGGTCTTGATCTCACCGGTGAGGTCCACGGAGACGACATCGTCCGGAACCAGCTCGGCACCGAAGCGCTCGGCCTGCGCGCGCATGTTGTCCATGAGCTCGGGGCCCATGATGCCGTCCTGGAAGCCGGGGAAGTTCTCCACCTCGGTGGTGTTCATCAGCGCGCCACCCGCGGTGACAGCGCCCTCGAACACCAGCGGCTTCAGCGACGCGCGCGCGGTGTAGAGCGCCGCCGTGTAGCCGGCGGGCCCGGAGCCGATGATGATCACGTTACGAACGTCGCTCACGGCCTGATTCCTCGTCTCTGGAGACTGCTGCTACTGCCGGTGGGAGCCTGTATCAGTACTCTCACCCCACCCAACGGATCCTAAGGGGCACGCATTCCCGGTGTGGCGGGGCACACGAAGGCAGGGGAGGGATGCCTCAGGAGCGGGTGTACGAGTGGGTCAGCAGCACCCTGCCCGGCGATGCCGAGCCCTGCATCACGCATGCCGCGTCGACGAGGTAGGCCGTGACCTTCGAGGTGTCGGAGGCGTCGGGCGTGACCACGAGATAGACGACCGTCCCCCGGTACACACCCTTGTCGGCGGCGATCACGGTTTCGCTGCTCCGGATCCCCTGCTCTATGCAACTCGGCACGGGGACGGTGGCGCCCTGGGACATCGTGTTCTGTCGCCCGGTCGCGGCCCCCGTCGGGTCGGGGTCGGACTCGATACCCCAGGGCTTGGTGCTCCCGGAACGCTTCTCGCTCGGCCTGCTCGCGGCGAGCAGGCCTGCCACCTGACTCTTCAGGGTGCCCTCGGAGTAGGTGTGCGCCGCGTCGGTGTGCTGCCGTGTGGCCGTCGGCGCAGCAGCGGTATTCGTGTCGTCGCTCAGCGTCCGCACCAGCAGTGTGCCCAAGCCCAGGGCGGCGGCGGTGAAGACGGCTCCCAGGGCGACCACCCTGCGCGTGCCCCGCCGGGTGCGCTTCGTACGGCCTGGCCCGGTGGCCGCACGGGCATGACCCGAGGGGCGATCGGACGGAGAAGAGGGCGATGTTTCACGTGAAACAGGGAGGACGGCAGGAGCAACGGTCGCGGTGTCGGAGGCGGACGCGATCGCATCCGGGAGGGGCTCCGCGGCGAGAGCGGCGTCGATGCGCAGCGCTACGTCGTCAGGCATCCGCGGTGGGTCCGCGAGGGTGTTCATGAGGCCACGGATCTCCGCCAGAGAGTCGTAGACGTCGGCGCAGGGAGCGCAGTCGTCCAGATGCCGTCGCACGTCAGCGTCGCGGGAAGGCGGAAGGATGCCTTCGCTGAGGTCGGAGAGTTCCTCGACCTCCGGGTGCTCGGCCATGTCGGTCGTGGATGTCACGCTCGCTCACCTCCGCCCTTCGCAGCCGCTGAATCGCTCGCTCCCGCGTCACGTGGTCCCGCCGGGGGTGGGACGGATGCCCCGTGCACCCGGTTCCGCCCGACGTCCGATGTCCCGGCTTCCTCGCCGCCGTCCGCTGTCCGTAGATGCGTGAGCAGCGGCAGCAGCCTGGCTCTGCCTCGAGCGCAACGACTCTTCACCGTTCCGGTCGGAACGTCGAGGATGCGGGCGGCTTCCGCCACCGGGTAGCCCTGCATGTCCACGAGGACAAGGGCGGCCCGCTGGTCGGGGGGAAGGGTGCCCAGGGCTTTGAGTAACTCGCGGTGCAGATCATTGCGCTCGGCCGGTGCGGACGCCGCCTCGTGCGGCTCCATGAGCTGCTCCAGCCGTTCCGCGTCGTCGACCGGCGAGGTCCTTCTGGATGCCGCCTTGCGGGCGCGGTCCAGGCAGGCGTTCACCGTGATCCGGTGGAGCCAGGTGGTGACGGCCGACCGTCCGCGAAAGGTGTGGGCGGCCCGGTAGGCGGAGACCAGGGCGTCCTGGACGGCGTCGGCGGCTTCCTCGCGGTCCCCCAGCGTCCGCAGCGCCACCGCCCAGAGCCGGTCGCGATGCCGGCGCACGAGCTCACCGAAGGCGTCGGGGTCGCCTTCGACATGGCGGGCGAGCAGATCGGGGTCGCTCACGTCGACGTATCCGGTGCCGTCCGCCATCAGCCCCCTCCCCTTCGGTGAGACGTCAGCCCAAGAACTTCACTTCGGTGATGGCCTGCTTGTAGCCGCTCTTGGAGTAAGCGCTCGGGTCCTCGCCGGAGTACGGCACGGCGGTGAGCCATACGAGGACGTGCTGAGTCTTCACCGGCTTGGTCAGCTTCACCGTGGCGGTGGTTCCGCTCGTCGTGACGCTGCCGATCTTCTTCGACGACGTCGGTGATTCGGCGGCGTACAGGTCGACCGTCGTGTGATTGCCTCCGTACCGGAGTCCGATGGTCGCCGAATCCAGTTCCTGCGCCGATCCGAGGTCGTAGACGATCCCGACGCCCGGCTTGTACGGCGCGAGGGTCGGACCGTCCAGGAAGGTGTTGGTCTTCCAGTACGTCGAGGCGTTGCCGTCGTAGGTCTTGCCGACGTCGTTGGGGTGCTGGGCCTCGCCCTTCGCGACGTACTCCTGCGCGCCCTGGATCTTCAGCGGGGCGACCTTCTTCTTCTCGTCCCCCGACTTGCCGTCGTCGTCCTGCGGCTGCGTCTGGTTCGTGTCCGACTTCTTGCCCTGCTCCATGAGCGCTTCCGCGAGCTGCCAGCTACCGAGGCCCAGCGCGGCGATGAGCAGCGCCGAGACGGCCCACTTGAGGGCCTTGCCGGTGCGGCTCTGAAGAGGCGGCGGCGGGGTCGGTACCGGCTGTGTGACGCCGAGCGGGGGCGCGGGCCGGCCGTAGGTGCCCTGCTGGTACGTCGTGCGCTGGTACTCGGGCGGCGCTGTGAACGTGGGCTCCGGCGGGCGGATGCGGGGCATCTCACCGATCGCCTTCACCAGCTCCTCGGGCGTGGTGCACGGGGACTCATGGCGGGAGGCGGTGGCACCGTCGTTGGCAAGAGCGCGCATGGCCAGCTCGGACAGGCCGCGGTGGATGCCCGCGCGCACCTGGTCGGGCGCGATCAGGCCCACGCCCTTGGGGAGCCCGGACAGGCCGTAGGCGTCGTCCTCGTACGGCCAGCGCTGGGTGAGAGCGGCGTACAGAAGCGCGCCGATGGCTTCCGTGTCGGTGCGCTGCGGGGTGTCGGAGCTGATGCCGCGCAGCGCGGCGTTCACGGCGAGGCCGCGGATGCGCCACTGACCGGTGGAGGCGCGCAGGACGGTACCCGGGTTCAGTCGCAGATGGGAGAGGCCCTCGCGGTGGGCGGCGGCCATCGCCTGGGAGACCTGGGTGACCATCTGGTAGGCGTCGTGGGCCTCCAGGGGACCGGCAGCGAGCAGCGCGGTCAGCTCGGTGGCGTCGGGCAGCCACTCGTGGACGACGTAGACGAGGTCGTCCTCTTCGACGGCGTCCAGGACCTGCACGAAGCGGGGGTCCCCGAGCAGCGCGGAGGCACGGGCGGCGGCCAGTACGGAGCGGGCCCGCGCATGGCTCGCGGGCAGGATGTGCACCCCGACGGCGCGGCGGAGCTTCTCGTCCACCGCACGCCAACTGCTGAATCCGTCCAGACGGGTGACGCACTCCTCGAGGCGGTAGCGCCTGGCGAGCTTGTGGCCGCTGTGCAATTCGGGTGGTGAGGCCTCCCCGGGCCGCTCGGGCCCGCCGTTCCCGCGCGCCTCGTCGGCGTCCGTGTCCCGTTCCTGGGCCACCCCGTCGGACGTGGACTGGTCCGCCTTGGCGGTCAGCGACTCATCGCCGCTGGTGTCTGCCACGTCGACGGCAGCCGTGCTCCGTTCCGCCACCGTCGTTCCTGCCTCCCCATCCGTTGCGCGCTCTCCGACGCAGAAACCAATTGTGCCCACAGTCCGTCGCTATGCACGACACACAGCGGCGGACGATGGTTGTGCGCCTACCCCCGCCTCAGCGCCCCAGACGCCCGCGGACCATGCCGACCATCGAGTTGAGTTCCTCGATGCGCATCTTCCGTGCGGCGACGTAGAAGGTCCCGAGGAGAAGAACGCCACCGCCGACCAGGGCGGCGAACGAGCCGCCGACGCCCTGGCCCAGCGTGTGCCCGATTCCGTAGCAGGCCGCGCCGCTCAGCAGCGCGGCCGGCACCGAGGCGATGCACAGGCGCGCGTACGTCCGCAGGACGCGGGAGCCGTCGAGGTCGCCGCCGATCCGCTTGCGCAGACGGCTCCAGGCGACGCCCACGCCGGTGGCATAGGCAAGACCGTAGGCGGCGGCCATGCCGACCACGGCCCAGCGGGCCGGGAGCAGGAAGTAGCACAGAGCCGAGGCGCCCGCGTTGACCCCGGCCACGATGACGGTGTTGTAGAAGGGCGTCCGGGTGTCTTCGTAGGCGTAGAAGGCGCGCAGGACGACGTACTGCACGGAGTACGGGATCAGGCCGAGGCCGAAGGCCATCAGCATGTACCCCATGTTGGTGGCCTCGCTGGTGCCCGAGGAGCCGAACATCAGCGTGCACATCGGGATGCCGAGCGAGAGGAAGCCGAAGGCGACCGGCACGATGGCGACCGCCGTGGTGCGCAGGCCCTGGGAGACGTCGTCACGGATCGCACCGTGGTCGTTCTCGGCGGCCGAGCGGGAGAGCCGCGGCAGCAGGGCGGCCATCAGCGAGACGGTGATGATGGCCTGCGGCAGGCCCCAGATCAACTGGGCGTTGGCGTAGGCGGCGTAGCCGGTGCCGTCGACGGGCGAGTGCTTGCCGGCCGAGGTGGAGAGCTGGCTGACCACGATCAGGCCGGCCTGGTTGGCGAGGACGAAGAGAAGCGTCCACTTGGCGAGGGCCGCGGCCTTTCCGAGCCCGTGCCCCCGCCAGTCGAAGCGCAGGCGAAGACGGAATCCGCTCTCGCGCAGGTAGGGGAACATCGCGAGGGCCTGGACGACCAGACCCAGCAGGATGCCGACACCGAGGAGCCGCTGGCCTTCGGCCGGAATGGTCGACACCTTCATACCGGAGTCGGCCGCGGTGCCGTACACCCAGATGAACGCGCCGAGCGTCACGATGATGACGATGTTGTTCAGGACCGGCGTCCACATCATCGCGCCGAACCTGCCGCGCGCGTTGAGGATCTGCCCCATCACCACATGGACGCCCATGAAGAAGATCGAAGGGACGAAGTAGCGGACGAAGGTGACGCCGACCTCGTTGGCCGCCGGATCGCCGGCCACGGACGGGGACATCAGACGGACCAGCAGCGGTGCCGCGAGGATCGCGAGAGCGGTGAGGGCACCCAGCGCGACCATGACCAGGGTCAGTAGCCGGTTCGCGTACGCCTCGCCGCCGTCCTCGTCCTCCTTCATGGCTCGCACGAGCTGGGGTACGAAGACGGAGTTGAGGCCGCCGCCCACGGTCAGGACATAGATCATCGTCGGCAGCGTGTAGGCGACCTGGAAGGTGTCGCCGAGCAGGCCGATGCCCAGTGCGGCGACGACCATCGCGGAACGGACGAAGCCGGTGAGGCGGGAGACCATCGTGCCCGCCGCCATCACCGCGCTGGACTTCAGCAGGCCCGAGGCCCGCCCGCCCTTCTTCGCCTCCGCGGGCGCGGCTGCCGGTGCGGCTTCCGCCGTTGAGGGAGGCATGGGGGTGTACGGCGCGGCCGACGCGGGTGCGGGGGCGTAGGCGGGGCCGGGGTAAGGCCCCGGTGCGGGGCCCGAGCCGGGTGCGGTCGGCGGCTGCATGGCGTAGGGCTGCCCGCCGCTCTGCTGCTGGTCCCGGAAGAGATGAGCGAAGGCGTCCGGTTCGGGGCTCTCCTCACCGGCTTGGGCGGCCAGGCCGTTGACGCCCCCGAACTGCGTCGTACGGGGAGCCTCCCCGTACGGCAGATGCTGCGCGGGACCGGCAGACGTCGGCGGCTGGGTCCATACGCGCGGGTCGTGGGCGTCGTACTGCGGCGTCGGCTGTCCGTGCGACGGCTGCTGCGGCTGGTACGCGCCCGCAGGCGGCGGAGGGGGCGCGGCGTGGTCGTAGAGCGCCTCGGTCACCGGATCCTGCGCGGACAGGTCCTGCGCCCGGTAGGGGTCCTGGCCGTAGGCGTCCCGGACATACGCGTCTGCCGGAGGCGGCCACGGCACCTGACCGGAGCCGTGCGGCGGCGGACCCTCGGGGTGGCCCGAGCTGCCCGCGGCGCCCTGCCCGCGGTCACCGTCGTACGGCGCGTTCATGGTTACCCCACCTCATCGTCCCTGGCCCACCGGCCACGACATCGCTCAACGCTCCACCTTCTCACCCGTGCCGGACGGGTCGGAGCTTCCCGGAGCGGTGTCCGGGGCCGGGTCACCCTGGTGCTCCGGGTCGTCTTCCCCGGCCCGCGCGGCCGATTCCTTCTCGGGTGACGCCGTGGATCCTGAGGTGTCGTCAGTGCCCACCGCACCGTCCCCGGCCTCGCTCGGTCCCCCGTCGTCCGTGGCGGAGTCCGGGCTCTTGGACTGCTCCTCGGCCTGCCGTGCGGCGATGCGCTTGCGCTGGGTGTACATGCGGAATCCGGCGAGCACCAGCAACAGGACACCACCGGCGATGACGAGCATCACCGTCGGCGTGATCTCGGTGACGTTCACATCGAAGGTGACGGCGGGGCCGTAGGCCTGGCCGTCCTCCGTGTAGAGCTGGGCGACCACGGCGGCCCGGCCGTTGGCGTTGGCCGCTGTGGGGAACTTCACCGACTGGCTGTGCCCGCCCGAGATGGTGATGGGCTGCTCCAGGTACGGCCCGTCACCGATCTTCAGCCGGGTCGGCTGCTTCGAGGTGAGCCGCAGGACCAGGTGGTCGACCCCCTGCATGAGGTTGTTCTGCACCGTCACGGGAATCGTGGCACTGCGGCCCGAGAGCTTGGTCTCCGACTTCTCGATCAGCCGGACTTGGTCGGCCAGTACATCGAGGTAGGACTCCACACCTTGGCGGAAGGTGGACGCCTCGGTGGCGTGCCCCCGCCAGGACGTGGACATGGCGCGGTCTATGGCCCGCCCGAAGGGGGTGACGACCCGCGCGGGGTCGGTGAGGATCACCTTGAAGTTGTCGAGCTTGCCCTGCGTGTCCTCGATCTGCTGGAACGCGGACTGCGGCAACTGCGCCTTGCGGAGCGAGGAGGGGTAACCGGACGCGGGCACCTTCGTCGTGGCATTCGGGTCCGGCCTGGCGTCGACGGCCGCGGACAGCTCGTCCGGCTGTGACCAACCGCTGCTCTGGAGCGCGGTGAGCGCGTCGGCCATCGACCGGGCCTGCCCGGCGGATGGCATCCGCTGCGGCGCGATCACGATGCTGCGCTGCTTCTGCGGTTCCTCCAGGCTGATCATCAGGCTCTGGGCCAGGAACTTCTGCACGGCGAGCGTGGAGTCACCGGCCGCGTCCATGTCGCCCTGGAACGCGGTCGAGAGCCGGGCGTCAGCGACCACCGCGGTGGTGCCACCGCCGATGGGGCGCGCCGCGGTGGGCGTGTAGAACAGGCCGCCCGTCTCCTTGAGGCTGTCGCTGCGGGCGATCACCTTGTCGGCACCCGCGGACGTGGCGACCTTGATGATCGAGGGGTCGACGGCGCCGTCCACGGGCCAGGCGAAGTCCGTGTCCGGTTTCACATGGAGGATGGTCTCCACGGTGCTCGCGGCGACGTTCGTGGCGTCCTTGAGGTGGCTGAGGGAGCCCGTGACGTTCTTGCCGTTGTGGGCGAGCGAGGCCAGGTCGGGGTCGGCGAAGGGGAGGGCGACGACCTCCTTGTGCTGGACCGTCTTCTCGAGGTCGGCGAGCCACTGCTTGGCGACGGCCTGGTGCTTGCCCGCCGTGACGGAGTCGCCCTCTCCCTTGATGCTGTAGCTGTCCGTCATCGCGTCGACGGAGGCGAGCAGGTCGGGGTCGACGACCCAGGTGACGTCGAGGTCCTTGCCCAGCGACAGAAGCTGGGAGAGACGGCCGCCGGGAGCGATCTCCTTGGCGAGGTCGTCGTTCTGGAAGACGGGCGTCTGCTCTTGGTTGGGAAGGGTCTCCGAAGCCAGGTGGACCGAGGAGATCAGCGGCCAGAGGTACGTCGTCTT
Organism: Streptomyces macrolidinus; assembly: GCF_023887685.1. Classification (GTDB taxonomy): domain Bacteria; phylum Actinomycetota; class Actinomycetes; order Streptomycetales; family Streptomycetaceae; genus Streptomyces; species Streptomyces macrolidinus. Next base: position 35,932 of record NZ_JAMWMR010000011.1, on the reverse strand, counting down.
CGTCTTGGTGTCGGCGTTGCCGGACTGCCAGGGCAGGAACGTCCGCTGGATACCGAGCACCTGCTCGTAGGGCTGTGCGACCGTCTGGCCGGAGAGCGAGACGCCCAGCTCGTAGACCCCGGTGGAGCCCAGGTCCAGTTCCTTGACGGGCACCGAGATGCTGAAGTCCTGCTTGGCGCCCGGGGCGAGCCGGGCGACGTCGGCGACGTACTTGCCGCCGACCTCGGGGCCGTCGACACCCGCCAGATATCCGGTGCGCCGGGTGGCGTCGTCGATGGAGGTGCGACTGGTCAGGCGCTGGCCCATGCGCAGCCCCACATGGGCGTCCGTGACCGCCTGCTTGCTCTTGTTGGTGACCGTTCCCGAGAGGGTGAGGGTGTCGCCTTCGGTCGGCAGGCTGGGGCTGAGCGAGTTGAGAGAGACCGCGACCGTACGAGAACCGCCGACCTCCGTCACCGCGCTCTGCTCGGCGGCATGGGCCACCGCACCGGTGGGTAGCTGTACGAGACCGGCCAGCAGGGGCGCGCCCACGAGCAGTGCTCTGGTGCGCCGGAGCCACCGGCGGGCAGGTGAGGGACTCATCCCCTGGAAGTCTGCCGCCTCGGCCACGCGCTCGCCCGTCCCTCGTCGTCAGTGGTCGTCGGAATGTGCGTCCCCGCATCGTAACGATGTGCGCGCAGGCGCAGTGCCGTGGTCCGCCCCACAAGATCGAAACGAAGCCCCCGGCCGTCCGCTATTTCCCGTAACAAGCCGTATCACGTATGTCCGGCACCGAGCCGCATCAAGAGAACCACGGATACGGCATGCACAGGGACGCGTACGGAACGCTTCCGCAGGGTTGATGCAGGCGCCCATGACCGCCGGGGCCACGTACCCTTTTCTGTTGTGCCGAACGCCAATGAAGACAATCCCAGTGCCCTGAGTCAGGTGCAGCACCGCGCGGTGACGGAACTGCTGCGGGTCTCCCCTGTCGCCGACGACCTCGCCCGCCGTTTCCAGAGCGCGGGCTTCTCGCTCGCCCTGGTCGGTGGCTCGGTGCGGGACGCTCTCCTCGGCCGGCTCGGCAATGACCTGGACTTCACGACCGATGCCCGTCCCGAGGACGTCCTGAAGATCATGCGCCCGTGGGCGGACGCCATCTGGGAGGTCGGGATCGCCTTCGGCACCGTCGGCGCCCAGAAGGACGCCCGCGTCGGCGACGCCGTTCAGCGCTTCCAGATCGAGGTGACGACCTACCGGTCGGAGGCGTACGACCGCACGTCCCGCAAGCCCGAGGTGTCGTACGGCGACTCCATCGAGGAGGACCTGGTCCGCCGCGACTTCACGGTCAACGCGATGGCTGTCGCGCTGCCCGAGAAGGAGTTCATCGACCCGCACGGCGGGCTCGGCGACCTCGCGGCCCGGGTGCTGCGCACCCCGGGCACCCCCGAAGAGTCGTTCTCGGACGACCCGCTGCGGATGATGCGCGCCGCACGCTTCGCGGCTCAGTTGGACTTCGAGGTCGCTCCCGAGGTCGTGACGGCCATGAAGGAGATGAACGGCCGTCTGGAGATCGTGTCCGCCGAGCGGGTGCGGGACGAGCTGAACAAGCTGATCCTGTCCGCGCATCCCCGCAAGGGGCTGACGCTGCTGGTCGAGACCGGACTCGCCGACCATGTCCTGCCGGAGCTTCCCTCGCTGCGACTGGAGCGTGACGAGCACCACCGGCACAAGGACGTCTACGACCACACGCTGATCGTGCTGGAGCAGGCGATGGCGCTGGAGGAGAGCGGCCCCGACCTGGCGCTGCGGCTGTCCGCGCTGCTGCACGACATCGGCAAGCCGAGGACGCGCCGCTTCGAGAAGGACGGCCGGGTCTCCTTCCACCATCACGAGGTGGTGGGCGCCAAGATGACCAAGAAGCGTATGACGGCGCTGAAGTACCCCAATGACCTGGTGAAGGATGTCTCACGCCTGGTCGAGCTGCATCTGCGCTTCCACGGCTATGGCACGGGCGAGTGGACGGACTCCGCGGTACGCCGTTATGTCCGTGACGCGGGCCCGCTTCTCGAACGTCTCCACAAGCTGACCCGCTCCGACTGCACGACCCGCAACAAGCGCAAGGCGGCGGCGCTCTCCCGTGCGTACGACGGTCTGGAGAAGCGCATCGCCCATCTGAAGGAGCAGGAGGAACTGGACGCGATCCGCCCCGACCTGGACGGCAACGAGATCATGGAGATCCTCGGCATCCGCCCCGGTCCGGTCGTCGGCCAGGCCTACAAGTTCCTGCTGGAACTCCGCTTGGAGCATGGCCCGATGGGGCGCGACGCGGCAGTGGCGGCGCTCAAGGAGTGGTGGACCGAGCAGGGGTCCTGAGACACAAGCCGCGGTCCCGTTTCACGTGAAACAGGACCGCGGGAGCACCGAAGGGGCGCTGTTTCACGTGAAACAGCGCCCCTTCGGCACATGCAGACCAGCGTGTTACTTGTTCGTCTTCAGGCAGAGCACCACGTCGTGGCCGCCGCCGTACTGGAAGTAAGCGAACTCCGCGTCCTTGACGCCTTCGCACTTGTCCTGGTCTTTGCTGCCGTCGAACTTCTCGACGACCTTGTACTGGGCATCGCTGGACGAGCAGTCGACCTCCTTGAGGTCGGGGTCGGAGGTCGTGCCCTCCTGGTGCATGCAGGCGCCCACCGACGTGGTCTCCGCGTCATTGCGGTTCAGGAACCAGCCCGCTCCGAACTTCAGGCCGATGACGAGAACAGCGACGATGATCGTGCCGATGACGCGCATGGCCTTCTTGCTGACGCGCTTGCCCGGCCCGGCCTGCGGCGGCATCGGCGCGGGTGCACCCTGGTTCGGGAACGGTGCGTACGGACCCTGCGGCGGAACTCCCGGCTGACCGGGCTGCTGCCCCATGGGCGGGGTGGGCTGCTGGGCGTAAGGATTCTGGCCCTGGGGCGGCGGAGTGGTCACTTTTGGGGGTCCCCCTCGAATACGGGTGCGCATGACGCGAATTGAGACGCCCGTAAGGTATCGGCTCGTACTGACAACCCAGAAGCCCCGTGAGGCTCCGTTTCCTTGATGTGACACTTACTGGTGTTCGAACCGGGACATAGCCGCAGCAACTGCCGCGTAGATAACGGCGACTGTGACCACCAGAGTGGCTGAGCGGCCGTCAGGCGGCAGCATCAGGGCGGCGACTCCGGCCGCGCCTACGAAGGCGACGTTGAAGAGGACGTCGTAGACCGAGAAGATCCGGCCACGGAAGCCGTCGTCCACGGTGGACTGGACGATCGTGTCCGTGGAGATCTTCGCGCCCTGTGTGACCAGTCCCAGCACGAACGCCGCGACCAGCATCGGGGCGGTGGCGAACGGCAGGCCGAGCGCAGGTTCCAGAACCGCGGCGACCGCGGCGCACAGCGCGATCCAGCGGCCGGGACCGAGCCGCTTCGCCATCCACGGAGTCACCACGGCCGCGGCGAAGAACCCGGCGCCGGAGATCCCCAGGGCCAGCCCCAGCAGGGCGAGTCCCTCCTGCGGGGTCGAGGACAGGGCGTACCGGCACAGCATCAACACCAGGACCAGGAGCGCGCCGTAGCAGAACCGCATCAGTGTCATCGCCGTGAGCGCCCAGGCGGCCTCCCGCCGCGTGGGCTCCGCAAGATGCCGTATGGCCGCCATCAGGTCGCGTGTGGTGCCGGCGAGGGCCGTTCTCAGCCGCAGGGGTGGCGATCCTCGGTCGGGCCCCAGCAGATCGGGCGCCAGGCTCAGCGCGGTGAGGGCCGCCCCCAGATACAGGGCCGCGCTCAGCAGCACCACCGGCGCGTCGGAGTCGGTGGCCACCAGGCGCACGACGAAGGCGAGGCCGCCGCCCACGCTCGCGGCGAGCGTACCGGCCGTCGGGGAGAGCGAGTTGGCCATCACCAGGCGCTCGGCGTCGACGACGCGGGGCAGCGCCGCGGACAGACCCGCGAGGACGAAGCGGTTGACCGCGGTCACGCACAGCGCGGCGACGTAGAAGAGCCAGTCCGGGACATGGCTCACCATCAGGACGGCCGTCGCACAGGCCAGCAGGACGCGCAGCAGATTGCCGTAGAGGAAGACCTGGCGGCGGCGCCAGTGGTCCAGCAGGACACCCGCGAAGGGGCCGACGAGGGAGTACGGCAGGAGCAGGACGGCCATCGCGGAGGCGATGGCCGCGGCCGAGGTCTCCTTCTCCGGTGAGAAGACGACGTACGCGGCGAGTGCGATCTGGTAGACGCCGTCGGCCCCTTGGGAGAGCAGCCGCAGCGCGAGCAGGCGTCTGAAGCCCCGGAAGCGCAGAAGAACGCGCAGATCACGCACGACGGACATGGGGCACAGCCTCACATACGCGTGGGGTCCCCGGGCACATGGCCCGGGGACCCGTCAGAACCGGGAACCGACGGTCCTAGCGCGCGACCTCGCCGCGGATGAACTTCTCGACGTTCTCCCGGGCCTCGTCGTCGAAGTACTGGACCGGCGGGGACTTCATGAAGTACGACGACGCCGACAGGATCGGGCCGCCGATGCCGCGGTCCTTGGCGATCTTCGCGGCGCGCAGGGCGTCGATGATGACACCCGCGGAGTTCGGGGAGTCCCAGACCTCGAGCTTGTACTCCAGGTTCAGCGGGACGTCACCGAAGGCGCGGCCCTCGAGGCGGACGTAGGCCCACTTGCGGTCGTCCAGCCAGGCCACGTAGTCGGACGGGCCGATGTGGACGTTCTTCTCGCCGAGGTCCCGGTCGGGGATCTGGGAGGTGACGGCCTGCGTCTTGGAGATCTTCTTGGACTCCAGGCGCTCGCGCTCGAGCATGTTCTTGAAGTCCATGTTGCCGCCGACGTTCAACTGCATCGTGCGGTCCAGGATGACACCCCGGTCCTCGAACAGCTTCGCCATGACGCGGTGCGTGATGGTGGCGCCGACCTGGGACTTGATGTCGTCACCGACGATCGGAACGCCCGCCTCGGTGAACTTGTCGGCCCACTCCTTGGTGCCGGCGATGAAGACCGGAAGGGCGTTGACGAAGGCGACCTTGGCGTCGATGGCGCACTGCGCGTAGAACTTCGCCGCGTCCTCGGAGCCGACGGGCAGGTAGCAGACGAGGACGTCGACCTGCCTGTCCTTCAGGACCTGGACGACATCGACCGGGGCCTCGGCGGACTCCTCGATGGTCTCGCGGTAGTACTTGCCGAGACCGTCGAGGGTGTGACCGCGCTGGACCGTCACGCCGGTGGACGGGACGTCGCAGATCTTGATGGTGTTGTTCTCCGACGCGCCGATGGCGTCGGCCAGGTCGAGGCCGACCTTCTTGGCGTCCACGTCGAAGGCGGCGACGAAGTCGACGTCACGGACGTGGTAGTCGCCGAACTGGACGTGCATCAGGCCCGGGACCTTGGACGCCGGGTCGGCGTCCTTGTAGTACTCGACTCCCTGCACCAGCGATGCGGCGCAGTTGCCCACGCCGACGATGGCTACGCGAACCGAACCCATTCCGGTTGCTCCCTGTGTGTGCGAGGTGAAGCCCCGACTGGACCTCACGCGGTGGTGTCGTCGGACGGATCCGGCCGGGTGCTGTCCCGGTGCCGGGGCAGGCCGCCCGTCTCTCCAGATGTGCTGTTCCGAGTGGAGCCGTCGCCGGCGGAACCCCTGAGGTCCCGTCCGGCCCGCTCGCTCTCGATGAGCTCGTTCAGCCAGCGCACTTCGCGCTCCACGGACTCCATCCCGTGGCGCTGGAGCTCGAGGGTGTAGTCGTCCAGGCGTTCCCGGGTGCGTGCCAAGGAGACACGCATCTTCTCCAGGCGCTCCTCCAGCCGGCTGCGGCGGCCCTCCAGCACGCGCATGCGTACATCGCGGGACGTCTGGCCGAAGAAGGCGAAGCGAGCGGCGAAGTGCTCGTCCTCGTACGCGTCGGGACCTGTCTGTGAGAGCAGTTCCTCGAAGCGTTCCTTACCTTCGGCCGTCAACCGGTAGACGATTTTGGCGCGGCGCCCCGCGCGGGTAGCGGCGAGGACCTCCTCGGAGGTACTGCCCGATCCCTCGGTCAACCAGCCGTTGGCGACCAGCGTCTTGAGGCACGGGTAGAGCGTCCCGTAGCTGAACGCGCGGAAGACACCCAGTGATGTGTTGAGTCGTTTGCGCAGCTCGTAGCCGTGCATCGGGGACTCGCGGAGCAGGCCGAGGACGGCGAACTCGAGGATCCCGGAACGCCGGCTCATGAGCGCCTCCTTCCTGCGACTGTCTCGTCCACACGGTCATTATGCCGAGCTGATGTATCGACTCGATACATCAAGACGATAGAACGCGCCCCCTGCGGCGACAAGAGGGTCCATGGTGAACGGGGTCACATCGCTGATTCCTAGGAAGCAAGTTGCCCTTTTTAAGACGAAGTTCGGGACTAGGCAGGCTTTGACGGTGCGTAGTCTGTGCGCCATGCACACCACCGGGAACCGAGTGGCGCCTGGGGACGTCCTCGTCCCTGGTGCAGTACGGGTGAGAGCTGACGCGACGCCATCCGTACGTCGGGGGGACCGGAAACCAGCCGCCGTTTCCAGGCGCGCGAGGATGCGCCTGCCCGAGGAGTAGTCGTTCGATGAGCGAGCACCGTCGCAAACCGCCGCAGCCGCAGGGAGGCGGACGTGCCGCGGCCCGACGCGGTCAATCGGCGTCCTCCGGCCGCCGTGCGGCACCGCGAGGCGCCACTGGATCACCTTCCGGTTCCCATGGAGGGGGAGGTGAGGACCGCCCGTACACAGGCCGTGCCGAGGCCCGGCGGGCTGCACAGAGGAATGGAGGCGGCCGTCGCAGAGCGGCCGAGGGCGCGGGACGTGGTCGCGGGCAGGGCAGAGGGCGGGGTGCCCCTCCCGGCAAGAAGCGCTTCATCGACTACCCGCGTGCAGGCAAGGACGGAGCCGGACGCTGGCTTCCTTCCTGGAAGCTGGTGACAGGGCTGTTCGTCGGCTTCATAGGAAGCCTCGTGGCCGTCGCGGGCATCGGGTACGCCATGGTGAGCGTCCCGGACATCAACAAGACGGCGACCGCGCAGAACAACGTCTTCTACTGGTCCGACGGCAGCCAGATGGTCTCCACCGGTGGTGAGATCAACCGGCAGAACGTCAACATCTCCCAGATCCCCAAGGCGATGCGATACGCAGTCATCTCGCAGGAGAACAAGACCTTCGAGACCGACAGCGGCATCGACCCCAAGGGCATCGCGCGTGCCTTCTTCAACATGGCCAAGGGCGGTCAGACGCAGGGTGGATCCACGATCACCCAGCAGTACGTCAAGAACGCGATGCTGAACGACCAGTCGCAGACGATCTCGCGGAAGTTCAAGGAGATCTTCGTCGCGATCAAGGTGGGCGCCAAGGTCCCCAAGGACAAGATCATGGCCGGCTATCTGAACTCCGCGTACTACGGCCGTGGTGCCTACGGCATTCAGGCAGCCGCGCACGCGTACTTCGGCAAGGAAGCCGACGAACTCAACGAAGGCGAGTGCGCCTTCCTGGCGGCGATGCTCAAGGGCGCCGTGTACTTCGACCCGGCGGGTGCGACCTCCGTCGACCCCGCCGCCACAGCGGAGGACAACCAGCGGCGGGCCCTGCGGCAGATGCAGGACACCCTCGACAAGATGGTCGAGTACGGTCATCTGGACGCCCAGACGCGGCAGAAGTACACCACCCTGCCCAAGACCGAGAACCCGCGGTCGAACGGCCGGCTGAGTGGCCAGGTCGGCTATCTCGTCGACCTGGCCAAGGCGTACCTGATCCGCAACACGAAGATCACCGACGTGGATCTGCAACGGGGCGGTTACTCGATCTACACGACCTTCGACAAGAAGAAGGTCAACGCGCTCGAAGCCGCGGTCAAGAAGGTCCAGAAGGCCAACATCAAGCCCAAGGAGCGCCCGGAGACCGATACCCACGTCCAGTTCGGCGCGGCCTCGGTCGACACGCAGACAGGCGCCATCAAGGCCATCTACGGCGGCGAGGACGCCACCAAGCACTTCACCAACAACGCCGACCAGACCAACGTCCAGGTGGGATCGACGTTCAAGCCGTTCGTGCTGGCGGCGGCGATGAAGTGGGGCGTCCGCAACCCCGACCTCGGGGCGGAGCAGACGTTGGACCAGCGCACGATCGTCTCTCCCAAGAGCCTGTTCAGCGGTCAGAACAAGTTCAAGGTCAAGGAGTACAACGGGGCGATCTGGAGGAACGAGAAGGGCGAGGAGTGGTCGCAGACCAATGACGGTAATGAGTCGTACGGCACTCCGCCGGACTATCAGATCGACATCCGCGAGGCGATGAGGCAGTCCGTGAACTCCGCCTTCGTCCAGTTGGCCATGGATGTCGGTCTGGACAAGGTCAAGGAGGCGGCGCTCGAGGCAGGTCTGAAGGAGGGGCAGCTCACCGGTACCAACTACCCCTCGTTCGCGATCGGTACCTCCGACCCCAGCGCGATCCGCATGGCCGGCGCGTACGCCACCTTCGCGACGAGCGGCAAGCAGAACGAGCCGTACTCCGTCGAGAAGGTCACCAGCAAGGACGGGACGGTCTTCACCCACGAGGCCAAGCCCAAGCAGGCCTTCACCTCGCTGGTCGCCGACAACGTCACGGACGTCCTGAAGACCGTGGTGGAGAAGGGTACGGGTACCAAGGCCCGGCTGCCCGGCCGCGAGGTGGCGGGCAAGACCGGTACCACCGACGGGAACAAGTCCGCCTGGTTCGTCGGTTACACCCCGCAGCTTTCCACCGCGGTCAGCATGTTCCGGATGGACGACAAGGCGAAGGCCGATTCGCGCAAGTTCCTGAAGATGTTCGGAACGGGTGGCCAGGCGAAGATCCACGGTGCCTCGTTCCCGTCCGAGATCTGGCACGACTACATGGCCGAGGCGATGCGGAACATGCCGGTGAAGGCGTTCCCGACGCCGCAGCCCATCGGTGAGGTCGTCAACGCCCGGCCCAGCCCGACGCCGACTCCCACGCCCACCCCGACCGAGGAGACGAGCCCGACACCGACTCCGACGGAGAGTGAGTCGCCCACGACCTCCCCGTCGCCGACTGATTCCTGCGGCTACTTGGACTGGAAGTGTGGCAACGACAACGGCGGAGCGGGTGGACCGGGCGGCAACGGCGGACCGGGCGGCAACGGCAACGGCGGCCCTGGTGGAGGCCCTGGCGGACAGGGTGGAACAGGCGGAGAGACCGACCCCGTGCCTACCGATACGGCCGACCCGGGAAATTCCCGAGGTAAGCCTGGAGGGTTCTTCGCAGGCTCGAACGGATAGCCGTCATTGAACGTGTTTCACGTGAAACAGGGCGTTTCACGTGAAACGCCGATCGTCGAGGGGCCGTCGTACCGACCGGGTACGGCGGCCCTCGGCGTTCCCCCGGGCGGATGCGGCAGGATGACTCTCATGCCCAGTGCAGAGACGACACGAGCGAGCGTGCCCGAGCCGGATCACGTGCGGCCGACCAGGGAGGACGAGGTTGCCGCAGCCGGTAGTGAGCTGATCGGCGGTCCCGTCGGGCGGCGCGCACTGCTCGGGACCTCCTGGTGGACTCCCGTGCGGATCGTGGCGCTCGTCGCGATCGGCATGTTCGCCCTGGGGATGGTCCAGAAGCTGCCCTGCTACGACAGCGGCTGGTTCTTCGGCGCCGGTGCGCAGTACACACACGCGTGCTACTCGGACATCCCGCACCTCTACCAGGGGCGCGGTTTCGCCGACGGGCTCGTGCCTTACTTCGACAAGCTCCCCGGCGACATGGACTACCTCGAGTATCCGGTGCTCACCGGCGTGTTCATGGAGGTCGCCTCCTGGCCGGTCCTGGGCGGCGGCGCCCTTCAGGACCGCGAGCAGATGTACTGGATGGTCAATGCCGGGATGCTCATGGTGTGCGCCGCGGTCATGGCGGTGTGCACCGCGCGTACGCACCGTCGGCGCCCCTGGGACGGCCTCCTGGTCGCCCTCGCCCCCGCCTTCGCGCTGACGGCCACCATCAACTGGGACCTGCTCGCCGTGGCCCTGCTGGCCGCCGCGATGCTGATGTGGTCGCGCGGCCGGGCTCTCGCCTTCGGCATCCTGGTCGGGCTCGCCACGGCCGCCAAGTTCTATCCGTTCCTGGTCCTCGGACCGCTCCTCGTCCTGTGCTGGCGGGCGGGCAAATGGCGGGAGTACGGGGTGGCCCTGCTGGGTGCCGTGGGCGCGTGGCTCGTCGTCAACCTGCCGGTGATGTTCCTCGCTCCCGAGGGCTGGGCGAAGTTCTACAGCTTCAGCAGGGAGCGCGGCGTCGACTTCGGCTCGGTCTTCCTGTTCATCTCGCGCTGGTTCGACATCGAGATCACGGCGGACGCGGCCAACGCCTCCGCGATGATCATGATGGTGGCTGCCTGCGTCGCCATCGCCGGACTCACCCTGACCGCGCCGCGGCGCCCGCGCTTCGCACAACTGGCGTTTCTGATCGTCGCGGTGTTCATCCTCACCAACAAGGTCTACTCACCGCAGTACGTCCTGTGGCTCGTTCCGCTGGCCGCGCTCGCCCGGCCCCGCTGGCGGGACTTCCTGATCTGGCAGGCCTGCGAGGTGGCGTACTTCCTGGGGATCTGGATGTACCTCGCGTACACGACCAGCGGAGAGGCCCACAAGGGCCTGCCGACGGACGGATACCAGGTGGCCATCGCCGTTCATCTGCTGGGCACGCTCTACCTCTGCGCCGTCGTCGTACGCGACATCCTCCTGCCGGAACGGGACATGGTGCGCCGGGCCGGTGACGACGACCCGTCCGGCGGGGTGCTCGACGGGGCCCCGGACGCCTTCGTACTGGGCTTCGCCGACCAGCGGCGGCACACGTCCCGCGGCGACGGGCCGCAGGTGGACTGGGGCAGCCGGGGCGCGGAGCCCGCGGAGAGCCGTTCGCTCTGAGCGAACGACATCGAGGGGCATCGGACGAAAGGCCGTACACAGGGGCTGTGTACGGCCTTCGTGTGTCTTCGCGGGTGTCTCCGCGCCGGGCTCAGCAGTCCACGAGCCGGTCGAACTGTGTGGTGGTGTGGCGCAGATGGGCCACCAGTTCGTCGCCCACCTGCGGCTCGGTGGCGTCCGCCGGGACGAAGAGGATCGAGACCTGCATGTGCGGGGGCTCGGCGAACCAGCGCTGTTTGCCCGCCCAGACGAACGGCGAGAGGTTCCGGTTCACCGTCGCGAGGCCGGCCCGCGCGACGCCCTTGGCACGCGGCATCACGCCGTGGAGAGCCTTGGGAGCCTCCAGACCCACGCCGTGCGACGTTCCGCCCGCGACGACGACCAGGAACCCGTCGGAAGCCGCCTTCTGCTGCCGGTAGCCGAAGCGGTCGCCCTTGGCGACGCGCGTGACGTCCAGGACGGCCCCGCGGTACTCGGTGGCCTCGTGGTCGCCCAGCCACAGCCGGGTGCCGATGCGCGCGCGGAAGCGGGTCTGCGGGAACTGCTGCTGAAGCCGGGCCAGTTCGTCGGCCTTGAGATGGCTGACGAACATCGTGTGCAGCGGCAGCCGGTTCGCGCGCAACCGGTCCATCCAGCCGATGACCTCCTCGACGGCGTCGGAGCCGTCGGTGCGGTCCAGCGGCAGGTGGATGGCGAAGCCTTCGAGGCGGACGTTCTCTATGGCGGCGTGCAGGTGCGGCAGGTCCTGCTCGCTGACACCGTGCCGCTTCATCGAGGACATCACCTCGATGACCACACGGGCGCCCACGAGGCCGTAGACGCCGTCGATGGACGACACCGAGCGGATGACGCGGTCGGGCAGCGGCACGGGCTCCTCGCCCCGGCGGAACGGCGTCAGCACCAGCAGGTCGCCGCTGAACCAGTCCTTGATGCGGGCTGCCTCGTACGTCGTGCCCACGGCGAGGATGTCCGTGCCCAGACGCGTGGCCTCCTCCGCCAGCCGCTCATGGCCGAAGCCGTAGCCGTTGCCCTTGCAGACCGGGACGAGTCCCGGGAACTGCTCCTGCACGTGCTTGTGGTGTGCCCGCCAGCGCGCGGTGTCGACGTAGAGCGTGAGCGCCATGGCCGGTCCCGGAACCTTTCTCGTGGCTGCCGTGTATCAGAGGTCTGAGAGGGAATTGTGACGGATCCGCCGGACCGACGGGTGGCGCCGGGCTGTCGGAACGGCCTGGCACGGTGATCCGGTCGGGTCAGCGGCGGGACATGTAGATGTCGAGCGCCTTGTGGAGCAGCTTGTTGAGCGGGAAGTCCCACTCGCCGAGGTACTCGGCGGCCTGACCGCCCGTACCCACCTTGAACTGGATCAGGCCGAAGAGGTGGTCGTTCTCGTCCAGCGAGTCGGAGATGCCGCGCAGGTCGTAGACGGTGGCGCCGAGCGCGTAGGCGTCGCGCAGCATCCGCCACTGCATGGCGTTCGAAGGCCGCACCTCACGGCCGATGTTGTCGGACGCGCCGTAGGAGTACCAGACGTGTCCGCCGACGACCAGCATGGTCGCCGCCGACAGGTTCACCCCGTTGTGCCGGGCGAAGTAGAGGCGCATGCGGTTGGGGTCCTCGGTGTTGAGGGCCGTCCACATGCGCTGGAAGTACGACAGCGGGCGGGGGCGGAACTGGTCGCGCACCGCCGTGATCTCGTACAGCCGCTGCCATTCCTCGAGGTCGTGGTAGCCGCCCTGGACCACCTCGACACCGGCCTTCTCGGCCTTCTTGATGTTGCGGCGCCACAACTGGTTGAAGTTCTTGTGGACTTCTTCCAGGGAGCGGTTGGCGAGCGGAACCTGGTAGACGTAGCGCGGCTGGACGTCGCCGAATCCGGCGCCGCCGTCCTCGCCCTGCTGCCAGCCCATGCGGCGCAGCTTGTCGGCCACCTCGAAGGCGCGCGGCTCGATGAAGTCCGCCTCGATGTCCCGCAGACGCTTCACGTCCGGGTTCTGGATGCCCTGCTTGATGGAGGGGGCCTCCCAGCGCCGGATGATCACCGGCGGTCCCATCTTCACGGAGAAGGCACCCTGCTGCTTGAGGTGCGTGAGCATCGGCTGGAGCCAGTCGTCGAGGTTCGGCGCGAACCAGTTGATGACCGGGCCCTCGGGGAGGTATGCGAGATAGCGCTTGATCTTGGGCAACTGGCGGTAGAGCACCAGTCCGACGCCGACCAGGGCGCCGTTCTTGTCGAACCAGCCGAGGCTCTCGGAGCGCCACTCCGCCTTGACGTCTGCCCAGGCCGGAACCTGCATGTGGCTCGCCGCCGGCAGGCTCTGGATGTATGCCAGATGCTGCTCGCGGCTGATCGTCCTCAGGGTCAGGCTCATTCGGGGCGCTCCTCGGGCTGGTGTGTCCCCATGGGTTCAGGGGCTCCGGCTCTCGCGCCGAAGCCTACTGCGCCCTGCGAGCGCCCCGTCTGGCCGTATGGGACCTGTGGGCCCGTCAGGTCGTTCAACAGACCCTGCGGGCCCGCCCGGTCGACGTCGTGTCAGCCGCCGATGAGCCCTCCGAAGAGGCCGCCGTGGGCCATGCCGAGGAAGAAGCCGATGGCGGAGGCCCCCAGCCCCAGGATCAGGCCGAAGCGCTCACGGGTCGTGACGGAGACGAGCTGCCCGTACGCGCCGGTGAAGATCCCCACCAGGCCGGCCCAGGAGCTGATCAGATGCAGGTGGTGGAACATCGCCGTGACGAAGGCCGTGATCCCCAGCACCAGAGTCACCACGAGCAGCGTGGTCTGGAGGGGGTGGGCCTTGCCGTCCGTGGCGAAGAGGGAGCCGGTGGTGTTGGGTCGCAATACCTGTGCCATGGGGCACCTCCTGCGGAAGGCGGCGCATCGTAGCGCCGTACACACCCGATGTGTACAGATTGACGGGCCTCACGGGCGGATTTCAACCGGAAGCTCGTGTGCGGGTACTCTGTACCGTCTGCACCGGTGTCTGCCCAGGCCGAGCCGGGGAAACCGCCGACTGGCCTCGATTGTCAGTGGCGGCCGATACCGTTGCGAACGCATCACGACCCTCCTGCCACGGAACGACCGTGGCCGCTGAGTCCAAAGGAGGTGGGTTCCACATGCGTCACTACGAGGTGATGGTCATCCTCGACCCCGATCTCGAGGAGCGCGCTGTCTCCCCGCTGATCGAGAACTTCCTCTCTGTCGTCCGTGACGGCGGCGGAAAGGTCGAGAAGGTCGACACCTGGGGCCGTCGTCGTCTCTCGTACGAGATCAAGAAGAAGCCCGAGGGCATCTACTCGGTCATCGACCTGCAGGCCGAGCCTGCGGTCGTCAAGGAGCTCGACCGCCAGATGAACCTGAACGAGTCGGTCCTCCGGACCAAGGTCCTCCGCCCCGAGACCCACTGAGCTTCCGCTCAGCGGATCCCGGGATCCGAGTAGCAGCACAAGCAGCCAGCAGCAAACCCGCCGAGAGGTTCCCCCATGGCAGGCGAGACCGTCATCACGGTCGTCGGCAACCTTGTCGATGACCCCGAGCTGCGCTTCACCCCGTCCGGTGCGGCGGTCGCGAAGTTCCGCGTCGCGTCCACTCCCCGCACCTTCGACCGTCAGACGAACGAGTGGAAGGACGGCGAGAGCCTGTTCCTGACCTGCTCGGTCTGGCGTCAGGCGGCGGAGAACGTCGCCGAGTCGCTCCAGCGAGGCATGCGCGTCATCGTGCAGGGCCGGCTGAAGCAGCGGTCCTACGAGGACCGGGAGGGCATCAAGCGCACGGTCTTCGAGCTCGATGTCGACGAGGTCGGCGCGAGCCTGCGCAACGCCACGGCCAAGGTCACCAAGACCTCCGGCCGCGGTAGCCAGGGCGGTTACGGCGGCGGTGGCGGCCAGCAGGGCGGCGGCTGGGGCGGTGGCCCCGGCGGCGGTCAGCAGGGCGGCGGTGCTCCGGCCGACGACCCGTGGGCGACCGGCACTCCGGCCGGTGGCCAGGGTGGCGGCCAGCAGGGCGGCGGCTGGGGCGGCGGCTCCGGCAGCGGCGGCGGCTACTCGGACGAGCCCCCCTTCTAGGCCTTCGGGCCGGGCCTCGGGCCCGGACCGGGTCAAGGGCGGGGCGTATCCCACACTTCTTGATCACACAGGAGAATCACCATGGCGAAGCCGCCTGTGCGCAAGCCGAAGAAGAAGGTCTGCGCATTCTGCAAGGACAAGGTCACGTACGTGGACTACAAGGACACGAACATGCTGCGGAAGTTCATTTCCGACCGCGGCAAGATCCGTGCCCGCCGCGTGACCGGCAACTGCACGCAGCACCAGCGTGACGTCGCCACGGCCGTGAAGAACAGCCGTGAGATGGCGCTGCTGCCCTACACGTCCACCGCGCGCTAAGGGAAGGGTGACGACATCATGAAGATCATCCTCACCCACGAGGTCTCTGGCCTCGGTGCCGCCGGCGACGTCGTCGACGTCAAGGACGGTTACGCTCGCAACTACCTGATCCCGCGGAAGTTCGCGATCCGCTGGACCAAGGGTGGCGAGAAGGACGTCGCGCAGATCCGTCGTGCGCGCAAGATCCACGAGATCCAGACCATCGAGCAGGCCAACCAGATCAAGGCCCAGCTCGAGGGTGTGAAGGTCCGTCTGGCCGTCCGCTCCGGCGACTCCGGCCGTCTCTTCGGTTCCGTCACCCCGGCCGACATCGCTTCGGCGATCAAGGCCTCCGGTGGCCCCGAGGTCGACAAGCGCCGCATCGAGCTGGGCGCGCCGATCAAGACGCTGGGCTCTCACGAGACGTCCGTGCGTCTGCACCCCGAGGTGGCCGCCAAGGTCAGCCTCGAGGTCATCGCGGCCTGATCGCCGCAACTCGGCTTGAAGAGCTGAGAGAAGGGCCGTACCCCTGGGGTACGGCCCTTCTTCGTGGCTGTTCAGGCTTCGCAGGCGGCCTGTGCAACCGTGGTGTTTCACGTGAAACACCACGAATCGGCCGTCGGGGTCGGTGGTTCCGGTCAGCGCGTCGCACCCGTCACGAGCCAGCGGCCCGAGCGGGTACGCCACCACAGGGTGAGCATCCGTACGGTCATCATCAGCGTCATCGCCGCCCACACGGCGGTCAGCCCGCCGCCGAGGACCGGAACGAGCAGCGCTGCGGGGGTGAAGACCGCCAGAGTCAGCAGCATCGCCCAGGCCAGATACGGCCCGTCCCCGGCTCCCATCAAGACCCCGTCGAGTACGAAGACGATGCCGCAGATGGGCTGGCCGAGGGCCACGAGTATCAAGGCGGGCAGGGCGACATGGTGGACGGAGGCGTCGCTGGTGAACAGGGGCAGGTACAGCGGGCGGCTGACGAGGACCAGCAGCCCGAGCACGAGCCCGGAGACGAAGCCCCACTGCACCATGCGGAGGCAGGCGGCCCGAGCGCCCCGAGGGTCGTCCGCACCGAGATAGCGCCCGATGATGGCCTGCCCGGCGATGGCGATCGCGTCCAGGGCGAAGGCGAGCAGGTTCCACAGCGACAGGACGATCTGGTGTGCGGCGATGTCGGCGTCTCCGAGCCGGGCGGCGACAGCGGTGGCGATCACCAGGATCGCCCGCAGCGAGAGCGTGCGGACCAGCAGGGGCGCTCCGGCCTGCGCGCAGGCCCGTATACCGGCCGCGTCCGGCCGCAGCGAGGCACCATGGCGGCGGGCGCCGCGTACGACGACGTACAGGTACACGGCGGCCATGCCGCACTGGGCGATGACGGTGCCCCAGGCGGAACCGGCGATGCCCAGGTCGGCGCCGTAGACAAGGGCCGCGTTGAGGGCAGCGTTCGCGACGAAGCCCGCGACGGCGACGTACAGGGGGGTCTTCGTGTCCTGCAGACCGCGCAGGACACCGGTCGCGGCGAGTACGACGAGCATCGCCGGGATGCCGAGTGCCGAGATCCGCAGGTACGTTGTCGCGGACGAGGCCGCGTCCGGCGAGGCACCGAAGAGGTCGACGATCGTGGGAGCCGTGGGCAGGACGAAGACGACGACGGCCGCTCCGAGGAGCAGCGCCAGCCAGATACCGTCCATCCCCTGGCCGATGGCGGCCCGCAGATCGCCTGCTCCGACCCGGCGGGCGACCGCGGCCGTGGTGGCGTACGCGAGGAAGACGAAGACGCTCACGGCGGTGGTCAGGAGCGCCGAGGCGACGGCGAGACCGGCCAGTTGCGTGGTGCCGAGATGGCCGACGATGGCGCTGTCCGCTATCAGGAAGAGCGGCTCCGCGACGAGGGCGCCGAAGGCTGGAACGGCCAGGGCCACGATCTCCCGGTCGTGCCGGCGTCGGATGGCGCGGGGTGTCGCGGGAGCCTGTGTCATGGCCTCCAATCTAACCGTCCACAGGTAAGAGATGCAATGGATGATTGCCCCTTACTCTGCCTTGTGTGGGCCGGAGCACTGTGCACGACTGGCGATGATCTTGATCCTGTCGGGCAAGTTTTTCTTCTGCACAGCCAGTGGACGGGAAAGATGCAGGTCAGAGATGATTCGGGAAAGGGTGTGAGGGCTTGTTCACAGGGCTGTCCACCGTGTCGTGCACAGGTTTTGAGGAGTTGTCCACAGAGTAGGGGCCGTCGTCCACATGCCCTGTGGATAACCAGATTGGCTGACGGTGCCGACAGGCCTAACGTGGTCCGGCGTCCGCTCCGCGCGCGTCCATGGAGAACGCGCAGAATCGACGCGTCCGAAATCGGAGATGCGACTCACTTGTCAGTGTCGTGGCCTGGAAACGAGGTGCACGGCGGAGTCCGCCATGGCGGACGGGAGGAGGCGGCCCGGTGAGCATTTCCGAGCCCTTGGACGATCCGTGGGCCGACAGCAGCCCCAGCGGTCGTGTACCCGCCTCCCGTCGGCGCCGCGACGGTGATCAGGGCCGCGAAGAGCAGCATGACCGCGGCCGGGACAGCGAGGCGTGGAACGAGTCGGGTGCGTCCTTCGAGCGCGTCCCGCCGCAGGACCTGGACGCCGAGCAGTCCGTCCTCGGTGGCATGCTCCTGTCCAAGGACGCGATCGCCGATGTCGTGGAGATCCTCAAGGGCCATGACTTCTACCGGCCCGCGCACGAGACGATCTACCTGGCGATCCTCGACCTGTACGCGAAGGGCGAGCCGGCCGACCCCATCACGGTCGCGGCCGAGCTGACCAAGCGCGGCGAGATCACGAAGGTCGGCGGAGCCCCCTATCTGCACTCGCTCGTGCAGACGGTCCCGACCGCGGCGAACGCCGAGTACTACGCACAGATCGTGCACGAGCGCGCGGTGCTGCGTCGCCTTGTCGAGGCAGGCACGCGCATCACGCAGATGGGATACGCCGCCGACGGCGATGTCGATGAGATCGTCAACAGCGCCCAGGCCGAGATCTTCGCGGTCACCGAACAGCGCACGGCCGAGGACTATCTGCCGCTCAGCGAGATCATGGAGGGGGCCCTCGACGAGATCGAGGCGATCGGCTCGCGCTCGGGAGAGATGACCGGTGTACCGACCGGCTTCACGGATCTCGACCAGCTCACCAACGGTCTGCACCCCGGCCAGATGATCATCATCGCGGCCCGTCCCGCCATGGGTAAGTCGACGCTCGCGCTGGACTTCGCACGGGCGGCCTCCATCAAGCACAACCTGCCGAGCGTGATCTTCTCGCTCGAAATGGGCCGCAACGAGATCGCGATGCGTCTGTTGTCCGCGGAAGCGCGGGTGGCCCTGCACCATATGCGGTCCGGCACGATGACGGACGAGGACTGGACCCGGCTCGCGCGCCGTATGCCGGATGTGTCGGCCGCCCCGCTCTACATCGACGACTCGCCGAACCTGTCGATGATGGAGATCCGCGCCAAGTGCCGCCGCCTCAAACAACGCAACGACCTGAAGCTGGTCGTCATCGACTACCTGCAGCTGATGCAGTCCGGCTCCAAGCGGTCCGAGAGCCGACAGCAGGAAGTCTCCGACATGTCCCGGAACCTGAAGCTGCTGGCCAAGGAGCTGGAACTGCCGGTGGTCGCGCTCTCTCAGCTCAACCGAGGGCCTGAACAGCGCACGGACAAGAAGCCCATGGTGTCCGACCTGCGTGAGTCCGGCTCGATCGAGCAGGACGCCGACATGGTGATCCTGCTGCACCGCGAGGACGCGTACGAGAAGGAGTCACCGCGCGCGGGCGAGGCGGACATCATCGTCGGCAAGCACCGAAACGGTCCGACGGCGACGATCACGGTCGCCTTCCAGGGCCACTACTCCCGTTTCGTGGACATGGCGCAGACCTGATCCCGGAGTGATGCGTCGGTGATGTCCGAAGGCCTGGGAAAACGCTCGACGTGAGGGGCGGGCTCGGGTGGACTGAGGGCATGACGACTTATCAGGATGAGCTGCTTCCCGCGACGCGCCGGGCCCTGCTGCACCGTATCGCCGTGGCGCAGACCGAGGGGCGGGCGCCGTCGCTGGTGGCGGCGGTCGTTCGGGACGGGCGGACGGTGTGGCACGGCTCCCGCACCTCGGTGGACGGCCACGGCCCGGACGAGAACGTGCAGTACCGGATCGGCTCGATCACCAAGACCTTCACCGCGGTCCTCGTCCTGCGGCTGCGCGACGAGGGTCTCCTGGACCTCGGTGACCCGCTGGAGAAGCATCTGCCGGGCACCGGTGCGGGGGAGGCCACCATCGCCGAACTCCTCGCGCATACGGGCGGCTTGGCGGCCGAGTCGCCCGCGCCCTGGTGGGAGCGCACGCCGGGCACGCTGCGCCCTGAACTCTCGGATGTGCTGGGCGAGCAGCCCCTGCGGCACCCGGTCGGCCGCCGCTTCCACTACTCCAACACCGGCTATACGCTCCTGGGCGCGTTGGTCGAGGAGGTGCGCGGGGCTCCCTGGGAGGACGTTCTCCAGCGCGAGGTGCTCCAGCCGCTGGGGTTGCACCGTACGAGCGGTCGGCCGCAGGCACCGCACGCGGGTGGCTGGGCCGTGCACCCCTGGGCGGATGTGATGCTGCCGGAGCCGGTCGAGGATCTGGGCCGGATGGCACCCGCAGGTCAACTGTGGTCGACCACAGGAGACTTGGCGCGCTTCGCCGTCTTCCTCTCCCGGGGTGACGATCGGGTGCTGAGCGCGGAGTCCGTCCAGGAGATGCGCAGGCCCGCCGCGCCGCCCTCGGCCGCGGATGTGGCGGACGGATACGCCTACTGCCTCGGCCTGGAGACCCGGCACCACGACGGTCGCCTCCTCGTCGGTCACACCGGCTCCCTGCCGGGCTTCCTCGCGAGCCTCTTCTTCAGCGTCGAGGACGACATCGCGGCCGTGGTGCTCGCCAACTGCACCTCCGGGCCGCAACTTTCGGCTGTGGCCGCCGATCTCGTCGGCGTCGTGGCCGAGGCGGAACCCCGGATCCCCGAGCCGTGGCGACCGCTGCCCGACGTGGACCGGGCGGTGCTGGAACTGGCGGGGCAGTGGTACTGGGGGACGCAGGGCTACGCGCTGCGCCTGACCGCGGACGGCGGTGTCTCTCTGGAGCCGTTGTCCGGCAAGGGGCGCCGCTCGCGCCTGCGGCCGAGCGGAGACGGCACCTGGACGGGGCTCGACGGCTATTACGCGGGGGAGATTCTGACGGTTGTCCGTCGACCGGACGGCTCCGTGAGCCACCTGGATCTGGGGTCGTTCGTGTTCACCCGCCAGCCGTATGACGAAGCGGCTCCTGTGCCGGGTGGGGTGGATCCGGAAGGCTGGAGGGGGCTTCCGTAGGCCCTCCCGCTATCGAAAGGGGCATGTTTCACGTGAAACATGCCCCTTGGGATGGCTCGTGTCAGAGCGGCAGTTTGAAGCCGACGTGGGACGCCTCGAATCCCAGGCGCTCATAGAAGCGGTGGGCGTCGGTACGGGTGGTGTCGGACGTGAGCTGGACCAACTGGCAGTTCTGGCGCCTGGACTCGTCGACGGCCCATTCGATGAGCCGTGCTCCGAGACCGTTGCCGCGCTCGTCCGCGTGGATCCGCACGCCCTCGATGATCGAACGCGTGGCTCCCTTGCGGGACAGCCCCGGGATGATCGTGAGCTGGAGGGTGCCGACGATCCGTCCTTCACGTACCGCGACCATGAGGTGCTGGTTCGGATCGCTGCTCAGCCTCTCCAGCGCGCTCAGGTACGGCGCCAGGTCGTCCGGAGACTCGCGCTGGGCACCGAGCGGGTCATCGGCAAGCATGGCGACGATCGCGGGAACATCATCCGCGACCGCGCGACGTATCTCAAGATCTCCCATGTGCGCACCCTATAGCGGCAGTTGAGGGACAGGAATCAGCCGGCGGCCACCGTCACGGGGGCGAAACGCCGCGTCCAGTCACCGGGCAGGTCCGGGATGCCGTACGCCATCATCGCGTTCAACATGACGGAGGCGAGCCCACGCTCCTTCAGCCAGGCCAGCAGCTCTTCGTGCCGTACATCGACATCCGTGCGCAGCGGACGGTCGGTGTGGGCGGCTAGGGAGGCGACGAGTGCTTTCGCCGTCTCCGTGTCACGCGCGATGAGCGGACCCACGACATGGGTGTCCATATTGGGCCAGGCGGCGGCGTATCCGGTGATCTCCCCGTTCTCCTCGGCGACTCGTACCTGGTCGGCGAAGGCGGGCAGTCGCGTGAGCACATGCGTGCGATCGACGCCGAAGACCTCTTCATCGAGCCGGACGAGGGTGGCGAGGTCCTCGGCGGTGGCGGCACGAGTGGCAACGGTGGGAGACGGTCCTCCCGCCGTGAAGTGCCCGCACAGCATCTCGGAATGGCCGATGACCTTGAAGCCGAGTTCCTCGTAGAGGGGGCGGCCGTACGGCGTCGCGTACAGCGTGAGGGGAGTGGTGCCCAACTCACTCACCACATGCTGCATCAGTCGCCGGCCGACCCCCTGACGAGCGTGCCGTTCCGCGACGAGCACCATGCCGATGCTCCCCAGCTCCGGTCGGTACTGGGGCCCGTACTCGGTGACGACGCAGGCAGTCACGAGGCCGCCCTCGGGGTCGTCTATGCCGTAGCCCGTTCCGGCGGCGAGGAGCAGTCCCCACTTGTGCTCCTCGCGGGGCCAGCCCCGATCCTCGGACAGGTCGGCGCAGGCGAGGAGATCGCGGTGCGTCAGACGACGGATGGGAAGAGCAGCGAGAGAAGGTGTCGACACGCCGATCAGGCTGTCTGACAGGGGGCACTGGCGTCCACTCGATTGTGGATCGACATACCGGCTTTTGGCCATGCCATGCCGCCATGGAGTGCATGGGCAGGCGTTTCACGTGAAACAACGAGCGGCCCGAGTATGACCGGTCGGCAGTCGGCAGATGAATGGTCGCGGCCGGATACGATCCGGGGGCTCTCTGTACCGATGAGGGGAACAGTCGCTAGCCTCCTCGCTCATGGCGAGACTTCATCTCTTCGATCTCGACGGGACACTGCTGCACGGAAGCACTGCACCAGTGGAGATCTCACGGCAGCTCGGCCTGGAGGCGGAGACCGTGGCACTGGAGCGGGCGCTCTCCGCCGGGCACATCGACCCCCCGGAGTACTCCATACAGGTACACGCCCTGTGGGGGCAGCTCACGGACGACCATGTGGCGGCGGCCTTCGCTGCAGCCCCCTGGCTGTCCCGTATCGAGGATGTGTGGGCGGCGATCCGCCAGAACGGTGACTACTGCGCCGTCATCTCGCTCTCCCCCTCCTTCTTCGTGGAGCGGCTGACGCAGTGGGGCGCGCATGCGGCCTACGGATCGCGCTTTCCCGCACTGCCCTTCACGGAACCCGTGGATCCGGCACGGATCCTCAGCGCCGCCGCCAAGGTGCGGATCGCGGAGCGACTCTGCGGGGAGTTCGGCGTTCGGTCCGCCGACTGCGTCGCCTATGGCGACTCGATGTCGGACAAGGACCTGTTCGATGCCGTGCCGGTTTCCGTCGCGGTCAATGCGGACCATCATCTGGCGGACCGGGCGACCCACTCCTACGCCGGGCGGGATCTGTGGGATGCCTATGAACTGGTGCGATAGGCCGGGCAGATGAGGGCCGACCGGGCGGCGGTGGGTAGCGGAGTCCTGGAGGGAATCTCCGCTTCCGAGTATCAGCCCAGGTCAGGCGCGTGCATGGCCCGTACGCCCTCGATGTTTCCGTCGAGGTAGTGCCGCAGCGACAGCGGGACGAGATGGACGGAGGCGATGCCCACCCGGGTGAAGGGCACCCGCACGATCTCGTAGGTGCCGGCGGGCTGTTCCACCTCCGGGCCGTGCCGCAGATGCGCGTCCATGGACTCGAGGTGGCAGACGAAGAAGTGCTGGACCTTCACACCGGTCGCGCCACCGTCTTCGCCGATGTGCTCGACGGTGTCGACGAAGCAGGGCACCACATCGGTGATCTTGGCGCCGAGTTCCTCGTGCACCTCACGGTGGAGTGCGTCGATGACGGTCGTGTCCGACGGCTCGACCCCACCTCCCGGTGTGACCCAGTAGGGATCGACGCCTGGCTTGGTCCGCTTGATCAGAATCAGGTCGTCGCCATCGAGCAGGATGGCGCGGGCGGTGCGCTTGACCACAGGGCGAACGGTCATGGGTGAAATGTGGCCCAGCATGTTCCACGTGAAACATCGCGTGCCTCACCAGGGTGCCGAACCCGGGCGGACCCCGGGCAGTTGCCGATCAACTCCAGTGCGCTGCGGCCCGGAGCAACCACTCGTGCGCCCGCGCGATGTGCGGCATGGCCATCGTGCCGGTGCGGACCACGAGGAAGTACGTCCTCAGCGGGGGCACCGCCGGTTCATGGAGGGCCACCACATCGCCTCGCTCCAGCGCGGGGGCGCAGAGATAGCGCGGCAGTACGGCGAGGCCCGCGCCGGTGGCGGCACAGGCGAGGACCGCACGCAGATCAGGGACGACGACGGTGCCGGAGGCGGCCGGACGGGAGTCGAAGACGGACGCCCAGTAGCGGGCGACGAACGGCAGTGACTCATGCACCTCGACCACGGGGAAGTCCTCGAGCACCCGCGCGCTCATACGGCGCAGTTCGCCGGGGTCCAGGCAGGAGGTCCAGCGTGGGGAGGCGACCAGGACGTGCTCCTCGTCGCAGAGCGGGGTCGCGGTGAGCAGGGCTCCGCGCGGCCGGGCCGTGGTGATGGCCAGGTCATGGTGCCCGGCGGCGAGCCCTTCCAGTGCTTCGTCGGCGTTCCCGAAAGAGGCGCGCAGGGCAAGCCCCTGGCCGTCGTCGCCGGTCAGCTCCGCAAGTGCCGGCAGGGCGCGTTCGGCGGTGAATTCGGGCGGGCCCGCGAGATGGAGGGTGCGCGGCGTCGCATGCTCGTCCAGCTCCGCCTCGGCGATCTCCACGAGGGCGTCCAGATGCGGCGCCGCCTTGTGCGCGAGTTCGTCGCCGATGGTCGTGGGGGTCACTCCGCGGGCCCGGCGCAGGAAGAGAGGGCGGCCCAACTGCCGCTCCAGGGTACGGATCTGGGAGGTGACGGCCGGCTGCGAGAGGCCGAGCAGCGCCGCGGCGCGGGTGAAGGAGCCGGCTCGGTGCACGGTCACAAAGGTGCGCAGCAGGGCCACATCCATGGTGCCCCTCCCCTCCCCGCACCTTCGGCCGCGCTCAACTATAAATAAGTCGATAGGTCTCTGTCGCTACTGTGATTGGACACTGACACAGAGTCAACTAGCCTTGGTCGCACGGTTCTTCGCGCGCAGAACCGGGACGGTCCGAGCCACGAGGGGGGAGGCTCGGACCGTCTGCTGTGCGGAGAAGGGCTCCCAGGGCGCAGGACCCGCCCCGTCGAAGGGCACCTTCCTGCAGCGGCGGTGCGCCTCAGAGCGTGGCCGACTCGTCCAGCGCCCGCAGCACATCGGCGACCAGGTCCTCGGGGTCCTCGGCGCCCGCCGAGAGACGGACGAAGCCTTCCGGCACCGCGTCGCCGCCCCAGCGTCCCCGCCGCTCGGCGGTGGACCGGACGCCTCCGAAGCTGGTCGCGTCGTCGACGATGCGCAGCGCCTCGAGGAAGCGGTCGGCACGCGCGCGTGTGGGCAACGTGAACGACACCACGCAGCCGAAGCGGCGCATCTGGCGCGCGGCGATCTCGTGGGAGGGGTCCTCGGGCAGGCCCGGATACCGCAGCCCGCTCACCTCGGACCGGCCGCGCAACGCCTCGGCGACCGCGAGCGCGTTGGCGGTCTGCCGGTCGGCACGCAACTGGAGCGTGGCCAGGGAACGATGCGCGAGCCAGGCCTCCATGGGCCCCGGGACCGCCCCGACGATCTTGCGCCAGCGGCGTACGGCGGCCATCGGCCCGGCGTTTCGGCCCACCACGTAGCCGAGCAGGAGGTCGCCGTGCCCGGTGAGCATCTTGGTGCCGCTGGCCACGGAGAAGTCGGCGCCCAGATCCAGCGGCCGTTGACCGAGCGGGGTCGCCAGGGTGTTGTCGACGGCTACCAGGGTGCCCTGTGCGTGCGCCGCCGCGACGAGCCGCCGAACGTCGCAGACGTCCAGGCCGGGGTTCGAGGGGGTCTCGATCCACAGCAGCTTCGCGCCGTCGAGGACGCCGAGCTGGGCGTCGGCCCCCGTCGGCGCGGTGCGTACCTCGATGCCGTACGCGGTCAGTTGCTCGCGGACCAGGGGCAGTACCTGGTAGCCGTCGGCGGGCAGCACCGCGATGTCGCCGGCGCGGAGCTGGGAGAAGAGGACCGCCGAGATCGCCGCCATGCCGGAGGCGAAGGCGAGCGTTTCGACGCCGTCCCGGCCGGGCGCCTCGAGCTCGCCGATGGCCTGCTCCAGACGGGTCCAGGTGGGGTTCTCGTCCCGCCCGTAGGTGTACGGACCTGTCGGCTCGCCCGGCAGGTGGTAGTGGGCGGCGAAGACGGGCCCCGGGAGCGTCGGCTCGTACTTGACCGGCTCGGGCAGCCCCGCCCGCACCGCGCGCGTACCGTCACCCGGCGCGCCGGAGGTGTCGAAGTCCGGTGCCGTCATGCGGTCCCTCCCTCCATGTGTTCTCTCACCGCGGCGAGCAGGCCCGTACTGGCCGCCTCCACCATCTCGAGGCATTCCTCGAAGCCGTCCGTCTCTCCGTGATACGGGTCGGGGACGTCGAGGTCCTCGTGCGCGGCGGGATCGTACGAGCGCAGGAGCCGGACCTTCGCCGCGTCCTCCGGACCGGGTGCCAGGCGGCGCAGGGCCTTGAGATGGCCGGAGTCGAGGGCGATCACCAGGTCGAGACGGGAGAACCACGCGGGATCGAACTGCCGCGCGGTGTGCTCGCCGGCGTAACCGTTCGCCTCGAGGACGGCGACGGTCCGCGGATCCGCGCCCTCTCCCGCGTGCCAGCCGTCCGTACCGGCGCTGTCGACCTCGACCAGACCGTCGAGACCGGCCTCCTCGATACGCGCGCGGAAGACGGACTCGGCCATCGGGGAGCGGCAGATGTTGCCGGTGCAGACGAAGCAGATACGCCAGGACATACGGCTCACCCGATCAATCCTTGCCGTCCGGCAGGGCCATGTTCAGCGCCCAGGAGACGATCGAGACGATCAGGGCACCCATCACGGCGGTCCCGAAGCCCGAGACATGGAAGCTCAGATCCAGCTTGCCCGCGATCCACGAGGTGAGCAGCAGCATCAGGGCGTTGATGACCAGGGTTATCAGGCCGAGCGTCAGGATGAGCAGCGGGAAGGCCAGCACCTGGAGGACCGGTTTGACCAGGAAGTTCACCAGGCCGAAGAGCAGCGCGACGACGAGCAGCGTGCCGACCTTCTTACCGGTGCTGGAACCTGTCAGGGAGATCTTGTCGAGCAGCCCGACGGCTACGGCCAGGGCCCCGGCGTTGGCGATCGTCTTGACTACGAATTGCTTCATGTGTCTGATCGTGGCAGACGGGGGCGGCAGCGAGCGAGCAAGGGCGGAACAAGGACGATGAAGGCATTCCGACTGGACGAACTGGACGCGGAGCGCGCCGCCCATGACGGCGCCTACCTTCAGTTCCTACGGGAGCGGAACATGTCGGTGGGCCTGTACGCACTCGACGCGGGCGCCTTGGACCCCCAACAGCCCCACCGCCAGGACGAGGTGTACTTCGTCGTGAGCGGCCGGGCCGCGATCACCGTCGGTACGGAGACCACCCAGGTCGCGCGGGGCAGCGTCGTCTATGTGCCCGCCGGGGTCGCCCACAAGTTCCACCACATCACCGAGGATCTGCGCGTGTTGGTGGTGTTCTCTCCGCCCGAGAGCTGAGGCCCGTCTCGGGGTTCCCTAGGGGGACGATCAGGGGAGGACAAGGGATGCGGAGCGCCCCGTCCGCCCCCTGGCGCCCCTAGCATCGAAGGCAGGACACCGAAGAGCCCGGAAGCGGAGCCCCCGAACAGGACGCGGGGCGGCGGGCGGAGAGACAAGGACAAGGCGATGCGAGAGATCTTCGCGAGTTTGCCGTGGTGGGTGAAGTGGATCGCGGTGCCGGTCATCGCTCTGGTCGTGTTCGGCAGCGTGATAGCGAGCGTCGTCGGCTTCGTCATCGCGCTCCTCTTCAAGGTGCTGCTCTTCGTCGCGCTGGTCGGCGGACTGATCTACGTCGTACGGAAGTTCATGTCGAACTCCTCGTCACGCGGTGACTGGTGAGCCGCTCGGAGTGCGCCGCGCCGTCGTCGCGCGGGCGGGGAACGGCGCGTCAGGGGCGAGCGGTGACGGCCGGTCGATAACGGGGCGGCGAGGTTCGCTCGGCCGAGGGAAGTTTTCCCCTGAGGGCCATCGCTGGGTGGCGGTGGACCGTTAGAGTCCGAGTTCGGCGCGCGGCCGGCGCCGCGCGTGGCGCATCCACCTCCCGTGTCCCCGCACGGGCGGCCCTCCTCGCGCTTCGGGAGTGATCCTTGGCCACGGCCCGCCCCGCACCCCCAGTTCCCCCCGCCCCGCCCGCACAGCGGCGCACCTCATCGGCGGAGGCCTGCCTCCCGCGCGTGCAGCCGCACTCCACCACGCTCATCGGATCCGTGCAGCGGGCGATGAGGCTGCTGGAGGCCGTCGCCGACCACGCGTACGGGGCGCCCGCCAAGCAACTGGCCCGCGAGGTCGGCTTGGCGCTTCCCACGGCGTACCACCTGCTGCGCACCCTGACCCATGACGGCTATCTGCGCCGCGAGAAGGGCCTGTTCTTCCTCGGCGAGGCAGCCGAGCGGCTGAGCAGCGACGCGGTCCGGCAGAAGACGTCCCAGCGTGAGGGATGACGCCTTGCCTGGATGTCTTGCATGGATGCCTTGCCTGAAGGGTGACGCCCTCTGACGTCGTCGCACGCCTTCGCATGCCCTCGCACAATGGCGTGATCCGATCGCCTCCGCTGCCCCACATGGTCTACTGCTTCTCCTGCGGAGCGGGAGCGAGATCCGCGGCGTCGCCGACTTCCCGGGCGGCCCGACGCGGCCGAGCGGCCCGGGTTCGGCGGGGCACGTTTCTGCGAGCGGCCCGTGCCTACGGTCCCGGCCCGGCGAAGCGATCGGATCCGGCCGGGGCCCTGTCGACCGTTACCCCGTTCGGGCGATACCCCCTATGCGGTACGTGACGTGGCCGTCATGATGGGTGTCTGTCCGCCCGCGTACCAGGCCAACGACCGCTGCTCGGCGCAGGTGGGGCGCAGGGGGAGGCCGGGAAGGCCTCGAGGGCGCGCGCCTTCTCTATCAGCATCTGAAAACTCACGCCTTGTGATCTGCTGTGCACTTTCAGCAAACTTCCAGCAGGTGTCAGGGGGACGATTCCTGGCCAGTCGACGGCAACTGACGGGGTAGGCGATGCGTGAGTCGGTACAGGCAGAGGTCATGATGAGCTTTCTCGTCTCGGACGAGCTTTCGTTCCGTATCCCGGTGGAACTGCGGTACGAGACATGTGATCCCTATGCCGTGCGGCTGACCTTTCACCTTCCCGGTGATGCGCCCGTGACCTGGGCGTTCGGGCGTGAGCTGCTGGTCGACGGGGTGGGTCGGCCGTGCGGTATCGGAGATGTGCACATCGCGCCCGCCGAACCGGACTCCTTCGGCGATGTGCTGATCCGGCTTCAGGTGGGCGCCGACCAGGCCCTGTTCCGGTCGGGCGCGGTGCCGCTCGTGGCGTTCCTCGACCGTACGGACAAGCTCGTACCACTGGGGCAGGAAGGATCTCTCTCCGGCTTCGACGCCCGTCTGGACGAGGTCCTGGACCGGATCCTGGCGGAGGAGCAGAGCGCGGGCTGAGGGCGATCCTGGCGCCGTAACGGTTCGCCTCCCGCGGTCCGTCGCGCGGTGCGGGCCGCTTCAGCGCTTGCGGCGGCGCCTCTTCCCGCCGCGTGCCGGTGCCGGAGCAGCGGCGGTCACTGCGGGGCGGTCGGCCGAGACCACGAGGGCGGCCAGCGCCGTCGTGACCGGCACAGAGGCGACGAGCCCGATCGAGCCGACGAGGGTGCGTACGACCTCCTCGGCGACCAACTCGCTGGTGGCGACCGTGGTGACGCTGCTCTGGGCGATCGAGAAGAGCAGCAGCAGGGGCAGCGCCGCGCCCGCGTAGGCCAGGACGAGCGTGTTGACGACCGAGGCGATGTGGTCACGGCCGATGCGGATGCCCGCCCGGTACAGACCGCGCCAGCCCATCGACGGATTCGCCTCGTGCAGCTCCCAGACGGCCGAGGTCTGGGTCACCGTCACATCGTCGAGCACACCGAGCGAACCGATGATGACACCGGCCAGCAGCAGACCGCTCATGTCGATGTGCGGATACAGCCCATGGATCAGGCCCGTGTTGTCGTCCGTGTTGCCGGTCAGCGCGGCCCAGCCCATGAACAGCGATCCCAGGACGCCGATCAGGGACAGTGAGATGAGCGTGCCCAGGACCGCCACGGAGGTGCGCGCCGAGAGGCCGTGGCACAGGTAGAGGGCGATCAGCATGATGGCGCTCGCGCCGATCACCGCCACGAGCAGGGGATTCGAGCCCTGGAGGATCGCGGGCAGGATGAAGAGGCTCAGGATCAGGAAGCTGACCGTCAGCGCGATCAGCGCCATGACGCCGCGCATGCGTCCCACGACGACCACGGCGACGGCGAAGATCCCGGCGAGCAGCGCCATGGGGAACGAGCGGTTCACATCGGTCACCGAGTACTGCAAGTCCCTGGGCGCGGAGGGTTCGTACGCGACCACGACCTTCTCGCCCTGGTGCAACTGCCGTGACTGGTCCGGCCGGACGATCTCCGTGAACGTACGGCCCTTGCCCGTGCCGGTGTCGACGCGAATCGTCGCCTTCTTGCAGTCCCCGGCTTGCTGTCGGGTCGGGGCGCCCTCGGTGGTGGAGGTGCCGCCGGAGCCGGACGCGGGGTCGGTTCCGGGGGCCGTGTTCGCGGACGCGCAGGGCATGTCCGTGACGGTGGTGACGGTGGCCTGCTGGGTCTGCCGGTCGAAGCCGACGCCGCTGCGCGGGTGCGTGGGCAGGCCGTCGGGCCAGAGCACGGCGAGTCCGACGACGACCGCCGCGGTGAACGGGACGAGGACCGCGGCGATGAGGCGGCGCAGATGCCGTGACACAGGGGCGGCAGGGCCATGGCTGTGGGAGTGGCCGTGCCCGCCGCCCGGTCCATGGGCACGGCCGTCCCCCGAGCCGTGCCCCTCACCGGAGTCATGACGGTGTGGTCGGCCCGGACCAGGGACCGGAGACGGCTCGGCGGGCGGGAAGGGCGGCGGATGCTGCGGCGCGGTCATCGCCCGATCATTGCAAGAACGCGCGGCCCCGGACGGTCCGGCCCGCGCGCGCCGGACGCACGCGCGCCTGTGCCGGACGTACGCGCGCCCGTGCGGACGTACCGGTACCGCCCTCGGCGGCGGCACCGGCGAAGGGCGGATGGACGACGTCCGTCACTCCGGCCGGTGTTCCGGCCCCCCGAAGTCCGGGCTCGTGAAGTCCGGGCTGCTGAAGCGGGGGCGCGGGCCAGAGGCGGGGCCGTTCTCCGGGCTGCTGAAGCCCGGCCGGTCGTAGCCGAGGTGCGGCATACGGCTGGAGGTCGGTTCCGGCTCCTTCCGGCTCGTCACGGTCGTGTCCGGGACGACGAGGGCGCGGCGGAGGAACGGCAGGATGCCGCGCTCCCGCAGCGCCTCGTGCCAGGCCTCCCTGGCCCGGGCCACCTCCGCCGCCAACGCCTCCCGGGCCGCGGCCTCCTCGGTGGCGGAGCCGTGGCGCAGCGCGGTCAGCAGCAGTCCTGTCGCGGCGACCAGCATCGCCGCCGCGGTCACCGCGCCGAAGACCCACCCGGTGGTCAGGAGGGTCCGGACGAAGGCCTCGTCGGGATAGACCATCTTGAGGAGGTAGCCCACGAGCAGGAAGATCGCCGCGGCGGCGCCGGCGAGGACGGGGGCGAGCACCGTGACGACGGCACCGGCTCCGGCACTCGCCGCGGCCTCTCCCACCGAAGCGGCGAGCCCTGGACCATCCGGCTCCGAGGCCGAGTTCGGGCTCGGAGCCGGAGCCGGTTCAGAAGAGTCGGCGGCACTCTCCTTGACGCTCGGGGCGGACGGCGCAGGCCGCCGCAGTTCCTCGCGGACCTCCACGTAGTGCTGGTATTCGGTGGCCGCCGCCGCGGTGATCAGGGCGGTGGCGTCCAGCGCCATGGTGCGGAGCTGGTCGAAGGTGAGTCGCTGTCCGGCAACGGTCGGTTCAGGGCGGTGTGCTGCGGAGCGCAGCGCCTCATCGAGGATCCGCTCGTAGTCCTGGCGGTCCTCGCTCAGCAGGTGCTGCGGAACGCTGTTCATGTGCATCCCCCGATGCTCCGTAGGGCTTGGGGCTCGGCATGCTGACGAGCCGTCGGGCAGAAACGGAGGGGAGCCTGCTACGGATAAGCAGATGGTAGAGCGGTGACGCCATAGGGTGACAGGGGGTTTCCGGAAATTGCCCCGGCCGTCACCGTTCTCCGGCAGCCGTCACTCCGGGGAATTCCCTGCTTGTGAACGCTCAGCCGCGCAGCGGAAGTTGCTGGACCAGCAGCTTTCCGTTCATGGTCACGCCGCCGTCCATCGCGATCGCCAGTCCGTCCGCGTAGACATGTGGACCCTCGACCACCGGACCCGTGTCGTCCTCGCCGTCCTCCGAACCGACCTGGCCCAGCAGATAGGGGATGGGGCTGTGGCCGTGGACGATGCGTGTACCGCCGTAGGTGTCCAGCAGGGACCGTACGGCGTCGGCGCCGCCCTCGTCGCGGAAGGAGAAGCGCTTGGTGAGCTTGCGGAACAGGTCCCAGACCTCGTCCGGGTCATTACGCGTGAGTGTCTCGCGGATGGTGTCGTTGACCGCTTCGATGGAGTCGCCGTAGTCGAGGTAGGCGGTGGTGTCCGAGTGCACCAGCAGATACGTGTCGACCTTCTCGACGGCGTCCAGGCGGGCCATCCACTGCAGATGGTGGTCCTGGAGCCGGTCCATGTCGCTCTTCTGGCCGCCGTTGAGCAGCCAGGCCGCCTGGAACGTGGCCGTGCCCGCACCGGAGTTGACGGGGGTGTCGCCGAACCGCTTGGCGCCCAGCAGCAGTAGCTCGTGGTTGCCCAGGAGCGCCTTGCAGTAGCCGCCGGCCGCGGCGGCCTCCGCGGACAGCCGCATCACCAGGTCGATGACGCCGATGCCGTCGGGCCCGCGGTCGGTGAAGTCGCCCAGGAACCACAGCCGCGCCGTGCCCGCGGACCAGTTCCCCGCGGCGTCGATGAGCCCCTTCTCCTGGAGCGCCGAGACCAACTCGTCGAGATAGCCGTGGACATCCCCGACGACGAACAGCGGACCGGGCCCGTCGGAGGTCTGCGGGGCGGGTACGGGCACCGGGTCGACGGTCACCTGGAGCGTGTCACCACGGTTGATCACCGGCAGATCGCGCTCGGTGGGCGTGTACTCGTCGGAGTACCCGCGGGCGAACGACTTCTGCGCGGCCACGGGTTCGGCGGCCTCGCCCGGGGACGTGCTCTGTGTGTACGGACCGGCCTGGTGGACATACGCGGGCACCCGGAAGTCACGCACCGTCGCCGTACGCTCCACCTCGGGTCCCTGACCGGCCCCCTGAGTCATCGACCCCTCCACCATCGCGCCGCATCCGCACCGCATCGGACTGCCTGTGCACCGCATCGGACTGCCTGGTCGCAGCGGCCCGCGGTGTCGTGGGCCCATCATAGGAATGCGGATCGCGCCGTGTGATGACCCAGGGGTGGTGAATCGGGGACGGACCAGGGTCCACCGCGGCATTCGCCCCGATTGGGCAGGGCTTTCACCGTCGGGACACCGGCCGTCGTTCCCGGGCGTGTGCGGGTGACCTGTGTGTCCCCCGCGGGTCATCGCCGGCCTATCCCTTCTCCGGCGACCGGGGCGGGCTGATCGTCGTACGGGGCGGACGCCGCTCGGACGACGTACGCACGATCAGCTCCGTCGGTATCACCCGCTCGATGGGCTGTTCGGTCTCGACACCCTCGATGGCGTCGATGAGGAGTTGCACCACCGCCGTACCGATCCGACGCGGCTTGAGGGAGAGCGTGGTGACGGGCGGTTCGGTGTTGGCGTACACGGTGGACTCGCTGCAGCAGACGAGCAGCAGGTCGTCGGGCACGCGCAGGCCGTAGCGGCGGGCGGCGGCCAGCAGGTCCGTGCCGTTCGGGTCGAAGAGTCCGTAGACCGCGTCGGGGCGGTCGGGGCGGGCCAGCAGTCGGTCGGCGGCGACGGCGCCCGCGCACGGGTCGTGGGCCGGGTAGGCCTCGTAGACGGGGTCCTGCCCGACGCGCTCGCACCACCTCAGGTACGCGGTCGTGGACAGGTGGGTGTACGTGTCCGTCGTGGTGCCGGTCAGCAGCCCGATCCGGCGGGCGCCCGCCTCGGCCAGATGGTCGAGGATGCCGAGGACCGCGGCCTCGTGGTCGTTGTCCACCCATGCGGTGACGGGGAGGGCGCCTGCCGGGCGGCCGTCGGAGACGACCGGTAACCCTTGGCGCACCAGCTCGCTGACCACGGGGTCCTGGTCGGACGGGTCGATGACGACCGTGCCGTCCAGGGCGACGTTCGACCACACGTCGTGGCGCGAGGTCGCGGGCAGGATGACCAGGGCGTAGCCGCGGGCGAGCGCGGCCGAGGTGGCGGCTCTGGCCATCTCCGCGAAGTACGCGAACTCCGTGAAGGTGAAAGGTTCATCCCCGTAGGTCGTCACGGTCAGGCCGATGAGGCCCGACTTGCCGGTACGGAGCGTGCGGGCCGCGGCCGAGGGGCGGTAGCCCAGCCGTTCGGCGACCTCGCGGACATGGCGTCGGGTGGCGTCCGGCAGCCGGCCCTTGCCGTTGAGGGCGTCGGAGACGGTCGTGATGGAGACCCCGGCGGCAGCCGCCACGTCTCTGATGCCCGCTCGGCCCGGCCGGTTGCCTCGGCGGGAGGTCTCCGCCTGGCTCACCTGGTGCTTCCCTGCTGCTGTCATGGCGAGCCGATAGTAGGGCGCATACGGTGGCGGGGCGCGGACGCATATGCACCCCTCGGCAGGCACGTTTCTGCATGGTCAACAAGCATCAAATGCGGTGAATAGCAGGGGAATTGAACGTCACCACATCCGTACGTGATGTGTCGGTGCGCATGCGCCCGCCCAGGCGCCGGGATGCCGACGCGGTCTCAACTCACCTTCACGAGGGATGCGCGCCACGGCGTGAGCCACCCGCGCGCGCGGCGAGCGGCAATGCGCCCCTGGCGTGCCGGTGCGGAGCCGGTTGTCCACAGCCCATTCGCAGCGGCGCCGAATCCTCATAAGGTGAGAAGCATTGGAAGCCGGTGGCGGCCATGAGCCGGCGCGTGTGAGGAGGACTGCGGTGAGCGAGACGAGCCCGAGGCTGCGTACCGAGCTGGAGGGTATCCCCACTTACAAGCCCGGCAAGCCTGCGGCGGCCGGCGGACCGGTGGCCTACAAGCTGTCCTCGAACGAGAACCCGTACCCACCGCTGCCGGGCGTGATGGAGAGCGTGACGGCGGCGGCCCTGTCGTTCAACCGCTACCCGGACATGGCGTGCACGGGGCTGATGTGCGAGCTGGCGGAGCGCTTCGGAGTACCCGAGTCGCATATCGCCACGGGCACGGGCTCGGTCGGTGTCGCCCAGCAGTTGGTGCAGGCCACGAGTGGTCCGGGCGACGAGGTGATCTACGCCTGGCGGTCCTTCGAGGCGTACCCGATCATCACGCAGGTCAGTGGTGCGACATCGGTGCAGGTGCCGTTGACCCCCGGTGATGTGCACGACCTGGACGCGATGGCGGACGCGATCACCGACCGGACGCGGCTGATCTTCGTCTGCAACCCCAACAACCCGACCGGCACCGTGGTGCGCCGGGCCGAGTTGGAGCGCTTCCTCGACCGGGTGCCCCGTGATGTGCTGGTCGTGCTCGACGAGGCGTACCGGGAGTTCATCCGTGATATCGAGGTGCCGGACGGCGTGGAGTTGTACCGCGAGCGTCCGAACGTCTGCGTGCTGCGCACGTTCTCCAAGGCGTACGGCCTCGCCGGGCTGCGGGTCGGCTTCGCGATAGCCCATGAGCCGGTGGCCGCGGCGTTGCGCAAGACGGCAGTGCCTTTCGGCGTCAGCCAGTTGGCCCAGGAGGCGGCGATCGCCTCGCTGCGCGCGGAGGACGAACTGCTCGGCCGGGTCGGTTCGCTGGTGTGCGAGCGCACGCGTGTGCTCGAGGCGCTGCGTGCCCAGGGCTGGACGGTGCCCGAGACGCAGGCGAACTTCGTGTGGTTGCGGCTGGGGGAGCGCACGACCGACTTCGCGGCGGCCTGTGAACAGGCCGGTGTGGTCGTGCGGCCCTTCGCGGGCGAAGGAGTGCGCGTGACGATCGGCGAGACCGAGGCGAACGACATCTTCATGAAGGTGGCGGAGGACTTCCACCGGGATCTCTAGAGATCGCCAGGGATCGCTCGGGGGTCGCCCGAGGGATCCGCGCGGATCGCTTGTACCGCCCCCAAGATCTTCAGCTCGCGTTGCTGATCTTGGGGGCGGAGTCATGTCCAGGACCGCGTGAGTCATGTCGGGACCGATGGCCGCACTT
>NZ_JAMWMR010000109.1 GCF_023887685.1 Streptomyces macrolidinus | reverse complement strand
CCTCACCTTGCCGTCGGGTGTGAATCCGGAGGGGACGGTGTTGGTGACGGGTGGTACGGGTGTGTTGGGTGGTGTGGTGGCTCGGCATGTGGTGCGTGTGTGGGGTGTGCGGCGGTTGGTGTTGGTGAGTCGTCGTGGTGTGGATGCGCCGGGTGCGGGTGTGTTGGTGCGGGAGTTGGAGGGGTTGGGGGCGAGTGTTTCGGTGGTGGCGTGTGATGTGT
The DNA here is from genome assembly GCF_023887685.1 of Streptomyces macrolidinus. Taxonomy (GTDB): domain Bacteria; phylum Actinomycetota; class Actinomycetes; order Streptomycetales; family Streptomycetaceae; genus Streptomyces; species Streptomyces macrolidinus. The sequence continues at coordinate 339 of NZ_JAMWMR010000109.1, read as the reverse complement.
CGGATCGGGGGGCGTTGGAGGGGGTGTTGGCGGGGGTTCCGGTGGAGCATCCGTTGACGGGTGTGGTGCATGCGGCGGGTGTGTTGGTGGATGGGACGGTTGCGTCGTTGTCTGCTGGTGGTGTGGATGCGGTGTTGGGTCCGAAGGTGGATGCGGCGTTTCATCTGGATGAGTTGACGTCGGGGTGTGATGTGGCGGCGTTCGTGTTGTTCTCGTCTGCTGCGGCGTCGTTCGGTGGTGCGGGGCAGGGTGGTTATGCCGCGGCGAACGCGGCGTTGGACGGGTTGGCGTGGCGTCGTCGTGCGGCGGGGTTGCCTGCCGTCTCCCTCGGCTGGGGCC
>NZ_JAMWMR010000108.1 GCF_023887685.1 Streptomyces macrolidinus | reverse complement strand
TTCAATGTCTAGGCCGCGCATTACCGTGGATCTGGCGAGTTAGCAAACCGCCAGGTCAAACGGGGTCGACCCGAATTCGGGTCGACCCCGTTGGCTTACCCATGGCTGGATCCCGGCTGGATGATCTGACGCTTCGTCACCGGTCGTCATCCGTCGTTCTCCGTACGCCGGCTGGATTCCGGCTGGATCGTGCTGAACGCGGAGCTGGCGAAATGGAATGCGCTGGTGCCCGCGTGAGTGTCGGCCGGGCGTGGCGGCATCTGGTCGTCCGGTTGCCGCAGTTCGGGTCCTGGGCGGGAGTCGTAGGCGACAGGCGCTGGTCGTGATGTGCCTGGTGTGATCTACGGGATTCGCTCGTCGCGACGATGTCGATGCGTCTTCCGAAGGGCGTGTGAGCTGACGGTGCGATCACGCCGTTCCGAACGACTCGCGCTACGCAGGTTTCGTGTTCTTGGCAGCGGCAGCCAGGGGCGGGGAGTTGCTCTGGGCAAGATGTCGCTGGCCTCGGCTGCCTTGCGTTGAAGCCTGACGTGCCGGCCGACCTTTCCCTCTTTAAACCAGGG
>NZ_JAMWMR010000107.1 GCF_023887685.1 Streptomyces macrolidinus | reverse complement strand
GCCCTCGTCGACCCGGAGCGGAGCCGCCCGGGCACCAGCTACGCCCACGAAGGCGGGTTCCTCGACGGAGCCGGCGACTTCGACGCGGAGTTCTTCGGGATCTCGCCGCGCGAGGCGCTGGCGATGGACCCGCAGCAGCGGCTGCTGCTGGAGACCTCCTGGGAGGCCATCGAGCGGGCCGGCATCGATCCCGCCACGCTGCGCGGCAGCGCCACCGGCGTCTTCGCGGGCGTGATGTACCACGACTACGGCTCCCGACTGGCCTACGTCTCCGACGACATCGAGGGCTACCTGGCCAACGGCACCGCGGGCAGCGTCGCCTCGGGGCGTCTGTCGTACACCTTCGGTCTTGAGGGGCCGGCGGTGACGGTGGACACGGCGTGTTCGTCGTCGTTGGTGGCGTTGCACCTGGCGGCGCAGTCGTTGCGGCAGGGCGAGTGCTCGCTGGCGCTGGCCGGCGGCGTCACGGTGATGTCGACGCCCGGTATGTTCGTGGACTTCAGCCGCCAGCAGGGTCTCGCCCCGAGTGGCCGCTGCATGTCCTTCGCAGCCGCCGCCGAGGGGACGGGGCTCG
>NZ_JAMWMR010000106.1 GCF_023887685.1 Streptomyces macrolidinus | reverse complement strand
ACCTGCCCGACCCAGTACTCGGCCGCAGCGACCTCCTCCGCCACCGCAGCACCCGTCACGGTGGAGACGAAACGCAAGTCCGGACTCCGGAAGGACAGCCCGGCCAGAGCCTGACGGAAATCCTCCAGCATCGGCTCCATAAGAGGCGAGTGGAAAGCATGACTGACCCTCAGACGACGCGAACGCCGCCCCGGCAACGCCGCCACCACCCGCTCCACCGCATCCTGCTCACCCGAAACCACCACCGACAACGGCCCGTTGACCGCCGCCAACGACACAACCCCCGCCTCACACAAAAGCGGCAGGACCTCGTCCTCGGACGCCTCCACCGCCACCATCACACCACCGGACGGAAGCGCCTGCATCAACCGGCCACGCGCGCCCACCAACACGCACGCGTCCTCCAACGACAACACCCCCGCCACATGAGCAGCCGCGATCTCACCCACCGAATGCCCGGCCACCGCATCCGGCAACACACCCCACGACTCCCACAACCGGAACAACGCCACCTCGAACGCGAACAACACCGGCTGAGCGACACCCGTCGCCTCCAACACCTCCGCATCCGCCCCGAAGAACTCCCCCCGCAC
>NZ_JAMWMR010000105.1 GCF_023887685.1 Streptomyces macrolidinus | reverse complement strand
GATCCACCTGGACGACGCGGTCCTGCGCGCCGAGGCGGAGAACGACACGCTCGCACCCCTGATGCGGGAACTCGTCCCGGCTCGAACACGGAAGGAGCTCACCGGCAGCCGGCCGGACTCCGGTCTCCGGCAGAAGCTGGCGGTCCTGCCCGAGGCCGAGCGTGCCACCGCGCTGTTGTCGCTGGTGCGGACGGAGATCGCGGCGGTCCTGGGCCACGAGACCGTGGACGGGATTCCGGCCGGCCGGGCGTTCACGGAGCTGGGCTTCGACTCCTTGACCTCGGTGGACCTGCGTAACAGGCTCAACAAGGCGACCGGCCTGTCCCTGCCCACGACGCTGGTGTTCGACTACCCCAACCCGGCCGAGCTCTCCGGCTTCCTGCTCCCGCAACTCGTTGAGGAACTGCGCGACACCGGAGCGGATCAGCCACGGACGGTGAGCGGTTCGGTGGTCCCCGTGATGAATCCGGCGGTGGACGAGCCGATCGTGATCGTCGGGATGGCGTGCCGGTACCCGGGTGGGATCTCCTCGCCCGAGGATCTCTGGCGGATGGTCGCGTCCGGCGACGAAGGCATCTCGACGTTCCCGGAGAACCGTGACTGGGATCTCGACGCGCTCTACAGCCCGGACGCGGACCAACTCGGCACCTTCTACACGAAGGAGGCCGGT
>NZ_JAMWMR010000104.1 GCF_023887685.1 Streptomyces macrolidinus | reverse complement strand
TCCAGTGCTCGGCCTCAAGCTCACCGACATGGGCCGCGAGACGCACTCCCGTTCCATCGTCGCCATGCAGGTCTACGACCGGCTGAACGCGGCCTACCCGGATCTCAAGTCCATGCACCAGGTCGTCGTCCGCGCCGACGCCGACCGGTCGCCCGAGGTGACCGCCGCCCTGCGCGAACTCGCCGCCGACGTCGAGGACGACCCGCGCCTGAGCGGCACCTCCCGGCTGACCACGTCCCCCGACAAGCGGACCAGCATGCTCCAGCTGCAGGTCCCGTACTACGTCAGCAGCGACGAGGCCCAGTCCTCGCTCAACGACATCCGCGACACCTACGTCCCGGAGACCGTCGGCCGGGTGAAGGGCACCGAGACCGCGGTGACCGGTGACGTCGCCCGCTACACCGACTACCCGACCCACCAGGAACAGAAGCTGCCCCTCATCATTGGGGCGCTGCTCCTGGTCACCTTCGCCATGACCGTCTGGGCGTTCCGCTCCGTGGTCCTCGGCCTGGTCGGCGTCGTCCTCAACCTCCTCTCCGCCGCCGCCTCGCTCGGCATCCTCGTCACGGTCTTCCAGCACACCTGGGCGGAGGGCCTGGTCGACTTTACTTCCACCGGGTCGATCGGCTCCCGGGTCCCGCTGTTCCTGTTCGTGATCCTGTTCGGCCTGTCG
>NZ_JAMWMR010000103.1 GCF_023887685.1 Streptomyces macrolidinus | reverse complement strand
CCCAGTGCTCGGCCTCAAGCTCACCGACATGGGCCGCGAGACACACTCCCGCTCCATCGTCGCCATGCAGGTCTACGACCGCCTCAACGCGGCCTACCCGGAGCTGAAGGCCATGCACCAGGTCGTCGTCCGCGCCGACGCCGACCGCTCACCCGAGGTGACCGCCGCCCTGCGCGCACTCGCCGCCGACCTCAAGGACGACCCGCGCCATGACGGCACCCCCAGGCTGACCCAGTCACCGGACAAGCGGATCAGCATGCTCCAGCTCCAGGTCCCGTACTACGTCAGCAGCGCCGAGGCCCAGTCCTCGCTCAAGGACATCCGCACCACCTACGTCCCCCAGACCATCGGCAAGGTCACCGGTGCCGAGACCGCGGTGACCGGCGAGGTCGCCCGCTACTCCGACTACCCGACCCACCAGGAGCAGAAGCTGCCGCTCATCGTCGGCGCGCTGCTCCTCGTCACCTTCGCCATGACCGTCCGGGCGTTCCGCTCCGTGGTCCTCGGCCTGGTCGGCGTCGTCCTCAACCTCCTCTCGGCCGCCGCCTCCCTCGGCGTCCTGGTCCTGGCCTTCCAGCACACCTGGGCCGAGGGACTGCTCGACTTCACCTCCACCGGGTCGATCGGCTCCCGCGTCCCCCTGTTCCTCTTCGTGATCCTCTTCGGTCTCTCT
>NZ_JAMWMR010000102.1 GCF_023887685.1 Streptomyces macrolidinus | reverse complement strand
TAAGGGCTGTCCCGTAACTGCTGGTCACGGGTGAGATGATCTTGCTGTGACTGGTGTGATCACGGCGTCGGAGCCGTCCTGGATAGCCCCGTTCACCGGGCTGAACACGCGTCAGTTCGGCAAGCTGGTCACAGCGTTGCGTCGTGAAGGCGCGGATCCGGTCCGCAAAGGAAGGCCCTGGAGCCTTCCGCTGGAGGACCGGGTCCTGCTGGTCGCCGCGTACTGGCGGACCAACCTCACGCTGCGGCAATTGGCACCGCTGTTCGGGGTGTCGAAGTCGGCGGCCGACCGCATCATCGACCACCTCGGACCCTCGCTCGCGCTCCAGCCGCGCAAGCGGTTCCGCAAGGAGACCGTACTGATCGTGGACGGCACCCTGGTTCCGACCCGCGACCACAGCGTTGCCGAGAAGTCGAAGAACTACCGGTACTCCACCAATCACCAGGTCGTCATCGACGCTGACACCCGGCTCGTCGTCGCCGTCGGCCGGCCACTGCCCGGGAACCGCAACGACTGCAAGGCATGGGAGTTGTCCGGCACCAAGGCGGCCGTCGGCCGCACCACGGTGATAGCCGATGGCGGCTACCGGGGCACGGGTCTGGTCATCCCGCACCGCCGCGAACGCGGCCAGGCCGAACTCCCGGCCTGGAAAGAGGAACACAACACCTCCCACCGCAAGGTCCGCGCCCGCGTCGAGCACGCCTTCGCCCGCATGAAGACTTGGAAGATCCTCCGAGACTGTCGCCTGAAAGGCGATGGCGTTCACCACGCCATGCTCGGCATTGCCCGCCTGCACAACCTCACCCTCGCCGGATAGCGGGGAAACGAGCTGGTCATCCAGCATGCCGTAGATCATTTACGGGACAAGCCTTAG
>NZ_JAMWMR010000101.1 GCF_023887685.1 Streptomyces macrolidinus | reverse complement strand
AAGCCACGGTCGTCGTCACGGCGCCCGTACCCACGGTCCCGGTCGTCACCACGACGATCGTCACGACGGTCATCACGGCGGTCGTCGCGACGGGCGAACCCACGGTCGCGGTCGTCGTCACGGCGCCCGAACCCGCCACGCTCGTCACGGCGGAAAGAGGGACGGTCGCTGTCGCGGCGGAAGCCACCACGCTCGCCACCGCGGTCGTCGCGGCGCGGGCCACCGGTGGGGCGGTCGTCGCGGCGGAAGGGCGCACGTCCGCCTCGGTCGCGGTCATCGCGGCGGAAGCCGCCGCGGTCGCCGCGCTCGCCTTCGCGGCGGTCGTCACGGCGATCGTCGCGCTCGCCTTCGCGGCGGTCGTCACGGCGATCGTCGCGGCGGAAGCCACGGTCGCGGTCGTCACCTCGACGGTCGTCACGGCGGTCGTCGCGACGGCCGTAGCCGCCACGGTCCCCGTAGCCGCCGCGGTCGTCCCGGCGAGGGCCACCGCGGTAGCCGCCACGGTCACCACTGTCCCGTCGGCGCTGATCGCGCTCGGGACGCTCGTCGGCAGGGTTGGGGGACATCGTGGGACTCCTGTCTTCGGTACCGCAAAAATATTCTCGCGCATCCGGGCACCCGGCGCGCACCGGAAAAACGAAAAGGACCTCTGGTCCCAGCGAGTCGCTGGGACCAGAGGTCCTCCAAAGATTGTTCGGCGGCGTCCTACTCTCCCACAGGGTCCCCCCTGCAGTACCATCGGCGCTGTAAGGCTTAGCTTCCGGGTTCGGAATGTAACCGGGCGTTTCCCTCACGCTATGACCACCGAAACCCTAATGGTTTCGAGCGAACAAGCACACTCTTCAGTTGATGTTCTGCTCTGAACCGACAACGGATCGTTGTC
>NZ_JAMWMR010000100.1 GCF_023887685.1 Streptomyces macrolidinus | reverse complement strand
AGGCACACGCGTTCCATGAGGTGGTGCCGGGGCTGATCCGGTCCAGGAACCACAGCCGCTGCTGGGCGAAGGACAGGGGCAGCGGCGTGCTCCGGTCCGCGCGCGGAATGGTGTCGCGGTCGGTGCGCTTCGTGCTGAGCAGCTTCGCGAGGAGTTCCCGCTGCTTGTCGGTGAGGTTGGCGATCCGCTCGTTCGCGTGGGTCATCGGTGCTCGGCCTATCCAGTCGCGTGCGCTGAAGGGGGTCACTGCTGTTCGAGCCGCCGCAGCGCCTCTTCGATCTCCGCGTCGGTCATGTCTTCGACGGCACTCAGGGCCTCGCTCAGCTCGAGCTCGGCGGCCTCGCGCCGGGCCTGGAGTTCGGCCGCCAGGGCCCGCGGGGCAGGGTTGCGGAACAGGGTCTCCAGCGACACGTCCAGCTCCGTCGCGTTGCGCAGCCGTGCGATGGCCCGGGTGGCGAGCAGGGACTGGCCGCCCAGTGCGAAGAAGGTGTCGTCGATGCCGACCGTGATGATGTCGAGGACCTCGGCGTACACCTGGCACACCAGTTCCTCGTCGGGGGTGCGGGGGGCGACATAGGCCGCCGCCTCGTACCGGTCCGGCGCGGGCAGTGCTTCGCGGTCGATCTTTCCGGTGGGGGTCAGCGGCAGGGCGTCGAGCACCACGAAGGCGGAGGGCACCATGTACTCGGGGACGACGGCCCCGGTGTGCGCCCGCAGGGAAGCGAGCAGCTCGGCGCCATCCGCGGAACCGTCCTCGGGCGAGGACCCTTCCGGCACCACGTAGGCCACCAGCCGCTTGCCGCCCGGGCCGTCATCCCGGGCGACGACCAACGCCCGGGCGACCGACGGGTGGCGTCGCAGGGCGGACTCGACCTCGCCCGGCTCGACCCGGAAGCCCCGGAC
>NZ_JAMWMR010000010.1 GCF_023887685.1 Streptomyces macrolidinus | reverse complement strand
CCAGCACGGGCGGGTGCCGGGGGGCGACTTCTGTCTCCGGCTGGTCCTTGATGGGGAGTTGGGCGTGGTGCGGATCGAGGTCGATGACGCCTCGGGTGCGAAACGGCCCCCTGAGAGCCCGCCCTCGTCGTACCCCGAGGGCGAGTCGGGCCGTGGGCTTCTTCTGGTGGACGTTCTGGCGGTTCGCTGGGGCTCGGCGCCTCGTCATCCGTTGGGCAAGACGGTCTGGGCGGACGTGTCGATCGATGCTTCAGTCCACTGACCATGCAACGTACGAACCCCATCCCGCAGTTCGCGGAATGGGGTTCAGTGGAGCGCCGGGCAGGCCTTGCACCTGCACCTCCCCGCAGGAAGCGGGGCGTCTTTCCTTGGACCACCGACGCATCACCAGGTTCCGGGAGTTCCCGTGACCTCGTGATCATGAGTCTATGTCATACCGGCGGATGATCCAACTCGCGTGCCACCCACCCGATATCGGCGATCTCCAGCGCTGCCGTCCTCTCCGTGCAGGGCATGAACGGCAGGGTGTTCGTGCGGCCGCCTTGTGGCGGTCGGCGGCGTGGGTGGTGCAGTGTCAATGGGGCGTCGAACACACCTTGAACAACGCGAGAACCCCATCCCGCAGTGCACGGAATGGGGTTCTATTGGAGCGCCGGGCAGGCCTTGCACCTGCATCTCCCCGCAGGAAGCGGGGCGTCTTTCCTTGGACCACCAACGCATTACCAGGTTCCGGGAGTTCGTTCCGGCGACCTCGTGATCATGAGTCTACGTCATGCCGACGGATGATCCAACTCGCGTGTCACACGCACCCGGTAGCCACCGGAGGCGTTCGTTCCCTCGACGGTGACGGCGATGCCCGCCTTCGGGTCCCTGAAGGTCTGCCCGGGGGTGTACGGCGCGTCGGAGAGTTCGGCCTGGACGTTGGGGCTGCGGGTGCAACCGCCGCTGTCGGGGCGGGAGTCCTGCACCGTGATGGGCCCGTTGCCGGTGTCGACGTCCGCGTCCACCCGGTAGACGAGGACCCCGGGTCGGCACACCACCGTGTCGTTGCCCTCGGGGGTGCGCAGCTCAAGCGCGTACCCGGCCTGGGAGTTGATCGGTACGAAGACCAGCTTGCGGCCCCCGGCGCGGCCCAGCGGCGCGAGCGTGTACTCGGTGCTGCCGCGCCTGCTCGCACAGCTCACCTGGGAGTCGTCGAGCCAGCCGAGCTTCCACTTGTGCCAGGCGAGCAGGTCGTTGTCGGCGCCCCAGTCCTCGCTCATGATGTCCCAGTGCCCGGCCGCGGCCCCGCCCTCCTGGGTGTAGAGGTCCGGCAGGCCGAAGACATGGCTGTTCTCGTGCGGCAGGACCCGGTAGCCGGTCAGCGCGTAGGAGCCGGAACCGTCGTCCTGGCGGCCGTAGATGAAGGACGCGTTCGCGATCGGCACGCCGTCGGCGTCCGGGGCCTCGGCGTTGGCCGCGAAGGTCACCGACAGGACCGTGTCCAGGGCGGAGGGGCCCGCATTCGGGGTGGCCAGGACGTTCAGCAGGTCGTAGCGGCGGAAGTCCACCTGGGGGCCGGCGGCGGTCACGATGTCCCGGAGCAGCGCGCGGTAGCCGGGGTCGAAGGGGGCGCCGCGTTCGATCCCGTAGGCCTTGAACGGCTTGGGCATCCGCAGCCAGTGGCCTATCGGGGCCTGGGGGCGGTAGTCGAGGCGGCCGTACGAACTGGTGCTGAACCACTTGCGGGTCTGCGGGAAGAACTCGGCGTACCGGTCGAGTGCGCTGCCCTGGCCGGGCGCGTCGGAGAAGTCGATCATGAGGATCAGGGCCCGGACGGTGCCGGTGGAGCGGGCGTAGCCGGGGGCGGTCGGGATGCCCTCCGACATCTGGACGCCTATGCGGCCGTGGATCATGCAGGGGCGAAGGGCCGAGGAGCGGCCCGGGGCTATCGCGCCCGCCGTCGCCGGATCGTCCGCGCGCAGGGGCCCGTTGGTGGCGGAGGTGCTGACCGCCAGCGTCAGCAGGGTGACCGAGGCGAGTGCGGCGGCGCGGCGCGGGCGTATCCGGCGGCTGGACGGCTGCATGCAGTGCCCTTCGCTCCACGGCAGCCACCGGCCTCCGGCTGCACCCTTGCGATCACCCTCTGGCGGGGCGCGCGGGGGCGCTCGTTGGAGCGGCCCGAACGAGGGGTTGTCGGGTGCGGAAGGGGTGAAGAGCGGGGGAGCCGGGGCGTTCCGGCCGGGGGCGGGGCGGGGCGGGGCAGGGCAGGGCAGGCGGCACGGCTCCGCCTCGGTCGATCCGGTCGGGCTCAGTGCAGCCAGGGCGGGTCCATCCGGTCCGGCTCAGCGCAGCCAGGGCAGGTCCGCCCCCGACTCCTTCGGCTGCAGCCCCTCCGCGACGATCGTCATGATCTCGCCGAGGGCCGTCCGCTGCTCGGGGGTGAGCCGGTCGAACAGCGCCTGGCGCACCGCCGCCACATGGCCGGGCGCGGTGCGCGTCAGCGCCTCGTACCCCTCGTCCGTGAGGATCGCGAGTTGCCCGCGCTTGTCGGAGGGGCAGCTCTCGCGTCGTACCCAGCCGTTCTTCGCCAGGCTGGCGACGGCGTGGGAGAGCCGCGAGCGCGTGATCTTCGCGCGCCTGGCCAACTCGGTCATCCGCAGCCGACGGTCCGGGGCCTCGGCAAGCTGGACGAGCAGCCCGTAGTACACGTGCGGCATCCCCGCGTCCCGCTGCAACTGCCGGTCGAGATGGTCCTCGAGAAGGGTCACGGCGTGCATGTAGGCACGCCAGGTGCGCTGCTCCTCGTCGGTGAGCCAGCGGGTGCCCGCGGCGGATGCCCTCTCCATGCCCCCAACTGTACGAGAACTGTTCTTGAAGATTGAACAAGTGTGGCGTTACGCTGCCGGAGGGAAAGCTTGAGACTTCAAGCAACTCACAGCTCACCAGCTCACCAGCTCACCGGCTCGTCAACTCACCAGCTCATCGGCCGAGTACTGAACGACCGAGCAACCGAATCAACTGGAAGGGAGTCGCCGTGCGTATGCCCGCGCTCTATCTGAGTCATGGCGCGCCCCCGCTGGCCGACGACCCGGTCTGGCCCGGTCAGCTCGCCGCCTGGGCCGCCGACCTGCCACGGCCCAAGGCGGTCCTCATGGTCTCCGCCCACTGGGAGGAGGCCCCGCTGGCCCTCGGCGCGGTGCGCACCGTCCCCCTCGTGTACGACTTCTGGGGCTTCCCCGAGCACTACTACCGGGTGACCTACGAGGCTCCCGGCGCCCCGGAACTCGCCGACAGCGTACGGAAGTTGCTGCGCGCCCCCGGGGTCCCCGTACAGGACGTCCCGGAACGTGGCCTCGATCACGGCGCGTATGTCCCGCTGGTCGAGATGTTCCCCGAGGCCGACATCCCCGTTCTTCAGATCTCCCTGCCGACCCTCGATCCGGTGAAGCTGATGGAGATCGGCCGCAAGTTGGCGCCGCTGCGCGACGAGGGCGTCCTGATCGTCGGGTCGGGGTTCTTCACGCACAACCTCGCGGCCCTGCGTCACGCCGGCGGGGGAGCGCCGGGCTGGTCGGTGGAGTTCGACGACTGGGGGCGTCGTGCCCTGGACGACGGTGATGCCGACGCCCTCCTCGACTTCGCCCACGCGTCCCCGGCGGGCTCCCTCGCCCACCCCCGCACCGAGCACTTCGCCCCGCTCTTCGTGACGATGGGCGCGGCGGACGCGACGGGCGAACTGCGTGCGCAGCGGTCGGTGATCGACGGGTTCTGGATGGGGCTGGCGAAGCGGTCGGTGCAGTTCGGGTAGCGGGCGGCGGCTCGGGCGCGCGGCGCCCCGGGGTTGTCAGGTGCGCGCGTCAGGTCGCGCGCACCCACGGGTCCATCGCTGTGGCAACCATCGGCCGGTCTGGGTCGTCTTCAGGGTGGGAGAGCGGACGGGGAGCATTGCTCTTCCGGTGTGAAGACCTTGATGTCAGATGTGACGGGCGTCTCATTCATGACGGGGTGGGGGGCGCGCGTGAGGGCGGTGAGGTCACCGTCGACTCCCGGTCTGACCTGCACCTCACTACGTATCGTCAGCATCCTGTACCGCCGTGTGGTGGCGCAGGATACTGCATGATCACGAAACTTGAGGGACGGGTTGGGAATTCTGTCCGGATTCCAGTCGTTGTTTCCATCAGATGCCGGGCACCCGAAAGGTGGCCGAAGCGTCGCAGGACCATCGCCAGCCCTCCCCTGCTCTCGGGCTTGCTCGAGCGGGGGACCCCAACCGCAAGGGAGCACGCATGGCAACCCGTGCCGTCGCCCGTCGCAAGGCCGCCGCAGGCGGGACCATCGACGCGGCACACAGTGTTCGCGCCCATGGCGGCGAGATCGCCGATCGCGACCTGGTCGGCATGTACCTGGACGAGATCGCGCGTACGCCGCTGCTCGACGCCGCGAGGGAGGTCGAGCTGTCCCAGATCATCGAGGCCGGTGTGTTCGCGCGACAGATCCTCGACGGCGAGGAGAAGGCCAAGGCCGACGCCACGCGCGAGGAGCTGGAGGCTCTGGTCGCCGAAGGGGAGCGGGCGAAGGACGTCTTCATCCGCTCGAACCTCCGGCTCGTCGTCGCTGTGGCGCGCCGCTATCCGCGCAGCGGTCTTCCGCTGCTCGACCTGATCCAGGAGGGAAACGCAGGTCTGGTGCGCGCGGTCGAGAAGTTCGACTACCGCAAGGGCTTCAAGTTCTCCACCTACGCGACCTGGTGGATCCGTCAGGCCATCACGCGCTCCATCGCCGACCAGTCGCGGACCATCCGGCTGCCCGTCCATCTGGTCGAGGAGCTGGGCCGGATCCGCCGTGTCCAGCGGGAGTTCAACCGCGAGCACGGGCGCGAGCCGGAGCCGGGCGAGATCGCGGCGGAGCTGGGCGCGACCCCGGAGCGGGTCATCGACGTGCTCGACTGGGCCCGTGACCCGGTCTCGCTGAACATGTCGGTGGACGACGAGGGCGAGACGCAGTTCGGCGATCTGCTGGAGGACACCTCGGCGGTGACGCCGGAGCAGTCGGTGCTCACGCTGCTGCGCAGCGAGGAGTTGGACGACCTCATCGGCCGACTCGACCAGCGCACGGCGTCGATCATCAAGATGCGGTACGGCATCGAGGACGGCCGGGAGCGCACGCTGACGGAGGTCGGCAAGGAGCACGGCCTGACGCGTGAGCGGATCCGCCAGATCGAGAAGCACGCGCTGCTGGAACTGAAGAAGCTGGCCCGGGACACGGGGTTCGACGCGGCGGCGTGACCGCCCGCGCGGGCCTAAGACGCGTGGGATGTGGCGCTGTTACGTCGCTTCGACCTCGCGGACCGGGGCACAAGACCAACGAGCCCCTCGCTCGACGACAGGGGGCCGGGCCGGTACGGCTCGCGCCCCCGCAGACCGAGTCCCGACGCACTCCCCCCGGCGGCGGGACTCTCCCCGAGCCGGGCTTCGGCGCCGTTCCCCCGGGCGTCGGGGCCCGGCTCCACTCATGCCCCGTGCCGCAGGTCTCCGTACGGGTCACGCCCTGTGCGGGGCCTTGAGCACAGGCTCGACGGGCCGCCCCGGACCTGAACCCCGGGGCGGCCCGGAGCGCCGATTGTGCCACAGCGACGTAACCCGCTGTCCGCGCCCGGTGTCTCTCCGCGAGCGGGAACGCCCTTATGTGCCGGGGGAGTTCGCGGCCCTGCTCAACCGTTCCCCCAAGTCCCGTACCGCCGCGACCAGTTCGGGCGGCTGGTGCACGGTGAAGTCGCACTCGGCCAGCGCGAGGCGCACCGCGAGCCACTCCACGGAGTCGCTCGCGGTGCCGCGCAGCCGGCAGCTCTCCCTGTCGAGCGGTTCGGGCGTGCCGAACCAGCGGGGCAGCCGCGCCGCGACCAGGTCGGCGGGCGCGGCGAAGGTCACCTCGAACGCGTATGTCTCCTGCCTCCGTCGGACCGACCGTCGCAGATACTCCGCCGCGTCCCCCGTCGGCAGCTCCCGCGGCGTGAACCGCGCGCCCGTCGCGAACGGCTCGTCCACCCGGTCGACCCGGAACGTCCGCCAGTCGTCGCGATCGACGTCGTAGGCCACGAGGTACCAGCGGCGTCCGGTCGACACCAGCCGGTGCGGCTCCGTGAGGCGTCGCGACGGGGTGCCGTCCTTGGCGCGGTAGGCGAAGCGCAGCCGCTCCTGGCCCGCGATCGCCGAGGCCATCACGGTGAGGGTCTCGGGCGCGACGCGCACCCCGTCGCCGAAGGCCACGGCGGTGGTGGCGGCCTGCAGCGTGGCCACGCGGTGGCGCAGCCGGCTCGGCAGCACCTGCTCCAGCTTGGCCAGGGCCCGTACGGAGGCCTCGTCCACGCCCTCCACCGCGTGCCCGGCGCCGGCGCGCAGCCCCACCGCGATCGCCACGGCCTCCTCGTCGTCCAGCACCAGCGGTGGCATGGCCTTCCCGGCGGCCAGCCGGTAGCCGCCGTCGGCCCCCTTGGTGGCGTGCACCGGGTAGCCCAGCTCGCGCAGCCGGTCGATGTCCCGGCGGACGGTGCGCCGGGAGACACCGAGCCGCTCGGAGAGTTCCCCGCCGGGCCACTCGCGCGGCGTCTGGAGGAGCGAGAGGAGCTGGAGGAGGCGCGCCGGAGTGTCGGTCGTCATACGTTCCAGGGTGCCGCACCAGTAGGACACGATCTGACCTAATGGCCCCATAGCTTCGCGGCATGACCTCACCCGAGAGCACACTCAGTACCGCCGCGGGCGCGGACGACCGGCGTCGCTGGATCGCGCTCGCCATCGTGATGACCGCGGCCTTCATGGACCTGGTCGATGTCACCATCGTCAACATCGCGATCCCGTCGATCCAGCGGGACGCGGGCGCCACGTTCAGCCAGATCCAGTGGATCACCGCGGGGTACGCGCTCGCCTTCGCCGCCGGGCTCATCACCGGGGGCCGCCTCGGTGACATCCACGGTCGCAAGCGCGTCTTCCTGCTCGGCGTGGCCGGGTTCACGCTCGCCTCGGCGCTGTGCGGCTTCGCCGCGAACCCGGAGATGCTCGTCGCCTCGCGGATCCTTCAGGGCGCGATGGCCTCGTTGATGGTGCCGCAGGTGCTCGCGATCGTGCACGCCAGCTTCCCGGCGCACGAGCGGGGCAAGGTCTTCGGGCTCTTCGGCGCGATCGTCGGCCTGGGGGCGGTCTCGGGGCCGCTGCTCGGCGCGCTGCTCACCCAGTGGAACCTGTTCGGTCTCGAATGGCGCCCCATCTTCCTGATCAACCTGCCGGTCGGTTTCGCCGCGCTGGTCCTGGGGCGGCGCTTCATCACGGAGTCGAAGGCCCCGCGGGCGCTGCGCCTGGACCTTCCCGGGGTCGCCCTGGTCACCCTCGGCCTGCTGATGCTGCTCTACCCGCTCACCCGGGGCCGTGAGCTGGGCTGGCCGCTGTGGGGGTATCTGTCGATGGCGGGCGCGCTGGTCGTCTTCGCGGCGCTGGTCGCGTACGAGAAGCGCAAGGCGGCGCGCGACGGCTCCCCGCTGGTCGAGCTGTCCCTGTTCCGGGTGAAGAGCTTCGCGGCGGGCATCGCGGTGCAGACGGTGTTCGGGGTCGGCCTCGGCGTCTTCTTCCTGGTCTGGACGCTGTATCTGCAGGTCGGGCTGGGCTGGAGCGCGCTGCGGAGCGGGCTCACGGGCGTGCCGTTCTCGATCGCGGTCTCGGCGGCGGCCGGGATGTCCGTGCAGAAGCTTGTCCCGCGCTTCGGGCGCAAGGTGTTGCAGACGGGCGCGCTGGTGATGGCGGCGGGCGTCCTTCTCTACATCGCGGCGGCCGACCGCTACGGACCGGCCATCACCGCTTGGCAGATGATCCTGCCGCTGGTGGTCATGGGGGTGGGCATGGGCCTGATCGTGGCCCCGCTGACGGACGCGGTGCTCTCCGAGGTGCCGCGCGAGCACTCCGGGTCGGCGTCGGGTCTGATCAACACGGTGCAGCAGATGGGCAACGCGCTGGGTCTCGGGCTGGTGTCGGTGGTCTTCTTCGGTGAGATCGACGACCGGCTGCGTCCCGAGCAGGTGGGCCCGGCGTTCGCACACGCCTTCCAGCACGCACTGGGCTGGGTCGCGGCGGTCCTGGTGACGATCTTCCTGTTGATGTTCGCCCTGCCGAAGCGCCCGGCCCAACACGTCGAGGGCGCGGGGGACTCGGCGGCGTCCACCGAGACGGAGACGACCGAGGACCGGGTACTGGTCTCCTGAACGGTGCGGAAGCGCCGGGCAGTTGCTGCCGGGGCGCCGGCGGGTCTCGCACACGACGCGACCCGTCGGGCGCCGCTGTGCGCCGCGCGTGACCGCGGTGCTTCGTGCCATTCGTGCCATACGGGCCCCGCGGTGCTTCGTGCCGGGTGGGACGCCCGGGGTCAGCGGCCTTGGCCGCGTGGGGTGGCGCGGCGTTCCATCGCCTGGCGTGCCGCCTCCTCCGTCGTGTAGACCTCACACATATGGCGGCCGTCCGGCGTCGCCGTGTGCTCGACCTCCCACAGGGACAGCTCCCGGCCGTCGCGCAGCAGGAACGCGTGCTCGTAGAGCGAGAAGCACAGCCCCGCCCGGCCCGCCCGCCACGGCCGCCCGAAGGTCTGGGTGATCTCGTGAGCGAAGGCCGAGCGGAGCAGTAACGTCGTCAGATCCGGGCCCGGCCGGTCCGGGTTCTCCGCCCGGCGCAGCAGCCGGCGCGCATGGTCCGCGGAGTCGTCCGGCAGATACACATGGCGGGGCTCGGGGATCGACGCCAGATGCACCAGGACCGGCAGGTCGATGTCGGGGGTGTCCTGCGGCAGCGGAAGCCGCGCCGTGGCGGCGCGCAACTCCTCCTCGTCCACATACACCTCGTGCTCCAGATGCCCGCCCGGCGCCGTGTTGTGGACCAGCTCCCACAGGGTGACCGTCGAGCCGTCGGTGAGCAGCCAGGTGTGCCGGTACGTCTCCCGGTACAGCCCGGCGCTGTGGAGCGCGGAGTGCAGCGAACTGTCGTGCGCCAGCGCGCAGTCGAGCCGCTCGACCGTCTCGTCGGGCAGCTCGAAGGAGTTCAGGGTCCGGCCGAGGAGTCGCGCGAGGTGCTCCTCAGGAGACTCGGGCGACTCGGGTGGTTCGTACGCTGCCGTCTCGTACGGAACGCTCAAGGTCCCTCCCGGCGTTGCTACATGTCACCTAGTGGGTGCATACCGTAGCCCCTCGGTCGGACATCATGTCCGAGAACCGAGAAAACGTACGGGGGAAAAACGGGCGGGCCGCGCGACGAGTTCCCGCGCGGCCCGCCCTGCTGTCACCGTGCCCGGATCAGACGGCACTTCCCGCGGTCCACTCGCTCCACGGCATGTTCCAGCCGTTCAGGCCGTTGTCCGGGGAGACCGTCTTGTCGGGGGAGTTCTTGACGACCACGACGTCCCCCGTCAGCGAGCTGTCGTAGAACCACTTGGCGGAGGTGGCGCCCTGCCCGCCCTGTACGTCCGTCATGCCCACACAGCCATGGCTGGTGCCCTCGCGCCCGAAGGGTGGATTGCTCGGGTTGTACCAGTAGTTGCCGTGGATGAACGTGCCGGACTGCGTCAGCCGCATCGCGTGCGGCACATCCGCGATGTCGTACTCGCCGCCCATGCCGACCGTCTGGCTGTTCATCCGCGTCCGCAGGAACTTCTCCGAGATCACCATCTGCCCGTTGTACGTGGTGTGCTCCGCGCTGCCCGTGGACACCGGGATCGTCTTGACGGTCTGCCCGTCCCGCACGACCGTCATCGTCTGCGTCTGCGCGTCCACCGTGGAGACCTGGGAGCGGCCGACCGTGAACGTCATCGTCTTCTTCTGCACGCCGTAGACGCCGCTCGCGCCCTGCACCTTGTCGAGGTCGATCTTCACCGTGACCTTGGAGCCGGCCTTCCAGTAGTCCTCGGGACGGAAGTCCAGCCGCTGCGTCCCGAACCAGTGCCCCACGACCTGCTGCCCGCTGCTCGACGTCACCGAGATGCGCGACTGCACCGTCTTCCGGTTGGTGATCGCCTTGTCGAAGGTGAACGACACCGGCATGCCGACCCCGACCGTCGTCCCGTCGTCGGGCGTGTACGTCCCGATGAAGCTGTTGGCCGTGGTCACCGTGGTGAAGATGGAGTTGGCGGCGGCGACGCGGTCGTCCCCGTCCTTGGCGGTGGCGCTGATCTCGTACTTCGTCCCCCGTTCCAGCCGCTCCTTCGGCTTCCAGGACGTTCCGTCCGCGGCGATCTCCCCCGCCACGGCCGTGCCCGTCCCGGCCACCGTCATCTTCACCTCGGTCAGCTTCCCGTCACTGACCTTCACCCCGGTCGCGTTGATCGACGCACCCGTCGATCCGTCCTTCGCGGAGATGACGATCTTCGCGTCGGAGCTTCCGGCCGCGTTCTTCCCGCCGTTGTGGTTGTCGGCGTTGGCGCTGCCGCCGCAGGCAGTGAGGGTCAGGGCGCCGATCACAAGGGCGGCACTGGCCCCCAGTACGCGCCGCTCTCGCATGTTCGGCGTTGTCACGGGCTTCTCCCAAGTCATCGTCGTGGTGTACGTGGTCCGCTCGAGTACGTGGACATAGAGCGAAGGTCGCACCAAAGGGTTCCCGCACGCCGCGGGGAGCGCCATTGCGTGACAGAACCGCGACAATCGCCCGGCCCCGGTGATCACCGGCTTCCGTACAACTCCTCGTAGGACGGCCAGGTTCCGCCCGATCCGTCCACCGATACGGCGGCACGCACGGCCCGTACGATCGCGCGCGTCACCAGGTCCGCGCCCACCGCGAGCAGGTCGTTGAGCGCCAGCGGATGCGCGGGGGCCAGGGGCCGCGCTCCGGTCGCCAGCGCGAACACCGTGTCCCCGTCGTTGAGCAGATGCACCGGGCGCAGGGCACGCGCGATGCCGTCGTGCGCCGTACCCGCGAGCTTCTGCGCCTGCGCCTTGGTGAGATCGGCGTCGGTCGCCACGACCGCGAGCGTCGTGTTCAGCGTCGGCCGCCGGTTCGCGGCGTCGGCCTCGGCGAGCCGCCGACGCGCCGCCTCGTGCACCTCGCGCGCCGGGTGTTCGACCGGCCCCTGGAACAACTCCCCGTACAGCACGCCCGTTTCGGGGTCCAGCGCCGAACCCGCCGCGTTGCACACCACCAGCGCGCCGACCGTGATGCCCGAGTCGAGCACCGTACTTGCCGTCCCGACCCCGCCCTTGAGCGCCCCGACCACCGCGCCCGCACCCGCGCCCACGCAGCCCTCGGCGACGGGCGCCCCCGGCTCGGTCCCGGCGGCGGCCTCGACCGCGGCCCGGCCGACGGCCGCGTCCGGTCGTGCCCTGAACTCCCCACCGCGACCCAGGTCGAAGACGCAGGCGGCAGGCACGACCGGCACCACATGCGCCGGGTCGGGGCCGACGCGCACCCCGCGCCCCCGCTCCTCCAGCCAGGCCATCACCCCCGACGCCGCGTCGAGCCCGTACGCGCTGCCGCCCGTCAGGACGACCGCCTCGACCTTCTGCACGAGGTTGCGCGGATCCAGCGCGTCGGTCTCCTTGGTGCCGGGACCGCCGCCGCGTACGTCCACGGCCGCGACCGCGCCGCCCTCCGGAGCGAGCACCACCGTGGTGCCCGTGAGCCATCCCTCCCCGATCCGTGTGGCATGCCCCACACGCAGACCAGCGACATCCGTCAGAGCGTCAACTGTCATGAGTTCACGATCCATTGCTCCTCGGCGCCACGACCTCACACGCGGCCGTCCCTGCCGCCATTGTCCCCCCTCACGGCCACGACGGCCCCAAGTCCCGCGCCGATCACCGCCGTCGACGCCACCGCGGTCGATGCCACCGCCGCGGACGCCGCGGGCGCGCTGTCAGCGGAAGCGGTGGCCGTCGCGTATGCCGGGCGGGGGCGCGTCGGCTTCGTCGCGCACGTTGCGTCCCACCCTCACCACGTATGCCACGAGGCCAAGGGCCAGCGCGGTGCCCGCATACCCGATGAACATGTCGGTCCTGCGAGGCGACTCGGCATAGGCCTCGCCCTGAGCCGACACCCAGATCTGCTGACCGGTGACGTCCATGCCCAGCCCCTCCTCGTCCCACACGCCGTCCTCGGGCACGCCGTCGATGGGGCCGCGCACCGTGTGACCCGCCGGGTCCCTCCACGCGAAGACATCGGGGCCGTGCCCGTCGGTGACGACGGTCCGGTAGCCGGACAGATAGGCGTGTGTGGAGAACAGCCCGTACCCCAGCGGGAGCGCCACGACGACCAACGCCACCAGCCACCAGAACACCCGTGCCTTCCGGCGCGAGGTCTGGGGGCCGCGCCCCTTGTCTCCGCTCCCGCCCACCCTGTCCCTCCTGGAACCGTCCCGGCTCGGGCTTCCGCCAGGGACGTACCCTGGGGTCATGAGCACCGCCCCCGAACCGCGCGAACCCAAGAACGTACTGATCTTCGACGACCCGCTGGACCAGCAGTCCTCGGACGACACGGACCGCGGATGGGGCGAGCGGCCCGGCAGTGACGACAGCGCGGCCGACCTGAAGCGCTTCCTCGACGAGAAGCCGCCCCACCACATCTGACCCCCTCGGTCGACGAGCCGCCCCGGCGCGCTCAGCACAGCGTCACCGCCAGCCGTGAGGTCGCTCCCGCACCGGCCAGCCGCGCAGCCGTGGCACGCGGCACCGACAGCAGGAGCAGCGCACCGCTCTCCGCGACAGCGACGTCCGGTACCCGCGTCACCCGGGCCCCGGCCGCGACCACCTGTGCGGAGCCGGATCCGCCGTCGGCCGCGATCACGTCGACCCGGTCGCCCGGCCGCAGCATCCGTACCGTCGCCCCGTCCGCGATCCGCACGGGCGCCGTCACCGTCTCGACCGGGGGACGCTTCCGCGCGGGCTCGGCTGCCGCCGCCGCGCCGGTCTCGGGCCCCGGATGCCCCCGCGCCCCCTCGGCAGCGCGCGGCCCCGCCGCCACGAGCGCTGCGGCGCCGACGGCCAGGCCCATGGCCACCGCCCGCCTCCGATGCCGTACAAGACACCGCAGCCGCTGCCGCCCGCCGCGTACACGCACCGGGGCGAAGCGCGGCACCGCGCAGGTCGGAGGCGTGTCCGTACGCACCCCGACGCCCCAGCCCGGCCGCCGCGCGGAAGCGCCGACAGACAACGAGCCCGGCCCTGCGGAGGACCGGCCTGCCCCGGACCGGCCGACGGAGACGGGGAGTTGAGCCATGCTGACCACCACCTGCATCACGAGATCCACGAGAACGGGACGTGATCCACGATGAGGCCTCGAGCCGAAGTCCGCTGACGGCCGTGGACTACCGGCCGGTTGTGGACAACTCACTCACCCGAAGGGGGTGTTCCGGTCGCGCCCCGCACCCGCCCCGCCACCGCACCCGCCCCGCTACGGCAGCGCGAACCCCGGATCCATCCCGCCCAGCGCCTTCGTGCACAGGCAGTCCCGCTTCTCGTTCGCCGGAAGTCCCGCGACCGCGTCGAACAGCACGCCCCGCAGCCGGTCCACGTTCGCCGCGAACACTTCGAGCACCTCGTCGTGCGAGACGCCCTCGCCGGTCTCGGCGCCCGCGTCCAGATCCGTGACCAGGGTCAACGACGTGTAGCACAGCTCCAGTTCACGGGCGAGCGCGGCTTCGGGGTGGCCGGTCATGCCCACCACGGACCAGCCCTGCGCCTGGTGCCACAACGATTCGGCACGAGTGGAGAACCGCGGGCCCTCGACCACGACCAGGGTGCCGCCGTCCACCGGCTCCCAGTTCCGCCCCCGCGCCGCCGCCAGGGCCGTCCTGCGGCCGGTGGGGCAGTAAGGGTCGGCGAGGGAGACATGCACCACGTTCGGCACGGTGCCGTCGGGCAGCGGCAGCCCGTCGAAGTACGACTGCGCGCGGGTCTTCGTACGGTCCACCATCTGGTCCGGCACCAGCAGCGTCCCGGGGCCGTACTCGGCGCGCAGCCCGCCCACCGCGCACGGTCCGAGCACCTGGCGCACCCCGACCGAACGCAGCGCCCACAGGTTGGCGCGGTAGTTGATGCGATGCGGCGGCAGATGGTGGCCGCGGCCGTGGCGGGGGAGGAAGGCGACCCGGCGGCCGGCGATCTCGCCGAGGAAGAGGGAGTCACTGGGCGCGCCGTAGGGGGTGTCGACCTGTATCTCGGTCACGTCGTCCAGGAACGAGTAGAAGCCCGAGCCGCCGATGACACCGATCTCTGCGTTCTCCATGGCGAGCACAGTAGCGGGCCCGGGAAACACCGAGGACCCCGCCGTCGCGACGACGGCAGGGTCTGCGGAAGGAGCTGCGGAAGGGGCCTTACGCGGCAGAGCTGGAGGAGCTGCTGCTCGACGACGATCCGGACGACCCGGAGCCGGACGAGGACGAGGAGTCGCTCGACTTCGAGGAGGACGAGGACGACGAAGCGGAGGAGCTCGACGACTTCGACGACGACGCGGGGCTGCTGCTCGACGACGAGCCGCGGCTGTCGTTGCGGTAGAAGCCGGAGCCCTTGAAGACGATGCCGACGGCAGAGAACACCTTCTTCAGGCGCCCACTGCAGCTGGGGCACTCGGTGAGGGCGTCGTCGGTGAACTTCTGCACCGCCTCGAGGCCCTCGCCGCACGCGGTGCACTGGTACTGGTAGGTCGGCACTTGTCTTCCTCCTGGCACTCTCACTCAATGAGTGCTAACGACGTTCCATACTGGCTTATTCCGAGGGATCAGTCCACTGCTACCGGCGCGCGGTGACCGACACCACGTGCGGCGGTGCGCTCGCGCGGGCCGGTCGCCAGCCACGATCGCAGGGCCACCAGGGTCGCCAGCGCGAGCACCGTACCGGTCATCGGGACCAGGAATCCGGCACCGTCCCACAGGCGGTCCTCGAGCTGTCCGGCCACCGTGACCGCGGCTGCCTGGCCGAGCGCGACCGCGCCGGTCAGCCAGGTGAAGGCCTCGGTACGGGCTTCGGCCGGGACCAGGTCCTCGACCAGCGTGTAGCCGATGATCAGGGTGGGCGCGATGCACATGCCGACCAGGAGGCCGAGGCCCGCCAGGACGAGCGCGGAGTGCGCGAGCCACAGGCCGGAGGCGGTCAGCGCTAGCGCCGTGTAGCCGATGACCAGGCGCCGCTGCGGGGCGGTCTTCCAGGCGACGGCACCGCACACGGCGCCGGAGAGCATGTTGCCGACGGCGAAGACCCCGTACAGCACGCCGGTCAGGCCGGGCTTGCCGATCGACTCGGTGAACGCGGCGAGCGAGACCTGCATGCCGCCGAAGACGGAGCCGATGCCGAGGAAGGTGACGACCAGCACGCGCACCCCGCGGACGCGCAGGGCGGACGTGTGCTTCACGCGCGCGTGCGTCGCGTCGGCGACGGACGGCTGCGTGCGCTTCTGCGCCGCGAACAGCAGCCCGCCGGCCAGCGTCAGCGCCGCCTCGGTGAGCAGGCCCGCGGCCGGGGCCACGGCCGTGCACAGGGCCGTCGCCAGCAGCGGGCCGAGCACGAAGGTCAGCTCGTCGGTGACGGACTCGAAGGCCGCCGCCGTCGCCATCAGGGGCGTGCCCCGGAGCTTCACGCCCCAGCGGGCGCGCACCATGGGGCCGATCTGCGGCACCGAGGCGCCGGTCGGGACGGCTGCCGCGATCAGCGCCCACAGGGGGGCGTCGGTCAGCGCGAGCACGGTCAGGGACACCCCGGACAGGGAGTGCACCAGGACGCCGGGCAGCAGCACGGCGCGCTGGCCGTAGCGGTCGGCGAGCCGGCCGCCGTACGGGGCGAACAGCGCCATGGAGACGCCGGTGACCGCCGCGACGGCGCCCGCGGCCCCGTACGAGCCGGTCGTGTGCTGCACCAGCAGCACGAGGGAGATGGTGAGCATCGCGAACGGCTGACGCGCCGCGAAACCGGGGAGCAGGAACGTCCAGGCGCCGCGCGTGCGCAGCAGTTGCCCGTAGCCCGGACGGGACGACTTCGAGGTGACCGTGGACGCCACGGCCCGTGCCTTTCTGCCGCCTGGTAGCCCGCCCGTGCGAGGGCGCGCCGAGAGCTGTCCTCTTGCGCGGACTGCGGTAGATGCCGACGCCCGCTGAGAGGGACGCCCCGGCCGCCATACGGTCGCGCCAGCTCTGCGTCAGGCAGAGTTGGTTCGATCAGAGAGCGCCTCGATTGTACAGACGCGGGGTCCTGGCGGACCCGGTCAGCGCCCCGGTCTTCCGCCCCCGGCCGCCGCACTCGCGCCCCCGGCCGTGCCCAGCCAGCCGGCCAGCTTGCCGCCCTGGTCGACGGCGCGCAGACGTCTCTCGGCTGCGTCGCGGACCTGGTCCGTGGCGACCACGAGGAGTTCGTCGCCGTGCTGGAGCAGCGTCGTCGGCAGCGGTACGGAGGACTTGCCGTCCCGGACGACGAGGGTGACCGCGGACCCCTGGGGCAGCCGCAGCTCGTTGATCTCGACGCCGTGCATCCGCGAGCCCGCGGGGATCGCGAAGGACAGCAGATGCCCGCGCAGTCGTTCGAGGGGCGCCGACTCGATGCCGAGGTCGGCGGCCTCGGTGCCGTCGCCCAGGCGCAGCCTGCGGGCCAGCCAGGGCAGCGTCGGCCCCTGGACCAGGGTGTAGACGACGACCAGGACGAAGACGATGTTGAAGATGCGGTGGGTCTCGTCGACGCCGTTGACCATGGGGATCGTCGCCAGGATGACGGGCACCGCACCGCGCAGCCCGGCCCAGGACAGCAGCGTCTGCTCCTGCCAGGGCATCCGGAACGGCGCGAGGCTCAGGAGCACGCTCAGCGGACGCGCGACCATGGTCAGCACCAGGCCGATCACCAGCGCGGGCAGGATGTCGTTGCCCAGCTCATGCGGGGTGACCAGCAGTCCGAGCAGGACGAACATGCCGATCTGGGCGATCCAGCCGAGCCCCTCGGCGAAGCCGCGCGTCGCGGGCCAGTGCGGCAGCTTGGCATTGCCGAGGACCATCGAGGCGAGGTAGACGGCGAGGAAGCCGCTGCCGTGCGCCAGCGCGCCGGTCGCGTAGGCGGTGACCGAGATGGCCATGACGGCGATGGGGTAGAGGCCGGAGGCGGGCAGCGCCACATGCCTGAGGCCCCAGGCGCCGAGCCAGCCCACCGTGAGGCCGATGGCGGCGCCGATGGCCAGCTCCAGCGCGATCTCGCCCACGAGGACGTACCAGTGCTCCACGGGGCCGACGGTGGACAGGGCGACGACGAGGATGACCACCGGGGCGTCGTTGAAGCCGGACTCGGCCTCCAGGATGCCGCGCACGCGCGTGGGGAGCGGGACCTTCCGCAGCACGGAGAAGACCGCCGCCGCGTCCGTAGAGGACACCACCGCTCCGATGATGACCGACTGCCGCCACC
The DNA here is from genome assembly GCF_023887685.1 of Streptomyces macrolidinus. Classification (GTDB taxonomy): domain Bacteria; phylum Actinomycetota; class Actinomycetes; order Streptomycetales; family Streptomycetaceae; genus Streptomyces; species Streptomyces macrolidinus. The sequence continues at coordinate 154,389 of NZ_JAMWMR010000010.1, read as the reverse complement.
CGAGCCCGGTCAGATAGTGCGCCCCGGCCGCGGTGACGCCGACGCTCACGGCGACGCCCACCAGCGCCAGCGAGGAGGCGGCGGGCAGCGCCGGTCTGATCTCCCGCCACTTCGTCCCGAGACCGCCCTCGGCCAGGATGACGACCAGGGCCGCGTACCCGATGACCTCGGTCAGCGCCGCGCTGTTGAAGGTGAGATGGCCGACCCCGTCCTGGCCCATGGCGATGCCGATGCCGAGGTAGATGAGCAGGCTGGGGAGCCCGCTGCGCGACGAGAGCCGTACGGCCGCCACCGCGACGAGCAGGACGAGCGCGCACACGAGCAGGAGCTGGTTGAGGTGGTGGACAGTCAGCGGCCGTTCCCTTCTCACCGATCCGAGCGTCTCGGTACGACGTCTCGATCCGAGCACGTGAGGCCCGGTACTGCCACGGCCTTCAACGCGACTACTTCATTACTTTACCTAACTCTTGACGCTTTCTTGACGCGGAGCCCCGCTTCGGGCACCCTTCCGCCTCTGCCGCATCCCGACTCCGCGTCAAGGCACGGCGGTTCCTGCGCCTATGGTTGCTCCAGCGCTCAGCGCTCCGTAGTAAGCACAGCCCGCCCTGCCGCTCGCGTAAGGACAGCAAGGACAGCGATGCCCCCCAACACCACCGCCTCTTCCGGCCAGAAGCCCGGCAAGTCCGGCAGGAAGAAGGGGCGCAGAGCCCGTCTGCTCGTGATCGTCCTGGTTCTGGCCATCGTGGGAGGCGTCGGCTACGGCACGTACTGGTCGGTCAGTACCGTGCGTGCCTCCTTCCCGCAGACCACCGGTTCGATCAGCCTCGACGGCCTCTCCGGCCGCGTCGACGTCAAGCGCGACGGCTACGGGATCCCGCAGATCTACGCCTCCTCCGACGAGGACCTGTTCATGGCGCAGGGCTACGTCCAGGCGCAGGACCGGTTCTACGAGATGGACGTGCGCCGCCACATGACGTCCGGGCGGCTGTCCGAGATGTTCGGCAAGAGCCAGGTGAAGACGGACGAGTTCCTGCGCACCTTGGGCTGGGACCGGGTGGCCCGCAAGGAGTACGACACCAAGCTGTCGGCCTCCACCAAGAAGTACCTCCGGGCGTACGCCAAGGGAGTCAACGCGTACCTGAAGGGCCGGGACAGCAAGGACATCTCGCTGGAGTACGCGGCCCTGGGGCTGACCAACGACTACAAGCCCGAGGCCTGGACCCCCGTCGACTCGGTCGCCTGGCTCAAGGCGATGGCCTGGGACCTGCGCGGCAACATGCAGGACGAGATCGACCGCTCCCTGATGGCCGGCCGCCTCGGCCCGAAGCAGATCGCGGACCTGTACCCGGACTACCCGTACAGCCGCAACAAGGCGATCGTGCAGGAGGGCGGGTACGACGCCCTCAGCGGGACGTACGGGCCGGGCGCCGCGACGGGCACGCAGACGACGCCGCAGACCGGAACGCAGACCGGGACCTCCACGACCCCGCAGACCGGGACCTCGACCTCGCAGTCCACGACGCCGAACACCACGACGTCGAACGGCACGACGTCGAACGGCGCGACGCAGAACGGCACGGCGTCGAACGGCACGACGCAGAACGGCACGACGACCCAGGACAGCGCGGGCCTGCAGAGCCAGTTGGCGGGTCTGCACCGGGTCCTGGACAAGATGCCGACCGCGGTCGGTGTGAACGGCCACGGCATCGGCTCCAACTCCTGGGTCGTCGCGGGCAGTCACACGATCACGGGCAAGCCGCTGCTGGCCAACGACCCGCACCTGTCGGCCTCGTTGCCCTCGGTCTGGTACCAGATGGGCCTGCACTGCACGAAGGTCTCCAGCACCTGCCAGTACGACGTCGCGGGCTACACCTTCGCGGGCATGCCCGGCGTGATCATCGGCCACAACCAGAACATCGCCTGGGGCATGACCAACTCCGGCGTCGACGTGACCGACCTCTACCTGGAGAAGCTGTCCGGCGAGGGCTACCTCTACGACGGCAAGGTGAAGCCGTTCACCAGCCGCACCGAGACGATCAAGATCGCGGGCGGTGGATCCAAGAAGATCGTCGTGCGCGAGACGAACAACGGCCCGCTGCTGTCCGACCGTGACGACGAACTCGTCAAGGTCGGCAAGAAGGCCGGTGTCAGCGCGTCCGCGCCCGACCGCGGCGACGGCTACGGCATAGCACTGCGGTGGACCGCGCTGGAGCCCGGCAACTCCATGGACGCCGTCTTCGAGATCGACAAGGCCTCGAACTGGACGGAGTTCCGCAAGGGCGCCCGGTCCTTCGACGTCCCCTCGCAGAACCTGATCTACGCCGACACCCAGAACCACATCGGCTACCAGCTCCCCGGCAAGATCCCGACGCGCGCCCAGAACGACACCGGTTCGCTGCCCGCGCCGGGCTGGGACTCCAAGTACAGCTGGGGCGAGTACATCCCGCAGGACGCGCTGCCCTACGAGTTCGACCCGAAGCGCGGCTACATCGTCACCGCCAACCAGGCCGTGGTCGACAAGGACAAGTACCCCTTCACGCTCACCACGGACTGGGGCTACGGCACGCGCAGCCAGCGGATCACCTCCCTGATCGAGTCGAAGATCAAGGGCGGCGGCAAGATCTCGACCGACGACATGCGCCAGATGCAGCTCGACAACAGCAGCGAGATCGCCCGGCTCCTGGTGCCCAAGCTGCTCAAGATCGACGTCTCCGACCCGTACGTCCGCGAGGCGCAGAAGCTGCTGGAGAGCTGGGACTACACGCAGGACTCCGACTCGGCGGCGGCGGCGTACTTCAACTCCGTCTGGCGCAACATCCTCAAGCTCGCCTTCGGTAACAAGCTGCCCAAGGAGCTGCGGGTCAAGGGGCAGTGCCTGTGGGTGGAGCCGGTCAACACCACCGGGCCCGCGGACGCGAACCAGAAGGTGCGCGAGTGCGGTCAGCGCGACGCGGACCAGGCGCAGCCGGACGGCGGCGACCGCTGGTTCGAGGTGGTGCGCAACATCATCGACGACCAGGACAACGACTGGTGGCACACGCCCAAGACGCGGACCCAGCCCGCCGCCAAGACACGGGACGAGCTGTTCGCCCGCGCCCTGCGGGACGCGCGCTGGGAGCTGACCGCCAAGATGGGCAAGGACATCGACTCCTGGAGCTGGGGCCGGCTGCACCGCCTGTTCCTGAAGAACCAGACCCTGGGCACCAGCGGTCCCCGCGTTCTTCAGTACATGCTCAACCGCGGTCCGTGGGAGATCGACGGCGGTGAGGCGACGGTGAACGCCACCGGCTGGAACGCGGCGGGCGGTTACAGCGCGGTCTGGGTCCCGTCGATGCGGATGGTGGTCAACCTGGACGACCTCGACAAGTCGAAGTGGATAAACCTGTCCGGGGCTTCGGGGCACGCCTACAGCGCCCACTACACCGATCAGACGGACAAGTGGGCCAAGGGCGAACTGCTCCCGTGGCGCTTCTCGGAGGGCGCGGTCGACAAGAACACGACCGACACCCTGGTGCTCCAGCGCCCCAAGCCCTGACGGTCCTGAACCGGAACCGGCCCTCCACGCGTGCGTGGAGGGCCGGTTCCGGTTCACGGGCCACTCGCTGTGCGGGCCACTCGCTGTGCGGGCTGCGGGAGTTCGGGCTCAGCGGAAGCGGTGGACTCCCGAGGGCGTCACCACCGCGTGCACCGGGCGGTCGTGCGCCTCCTCGGGGACCCGCTCGACGACCTCCGTGTCGTACAGCAGCACCACCAGCGCGGGGTCGGCGCCCGCGCGCTCCAGGCGGGCCAGTACGCGGTCGTACGAGCCGCCGCCGCGCCCCAGACGCATCCCGCGCGTATCGACGGCCAGCCCCGGCAGCAGCACGGCGTCGGCCCGCTCGACGGCCTCCGGGCCCAGCCGCTCGCCCGAGGGCTCCAGGAGGGTCATCCGGCCGCCGTGCCGGACGGGGACGAGGGAGTCCGGCCCGGCGTACACCGCCCAGTCGAGGTCGTTGTCCGGGAGGAGTACGGGGAGCAGGACCCGGCGGCCCCGCGCGCGCAGCGCGTCCAGGAGCGCGAGGGTGCCCGGTTCGCTTCCCACGGAGACGTACGCCGCGACCGTGCGCGCACGCGCGAGTTCGGGCAGTTCCCGCGCGTGCCCGGCGAGCGCGACCGCCGCCTCGCGTACGTCATCCGCGGTCAACCCGCTCCTCACCGCGAGGAGCTCCCGCCGCAACCTTCGCTTGTCAGGCTCCGTCTCGCGTCCCATGGAAGCCACAGGTCAGCGCCCACCCTTCGTAAATGCGCTCATATGAGAGCAAATTATCCGGAACCTCGGATTCCGTATATAGCCAGCGGATATGGTTACGGGCATGACTGAGTCGCACCCCAGGATCACCAAGGCTGTCATTCCCGCAGCAGGTCTCGGCACCCGGTTCCTTCCGGCCACCAAGGCCACTCCCAAAGAGATGCTGCCGGTCGTCGACAAGCCCGCGATCCAGTACGTGGTCGAGGAGGCCGTGTCCGCCGGGCTCGATGACGTCCTGATGGTCACCGGCCGCAACAAGCGTCCGCTCGAGGACCACTTCGACCGCAACTACGAGCTGGAGTCGGCCCTGGAGAAGAAGGGCGACGCCGACCGGCTCGCGAAGGTCCAGGAGTCCAGCGATCTCGCCACCATGCACTACGTGCGCCAGGGCGACCCCAAGGGCCTCGGCCACGCCGTGCTCTGCGCCGCCCCGCACGTCGGTCACGAGCCCTTCGCCGTCCTCCTCGGTGACGACCTGATCGACCCGCGCGACCCCCTGCTGGCGCGCATGGTCGAGGTCCAGGAGCGGCACGGCGGCAGCGTCGTCGCGCTCATGGAGGTCGCCCCGGAACAGATCCACCTCTACGGCTGCGCCGCCGTCGAGACCACCGCGGACAGCGACGTCGTCAAGGTGACCGGCCTGGTCGAGAAGCCCGATCAGGCGGACGCCCCGTCGAACTACGCGATCATCGGCCGGTATGTCCTCGACCCGAACATCTTCGACGTGCTGAGCAAGACCGAGCCGGGCCGGGGCGGCGAGATCCAACTCACCGACGCCCTCCAGCAACTGGCCGAGGACGAGAAGATCGGCGGCCCCGTGCACGGCGTCGTCTTCGAGGGCCGCCGCTATGACACCGGCGATCGGGGCGACTACCTGCGTGCCATTGTCCGGCTCGCGTGCGAACGTGAAGACCTGGGCCCGGACTTCCAGGCCTGGCTTCGCCGTTACGTAGCCGAGGAGATGTAGCGATCGTGAGCGCCGCCGCGACCCGGACCAGCGGGCAGGACCACCTCTGGTCGGTGGACGACCATCTCAAGGACATCCTCGCCACCGTCCAGCCGCTGGAACCCATCGAGTTGAACCTGCTCGACGCCCAGGGCTGCGTCCTGGTCGACGAGGTCACGGTGGCGCTCTCGCTGCCCCCGTTCGACAACAGCTCGATGGACGGGTACGCGGTGCGGGTCTCGGACGTCGAGGGCGCGAGCGAGGAGTTCCCGGCCGTCCTCACGGTGATCGGGGACGTCGCGGCGGGCGCGGCCGGTCTGCTGGAGGTGGGCCCCGGTCAGGCCGCGCGCATCATGACCGGCGCCCCGCTGCCGCCCGGCGCCGAGGCCGTCGTCCCCGTGGAGTGGACCGACGGCGGGCTGGGCGGCGGTCCCGTCTCCGGGATGCGCGCCCGCAGCCTGTCGCCCGAGGACGCCACCGGGCAGGTGCGCGTGCACCGCCCGGTGGAGGCACGCGCGCATGTGCGCGCGCAGGGCAGCGACGCGAAGGCCGGCGACCTCGCCCTCGCGGCGGGCACGGTCCTCGGTCCGCCGCAGATCGCGCTGCTCGCCGCGATCGGCCGCGGCACGGTCCGCGTACGTCCGCGCCCGCGCGTGGTCGTCATGTCCACCGGCAGCGAACTCGTCCAGCCCGACGAGGAGTTGGCGAGCGGTCAGATCTACGACTCCAACAGCTTCGCCCTCACCGCCGCCGCCCGGGACGCGGGGGCCATCGCCTACCGGGTCGGGGCGGTCACCGACGACGCCGAGACGCTGCGCTCGGCCATCGAGGACCAACTCGTCCGCGCCGACCTCATGGTCACCACCGGGGGCGTGAGCGTGGGCGCGTACGACGTGGTGAAGGAAGCCCTCACCGCCATCGGCGAGGACGAGAACGACAGCGGCGAGAACGACAGCGGCGAGGGCGAGGGCGAGGGCGAGCCCGAGGCGGGCCACGGCGTCGAGTTCCGCAAGCTCGCCATGCAGCCGGGCAAGCCCCAGGGCTTCGGCCTGATCGGCCCCGACCGCACGCCGCTGCTCGCGCTGCCGGGCAACCCCGTGTCCTCGTACGTCTCCTTCGAGGTGTTCGTACGTCCCGCGATCCGCACCCTGATGGGCCTGGAGGACGTCCACCGCCCCCGGACCAAGGCCGTCCTGCGGGCGGACAAGGCGCTGACCTCGCCCGTGGGCCGCCGCCAGTTCCTGCGCGGGACGTACCGCGACGGCACGGTCACGCCGGTCGGCGGCGCGGGCTCCCATCTGATCGCGGCCCTCGCACAGTCCGACGCGCTGATCGTCGTCCCCGAGAACGACACCTCGCTGGAGCCGGGCACCGAGGTCGAGGTGCTCCTGCTCGGCTGACCGGCCGGGCCCCTTACCCGGCTGCGCGCGGCGCGTTGGAGGTACCGTGTCGCGCACACAAGGCCCGCAACGCCCTACCGCGCCGGGCCAGGACCGGGAGCGCCGCAGGACATGAGTACGCAGGACCGACTGACTCACCTCGACGACGCGGGGGCAGCCCGCATGGTCGACGTCTCCGGGAAGGACGTGACCGCGCGCACCGCGCGCGCCAGTGGCCGCGTCCTGGTCTCGCCGCGGGTGGTGGAGCTGCTGCGCGGTGAGGGCGTCCCCAAGGGCGACGCGCTCGCCACGGCGCGTATCGCGGGGATCATGGGCGCCAAGCGCACGCCCGACCTGATCCCGCTGTGCCATCCGCTGGCGGTCTCGGGCGTGAAGGTGGAGCTGTCGGTGGCGGACGACGCCGTCGAGATCACGGCCACCGTGAAGACCACCGACCGTACGGGCGTCGAGATGGAGGCGCTCACCGCGGTCAGCGTGGCGGCGCTGACCGTGATCGACATGGTGAAGGCGGTCGACAAGGGCGCGGTGATCACGGACGTGCGCGTGGAGGAGAAGACGGGCGGCGCGTCGGGCGACTGGAGCCGCGCATGACGGCCCCGCTCGCGCCGCCGCTCGGGGGCGCCCTGGTGGCGCCGTACGCCGCCCTGGTGGTGACCGCGTCCAATCGTGCCGCGCTCGGTGTGTACGAGGACAGGGGCGGGCCCCTGATCGTGGAGGCGCTCGCCCGGTTCGGCTTCGCGGTCGACGGACCGTGGGTGGTGCCGGACGGGGACCCGGTGGAGAACGCGCTGCGGGAAGGCGTCCGCGCCGGGTACGACGTGATCGTGACGACCGGCGGCACCGGCGTCTCGCCCACCGACCGCACCCCCGAGGCCACCCGCGCGGTGATCGACTACGAGGTGCCGGGCATTCCTGAGGCCATCAGGGCGTTCGGAAGGGAGAAGGTGCCCACGGCGGCGCTGTCCCGGGGCCTGGCCGGGGTCGCCGACGGAACCTTGATCGTCAACCTGCCGGGATCCACCGGCGGGGTGAAGGACGGACTGGCCGTCCTGGAGCCCCTGCTGGCGCACGCCGTCGACCAGATCCGCGGCGGCGACCACCGCAGGGCCGACGCGGGCGGCTCCACGACCGGCGAGAGCCCGTCCGGACCGACTGGGGGTGCGTGCTGAACAGCCCGTCCTGGCCCGTGGAGCTGGCGGACGGCGATGTCGTCCTCCGGCCGATAAGGCTGCGCGACCAGCGGGCCTGGCGCGAGGTCAACCGCCGTAACCGGGACTGGCTGCGGCCGTGGGAGGCGACCATCCCGCCGCCGACGCCCGCCGGTCCGGTCGCGCACCGGCCGACCTACCGCCAGATGGTCCGGCATCTGCGCGGCGAGGCCAACGCGGGCCGGATGCTGCCCTTCGTCATCGAGTACCAGGGGCAGCTCGCGGGGCAGTTGACGGTGGCCGGGATCACCTGGGGCTCGATGTGCTCGGGCCACATCGGCTACTGGGTGGACGAGGCGGTGGCCGGCCGCGGGGTGATGCCGACGGCCGTGGCGCTCGCCGTCGACCACTGCTTCCGCAGCGTCGGGCTGCACCGCGTCGAAGTCTGCATTCGCCCGGAGAACGGGCCGAGCCGCCGGGTGGTGGAGAAACTCGGATTCCGGGAGGAAGGGCTCCGGCCGCGTTATCTCCACATCGACGGGGACTGGCGGGACCATCTCGTCTTCGCGCTCACCGCGGAAGAGCTGCCCGACGGATTGCTGGCGCGCTGGCACCGGGAACGGTCGCGGCAGTCGGGGGCGGCGAACCCGGGTTCTTCGCGGAAATAAAAAGTATGTTCGAAATCGGTCGGTTACTGATCGTCCTGGTCTCGGGTATTAGCGGTCCGGGTGGGCTGGTGATCGCATGGGTCGCAAAAAAAGCTCGAAATATCAGCCAGATCGTGCGACACACCGGCCCAATTGGCGGATGGCCTCACGTAAACCCCTCTACCGTGTGAGGCGTGAGCAGCAGCGGCCTCATCTATGCAGTCATCGTCGGGGCCTGGGCCGCCTACTTGGTGCCGATGTGGCTCCGTAGGCAGGACGAGTTGAACGAGTCTCGTCCGACGGAACGCTTCAGTACCGCCATCCGGCTGCTGTCCGGACGGGCGGGCATGGAGCGCCGATACGCCAAGGACCTGCGGGCGCGCTCCACCGAGGAGGGGGAGCAGAGCCTTCCGGACGGCGTCACCGACTCGGTGGACGTCCGGGCCTTCGCCATGCCTCCGACCGACCCGCAGGCGCGCGTGAGAGTCGAGCCGGAGGCCCCGGCTCGGCGGGAGCCGACCGGCAAGGCGGCCTCCCGGCCCGCGGCGCAGCCCCCCTCCGAGGCGGACCCGGTCGCCCGGCCGCTCGCGGCCAAGGCCTCGCCCCGGGCCCGGAAGCCGTCCGGGGCCCAGGCCGCGGCGCGCGCTCGGCGCTCGAAGGTGCTCGCGCGTCGGCAGCGGACCACGGTGGTGCTCTTCACCGCGTTCACGCTCGGCGCGGTCGTCGCCGCCGTCGGAGGCCTCGCCTTCCTGTGGGCGCCCGGCGTGCCCGCCGTGCTGCTGAGCGTGTACATCGCGTATCTGCGGGCCCAGGAGCGCAAGCGGTACCGGTTCACGATGGACCGGCGCCGGGCCGAGGTGGCGGCGCAGCGGCTCAGGGAGCGGCAGCCCCGTCGCCGCCCCCCGCTCGCGACCGACTCCGACGAACCGGAGGAGGGACCCGAGCCGGAGACCGACCCCGGGCTCCTGGCACTCGCCGCCGACCGCCGGGCGCTCGTCGAGCAGACCGACCACGCGGAGTGGGTGGACCAGCAGCGCGAGCGGCAGCGCAGGCCGGGGCACGGCGAGACCTGGGACCCGGTCCCGGTGCCGCTGCCGACGTATGTGACCGCGCCGGTCGCGCCGCGGGCGACGCCGAGCGTGGACCTCGGGGCGCCGGACGCGTGGAGCTCCGCCCGGTCGAGCACGGCGGAGCCGCAGGCACCCGTACCGTCGGCGTCCGACGCCGAGCCGGGGCAGCCCGGGGCGGCGGAGCGGCCGGAGCCCGACGGTGGCCGCAGCGACGCCCGCCGGGCCGCGTCCGCACGGCGCTCCCGGGAGCGGGGACGCACCCCGCTGTTCGACCAGTACGAGGACGGGGAACGGCCGCGGGCCGCCAACGAGTAGGCGCCGCGACGGCCCGTCGCACCCCGCCCTGCTGACCTGGGGCGGAACGGATTTCCAGACTGGCCGATGGGGATGCTAGAGTTTCACTCGTTGCAAGGGCCTGTGGCGCAGTCCGGTAGCGCACCTCGTTCGCATCGAGGGGGCCAGGGGTTCAAATCCCCTCAGGTCCACCGCAACGACTCTCCGAGTTCCGGGGAGTTGAGGAGATCCCGTTCAGCTCATCGAGCTGAACGGGATCTCTGCGTTCCGGGACTTCTTCAACGTCTGCGGCCAGGGGGCCGGGAAGCACCAGTGGCATGACGTCCTTCCCGGCCCCGAGGCGATCGTCAGCGGAGTTCGCCTCGGGCGAAGCGACGTCGACGTAGCGGAGCTTGAACGTGCCGGGTACGGCGCGACCGGTGAGGTACGCGTGGTGGTGCAGGGACGCGGCGGCGATGAGCCGACGAACGGACCCAGCAGAGGAACCTGGCAGTGAACGGCTCGTCCGGGACGTCGAGTTGGGCTGTCGTCACAGGCGTGCTCCGTCGAAGGAGTGCATCCGGCCATGAGTACACAGTCCACGCCGGTCGTCTCGCCCCTGTCTGAGCGAGCCTCAAGGCGCTGCGCGCCCGCCGCCCGGGCCACCTGAATGCGAGGCGACGAGGTCCTTGGCGTAGCAGAGGCTGTCGTCGTGGAAGCGGTAGTAGCCGAACTTCTCGCACGGGGCGTAGCCGGTGGAGGTGTACAGGGCGACCGCCTCCGGTTGCTTGGTGCCGGTCTCCAGGACCATGCGGATGCGGCCCGCCGCGCGGGCGTCGTCCTCCAGGGCCGCGAGGATGCGCCGCGCCAGGCCCCGGCCGCGCATGCTCGCGACGACGAACATGCGCTTCAGTTCGGCGTCGCCGTCCAGGTTCCCCTCGGCGTTCTTGTCCTGGCTGCGCCAGCCGCCCGTGGCGACGGGGGTGCCGTCCGTGTCGTACGCGATCAGGTACAGGCCGTTCGGTGGCCGGAAGTCGGCGGGGTCCAGGAGGGTGGCGTCGCCGCCGTCGCCGTAGCGCACGTCGTACTCGGCCTGGACCTCGTCGTTGAGCTTGACGGCGTCCGGGTGGTCGAAGGGAACAGGGCGGATGAGCATTTCGTAACCGTATATCCAGCTCTGAGTAACAGGAGGGGCAGTATGTGGTCCCTTACCGGGCCTCGTCCAGTGTGCGGGTAAGGTGCCCGGATGCTGACTGTGACCTCTGCCAATGTGAACGGACTGCGGGCCGCCGCCAAGAAGGGCTTCGTGGAGTGGCTCGCGGTGACCGGGGCGGATGTGCTGTGTCTGCAGGAGGTGCGCGCCGAGCCGCATCAACTGCCCGAGCAGGTGCGCGCGCCCGAGGGCTGGCACGTCGTGCACGCGCCCGCCGCCGCCAAGGGCCGCGCGGGCGTCTCCCTCTACTCCCGCCGTGAGCCGGACCGGGTCCGGGTCGGCTTCGGGTCGGCGGAGTTCGAGACGAGCGGGCGGTATGTCGAGGTCGACCTGCCGGGTGTGACGGTCGCCTCCCTCTACCTCCCCTCCGGCGAGGTCGGCACCGAGCGGCAGGACGAGAAGATCCGTTTCATGGGCGAGTTCCTCGCCTACCTCAAGGAGCTGCGCGAGCGGGCCGCCGCCGACGGCCGCGAGGTGCTCGTCTGCGGCGACTGGAACATCGCCCACCAGCGGGCCGACCTGAAGAACTGGCGCGGCAACACCAAGAGCTCCGGCTTCCTGCCCGAGGAGCGGGACTGGCTGACCCGGGTCTTCGACCCGGCGGACGGCGGATACGTGGACGTGGTGCGCGCCCTGCATCCGGACGTCGAGGGGCCGTACACCTGGTGGTCGTACCGCGGACGGGCCTTCGACAACGACACGGGCTGGCGGATCGACTACCACGGGGCCACCCCCGGCCTCGCCGCCAAGGCCGTCAAGGCGTCCGTGGAGCGCGCGGCCACGCACGCCGAGCGCTGGTCCGATCACGCCCCCATGACGGTCGTGTACGACCACTAGACGCACACTTCTGCGAGCGATTCCGGCCATTCCTGTCAGTGCGCCACATGGCGTGGACCGCCTCCCTCCGTATGCCGTCTACTGGGAAGCCGTTCGAGCGGCGGGGGAGGCAGACCCATGGCGGGAGAGGCGACGCACCACTGGATCATGGTGCTGGACGTCGAGAACTTCAGTTCGCGCCGCGATCCCGTGCAGCGGCGGGTTCGCGCCGCGATGTACCGGGCGCTCTCCGGCGCGATGGAGCGGGCCGGGCTCGCCGCGGCCGACACCGTGACGGAGGACCGCGGCGACGGCGTGCTGATGCTGGTCTCTCCGGCGGTGCCCCCGGTCCTGCTCGCGGGGCCGTTCGTGACCGAGTTGGACACCGAACTGGGCGTCCACGCCGAGCAGTCGAACGAGGAGCACGCGCTCCGGCTGCGCCTGGCCCTGCACCAGGGGCTGGCGGCACCCGACGAGCACGGCTGGTCGGGCGACGCCGTCAACACCGCCTGCCGGCTGGTGGACGCCCAGCCCCTGCGGGACGTGCTGAGCGCCGCCCCGTCCGCGCGGATGGTGTTCGCCGTCTCGGACGAGGTGTACCGGGGAGTGATCGGACACGGGCACCGCGGCATCGACCCGGCCGCCTATCTGCCCTGCGCCTTCACCACCAAGCACGGCGAGCGGATCGACAGTTGGATCACCGTTCCGGGGCGTCCGGCCCCGCCTGGGCTGCCGCCCGAGTCGGCCGCCTCGGCCGCCAGCGGGTCCGCCGAGGGCGACCAGGACGCCCCGGGCCGCCCCACCGTCGTGCAGCACGCCCGGACCGTCCAGGGCGATCAGATCGCAGGTGACAAGCACGTCAGCGTCCACACCACCGGGAGCGTGCGGCTGTGACCGCCGGCGCGCCCGGAGGGGCCCCGGCCGCCGGAGCACCAGAGGGGAGCCGACCGGCGGCCGGAACGGGGGGACCCGGGGCGGGCGGAGCGGGCGGTGTGCCGCCCCAGCCGCCCGCCCCGGGTCCGGGCCCCGAAGCGGCCCACGGCCCCCCCGACAGCACGCCCCCGGCGCAGCCGACGACGGGTACGGACGACGGCGCGGCCCCGCCGCCGCAGTCGGGTCCGGGCGCGGAGTCGTACGAGGCGACCGGCCAGGTCGGGCTGGGATCGCAGCGGCGCGGGCATCTCCAGCACGCCGTGGCCAACGTCGAGGGCGACCTGGTCGGCGGCGACAAGTACGTCCTGGTGCTGGGCGGCGGCAGACGCAGACTGCGCGTGCTGTCCCCGCTCGTCGCCGAACGCGTCCGGCACGCCTACTGCGCGCCCGCCGACCTGCCCGACGCCCGTGACGCGCTCGCCCGGCAGCGGCTGCTGATCCTGCGCGGGGCCGCCGGGTACGGCAAGTCCGCGATGGCCGTACGGCTGCTCCTCGGGGCCTGCCGGGGCACGCTGTACCACCTGGACAAGGACGTCGACTTCGCCCACCTGGCCGAGCAGTTGGAGAACGACCGCGGGGTCATCGAGCCCGGTGCCGGCTTCCTGCTGGAGCGCCCCGAGGACATCGGCAACCTCGGGCGGGAGGCGTACGAGAAGGTCCAGGGCGCGCTGTCGCAGGCGGACGCGTGGATGGTCGTCACGGTGGCGGACGGCGAACTCGCGGACGGCGAACTCCTCGCCGGGGTACGGGACCTGGCGGACGCCCCGCGGTCCCTGGACGTGGTCCGCGCGCACCTGCGGTGGCGGCTGCGCGAACGCGACGCCGACCGGCTGCTCGACCGCGAGGACGTATGCGGCGTGATCGCCGAACTGCTCGGCGACCTCCCCGCCTGCCGCGAGGCCGGGGACCTCGCCGCGGCGCTGAGCGAGCAGTACGACGTCCACGGCGCCGTCGACCTGGAGCGGCTGCGCGAGCACCGGGCCCGGCTGGAGATGGAGGACTTCGAGATCTGGGCCGAGAGCCTGCCCGACGCCTCCGTCCGCAGCTTCGCGCTCGCCCTCGCCGTGCTCAACGGCCTGCCGCAGGAGGACATCGCCGAGGCCGCCCGGTCGCTGCGCGAGCGCCTCGCGGACGACACGCCGTACCTCAGGGCGGCGGGCCCCGACGGGCGCGTACCGCACTCCACGGACCTGTTCGAGACACCCCGGCGCCGCCAACTGCTGCGGCTGCGCGCCCAGGAGAGCGACAAGCCGGGCGGTGAGCCCGGCAAGGTGCTGGAGTACCTGGACCCCGGCTACGCGCGCAGGGTCATCGTGCACGCCTGGACCCAGTACGAGATCCAGAAGGAACTCCTCGACTGGCTGGCCGAGTTGGTGGTCCACCCGGCGGAGCAGGTACGGGTCTACGCGGCGGCTTCCGGTCTCGGGGTGCTCGCCGCCGAGGCCTACCGGCACATCGAACGCCGGATCCTTGCGCCCTGGGCGCGCAGCGACAGCGCGCCGCACCGCACCGCCGTCGCCTATGCCCTGTCCGTGGCCTGCCAGCACCCCTGGGTGCGGGGGCAGGCGACCGCGCTGGTCGACGGCTGGTACGCGGACGAGCGGCCCGCGCCGCGCGCGGCCGCCGCCCGGGTGCACGGCCTCAAGGCCGTGTCGGACCGCCCCGTCGACGAACTGGCCAAGCTGCTCGCGGTCGACAGCGTGACGGTGGCCGTGGCCATCGGCAACGCGCTGGCCGACCTGGTGGCCGACGACCAGGATGTGACCGGATCCGTACTGGCCATGCTGTGGGCGCGGGTGGAGGATCACCGCTCGGGCCGCGCGGCGACCCTCGCCTTCCTGATCGTCGCGGCCCAGGTGGTCGTGGAGACCAAGGACATCGAGCCGCCCGGCGGCTCGGCAGCGGGGGCCGCCGCGGTGCCCGAGTGGCCACTCCTGCTCCATCTGGCCCACCACCGGCCCGAACTGCGCGATTCCTTCGTCCGGTTGTGGCGCGCCGCGCTCAACGAGTCCTTCTTCCACGGCGAGGCGGAGCAGGTCCTGGGCAACTGGGCGGCGCTCGCCGAACAGGACTCGGAACTGCGCGAGATGCTCCGGCTGCTCGTCGGCGCCATCGCGCAGGGAGACCTGCGCTCCGGCCGGATCCTGCGCGGCTGCGCCGACGCCTGGATCCATCCGGACCGGATCGCGGGGCTGCCGCTGACGGCCGCCATGGTGCATGCGCAGCTCGACCTGGAAAGGGTGTGACGATGACCGTTTCGCTGATCCTCAACGACCGTGCGATCGCCCGCGGTCGGGTGGGTGAACTGCCGGATCTTCCCCCGTCGGTGGCGATCGTCTACCCGGTGGAGGGCGGCCCCTTCGAGGTCGAACGGGTCCGCACCCTCGGCCAGCGCTGGTTCGGCAAGGGCCGCGCCTGCTACGTCGTCGACCTCAGCGACCACCGGCGCCAGGCAGCCGTCACCCGAACTCCCTTGACCTGCAAGGACGGTGGGCATCGCTTCCAGGCGACGATCGACGTCGGCTTCCGGGTGCACGATCCGGCGCTGGTGGTGGCGAGGAACGTACGGGACGCGCTGGCGGTCGTGTACGGATACCTCACCGACCGGATCCGGCTGTGCGCCGCGCGGTTCGCGATCACGCAGGCGATGGAGGCCCAGCTCGCGATCAACCAGGAACTGGACCGCGAGATCCGGCTGCCCGACGGCATCACCATCTACCACTGCAAGATCCAGATGGAGCCCGACGCCGCGGCGGCCCGCCACATCCAGGAGCTGGAAGAGGCCAGGCGGCGCGCCCAACTGGGCGTGCACACCCATCAGATGAGGGTCGGCGAGGCCCGGTCCGACGAGCAGATCGAGGACATCCGGGCGGACGGCCGCAGACGGCGGAACGCGGCGGAGCGCGCCGTCCTGGACGGCACCCCGCTGGACTTCGACCACCTCGTCCGCGAGCATCTGGTCCGCCATCCCGAGGAGACGGTGCACGCGCTGGAACTGCTCGCGCGGGTAAGGGAGTCCGAGGCCGCGCAGCACGAGATCCGCGACCAGCGCCACGCCGAGATGGTCAAGTACCTCATCGAGCGGGGCGTGGTCCGCGAGGTCGACCTTCCCGGGCTGCGGCAGGGCGTGCTCGGCCCGAGCGCGCCCGGCACCGGGGTCGCCGGAGTGCTCGAACGCCCGGATGCCGGAGTCGCCCCGTCGTTCGTCTCGGGCACCGCGCCGTCGAGCCCCGGCTACGCGGCACCGCCCCAGGATTCCCGTGCGGGCCACCCGGCGTCCGCGCCCGTGGCCGTACCGAGCGGCGGGCCCGTGCAGTGGGGCGGCAGCACCCCGCCGCCTGCAACCGCCGCGCCGCCGAACGGACTGCTCCCGGTGTACGTCGTCCTGGACACCTCCTCGGCCGCGGCGGGCTGCGTCACCGAGCTGGGCAACGCGCTGCGCTCGGTGCAGACGCTGCTCGCCAACAGCCCCGACGTGTCCGGCGCGCTCCGCCTGTCGGTGCTCACCTACGCCGACGGCGCCGATGTGGTGCTGCCGCTCACCGAGGTCTCCTGGCGCACGGGCATCCCGGGGCTGAGCAGCACACCCGGCTGCCGCTACCAGCCGGTGCTGCGGCGGCTGTTGGACCTGGTGTCGCTGGAGACGGAGCGGCTCAAGGAGCAGGTCTCGCGCGTGCTGCGGCCCGTCGTCCTCTTCCTCGCCGTCGGCCAGGCCGAGGACGACGCCGAATGGCCCGCCGCACACGCCGAGTTGATGGCGCACAAGTACTACCCGCACCTGGTGGCCTGCGGGATCGGGCCGGGCCGGGTCAGGACGGTGCAACGGCTCGCCTCGCGGCCCGAGTTGGGCGTCGTCGCCGTCGAGAACATGGATGTGGCCCAGTCGGCGGTGCAGTTCTCGGTCCTGTTGCAGCGGACGCTGCTGCATCTGGGCCGGAGCGCACTCGCCGGGCAGATGGAGCTGCGGCTGGAGTGCCCGCAGGGGCTCAGACCCGTCGGGGCCGAGCAGGAGAGCTGAGAGGGTCGAGGGGAGAGAGTGGGATGGCTGAGACACTGGGGCAACTGCTGCCCGTGTACGTCCTCGCGGACGAGTCCGGGTCGATGGCGGAGTACGTCGGTGACCTCAACGAGGGCATGAAGTCGCTGCATGTCGCGTTGCTGGGCGAGCCGATGGCGGCGGCCAAGGTGCGCTTCTCGGTGCTCGGCTTCGCCCATGGCGTGACCGAGCGGCTGATCCTGGCCGACCTGAGAAGCGAGGCCGATCTGCCCCGGCTGTCCGCGGGCGGCGGCACGAACTACGACGCGGCGTTCGGGGCGCTGCTGAAGCGCATCCCGCAGGATGTGCGGACCCTGAAGTCCCAGGGGTACCGGGTGCACCGGCCCGCGGTCTTCTTCCTCAGCGACGGGCAGCCCACCTGCGGCGAGGAGTGGCGCGAGACGCACCGCAGGCTCACCGACCGGTCCGTCACCGGAGCGGCGCCGAACGTCATCGCGTTCGGGATGGGGTCGGCTCGGGCGGAGACCATCCTGTCCGTTGCGACGCAGTCGGAGTTCGCGTTCGTGTCCCTTCCTGGGGCCCAACTCGGCGACTCCATCGCCAAGTTCTTCACCGCGCTCACCAAGAGCGTGGTCGAGTCGGGCAACGCGATGGCATCGGGGCAGCCCGAGTTGGTGGTGGAGAAGCCGGAGGGCTTCAGGCTCGCGATCGACGAGGTCTGACGTGGACAGGTGGGCGTTCTGGCGGGGGAGGGACCGGTCGGCCGAGGACGCGGACACACCGGACGCGCAGGGCACATCGGATCCGGCGGACCCGTGGGATCCGCGAGAGCCGGTGGGTTCGAGGGACCCGTGGGATCCGAGAGAGCCGGTGGAGCGGAGGGACCCGAGGGACCTGAGAGAGCCGGTGGAGCCGAGGGGCCGGACGGAGCCCGCGCCGCTCCCGCCGCTCCCGCCGCCCCCGCCGAGCGCACCGCCCAGGCACACCCCGCCGTCCGCGCGGCCGGTGGGCCCGGCGCCCGCGTACGCCGTCCCCGACTACGTCGTCCCGGAGTACGAAGTCCCGGCGTACGGCGGCCCGGACCTCACCGCACCGCAGCGGTCAGCTCCGTCAGGGCCGGGACGGCAGGACACGTCGTGGTCGCAGTCCGGGCCACCGCGGCAGGGCGCGCCGGAAGCCCCCGGTGACCGGGAGATGCGCGGCGGCGCGCCGGGTGACGCCGCGGCTCCTCCCGCCGCCGGGCCCCGGCACGCGGCGCCGCGCCGCCAGGAACCCGCACCACAGCAACAGCCGCAACAGCCGCAGCAACCACACGGGCCGACGCGCGGGCCGTTGCTCGGGCAGCCGTACGGGCAGCCGTACGCCCCGCCCGCTCCCGACCCGCGGCGCGCGGACGACGAGGACCGATGGCAGCGGATCGTGCTCGGCAGGCCCTCGGCGCGGGTGGAGCCGAAGCCGCCGCCCGCCGACCCCTACCGGCCCGACACGATCTTCGACGGCTGGTCGACCCCGCATCTGACGGTGCGGCTGGCCTCGGTGCGCGGCGACGCGCACCGCTTCGGCGGCAGCCCCCGGCAGGACGACGTGGTCGTCGCCTGCCACGAGCCGACGGGCACGGTCGTCTTCGCCGTGGCCGACGGCGTCTCCTCGGCCCCTCTCTCGCACATCGGGGCCGCGCTGGCCTGTCGTACGGCTGTGAACGACCTGCTGGTCCAACTCGGCGAGAGACGGGAGGAGTTGGACTGGTCCAGGGTGCTGAACGCCGCCGCGTACCAACTGCTCATGCGGGTCGCGCACGGCCGGGAGCCCGCAGAGGCCGAGCACGCGGAGGCCACCAGGACGCTGGCCACGACCCTGGTGACGGGCACGGTCGCACCGGCCGAAGGCGGCATCCTGCATGTCACGCTGGTCCGCGCCGGTGACTCCTCGGCCTGGTGTCTGCGTGGCCGCGAGTACACACCGCTGCTGGACGACGAGGACCCGGGCTCCGAGGAGATCTCCAGTACGGCGGTGGTCGCGCTGCCCCGGCTGTCGGCGCGGTCGCGGTCGATCTCGTACAAGCTGCCCCCGGACAGCGTCCTGCTGGTGGGCACCGACGGATTCGGCGTCCCCCTCGGCGACGGTACGGGCCTGGTGGGGGACCTGTTCGCCACGGGCCTCGCGGTACCGCCGCCCGAGCCGAGGACCCTCGCCCATCTGCTGGACTTCTCGCGGGAGACGTTCGACGACGACCGCACCCTGCTCGCCGTCTGGCCACGCCATCGCCTGCCCGGCGGGCCGCGATGACCGGCGCGGGAGCCGTGCGGATCGCCAAGGACGACCTGGTACTGGGCCGGAGCCTGGGCGACGGGGGCCAGGGTGTCGTATGGGAGGTCGAGAAGCGGCTCATCAACAAGACCTGGCCGGTGGCCTACAAGGAGTACAAGCCGGACTGGCTGCACAAGCTGCACGTCGATGTCCTGGACCGCATGGTGGCGTTCCTGCCCGGCAGACCGGCCGCGGAGGGCGAGTGGATGGCACGGCACACGGCCTGGCCCGCGGCCCTGGTGACCCAGGGGCCGGACGTCCGCGGCTTCTTGATGCGGCAGATCCCGGACGAGTTCTTCATCAACGTGTCGGGCCGGAGGGCGGCCGGTTTCGAATTCCTGCTCAACCCCCTCGACTTCGTCGGCAGGATGGTGGGAGAGGTCTCGCCCCGGCAGATGTTCGGCCTGCCGCTCGCCCTCGCCGACACGCTCGGGCGGCTCCACGAGATGGGAGTGGTGGCCGGTGATCTGTCCCCGAAGAACCTGCTGTTCTCGCTGTCGGGGCCACGGCCCGGCTGCTTCCTCATCGACTGCGACGCCATGGGCCTGGCCGGTGCCTGGGCACTGGAGCCCGCGCAGACCCCCGGCTGGCAACTGCCCGCCGGTGAGGCACCCGAGACACCGCAGGGGGACGGGTACAAGTTCGCGCTCCTCGCCACCCGTCTCTTCCTGCACGAACAGCACGGAAAGGACCCGAGCGCGCTGCGGAGCGTCGACCGGGCCGTGGGCGACCTGGCCGAGCGCGGGCTGAGCGGCACACCCTCCGACCGGCCCGCCCTCACCGAGTGGCTCGACCCGCTGCGCCGTGCGGTCGACAACGCGCCCGTCACCTGGTCCCGCAAGCGGTCGGCCGCCGCTACGGGTTCCGGGAGCCCGCAGTCCGGAGGGCCGGGCGCCGGACCGCAGAACGCTCCGGGTCCCGGGACGGGCGGACCTGCCGGACCTGCCGGACCCGCCGGACCTGTCGGCGTGCCCGGCACCGCGCATGTCCCCCAGCCCGTCCGCCCTGCGGCGGGCGGTCCGCCCGGCTCCGGGTCGGGCGGCCGGGTGGTCGCGACGCTGATCGGGATCCTGTGCCTGATCGCTCTCGCCGTCTGGCTCACCCACCACGGCGGCGGCTCCGACGAGAGCGGCGACGGCGGATCGGGAACCGGGTCCGGCTCGGGATCCAGCTCCGGCACCAGCAGCCAGGAGGAGACGACCGAGACCACCTCGGCCCGCGAGGAACAGGCCCGCGCGCTGAGCGGCCTCCTCTCCGAGAACTCCGGTCGGCGCAGCGGGGTCTCCGACGCCGTGCGGTCGATGACCCGGTGCAGCGACCTGGCGGGCGACCGGCAGGTGTTCGCCGGGGCGGCCGACGCGCGGTCCGAACTGGTGGACAAGCTGGACGCGCTCGGCGTCGACCGGCTCCCGTCCTCCCTCGTGTCCGATCTGCGGACCGCCTGGCGCAGTTCGGAGGAGGCGGACCGGGCCTACGTACGCGTGGTGGACGTCGTGTCGGGCAACTGCACCCCCAGCGCTGTGACGGGGACGAGCGCCTGGCGGGACGCGGACTCGGCGAACTCCGACGCCACGACGGCGAAGCAGGACTTCGTCGCGGCCTGGAACCCTCTCGCGGACGAGTACGGCCTTCCCGGGCTGTCCTGGACGGACCTGTGAGCGGCGGGGTTGTGAGCGGAGGGCGGGCCGGTCAGCCGCTCCGGGCCGTCGGCCCGCCCTCCCGCGCCTGCTTCAGCGCGTCAGGGTTCTCGATGGTCAGATGGGTGCGGCCGGTGGTCACCCAGCCGTCGGCGCGCCACTGTTCGAGGACCCGGCTGACGGTTCTGCGTGAGCCGAGGACCAGACCGGCCAAGTCGTCCTGGGACAGCGGGAGTCCGATCTCCACGGCGCCGGAGGTGCGCCGCCGCCCGTGGGTCGCCGCGAGGTCCAGCAGCAGCCCGGCGAGCCGGGAGCCGAGCGGGTCCGCGCCCGCCGAGGTGCGCTGCCGGTCGGCGTCCCGCAGCCGTGCGGACAACACCTGGTGGACGGCGCCGGTGATGACCGGATGGGCGCGCGCCGCCGAGCGGAACGCGCCGGCCGGTATCACCAGGGCTCGCACGGGCGTGACCGCGCTCAGCGTCGCCGACCGGGGGCCGCCGTCCAGGCCCGCCTGTTCGCCGAGCAGGTCACCGGGGTTGCGCAGCGCGAGTACCGCCTGATAGCCGGCGGCGGACACCGTGGTGACCTTGACACAGCCGCGGCCCACGACGAGGAGATGGTCGCTGAGGTCGTTCTGGCGCAGCAGCTCCTCGCGGGCCGCGTACGCCGCCACCTGTCCGGCCCGGCGCAGCGCCGTGCGGGCGGGGTCGTCCAGCAGGTCCCAGAACGGGCTCCCGCCGGGCCCGCGTCCGACCGGGCCGGGACCCGGGAACTCCGCGGTCATCGACGTCTCCCTGACTCGATACGACTCGGTTCGCGTGGTCAGCCGGTGAGGGCCCCGACCGCGATCAGCAGGCAGCCGCCGACCGCGCACAGCAGGGACTGCCGTACCAGCCGCTGCTTGGTCCACAGGATGCGGCTCATGGCCACCATCTGGCGGGTCAGCGCGGGCAGTGGCTCGTGCCGGGAGAGGCTGTCGGCGAGTTCGGCGGGTGTGTGGTGACGTATGTGTCCGTAGAAGAGGAAGTCGTCGGCGTGGGCGGACCGGGCGCGGCCGTCGTGGTCGTGGCGGGGCACCACCGCGAGGACGGCGAGGACGGCGGCCAGGGCGAGCAGCGTCAGCCCCGTCCACAGGGCCGTCTCGGGCAGCGCTCCGGAGACGCGGCCCAGCCGCTGCCCCGGTCCTGACATCGCCACCACGGCGGCGAGCGCCGCGGACTCCATGGCCAGGGCGAAGGAGGCCTTGGCGTCGGCGGTGCGGGTCCACTCCGTGAGCGCGGCGTGCACCTGCCAGGCGTGCTTCGTCGCCTCCTCGCGTGTGAGCCGTTCCCCTTCGGACACTTCCGGGCTCCTCCCCGTCACCGGTCCGCCGCGCCCGCGCGGCAGAGCGGTCGGGCGGCGGCGGATGCGTATCTGACACGACGGACGCGTGATGCGGGGGAGTTACCCGTCCCCCTGCTTGCGCAACCTCCGGTCCAGCGCCAGGGACAGCTCCGCCTCCACCACGCTCTTGGCCAGCGGG
Organism: Streptomyces macrolidinus; assembly: GCF_023887685.1. Classification (GTDB taxonomy): domain Bacteria; phylum Actinomycetota; class Actinomycetes; order Streptomycetales; family Streptomycetaceae; genus Streptomyces; species Streptomyces macrolidinus. Next base: position 132,192 of record NZ_JAMWMR010000010.1, on the reverse strand, counting down.
CGCAGGCGTTCGGCGTCCTCGGAGGAGCGGGCGTGGGCGGCCATCAGGTCGGTGAAGACGTCCGCGAGGGCCTCCGTGTGGTCGCGGACGCGGCGGGCGGCGGTCAGGACGTCCGCGAGCGGGATGCCCTCGCGCACCAGGGTCGCGGAGACCTCCAGCAGGCGGCGGCTGATGTGGACGATGTCGTCGCCGTCCACGCCGAGGTAGCCGAGGTCGAGAGCCGCCGTCAGGTTCTCCGGGGTCGCCTCGGTGCCGAAGACGTCGGCGAGGGCCTCGGGGGTGAGCCGGACCGGGGTCTCCTCGGTGGGGGCGTCGAGGCCGAGCAGGTCGCCGACGTCGCGCCCGTGGTCGAAGGCCTCGGCCAACTCCGCGATGCCGCTGAGGGTGTGGCCGCGTTCCAGGAGCGCGGAGATGGTGCGCAGCCGGGCCAGATGCGCGTCGTCGTACCAGGCGATGCGGCCCTCGCGGCGCGGTGGCCGGATCAGCTTGCGCTCGCGGTAGAAGCGCAGGGTGCGCACCGTGATGCCGGCCGCCTCGGCCAGCTCCTCCATGCGGTACTCACGCCGCTCCCCGACATCTGCCACGCCCGCACCCTATGCCGTACCGCCGGGCCGTACCGCCGGTAACTTCCTTGCCCCCGCCCCCTACCCATCGGTACGGCGCTGCCCTACTCTCCCATTGCGCCAGTAATCACTGGCGCGGTTCGCGGAGCGGGAGGGCTGCGGGATGGCCGAGCACGAGCATGTACGGGTGGCGGTGATCGGGTCCGGGTTCGGCGGGCTCGGCGCCGCCGTGCGACTGCGCCGGGAGGGGATCACCGACTTCGTGGTCCTGGAGCGGGCGGACAGTGTCGGGGGAACCTGGCGCGACAACACCTATCCGGGCTGCGCCTGCGATGTGCCCTCCCATCTCTACTCGTTCTCGTTCGCGCCCAACCCCGACTGGCCGCGCACCTTCTCCGGGCAGGAGCACATCCGCGCGTATCTGGAGCACGTGGCCGAGGTCCACCGGCTGCGGCCCCACCTCCGCTTCGGCTGCGAGGTGAAGCGGATGGTCTGGAACGCGCGCGAGATGCGCTGGGACATCGAGACCAGCGGCGGCAGTTGGTCCGCCGACGTCGTCGTCTCCGCCACCGGTCCGCTGTCCGACCCGAAGATCCCGGACATACCCGGCCTCGACTCGTTCCCCGGCGCGGTCTTCCACTCCGCCCGCTGGGACCACGACTTCGACGTACGCGGCAAGCGCGTCGCCATGGTCGGCACGGGCGCGTCCGCGATCCAGATCGTGCCCTCGATCCAGCCCGACGTCGAGAAGCTGGTCCTCTTCCAGCGCACCCCGGCCTGGGTGATGCCCCGCGTGGACCGCGCCATCAGCGGCCCCGAACGCGCGCTGCACCGCGCGCTGCCCTTCACCACCCAACTGCGCCGCGGACTGCTGTGGGGCATCCGGGAGTTGCAGGTCCAGGCGTTCACCAAGCACCCCGACGAGCTGGGCCTCGTCGAGAAGCTGGCCACCTACAACATGACCCGCGCCGTCAAGGACCCGGCGCTGCGGGCCAAGTTGACCCCCGACTACCGCATCGGCTGCAAGCGGATCCTGCTCTCCAACACGTACTACCCGGCCCTCGCGCGGCCCAATGTGGACGTCGTCGCGAGCGGGCTCGCCGAGGTGCGCGGCCGGACCGTCGTCGCCGCCGACGGCACCGAGGCCGAGGTCGACGCCATCGTCTTCGGCACCGGCTTCCACGTCACGGACATGCCGATCGCCGAGCGGGTCGTCGGCGCCGACGGGCGCACGCTCGCGGAGTCCTGGAGCGGGGGCATGGCGGCGCTGCGCGGCGCGACCGCCGCCGGGTTCCCCAACCTGATGACGATCATCGGGCCCAACACCGGCCTCGGGAACTCCTCGATGATCCTGATGATCGAGTCCCAGCTCAACTACCTGGCCGACTATCTGCGGCAGTTGGACATGCTCGGCGAAGGGACCGCGCTCGTCCCCCGGCCGCGCGCCGTCGAGGCCTGGAACCACCGGGTGCAGGAACGGATGAAGCGCACGGTGTGGAACACCGGCGGCTGTACGAGCTGGTATCTCGACGCGGCCGGCCGCAACACCACCGTCTGGCCCGGCACGACGGCGGAGTTCCGGGGCGCGACCCGGCGCGTGAACCTCGGCGAGTACGAGGTGCTGAGGGCGCCCCGGACGGGCCCGGCGAGCGACCGGCAGGCCCCGGCCGCGAAGGCGGCCCACGCATGAGCGGCCCGGCGCATGTCCGCAGCGGGCCGTACGCGCCCCCCGTCCCCGCCCGGGAGCTGACCGTCCGCTCCGCCGACGGGGCCCCACTGCATGCCGAGGTGCACGGGCCGAAGGACGCGCCCACCGTCGTCCTCGCCCACGGCTGGACCTGCTCGACCGCCTTCTGGGCGGCGCAGATCCGTGAACTCGCCGTCGATCACCGGGTGATCGCCTACGACCAGCGGGGGCACGGGCGCAGCCCGGCAAGCGCCCGGTGCTCCACCGACGCGCTCGCCGACGACCTGGAGGCGGTGCTCGCCGCCACGCTCGCACCGGGCGAACGGGCCGTGATCGCGGGGCACTCCATGGGCGCGATGGCCATGCTGGCCGCGGCCCGGCGTCCCCGCTTCCGGGCGCACACGGCGGCTGCCCTGCTGTGCAGCACGGGAAGCGCGCGCCTGATCGCCGAGGCGCGGGTGGTGCCGCTGCGCGCCGGGCGGGCGCGGACCTGGCTCACGGCCCGCTTGCTCGGCTCGCGGCTCCCGCTCGGGCCGGTAACGCCGGTCGCCAAGCGGATCCTCAAGTACGCGACGATGGGCGCCGGTTCGGCACCGGAGATGGTCGAGGCCTGCGCGCGCCTCGTGCACGGCTGCCCGCGCGATGTCCGCCACGCCTGGGCGCGTGTGCTGGAGACGCTGTATCTCGACGACTGCATACGGGAGTTGACGGTGCCGACGGAGGTCGTCGTCGGCACGGCCGACCGGCTGACACCCCCGGTCCACGCGCGCACGCTGGCCGCCACGCTGCCCAACTGCGTAGGCAGCACCGAGCTGTTCGGGCTCGGCCATATGACCCCGGTGGAGGCGCCGGAGTGGGTGACCGGCAAGATCCGGGACCTCGTCACCACGTACGCGACGGACACCAGGACGGACACGGGCCTCGGGGTGGAGACGGGCCTCGGGACGGAGGAGAGCGCATGAGCACGGTGAGCCTCAAGGGACAGGTCGCGGTCGTCACGGGCGCCGCGCGGGGCGTCGGCGAACTGCTGGCCCGCAAGCTGTCGGCGCGCGGCGCGACGGTCGCGCTCGTCGGTCTCGAGGAGGACGCGCTCAAGGCGGTCTCCGAGCGGCTGTACGGCGACAGCGGTCACTGGTACGCGGACGTCACCGACCCGGAGGCGATGACACGGGTCGCCCAGGAGGTGAAGGAACGGTTCGGGAAGGTCGACATCGTGGTCGCCAACGCCGGGGTGGCGGGCGGCGGGCCGTTCACGCGGTCCGACCCCGAGGTGTGGCGGCGGGTGATCGAGGTCAATCTGATCGGCTCGACGGTGACGGCCCGCGCCTTCCTGCCGGTCCTGGTCGAGAGCCGCGGCTATCTGCTTCAGATCGCCTCGCTCGCCGCGATCACGCCCGCGCCGATGATGACGGCGTACTGCGCGTCCAAGGCGGGCGTGGAGGCGTACGCGCACAGCCTGCGCGCCGAGGTGGCGCACGAGGGCGTACGGGTCGGCGTCGGATACCTGTCCTGGACCGACACGGACATGGTGCGGGGCGCCGATCAGGACGACGTGATGCGGGAGTTGAGGCAGCGGCTGCCGTGGCCGTGCAACAAGACGTATCCGCTGGGGCCCGCGGTGGACCGGATCGTGGCGGGGATCGAGCGGCGGTCGAGCCATGTGTACGCGCAGTGGTGGCTGCGCGGGATGCAGGGCGTGCGCGGGTATCTGCCGGGCCTCGTCGCATCGGCGGGGCGGCGGGAGATGCGGAGGTTCGCGCCGCGGCTGCGCGAGATCGGAACCGGGCTGGTCGGGGCCGGTGGACAGGCCGACGCCCAGCGGTCGCGCACGCTGCGTAACTGATCGAAATGCGTGGGTTGTCCGGGCGTGTCAGTCTGGTCGAGGCCGACCCCCTCACGGTCGAGGCCGACCCCCTCACCCACTTCGGGAGTGAACCCACATGGGCATGAAGGACCAGCACCAGGACAAGTCCGAGCAGATGAAGCAGCAGGGCAAGCAGCAGCGGTCTTCGCAGCGCGGGCAGCAGAGCCAGCAAGGTCAGCAGCGCGGGCAGCAGAGCCAGCAGGGTCAGCAGCGCGGCCAGCAGAGCCAGCAGCAGTCCCAGCGCGGCCGTCAGACGCAGGACGACACGCAGCGCATGCGGGACGACTCGGAAGACCGCTTCGACCAGGACTACGACGCCTGAGCTTCCGCGCTCGGTCCTGGATGTGAGGTGGGGCACCCTCGTCGAGGGCGCCCCACTGCGCTGTCCCTGTCCTTCCCGACAGGTCAACTCGTCGCCCGCGGCGGCAGTTTCGGCCGGGTGCGGTCCGGGGCGTCGCCGTAGTCCGGGGGAGTCGCCGCCGGATGGGTGCGCAGCAGGTCCAGCGCCAGGACGACCGCGTCGTCCAGTTGCTTGTGGCGGCCCTCCGCCCAGTCCAGCGGGGTGCGTTGGATCTCCAGGTCCGGTTCCACGCCGTGGTTCTCGACGCCCCAGCCGTACGGCTCGAACCACGCCGCGTTCATCGGCACCGTGATCACCGTCCCGTCGCCCAGGCGGTGGCGGCCCGTCATCCCGACCACCCCGCCCCAGGTGCGCAGGCCCACCACCGGGCCCAGCTCCAGCAGCTTGATGGCAGCGATGATCATGTCGCCGTCCGAGGAGGTCGCCTCGTCGGCCAGCGCGACGATGGGCCCGCGCGGGGCGTTGGAGGTGTACGACACCGGCTCGGCGTTGCGCGTCAGGTCCCAGCCCAGGACGGTGCGCGTGAGCTTCTCGATGACGAGTTCGCTGATGTGGCCGCCCGCGTTGCCCCGTACGTCCACGATCAGCGCCGGGCGCGAGACCTCCTTGCGCAGATCCCGGTTGAACTGCGCCCAGCCCGAGCCGCCCATGTCCGGGATGTGCAGATACCCGCAGCGTCCGCCGCTCGTCTCCCGGACGACCCTGCGGCGCTTGGCGACCCAGTCCTGGTAGCGCAGAGGGCGTTCGTCGACCAGCGGGATCACCGCCACCCGCCGCGCCGGGCCCTCGCCGTCGGCCGGGGTGAACGTCAGCTCCACGGTCGTCCCGCCCGCGCCCGCCAGCAGTGGGAACGGTCCCGTCACCGGGTCCACCGGCCGCCCGTCCACATGCGTCAGGACGGCGCCCTCCCGGATGCCCGTACCCGCCAGCGGTGAGCGCGCCTTGGAGTCCGACGACTCGCCGGGCAGGATCCGCTTGATCGTCCAACGCCCGTCGCGCCGTACCAGGTTGGCGCCCAGCAGGCCCTGGTAGCGCTGGTAGTGCGGCGGGCCCTCGTTGCGCCGGGCCGGTGTCACGTACGCGTGCGACGTGCCCAGTTCGCCGAGCACTTCGCGCAGCAGATCGGCGAAGTCGTCGGGGGAGGCGACCCGTTCGACCAGCGGGCGGTACTGCGCCAGGATCGCGTCCCAGTCGATGCCGCACATGCCGGGCTCCCAGAAGTACGCCCGGATGAGCCGGCCCGCCTCCGCGTACGCCTGCCGCCACTCGGCCGCCGGGTCCACCACGTGCATGATCCGCCGTACGTCGATCCATACCGTGGTGTCGATGTCGCCGAGTTCGGTGGACGGGACCGCCCGCAGGACGCCCTCGTCGACGACCACCAGCCGGGTGCCGTCCCCGCTCACCGCGAACCAGTCCAGATGGCCGACCAGTTCGGTCTTCTTCGCCTTGGTGATGGTGAAGTGTTCGAGGGTCGGGCGCCCGGTGACGTCGTCCGGGTTCGCGAAGGTCTCGCCGAGCGCGCCCGAGATCGGCCAGCGCAGCCACACCAGGCCGCCGCCCGCGACCGGACGCAGCGCCGAGTACTTGGACGCGGCGACCGGGAACGGCGTCACCCGGCTCTCCAGGCCCTCCAGTTCGACGGTGACCGTGCCGTCCCCGCCCCCTTCCTCCTCCTCCAGCGGATCGAGCCCCCCGGCGGCGGGCCGCCCGTCCGGGTTCAGCGCGAAGGGGGAGGGGGTCGCCGAGGACAGCGGGACGAGATAGGGGCGGCAGCCCAGCGGGAAGGACAGGTCCCCGGTGTGCACGTCGTAGACAGGGTCGAAGCCGCGCCACGACAGGAACGCGAGATAGCGGCCGTCCCGGGTGAACACCGGGTTCTCGTCCTCGAAGCGCCCGTTGGTGACGTCGACGATCAGCCGGTCCTTGATCCGCGCCATCTTGATCTGCCGCAGCGTGCGGCCGATGCCCGGATGCGACCAGGTCAGCCAGGCCCCGTCCGGGGAGAACGCCAGATCCCGCACCGGCCCGTTCACCGACCGGATCAGCTCGGTGACCTCGCCGTCCGACCTCTCGGCCCCCGGCCCCTCGGTCCCCGGCCCCTCGGCCCCCGTGGCCGTCGCGTCCGCAGTCACCGTGAGCAGCAGCAGCCGCCCGTCGTGCGAGGCGATCGCGAGCCGCTCGCCCTGCCGGTCCGAGGCCATCTCCAGCACCCGGCCCAGTCGCCCGGAGGCCAGCCTGCGCGGCTCCCGGTGCCCGGTGGCGCGCGGCAGATACGCGATCTCGACCGCGTCCTCGCCCTCCGCGTCCGTGATGTAGGCGACCCCGCCCCCGCTGCCGAGCATCTCCGGCAGCCGGACCCGTACGCCGGGGGTGTCGGTGATCGTACGGGCGGGGCCGTCGCGGTGCGTGAGCCAGTACAGGCTGCCGCGGACGACGACCGCGCTGGCCCGTCCGGTCTCGCCGACCGAGATCCCGTCCAGATGCTGCGCGGCCGGGACCGCGTACTTGCGCCGCCCCGCGCGCGGCCCGCCCAGCCGTACGTCGAGACGGCGCGGCACCGAGTCGGCGGAGAGATCCTCGACGATCCACAGGTCGCCCGCGCACTGGTACACCACCCGGGTGCCGTCGCTGGCGGCGTGCCGGGCGTAGAAGGCGTCGTGGTCGGTGTGGCGGCGCAGATCGGAGCCGTCGTACGCGCACGAGTACAGGTTGCCGATGCCCTCGTGGTCGGAGAGGAACGCGATCCGCCCGCCGACGAACATCGGCGAGTCGAGATGGCCGTCGAGATCGGGGAGCAACTGCTGCCCCTGGAGCCACAGCCGCCCCGTGGCGCCGCCCCGGTAGCGCTTCCAGGAGGCCGGTTCGTGCGGCGGGGTGCCGGTGAGCAGCAGCGTGCGGTGCTCGCCGTCGACATCGGCGACCGCGATGTCCGAGACCGGGCCCCAGGGCAGCTTGCCGCCGGGGTCGCCGTCGGTGGGGACCTTGTAGGCCCAGGTGAAGTAGGAGAACGGCTCGCCGTGCGAGGCGACGGCGAGGAGGGATGCCTGGCCGTCCGGCTCGGGGGGCGTCCAGCCGCACACCCGGGTGTCGGCGCTGCCCCAGTAGGTGAGCCGTCGGCCGGGGCCGCCGTTCACCGGGGCCAGATGGATCTCGGGTACGAAGGTGCGCCAGCTCGTGTACGCGATGTGGCGGCCGTCGGGCGAGAAGCGGGGGTGCCCGATCTTCGTACGGTCGACGGTGAGCCGCCAGGCGCGGCCCGGCCCGTCCAGCGGGGCCACCCACAGATCGTCCTCGGCGACGAAGCAGAGCCGGTCGCCGTGCAGATGCGGATAGCGGAGATAGCCGGGGGCGTTCTCGTACACGTCGCTCGTGTCGCTCACCCATCCCATGCTTTTCCTCCGAACGGGCCACGGCAACTCGGCGCCCGCCGCGCCCGGGAGCATGGGCAGGGCTCGTGATGCAGGACACGTACGAAACGGTTTCGTTTCGCTGAGGGCGAGGGGTATCGTCTCAGACGTGCGAAGCCGTGCCGGGTCTTGTCGCCCCGGGCGCGGCCGGGGAGAGGCGGAAGTGACATGACCGAGGCATCCAAGGGCGCGGCGCCGGCCGCCGAGTCGGCGCTCACCGGGCGCCGCAGCCGCATCACGCCCGAGCGCGAGGCCGAGTTGTACAGGGCCGTGCTCGACCTGCTTCGGGAAGTCGGCTACGACGCCCTGACGATGGACGCCGTGGCCGCCCGTACCCGCTCCAGCAAGGCGACGCTCTACCGCCAGTGGGGCGGCAAGGCCGAGCTGGTGGTCACGGCCATCCGGCGCGGCAAACGGGGTCGCCTCGACGAGGTCGACACAGGCTCGCTCCGGGGCGATCTGCTCGCGCTGATCGCGCACGAGGACGACTGCACGATGGCGCAGAACTCCGCGCTGATGCGGGGCGTCGCCATGGCGGTCCACCACAACCCCGATCTGCGCCAGGCCTTCCGCGAGCAGCTCGTGGGGCCGGAGATGGAGCAGTCCCGGAGCGTTCTCCAACGGGCCGTCGACCGCGGCGAGATCCGGGCGGACTGCCCGGCGCTGGACTTCGTCCTGCACATGATGGTCGGCGGGTTCGCCACCCGCATGCTGCTCGACGACCAGCCGCCGACCCAGGCCTTCCTCACCTCGTACATCGACGCCGTGGTCCTCCCCGCCCTCGGCGTACGCGTCACCTGACACGCACTACCTGACACGCACCACCTGACCCGCACCACCTGACCCGCACCACCGATACGTCCCCCCAGCAAGCCCAGCACCTGACGTCACCGCTCACGTCGTCCGTCGGGCTGATCACCCCTGCCCTGCTACCACACGACCTGACCGGGAGTACGCCCTCGTGGCCACATTCCTCTATCGACTGGGCCGACTCGCCTTCAGGCGACGGCACTTCGTCGCCCTCGTCTGGGTGGCGCTGCTGACGCTCGCGGGCGTCGGCGCCGCCAACGCCCCCGCCGCGGGCTCCGCTTCGTTCTCCATCCCCGGCACGGAGGCCCAGCAGGCCTTCGACCTGCTGAAGGAACGATTCCCCGGGATGACCCCCAACGGGGCCACCGCACGTGTCGTCTTCAAGGCGCCGGACGGTGCGACGGTGACCGCCGGGGACAGCAAGGCGGTCGTCGAGAAGACCGTCAAGGAACTGAGCGGCGGCTCCGAAGTCGCCAATGTCGTCGACCCGTTCGCCGCGCACGCCATCAGCAAGGACGGCACCACCGCCTATGCGCAGGTGACGTACAAGGTCTCCGGGATGGAGCTGAAGGACTCCTCCCGCGACGCCCTGAAGTCGGCCGCGCAGGACGCCCGGGACGGCGGGCTGACCGTCGAGGTCGGCGGTGACGCGCTGATGGCCATGCCCGAGACGGGCGCGACGGAGATCATCGGTATCGCGATCGCCGCCCTTGTCCTCGTCATCACCTTCGGCTCGCTGGTCGCGGCCGGACTGCCGTTGCTGACGGCCCTGATCGGCGTCGGTATCGGCGTCTCCTCCATCACCGCGCTGGCCAAGGCGCTGGACCTGGGCTCGACCACCTCGACGCTGGCGATGATGATCGGTCTCGCGGTCGGCATCGACTACGCGCTGTTCATCGTCTCCCGCTACCGGGCGGAACTGGCCGAGGGCCGGGAGCGCGAGGAGGCGGCGGGACGGGCGGTCGGCACGGCGGGCTCCGCGGTGGTCTTCGCGGGCCTGACCGTGGTGATCGCGCTGGTCGGCCTCGCGGTCGTGAACATCCCGATGCTCACGAAGATGGGTGTGGCCGCGGCGGGCACGGTCGCCATCGCGGTCCTGATCGCCCTGACGATGATCCCGGCGCTGCTCGGCTACGCGGGCCGCAAGGTCAAGCCGGCCGGTGAGAAGAGCAGGCTGCTGGGCGGGGGCCGGGCCGCTGCCGCGCAGCAGGCGGCCAAGCCGAACATGGGCACGCGCTGGGCGAGCTTCGTCGTGCGCCGCCCGATCGCCGTCCTGCTGCTCGGTGTCCTCGGCCTCGGCGCGGCGGCCGTCCCGGTGGCCTCGCTGACGCTGGGCCTGCCGGACGACGGCGCCCAGCCGACGTCCACGACGCAGCGCCGCGTCTACGACCTGCTCTCGGACAACTTCGGCCCCGGCGTCAACGGCCCGCTGATGGTCGTGGTCGACGCGAAGGCGAGTGACGACCCGAAGGGCGCCGTCACCACGGTGACGGACGAGATCAAGGGCCTGAAGAACGTCGTGACGGTGACCCCGGCGGCGTACAACAAGGCCGGTGACACGGCCGTGGTCACGGTCGTCCCCGGCTCCAAGCCGTCCTCGACCACCACCGAGGACCTGGTGCACGACATCCGCGCCGCGGGCGCCGGGATCACCGCGGACACGGACGCGAAGCTGCTGGTCACGGGGTCGACGGCGATGAACATCGACGTCTCGCAGAAGCTGAACGACGCGCTGCTGCCGTATCTGGCGCTCGTCGTGGGCCTCGCGTTCCTGCTGCTGATCGTGGTCTTCCGCTCGATCCTGGTCCCGCTGAAGGCGGCGCTCGGCTTTCTGCTCTCGGTGCTCGCCGCGCTCGGCGCGGTGGTCGCGGTGTTCCAGTGGGGCTGGCTCTCCGGCCTGATGGGCGTCGAGGAGACGGGCCCGATCATGTCGATGATGCCGATCTTCATGGTGGGCGTGGTCTTCGGCCTGGCGATGGACTACGAGGTCTTCCTCGTGACCCGGATGCGCGAGGCGTACGTCCACGGCGAGAACCCCGGGCAAGCGGTCGTGACCGGCTTCCGGCACGGGGCGCGGGTGGTGACGGCCGCGGCCGTCATCATGATCGCGGTGTTCTCCGGCTTCATCGGCTCCAGCGAGTCGATGGTCAAGATGATCGGCTTCGGCCTCGCGATCGCCGTCTTCTTCGACGCGTTCGTGGTCCGCATGGCGATCGTCCCGGCGGTCCTGGCCCTGCTGGGCGAGAAGGCCTGGTGGCTGCCGAAGTGGCTGGACCGCGCCCTGCCGAACGTGGACGTGGAGGGCGAGGCCCTGACGTCCACCGCGACGGACCCGGATGCGGACCAGGACCGGGAGTTGGTGCGGGCGTGACGCCCACCGCTTGAATGGAACGCGAGGGGCGCCTCACCTGCGACGGGTGGGGCGCCCTTTCGTGTGTGCTCAGTTCTCCGCGTCGCCGGAGCCGTCGTCCGCGAACACCTCGGCGGCGGATTCGGCGGTGATGGCACGGTCGAACCAGCGAGCGAGGGTGTCGAGGTCCTTGCAGGAGGTGACGCGCTCGCGGTCGGCGTCGGTGAGGGGGACGGAGCGGAGGTCGAGGATGCGGAGGACGCCGGCGGCGCCGGCTTCGCTGCGGCCTTCAGTACGGCCTTCGGCGCGGCCCTGGTCCCGGATCTCTTCGGACAGCGCAGAGACGAAGAAGGAAGTGTCGATGGCCACGAGCTGCCTCCAGATTTCGATGGCCCGGGTCTTCTCGCCCAGGCCCTGGGCGGTGAGTTCTACGTACCTCGTCGCGGCCTCCGGATCGGAGACCTCAAGGCCCTTCACGGCTACGGACAGTCGGTCGGGAATTCTGCGGTTGCGGCCGGAGTATCGAACGGGAGACCGATTACCCGTAAGGCGCGTCCGAGAAAGCCGGGATCTTCGTGGAAGATCCGGTGCAGGGCTTCGTGTTGAGAGCTGACCATTGCCTGCGCTGTTCCTTTCGAGGTGAACAGCGGCGAGCATATGACAGGCAACTAGTCCTAAATCCAGCTCAATTGGGAATCGTCACTCTTAGAGGTGATGAGTCTGTCGGTGTCGTTGTTCAGTGATTCGTGGTCCCGGCCAAGTAGGTCCGGCGCAGGAAGCGCAGCAGGGTCTGGGATTCGAACTGCACCACCTCCACCCCCGCCGGTGAGTGGAACTCGACCACCGCCTGGACCCGGCCGCACGGCCAGATGCTGATGTCGTCCTTGCGGGCCGGGGCGCGCAGGCCCTCCTCCAGGAGGTCTCGGGAGAGTGCCCACTCCTGGGGGCCGGGCAGGCCGATGCGGACGGAGAGGGGGTCGGTGCTCGGGTCGTAGCGCAGGAGGACGGGGATCGCGTCCGGAGTGTCCGGGGAGTCCGTGACGACGTGGGCTCGTGCGTACTGTTCGACAACGGACATGGGACCGCTCCTCACGCGTGTCGACGCGGCATGTCGCAGCAGCGTCGTCGAAATCCGCCGCCCCTTCAATGTCGCATAACGGGATGAAGCCGGCCTCCTGTCGCGCGACTGTCGTTGCGGGGGTGCGACTCGCTCTTGCGAATGGTTCGCAATAAGCGGGTATCCTCGTACGGTGCATGTGCCCGACGGATTCATCAACGCCCCCATATCCGCCGCGACCGGAGTAGTCGCCGCGGGTGCCCTGGCTGTCAGCCTCAAGGGCGCCCGGCGCGAACTCGACGAGCGCACGGCGCCGCTCGCCGGTCTCGTCGCCGCGTTCATCTTCGCCGTCCAGATGCTGAACTTCCCCGTCGCCGCCGGGACCAGCGGACATCTGCTCGGCGGGGCGCTTGCCGCCATTCTCGTGGGGCCCTGCACCGGGGTCCTGTGCGTCTCCGTCGTCCTCCTCATGCAGGGCATCCTCTTCGCCGACGGCGGCCTCACCGCGCTCGGCGTCAACATCACCGACATGGCGATCGTGACGACCGTCGTCGCCTACGCCGTCTTCCGCGGCCTGGTCAAGGTGCTCCCGCGCACCCGCCGTTCCGTCACCGTCGCCTCCTTCGTCGCCGCCCTGCTCTCCGTCCCGGCCGCCGCCCTCGCCTTCACGCTGATCTACGCGCTCGGCGGCACCACCGACGTCTCGATCGGCAAGGTCGCCACCGCGATGATCGGCGTCCACGTCCTCATCGGCATCGGCGAAGCCGCGATCACCGCCCTGACCGTGGGCGCCGTCATCGCCGTACGGCCCGACCTCGTCCACGGCGCCCGCGGCCTGCAGCAGCGCCTCAAGCTGCGCGTCGACGGCGAGTTGGTCGACGCGCCCGTCGCCGAGCCCGCGCCCGTCGCCGCCCGGTCCCACCGCAAGCTGTGGGCCACCGGACTCGTCACCTCCCTCGTCCTCGCCGGGTTCGTCAGCTTCTACGCCTCCGCCAGCCCCGACGGCCTGGAGAAGGTCGCCGCCGACCAGGGCATCGACAAGAAGGCCGAGGAGCACGCGAGCGCCGACTCGCCGCTCGCCGACTACGGCGTCAAGGACGTCCGCAACGCCCGTCTCTCCGGCGGTCTCGCGGGCGCGATCGGCGTCGGCGTCACCGTCGTCGCGGGCAGCACGGTGTTCTGGGTGGTGCGCCGCCGTCGTACGGGCGAGCCCGCGCAGGTCGGCTGACGTGGGAGCCGGTGGGGGTACCTCCCGCGTGAGTGAATTCGAGCGTGGGGGAGCCCACAAGCTCTACCGGCACGGGCACTCACCCGTCCACGGGCTGCCGCCGCACACCAAGCTCGCGGCCACCTTCGCCTTCGTCGTCGTGGTGGTCTCGACGCCGCGCGAGGCGATGTGGGCGTTCGCGCTGTACGCCGTCCTGCTCGGCATCGTCGCGTACGTGGCCCGGGTCCCGGCGGGGTTCCTGCTGCGGCGGCTGCTGATCGAGATCCCGTTCGTCGCCTTCGCGGTCCTCATGCCGTTCGTCGCGGAGGGCGAACGGGTCGACGTCCTCGGGCTCTCGCTGAGCGTCAGCGGACTGTGGGGCGCCTGGAACGTCCTCGCCAAGGGCACCCTCGGCGTCGCCGCCTCCGTCCTGCTCGCCTCGACCACCGAACTGCGCGCGCTGCTCCTCGGGTTGCAGCGGCTCAAGCTGCCGCCGCTCCTCGTGCAGATCGCCTCGTTCATGATCCGCTACGGCGATGTCATCACCGACGAGATGCGGCGGATGCGGATCGCCCGGGAGTCGCGCGGCTTCGAGGCCCGCGGCATCCGCCACTGGGGCGTGCTCGCGAAGTCCGCGGGCGCGCTCTTCATCCGCTCCTACGAGCGCGGCGAGCGCGTCCACCTGGCCATGGTCAGCCGCGGCTACGCCGGTGCGATGCCGGTCATCGACGAGGTGACCGCCTCCCGCGCCCAGTGGTCGTACGCCCTGACCCTGCCCCTCGCCGCCCTCGTCGTCTGCCTGCTGGGATGGACCCTGTGACCGCCGTGACCTCTTCGCCGCCCTCGCTCGACGTGACCCACCTGGCCTTCGCCTACCCCGACGGCCACCAGGCCCTCTTCGGCGTCGACTTCCGTATCGAGCGCGGCGAGCGGGTCGCCCTGCTCGGCCCGAACGGCGCCGGGAAGACGACGCTCGTGCTGCACCTCAACGGCATCCTGAGCGGCGGCACCGGCACGGTGACCGTCGCCGGGCTCCCCGTCGGCAAGCAGCACATGGCCGAGATCCGCCGCCGCGTCGGCATCGTCTTCCAGGACCCGGACGACCAGCTCTTCATGCCGACCGTCCGCGAGGACGTGGCCTTCGGACCCGCCGCGGCCGGTCTCAAGGGCGCCGAGCTGGAGGCCCGCGTCGACAAGGCGCTCGGCCTCGTCGGCATGACGGAGTTCAAGGACCGCCCGCCGCACCACCTCTCCTTCGGCCAGCGGCGCCGGGTGGCCGTCGCGACCGTCCTCGCCATGGAGCCGGAGATCCTCGTCCTGGACGAGCCGTCGTCCAACCTCGACCCCGCCTCGCGCCGCGAACTCGCCGACATCCTGCGGTCGTTGGACGTCACCGTCCTCATGGTCACGCACGACCTGCCCTACGCGCTGGAGCTGTGCCCGCGCTCGCTGATCCTCAGCGACGGCGTGATCGCGGCCGACGGGAAGACCGCCGACCTGCTCGCCGACGACACGCTGATGCGCGCCCACCGCCTGGAACTGCCCTTCGGCTTCGACCCCCGCACCGTCGCGACGAGCACGGGCGGGCGGTGACGCCCGACGCCCACCGGGCCCCGCGGAATCGACGGCGCCGGGTGCGTGTTGCACTCACTGTCGACAAATGAAGGGCGGACGGGCGTGGACGTGAACGGCATGGTGGCCGAGGGCTTCGAGCCGGTCAGGGAAGCGTTCGTACGGAACTTCGAGACGCTGGGGGAGCGCGGGGCGGCGGTCGCGGTGTACCGCCACGGGCGCAAGGTCGTGGACCTGTGGGGCGGGACCCGGGACATCGACGGCACGGCACCCTGGGAGCAGGGCACCGCGCAGATCGTGCACTCGGCGACCAAGGGGGTGGCCGCGGCCGTCCTGCTGATGCTGGCCGAGCGCGGCGAACTGGACCTGGACGCGCCGGTCGGCCACTACTGGCCCGAGTTCAAGGCGCACGGCAAGGAACGCGCGCTGGTGTGGCATCTGCTCGCGCACCGCGCGGGCGTACCGGCCCTCGACCGCCCGCTCACCCCCGCCGAGGCGATCGACCCCGACTTCGCCGCCGCCGTGCTGGCCGCGCAGCCCCCCGCCTGGGAGCCCGGCACGGACCACGGCTACCACGCGCACACCTACAGTTGGCTGACCGGCGAGCTGGTACGCCGTGTCACGGGCCGCTCGATCGGCGCGTGGATCGCCACCGAGATCGCGGAGCCGCTGGGCCTGGACCTGTGGGTCGGCCTGCCCGAGGCCGAGGCCTGGCGGGCGGGCCGGGTCGGCCCCCTCAAGACCCCGGCCGAGAACAGCGGCGCCCTGCGGCTGCGCCCCAAGCGGGCGGTCGCCGACGCGTACGCCGACCCCACGAGCCTGACCCGCCGCGCCTACGCCGTGATCACCCCGCTGCCCGACGAGAACGACCCCGCCTACCGTGCCGCCGCCCTGTCCGCCGCGAACGGCATCATGACGGCCGACGGCCTCGCGCGCTTCTACGCGGCGCTGGCCGGAGAGGTGGACGGCGTACGGCTGTTCACACCCCGGACGCTGGAACGGGCCCGCGCGGAGGCCTCGGTGGGCCCCGACCGCGTCCTGATCCTCCCCATGCGTTTCGGCCTCGGCTACATGCTCCACAGCGGCGCGTCCCCGCTCCTCGGCCCCGGCTCCTTCGGCCACCCCGGCCGCGGCGGCCCCCTCGGCTTCGCCGACCCCGAGTCGGGCATCGCGTTCGGCTATGTCACGAACGGCTTCCGTACGAGCGTGACGGCGGACCCGCGGGCACAGGCGCTGGTACGGGCGGTACGGACGTCACTGGCGTGACGGCGCGACCGGTCCCCCGTATCCGTGTGTGCGTGTATGCGTGATGCCCCCCGTATACGTGATGCCCGTACGCCGCATCGCGTACGGGCATCAGCGGGGCGTCCTCGGGGTCGCCCTCAGTGCGTCAGCGGACGCGACGTTCGTCCCGAGGCCTCGTCGATCTCACTGTGCGCCTTCGTGAGCAGCCGCATCGCCAACTCGTTGAGCGCGCGCGCCCCGGCGATCTCCTCGCCGACGCGCGGCTGATTAGCGTCGGTGTGGTGACGGCTGGCGTATCCGCGCGAGCGGACCTCGCCGCCGTCGGGAAGTCGTACGAGCGCCGCCGCCCGCGTCTTGTCCGTATCCTCCTCGAATTCGAGTTCGACATGCCATCCCGCCGCGGTGTGCAGAACCATGACCTTCACCTCCGGATGCGCTGATTCCAGGGTGCTCCTCCTGGCCGCCGCATGCACACCTCGCGGGGCGGTCCTCAGGAGGCGGGCTTCTCCTCGAAGCTCGCGAAGTACGCGGCGGCCATGTCCTCGGCGCCATGGCCCTGGGCCGCGGCGCGGGAGAAGCGTTCGGCGGTCGCGGCGATCAGGTCGAGGCGGACGCCGTGCTGCTCACCGGCCCGTGCGATCAGCCGGGCGTCCTTCTCCGCGGTGGTCACCGCGAAGCTGGGCGGGGTGAGCTTGTCGTGCAGGATGGCGTCGGCCTTGGCGCGCAGATAGCCCATGTCGAGCCCGCCCCCGGCGATGATGTCCAGGAAGTTCTGCGGGTCGACACCGAGGCCCCGCGCCAGGGCCAGCACCTCGCCGGTCGCGGCGGTGACCGCGAGGACCCAACTGTTGGCCACCAGCTTCAGCCGGGTGCCACCGGCCTCGGCGCCGTCCTCACCGGCCCAGACCGTACGGCTGCCGACGGCGTCGAAGACCGGCGTCACCACCGCCCGGCCGCTCGACGGGCCCGCGGCGAGGACGGTGAGCTGTCCGGCCTCAGCGGGCTGGCGGGTGCCGAGCACGGGGGCGTCGTAGAAGACCAGACCGTGGTCGCGGGCGAACCCGGCCAGCTCGCCGACGCCCTCGATCCCGGCGGTGGTCGACTGCACCCAGGCGGCACCGGTCCGCAGGGCGGGGGCGGCCTCCCGCATGACCTCCAGGGTGGCCGGGCCGTCGTACAGCATGGTCAGTACGACATCGGCGCCCTGCACGGCCTCGGCGGGGGTGTCCGCGATCTGTGCGCCGTTGGCGGCGAGGGGCTCGGCCTTGGCGCGGGTGCGGTTCCAGGCGCGGACGGTGTGTCCGGCACGGGCGAGGCTGCGGGCCATCGCGGCCCCCATGATCCCGGTGCCCAGGACACTCACGGTGAGCTGGTCGGTCATCTCGTCCCCTTCTTGATCCATGGTCGGTGGTGGTGCGCTGCGACGCGCCCGCCCAGGATGCTCGCTCGCGGAGCGAGGTATGCGAGGCCACCGGACGCCCGGCGCGCCGCGTCCGACCGACCCGCTAACCGGTGTGCAGCATCAGGCCGATGCCGACGACCAGCAGACCGGCCGCCGCGATCCGCGGGAGACCGAACCGCTCCTTGAAGAAGACCGCGCCGATGGCCGCGCCGACGATGATCGAGGACTCCCGCAGGGCGGCCACGGGGGCCAGCTCCGCACGGGTCTGCGCCCACAGGACCAGGGTGTACGCCGCCACCGACAGGGCCGCGCCCAGCAGGCCCAGCTTCGCGTACGGCCGCAGGACGCCGATGAGTTCGCCCTTCCACCGGTGGGCGGCGTACACGGGGATCACGATTCCCTGGGCCGCCATCAGCCACGCGATGTACCCGAACGAGGACCCCGACGCCCGGACGCCGAGCCCGTCCACCACCGTGTACGCCGCTATCGTCCCGCCCGTCGCGAGCGCGGCGCCGATGGCCGCCCAGTTCGGACGGCGCCCGCGCAGCCCCCACAGCGCCACGCCGGTCAGCCCCGCGCACGACACGGCGACGCCCGCCGCCGCCCAGCCGTCCGGCACCTCGTGCGCGAAGACCGCGGCCAGCACGGTGACCAGCAGGGGCGCGGTGCCGCGCGCGATCGGGTACGCCTGCCCGAAGTCACCGAGCTGGAACGAGCGCATCAGCAGCAGGTTGTACGCGATGTGGATGACGGCGGAGGCGAGGAGATACGGCCAGGCCCGCGCCGCCGGGAACGCCACGAACGGGGTCATCACCAGCCCGATGAGCAGCCCGCCGCCCGCGATCAGCGTGAAGCCGACCAGCTTGTCGGTGATGCGGTGGGCGATCGCGTTCCACCCGGCGTGCGTGAAGGCGGCGAGCAGAACCGCGGCGGTGACCGCCGGGGTCATGCGGACTGCTCGCGGACGTCCACCAGCGTGCCGCCCGCGTGGGCGATCAGCGTCTTCGGGTCCATCGGGAACACGGTGTGCGGCGTGCCCGCCGCGGCCCACACGGTGTCGTGGCCGAGCAGCGAACGGTCGGCGAGCACGCGCGTCTTCGTACGGTGCCCGAAGGGCGGCACCCCGCCGATCGCGTACCCGGTGGTCTCGCGCACGACCTCGGCCGCCGCCCGGGTCACCTTCTCGGCCCCGAGCACCTCCCGGACCCGCTCCACGTCCACCCGGGACGCCCCGTCCATGAGGACGAGCACCGGCACCTTGTCCGCCGCGAAGATCAGCGACTTGCAGATCTGGCTCAGCTCGCAGCCGATCGCCGCGGCGGCCTCGGCGGCGGTCCGCGTCGCGTCCGGGAAGCGGCGGATCCGCCCCCGCAGTTCACCGAGTCCCAACTCCTGAAGGGCTTCGGCGAAGCGGGGGTGAGCTGCGGAGTCTTGGGTGGGGGGCGTCGTCATCGGAACTCCTTGGCGGGGGAGACAGCGAGAACGCCACGCTAGTGCCCCGGCAGGCAACGCTCGCCCCGTCGCGACGCCCGGCACGTGCTCTCGCCGCACCGGACGAAAGCCCACGTACGTCCAGTACGAGGGCTTCCGTCCGGCACTCCCCCAAGCTCTGTGAGCAGGGGGTACCCCCAGAGCACGCACCGGACGCCGCTCCTGACGGGCAAACGTTGCCTGCCGGGGCACTAGCGAGGGGCACAGGAGCCACGCGAACCGATTCCGGATGCCGGTCAGCGCGCCCGCGTCACCCCCGGCCCCCGGCCCGCCTCAGCCCCCGGCCCGCAGCAGGGCCGCCACGATCGGGCCCGCCGAGTCGCCGCCGTGGCCGCCCTCCTGGACCACGCCCGCGCCGGCCAGGTCGCCCTTCCAGGCCGCGAACCACCCGTTCGGGTCCTCCTGGTTGTCGACCTCCGCCGAGCCGGTCTTCGCGCCGAAGTCCGGGCCGAGGCCCGCCATCGCCTTGGCGGCCGTGCCCGCCGCGGCCGTGTACTGGAGGACCTCCTTCAACTGGGCGTGGGCCGAGGCCGACATCGTGCGGCTCGCCTTCGCCAGTGTGCGGTGGTCCACCGACGGGGAGACCAGGTACGGCTGGTGGAAGACGCCCGTCTTCGCCGTCGAGACCACCGAGGCCATGTTCATCGGGTTCATCCGGACCCCGCCCTGGCCGATCAGGGACGCCGCCATCGGGGCCGCGCTCTGCACCGGCACCGCGCCGTCGAAGCTCGGTACGCCGATGGACCAGTTGTTCAGGCCCAGACCGTAGACCTGCTGGGCGACCTTGGTGAGATCGTCGTCGTCCAGCTTCTTCGCCTGGCTGATGAAGGCCGTGTTGCAGGACGCCGCGAAGCTCGCCTTGAACGTGCCCTTCTTGATCTGGAACTTGTTGACGTTCTGGAACTTCCAGCCCCCGTACGTCGAGTACTTGGGGCACGGATGCACCTTGTCCGCCGACGCCAGATGCTTCTCGAACAGCAGCGTCGACGTCACGATCTTCATCGTCGAGCCGGGGGCGAGAGAGCCCTGCAAGCCCACGTTGAAGCCATGGCCCGAGTTCGCCACCGCCAGGATCTCGCCCGTCGACGGACGCATGACGACCACGGACGCCTTGGGCGTCTTGGCCACCTGCTGCTCCGCCTTCGCCTGGAGCTTCGGGCTCAGCGTCGTCTTCACCGTGCCCGGCGTGCCCTTGCTCAGCGTGACCAGCGTCTTGTCGGGCGTCTTCTGCGTGCCCTTGGCCGGTGCCCTGCGGACGATCCGCAGCTCCACGCCCGCCGTGCCGCCGCCCGACTTGCCGTACTTCTCGCGCAGGCCGTCGAGGACCGCGCCGAGCGACGGGTAGGCGGCCGTGGTGAGTTCACCGCCGTCCCGGTCCAGGGCCTTGATCGGGGGCGCGCCCGCCTCACCCGTCACCAGCCGGTCCCCGTCGGCCAGATCAGGGTGCAGCACCGAGGACTGCCAGCGCACCAGCGGCACCCCGTCCTCCGCGCGGCGTACCACCGTCAGCTTCGACGCGTAGGCCAGCGGCTCGCTCTTGCCCTCGTACGACACCGTGCCCTTGACCGAGAACGGGACGGACGCCCCGGACGGCGTGCCACGCGTCAGGGTGACACCCTTGATGTGCGCGTCCTTGCCGTACCCGTTAAGGGCCCGGGTCGCCGCCGCCGTGTCGTCCGTGGTGGCCGCCGCCTTCGCGAGGTCGCCGTGCTGCCAGGCCGTCAGGAACGCCGTGGCCGCCGAGCGGACCTCGGACTTCGACAGCGGGCCCGTCGGCACGTCCTTGTGGTCGGCCGTGGCCGCCGTACGGTCGTCGGCCGCCGAGCCCCCCGTCACGCTGTAGCCGACGATCGCGCCCCCCACACCGATGGCGGCGATCGCTCCCCCGATCACCAGCGGCCGGTTCGTCCTACGACGCTCGGTGACGCGCCTTCTCTTGCCCACAGCTTTCGACCCTCCAAGTCCCCAGGCCCCCCGTGCCCCACGCTCCTCAACGCGAGCGACCAGCCTAAAGGCTGGACGACACAGGCGATTTCAGCCGCCCGCGCGCAGCACGGCCGCGACGATGGGCCCGGCCGCGTCACCGCCGTGGCCGCCCTCCTGGGTCATGGCCGCCGCCGCGATGTCGCCCCGGTAGCCGGTGAACCAACTGTTGGACTTCATCTGCCCGTCGACCTCCGCGGACCCGGTCTTCGCGCCGACGTCCCCGCCGAGCCCGGCCATCGCCTGCACGGCGGTGCCCTGGGTCGCCGTCAGCCGCATCATCGCCTTGAGCTGCGCGACGGTGCCCGGCGCGAGGCCCCGGGCGGTGGCCGGTTGACGGTCGTCGAGCCGTGGTGAGACCAGATAGGGCTGGCGGAACGTGCCGGTGATCGCGGTCGCCGTGACGGAGGCCATGTTCAGCGGGCTCATCTGGACCTGGCCCTGACCGATGGCGTTCGCCGCGCGGTCCGGCCCGGTGGAGGCGGGGACGCTGCCGTCGAAGGAGACGATGCCCGTCTTCCAGTTGTCCCGCCCGAGCCCGAACCGCTCCTCGGCCTCGGCCTTCAACGACGCGTCCGTGAGCGGCTTCTCGTCCACCAGCTTCACGAACGCCGTGTTGCACGACCGCATGAAGCTGTTGGCGAGGGAGGCGCTCTCATTGGGGGCCATGCCCGGGAGGTTGTGGAAGGTCTGGCTCTGCCACACCGCCGTGTCCGGGCAGGGCGCCGGGCCGTTCATCGAGCTGACGCCGTTGTCGATGAGCATCGCCGCCGTGATGATCTTCATCGTGGAGCCGGGGGCCAGCCGCCCCTCGAAGGCCGCGTTGAAGGCGTCCTTGCGGTGGTTGGCGACCGCGAGCACCTCACCCGTGCTCGGCTTCACGGCCACCACGGACGACTCCGCGTACTGCGCCACGGCCCGCTCGGCCGCCGCCTGCGCGCCCGCGCCGATCGTCGTCCGCAGCTTGCCGGGCTTGCCCTTGGCGAGGGTGACCAGCGTCTTGCCCGGGGTGTCGTCGGCGTGCACGACGGACAGTTCGATGCCTGGACTGCCACCGGCCGCGTCACCGTACTTCGCGCGCAGCGAGTCGAGGATCGGGCCGAGGGAGGGGTACTTCTTGCCCGTCAGCACCACGCCGTTGCGGTCCACCGCCTCGATGGGCGGGGCCTTGGCCTCACCGGTGGCGAGCGTATCGCCCTTCTGCAGATCCGGATGGACCACGGACGGCTGCCAGTCGACCAGCGCGCGCCCCGTGCTCACCCCGCGGACGACGGTCAGCGTGCTGTCGTACGCGAGCGGCTCGGACCTGCCCTTGTACGACACCGTCGCCTTCACCGAGAACGGCACCGAGCCCCCGCTCCGCACGCCCGGCGTGATGTGCACGTCCTTGATGCGCGCGTCGGTGCCGTACGCGGTCAACACCCGCTCCGCGTCCTGGGAGTTGTTCGTGAGAGACGCCGCGGTCGCCGCGTCGCCCTTCGCCCAGGCGGCGAAGAACTTCTCCTCTACATCCTTGACCTCGTCCGCGGACGGCGGCCCGGTCCTGTGCGCCGCGGGCTCACTGCTGGCCGCGGGACCGCTGTTCAGCGCACTGAGGATGTTGTACGCCCCGTACCCGGCACCCCCCACCAGCACCGCGAACACTCCACCGATGACCCCGACCCTGACCCCCGCGCGCATGACGCCCCCTCCAGGTAGGCCTCGCACTGTAGGCGGAGTGAGGGGATCCGATGGAGACTGTGATCAGTTGTTGTCCGAACAGTGACCACCGGTGACCAAAGGCCGAGGCGCCCGCTGGGCCTGCGTGGTGTGGCTGAAGCCGAGGGAGGTCAGCCCTTCGATCTGGCACAGCCTGTCGGAAGGACCGCCGACCTCGGTCTGGAGCAGTTGGTAGGAGGCGCCGTAGGACTGACCCCAGTGCATCGCGGCCCGCCACAGGACGCGGCCCAGGCCCTGCCCTCGGGCCTCGGGCAGGACGGCGAAGTACTGGGGCATGAGCTGGGGGCGTCCGATCGCGTCGGGTCGTACTTCCAGAGAGCCGATCGCACCCACGATGCGGTCCTCGACGGCGACGGCGAGAACCGGGCCGCACCGGCCGACCTGCATCTGGGTGTGCAGGAAGGCCAGGCCGTCGGCGGCCATGGCAGCGGCGAACGGGGCGAAGGTCTCCTGTACGGCGGCCGGCCAGTCGGGCAGGGGGCGGACCGGGCCGTCAGGGGCGGGGCAGGGGCCGGTGGTGAAGTCCTTGAGCTGGATGCGGGTACCGCGCGGGTGTGCGGTCTCGGGGCCGAGGGGGCGTACGACCCGGGCGTTGGCCGCGTCATGCGCGGCTGCGAGCTTCGCGGCCAGTTCGGCTGCTTCGTCCACGACGCGGCGGTGGTGCCCGTAGGCGAATACCTTGACGGTGCCGCGTCCACGCCGGGTCAGGGTGGGGACGAGGGTCTGCTCGGGTTGGTGAACCACGTACCCGCGGAGGACAGTCTCGTTCTTCTCCCCGCCCCAGCGCCGGTCCTTGTCGTAGGGCAAGAAGTCCCCGGTGACGGCCGCTCGCATGACGTCCTCGAAGACATCGACGGTCAGTGCGTCGGGATGGACGGGACCGAGGGTCGGCACGATCGGCGCGGTCAGTACGGGCCGGAGCCAGTCCCAACGGAAGAACATGACCGGCACCCTAACGGTCGCCCGGCAGGGCTCAGGCCCCGACGCGAAGCACGCCAGGGCCTGAACGGAACCGATTGGTTCTGTCGGTCAGTGGGGGTTGTCGTCTCCGGCATCGCAGGAGCACTCCGCGCTCTCCACGACATCGTCCAGATCCAGGACGGCGGTCACCGTGAGGGCTGCGACGGGCGGCGCCGCAAGGCGGGCCGAGGTCGGTGGGCCGGGCAGAAGGTCCACCGGTACAGGTGCGGCCATGCATTCACTCCTTGTCTCCGTGTTGGCAGTAGCTGTGCAGCGGCGCCTTCGCCTCCTGGTAGTGCTTGGCCAGGGGGCGGCAGACCCGGCAGGTGCCGGACAGGGCGCAGCCTTCGCACCCTCCGGTGCGAAGCATGAGGCGGTCGGCGATGACGCCGAGCCGGGTGAGGCCGTTGATTCCTTCGGCCATGAGGTCGATCTGCTCGTCCCGGCCGACCTTGCAGATCGACACCTTGGCGTGCGGGTCGGCGTGGAAAAAGGTGTGCCCCGCGTTGCAGCCGGCGAACGGCTTGCGCTGTCGTAGGTGGGCGGCGGACTGGGCGAGCAGCGGCTCACCGCCGCCATAGATCGTGGGCGTCATGTTCGTGTACGCGTGGTTCTCGACGTTCCACTCCTTGGCGAGGGCAGTCATCTCGTCGGCCTCAGAGGCGTTGTCCTCGGTCACGACGACATTGATGCGCAGTGGCAGACCCGCCTCGCGTGCGGCGGCCATGCCGCGCCGGAACGCCTTCCACGCGCCACGGCGCCGGGTGAGCGTGTCGAAGGACTCCTCGCTCGCCCCGTACATGCTGACGACCAGTCGGTAGGGCGGGCAGTCCCGGAAGAGCTCGAGAAGGTCCGGCCGCCAGAGCAGCGAGCCGTTGGTGGAGAGGGTGAGCATCATTCCGGCCTGCCAGGCGTACCGGTAGGCGCCCCGGAAGTGCGGGTCCATGGTGGGCTCACCGCCGGTGATCTGGAGCCAGAGGACACCGGCCTCGCGCATGATGTCCAGCAGCCGCACCTTGTCCTCCCAGCCGAGGCCGGAGAAAGGGCGCTCGCCCAGGTAGCAGTGCTTGCAGCCGAAATTGCAGCCGAGGTTGACCTCCCAGGAGGCACGGCAGTAGCCGTACGAGGACGGCTCGCGCACCAGCACCGTGCCCTGCGCGGGCCGACCGTTCAGGTCGACGCCCCAGACGTCAGCGGCGGTCTGCACCGCCCAGGCAGGCAGCGCCTCGCCATCGGCGACCGCCTGCCGAACGCCCTCGTAGTGGCCGACAGGGATGCGGGCGCCCGCCCTCGCCCCGGGCTTGAGGAGAAGGTATCCGTCGAGGAACGGAGACGCGATCAGCGCGTGGGCCATCAGCGGCCCTCCTTCCGGATCACGAAGCGGGTGGGCGTGCGGAAGCTCCGACGGCCGACGCGGCAGTGGATCTCACCGAGTCCGTTGCAGGTGCCGCAGCTCTTACCGGACGAGTCGGCGCCGCTGCCATCGCAGTCCCCACAGCTCTCGTTGCGAGGAGAGCGAAGGCGCCTGGTCTGCATTCCGCCGCAAGAGTCGGGGCGGGCGATGAGGAACGTGCGGTTGCGTGGGCTTGTGATCAGCTTGTGCACGAGGCTTCCTCCGAAGCGTCTTCCCAAGTGTGTTGCTCGCTGTGGTCGGCGAACAGGCAGCAGCCGTCACCGTCGAGCCCCGGGGCGACCACAGGGCAGTCCGGCAACACGACCAGGTCCGCTTCGGTCCTCTCCCGCCAGCGCAGCCACAGCGCGGTGCCGTACTCGCCGAGGTCACCGAGGAGGCCGTAGTGCTCACCGTCGTGGTGCGCGGACAACTGGCAGTGCGCGGCCCTGTCGACGCAATCCGTGGCCGACCTGTCCAGTGCTTCCTGCGCCAGATCCAGCGGCACCCGGCGCCAGTGAGTGCACCGCGTCACGACTCCGCCCGAGGGGGCGGCAGCGGAGCGTGAGGAGCAGTCTGTGCAGCGCGGGCACGTGCATGACGGGAAGCCGAGAGGGTTGTCGGGGATTCTCGGATTCTCGTCCTCTCGCACTTCCGTCACTCGACCCCAAGTCCGGCCGGAGTCAAGGGAGACCCTGATCGTCATCCGGATTCGCTTCTCAGCGCCGAGACTCTGCGCCCGCGTATCGCCGTCCGGCTCGCGCGCCAGAGCCTCGCCTCGCGTGGTCATGAACGAACTCCTCTGTGAATTCCGAATCCCGCTGCTCGTTCGAAGCAACATCCAGAAAACCGCCAGGAGTCGGCGGTCTCCACGGCATCGATGCGGCAGTCTTGAGGCAGGTCTGTGCACGAGCGCCGACGGGGCTGAGGCTGCGGAGAGGGGGTGCCATGGGACTGGCGGGACGACGCAGGGCCCTGGGCTACAGTCAGGAGAAGCTGGCCGAGTTACTTGGTGTGGACCGCACAACGGTCGGACGCTGGGAAAGCGGCAAAGTCGCTCCTCAGCCGCCTCAGCGACGGGGCTTGGCCGCTGCCCTCGAAGTCAGCCTCCAAGAGCTGGACATCCTCCTGAAGCCGCTACGAGCCGCAGGCCAGGAGAGCGCAGGGCACCAGCCCAGTGACCCCTTGAACGCGGGAGACCCCGACGACATGATCCGCCGCGAGTTCCTCCGCATACTGACTGTCAGCGGGGCCTTGACCGCCTTGCCGGTCGAAGAAGCCGAAGCTCTCACCGACGGTGTCCGCAGGGGAGTGCCTGCTGACTTCGCACGCATGAACAGACACCTCTGGCAGGTCTACCAACTGGCTCGTTCCAAGGGCTCCGTCTATCCCGTCGTCCGGGACCATCTGACGACGCTGAACGAGGCGTTGGCGAGCAACAGCGGAAGTGCGCAACCTCTGTTGAACGCTGCGGCTGACCTCTTCCAGCTCGCGGGCGAGGTGGCGTTCGACAGTAATCGGTACTCCGACGCGGCCGCTTCGTACGCGCTCGCCGCGTCGGTCAGCAAGGACGCCGAGGTGTACGACCTGTGGGCCTGCGCGCTCGTTCGTCACGCCTACGTGGACATGTCCGAGCAGCGCTACCGTCAGGCCGCACAGATGCTTGGCGCGGCCGAGCGACTGGCCGACCGCGGGGACAGCGGCCTCTCGACCCGGCAGTGGGTCGCTTCCGTCCAGGCCGAGGCATACGCAGGGCTCGGCGAACTGGACGCGTGCGAGCGCGCGATGGACCGGGCAGAGACCGTTCGCGATCTCGGTACGGACAGCGTCAATGTCGGATGGCTCCGGTTCGACGGCGCGCGTCTGGCCGAGGAGCGGGGATCGTGCTACGTACAGCTCGGCCGTTTCGACCTGGCGGAGAACGCTCTGCGGGATGCCCTGAAGCAGACAGCTCTGGCGTTCGGGCAGTCGTACCGGCGGCGCGGTGCAGTACTCACAGACCTGGCGGTCATCGGTGCGAAGCGGCGGGACGCCGACCAGGTCGTGGAGTTCGGCAGGGAAGCCATCGAGCTTGCACGATCCTCCGGGTCCGGGTACGTCGCCCGTAGACTCCGAGCCCTGTGCGAGGAGTTCGGCCCCTTGAGCCGCGACCACCGCGTGGCGGAACTGGGGGCGGAGATCATCGCTCTGAGCACGCCGTGACGAGAGGGGTAGGAATGTCGCAGGCTGAGGGTGCACGACTGTTCCGGGAAGCCTGGATCGCAGGAGTCCATCAGCACTTCCCGGGAGAGCCGAAGGCCGGCTACGTCACGCCGTGGGACGACACCCCACAGTGGGAGCGCGAGGCAGCGGGCTCCGTCTACGAGCAGGTCCGTCACTTCATCGAGATCAGCGGCGGCACCACGGCGCGGCTGTCCCGGGAGCAGAAGAGCCGCTTCGTCGCGACATGCTGGACGGCGCAGATGTTCAAACACTTCGAGGACCCGAAGCCTGGCTACGTGGCTGACTGGCCCGACCTGCCCGGCTGGCAGCAGGAGACCGACGCCGACATCTTCGAGGCCATCGAGAAGGCGCTGAACTGACTCCACTGGAACGCCTCTTCCCCTCCCCCTGCGCCGTCAGGCGGGGCCCCCTCACGCGAGCAAGTCACTAGAACTGACGCCTCCGGTCAAGGCCGTAATCCTGACTGAGCCAGGTAGCTGAGGCTGGCGCGGTGGTGGCTTGCCGCGGTAGCAAGCGTTAGCGAAGGCATCCTCGTCCAAGTTGCCTGCTGCCACAATGCCTGGGTTGGCGTGAAGGAGGGGCTTTCCATGCTTGCGGAGACGGCGGCGTTACGACTGGGCACGACCGTGGCCAACGCAGCGGGGCGGTTGTGGTTGGGAGGCAAGCAGCGGGAGCAGGAACGCTTGCTGTCGATGGAGGAACTGGTCCGGGTACGGGTGCCTGGCTTGCGTCTCCAGCGCGAGGTCAGGCAGCAGTTTGAGCAGATCACCAACTCGGTGTTCGACCGGCTGGAACCGTTCCTGAAGCACGCGTTCCAGCGATTGGAGGAAGGCGGTCGTCAAGCGGTGATCGACGCTGTCTCCGACACGTTCACCCAGGCGGATCTCTCAGACGATTCCCTTCTTGCCGCTGATGCTCAGCCAGCCGCGCTCATCCGCTCCATTGCTGCTTCCGTGCGAGCTCCGGTCGGCCTGAACGAGGCGGAGACCCGCCTGTATGAGGTTCTCCTCGCGGAGTGCGTCGAGTACTACGTCCGTATCGTGCGAAGCTTGCCGGTCTTCGAGGAGCGGGCAGCGGGGGAGTTGCTGGCGCGGACGACCACGTTGGGTGCCGAGGTAGCACGAATCCTGGAACGACTTCCGGACCGCTCACTGTTCGCGCCCGAGGGGGCGGACCACGACACGGCCTTCCGGCGTACATACCTGGAACTGGTCATCAGGGACCTCGACGAAGTGGAGCTGTTTCGCCGTACGTCGGACCAGGCAACTGCACCCCGCGTACGGCTGTCAGTCGCATACGTCAGCCTGCGCGCTACAGGGGACGATGGGAAGCGCCGTCGCACGGCCCGCTCCTCCCTACCACTCCTCAGGCCCGATATGAGCTACTGGGAAGAAGCTGGCAGCGAGAGCTCCGGCATGCGGGTCGAGGCTGCGTTGAGCCGTGCGTCCCGGGTATTGCTGCGGGGTGAAGCCGGCTCAGGCAAAACGACTATGCTGCGTTGGCTGGCGGTCACGGCGGCGCGTGGAGCTTTCAAAGGCGAGCTGGCCGACTGGAACGGACTCACCCCTATATTTGTCAAACTGCGTGAGTACAGCGGCCGCACGCTGCCCAGTCCGGAGGCGATGCTCGATGGAATCGCCGGGCACATTACCGGAATCATGCCCAGAGGATGGGTGGAGCGACAGCTCAATGACGGCAAGGCGCTGCTCCTGATCGATGGCGTGGACGAACTGCTCGACCGGGAACGCCGAGCAGTGCGGGAGTGGCTCCACAAGCTCCTGGGGCAGTACGAGGGAGTACGGGTGGTCGTCACCTCACGGCCTGCGGCGGCCAGCGCGGACTGGTTGCGTCGTGAAGGCTTCACAGCCCTTCACCTGGACCGGATGACGCCTCCGGACCTGGCGGCGTTCGTACGGCAGTGGCACCACGCCGTAAGAGAGCTGGGCGGCGAACTACCCTGCTCGGTAGAGGAACTTCCGCAGTACGAGCAGTCCCTGCTCACCAGTCTCAAGGATCGCGCACATCTCCAAGCACTGGCGGGTACGCCACTGTTGGCAGCCATGCTGTGCGCTATGCATTTGAACAGGGGACGTCAGCTTCCGCGTGACCGCATGGAGTTGTATCGCAACGCCCTCCACACCCTGGTCCACGATCGGGACGCAGACCGGAATGTTCCAAGTGCGGTGGACAGCAAACTCAGCTTGGGCGACAAACTCGTCATACTGAGGGATCTCGCATGGCGGTTGTCGGACAACAACCGCAGCGAGATCGACTTGGAGAGGGGAGCCGGGTATGTCGCAGCGAAGCTGAGAGCGATGCGCCACCTGGATGCTTCGGACGGCGGTCAAGTTCTGGAACAGCTACGGCACCGCTCCGGGCTCCTTCGATCCCCTGCCGAGGGGCGCATGAACTTCGTGCACCGTACCTTCCAGGAGTACCTCGCCGCCGAGGAAGCCGCGGAAGAGGATCGCATCGGCAACCTGGTCAGCCGCGCGCATCTGGATCTGTGGCGGGAGACGATCATCATGGCTGCGGGCCATGCCAACACTCGGCAACGGGAAGAACTGCTCGGTGGGATCCTCGATCGTGCCGAAGAGGAGCCTCGGTACGCGCGCACGCTACGGCTGCTGGCGGCAGCCTGTCAGGAGACGCTTCCTTCTGTGTCGGACGGGCTCGCGAGCCGTCTGGACGAGGCCGTGAACAAGTTGCTTCCGCCACGACGCCAGACGGATCCGCCCGCGCTGGCGGCGGTGGGGACCAACCTGCTGCGTTGGTTGCCACGGTCCTTGGGACAGTTGACCGAGAAGGCCGCAGTGCAGACGGTACGGACCGTGGC
The DNA here is from genome assembly GCF_023887685.1 of Streptomyces macrolidinus. Taxonomy (GTDB): domain Bacteria; phylum Actinomycetota; class Actinomycetes; order Streptomycetales; family Streptomycetaceae; genus Streptomyces; species Streptomyces macrolidinus. Next base: position 102,062 of record NZ_JAMWMR010000010.1, on the reverse strand, counting down.
GCTGATCGGTGGCGAGGAGTCCCTCGAACTGCTGGCGGGGTACGTGGGAGACAAGCGCGATGCCGTCATCAACGAACTCATCCGCGCATGGAACTACTACGATGCAGACTCCTACGCCGACGACGTTCTGTCGCATCTGCCATTGGCCGGGCGAGAGGTGTCGATCAGTCATCCTGGTCAACTACGCGCGGCAAGACGGTTCCGCTCACTGACGGACATCCATATCCAACACCCCGTACGGGAATTCAGCTTTCTGGCTGAATTGTCGGGCCTGCAGCGTATATCGGTAGTCGACATGCGTGAAGGATTGGATCTCTCCGTTCTTCGGGGTCATCCCAAACTGAGGCAACTCTTGCTGATGGGCAGTGGGAGAGTAACAGGAACATCGGTCCTGTCAGAACTCGCGGAATTGAATTGGCTGGGGCTCCCTGTCGCCGAGGACTTGGACCTGAACACCTTGCGTTCACTTCCCCGCCTGAGTGGAATTTGGTTGTCTCACCTGGCAGATTTTGACCTGAGCCCGCTGACCACCTTCTCTGGCCTGTGCACCGTGCAACTGGAAGCGAAGGGAGGTACCTCATCGCGAGGCTTCGAGGATCTCGCGGGAATGACCAGTCTCAATGCTCTATGGCTTTACGACTACGACGTGAATGCCTGGCTCGCTGCACTCAAGAGTGCCCCACCCTCCTTGGCAAGGCTGCATCTGACCGATTGTGTTGTGCCCTCCGGCCATCACGCCTTCGCAAGACTTGGCAACCTTGAAAGTGTGACCCTCTCTAATTGCAGAACCCTTGACGGTGCGGTTATCGATTCCTCGGAAATTCGAGGGGTTCTCACCTTGGCGTCCGACTGAAAAACGAAAGTCCCGCCCTCCCGAAGGAAGTGCCGAGGTGCCAGTGTGGGGCCGTCCGAGAGTGGCCCGCGACAACCGCTGACGACCAACAACGACCAAGGAGGGCGCGGCCCCCGGCCGCACCCTCCCGGGGTGTCTGCCCGGCTACACCCACGTATCCAGCCACATCCGAGCCCGCCACGAATCGATCGGGATCGCCCGCCCCGTGTACAGCGGCCAGAAGTAGATGAAGTTCCAGGCGATCAGCAGGACCAGGACGCCCGCGCCCGCCGCTCCCACGACCCGGCGGCGTTCGTCCGCGTTCGGTGGGCCGAGGACGGCGCCGATCAGCATCGCGACCGCCAGGCACAGGAACGGGACGAAGACGACGGCGTAGAAGTAGAAGATCGTCCGTTCCTGGTACAGGAACCAGGGCAGATAGCCGGCCGCGACGCCGCACGCGATCGCGCCCGCCCGCCAGTCGCGGCGGAACGCCCAGCGCCACAGGACGTAGAGGAGGGCGAGGCAGGCCGCCCACCACAGCAGCGGGGTGCCGAGCGCCAGGACCTCGCGGGCGCACTTCCCGCCCGCGTTCGCGGGGCAGCCGTCCTGGCCGGGGGAGGGGGACTCGTAGAAGTACGAGACCGGGCGGCTCGTCACGAGCCAGCTCCACGGGTTCGACTGGTACGTGTGCGGGGACGACAGGCCCACGTGGAACTCGAAGACCTCGTGCTCGTAGTGCCACAGGCTGCGCAGCCAATCGGGCAGGAAGGACCAGAAGCCGCCCTTGCCGTCGGTGGCGGCCCAGTCGCGGAAGTAGCCGCCGGTGCCGTCGGTGGGAGAGAGGAGCCAGCCGGTCCAGGAGGCGAGGTAGGTCACCAGCGCGACCGGGACCGTCGCGAGGAACGCGAGGCCGGTGTCCCGCTTGAGGACTGTCAGATACGGGAGGCGGGCGCCCGCGACCCGGCGCGCGCCCACGTCCCACAGGACCGTCATCACACAGAACGCGGCCAGGACGTAGAGGCCGTTCCACTTGGTGCCGATGGCGAGGCCCAGCATCAGGCCCGCCGCCCAGCGCCAGGGGCGCCACCCGAGGCGCGTCGTGTCCGCCGTGTGGGCGTCGGGCCTGACCCGGCCGTCCGCGTCCTCGGGGAGCGCCGCCGCGAGCCTCGCCCGGCTGCGGTCCCGGTCGAGCAGCAGACAGCCGAAGGCCGCCAGGACGAAGAACTGGAGCACGCCGTCCAGCAGCGATGTGCGGCTCATCACGAAGTGCAGCCCGTCCACCGCCAGCAGCGCGCCGGCCAGGCAGCCCAGGAACGTCGAGCGGAACAGTCGGCGGCCGATCCGGCACAGCAGCAGCACCGACAGCGTGCCGAGCAGCGCCGTCATGAAGCGCCAGCCGAACGGATCGAAGCCGAAGATCAGCTCCCCGAGCCCGATGACGTACTTGCCGACCGGCGGATGCACCACGTACGCGGCGTCCGTGGGGATCGGCACATGGCCGTGGTGCTGGATGATCAGGTCGTTGGCGTCCTTCGCCCAGTTCGCCTCGTACCCGTGGTGGACGATCGCCCAGGCGTCCTTGGCGTAGTACGTCTCGTCGAATATCACCGCCTTGGGGCTGCCCAGGTTCCAGAACCGCAGCAGCCCGGCCAGCAGGGTCACGAGCAGCGGGCCGCCCCACGCCGACCAGCGCACCAGACGGTCGGCGACTGCCGGACGCAGTCCGATCGCCGTCCACAGCCGGGGACCCGGCTCGCTGAACGGCGGCACCAGCCGGTCACGGACGTCACTCGCCGGGCGCGCCGTGTAGCCGAAGTCGCGCAGCCGCTGCTGCCACGACGGCTGCTGGTCTTCGGTGGCCTGGCCTTGCCGGGTGTCCGTGGAGGACGCGGTACTGGTCACCGCGCCATCGTAGGGAACACGTCCGTGTGAGTCCCGCGGACGGCGCCTGCGAGGATGGAAACGTGACAGTCACACCCGCCACCACGCCCGCAACTCCGACCGGTGACCAGCCCGGCATCCTGGTGCTCGCCGGCACCCCCATCGGGGACATCGAGGACGCGCCGCCGCGGCTCGCGCAGGAGCTGGCCACCGCCGATGTGATCGCCGCCGAGGACACCCGCAGGCTGCGCCGGCTCACCCAGGCGCTGGGCGTGCAGCCCGCGGGGCGGGTGGTGTCGTACTTCGAGGGCAACGAGTCCGCGCGGACGCCGGAGCTGGTCGAGGCCCTGGCGGACGGGGCGCGCGTGCTGCTCGTGACCGACGCGGGCATGCCCTCCGTGTCCGACCCCGGGTACCGGCTGGTCGCCGCCGCCGTGGAGCGGGACATCAAGGTCACCGCCGTGCCGGGCCCGTCCGCCGTGCTCACCGCGGTCGCCCTGTCCGGGCTGCCCGTCGACCGGTTCTGCTTCGAGGGGTTCCTGCCGCGCAAGGCCGGCGAGCGGCTGTCCCGGCTGCGCGAGGTCGCCGAGGAGCGGCGCACGCTCGTCTACTTCGAGGCCCCGCACCGCCTGCAGGCCACCCTCGCCGCCATGGCCGAGGCGTTCGGCGCCGACCGCCGGGCGGCCGTCTGCCGCGAGCTGACCAAGACGTACGAGGAGGTCAGGCGCGGCCCGCTGGGCGAGCTGACGGTGTGGGCCGCGGAGGGCGTACGCGGCGAGATCACCGTCGTCGTGGAGGGTGCCGCGGAGAAGGCGGAGGAGCTGGACGCGGACGAGCTGGTGCGCCGGGTGCGGGTGCGGGAAGAGGCGGGGGAACGCCGCAAGGAGGCGATCGCGGCGGTCGCCGCGGAAGCCGGAGTTCCCAAACGCGACGTGTTCGACGCGGTCGTGGCGGCGAAGAACGCGGCCCGCTGAGGCTCATGGAGAGGCAAAGGGGAGGCGTCGAAAGCAAAGCTCAGGACCTGTTCTGAGAGCGTTCTGACAACGACTGCCCAAATCGACTCCAACAGTGCACAGAATGCGTGCATTCGCGTCGGCAGAGGAGTCCACTGGAGGAAGGGACGCATCCGTCCCGGGGAACCCCGCCCGCCGGGGCTCCTGTCCAGCGGACCGAGGAGCCGGCATGGCCGAGATCGCAGGGCAGACCGATCACAGCGCGACGGACACCGTCGTCAACGAGGCCTATTCCTTCGCCTGCATGCGCTGCGGGCACGGCTGGGAGCAGGCCTACGAGATAGAGCACCACTTCGACACGGACGGCACCGAGTTCGTGCTGTACGTGGTCGGTGGACAGGTCGTCCCGTCGCCGCTGACCCGCCCCGCCTGCCCGAACTGCGAGAGCCGCGTGGTGCGCATCATGCGCCCCGGCCGGGTGTCCTCCGCCCAGAACCGGCTGCACCACGAGCACCACGAGCACCACTGGCACCTGTCGGATCTGCTGAACCCGTTCCACCACCGCAAGGCGGTCTGAGCGGGCACGGCGGCCAGGGGGAATCGGCGGACCGGGCGGGAAGCACCCTTTCGTAGGATCGGAACATGCCTTCCCAAGCGTCCGACAAGAACGCGCCGCCGCCGCTCCCCGCACCCCTCGGCGTGCCCGTCGCCGACTCGCACACCCACCTCGACATGCAGTCCGCCACCGTCGAGGAGACCCTCGCCAAGGCCGCGTCGGTCGGTGTCACGACGGTCGTCCAGGTCGGCTGCGACGTGGCGGGCTCGCGCTGGGCCGCCGAGACGGCCGCCGCGTACGAGGCCGTGCACGCGGCGGTGGCGCTGCATCCGAACGAGGCCCCGCGCATCGTCCACGGCGACCCCGACGGCTGGTCCCGCCAGGGCGCGCGCGAGCCCGGCGGCGACGCGGCGCTGGAGACGGCGCTCGCCGAGATCGACCGCCTCGCCGCCCTGCCGCACGTCAAGGGCGTCGGCGAGACCGGCCTCGACTTCTTCCGCACCGGACCCGAGGGCAAGGCCGCCCAGGAACACTCCTTCCGCGCCCATATCGAGATCGCCAAGCGGCACGGCAAGACCCTGGTCATCCACGACCGCGAGGCCCACGCCGACGTGCTGCGCGTCCTCAAGGAGGAGGGCGCGCCGGAGCGGACCGTCTTCCACTGCTACTCGGGCGACGCGGCGATGGCCGAGGTGTGCGCACGCGCCGGGTACTTCATGTCGTTCGCCGGCAACGTGACCTTCAAGAACGCGCAGCCGCTGCGCGACGCGCTCGCCGTGGCCCCCCTCGATCTGGTCCTCGTGGAGACCGACGCGCCGTTCCTGACCCCCGCGCCCTACCGCGGTCGGCCCAACGCGCCGTACCTCGTTCCGGTCACGGTCCGCGCCATGGCCGCCGTGAAGGGCATCGAGGAGGACGCCCTGGCGGCGGCCCTCGCGGAGAACACGGCACGCGCCTTCGACTACTGATACTGGCTGATAATCGCCCCTGTCGGACGAGTCCCGCGTCTCGTTCGCGGCGCCGCCGACCGTGTCGCCACACCGACTCACCGCGTTGCTTTGGAGAGTGACGACCAGCCGTTACGTTCTGGTCTCCCTTTCGGACCCCTCTGTCTGGAGCGTGTCGCATGAGCAACCGGCAGCACTCGCCGTACGGGGCGTACGGCCCGGTTCCGTCCTACGAGGACCGGGCGTCGTACGGCCACGCGTACCTGTACGTGGCCCCGTGCCGGCCCCCGTACGAGATGCGGGCGCGCATGGCGCGTGCCGCGGAACCCCGAGGGCCGGAACCCGCCCCACCCCCCGAGGGGCGCGGCCAGGCCCGGCACGCCGCGCGGCCCCGTAGGGGCACCCGCCACGACCCGGTGCGCCGCCTGCTCCCGCAGGCCCTGGTGATCGCCTTCCTCGCCGGGGGCACCACCGCGTTCGTCGCCCAGGACAAGGTCGTCGAGCTGACCGTGGACGGCAGCCCGCGCACGCTGCACACCTTCGCCGACGACGTGGGCGAGCTGCTGCTGGAGGAGGGCGTGACCGTGGGCGGCCACGACCTCGTCGTACCGGGCCGCCCTGCGCGGCTCACGAGCGGCGACACGGTCGTCGTGCGCTACGGCCGCCCGCTGGACCTCACCCTCGACGGGCACCGGAAGCGGGTGTGGACGACGGCCACCACAGTGGACGGCGCGCTCCAGGAGCTGGGGGTGCGCGGGGCGGGCGCGTACGTCTCGACCTCGCGCTTGCGGCGGATCGGCCGCGACGGGCTGGCCCTGGACGTGCGCACCGAGCGCACGGTGACGGTCCTGGCGGACGGGCGGGCGCGGACGATCCGTACGAACGCGGCGACCGTCGGCGAGGCCGTCGCCCAGGCCGGGGCCGGGTTGCGCGGGCAGGACACGGCCTCCGTGGCGCCGGGGAGCTTCCCGCGCGAGGGGCAGACGGTGACCGTGCTGCGGGTGTCGCGCGCGAAGAAGGTCCGCGACGAACCCATCCCGTTCGACGTACGGCGGACGAAGGACCCGACGCTGCTGAAGGGGACGCAGGTGGTGGCGCGCGCGGGACGGCCGGGGACGCGCCGGGTGACGTACGTCGTGCGCTCCGTCAACGGGGTCATGGAGAGACCGCGCCACCTCGACACCGAGATCCTGCGCAGACCCCGGGCCCAGCTCGTGCGCATCGGCACCAAGCGGCGGCCGGGCGCGGTGTCCGGCGCCGAGGGCCTGAACTGGCGGGGGCTCGCGGCGTGCGAGTCCGGCGGCCGACCGGACGCGGTGGACCGCTCCGGCACCTACGGCGGCCTCTACCAGTTCGACCGCCGCACCTGGCGCAGCCTCGGCGGCACGGGCCGCCCGCAGGACGCCCCGACCGACGAGCAGACCTACCGGGCGAAGAAGCTGTACGTACGCCACGGGCCGACCCCCTGGCCGTACTGCGGACGGCGGCTGTACGGCTGAGCGGGCGCGGCCGTGCGTCGTAGGAGCGGGGAGGGCGGCCGACCGCCCTCCCCGCGCCCCGTACCCTTGGTCCGTGAGCAGCAGCCCCGCCCCCGACGCCCTCCTGGGCCCCGCCGACGTCCGTGAACTGGCGGCAGCCCTCGGCGTACGCCCCACCAAACAGCGCGGTCAGAACTTCGTCATCGACGCCAACACCGTGCGCCGTATCGTGCGCACCGCCGAGGTGCGGCCCGACGACACCGTGGTGGAGGTGGGCCCGGGGCTCGGGTCCCTGACGCTCGCGCTCCTCGAGGTCGCCGAGCGGGTCACGGCCGTCGAGATCGACGACGTCCTCGCGGCGGCGCTGCCCACGACCGTCGCGGCCCGGATGCCCGAGCGCGCCGACCGGTTCACGCTGGTGCACTCCGACGCCATGCAGGTCACGGAGTTGCCGGGACCCGCACCCACCGCGCTGGTGGCGAACCTGCCGTACAACGTCGCCGTGCCCGTCCTGCTCCATATGCTCGCCACCTTCCCGAGCATCGAGCGCACCCTCGTCATGGTGCAGTCGGAGGTCGCCGACCGGCTCGCGGCCACCCCCGGGTCCAAGGTCTACGGGGTGCCGTCCGTCAAGGCGAACTGGTACGCCCACGTCAAGCGGGCCGGAGCCATCGGCCGCAATGTCTTCTGGCCCGCGCCGAACGTCGACAGCGGCCTCGTCTCGCTGGTGCGCCGGACCGAGCCGATCGCGACCACGGCCTCCAGGAGCGAGGTCTTCGCCGTCGTCGACGCGGCCTTCGCCCAGCGGCGCAAGACCCTGCGGGCCGCGCTCGCGGGCTGGGCCGGTTCGGCGGCTGCGGCCGAGGAGGCGCTCGTCGCCGCCGGGGTCTCGCCGAAGGCACGCGGTGAGTCGCTGACCGTGGAAGAGTTCGCGCGTATCGCCGAAGCCGCGCCGCGGTCGCAGACGGCCCCCGCGGCCACGACAGAGGAGCCCGACCACCAGTGAGCGTCACCGTCCGCGTCCCGGCCAAGGTCAACGTCCAGCTCGCGGTGGGCGCCGCCCGCCCCGACGGCTTCCACGACCTCGCCAATGTCTTCCTCGCCGTGGGCCTGTACGACGAGGTCACCGTCACCGAGGCCGACGAGCTGCGCGTGACCTGCTCGGGCCCGTACGCCGACCAGGTCCCGCTGGACCGGACGAACCTGGCCGCCCGCGCGGCCCTCGCGCTCGCCGAACGCCATGGCCGCACCCCCGCCGTGCACGTGCACATCGCAAAGGACATCCCGGTCGCCGGGGGCATGGCGGGCGGCAGCGCGGACGGCGCGGGCGCGCTGCTGGCCTGTGACGCGCTGTGGGGCACGCACGCCTCCCGTGAGGAACTCCTCGACATCTGCGCCGAGTTGGGCAGCGATGTGCCGTTCAGCCTGGTGGGCGGGGCGGCGCTGGGCACCGGGCGGGGTGAGAAGCTCACGGCGCTGGAGGTCGGCGGGACCTTCCACTGGGTGTTCGCGACGGCCGGGCGGGGGCTGTCCACCCCCGCGGTGTTCCGGGAGTTCGACCGCCTCACCGACGGCGTACGGGTCCCCGAGCCCGTCGCCTCACAGGATCTGCTCGACGCCCTGGCCAAGGGCGATGCCACGGCGCTCGCGGCGACGGTCTCCAACGACCTCCAGCCGGCCGCGCTCTCCCTGTTCCCGGAGCTGGCACAGACCCTGGCCGAGGGCCGCGCGGCGGGCGCCCTGACGGGCCTGGTCTCGGGCTCGGGCCCGACGACAGCCTTCCTGGCCCCGGACCCCGAGTCCGCGGAACGGATCGCGCAGGCCCTGCCGGCATCCGGCACCTGCCGCTCGGCACGGGTGGCGCACTCCCCGGCACCGGGGGCGACGGTGCTCTGAGCGGCGGCTTCGAAGCGTGGCCCGCCACGGTGGTCGCCGGTTCCTGATCCGGGTGACGCCGCACACACGCCCCGCCCCCTCCCCCGGAGGGCCTACGCTTGAAGGCTGATCGATCCTTCCGGGCAGGAGTGAAATGGCCGTCAACCTGGTCAATGTCGAGAACGTGAGCAAGGTGTACGGCACGCGTGCCCTGCTCGACGGTGTCTCGCTCGGTGTGTCCGAAGGGGACCGCATCGGGGTCGTCGGGCGCAACGGCGACGGCAAGACCACCCTGATCCGTATGCTCGCCAAGCTGGAGGAGGCCGACACCGGCCGCGTCACCCACTGCGGGGGGCTGCGCCTCGGCGTCCTCACCCAGCACGACTCCCTCGACCCGGCCGCCACCGTCCGCCACGAGGTCATCCGGGACATGGCCGACCACGAGTGGGCGGGCAACGCCAAGATCCGGGACGTGCTCACCGGGCTGTTCGGTGGGCTCGACCTGCCCGGCTTCCCCAAGGGGCTCGACACCGTCATCGGCCCCCTCTCCGGTGGCGAGCGCCGCCGTATCGCCCTCGCCAAGCTGCTCATCGCCGACCCGGACCTGATCGTCCTCGACGAGCCCACCAACCACCTCGACGTCGAGGGCATCGCCTGGCTCGCGCAGCACCTGCGCGAGCGGCGCTCCGCGCTCGTGTGCGTCACCCACGACCGGTGGTTCCTCGACCAGGTCTGCACGCGGATGTGGGACGTCCAGCGCGGTGTGGTCCACGAGTACGAGGGCGGCTACTCCGACTACGTCTTCGCCCGCGCCGAGCGCGAGCGCATCGCCGCCACCGAAGAGGCCAAGCGGCAGAACCTGGTCCGCAAGGAACTGGCCTGGCTGCGGCGCGGCGCCCCCGCGCGCACGTCCAAGCCCCGCTTCCGGGTCGAGGCCGCCAACGAACTCATCAAGGACGTGCCGCCGCCCCGGGACAGCAGCGAGCTGATGAAGTTCGCCTCCTCGCGGCTCGGCAGGACCGTCTTCGACCTGGAGGACGTCACCGTCCAGGCCGGGCCCAAGGTGCTCCTCGAGCACGTCACCTGGCATCTCGGCCCCGGCGACCGGATCGGCCTCGTCGGCGTGAACGGCGCGGGCAAGACCTCCCTGCTGCGGGCCATGGCCGAGGCCGCGCGCAGCGAGGGGGAGCGGCAGCCCGCCGGCGGCCGGATCGTCACCGGCAAGACCGTCAAGCTCGCCTATCTCTCGCAGGAGGTCACCGAACTCGACCCCGACTGGCGGGTCCTGGAGGCCGTGCAGCGCGTGCGCGAACGCGTCGACCTCGGCAAGGGGCGCGAGATGACCGCCGGGCAGCTCTGCGAGACCTTCGGCTTCACCAAGGAGAAGCAGTGGACGCCGGTGGGCGACCTGTCCGGCGGTGAGCGCCGCAGGCTGCAACTGCTGCGCCTGCTCATGGACGAGCCCAACGTCCTCTTCCTCGACGAGCCCACCAACGACCTCGACATCGAGACCCTCACCCAGCTCGAGGACCTCCTCGACGGCTGGCCCGGCTCGATGATCGTGATCTCCCACGACCGGTTCTTCGTCGAGCGCACCACGGACCGGGTCTTCGCCCTCCTCGGCGACCGCACTCTGCGGATGCTGCCCCGCGGCATCGACGAGTACCTGGAGCGGCGCCACCGGATGGAGGAGACCGCCGCCGCGGCCACCCCCGTCGCCGCCGCGCCCGTGGCGGACAAGCCCGCCGTCTCCGCCGCCGACGCCCGCGCCGCCAAGAAGGAACTCCAGCGGATCGAGCGGCAGTTGGACAAGATCTCCGCGCGGGAGACCAAGCTGCACGAGCAGATCGCCGAGAACGCCACGGACTTCGAGAAGGTGGCCAAGATGGACGCCGAGTTGCGTGAACTCGTCGGCGAGCGCGAGGAGCTGGAACTGCGCTGGCTCGAACTCGCCGACGCCGCCTGACGGTTCGGCGTGGCGCGTTCCGCTGCCGGCCGCGTGAACGGCTCGTGAAGTCGCGTGAAGGTGCGCGAAGTCGCGTAACGAGGGCATCACAGGCCGGTCCTCCCTTGGGAACAGGGGGAGGACCGGCTCCCTGTTCGAAGGGTTCCCAGTGATAGAAAGGGCCGTCTGAGAAGAATCTTGACGTACCGCCGGTGTGGCGGAAACCAAGCACCACGGGCGTGGCGACACATCAGTCACAGAGGGGGAACGCGCTGATGACCCAGCCGCCGAACCAGCCACCGCAGGGCGGCTTCGGAGCACCACAGAACCCACCGCAGCAACCGCCGCAGACCGGCCCGTACGCCCCGCAGCCCGGCCCCTACGGTCAACAGCCCGGCCCGTACACCACGCCCCAACCCGGCCCGTACGCCCCGCAGTCCGGCCCCTACGCCACACCCGCCCCTCAGCCCGGCTACGGCTACCCGCAGCAACCGCAGCCGCCCGCGCCCCAGTTCTCCGGCGCGCCCACCCCGCCCCCCGGCGGCGGCTCCAAGAACCCCTTCAAGGGCAGGCCCGCGCTGGTCGTGGCCGCCGCCGCAGCCGCGCTGGCCGTCATAGGCGGGACGGTGTACGCCGTCAGTTCGGGCGACGAGGAGAAGAAGCCGCCGGTCGCCGAGAAGAGCAAGGACCCCCAGCCGACCGCCACGTCCTCCGTCCCCGTCAACCCGGGTGACGGGGACGGCGACGGCCGCAAGGAGATCAGGGACCTCAACGAGGGCCGCAAGCCGGGCGAGGACAAGGTCCTCTGGTTCAAGCAGGCGCCGGCCGCGCCGGGTTCGGGCGCCGACGCCCCCGGTATGTGGATCACCGGAAAGACGGCGGTGAAGGCCGCCTACAAGCAGGTCTTCGCCTACGACGTCGACGGTGGCGCCCCGACGTGGGAGCCGATCACCCTCCCACAGAAGATATGCGCGGCCACCGCGCAGAAGACCGCCGACGACAAGGTCGTCGTCGCCTACATGAGCGGCGTCAGCGACCGGGCCAAGTGCAACCAGCTCCAGGAGATCGACCTCGACACGGGTAAGAAGGGCTGGAGCATGAAGGTCGACGACGGCGACCTGTTCGACGACACGCTGAACCTCGCCCTCACCCTCACCGGCAAGACCCTGGTGGTCGCCCGCTCGCAGTCCGGCATCGCCTTCGACGTCGACAGCGGCAAGAAGCTGTGGGAGAAGGGCACGTACGGAGCCTCCTGTTACCCGGAGTCGTTCACGGGCGGCAGCAGGCTGATATCCGTCTCCTCCTGCGCGGTGACCACCGCCAAGGAGCACGACGAGCTCCAGGAGCTCGACCCCGCGACCGGCCGGGCCAAGTGGACGAAGAAGATCCCCAAGGGCTGGAAGGTCGCGCACACCTATTCCCTGAACCCGCTCGTCCTCCACCTCACCAACGAGGACGAGAACAAGTGGAACATCTCCGCGTTCAAGAACAACAGCCCGACGGTGCGCTCCCAACTCGATGTGAACGAGTCCTTCGGGCCCGCGTGTGACGACTGGTCCCTCCGTAACCGTGACCTCCAGGGCTGCACGGGCGTCGTGGCGGACGTGAACACCGTCTATCTGCCGACCGAGGCGAAGACGGGCACCAACGAGGTCGTCGCCGTGAGCCTCGAGAGCGGCAAGGAGAGGTGGCGGGTGAAGTCCCCCGGGGACGCGGCGATGCTCCCGCTGAAGATGGACGGCACCCGTCTCATCGCCTATGTCGGGGCGTCGTCCGGCACCGGTGGTCGGGTCGTCTCCATCGAGACCAACGGCAGCAACCACAGCCCGACCACGTTGCTGCGCAATCCGTCGAGCGCCGCCGCGATCGAGCGGGGCTTCTACGGCAAGGCGATCGACTACGTGGACGGGCGCTTCTACATCTCCGCGACGCATCTGTCGGGCACCAAGGAGTCCAAGGAGAAGCTGATGCTGGCCTACGGCAAGTGAGCCGGCTCCTGACGCGCCCGTCCCCATTCACCACTCTCCCGTTCTTCGAGGTACCCACGTCATGAGTCAGCCGCCTCCACCCCCGAACCAGCCGCCGTCGGGCGGTTCCGGCGCCCCCCAGGACCAGCCGCCGAAGGGCTTCGGCGCGCCGCAGAGCCCGCCGCCGGGTGGTTTCGGTGCCCCGCAGAGCCCCCCGCCGGGCGGTTTCGGTGCGCCCCGGACGCCGCCCCCGCCGCAGACGTCCCCCCAGGCGCCCCCGCCGCCCGCGCAGGGTCCGGGCTACGGCTACCCGCAGCCGCAGACGCCGCCGCAGGCACCCCCGCAGGCGCCCCCGCCCGCGCAGGGCCCGGGGTACGGCTACCTGCAGCCGCCGACCGCGCCGCAGCAGCCGTACGGACATCCGCAGACGCCGCCCGGCTATCCGCAGCAGCAGCCCGGTTACGGCTTCCCGCAGCCGCCGACCATGCCCATGCAGCCGCAGGGCTCCCAGGGCGGTGGCCGCAAGGGCCTGAGCACGCAGGCGTGGATCATCGTCGCGGCGGTCACGGCCATCGCGCTGATCGTCGGCGGCGGGGTCTGGTACGCGAAGGGCAGCGGGGACGACCACAAGGACGAGGCTCAGACGAGCGACAGCAAGGACAAGGGCAAGGGCGGCAAGGGCGAGAAGGGCGGCGGGACGGGCAAGGCCGGCGCGACCATCGGCTACGCCGGATCCGGCGGCACCGGCACCGAGGCCAAGGAGAAGGCGCCGGGCAACACCAGCGCCAAGGTCCTCTTCCAGGTGCCCGGCCCCCAGATCAAGGACCGGGACCAGATCGACAGCGTCCAGGGCTCCTGGGTCAGCGGCTCGGTCTACGCCAAGGCCGCCGTCGGCAAGATCATCGGCTATGACGCGGACACCGGCGCGACCAAGTGGACGCTGCCGCTGCCCGGCCAGACCTGCGCGGGCTCGGGCCAGATCACGTCCACCGGGATCGCCGCGGTGGTGAGCGAGGCGGCCCCGCGTCCGGCCAAACGCCAGCACCAGCCCTGCAGCAAGATCACGGCCTTCGAGGTCGCCACCGGCAAGAAGCTGTGGACCAAGTCGGTCGAGTCCAACGGCACCCCGGTCACCTTCGGCGAGCTGGAGATCAGCGGCGACACGCTCGCCCTCGGCGGCGGCTTCTCGTACGGCGGCGCCGCCCTCGACATCACCACCGGCAAGGTCCTGTGGGCGCCCAAGGTCGGCGCGTGCACGGACGTCGGCTACGCGGGCGGCGACCAGCTCGTCGCGGTGCGCAAGTGCGGTGACTACGGCAACGAGACGTACGAGGTCCAGCTCCTCGACCCGACGACGGGCAAGGACAAGTGGAGCTACAAGCTCCCCCAGGGCATCGACAACGCCAAGGTGATCTCCACCGACCCCGTCGTCTTCGGCGTCGACGCGGGCGACATCACCTCCTCCGGAGTCACGGACGTCTTCGCGCTGGACGACGAGGGCAAGCTGCGCAGCAAGATCGTGCTGGAGGACGGCAAGTACGAGCACGACTGCGAGGTCAACAAGGTCCACCAGTGCCACGCGATCGCGGTCGGCAACGACAAGCTGTACGTGCCGACCAAGGAGCACGACGGCAAGGCCGACTACAGCCAGACCAACGAGATCATCTCGTTCTCGCTGGCCACCGGGAAGACGACCGGTGAGCGGATCGACGCAGGCGACGACTACGAGATGTGGCCGATCCGTATGGACGGCGGGAACGTCATCGCGTACAAGGACGGCCCGTACGACAAGGGCTCCCAGGTCGTCTCGATCGACGGCAAGTCGCTGAAGGAGACCAAGCTCCTCGAGACCCCGGCCTCCGAGGCGGTGCACAGCGCGATCAGCTCCATGGTCCCGAAGGACTCCGAGATGCTGTACACCGACGGGCGGCTGTTCTTCGGCCAGGACCTGGTCAGCAAGCCGTGGTCGACGCGCGACAAGTCGTACACGGCGCTCGCCTTCGGCGCGAAGTAGCGCGTAGCGCGCGGTGTGAAAGGCCTCGCTCCCGTTCGGGGGCGGGGCCTTTCGCGCGCCTCTCATCAGGCACGATGGGCGGAATTTCGGGAATCCGAGGTGGTTCTCCGGCGGAGGGGCAGCGCGAGGTCCTACGAGCGTGTAGCTTCCGGGGGCATGAAGGGCGGGGGTGCGCCGGGAGCGTCTGCCCGTGCGGATCCGTGGGCATCCATAAGGGCATCCATGGGGGGACTGGGGGTTGCTCGATGGGAGTGCGGCTCATGGTGGTCGACGACCACCGACTGCTCGCCGAGGCGCTGGCCTCGGCGTTGAAGCTACGCGGGCACCGGGTGCTCGCCGCGGCGGCACCCGTCGCGGGCGCGGCGGACGTGGTGATCACCAGAGCGCCCGAGGTGTGTCTGCTGGGCACGGCGGCGCCCGCCGAGCCGGGGGTCTTCGACCCGGTGGTGCGCATCAAGCGGGAGCGCCCGCAGGTGGCGGTGCTGGTCCTCGGGCCGGTGCCGAACCCCCGCGGGATCGCGGCGGCGTTCGCCGCGGGCGCCTCGGGCTATGTGCGCCACGACGAGCGCATCGAGGGCGTCGAGCGGGCGATCATGAAGGCGCGGGCGGGGGAGACGGCCGTGGCGCCGCAACTGCTGCAGGGCGCGTTCAGCGAGCTGCTGAACCCGACGGCGCAGCCGGACGACGAGGGCCAGCGGCTGCTGCGGATGCTCACCCCGCGCGAGGTGGAGGTCCTGGTGCGGGTCGCGGACGGCGAGGACACCCGGCTGATCGCGGCCGGTATGGGCATCGCCCCGTCGACGGCCCGTACGCATGTGCAGCGGGTCCTGATGAAGCTGGGCGTGGGCTCCCGGCTGGAGGCGGCGGCCCTGGCCGCCCGCACGGGCCTGCTGGACCGCGCGGGCCCACCGCGCCACGCCGAGCAGTACTGAGCCCCGTACCCCCGGTGCGGCGGGGTACGGGGCTCGGGCCCGCAAGAGCGGTGCGGCAGGTCCGTCAGCGCGTCGGCTTCTCGTCGTCCGCCGGGGTGTCGGCGTCCGCGGTCGGCGGTGTCGTCGGGCGCAGCTTCAGCCAGACGAGGAAGAACAGGCCGAGCAGCAGCATGCCCAGGCCGGTCCACAGGTTGATGTTGACGCCCACCGCCTTGTCGATCGCGGCGTCCGAGGCCATGAGGCCCGCGATCGTCATGATGACGCCGTAGAGGGCGAACAGGCCGCCGATGACGCGGCGGATGTCGAAGAGACGGGCGGCGGTCGCCGACCTGGTCTCCAGCTCGGTGACTTCGCGCTGGACCTCGTGCTCGGAGTACTCGGACATGGTCTCTCAATCCTCCGGCGTCAGAACGAGAACGGGATGTAGCAGGCGGCGGCCAGGACGACCGCACCCCAGCCGAGCAGGGCGGGCTTGCGGTACCAGGCGTCGTCACCGGCGGACGGCGGTTCGGCCATGCCGGGCGACCTGGTGCCGTAGACGAGGCCCTGGAGTTCCGCCACCGGCTTCGGCTCGGTGAACAGCGAGACGGCGACCATGACCACCGCACCGGCGACGAATCCGGCGATCGCCGAGACGAAGTTGGCGCCCTGGTCGGTGGGGATATCGATGATCCCCTGCTTGTAGATCACGAAGTAGTTCACCATCGCCGCGGTGGTACCGGCGAGCAGGCCCCAGAAGCCGGACTTCATGGACGCGCGCTTCCAGAACATGCCGATGATGAAGACCACGAACATCGGGACGTTGAAGAACGAGAAGAGCGTCTGGAGGTAGCTCATGATGTTCGAGAACGACGACGCGAGGAACGCGGTGCCCATCGACGCGAGCACACCGATCGCGGTGATGAGACGGCCGAAGCGCACGTAGTAGGAGTCCTCGCGGTCCTTGGCCACGTACTTCGCCCAGATGTCCGTGGTGAACACGGTGTTGAAGGACGAGATGTTGGCCGCCATACCGGCCATGAACGCGGCGAGCAGACCGGTCACGGCGATGCCGAGCACACCGTTGGGCAGCAACTCCTGCATCAGGTACGGGATCGCGTCGTTGTACTGGAGGTCCGAGGCGGAGGTGCCGATCTTCGGGACCAGGACGGCGGCGGCCAGGCCCGGGATCATCACCAGGAAGACGATGAAGATCTTCGGGAAGGCGGCGATCAGCGGGGTGCGCTTGGCGGCGGAGAGGTTCTTCGCGGACAGGGCGCGCTGCACCTCGGCGAAGTTGGTCGTCCAGTAGCCGAAGGACAGCACGAAGCCGAGGCCGAGGACGATCGTCAGCCAGTTGGCGCCCAGCGGGTTGGCGCTGCCGATGCCGGTGCCGCCCCACGCGGTGACGAAGTCGTCCCCGTGGCTCTTGGCGAGGGAGTCGGTCAGACCGTCCCAGCCGCCGACCTTCTTCAGGCTGAGGACGGTGATCGGGATGAGGGCCGCCAGGATCACGAAGAACTGGAGCACCTCGTTGTAGATCGCGGACGACAGACCACCGATGGTGATGTACGCGAGCACGAAGAACCCGGCGACGACGATCGCCACCCACTGCGGCCAGCCCAGCAGCGCCTCGACGACGAGCGCGAGGGCGTAGAGGTTCACGCCGGCGACCAGGATCGCGGCGAAGGCGAACAGGATCGAACTCAGCAGGTGTGCTGACTTGTCGAAGCGCAGCAGCAGGAACTCGGGGACCGAGCGGACCTTGGAGCCGTAGTAGAACGGCATCATCACGAGGCCGAGGAAGACCATGGCCGGGATCGCGCCGATCCAGTACCAGTGCACGGTGTAGGCGCCGTACTGGGCGCTGTTGGCGGCCATACCGAGGATCTCGGTGGCGGCCAGGTTGGCCGAGATGAACGCCAGGCCCGTGATCCACGCCGGGAGCGAGCGCCCGGAGAGGAAGAAGTCCAGGCTGGTCTTCACGGAGCGGCGGGCGGCGAAGCCGATGCCGAGGACGACGGCGAAGTAGATCCCGAGGATCGCGTAATCGAGGCCGTTCGTCGGCAACCGCAGCGCCGATGCCAGATAGGTGGGGGTCTGCATGAGTACTCGCTTCGTTGCGTGAACCGTCGGAGCGGAATCTACGCGTCCGTGTTCGATATTTAAACACGATCCTTCATGGTCTTTGTTCGATTGTGATGTTGACGATAGGGAAAGGTTGTGTTTGGGTGTGTTGGCTTATGTTTGAAGCGTGACGCGGTTCGCGGGCCCGACCGCAGGAGAAAGGTGAGGTGTGGTGAAGAAGACCTCGACCAAGCTGGCCGACGGTCGTGAGCTCATCTACTACGACCTGCACGACGACGCCGTACGCGACGCGGCCGACCGCAGGCCGCTGGAGCGGACCCTCACGACCTCCGAGATCCGCCACGACGCGCTGCTCGGCGACCGGGTCGCCATCGCCTCGCACCGCCAGGGCCGTACGTATCTCCCGCCGGCCGACCAGTGCCCCCTGTGTCCCTCGCAGGGCGAGCGGCTGAGCGAGATCCCGGACTCCGCCTACGACGTGGTGGTCTTCGAGAACCGCTTCCCCTCGCTGGCGGGCGACGCCGGCCGCTGCGAGGTGGTGTGCTTCACCTCCGACCACCAGGCGTCCTTCGCCGACCTGACCGAGGAACAGGCCGCGCTGGTCCTGGCCGCCTGGACCGACCGCACCGCGGAACTGTCCGCGCTCCCCGCCGTCGAGCAGGTCTTCTGCTTCGAGAACCGCGGCCAGGAGATCGGCGTGACCCTCGGCCACCCCCACGGCCAGATCTACGCCTACCCGTTCACCACCCCGCGCACGGCGCTGATGCTCCGCTCGCTCGCCGCCCACAAGGAGACGACCGGCGGGGAGAACCTCTTCGACGCGATCCTGCGCCGCGAACTCACCGACGAGCGGGTCGTCCTGGAGAGTGAACACTGGGTGGCCTTCGTGCCGTACGCGGCGCACTGGCCGTACGAGGTCCACCTCTACCCGCGCCGCCGCGTCCCCGACCTGCTCGCCCTCGACGACGCGGCCCGCGCCGAGTTCCCCGCCGTCTACCTGGAGCTTCTGCGGCGCTTCGACCGGATCTTCGGCGCAGGCGAACCCCCCACGCCGTACATCGCCGCCTGGCACCAGGCCCCGTTCGGGCAGCTTCCCGACTTCGACGGCGTCACCCGCGACGACTTCGCGCTCCACCTCGAGCTTTTCACCATCCGCCGCACTTCCGGCAAGCTGAAGTTCCTCGCGGGTTCCGAATCCGGCATGAACGTGTTCATCAACGACGTGCCGCCGGAAGTCGCGGCTCGGCGACTGCGAGAGGTAGCGAGTTCATGAGTGCGAAGTACCTGGTCACGGGCGGCGCGGGCTATGTGGGCAGCGTGGTCGCGCGGCATCTGCTCCAGGCGGGCCACGAGGTCGTCGTCCTCGACAACCTCTCCACCGGCTTCCGCGCGGGTGTCCCCGAGGGCGCGTCCTTCATCGAGGGCGACATCCGTGACGCCGCCGAGTGGCTGGACGCCTCGTTCGACGCCGTGCTGCACTTCGCCGCGTTCTCGCAGGTCGGCGAGTCCGTCGTGCAGCCCGAGAAGTACTGGGAGAACAACGTCGGCGGCACGATGGCGCTGCTGGCCGCGATGCGCGAGGCGGGCGTGAAGAGGCTCGTCTTCTCCTCCACCGCGGCGACCTACGGCGAGCCGGTCCACACCCCGATCACCGAGACCGACCCGACCGCGCCGACCTCCCCGTACGGCGCCTCCAAGCTCGCCGTCGACCACATGATCACCGGCGAGGCGACGGCGCACGGCCTGGCCGCGGTCTCGCTGCGCTACTTCAACGTGGCGGGCGCGTACGGCAGTTGCGGCGAGCGGCACGACCCCGAGTCCCATCTCATCCCGCTCGTCCTCCAGGTCGCGCAGGGCCGACGCGAGGCGATCTCGGTCTTCGGTGACGACTACCCGACGCCGGACGGCACCTGCGTCCGCGACTACATCCACGTCGCCGACCTGGCCGAGGCGCACCTGCTGGCGCTGACCGCCGCCCGCCCCGGCGAGCATCTGATCTGCAACCTCGGCAACGGCAACGGCTTCTCCGTGCGCGAGGTCATCGAGACCGTGCGGAAGGTCACCGGGCATCCGATCCCGGAGGTCGTCGCCCCGCGCCGCGGCGGTGACCCGGCGGTCCTGGTCGCCTCCGCGGCCACGGCCCACGAGCGGCTCGGCTGGCGCCCCTCCCGCGCGGACCTGGCCGACATCGTCGCGGACGCCTGGGAGTTCACGCAGCATCTCGCGAAGGAGCGGTAGACGGTGACAGAGCGGGTCCGCGAAGGCTTCACGCGGTTGTACGGCACGGTCCCCGAAGGCGTCTGGGCGGCGCCGGGCCGGGTCAACCTCATCGGCGAGTACACGGACTTCAACGAGGGCTTCGTGATGCCGCTCGCCCTGCCGCACACCGCGGTCGCGGCGGTCTCCCGCCGCAGCGACGGCGTCCTGCGCCTGCACTCGGCGGACATCGAGGGCCCGGTGGTCGAACTGCGCGTGGACGCGCTGAACCCGCTGACGGACACGAGTTGGGCCGCGTACCCGGCGGGTGTCGTCTGGGCATTGCGCCAGGCCGGGCACGCGATCACCGGCGCGGACCTCCACCTCTCCTCGACGGTGCCGACGGGCGCGGGCCTGTCGTCGTCGGCGGCCCTGGAAGTGGTCACCGCGCTGGCCCTGAACGACCTGTACGACCTCGGTCTCACCCGCCCCGAACTGGCCCGGCTCGCCCAGCGCGCGGAGAACGACTTCGTCGGCGTGCCGTGCGGCGTCATGGACCAGACGGCCTCGGCATGCTGCGTCGACGGCCACGCCCTGCATCTCGACTGCCGGGACCTGTCGATCCGTCAGGTCCCCTTCGACCTGGCCGCGCGGGGCCTCGCGCTCCTGGTGGTCGACACCCGCGTGAAGCACGCGCTGGGCGACGGGGCGTACGCCGAGCGGCGCGCGGGCTGCGAGGAGGGCGCACGCCGGCTGGGCGTCTCCCATCTGCGGGACGTGCCGTACGAGGACCTGGACGCGGCGCTCGCCCGCCTGTCCGACGAGCGGGTACGCCGCTACGTACGGCATGTCGTCTCCGACGACCACCGCGTCCAGCGGGTCATCGACCTGCTGGACGTCGGCGAGGTCCGCGCGATCGGCCCGGTGCTGACCGAGGGGCATGCCTCCCTGCGGGACGATCTGCGCATCTCCTGCCCCGAGTTGGACCTCGTGGTGGACACGGCGAACGCGTCCGGCGCGCTCGGCGCCCGGATGACGGGCGGCGGCTTCGGCGGCTCGGCCGTCGTGCTGGCGGAGGCCTCCGCCACGGACACGATCACCAAGGCGATCGAAGAGGCCTTCACCGCGGCGGGCTTCACGGCACCCCGGGTGTTCCCGGCGATCCCCTCGGCGGGGGCCCGCCGACTGAGCTGAGCCGGCACGGCTTCGAACGGCGGCGGCGCCGATGTCAGACGTCGCCGCCCGCGAAGCGCACGGGGGAGACGAGCGCGATACGGATCAGGCCGGGCTCGGGCGGCGGGGCGTCGTAGACGTAGGTGACGGTGAGCGCCGACCGCGCGTGCGTGCCTTCGAGGCGGGTCGTGTAGATCTTCATGCCCCCACAGCGCTGCGGGCTCGCCGCCCGAGCGTCGGGTTCTTCTCCAGCTCGGCACGCAGCGCCTCGACGGCTTCGAGGGAGCCCCCTCCGATGGCCTCACAGCGGCTGCGCGCCTCACGCGTGATCTCGGCGATCGCCGGCTGCTCCTCGGTCACCGGCTGTTCCTCCGGGTCGCGTGGATCTCCGCGACGGCCGCAGCGACAGCGGAGTCGAACTCAGGATCCCGGCGGGCGATGATCCGGCCGCGGAACTCCTCCACCAGGCGGACCACACCGGAGAGGTCGGCGGGGTCGGCGTGGTTGATCTCGCGGGCCAACTCGGCCTCGAAATCGTCGGCATCGCCGGGGAAGCCGTACCCCATGGTGAGTGCGGCACGGAGCTCGCCGATGGTGCGCATGGAGGGGAGGTCGGGTGTGCCGGACTCTGCCGGGTGTGCGGTCATGGCGGCCTGGCTCCTTTCACGGTGAGGTTTCACGGCACCGGGACGCGGCGTGCCGCGTCCCTCTCGCTGGATCGGATCACCGCAGGCGCTTCGTCAGGATGTACTCCGTGATCCCCGGAGGGTAGTCGGGGATCACGGACACCACCTCGTAGCCCTGCTTGCGGTAGAACTCCGGGGCCTGGAAGTCCCAGGTCTCCACGCGCGCGGCCAGGCAGTCGCGTTCCGTGCGCGCGACGCGCTCCGCCTCGGCCAGCAGGCGTGTACCGAGGCCCGTCCCCCGATGGGGTGCGTCCACCCACAGATACGTGACGTGCAGCCACTCCGCCCAGGTGTGACAGACCACCCCGCCCGCCAGTTCCCCCGCCGCGTCCAACGCCCAGACATGGAGCGGGACTTCGCGTTCGCGAGGGGTTCCGCGCAACGCGCGCAGCTCCGGTGACGCCGCCGTGTTCGTGTCGCGCAGCCGGGAGTGGAGCAGATCCCGCCGTTCCTTGTCGACTTCTGTCTCTATCCGAAACATGCGGCTCACCATAAACGGGTCAGTCCATCAGTTCTGCAAATTTCCTTCCGCTCCCGGCTCGCGGCCCTACGCTGTGAGGAGCACCGGTGGGGGCCGGTGCCGATCAGGGGGCGAGACAGTCGGGTACGACGCCCGGGGTGGGGGTACCAGTTCCAGCGCGGCGGCGGCCGTGCGGCTGTGTCGCCCCGTCCCAGGTGACCAACCGGGGGCGCACCGGGCGCCGTACCCGCGCCGGCCGTCCCCCGAGCAGTGTGGGGGTTTCAGTGGTGCGTATCCGAGTCCTGGTCGTCGACGACCACCGCATCTTCGCCGAGTCGCTCGCCGCCGCCCTGGCCGCCGAGCCCGATGTGGACGTGTCCGCGGCCGGCAGCGGTCCGGCCGCCCTGCGCTGTCTGGAGCGGGCGGCGTCGGACGGCCGCGGCTTCGACGTGATGCTCGTGGACGCGGACCTCGGGGGCCATGTCCCCGGCCCGCGCCCGGCGGTTCCCGTCCAGGAGGGCAACGAGGACGGGCTGGTCGACGGCATCTCGCTCGTCGCCGGGGTGCGCACCGGGCAGCCGGGCGTGCGTACCGTCGTCCTCGCCGAGAAGGACGATCCGCGGCGCGCGGCCCTCGCGTTGCAGGCGGGCGCCTCGGGCTGGGTCGCCAAGGACTGCTCGCTCTCCCGGCTGCTCACGGTCATCCGGGGCGTACTGCGGGAGGAGACCCACCTTCCGCCCGCCCTGCTCACCGGGGTGCTGCGCGAACTGACCGCGGCCCGCAAGCACCGCACCGAGAGCGAGCGGCTGGTGGAGTCCCTGACGCCGCGGGAGCGGGAGGTGCTGCGCTGCATGGTCGCCGGGCTCGGCCGGAAGGCCGTGGCCGAGCGGCTGTTCCTCTCTCCGCACACCGTCCGCACGCATATGCAGAACGTGCTCGGCAAGCTGGGCGTCCACTCCACGCTCGCCGCCGTCGCCCTTGCCCGCCGCGCCGGGATCGGCCCGGCCGACCTGGCATCCGGACAGGCGACCCTCGCGTCGTCGTGACGCGCCCCGACAGGCCCTAGCTGGGGATGTTGTCGAACGGTGCCGTCAACTGTCGTAGCAGCGCGGCCAGTTCACCGCGCTGGGCCGGACTCAGCTCCGAGAGGATCGCGCGCTCCTGCTCCAGCAGCCCGGAGAGCGCCTGGTCCGCCCGGTCCTGGCCTTCCTCGGTGAGGCGCACCAGGACGCCCCGGCGGTCGCTCGGGTCCGGGAGCCGCTCGACCAGGCCCTTCTTCGCCAGGCGGTCGATACGGTTCGTCATCGTGCCGGAGGTGACCAGCGTCTGCGTCAGCAGTTGACCGGGGGAGAGCTGGTAGGGGCTGCCGGCCCGCCGCAGCGCGGTGAGGACGTCGAACTCCCAGGGCTCCAGGCTGTGCTCGGAGAACGCCAGTCGGCGCGCGCGGTCCAGATGCCGGGCCAGCCTGCTGACCCGGCTGAGCACCTCGAGTGGTTCCACGTCGAGGTCCGGGCGCTCCCGGCGCCACGCTGCGACCAGCCGATCGACCTCGTCCTCCATGGCGATCAGTGTAGTGGTTGTGTCGACATGAAGTCTCTTGATGTGCAGTCTCTTGATATCAACTCTCTTGACGTGGAGATATTTGGGGTGTGAGGCTGGACCCATGCAGACCGCACCCCGGACCCGACATCCGGTGAGCACGAGGAGGACCACACCCATGGCTGCCACCCCGACCTGGGACCCCGGTCAGTACCTGCGCCACGCGGACCACCGTGCCCGCCCCTTCCTCGATCTGCTCGCCCGCGTCCCCGAGCTGCCCGGCGACCGGCCCCGCATCGCCGACCTCGGCTGCGGCCCCGGCAATGTCACCACCCTGCTGGCCGACCGCTGGCCCACCGCGCACATCACCGGTTACGACAACTCACCCGAGATGCTCGACGCGGCCCACACCCGCCACGAGGGCCCGACCGCGGGCGGTGGCCGCCTCGACTTCGCCGACGCCGACGTCCGTACCTGGACGCCGTCCGTGCCGCACGACCTGATCTTCAGCAACGCCACGCTGCACTGGGCGCCCGGCCACGCCGACCGCTTCCCCGACTGGATCGCGGGCCTCGCCCCCGGCGGCACGTTCGCCTTCCAGGTCCCCGCGAACTTCGACTCCCCGAGCCATCTGCTGATGCGGGAACTGGCCGAATCGGCCCGCTGGAAGGACCGCCTCGGGCACACCCTGGTCCACGACGACGCCGTCCTCAGCCCCGAGGCCTATGTGGCACGCCTGGTCGAGCTCGGCTGCACGGCCGACGTCTGGGAGACGACGTACCTGCATCTGCTGCAGGGCGAGGACCCGGTCCTCGACTGGGTGAAGGGCACCGGACTGCGCCCGGTCCTCACCGAACTGGGCGACGACGCGGAGGAGTTCGTCGCCGAGTACCGGGCGGTCCTGCGCGAGGCGTACCCGTCGACCCCGCACGGCACGGTGTTCCCGTTCCGCCGCATCTTCGCCGTGGCGACGAAGCGGGGCTGAGTGATGCTGAGCGCCGTCGACCATGTCCAGCTCGCGGCCCCGCCGGGCTCGGAGGACCTGCTGCGCACGTACTACGTCGGCGCTCTCGGCATGACCGAGATCCCCAAACCGCCCGTACTGGCGGCCAACGGGGGCTGCTGGTTCCGGGCCGGGGCCGTCCAGCTCCACCTGGGCATCGAGAGGGACTTCAGGCCCGCGAAGAAGGCCCACCCCGGCCTGCGCGTCACGGACATCGAGACATACGCCGCGCGCCTCGCCGCTCACGGGGCGGCCGTGGCCTGGGACACCGACCTCCCGGGTCACCGCCGCTTCTACTCCGAGGACCCGGTGGGCAACCGCCTGGAGTTCCTGGAGCCGGTCGCGGTCGCTCGCTAGAGCGCTTTGAGCGCCTCCAGCGTGATGTCGATGTCGATGGCGTACGGCACGGACACGTTGAGCTTGTCGTGGTGGATACCGGTCAGCGCGTACGTCCTGCTGACCGGGTCGATCTCATAGGTCCTGACCACCGGGTGCTGGTCGCCCTCCGCCATCTCGACCAGCCAGAAGTACGGGATACCTGCCGCGGCGTACTTGCGTGGTTTGGTGTCGTGGTCGCGGGCCTCGGAGTCGGGAGAGACGACTTCGACGGCGAGCACCACGTCCTCCGCCTGGAACCTCGTCTGATCGAGGCCGGTGAGGGCTTCCGCGCGGACGATGCTGATGTCCGGTTCCGGGCCGTTGCGGCGGTCCAGGACGACGGTCATCTCCCGCTCGACGCTGAAGCTCCCCGGGGCTGTCGCATGCAGCCCGTTCACCAGGAGTTGCATCATCTTGCTGTGGAATCGTCGCTGAGGACTCACGAAGACGAGGCTCCCGTCGAGCAATTCGGTGTGCGGCGGGAGATCAGGCAGCGTGAACAGGTCGTCCACGGTGTATCCGTCCTGGGGCGGGACAGGCCAGTGGCAGCCCGTTTCCGCGCTCGGCTCGGCAATCATGGTTCCTCCCATGGAGGGGATTCTCGGCCTGCTGTTCCACGGTAGCCGCCGGAACGCACAAGCGTCATCACAATGCGTGACCAGGCAGGCGTGGCCCTCAGTTCTTGCGGTGGCCTATCAGGCGCGGCTTCGGCTCCAGGCCGTCCAGGCCGTGCCACGCGAGGTTCACCAGGTGCGCGGCGACCTCGGCCTTCTTCGGGCGGCGTACGTCCAGCCACCACTGGCCCGTCAGCGCGACCATGCCGACCAACGCCTGGGCGTACAGCGGGGCGAGCTTCGGGTCGAAGCCGCGGCTCTTGAACTCGCGCCCCAGAATGTCCTCCACCTGGGTGGCGATGTCCGAGATCAGTGATGCGAAGGACCCCGTCGACTGCGGGATCGGGGAGTCGCGGACCAGGATGCGGAAGCCGTCCGTGTACTCCTCGATGTAGTCCAGGAGAGCGAAGGCCGCCTGCTCGCACAGCTCACGCGGGTGCCCGGCGGTGAGCGAGCCGGTCACCATGTCCAGCAGGCGCCGCATCTCGCGGTCCACCACCACGGCGTACAACCCCTCCTTGCCGCCGAAGTGCTCGTACACCACCGGCTTGGACACCCCGGCCTTCGCCGCGATCTCCTCCACCGACGTGGCCTCGAAGCCCTTGGCGGCGAACAGTGTGCGGCCGATCTCCAGCAACTGCTGGCGGCGCTCCGCACCGGTCATCCGGGTACGGCGGGTGCGCCGCGGCTTCTCGCTGCTGGGGGTACTCGAGTCGGTCGCCACACCGTCCATCATGCCGCGTCGGCGCCGACCTTCCCGCGCCGGGAGCCCTTCGGGTCCGCGCTGCGGCGGGAATCGATACGCGAGCGTGACGGCCAGCGCACGTCGTACGCCCAGCCGAGCCGCTCGAAGATGCGGATGAACCGCGCCGAGGAGTCCAGTTGGCCGCGCTCCACGCCGTGCCGCGCCGACGTCGGGTCCGCGTGGTGCAGGTTGTGCCACGACTCGCCGCACGACAGTACGGCCAGCCACCACACGTTCCCGGAGCGGTCCCGCGACTTGAACGGCCGCTTGCCCACCGCGTGGCAGATCGAGTTGATCGACCAGGTCACATGGTGCAGCAACGCCACCCGGACGAGGGACCCCCAGAACAGCGCCGTGACCGCACCCCACCAGGACATCGTCACCAGCCCGCCGATCAGCGGCGGCAGCAGCAGGGACACCGCGGTCCACAGCACGAACTGGCGGGAGATCATCCGCAGGTCCCGGTCCTTGATCAGATCCGGTGCGTACTTGTCCTGGGGCGTCTGCTCCTCGTCGAACATCCAGCCGATATGGGCCCACCACAGGCCCTTCAGCAGCGCGGGAACCGTCTCGCCGTACCGCCACGGGGAGTGCGGATCGCCCTGTGCGTCCGAGAACTTGTGGTGCTTGCGGTGGTCGGCCACCCAGCGCACCAGGGGGCCTTCGACGGCCATCGACCCGGCGATCGCCAGCGCGATCTTCAAGGGCCGCTTGGCCTTGAAGGAACCGTGCGTGAAGTGGCGGTGGAAGCCGATCGTGATGCCGTGGCAGCCCAGGAAGTAGAAGAAGACCAGCAGGCCCACATCGAGCCAGCTCACCCCCCAGCCCCACGCCAGCGGCACCGCCGCGACGAGCGCCAGGAACGGGACGGTGATGAACAGCAGGAGAGTGATCTGCTCGAGCGAGCGCTTCTGCTCGCCGCCCAGCGTGGCGGAGGGCAGGGAAGTGCCCCTGGGCGCCTTGTCGGCGTCTTCGGACACATCGGAGCGCGTGGTCATGGGCGTCCCCTGTGGGGTCGAGGGTCGTGGCCGGGCGCAGGTACGGGCCGGGAACTCCCGGGATCGAACGATCGGACGAGAGACCCTACGGGTCCGTAACCTACGGAGTCGTAAGTATGGCAGCGCGCCGCCCGGCGGCAAGAGCCCGTGAGCCTGCGCGAACAGGCGGAGACCTATCCTGGGAAGCGGTCGGACAGCGCGGTCCGCTCTGTTTACTTCCCGGATGCCCGTTCCGTATGCGGCACCCCCCGTGCACGGCACCCGTCCGGGCCCCTCCCGGAGAGCTTCCCCACTGCAAGGAGCCGTACCTGTGAGCAGTGCCGACGACCAGACCACGACGACCAGCAGTGCGTTGCGCGCCGACATCCGCCGATTGGGTGACCTGCTCGGTGAGACCCTCGTCCGGCAGGAGGGACCCGAACTCCTGGAACTGGTCGAGCGCGTCCGCCGGCTGACCCGCGAGGACGGGGAGGCCGCCGCCGAACTGCTGCGTGGTACCGAACTGGAGACCGCGGCCAAGCTGGTCCGCGCCTTCTCCACCTACTTCCATCTGGCGAACGTCACCGAGCAGGTGCACCGCGGGCGCGAACTGCGCGCCAAGCGCGCCGCCGAGGGCGGTCTCATCGCCCGGACGGCCGACCGGCTCAAGGATGCCGACCCCGATCACCTGCGCGAGAGCGTCCGGAACCTCAATGTGCGCCCGGTGTTCACGGCGCACCCCACCGAGGCCGCCCGCCGCTCGGTCCTCAACAAGCTCCGGCGTATCGCCGAACTCCTGGAGATGCCCGTCCTCCAGAGCGACCGGCGCCGCCACGACATCCGCCTGGCGGAGAACATCGACCTTGTCTGGCAGACCGACGAACTGCGCGTCACCCGCCCCGAACCCGCCGACGAGGCCCGCAACGCCGTCTACTACCTGGACGAACTGCACGCAGGCGCCGTCGGCGACGTCCTGGAGGACCTCACCGCGGAACTGGAACGCGTCGGCGTCAAGGTGCCCGACGAGACCCGCCCGCTCACCTTCGGTACCTGGATCGGCGGCGACCGCGACGGCAACCCCAACGTCACCCCCGAGGTCACCTGGGAGGTGCTGATCCTCCAGCACGAGCACGGCATCAACGACGCGCTGGAGATGATCGACGAACTGCGCGGCCTGCTCTCCCCGTCGATCCGCTACACCGGCGCCACCGAGGACCTCCTGTCCTCCCTCCAGGCCGACCTCGACCTGCTGCCCGAGATCAGCCCCCGCTACAAGCGCCTCAACGCCGAAGAGCCCTACCGCCTGAAGGCCACCTGCGTCCGCCAGAAGCTGCTCAACACCAAGGAGCGCCTGGCCCGAAGCACCCGGCACGAACCGGGACGGGACTACCTCGGCACCCGCGAACTGCTGCACGACCTGCGCATCATCCAGACCTCGCTGCGCGCCCACCGCGGCGGCCTGTTCGCCGACGGCCGCCTCGCCCGCACCATCCGCACCCTCGCCGCCTTCGGCCTCCAGCTCGCCACCATGGACGTCCGCGAGCACGCCGACGCCCACCACCACGCCCTCGGCCAGCTCTTCGACCGGCTCGGCGAGGAGTCCTGGCGCTACGACGACATGCCGCGCGCCTACCGGCACAAGCTGCTCGCCAAGGAACTGCGCTCCCGGCGCCCGCTGGCCCCCACCCCGGCCCCGCTGGACGCGGCCGGTGCCAGGACCCTCGGCGTGTTCGAGACGGTCAAGCGGGCGCTCGAGGCGTTCGGGCCCGAGGTCATCGAGTCGTACATCATCTCCATGTGCCAGGGCGCGGACGACGTGTTCGCCGCCGCCGTCCTCGCCCGTGAGGCCGGTCTCGTCGACCTGCACGCCGGCTGGGCGAAGATCGGCATCGTGCCGCTGCTGGAGACCACCGACGAGCTGAAGGCCGCCGACACGATCCTGGAGGACATGCTCGCCGACCCCTCCTACCGCCGTCTGGTCGCGCTGCGCGGCGATGTGCAGGAGGTCATGCTCGGCTACAGCGACTCCTCCAAGTTCGGCGGCATCACCACCTCGCAGTGGGAGATCCACCGCGCCCAGCGCCGCCTGCGCGACGTCGCCCACCGCTACGGCGTACGCCTCAGGCTCTTCCACGGCCGTGGCGGCACCGTCGGCCGCGGCGGCGGCCCCACCCACGACGCCATCCTCGCCCAGCCCTGGGGCACCCTGGAGGGCGAGATCAAGGTGACCGAACAGGGCGAGGTCATCTCCGACAAGTACCTCATCCCGTCGCTGGCCCGGGAGAACCTGGAACTCACCGTCGCCGCCACCCTCCAGGCCTCCGCGCTGCACACGGCCCCCCGCCAGTCCGACGAGGCGCTGGCCCGCTGGGACGCCGCGATGGACCTCGTCTCCGACGCCGCCCACGACGCCTACCGCAAGCTGGTCGAGGACCCCGACCTGCCCGCGTACTTCTTCGCCTCCACCCCGGTCGACCAGCTCGCCGACCTCCACCTCGGCTCCCGGCCCTCCCGGCGCCCCGACTCCGGCGCGGGCCTCGACGGCCTGCGCGCCATCCCCTGGGTCTTCGGCTGGACCCAGTCCCGGCAGATCGTGCCCGGCTGGTACGGCGTCGGCTCCGGCCTCAAGGCGCTGCACGAGGCCGGACTCGACAGCGTCCTCGCCGAGATGCACGAACAGTGGCACTTCTTCCGCAACTTCATCTCCAACGTCGAGATGACCCTCGCCAAGACGGACCTGCGGATCGCCCGCCACTACGTCGACACCCTCGTCCCCGACGACCTCCGGCACGTCTTCACCGCCATCGAGGCCGAACACGACCTGACGGTCCGTCAGATCCTGCGGGTGACCGGCGAGAAGGGCCTGCTCGACCACAACCCCGTCCTCCAGCAGACCTTCGCCATCCGCGACGCCTACCTCGACCCGATCTCCTACCTCCAGGTCGCCCTGCTGGGCCGCCAACGCGAAGCCGCAGCCGCGGGCGGCGAAGCCGACCCGCTGCTGTCCCGAGCCCTGCTGCTGACCGTCAACGGTGTGGCAGCGGGCCTGCGCAACACCGGTTGACCGACACCCCTGCGCGACGGTGCCCCCGTACTCCTCCTGCGGGTACGGGGGCACCACTCGCTCACCCGCCTACCGCACCGCCAGGAACGTCACCGTCACCCACGCGAACCCCGCGGCCCCGATCACCCAGCCCGCGCGTGGCCTGCGCAGCCCGCCCGCCACCACGACCGAGGCCAGCAGCAGTGCGCCCGCGAGGGGGAGCCAGGCATACAGCACGCCCGACGGGCCGCTGCGGACCACCTCGTCGGAGCCCGGCTTCACGACCACGGTGAGGACCTCGCCCCGGCGCACACCCACCGCGTCGTCGATCACCACCCGGTCGCGGGCCGTCGAGCCCGTGGACATCGGGTGGTACGGGCCGCTGCAGGTGCCGTCCGCACACCGGGCGACCGTGATCGTGCCCTGCTCGCGGCCCTTCGTCAGCATCACATGGTGGGCGGTGCCCCAGGAGGCCCAGACGCCGGCGACGAGGATCAGCGCGGCGACCGTACCCATCGCCGCACGCCGCCCGAACCGCACGACCGCGACCGTGCCCTGAGAGAGGGAGAGGGCAGAAGGCATGGCGGCGATCCTTCGCCATGCGGTCGCGCGAAGTCAATCCGGCAGCTCCGGGAACCTCTCGGACGACTCCCCAAGTTCCTTAAGATGAACGCACGTTGACGCATGGGGCGCCTGCGGCCCCGGGGGAGTGGTGATGGCCGACCTTCTGTTCGTCCACGGAACCGGTGTGAGACAGCCCGCCTACGGGGACACCCTCGCCCTGCTGCGCGCCTCCCTCCCGGCCCAGGTCCACGACTGCTACTGGGGGGACGCGTGCGGAGTGCCGCAGGACGTCGGCCGGGCCGCGCTTCCCGGAGCGGGCACGCCGACCGAGGACCCGGCGCCGCCCTCCCCCGAGGAGCCGTTCTCCGACGACGACCGCGACGTCGTCCTGTGGGGCACCCTCTACGAGGACCCCCTCGCCCCGCTCCGCGGCGGCCCGCGCAAGGGCACCCGGCTCGGCGACCGTTCCGGACCCCAGGTCGAGTCCCGGGCCCGCGCCCTGGCCGCCGAACCCCCCGAGGAACTCCGGCAGTTGCTCGGTCCCGCCGAGGAACCCTTCCGCACCGCCCTGACCGCCGTCCTCGACAGCGCCGCCGCCCAGGAGGCCCTCACCCACGGACTCGGCCCCGGCGAACTGCCCGGCGCGATCGCCACCGCCGCCGTCGCCCAGTTCCTCGGCGAAGCCCTGCGCCGCGGCGAACCCGTCCTGTGGACGACCGGGCAACGCGACCAGGCCGTCGCGATCGTCACCGGCCGACTCGGCGGCCAGCCGCGCGGCGTGGGCCGCACCGTGCTGCGCGCCTCCTGGTGGACCGCGCAGCGCTTCGGCGTGATGCGGGCCGCCGACAAGAACCGCGGCGCCATGATGGCGGACCACGTCCACCCCAAACTCGGCGACGTCCTCAAGTACTTGGCCCGCGGCGACCAACTGCGCACGTTCATCAGGGACCGCGTCGCCGAGGTCGGCCGACGCCACGGCCCCGTCGTCCTGCTCGCCCACAGCCTCGGCGGCATCGCCGCCGTCGACCTCCTCGTCCACGAGGAACTCCCCGGCGTCCACCACCTGGTGACCATCGGATCGCAAGCGGCCCACCTCTACGAGATCGGCGCCCTGCCCAGCCTCGCCCCCGGCAAGCCACTGCCCGAACACTTCCCCGCCTGGACCAACATCTACGACCGCCGCGACCTCCTCGGCTTCACCGCCGCACCCCTCTTCCCCGGACGCGTCACCGACGTCGAACTGAACAGCGGCCAGCCCTTCCCCGCCGCCCACAGCGCCTACTTCCCCAACCCCGAGGTCCACCGCACGCTCTCCGGCCTCCTCCAGGAGACCGTGTGAGCAGAGCACCCGGGCACGGGGACATCGACCCGGCCCGTACGCACGCGCTGCTCGTCGGCGTGGAGACGTACGGCGACCTCCTCGACCCCCTGCACGGTCCCGCGGATGACGCCCTGCACCACGCGGCCTGGCTGCGCGACGCGGGCGTCCCCGCGCGGAACATACGCCTGTGCGTCACACCCGCGCCCCACCGCGCGCAGACCGTCACGGAGCGCGCCCGCACCCTCGGCATCGACCCGCTCGACGCCACCCACGACATCCTGCGACAACTCCTCGACGACGAACTGCCGGGCACCGAAGCCGACCTGCTGTGGTTCGCCTGGAGCGGCCACGGCGTCCTCGCCCCCGGCACCCAGCACCACCTCCTCTTCTACGCCGACGCCACCCCCGGCCGCGAACTGACCCTCGACGCCGACAACCTCCGGCGCGCCCTGCTGTGCAGCCCCCGCTACGAACACATCGCGGCCAAGATCCTCCTCGTGGACGCCTGCCGCGTCCCCCTCGCCGAGGTCGAGGGCATCGACGGCTACGCCGGCTACCGCCTCTCCGAAGGACAGTTCGAGCGGTCCTCCGTGATGAGCGTGTACGCCACTCAGGACGGCGATGTCGCCTCCAACGGCCTCAGCGGCGAAGGCGCCGCGTTCACCTGCGCGCTCATCGAGGAACTCCGCGCCGCCACCCCACCCTGGCCACCGGACCCGGCCGACCTGATCGACAAGGTCCGCAGCCGGATGACCGACAACGGCGACCGACAGGTCCCCTGGATCGACACCCGCACCTGGACCGGCGACCTGCACCGCTACGCCGCCGTCCCCGGCCGCAGACGCCCCGCCTGGCTCCTGGACCACGGCGACAAGCTCCGCCGCTTCGGCGCCCGCGGCACCTACCTCAAGGACGACGGCCTGCCCTATCTGCTGCCCGAGGACCCCAAGCACCCGGCCCGGCCCGAGAACGTCCTCGCCCTGCTGTCCGACCCCGACCGCGGCGCCCTCGGCAAGCCACCGCGCGGCGCCCTGCTGACCGGAGTCGCGGGCGCCGGAAAGACCCGCACCTGCCTGGAGATCGCCGCCCTCGCCCACCGCAGCGGATGGAAGGTCCTCCACCTCGAACCCGCCGACGAGGTCACCCACCAGACCCTCACCGACGAACTCCGCGAAGAGATCGCCCAGCAGCCGGACGTCCCCGTCCTCGTCGTCCTCGACTACCTCGACAAGTACCAGCGCATCGACCTGCGCGAACTCGCCGACCTCCTGCACGGCGAACAGTACGAGGCCATCGACCGCTACGACAGCGCCGACCCCCGGGACCGCACCGAAGCACACGCCCGGATCGCCTGCCTCGCCTCCGTACGCCCCGGCGCCCTGCGCACCGTCCAGGACCGCGGCTCCCGCACCCTCTTCGAAGAGATCGAACTCCCCCAGGACGAAGCACACCAACGAGCCGTCGCCCAACGGATCTTCGAGAAGGTCGCCCCCGCCTCCCTCGCCACCCTCGGCCCCACCAAGCTCGCCGACATCTGCGGCACCCGCCCCGCCGTCGCCCTGATGCGCGGCCTCGCCCTCGAAGGCCAGGCCGACCGCGAGACCCTCGACGGCCAGACCCCCACCATCCCCTCCCTGCCCGCCTTCGCCGACTGGCTGCGCCGCCGCACCCGCGCCGACCTCGCCGTCGTCGGCAACAGCGACGGCACGGAACCGCACCGCACCGTCCTGCTCGCCAGCACCGTCGCCGCCCTCTCCTGCGCCCAGCCCCGCCACGCCGTCACCCACGCCGTCGACCGCTTCCTGACCGCGAGCGCCCACGGCACCCACGACAGCGCGGGCATCATCGGCGACCTCGAAACCCTCGGCTGGCTGCTGCCCGACGGCACCGACACCCTCGACACCTTCGTCGACATCGTCACCGACGACTTCCTCGGACAGAGCTGCCTCAGCCGCGTCGGCGGCCTCGACACGACCTCCCTCCACACCCTCCTCGACACCTTCCTCGGCGACACCCCCTCCTTCCGCCGCGCCGTCGAACACCTCGGCCGCTGGACCGCCGACCAGAACGACCGCCTGCGCACCGCCCTCGCCCAGGCCTGCGGCACCTGGCTCGACGCCCACGCCACCGACGTCCTCGCCATGCTGCTCGACTCACCCGCCGAAGGCCGCCGCGCCCTCGTCACGATGGTCTCCGCCGAGCCCTGGCGCCGGGCCGTCATCGACACCTGGGACACCGTGGCCGCCCCCTGGACCGCGCAGACCCCCGGCCACGCCGACCTCCGCTTCTTCCTCACCGACGCCATCCGCAACAGCGCCCAGCCCGTCCCCGAGATCCTGCTCACCCGCGCCCGCGCCTACCTCGACCAGCACACCGCCACGGACCCCGAGAGCCTGCTCCTCGTCACCACCCTCGCCCGCGTTCCCGGCCTGACCACCGCCTACCGGGAGTACCTGGAGACCGCCACCCTCGCCTGGCTCGACGCCCACGGCACCGACCGCACCTCCCGGCACAAGCTCCCGCACCTCTTCGGCCACCACACCCACAGCCCCGACATCGCCCGAGCCGCCAGCACCGCCGCCCTCGACCTCGCCGAACGACTCCGCGAAGACCTCGACACCGAACGCCTCCTCACCGCCCTGATGCGCACCGGCGACATCGACTCGGCGGACGACTGGCTGCGCCTGTCCAGAGCCACCCGCGACTGGCTCCTCGTCCACGGCAGCCGGGACTGCGCCTCCTTCGTCCTCACCGCCGTCCTCAACCGTCCCGAAGTCGCACCCCAACTCGCCGAACACATCGGGAAGATCGCCCTGAAGTGGCTCGCCGACCGCCGCCGCACGAAGTCCGCCTGCTTCGTCCTGACCGCCGTACTCGGCTCCTTCCGCTGGCACGACCACCACGACCGCATGATCCGCCAGGCCCTCTCCGACGCACGGGCCTGGCTCTCGCAGAACGGCACCACCCCCGACGCGTCCTTCGTCATGGACCGGCTGTTCGCACTCCTACGGAAGAAGAACCTCCCCTTCCTCCAAGAGGACATCGACCACGCCCTGAACTGGCTCGAACAGCACGGCACCACCCTCACCGCCGACTACGTCCTGCGCCACCTCATCAAACGCCGCGACCTGCCCACCGCCACCGACGACGACACCACCACCGTCACCGAGCGGATCATCGACGCCTCACTGAACTGGCTGGACCGGCACGGCACCACCGCCGAGAAGACCTTCGTCCACCAATACCTGCTCGCCCCCGGCACCCGCCTGACCGACGAACAGGCCCACCGCGCCGCACAAGCCGTCATCCAGCGCCTCGACACCCACCCCCCGACCCGCGACCGCGACCGGGACCACCTCACCGGACTCCTCCACCTCAAGCACCTGCCCCCACCGCTCGCCCAGCGGACCCTGCACCACACCGGAACCTGGCTACGCGAACACGGCACCCTCCAGGAAGCCAACGTCGTCCTCGGCCTCTACCTCCACCGGGCCCGGGAACTGCAAGACCACGACGCCGCCGCCCAAGGCATAGCCCAGGCCCTCCACTGGCTCGAACTCCACGGCAGCACCACCGACGCCGGAGCCGTCCTCGTACCGCTGCTCCACTTCCCCGTCAACGCGAGCCTGCTGCACTACCTGACCACTGGCAGCCTCGCCGAAGCCGACCTCGACACCACCACCGCGATCGACCACGCCCTGGACCGGCTGGAGAACACCGCCCCCCACCAGGACCCCGACACCCCGGACGACCACACCCGGCCCGGCACCACCGCCGCACTCGTCAACGTCCTCCTCGCCAGCCGCGACGACATGACCACCGAACAGCAGCGCCGCACCGCCACCGCCACCCTCGACCGGCTCGACCACCACCCCGGCCTGCCACTGACCGCCGACCACCCCGCCGTCCGCCTGCTCGACTGGCCCCCCCAGCCCCCCGGCACCGAAGAACGCATCCAACGACACGCACTCGCCCTGCTCGACCCCGACTTCACCGACTACCGGGAATACCGGCTCCTCAACGCCGTCCTGCGCCGCTGCCGCACCACCCACACCGCAGGCTCGAAGGCCGCCGCCGAGGCCACCCTGGCCTGGCTCGACCACCACCCCCGCCACCGCAAGGCCACCTGGGTGCTCTGCCACCTGCTGCAACTCGAGCAACTCCCCGCCCCCGTCCGGGAAGCGGCCCTCGCCCGCGCCACCGACTGGCTGGACGAACACGGCCGGACCAAGGACGCCGTCTACGTCATATCGCCCATGCTCAACGGCACACGCATGGCCGGAACACGTTCTCCCGAAGCCGTC
This sequence comes from Streptomyces macrolidinus, assembly GCF_023887685.1. Lineage (GTDB taxonomy): Bacteria > Actinomycetota > Actinomycetes > Streptomycetales > Streptomycetaceae > Streptomyces > Streptomyces macrolidinus. The sequence continues at coordinate 65,609 of NZ_JAMWMR010000010.1, read as the reverse complement.
AGACGCGCCCTCGACTGGCTCACCCTCCACAGCCTCAGCCGACCGGCCTGGAAGGTACTGTCCCGCCTCGCCGCCCACCCCGACGCGACACCCCACCACGACGCCATACGGCAGTACGCCACCACCTGGATGCACACCCACCCGGACGCCGGCAAGGACGAGGCACTGGAACCCTGCTTCCCGCCCCAGTGACCCACAACCACACTGCCGACGCTACGAGTTGTACGTACTCTGCGCCCGCTCCAACCCCTCGATGACCAGGCACTCCACCGCATCCGCCGCCCGGACCACGAAGTAGTCCAACTCCTTGCGCTCCGCCGACGAGAAGTCCCGCAACACGAAGTCCGCCACCGGCATACGCCCCGGCGGACGCCCGATCCCGAACCGCACCCGGTGATAGTCCGAACCCATCGCCTTCGTCATCGACTTCAGCCCGTTGTGGCCGTTGTCGCCCCCGCCCAGCTTCAGTCGCAGCGTGCCGTAGTCGATGTCCAACTCGTCATGCACCGCCACGATGTGCGCCACCGGCACCTTGTAGAAGTCACGCAACGCGTTCACCGGGCCACCCGACAGGTTCATGTACGACATCGGCTTCGCCAGGATCACCCGACGGTTCGCCGGACCCGGCGGACCGATCCGCCCCTCCACCACCTGCGCCTGCGCCTTGCCCGCACGCTTGAACTTCCCCCCGATCCGCGCGGCCAGCAGATCGGCCACCATGAACCCCACGTTGTGCCGGTTCATGGCGTACTCGGAACCAGGATTGCCGAGACCCGCGATCAACCAGGGAGCGTCGTCTGCCGGCGTAGTCACGTTCATGTCTCCTTGATACGCGCCAGCCGCTGCCCCACCAGGGAACAGCGGCTGACGAAACGACGACAGCGAGGATCAGGCCTCGGCGGCCTCTTCACCCTCGGCCTCGGCACCCTCCGGAGCCTCCTCCGCCTGCGCGGCCAGCACCTGAAGGACCACCGCGTCCTCCTCGACCGACAGGGAGACACCCGACGGCAGCGTGATGTCCTTGGCGAGGACCGAGGCACCGGCCTCAAGACCCTCGATCGAGACCGTCACGGCCTCCGGGATGTGCGTCGCCTCGGCCTCGACCGGCAGCGCCACCAGCACGTGCTCCAGCAGGTTGCCACCCGCCGCCAGCTCGCCCTCGGTCTGGACCGGAACCTCGACCGTGACCTTCTCGCCACGCTTGACCAGCAGCAGGTCGACGTGCTCCAGGAAGCCCTTCAGCGGGTCACGCTGCACCGCCTTCGGGATGGCCAGCTCGTTCGTCTTGCCGTCGATGTCCAGCGAGATCAGAACGTTCGGCGTACGCAGCGCCATCAGCAGCTCGTGACCCGGAAGCGTCAGGTGCAGCGGGTCCGAACCGTGGCCGTACAGCACACCCGGAACCTTGTTGTCACGACGGATACGACGGGCGGCACCCTTACCGAACTCGGTGCGCGACGCGGCGGAGATCTTCACCTCGGACATGGTCACTCCTCGTAGAAACCAGAGACATGGACGGTCACCCGGCCACGAACGGCCTGCTACGAAGAGCGCGTCGATAACGGACCGCCGTACACAACTGGTACGGCCTCCCTCGCCGAGCAACTGCAGCAGTCTACTCGGAGAGGGAGGCCGCACCCAAAACGATCTCCGCCGGCACTACCGGCGCACGCTCACTGCTCGTCGAACAGGCTCGTCACCGAGCCGTCCTCGAACACCTCACGCACCGCACGCGCGATCGTCGGCGCGATCGACAGCACCGTGATCTTGTCCAGCTCCAGCTCACCCGGCGTCGGCAGCGTGTTCGTGAACACGAACTCGCTCACCTTCGAGTTCTTCAGACGGTCCGCCGCCGGACCCGACAGCACACCGTGCGTCGCCGTCACGATGACGTCCTCCGCACCATGCGCGAACAGCGCATCCGCCGCCGCACAGATCGTGCCGCCCGTGTCCACCATGTCGTCGACCAGGACACACACCCGGCCCTTCACCTCACCGACGACCTCATGCACGGTGACCTGATTGGCCACGTCCTTGTCACGACGCTTGTGCACGATCGCCAGCGGCGCGCCCAGCCGGTCGCACCAACGGTCCGCGACCCGCACCCGGCCCGCGTCCGGCGACACGATGGTCAGCTTCTGCCGATCCACCTTCGCACCCACATAGTCCGCCAGCAGCGGCAACGCGAACAGGTGATCCACCGGGCCGTCGAAGAAGCCCTGGATCTGGTCCGTGTGCAGATCCACCGTGAGGATCCGGTCCGCACCGGCCGTCTTCATCAGATCCGCGATCAGACGCGCCGAGATCGGCTCACGCCCACGGTGCTTCTTGTCCTGGCGCGCATACCCGTAGAACGGCACGATCACCGTGATGGAACGGGCCGACGCACGCTTCAGCGCGTCGATCATGATGAGCTGCTCCATGACCCACTTGTTGATCGGAGCCGTGTGGCTCTGGATCAGGAAGCAGTCCGCACCACGCGCCGACTCCTGGTAACGGACATAGATCTCACCGTTGGCGAAGTCGAAGGCCTTCGTCGGGACGACCCCGACACCCAACTGGTGGGCGACCTCCTCGGCAAGCTCGGGGTGGGCGCGCCCGGAGAAGAACATCATCTTCTTCTCGCCGGTCGTCTTGATCCCGGTCACAGCACTGTCTCCTCAGAGGTGTTTCAGCCAGGTGTCCAGAAGCCGCAACAGCCGACTCGGCTGGATATGAGCGGCCGTATGAGCTGGTGGGGTGCGGATGTGCACCTATCACGGTACGCCGTGTCAGACGCACCTGTTTCCGGTCAGCCTTCGCCGTCCGGCTCCCGGGAAGCCGCCTCCGCCGCCTTCGCGGCAGCGCTCCCCGGACGCTTACGGGCCACCCAGCCCTCGATATTCCGCTGCTGACCACGGGCCACGGCCAGCGAACCGGGCGGCACATCCTTGGTGATCACGGAGCCGGCGGCGGTGTAGACGCCGTCCCCGATCGTGACAGGAGCCACAAACATGTTGTCCGAACCGGTACGGCAGTGAGACCCCACCGTGGTGTGATGTTTGTCCTGTCCGTCATAGTTCACGAAGACACTCGCCGCACCGATGTTCGTGTGCGAACCGATCGTCGCGTCCCCCACGTACGACAGATGCGGCACCTTCGTACCCTCACCGATCGACGCGTTCTTCGTCTCCACGTACGTCCCGATCTTCGACTTCACGCCGAGCCGGGTCCCCGGCCGCAGATACGCGAACGGACCGACCATGGCCTGCGGACCCACCACCGCGCCGTCCGAGACCGTGTTGTCCACCCGCGCCCCCGCACCCACCGTGGTGTCCTTCAGCCGAGAATTCGGGCCGACCTCCGCACCCTCTCCGAGGTGGGTCTCGCCCAGCAACTGCGTCCCCGGCTGCACGATCACATCCCGCTCGAAGGTCACCGTCACATCGACCCACGTGGTGGCCGGATCGACGATCGTGACCCCCGCGAGCATGGCGTCCGTCAGGAGCCGCTCGTTCAGGATGCGGCGCGCCTCGGCGAGCTGCACACGGTTGTTGATCCCGGCGATCTCCCGGTGGTCGCCCGCGACGGACGCCCCGACCCGGTGCCCGGCACCGCGCAGGATGCCGAGCACGTCGGTGAGGTACTCCTCGCCCTGGCTGTTGTCCGTACGGACCTTCTTCAGCGCGTCGGCGAGCAGAGCCCCGTCGAAGGCGAACACCCCGGAGTTGATCTCCCGGATCGCCCGCCGGCCCTCGTCGGCGTCCTTGTGCTCGACGATCGCGGTCACGGCCCCGGTGGCCTCGTCGCGCACGATCCGGCCGTAGCCGGTGGCGTCGGGGACCTCGGCGGTGAGCACCGTGACGGCGTTGCCGTCCGCGGCATGGGTGTCGGCGAGGCGCCGAAGCGTTTCGCCGGTGAGCAGCGGGGTGTCACCGCACACGACGACGACGGTGCCCTCGACGGCCCCGCCCAGCTCCTGCAGACCCATCCGGACGGCGTGCCCGGTCCCGCGCTGCTCGGCCTGGACGGCGGTGCGCACACCGGGCTCGACGAGGGCGAGGTGCTCGGTGACCTTCTCCCGGGCGTGACCCACGACGACGACGAGGTTCTCTGGCTCCAACTCACCGGCGGCGGCGAGCACATGCCCGACGAGGGAACGACCGCAGATCTCGTGCAGGACCTTGGGTGTGGCCGACTTCATACGGGTGCCCTCACCCGCTGCGAGAACGACGACGGCTGCCGGGCGATTGGCGCTCACGGGGATGCCCTTCGGCTTCTTGGGTGGGGTGGACATCCGCAGGATACCGGGGCGTTACCGGGGAGACATGAGAGCGGGCCCTGACCTTGGGGTCAGGGCCCGAACTTGGGACTTGTGTGCTGTGGCTCCCGGAGAAGGACTCGAACCCTCATTCAACGGACCAAAACCGTTTGTCCTACCTTTAGACGATCCGGGATGGATAGTCCGCTATGTCCGATTCGGTTGATCGGCTTCGCGCACGAACTCCACTATGCCGTACCAGGACCCTTCGATGCGACGGTACAAGTCGGCGCCTTTCAGGACTTTGATCACCAGGCAGCCTCGATAGTTGTCTCCGGTGTTCTTCCGAACTGTCTTCGGGTTGTGTTTCTTGAGGGTCGTCTTGTTGAAGGAAGAGTGGTCGGCGCCGACGAGGTCGGCCCAGTACTGCTCGGCGCCTGAGATGTCTGCCCTCTCATGGATCATGACGGTGTACCGCAGGCGCTCGCGTTCGACCCCGAGGAGGTCGAGCCAGGCGAGGAAGACCTCGATCATGCCCGGATCACTGTTGACGAACGCGACGGTCTCGCGGCGGGCGTACGGCTCGTCCTTGCCGCCTTCTGCCCAGTAGAGGCCTACGCCCAGCAGGAACAGTTCGCGGGCCGAGATGTCGCCGATCGCCCGCTTGGCCGCCTCCTTGGTTCGCTGTCGATCCTCGTCCCGGATGCGGAGCTTCTCCTCCCAGCCTCGCCGGGCGATGGCGGCGGCTTCTTCGCGGCTGCGCCTGCGCTCCGGCTTCGGCAGATCCCGTACCCACAGTGACACCGAACTCCGGGAGCACCCCAGCTCCACCTCGATCTGGTCGTACGTCCAGCCCTGGAGTCGTAGCTCCCGTGCCCTCGCTCGCAGGTCGTCCTTCGCGCGGGGGCGTTTCGTCCACTCCGGCGGTGGCTCTCCCTTCACCAACTGGTTGAGGATGTCGTTGTTGTAGACCTTCAGCTCGTCGCGGATCTGCCGCAGGCTGTAGCCCTCGCGTCGGAGCGCCACCGCCTGCTCTCTGAGCCCCTCGAAGTTCGCGTACTTGCCTGGTGCATGTGCCATGGGCACAGCCTCCGGGCGGAATCCGGGCTTCCGAGGTCGAACGGTGTGCGATTCAGCGGTTCGAGGGATACCGGACGGCTTCGCTTCTGTTCGATTACGGAGTGTGGTGTGACCCGGGCGTCGGAACTCGCCGGAATTCCCGCGGGGAGCGCCCGTAGGCTGGGGGCATGACCACGACGGGGGAAATCTGCAGGGAGGCCGGGGGCGGGCCCTGGTGGTGGGACCGTTGGCGCGGTGCCCTGCTCGATGTCTCGCTCGCTGCGGTGTCCGCCCTGGAGTGTGCGGTCGAGGGGGTCCAGTTCTCGCGGGACGCCGGTCTGCCCGTGCCCGTCGGGACGGTGTTCGGCCTGTTCGCGGGGGCCACGCTGGTGCTGCGGCGGCGTTCTCCGATCGCGGTGGTGCTCGTCTCGATCGCCATCACCCCGGCCCAGATGGGCTTCCTGATGGGCATCGTCGGGCTGTACACGCTCGCCGCCTCGGAGTTGCCCCGGCGGATCATCAGCGCGCTCGCGGGCATGTCGATCGTGGGCATGTTCATCGTCACGTATGTGCGGGCCCAACAGGGTGTGGTGCACGGGGATCTGTCGATCGCGGGTGGGTTCATTCCGTTCCTGTCCGTCACCACGGCGCTCGGGATGACCGCTCCTCCGGTGCTGCTCGGGCTGTACATCGGCGCTCGGCGGCGGCTGATGGAGAGCCTGCGGGAGCGTGCGGACTCGTTGGAGCGGGAGTTGATCCTGCTGGCCGAGCGGGCGGAGGAGCGCGCGGAGTGGGCGCGCAACGAGGAACGGACGCGTATCGCGCGGGAGATGCACGATGTCGTCGCCCACCGGGTGAGTCTGATGGTGGTGCATGCCGCGGCGTTGCAGGCCGTCGCCCGTAAGGATCCGGAGAAGGCCGTCAAGAACGCGGCGCTCGTCGGGGACATGGGGCGGCAGGCTCTGACGGAGTTGCGCGAGATGCTCGGGGTGCTGCGCAGCGGGGAGGGGCTCGTGGGCCGGGCGGACCGGTCGGTGCCGCTCGCCGCGGTGAAGGCGGCGGCTGCCGCGGCGGCGTCCCGGGCGGCCGACGATCCTGCCGAGGGGCCGTCGATCGCCGAGCTGGAGGAGCTGGTCGAGCAGTCGGCGGCGGCCGGGATGGTCGTGCGGCTGTCGGTGGAGGGGAAGGCGCGCGGGTATGCGCGTGCGGTGGAGCAGACGGCGTATCGCGTGGTGCAGGAGGCGTTGACCAACGTGCACAAGCATGCGGCGGGTGCGAAGACGCATGTGCGGTTGGCTCACCGTTCCGCGGAGATCGCGATGCAGGTGGAGAACGAGCCGCCGCCGGAGCAGGGTGCGGCGTCGGCCGCCGGGCTGCCCAGTGGGGGCAATGGTCTGGTGGGGATGAAGGAGCGGGTCAGCGCGTTGGGCGGGGTCTTCGTGTCGGGGCCGACGGACGCGGGTGGCTTCCGGGTGTCGGCGGTGATCCCGGCCGAGGTCGGCTGAGGGTCCCCTGGCCGGTCATCCCGCGGTCAGGCGTACGGGTTCGGTGCCTGTGAGCAGGGTGGTGAGGGCCTGGTCGATGTCGGGGCCCAGGTACCAGTCGCCGGTGTGGTCGAGGGCGTAGACGCGGCCCTCGGTGTCGATGGCGAGCAGGGCGCGGCTGTCGGGTTCCTCGCCGAGGGGGCAGACCTCGGTGTCGAGGGCGCGGCCGAGGTCGTTGAGGGTGCGGGCCATGTGGAGGCCGTGCAGGGGGTCGAGGTGTACGGCGGTGGGGGCGAGGCCGCGGCCGGGTCCTTGGGCGGTGATGTGCAGGCCGCCGAATTCGGCCCAGGCTTCGACGGCCGCGGCGCATACGGTGTGGCGGTGTCCGGCGGGGGAGGTGTGGTCGCGGAGGGTGTCGGCCCAGTGTTCCGCCTGGTGTATGTCGCGGCGGCCTGGCTGCCAGCCGGCGGCGCGCAGGGCGGTGTCCACGGTGGTGGCGAAGCGTGGGGTGGGGGCAGGGAAGCGGTCGGTGTGCATCGGCCTTCGTTCGTCGGGTGCGGGACCGGCGCGGACGGTGTCGTGCGGTCGTACGGGGTGGGGTTCAGCCCTGCGCGGTGGGGTCGACGATGCGGACGCCGAAGTGATGGCTGAGCGCGGTGCAGGCGCGGCAGGGTGCGGCGAAGCTGCCGTGCAGGGGGTCGCCGTCCTCGCGGATGTGACGGGCGGTGAGTTTGGCGTGTTTGAGCGCCTTGCGTGCCTCGCTGTTGGTCATCGGTTTGCGGGAGGCGCGTTTGCTGCGGGCGTTGTCGGCGGTGGTGATGTGGCGTGAGATGAGGATGGCTTCGGCGCAGCGGCCGGTGCAGCGGTCGCGCTGGGTGCTGGTGAGGGTGTCGAGGAAGTCCTGGACGAGTGGGTGCAGTGCGGGGGGTCGGTCGCCGCGGGCGGCGGTGCCGGTGAGGGTGGTGCCGCGGACGGAGAGTGCGGCGGCGATGGTGGGGAGTATGCCGTCGCGGCGGTGGCGGAGGGCGGGGACGGGTGTGGCGTCGGCGGTGCTCCAGCCGATGCGTGGGTCTCCGTGGGTGTCTGTCTGTGTCGCCTGTGTTGTCTGTGTCGCATTCATGATCGTTTCCCCTCCGTGCATCCCCCCGGTGGGACACAGACTGCCAAATGCCGTGGGTGCTGCGGAAGCTGGGGCGTGGGGACACGCCCGTTGGTCGGTGTTCCGTCACGGTGGGGTGACGGCTGGTCACGGTGGCGGCGGGTTGCCGGGGATGTGGAACCGGAGGCCCGGTGACCGGTGTCGTCGTACCGCATAGGCTGTCGACATCCGCGATCCATACCGCCGTACAGGCCACACAGAACGCCGCAGGGGGCAACTGCCATGACGACAGGTCGGCTCGGGCTGGGGGCTCCTCCCGGCCGCCAGCCCGGGGGACAAGCCGCGCCGCCGAACGCGGCCTATGCCGGGCAGGTCGTGCACTTTCCCGATCCGGTCCGGGCCGCGCGCCATCCGCGAGGGGTGCGGGTGGACCAGTACGGGTTCCCCGACTTCTCGCCGTACGCGCGGGCTGCCGCGGAGATCGCGGAGCCGCCGGAAGGTTTCGGCGTGGACGAGTTGCGGTTGACGGACTATGTGTCGGCGAACGCGGCGCTCGCGGCGTCGGGGCACGAGCTGTGGGACACGATCCCGGCGGTGGCCACTCCGCACGGCTGGACCTGGCATCACGTGCCGGGGGCGCGTCGGTTGGAGTTGGTCCCGGTCGAGGTGAAGGCGCTGTTGCGGCATCACGGCGGGATCGCGACGGCGAACGTCGATCAGAGCAAGCGGGGGACGCGGCCGTTGCAGGAGACGCGGCCCGCGCACTTCGGGTTGCCGAAGTCGTCGGTGGCGGTGTCGGAGCAGCAGGTGCAGGGGGTCGAGGAGGATCTCGGGTATCGACTGCCGGGCGCGTACCGGTCGTTCCTGAAGGCGGCGGGCGGGTGCGCGCCGGTGGGTGTGGCGCTCGACGCGGAGTTGGGGCTGTTGGTCGATCAGCCGTTCTTCACAGTGCGTGACGAGGCGGCGGTCAATGACCTGGTGTACGTGAACAAGTGTCTGCGTGACCATCTGACCAAGGACTATCTGGGCGTCGGCTTCGTCCAGGGTGGTCTGTTGGCGGTGAAGGTGAAGGGCGACCGGATCGGTTCGGTCTGGTTCTGCGCGTACGACGACGCGCGTGATGTCGACGCGTCGTGGCCGCCGGCCGAGCGCGTGCAGCGGCTGTTGCTGCCGTGCGGTGACGACTTCGACGCGTTCCTGTCCCGACTGGTGGGCCATCCGCCGGAGTTGGAGACGGTGGCGAGCCTGATGGTGGACGGCGGCTTCGCGCATGCGGTGCCCGTGTCGTCGGTGGGGGAGTGAGGTCGGCGATGGTGACGTTCGCGCAGGCGCAGGAGCGCGCGGAAGAGTGGATCAACGGCGATGTGCCGGCGTACCAGCATCGTGAGGTGCTGGTGCGGGAGTTCGGGCTCGGGTTCGTGGTGTGGGCCGAGGACCGCAGCGAGGGGCCGAGGGCGGACGGCGGTGCGCAGCGGTTGGTCATCGCTCGGGACAGCGGGGAGGCGACGCTGTGGCCGGGGTTGCCGGTGGGCGAGGTGATCCGCCGGTACGAGGAGGAGTACGGGGCGCAGGGTGAGGCGGAGCAGTCGGCTCCCGCGCCCGCGGCCCGGGTGGATCTGAATCAGACGTCGTTCTTGTTGAGCCCGCCGGAGTGGCTCCAGGAGGCGGCGGACAAGATGGGCATCCCGGACCGGCGTCAGGGGGACGGCGGGTCGTCGTCCGATACGTCGGGTGGTACGTCGTCCGGCGTGTCGTCCGATGCCTCGGGTACCTCGGGCGACGGGGGTGCCGGAGCGGCGCCCGTGCCGACCGCCGCGCCCGTACCGGCTGCCGCGTCCGGTCCGGCCTCGGACGGTGAGGGGTCGGCGTCGGGTACGGCGTGGCCCGCCGCCGGGGGCGGTGACGAGGCGCCGGAGGTGGCCGCGGGGGCGACTCCGTGGGAGGGCACCGACATCAGTGCCGAGGCGGGCGAGGACCGTTCGGTGCCGCTGCCGGCGACGGTGTTCGCGCCGCCGCTGAGCGACGCCGACGGGGACACGCCGCCGCCCGTGTCCACGCCGGACGCGAAGACGGCTCTGCTGGACGGCGGCAGCCAGTTGCCGCGTACGACGGTGGCTCCCGCGCTGGACGAGAAGGAGCTGCCCGGAACCCCGCCGTCGGGTGCCGCGACCGGTCCCGGTACGCCGCCGCCCGGTGGGCCGCAGACCTCCGGTGTGCCCGACGCGGCGCAGCCCCCGGCCGGTCCGCCCGTGCCGGGGGAGGGTTCGTCGTCGGCCGCCCAGGACATCGCCGACGCCGCGACCAGCAAGGCGCAGCCGCCGCGGAGCGCGCAGGCCGGTGGCGCGCCTCACCCGCCGGGTGCTCCGGGGGTGCCGGGTGCCACGCCTCCGCCGGGCGGGTACGTGCCCACGCAGCTCGTCTCGCAGCTCGGCCCGGACGGCCCAGGGGGCGCGACGGGACCGGGTACGCCGCCCGCGGGTGCGCCGACGCCTCCGGGCCCGCCGAAGCCGCCCGGTGCCACGCCTCCGGGCGGTGCGCACCACGCGGCGACGATGCTCGCGGACCCGAACCAGCCGGGTCCCGGCCAGCCGGGTCCGAACCCGCCCGGTCCTCACCCGCCCGGTCCGAGTCAGCCCGGTCCGAGTCAGCAGGGTCCGAGCCAGCCCGGTCCCGCGCCCGCCGCGCGCGATGCCGTCCATCAGGCCGCGACCATGCTGGCCGGTCCGCCGGTGGGTGCGCCGGTCGGTGGTCCGGGCGCGCCCCCGCCGCCTCCGGGTGTTCCCGGTGTGCCGGTCGGCGCTCCGCAGCCCCTGCCGGGCCGGCCGCCCGTACCGGTACCGGGTCAGCAGCCGTCGTACGGCTATCCGCCGCCCGGTCAGCCGACGGTCGGCCCCGGCTATCAGGCCGTGCTGCGCTATCGCGCTCAGGACGGTTCGGAGCAGCAGCTCATCCGGCGTTCGGCGCCGGGTACGCCGCACCCGGAGTGGCAGATCTTCCATGAGCTGCGCGCGATGAACGTCCCGCCGGACCAGGTGCTGGAGCTGCACACGGAGTTGGAGTCGTGCGAGCTGCCGGGTGCCTACTGCGCGCGGATGATCCGGGAGAACTGGCCGCAGGCGCGGATCACCAGCATCGCCCCGTACGGCACCGACCATGCCTCGCGTCAGCAGGGTATGCAGCAACTGCTCGCGCATCAGGGGGAGTTGCATCAGGTGGCGGACGGTCCGGCGCGTCCGGGTCCGGTGCGTGCGCCGCTGCCGCAGGTGCAGCCCGTGCCGCCGGTTCCGCCGGAGGGCATCGCGCAGGAGATGGCCGGTGCCTTCGGGCCGGGTGTCTTCCGGTTCGACCAGGTGGCGGTCTCCCGGCAGGGGGTGCCGCCGATCGTGGCGCACACCCTGGTGGTGGCCGGACTGCCGCTGGACATGGGCCCGTTCTTCTGGGCGCAGGCCCAGCCGGGCCGCCCGGTGCCGACGCTGGCCGAGCTGGCGCAGGAGCGCGGTGTGCAGCCGGCTCCGGACGCGGGTTCGTACCTCGTCGTGGGCAGTGACTTCGGCAAGGCGATCTGTGTGCAGTACGGCACGGCGGCCATCGTGGCGGTGCCGGTGGAGGCGGGTCCGGGCGGGGCGTCGGTGCCGCCGCAGTTCGTGAACTCGGGGTTGCCGGAGTTCGTGCGCTGCATGGCGCTGCTCGGCCGGATGTGGCGGCTGCGGTACGGGCTCAACCAGGAGCAGGCTGGCCGCTGGACCGTCGACTTCCAGGCCCAGTTGTGCTCGCTCGACCCGGCGGCCCTCGGTTCTCCGGAGAGCTGGTGGTCGGTGGTGCTGGAGCAGATGTGGGACGGACTGCTGTGACCCGCTGACCCGCTGACCCGCTGACCTGCTGACCGGTTGTCCGGTTGACGGAACGTCAAGGGCCGGTCCCGTCGTACGACTTCGTACGACGGGACCGGCCCTTGCGCGTATGTGACATCTCGTAGGTCACCCCTGGTGCCGTTTGTGCCCGGCCGCACCCTGTCGGTGATGCGCGGAGTGTCGTGTTATGAGCACTTCCGCCTGATCCATCAAGATGTGCGCGACATCATCGATGAGCGTCGGGTCAGGTGGAGAGGGGTCCCACGATGAGCAGCGCATCGAGGCCGGGGCAGGGTTTCGCGCGAGTGCGGCGCGGTTACCGCCCCGCCCGGATCGACGCCTTCACCGCGGCTCTCTCCGCGGAACGCGACGCCGCGTGGGAGCGGGCCGCCCGGCTGACGGTGCTGGCCAGGGAGATGGAGGCCGACCTGGAGCTGCTGCGCGAGACGGTGGCGCAGCTGCCCGAGCAGACGTACGAGTGCCTTGGCGAGCAGGCGCGGACCCTCTTCGCGCTGGCCCGGGAGGAGGCGGCGGTCGTACGGGCGGCCGCGCGGCGGGAGGCCGAGTCCCTGGCCGCCGAGGCGGAGGAGGCGGGGCGGCAGGTGCGGGAGGCCGCGCAGGCGTACGCCGACGAGGTGCGCGGCGAGGCCGAGGAGCGGGTCCGTACCCGGATGCTGGCCGCGCGGGCGGAGGCCGACGACGTACGGGTCACGGCGCGGCGCGAGGTGAAGAAGGGGCGCGGGGAGGCGCTGGCCGCGCTGCGCGAGGTGCGTCGGCGCACCGAGGGGCTGCTGGCCGAGCAGACGGCGGAGCAGGCCGAGCGCGAGGACCGCGAGAAGCGCGCGGCGATCGAGCGGACGGCGGCGCTGGAGACGGCGGAGGCGGAGCGGTCGGCCCGCGCGAAGGCCGCGCTGGCGGCGGCGAAGCGGGCGTACGCCGAGGCCGAGGAGGCGGCGCGGCGGATCGAGCGGGACGCCGAGGCGCGCGCGTGCGAGGTGATCGCCGAGGCGCGGGTACGGGCGGACCGCATCGCCTGTGAGACGGAGCGGGTGGTGGCGGCGCACGAGGAGCAGCGGGAGGTCGTCCGGGCCGAGATGGCCCATGTGCGCCACAGTCTCTCCGTGATCACGGACCGGGCTCCTGCGGAGTAGCCGTGGTGCGTCCTGCTCGTCGGGCGTTTCCGGGTGGGGGATTTGACCCTCACGCGGCGTGAAGGTGGAGGCTGACTGCATCGAAGGGCGGAGCCGACCCTGAGGTGGCCTCCGTCTGCGGGGTGAGGGCCCCTAGGGGTATGTCCCTACCGGAGACCGGGGTGGGTTCGTCCCGTCGGAGGACGAGGAAGGACCGGCCTCGTCCTTAACCTGGTCTTACACCGCCGGGGGGCGGTCGACGCACGGGGGCGTACGGGAAGCCGTACGAGAAGGGGTGGGGATTTCCCCCGTACAGAACGGGGTCGGGCACCAGCGCGCCGGGACCTCTTCGCCGCCAGACTGATGGGCGTATCCACCGCGCATGACCTGGTGCGGCACCGCACGTTCGCTTTCACATCGATATGGGAGACATGACATGACATCGGCCGTGACCATTCCCAGGCACGGGGGCACTGGAGGGCGTACGGCCGTTGCCGCGCGAGCGCGACAGGTCGTGAAGGCGTACGGGGCGGGGGAGACCCGGGTCGTCGCTCTCGACCATGTCGACGTGGACATAGCCCGGGGCCAGTTCACCGCGATCATGGGCCCCTCGGGGTCCGGCAAGTCGACGCTGATGCACTGCCTGGCCGGGCTCGACACCGTGACGAGCGGTCAGATCTACCTGGACGAGACCGAGATCACGGGGCTGAAGGACAAGAAGCTCACGCAGCTTCGCCGGGACCGGATCGGCTTCATCTTCCAGGCGTTCAACCTGCTGCCGACGCTGAACGCCCTGGAGAACATCACGCTGCCCATGGACATCGCCGGGCGGAAGCCGGACGCGGCCTGGCTGGACCGGGTCGTGACGACCGTGGGGCTCGCCGGGCGGCTCAAGCACCGGCCCAACCAGCTCTCCGGCGGTCAGCAGCAGCGGGTGGCCGTGGCGCGTGCGCTGGCCGCCCGGCCGGAGATCATCTTCGGTGACGAGCCGACCGGCAACCTCGACTCGCGTGCGGGCGCCGAGGTCCTCGGCTTCCTGCGCCGGTCCGTGGACGAACTGGGCCAGACCATCGTGATGGTCACGCACGACCCCGGGGCCGCCTCCTACGCGGACCGGGTGCTCTACCTCGCGGACGGCAAGATCGTCGACGAGATGCTCCAGCCGACGGCCGAGCAGGTCCTGGACCGGATGAAGGACTTCGACGCGCGGGGGCGCACGTCATGACCGTGCTGAAGACCTCGATGCGCAACTTCTTCGCGCACAAGGGGCGTATGGCCCTGTCCGCCGTCGCGGTCCTGCTGTCGGTGGCGTTCGTGTGCGGCACGCTCGTGTTCACCGACACCATGAACACGACGTTCGACAAGCTCTTCCAGGCGACGGCCTCGGACGTGACGGTCGGCACCAAGGAGTCGAGCGACACCGGCGAGACCACCTCCCGCACCGGCAAGCCGCCGGTCCTGCCCGCCTCCGTGGTCACCGAGGTCCGCAAGGCCGAGGGCGTGAAGTCGGCCGAGGGGGCGGTGTTCTCGACCTCCGTGACCGTGGTGAACGCCGACAAGGACAGGCTGTCGCCCAGCAGCGGGGCCCCGACGATCGTGGGCGGCTGGAACAGCAATGACGCCCGCACCATGAAGATCACCTCCGGGTCGGCGCCCGCGGGCCCCGACCAGGTCATGGTCGACGCGGACACGGCCGACAAGCACCACCTGAAGCTGGGCGACGAGATCGGTGTGATCACCGTCGTCGGCACGCACCACGCCCATGTGTCCGGCATCGCCGACTTCACCGTCACCAACCCCGGCGCGGCGATCTTCTACCTGGACACGAAGACCGCCCAGCAGGCCCTGATCGGCAAGAGCGGGGTGTACACGGAGGTCCACGTCACCGCCGCGCAGGGGGTGAGCGACGAACAGCTCAAGAAGAACGTGACGGCCGTGCTCGGTCACGACTACAAGGTGCAGACGGCCAAGGAGGTCGCCGAGGCCAACCAGAAGGACCTCGAGAGTTTCCTGAACGTGATGAAGTACGCGATGCTCGGCTTCGCCGGGATCGCCTTCCTCGTCGGCATCTTCCTGATCGTCAACACCTTCTCGATGCTGGTCGCCCAGCGCACCCGGGAGATCGGCCTCATGCGGGCCATCGGCTCCTCCCGCAAGCAGGTCAACCGGTCCGTGCTCGTGGAGGCGGTACTGCTGGGCGTGGTCGGTTCCGTGCTCGGTGTGGGCGCGGGCGTCGGTGTCGCGGTCGGCCTGATGAAGCTCATGGGCCAGATGGGGATGAACCTGTCCACCGACGATCTGACCGTCGCCTGGACCACCCCGGCGCTCGGCCTGGTCCTCGGTGTCGTCGTCACCGTCCTCGCCGCCTACCTGCCCGCGCGGCGGGCCGGGAAGATCTCCCCGATGGCGGCCCTGCGCGAGGCGGGCATGCCGGCCGACGCCAAGGCCGGTGTCGTCCGCGCCGTGATCGGCCTGGTCCTCACCGGCGCCGGCATCGCGAGCCTGTACGTGTCCGCCACCGCGGACGCGGCCAAGGGCGGCTCGGCCTGGCTGGGCCTCGGCATCCTGCTGAGCCTGATCGGCTTCGTCGTCATCGGCCCGCTGGTCGCGAGCGTGCTGGTCCGGGTCCTCGGCGCGGTCATGCTGCGGATCTTCGGCCCGGTCGGGCGGATGGCCGAGCGCAACGCCCTGCGCAACCCGCGCCGTACCGGTGCCACCGGCGCCGCGCTGATGATCGGTCTCGCCCTGGTGGCCTGCCTGTCGGTGGTCGGCTCCTCCATGGTGGCCTCCGCGACCGACGAACTCGACAAATCCGTCGGCACGGACTTCATCATCGACAGCGGCAGCACCGGAGTCATCGTGCCGCAGGCCGTCCAGGCCGCGAAGTCCGTACCGGAGATCGCCCGCGTCACCGAGTACCGGGTGCTGGACGCGGACCTGACCACCCCGGACGGCACCGTCGTCAAGAAGGAGACGATCAACGCGGCCGACCCGACCTTCGCGCAGGACCTGCGCACCAAGACGGTCTCCGGCGACATCGCCGACGCCTACCGGCCCGACTCGATGTCCGTCTTCGAGGGCTTCGCCAAGGACCACGGTCTCGAGCTCGGCTCCACCGTCACGGTCGACTTCAAGGACGGCAGGACGGCGAAGCTGACCGTCCGCGCCATCACCAGCGACGAGGCCGTCATGGACAAGGGCGCGATGTACGCCTCCATCGCCACGGTGGCGAAGTACGTCCCCGCCGACAAGATGCCGCAGGACCTGATGCTCTTCGCCATGGCCAAGGAGGGGCAGCAGGACACCGCGTACAAGTCGCTCAAGGCCGCGCTGCACGACTACCCGCAGTACCCCGTGCGCGACCAGACCGACTACAAGAAGGAGCTGAAGGACCAGATCGGCCAGATGCTGAACATGATCTACGGCCTGCTGGCGCTCGCGATCATCGTGGCGATCCTCGGTGTGGTGAACACGCTGGCCCTGTCGGTGGTCGAGCGGACCCGGGAGATCGGCCTGATGCGGGCCATCGGCCTCTCCCGCCGCCAGTTGCGCCGCATGATCCGCCTGGAGTCCGTGGTGATCGCCGTCTTCGGCGCCCTGCTGGGCCTAGGGCTGGGCATCGGCTGGGGCGCGACCGCCCAGAAGCTGCTCGCCCTGGAGGGCTTCAAGGTCCTGGAGATCCCCTGGCCGACGATCATCGGCGTCTTCATCGGCTCGGCCTTCGTGGGCCTGTTCGCCGCCCTGGTCCCGGCGTTCCGGGCGGGCCGGATGAACGTCCTGAACGCGATCGCGACGGACTGAGACAGGTCGTACGAGGACCGGGTACGAGCCGTACGAACCGTGCGGCGCGACCTCCGAGGGCCTTCGAGGGCGGAGGCCATGAGAAGCCGGGGCCGGGAAGTCAGTGGACTTCCCGGCCCCGCTTCGTGCGCCGGGGGCGCCCCCTGTCGTCCACAGCCCCACCGACCCCACTTCCGCGACGTACGCTGGACTGACCCCCGGCCCGCCCGGGGCCTGCTCTGAGTTGCCCGCCTGCGTCGCGACGCCTGGCACGGCACCTCGCCGCGTTGTCGGGATCATCCGCGTACGCCCAGTACGCGGACGACCCTCCGCCTTGCGAGGCACCGCACCAGACGCCGCGACGCCCGCCCTCCGGGCGAACGACGGGCAACTCAGAGCAGGCCCCAGACGTGTCGGGCCCGCCGCGTTGCCCACCTCCGGACGGAAAGCCCCCTCCATGAGCCTGCACGGTCTGCTCGACGCCGTCGTCAAGGACGCCGCCCTCACGGAAGCGGTCGCCGCGGCCGGTGACGGCAACCGCATGCATGTCGACCTCGTCGGCCCGCCCGCGGCGCGCCCCTTCGCCATCGCCGCGCTGGCCCGCGACGCCGCCCGCCCCGTGCTCGCGGTCACGGCCACCGGCCGCGAGGCCGAGGACCTCGCCGCCGCGCTGCGCTCGCTGCTGCCCGCGCAGAGCGTCGTGGAGTACCCCTCGTGGGAGACGCTCCCGCACGAGCGGCTCAGCCCCCGCAGCGACACCGTCGGCCGCCGCCTCGCCGTCCTGCGCCGCCTGGCCCACCCCAGCCCCGACGACCCCGACACCGGCCGGGTCTCCGTCGTCGTCGCGCCCGTGCGCTCCGTACTCCAGCCGCAGGTCAAGGGCCTCGGCGACCTGGAGCCGGTCGCGCTGCGCACCGGCGAGCAGGCCGATCTGAACGACGTCGTCCAGGCGCTGGCCGCCGCCGCGTACTCCCGGGTCGAACTGGTCGAGAAGCGCGGCGAGTTCGCCGTACGCGGCGGCATCCTCGACGTCTTCCCGCCCACCGAGGAACACCCGCTGCGCGTGGAGTTCTGGGGCGACGACATCGAGGAGATCCGCTACTTCAAGATCGCCGACCAGCGCTCCCTGGAGGTCGCCGAGCACGGCCTGTGGGCGCCCCCGTGCCGGGAACTGCTGCTGACGGGCGACGTACGGGAGCGGGCCGCCGCCCTCGCCGAGCGCCACCCCGAACTGGGCGAGCTGCTCGGCAGAATCGCCGAGGGCATCGCCGTCGAGGGCATGGAGTCCCTCGCGCCCGTCCTGGTCGACGACATGGAGTTGCTGCTCGACGTGCTGCCCGCGGGCGCCATGGCCGTCGTCTGCGACCCGGAGCGGGTACGGACGAGGGCCGCGGACCTGGTGGCGACCAGCCAGGAGTTCCTCCAGGCCTCCTGGGCGGCCACGGCGGGTGGCGGGGACGCGCCGATCGACGTCGGCGCGGCCTCCCTGTGGTCCCTCGCGGACGTCCGGGAGCGGGCCCGCGAGCTGGGCATGATGTGGTGGTCCGTGTCGCCGTTCGCGGCGGACGACGAGCTGGACGCCCTCGACGGGGACACGCTCAAGCTCGGTATGCACGCCCCGGAGACCTACCGCGGGGACACCGCGAAGGCGCTCGCCGACACCAAGGGCTGGCTCGCCGACCGGTGGTGCACGGTGTTCGTCACCGAAGGCCACGGCCCGGCCTCCCGCACCGTCGAGGTGCTCGGAGGCGAGGGCATCGCCGCCCGCCTCGACCCCGACCTCGGCGCCCTGTCCCCCGCGGTCGTGCACGTGGCGTGCGGCTCGATCGACCACGGCTTCGTCGACCCCGCGCTCGGACTCGCCGTACTCACCGAGACCGACCTCTCCGGCCAGCGGACCGCCGGCCGCGACGGCGCCCGGATGCCCGTCCGCCGCCGCAAGACCATCGACCCGCTGACCCTGGAGTCCGGCGACTACATCGTCCACGAACAGCACGGCGTGGGCCGCTACATCGAGATGGCCCAGCGCACGGTCCAGGGCGCCACCCGCGAGTACCTGGTGGTGGAGTACGCCCCGGCCAAGCGCGGCCAGCCCGGCGACCGCCTCTACATCCCCACCGACCAGTTGGAGCAGATCACCAAGTACGTCGGCGGCGAGGCCCCGACCCTGCACCGCCTGGGCGGCGCGGACTGGACGAAGACGAAGGCGCGCGCGAAGAAGGCCGTCAAGGAGATCGCCGCGGACCTCATCAAGCTCTACAGTGCGCGCATGGCGGCCCCCGGCCACGCCTTCGGCACGGACACGCCCTGGCAGCGCGAGCTGGAGGACGCCTTCCCCTACGCCGAGACCCCCGACCAGCTCACCACGATCGCCGAGGTCAAGGAGGACATGGAGAAGTCGGTCCCGATGGACCGCCTGATCTGCGGCGACGTGGGCTACGGCAAGACGGAGATCGCGGTCAGGGCCGCCTTCAAGGCCGTGCAGGACGGCAAGCAGGTGGCGGTGCTCGTCCCCACCACCCTGCTGGTCCAGCAGCACTTCGGCACGTTCTCCGAGCGCTACGCCCAGTTCCCGGTGAACGTACGGGCGCTGTCCCGCTTCCAGACGGACACGGAGGCGAAGGCCGTCCTGGAGGGCCTGACGGAAGGCTCGGTGGACGTCGTCATCGGCACCCACCGGCTGTTCTCGTCCCAGACGAAGTTCAAGGACCTCGGTCTCGTCATCGTCGACGAGGAGCAGCGCTTCGGTGTCGAGCACAAGGAGCAGCTCAAGAAGCTGCGCGCCAACGTCGACGTGCTGACGATGTCCGCGACGCCGATCCCGAGGACGCTGGAGATGGCGGTGACGGGCATCCGCGAGATGTCCACGATCACCACCCCGCCCGAGGAGCGCCACCCGGTGCTGACCTTCGTCGGCCCCTACGAGGAGAAGCAGATCGGCGCCGCCGTCCGGCGTGAACTGCTGCGCGAGGGCCAGGTCTTCTACATCCACAACCGGGTGGAGTCCATCGACCGTGCCGCCGCGCGCCTGCGCGAGATCGTCCCGGAGGCGCGGATCGCCACGGCCCACGGCCAGATGTCGGAGCAGACGCTGGAGCAGGTGGTCGTCGACTTCTGGGAGAAGAAGTACGACGTCCTGGTCTCCACGACGATCGTCGAGTCGGGCATCGACATCTCCAACGCGAACACGCTGATCGTGGAGCGCGGCGACAACTTCGGCCTCTCCCAACTGCACCAGTTGCGCGGCCGGGTCGGCCGGGGCCGCGAGCGCGGCTACGCCTACTTCCTGTACCCGCCGGAGAAGCCGCTGACGGAGACCGCCCACGAGCGCCTGGCGACCATCGCCCAGCACACGGAGATGGGCGCGGGCATGTACGTGGCGATGAAGGACCTGGAGATCCGCGGCGCGGGCAATCTCCTCGGCGGCGAACAGTCCGGGCACATCGCGGGCGTGGGCTTCGACCTGTACGTACGGATGGTCGGCGAGGCGGTCGCGGACTACCGCGCCTCCCTGGAGGGCGGGGTCGAGGAGGAGCCGCCGCTGGAGGTCAAGATCGAGCTGCCGGTCGACGCGCATGTCCCGCACGACTACGCGCCGGGCGAGCGGCTGCGCCTCCAGGCCTACCGGGCGATCGCCTCCGCGAACACGGAGGAGGACGTCAAGGCCGTACGCGAGGAACTCGTCGACCGCTACGGCAAGTTGCCCGAGCCGGTCGAGAACCTCCTGCTGGTGGCGGGGCTGCGGATGCTCGCCCGTGCCTGCGGCGTCGGGGAGATCGTCCTCCAGGGCAACAACATCCGCTTCGCACCGGTGGAGTTGAGGGAGTCCCAGGAGCTGCGGCTCAAGCGGCTCTACCCGGGCACCGTCATCAAGCCGGCCACGCACCAGGTCCTGGTGCCCCGCCCGAAGACCGCGAAGGTGGGCGGAAAGCCGCTGACGGGGCGGGAGTTGCTGGGCTGGACCGGGGAGTTCCTGGCGTCGGTCCTGGGTTCGTAGCCCCGGCGCGTGCGGGGCCTGAGCGAGCCGTCTCACCACCGGCGCCCGCAACCGGCGTGCACCGCGGGCCGGTTGGGCGCCGGTATGAAGATGAGGCTGCGGCGGATACGGTGGGACCAGCGGAAACGCGCCCGTCGGGGCGGCCCGCAACGTAGTGGAACACGCAAGGGGAGGACGTCGCGTGGTGCGTCTGAGGGGTGCTGTCGCCGCCGCTGCTCTGGTTCTGGTCGCCGTGAGCGGCTGCGCGGAGGAGACGACGGGGACCGGGGGATCGCAGGAGACGGAGGGGGCCGCGACGCCGCATGAGACCGCGTCCGGCGGTGCCGTGCTTGCCGCGATCGACTCCCTGACCGTCAAGTCATGGGCACCGAAGGACGGTTACGGCCGGGACCGGTTCGGCAGCCCCTGGGCGGACACCGACTCCAACGGCTGCGACACCCGCGACGACATCCTCCGGCGGGACCTGAAGAACGTGAAGTTCACCGACGGGGACTGCAAGGTCGCCTCGGGGCTGCTGGCGCCCGACCCGTACGGCGGCGAGAACGTGACGTTCGCGCGCGGTCGCAGCCAGGTGGACATCGACCACATCGTCGCGCTCTCGAACGCCTGGCAGACCGGCGCCAAGGGCTGGGCCCCCAGCAAGCGGATAGCGCTCGCCAACGACCCGCTCAACCTGCTCGCGGTGGGCGCGACCCCCAACCGCAGCAAGGGCGACGGCGACGCCTCGAACTGGCTCCCGCCGAACAAGGCGTACCGCTGCTCGTACGTCGCCGCCCAGGTGGCCGTGAAGAAGAAGTACGAGCTGTGGGTGACGGCCGCGGAGAAGACGGCGATGAAGAACGTCATCGCGGCCTGCCCGAGCCAGCGGCTCCCCTCCGGCGGCAACCCGACGAACGCGCCGGACCGGTTCCACGCGAACTGAGCCCGCGGGGCCGCCCGCCCGCGTCACCCGCCCAGTGCGTCCAGGTCGATGACCTTGCCCTGGGGCGCGGCGGCCCGTACCGGCTTCCCGTAGTCCGTGAAGGAGATCGTCACCGGTTCCTTCTTGGAGCTGCTGGTGACCTTCAGCAGGTAGGGCTTGCCCGAGGTGGCGACATACGCCGTGTACTTCTCCTTGCCGTCCTTCTCGCGCAGGACGACCGCCGGGACGCCGTCGACCTCGGTCGTCGCGCCGCGCTCGGCGTCCGTGGTCCCCTCGTCGGCCCCGGCCAGCACCGTGTCCAGATCGCAGAACCCGGAGATGTCCGCGGCGTCCTTGCCCGTGACCTTCGTCTTGGTCCACTTCCCGGCCATGAAGGACACCACCGCGTCGGTCTCGTCCTTGGAGTCCCCCTTGCTCTGTGCGCGCAGGAACGCCTCGTCGGGCTTCAGGTAGAGGGTGTCGCCGGTTTTGATCAGTTCGGCCTTGCCCGTTCCGTTCATGCTGATGGTGCCGGCGCAGGTGCCCTTCTTGTCCAGGGCCATGTCGAGCCGGATCATGCCGTCGGACTCGTCGTCGTACACGTCCCCGCGCATGCGCAGCGACGAGGCACCGGTGGTGGCCTTCATGGCGCGTTCGGCGATCTCGCTTCCGGAGAGCCCGGCGAACGGTTCCTCGGGCTTGCTGTCGGCCTTGCTCCCGCCGGGCAGGCAGCCGGTGACTCCGGCGGCGGCTGCGACGGCGAGGCAGAGGGCGGCGAGTGCGGTGCGGCGCATGGGAGTTCCTTGAGGTGATGTGACATGTGGTGCGGTGGGACGTGCCGGGGCGGGGCAGCGCGGCAGGCCGCCCCGGCCGGGGGACCCGGGAAGGTCCGGGGATCCGCGGTGGGTCAGGAGGACTTCGTCCAGTCCGCGCAGCCCGTGGTCTTGAAGTAGGCGTCGCTCGCGGCGACCGTGACGACGGCCGTCCCGCTGGCGTTGTCGTTCGCCGCGATGGAATCGAGGGAGTGCAGGGCGTCCTTGGCGCGCTCCCAGTAGCATCCGTCGTCCTTGTTGCCCGCGGAGGTGTAGGTGCCGGGGGCGATGTCGACGCCGACCCGGAGCATCCCCGCGTCGCCGTCGATCTTCCGGGTACGGGGCGTGCCGGACGGCTTGTCCTCGACGGTCTGCCAGTCCGCGCAGCCGTTCGTCTTGAACAGCTTGTCGCTCGCCTTGATGGTCACGTAACTCGTGCCGGTGACGTTGTCGTTGGCGAGGATCGCCTCGAACTCGCCCGAGGCGTCCTTGGCGCGCTCCCAGTAGCAGCCGTCGGAGTTGTCGGCCGTCCGGTAGGTGCCGGGCTTGACGTCCTTGCCGACCTGGTAGCTGCCGTCGCCGCCGAACGCGGGGGCCTTGCCCTTGTCCTTCGCGTCCTTCGCGGCGGACCCGCCCTTGCCCCCGGAGCCCTGGCCGGACCCGCTTCCGGAGTGCTGCCCCGAGGACGCGGACGTGTCCTTGCCGCCCTTGTCCTCGTCGTTGCCCGCGTTCGCGGACACCGCGCCGATGACGACGACGCCGACCACCACGCCCAGCGCGATCTTGCCCTTGCCCATGACGAAGCCTCCCCCCAGGCGATGCGCCACTGTTCGGCGGATCGCTCGTTCGATGGGTCAATAACAGCAGAGCGTGTGAACCGAGTCAACACGATTCACAGGTTGGGTAGTGTGCACGGGCGTGAAGGGGGGTGCGTTGCGTGCATCGGTATGCTCGACGCCACACAGAGCAGAGGGGAGCCGGTGGGTGGAGGACAACGGGACAGAGGTGACCGCGGCCGGTATCGCCCGGCTCGCGGGGGTCGGCCGGGCCGCCGTCAGCAACTGGCGCCGCCGCCATCCCGACTTCCCCAAGCCGGTCGGCGGCACCGACACCAGCCCCTCCTTCGCGCTCGGCGAGGTGGAGGGCTGGCTGCGCCGCCAGGGCAAGCTCGCCGAGGTGCCGCTGCGCGAGCGCGTGTGGCAGCACCTGGCGGGCCACCCGGAAGGGCCCCTGACGGCGCTCGTCCTCGCGGGATGCGTCCTCGTGCTCGTCCATGACCGGCCCGGCGTCTGGAAGGAGGCGAGCGCGGGCTCCGACGCCCACCTGGCCGAACTCCTGCCCACCGCCCTCGAACAGGTACTGGCCTCCGGCGCGCTCCACGGCTCCGCCGTACCCGTCCCGGCCCCCGAACGGCTCCGGCCCTCGGCCCCGCTGCTGCGCGGCGTCGCCGAACTCGCCGCCGAACTGGGCGCCCCCGAGGCGTACGAGTTCCTGCTCGGCCGGTATCTCGACGCCAACCCCCGTCAGTACACGCTCACTCCGGACGGCCCCGCCGCGCTGATGGCCGACCTCGCGGGCCCCGCCCGCACCGTCCTCGACCCGGCCTGCGGCACCGGCGCCCTGCTGCGCGCCGTCGCCCCCCTGCCCGAACAGCGGCTGTACGGCCAGGACGGCGACCCCGCGCTGGCCGCGTTCACGGCGCTGCGCCTCACCCTGCACACGAAGGCCGCCGTGCGCACCGCCGCCGGGGACAGCCTCCGGGCCGACGCGTTCGACACCCTCAGGGCCGACGCGGTGCTGTGCCACCCGCCGTTCAACGAACGCAACTGGGGCCACGACGAACTCACCTACGACCCCCGCTGGGAGTACGGCTTCCCGGCCCGTACGGAATCCGAACTCGCCTGGGTGCAGCACGCGTTGGCCCGCCTCAAGGACGGTGGCACCGCCGTCCTGCTGATGCCGCCCGCCGCCGCCTCCCGCCGCTCGGGCCGCCGCATCCGGGCCGATCTGCTGCGCCGCGGCGCCCTGCGCGCCGTGATCGCCCTGCCGGCCGGTGCGGCGCCCCCGTACAACATCCCGCTGCACCTGTGGGTGCTGCGCCGCCCCGAAGGAGCGCCCGCGCACCCGGAGTTGCTCGTCGCGGACGGCGGCGCCGCCACCGCCGAGGCGCGCGGCGGCCCGGACTGGGAGAGCGTGCGCACCGCGGTCCTCGACGCCTGGCGCCCGTTCGCGCGCAGCGGCAGCGTGTCGGAGGTGCCGGGCGTGAGCCGCTCCGTACCCGTCATCGAACTCCTCGACGACGACGTCGACCTGGCCCCCGCCCGCCATCTCCCGCCGCCCGCGGCGGGCGGCGGCGCCGAGGAGCTGACGGCCCTGAGCGCCCGCCTCGGCGAGACCCTGCGCCGCACCGCCGAACTCTCCGAGCCGCTCCCCGCGCCCGGCGCCGCCCCGCGCAGCCCCGTCGAACAGGTCCGCTGGTCGCTCACCACCGTCGGCGAACTCGCCCGTGGGGGCGCGCTGTTGATGCGCAGTGGAGGGAACGGCCCCTCGTCGCGCGTACTCACCGACCACGACGTCCTCGCGGGCACCGCACCGTCCGGCACGCTGCCCGCGGTCGGGGAGGAGCCGGTCCTGGTCGAGGAGGGCGATGTCGTCGTGCCCGTCCTCGGCGGCGGCGCCGTCGCGCGGGTGATCGACCGGGTGACCGCCGGAGCCGCCCTCGGGCGCAACCTCACACTGCTGCGGCCCGACCCGGCCGCGCTGGACGCCTGGTTCCTCGCCGGCTTCCTGCGCGGTACCGCCAACACCCGCCAGGCCAGCAGCTATGCCTCCACCGCGACCCGGCTCGATGTGCGCCGCCTCCAACTGCCCCGGCTCCCGCTGGACCGGCAGCGCCGTTACGGCGAACACTTCCGGGCGCTCGCCGCGTTCGAGGACACGCTGCGCCTCGCAGGCCGCCTCGGGGAACAGCTCGTCCGGGGCCTGCACGACGGGCTGACGGACGGCACGGTCGCCCCGGACTGACGGGTGCGGGGACGGGGAGGGGTAGGGGCACGGGGGGAGTACGCGCACGGGGAGGAGTACGGGAGGGGGGACGGGCACGGGTGCGGGGGACAGCAGGGGTTGTGCCCGACCCGTGACGCTGTGTCCGGGGAGGGCTATACGCTCGGACTCCGATCTTCGTCCGTCCTCACCACGGTCCCAGGAGCAGCCATGTACGGCCACGGTGTGCAGCCGCCCACCCGCACTTCGGGCACGGCCACCTTCCTGCGCGTCCTGTTCGCCGCCGTCGGCCCCCTCAGTTGCGGACTGCTCGCCGGTCTGCCGCTGTTCCGGGTGGCCATGCTGCGCGGAAGACGAGGGGACTGGCTGCTGGCCTGGCTCAGCCTGCCGGTGACCATCGCCGCGTTCGCCACCGTCGGCATGCTCCCGGACAACGACCACCGGGGCGACGTCGCGATGGCCGTGCTCCTGCTCCTCGCCGCGTTCAGCACCGCCCACTTCCTGGTCTTCGACGTGCGCCACCACCGCGCCGCCCCGCCCTTCGCGCCATTGCCCTCGCAGACCACGGCCGCCACGCCGCAGACCCCCGTGGTCCCCGCACCACCGCACCAGGGCTACGGCTACCCGGCCCCGGCCCCGCAGCCGTACGCCGCCACGCAGTCCCCGCCGACCCCGTACCCGCCGGTCCCACAGCCCCTGCAACCCCCGCGACCCCCGCAGCCGCAGCAGCCCGCCCCCGCGCGCATCGACCAGGTCCGGGCCGAACTCGACGAGCTGAGCGACTACCTCCGCAAGCACGAGGACGGTCGGTGACCATGGCGAGCGGACGCCTCATCGCCGACCGCTACGCACTGTCCACGCTCATCGGCCAGGGCGGCATGGGCCAGGTCTGGACGGGATACGACCAGCGCCTGGACCGGCGCGTGGCCGTCAAGCTGCTGCGCCCGGACAAGGTGGCCGGCCAGGAGGCCGACGAGCTGCGCCGCCGCTTCGTACGGGAGTGCCGGGTGACCGCGCAGGTCGACCACCCCGGGCTGGTCACCGTGCACGACGCGGGCAGCGCGGGCGAGGAGCTGTATCTCGTGATGCAGTACGTCGACGGGGCCGACCTCGCCGACCACCTCGCCGAGCACGACCCCTACCCCTGGTCGTGGGCGGTGGCCGTCGCCGCGCAGCTCTGCGCCGCGCTGTCCGCCGTGCACGCCGTACCGATCGTGCACCGCGACCTCAAGCCCCGGAACGTGATGGTCCGGCCGGACGGCACGGTCACCGTCCTCGACCTCGGTGTCGCCTCGGTGATGGACACGGACACCACCCGCCTCACCCACACCGGCTCTCCCATCGGCTCGCCCGCCTACATGGCCCCCGAGCAGGCGATGGGCGGCGCGGTCGGCCCCTACACCGACCTGTACGCGCTCGGTGTGCTCCTGCACGAACTCCTCACCGGACAGGCGCCGTTCACCGGGACCACCGCCCTCGGCGTGCTGCACCGCCACCTCTACGACCCGCCCGCCCCGGTGCGCACCCTGCGCCCGGAGGTGCCCGAGGCGCTGGAGGCGCTCGTGCTGCGCCTGCTCGCCAAGGACCCGCAGCACCGCCCGGCCTCGGCCCAGGAGACGTACGAGGAGCTGCTCCCGCTCATACCGGCGCGCGGCACACCCACAGGCGCCCCCCTCGACCCCACACGCCCCTTCCTCCTCCCGCATGCCCCATGGCCGTACCGGGCCCAAGTCCCCGCGCCCCGGCCGCAGTCGGCTCCGGCGCCCGAGCGAGCCGATGTCGCGGGCGCCGTCGACGAGGTCAAGCGGCTGCTCGGCGAGGGCCGGGTCACCCAGGCCGTGGACATCCTCGGCGCGATCCTCCCGGTCGCCGCCGCCCAGCACGGCGAGCACTCACCGGTCGTCCGCACCCTGCGCAAGCAGTACGCGGCCACGCTCATGGACGACGGGCAGTACCGCCGGGCGCTGCCCGAACTGCGCCGCCTCGCCGACGAACGCGCCACCGAGTCGGGCCAGGCCGACCCCCAGTCCCTGCGCTTCCGCTACGACGTCGCCCAGTGCCTGGAACAGCTCGGGGAACCGGTGGCGGCCCTCGCCGAGTACCGGGCCCTGCTGCCGTACTACGAGAACCGGTACGTGGCCGGGGACCCGGAACTCGCCCTGGACGTCCGCCGCCGCATCGGCCATCTGCTGCTCGCCCTCGGCGACCGGGTGAGCGCCCAGGACACCCTGGTGCGGCTCCTGCACGACGTGGAGCGCCTGCGCGGGCCCGGTCATCCGTTGGCCGCGGACATCCGCCGGACCCTGCAGTGGCTGGGGCAGGTGCGGGCCTGAAAACGCTCTTCGAGACGCCCGGCGGCGGCCGGACGGCGGGGAATCGGCCGTCTTCGGTCCGGCGGTGCCCGAACTCCCGTTGAATCGTTGGTCGAATGGGTTGGCCGGAGCTGGGCCACTGCCTACCATCGATCATCGCAAGACCCTGTGCTCCCGCCCGTCGCCCGACCACCACCCCTCGTGGCGCTCTGCGCCGCCTCGACATGGCAAGCTCTCCCAGGGAGGCCACCTTGCACCGCCGCCGCACCGCGATCGCCCTCAGCGCCGTTCTGGCCGCCGCCCCTCTCCTCGCCGCCTGCGGCAGCACGCCGCACCCCGGCGCCGCGGCCGTCGTCGGTCAGGACCGGATCACGGTCGCGCAACTGGAGGGCCGGGTGAACGAGATCCGTACCGCCCAGCGGGCCGCCGCCACGGACGACGTCCAGTACCAGCAGGCCGTCTCCCGGACCAGCAGCCTCAGCCGTGACACCCTGCACAGCCTGGTCCTCGACCGCGTCCTGGACCGCGCCGCCCACGACGCGGGCGTGAGCGTCACCCGCCGGGACGTCCAGCAACTGCGGACGAGCCTGGAGCAGCAGGCGGGCAGCGCGAAGGCGCTGGACGCCGCCTGGCTGGAGCAGTACGGAGTGGCCCCCGCGCGCGTCGACGACAGCCTGCGCACCACGGTCGAGGCGCAGAAGCTGGCCGCCGCGCTCGGCGCCGACATGACCACGGTCGAGGGCAAGGACACCTTCTGGAAGGCGCTGGGGCAGGCGTCGAAGGACCTGCACGTCGATCTGAACCCGCGCTACGGCGCCTGGGACGTGAGCAAGAGCAGCCCCGTGGACGCGAAGACACCCTGGATCAAGGAGGTCACGGCCCCGGCGGCGGTACCGCAGGCCGCGTAGGCCGGGGCGGTACCGCAGGCCGCGCAGACCGGTTGTCCACCGGCCTGTGGACAACTACGGGGGCGGTCGGTGGGGTGCGTTACGTTCGAGGGGTGAACGCAACCAGCTTCGAAGGCGCCCAGGGCCGGGGCGAGGTCGCCGCCCCCGGCCGGATCGTCCTGCTCACCACCAGCCACCGGGTCGCCCCCGGACTCCTGTCCTGGCCCGCCTGGCAGGCGCTGCGCGCGGCGGACCGGGTGCTGTGCGCGGACGGGGCGCATCCGCAGCTTCCGTATCTGCGCGAGGCGGGCACGGCGGTCGAGGAGGCCGCCCCGAGCGCACAGGAGCTGGTCGACGCCTGCGCGGGCGGGCGCACGGTGGTCGTGGTGGCGACCGGCGAGGGCGAGCCGCGCCTCACCGACGGCCTGGCCCGCCTCGCCGGATCCGGCCGCGTGAGCATGCCGGAGCTGGAGCTGCTGCCCGCCTCCTACGACCTCCCGGGCGCCCGCCTGCTCGACCTCGTCCAGGTCATGGACCGGATCCGCGTCGAGTGCCCCTGGTCCTCCCGACAGACCCACAAGGGCCTGGCGAAGTACGGCATCGAAGAGGCGTACGAACTGGTCGAGGCGATCGAGGAGGGCGACCGCGACGAGCTGCGCGAGGAGCTGGGCGACGTCCTGCTCCAGGTCGTCTTCCACGCCCGCATAGCCGAGGAGGACCCCGACGCCCCCTTCTCCATCGACGACGTGGCGGGCGGCATCGTCGCCAAGCTGATCCACCGCCACCCGCATGTCTTCGGGGACGCGACCGCGACGACACCGGAGGAGGTCAAGGCACACTGGCTGCGTACGAAGGCGGTCGAGAAGCAGCGCACCTCGGTGACCGAAGGCGTCCCGCTCGGCCAGCCCGGCCTCGCCCTGGCGGCGAAGCTGGCCTCCCGCGTCCGTACCGCGGGCCTCGACGTTCCGCTCCCGAAGGGCGAGGGCATCGGCTACGACCTGCTGGCGGCAGCCGCGCGCGCGGAGGCGGAGGGCGTGGACCCGGAGGCGGCCCTGCGTGCGGCGGCACGGGTGTACCGGGACGCGATCCGGGCGGTGGAGAGCGCGTGCTGAGCGTCCGGGCGGGCGTGAGGCATCCCGCGCCGCCGGATACGGTCGAGGAGTGACCGAGCAGCACCAGCCCCTCTCCTCCACCCCGGCCCCCGAACTCTTCACCTGGGAGTTCGCCGCCGATCCGTACCCCGCCTACGCCTGGCTGCGCGAGCACGCGCCCGTGCACCGGACGACGCTCCCGAGCGGGGTGGAGGCCTGGCTGGTCACCCGCTACGCCGACGCCCGCCAGGCACTCGCCGACCCGCGGCTCAGCAAGAACCCGGCGCATCACGACGAGCCCGCGCACGCCAAGGGCAAGACCGGCATCCCCGGCGAGCGCAAGGCCGAGCTGATGACCCACCTGCTCAACATCGACCCGCCGGACCACACCCGGCTGCGCCGCCTCGTCTCCAAGGCGTTCACCCCGCGGCGCGTCGCCGAGTTCGCGCCGCGCGTCCAGGAACTCACCGATCACCTCATCGACGGGTTCGCGGGCAAGGGCGAGGCCGACCTCATCCACGAGTTCGCCTTCCCGCTGCCCATCTACGCCATCTGCGACCTGCTCGGCGTTCCCCGCGAGGACCAGGACGACTTCCGGGAGTGGGCCGGGATGATGATCCGGCACGGCGGGGGACCGAGGGGCGGGGTCGCGCGGTCCGTCAAGAAGATGCGCGGCTATCTCGCCGACCTCATCCACCGCAAGCGCGCCGCCCTGTCCGACACACCCGCCCCCGGCGAGGACCTCATCTCCGGGCTCATCCGCGCCTCCGACCACGGCGAGCACCTCACCGAGAACGAGGCCGCCGCGATGGCCTTCATCCTGCTCTTCGCCGGGTTCGAGACCACCGTCAACCTCATCGGCAACGGGACGTACGCCCTCCTCACCCACCCCGAACAGCGCACCCGCCTCCAGCAGGCGCTCATCGCCGGGGAACACGGCCTCCTGGAGACCGGCATCGAGGAACTCCTGCGCTACGACGGCCCGGTCGAGCTGGCCACCTGGCGGTTCGCCACCCGGCCGCTCACCATCGGCGGGCAGGACATAGCGCCCGGCGACCCGGTGCTCGTCGTCCTCGCCGCCGCGGACCGGGACCCGGCGCGGTTCGCCGACGCCGACCTCCTCGACCTCTCCCGCCGCGACAACCAGCACCTCGGGTACGGGCACGGCATCCACTACTGCCTCGGCGCCCCGCTCGCCCGCCTGGAGGGACAGACCGCGCTCGCCACGCTCCTCACCCGCCTCCCCGACCTACGCCTCGCGGCGGACCCCGCCGAACTGCGCTGGCGCGGCGGGCTCATCATGCGCGGACTGCGCACGCTCCCCGTGGAGTTCACACCCGTTCCGCCACAGGGCCGCTGACGACCCTCCGCGACACCGCGGACACCCGGGCGGGAAGCGGGAGACGGCTCTTCGACAAGTCTGTGACATTCGCGTGATCCACGCTGCATGAACTTGTGACAAGCGTTCGAGTGCGGCTACGTTCGCGCAGTAACGCGGCGGTGCGCCACGGCTGCCGCGTGGTCTCTGCTGTCGCGCGAAAGGCAACCGTATGCTTCCCGGGAACGGCCGTCACCGTCGCCCCCGCCAGGCCCCCGCGATCCTCGTCGCGGCAGGTGTGACCGGGTCGGCGATCGCGATTCCGCTTCTCGGTGCCACCGGTGCGAGCGCGGCCGGTGCCACCACCTGGGACCAGGTCGCGGAGTGCGAGAGCGGCAGCTCCTGGAGCGCGGACACCGGCAACGGCCGCTACGGCGGCCTGCAGTTGACGCAGTCCGACTGGGAGAAGTACGGCGGCCTCGACTACGCGCCCCGCGCGGACCAGGCCAGCCGCTCGCAGCAGATAGCCGTCGCCGAGCGGATCCTCTCCCACCGGGGGACCTCCGCCTGGCAGTCCTGCGCCCCTCTCGCCGGTCTGACCAAGCACTCCGGTGAGACCGAGGTCGACACGGGCGTCGCGAACGACCCGTCGTCCTCCCCCCACACCTCAGGCCCCCTCACCTCCGGCTCCGACTTCGGCGCGGCGAACGATCCCGGTCTGCCAGACATGCCCGGATCGCCCAAGTCGACTCCGCTGCCGCCTACTTCCTCCCCTTCGCCCTCCACGTCCGAGTCCTCCTCCGAGTCCTCCTCCGAGTCCTCCCCGTCCTCGGACCCGACCACCGTTCCCTCCGAGCAGGGCACCGAGACGAGCGGCGCACGGGAGTCCGGCGAACCGTCCGAGGAGGCCACGAAGCAGGCCGAGCCCGGCAAGTCGGCGCGGGAGAAGGCCACTTCGGGCAAGGACGCGCACCGCACCTCCGGTGGCGGGCGTCATCGCGGCGGCAGCGCCGACGAACAGGGCGCGAACGGGCGCAGCGGCGACGGGTTCGGGCGGCACGCCTCGCCCGACTCCCCTGCCGCGCACGGCGCCACGGACGGCTCGTACACCGTCCGCCCCGGCGACACGCTGTCCGCCATCGCCGACTCGCTTGAGCTGCGCGGCGGATGGAGCGGGCTGTACGACGTGAACAAGAAGGCGATCGGCTCCGACCCCGACCTCATCCTCCCCGGTCAGAGCCTTGCGCTGGAAGACGGCCACGCATCGAAGAAGCACTGAACTGTCCGGTTTCTGACGCCAGTTCACGCCCTACTTCGACGTCAAATGTCCGCTTTGGCGAGAGTGAGATATGAGTCTCATAAGCCTTGATCGTCTTTGAAATTCAGCCGAGAGGCTGCTTACGGTCAAGGCCGCTCGCCACAGCGGGCCCCGACGGTCGCCACGCCGAATCCTGCCAGTGGCCGCCCGGGAACAGTCGTCGCGTCAAGCGCCGTAGGCAGGAGCGGGGGACCCAAGGTAAGTGCCGCGCCCGGGAGTTGACCGGGACGGCTAGGGGTGAAGCCGTACGCCCTTCGGGGCGTGCGACCGGGCAGCTCGACCGGCCCGAACCCGACAGCTCACCTCGCAGGCGTCGGTGAGGGGAATCGAAGCATGCTGTCTTCCGGTAAGGGCAAGCACCGTCGTCCGTCCAAGGCCGTCCGCGCCATCACGCTCGCCGGTGTCACCGGCGCCGCCGTCGCCGCCCCGCTGATGGCGGCAGGCAACGCCTCCGCCGCCACCACGGCCGAGTGGGACGCCGTCGCCCAGTGCGAGTCCGGCGGCAACTGGTCCATCAACACCGGCAACGGCTACTACGGCGGCCTGCAGTTCGCCACGTCCACCTGGGCCGCGTACGGCGGCACCGCC
The DNA here is from genome assembly GCF_023887685.1 of Streptomyces macrolidinus. Classification (GTDB taxonomy): domain Bacteria; phylum Actinomycetota; class Actinomycetes; order Streptomycetales; family Streptomycetaceae; genus Streptomyces; species Streptomyces macrolidinus. Next base: position 32,739 of record NZ_JAMWMR010000010.1, on the reverse strand, counting down.
TACGCCGCGCGCGCCGACCTGGCGAGCAAGGCACAGCAGATAGCCGTCGCCGAGAAGGTGCTCGCGGGTCAGGGCAAGGGCGCCTGGCCGGTCTGCGGCAAGGGCCTGTCCAGCACCCCGAACAACGGTGGCGCGGCCCCCGCCGCCCCTGTCGCGCCCAAGAGCACGGCCCCGGTCGCACCCAAGAGCACGACCCCCGCCGCGCCCAAGAGCACGCAGAGCGGCACCGTCTCCCGTTCGGCCGAGCCGCAGAAGGCCTCCCGTTCCACCGAGCGCCCGGCGGCGCGGACGACCGTGACCACCCCGACCGGCAAGAAGGTCAAGAAGGGTGACGGCGAGTACAAGGTCGTCCGGGGCGACACCCTCAGCTCCATCGCCGCCGAGAAGCACATCCGCGGCGGTTGGCAGAAGCTGTTCGAGCTGAACAAGGACATCGTCGAGGACGCCGACCTCATCTACCCGGGCCAGCAGCTTCACCTGAAGTGACGGCCGGACAGCCGGGCCGCAACTCCCTTCTCCCGGCGGCCACCTCGACGTAGGTCGTCCGGAGACCCCCGCTCCCCGCTCCGGCGCGTGTTCCCCCGCACGCGCCGGAGCGGGGTTCTTCTGCCGTTCCCGCCCCGTCATTTGTTCCGACGTGAAACAATATGGACCGTCAACCTGTTCGCGGGTCGGTCGGTCAGTCGGCCGGGTCCCGCAGGCGGATAGGCTCTGAGGGCTGTTCCGTAATCCCTGGTGGATCAGCGCGCGGCGTCAGATGCGGTGCATCGCAAGGCGGAGGGACGTCCGCATACTGGATGTATGCGGTCGTCCCGACAACGCGGCGAGGCGCCGTAGCTGTCGTCGCGCGCCCGCCAGGGATTACGGAACAGCCCTCAGCCACCAAGTGCCCCGCACTCCAAAGCGTCACATCCCAGAAGGAGATGCACGTGCCGTCCATCGACGTCGTCGTAGCCCGGGAAATCCTGGACTCCCGAGGCAACCCCACGGTCGAGGTCGAGGTCGGCCTCGACGACGGCAGCACCGGTCGTGCCGCCGTCCCGTCCGGCGCCTCCACCGGCGCCTTCGAGGCCATCGAGCTCCGCGACGGTGACCCGAACCGCTACCAGGGCAAGGGTGTCGAGAAGGCCGTCCTCGCCGTCATCGAGCAGATCGGCCCGGAGCTGGTCGGCTACGACGCCACCGAGCAGCGCCTGATCGACCAGGCGATGTTCGACCTGGACGCCACCGACAACAAGGGCTCCCTCGGCGCCAACGCCATCCTCGGCGTCTCCCTCGCCGTCGCCCACGCCGCCTCCGAGGCCAGCGACCTCCCGCTCTTCCGCTACCTCGGCGGCCCGAACGCGCACCTGCTGCCGGTGCCGATGATGAACATCCTGAACGGCGGCTCGCACGCTGACTCCAACGTGGACATCCAGGAGTTCATGATCGCCCCGATCGGCGCGGAGTCCTTCTCCGAGGCCCTGCGCTGGGGCGCCGAGGTCTACCACACCCTCAAGAAGGTGCTGAAGAACAAGGGCCTGTCCACCGGCCTCGGCGACGAGGGCGGCTTCGCCCCGAACCTCGGTTCCAACCGCGAGGCCCTCGACCTCATCCTGGAGGCGATCAAGGAGGCCGGCTACACCCCCGGCGAGCAGATCGCCCTCGCGCTCGACGTCGCCGCGTCCGAGTTCTACAAGGACGGCTCCTACACCTTCGAGGGCAAGCAGCGCTCCGCCGCCGAGATGACCGAGTACTACGCCGAGCTGGTCGCGGCGTACCCGCTGGTCTCCATCGAGGACCCGCTGTTCGAGGACGACTGGGAGGGCTGGAAGACCATCACCGCGGGGCTCGGTGACAAGGTTCAGCTCGTCGGCGACGACCTGTTCGTCACCAACCCCGAGCGCCTGGCCCGCGGCATCGAGGAGAGCGCCGCCAATGCCCTGCTGGTCAAGGTCAACCAGATCGGCTCGCTGACCGAGACCCTCGACGCCGTCGAGCTGGCCCAGCGCAACGGCTTCAAGTGCATGATGTCCCACCGCTCCGGCGAGACCGAGGACGTCACCATCGCCGACCTGGCCGTCGCCACCAACTGCGGCCAGATCAAGACCGGTGCCCCGGCCCGCTCCGAGCGCGTCGCCAAGTACAACCAGCTCCTGCGCATCGAGGAGATCCTCGACGACGCCGCGGTCTACGCCGGCCGCAGCGCCTTCCCGCGCTTCAAGGGCTGAGTAGCCAGTCGTCGTACGTCCCCGTACGCGGTCCCGTACCGTGTGCGGGGACGTACGTACGTATGAAGGGGAGGCGGGAGAGATGGCCGTGAAGGACCGCGACCGGTTCTCCACCACGACCAGGCTGCGGCTGCTCGGCGAGCAGACGGCCGCCCGGGTCTACCGCTCCCAGACCAGACGGCAGGCCCGCCGCTCCCGGCTCACCGGCCGCGCCGCCCTCCTCGCGCTGGTCCTGTGCTCACTGATCGTGGCGCTCGCCTACCCGACCCGGCAGTACTTCTCCCAGCGCTCCGAGATCGCCGCCAAGCAGCGGGAGCAGCAGCAGGCCCACGAGCGGGTCGAGCACCTGCGCGACCTCAAGGCACGCTGGCAGGACGACGCGTACGCGCGGCAGCAGATCCGGCAGCGGCTGCACTATGTGATGCCGGGGGAGACCGGCTACATCGTGATCGACCCGCAGACGGCCAAGCCGTCGCAGCCGGGCCGGGCGATGGCCGCGCGCCCCTGGTACACCAGCCTCTGGGACGGAATCGACCGGGCCGACGAGCCCGGCGGATCCGGCCACTGAACCGGCGAGCCGACCCGGCACGCCCGCCGAACCGACACGAAAGACAGTCTGAAAGACAGCCATGGAAACCCCTCCGCCGCCCACCCCTCGCACCGAGCCCACGAACGCGGACATCGCGGCCATCCAGCAGCAGCTCGGCCGCACGCCGCGCGGGCTGTGCGCGATCGCGCACCGGTGCCCGTGCGGGCAGCCGGACGTCGTGGAGACGGCGCCACGGCTCCCCGACGGCACGCCGTTCCCAACGACGTACTACCTGACGTGCCCGCGCGCCGCCTCGGCCATCGGCACGCTGGAGGCGAACGGCGTCATGAAGGAGATGACGCAGCGCCTCGCCACCGACCCCGAGCTGGCCGCCGCCTACCGCGCCGCGCACGAGGACTACATCGCCCGCCGGGACGCCATCGAGGTCCTGGAGGGCTTCCCGAGCGCGGGCGGCATGCCCGACCGCGTCAAGTGCCTGCATGTGCTCGTGGCCCACTCGCTGGCCGCCGGGCCGGGCGTCAACCCGCTCGGCGACGAGGCGATCGCGATGCTGCCCGAGTGGTGGCGCAAGGGCTCGTGCGTGACGGGCGAGGCAGGCGCGGAGCGGGCCGGGGCGCCGGACTCCGGCACCACCGACCCCGGCTCCACCGATGCGGGGGAGGCGGGCGCGTGACGCGCGTCGCCGCCGTCGACTGCGGTACGAACTCCATCCGGCTCCTGGTCGCCGACATCGACCCGGCCACGGGCGAACTGACCGAACTGGACCGGCGGATGACCATCGTCCGGCTCGGCCAGGGCGTCGACCGGACCGGCCGCCTGGCCCCCGAGGCGCTGGAGCGCACGTTCGCCGCCTGCCGTGCGTACGCGGAGATCATCAAGGAGCACGGCGCCGAGCGCGTCCGCTTCGTCGCCACCTCCGCGTCCCGGGACGCCGAGAACCGCGACGAGTTCGTGCGGGGCGTCCAGGACATCCTCGGCGTCGAGCCCGAGGTCGTCTCCGGCGACCAGGAGGCGGAGTTCTCCTTCACGGGCGCGACCAGGGAACTGGCGGGCCGCACCGACCTGGCCCGGCCCTATCTGGTCGTGGACATCGGCGGCGGCTCCACGGAGTTCGTCGTCGGCGACGACCGGGTGCGCGGCGCGCGGTCCGTCGACGTCGGCTGTGTCCGGATGACCGAGCGTCATCTCGTACGCGACGGCGTCGTCACCGACCCGCCCACCGAGGAGCAGATCGCGGCCATACGGTCCGACATCGAGGCCGCGCTGGACCTGGCGGAGCGGGACGTGCCGCTGCGCGAGGCGCGGACGCTGGTCGGGCTCGCGGGCTCGGTCACCACGCTCTCCGCGATCGCCCAGGACCTCCCGGAGTACGACTCGACGGCGATCCACCACTCCCGCGTCCCCTACGAGCGCGTCCGGGAGATCACCGGCCGGCTGCTGAGGTCCACCCACGCCGAGCGCGCGGCGATCCCCTCGATGCACCCGGGCCGGGTGGACGTCATCGGCGCGGGCGCCCTGGTCCTGCTGACCATCATGGAACGCATCGGCGCGGCCGAGGTCGTGGTGAGCGAGCACGACATCCTCGACGGCATCGCGTTCTCCGTGGCGGGCCCGAGGCCCTGAGTCACCCTCCGCGGATGGTGCGCGAACTGACCGGGGCTCAGACGGGGCCCCGGTCACGCTTCGGCTACCCGCTGGTACCTGCCCGTGAGCAGGTCGGATACCGTAGGGGCGGGTTCCGGAAGATCTTGGTCGGAAACCTGTTGACGGCATGCTGTCGGAAAACTTGTGAAGTTCTTCACAAGGAATTCGCCCTCGCTGGGCGGTGATTGGGGCCTATGGAGACGTACAGAGGGCTCGAAGTGCCGTGGACCGCGCTCGCGTGAGCGGTCCCCCGAGGGCCCGGCGGTGACGGAACCGGGCCCGGCACGGAACAGCGAAGGTCTCAAGGGGCAGCTCACGGCCCTGGCGGGAGAAGAGGCTCGTACAGAGGTTCCCACTTGGCGTCATGACCTTCGTCACGTGGGCCGCGCAGTGTAGCAGACACCCCTTGCAAGCTTGTGAAGGGGCGCACGAGCGACCCCGTAGGGGCAGGTGGATACTCGATGCCATGAGCACCACGGAGCGTCCCAGGATCCTCGTAGTAGGCGGTGGGTACGTAGGCCTGTACGCGGCCCGACGCATTCTCAAGAAGATGCGCTACGGCGAGGCGACCGTCACGGTCGTCGACCCGCGCTCGTACATGACCTACCAGCCCTTCCTGCCCGAAGCCGCCGCCGGCAGCATCTCCCCCCGGCACGTCGTCGTCCCGCTGCGACGCGTGCTGCCGAAGGCGGAGGTCCTCACCGGCCGGGTCACCACCATCGACCAGGACCGCAAGGTCGCCACGATCGCCCCGCTGGTCGGCGAGGCGTACGAGCTGCCCTTCGACTACCTCGTCATCGCGATGGGCGCGGTCTCCCGTACCTTCCCGATCCCCGGCCTCGCCGAGCAGGGCATCGGTATGAAGGGCATCGAGGAGGCCATCGGCCTGCGCAACCACGTCCTGGAGCAGCTCGACAAGGCCGACTCCACGACCGACGAGGAGATCCGCCGCAAGGCGCTCACCTTCGTCTTCATCGGTGGTGGCTTCGCGGGCGCGGAGACCATCGGCGAGGTCGAGGACATGGTCCGGGACGCCGCCAAGTACTACAAGAACGTGTCCCGCGAGGACATGCGCTTCGTCCTGGTCGACGCCGCCGACAAGATCCTCCCCGAAGTCGGTCCCAAGCTCGGCCAGTACGGCAAGGCGCACCTCGAGAGCCGCGGCGTCGAGGTCTACCTGTCCACCTCCATGGACTCCTGTGTCGACGGCCACGTGGTGCTCAAGAACGGCCTCGAGGTCGACTCCAACACGATCGTGTGGACGGCGGGCGTCAAGCCGAACCCGGCGCTGTCCCGCTTCGGTCTGCCGCTCGGCCCGCGCGGCCACGTGGACACCGAGCCCACCCTCCAGGTGAAGGGCACGGACTACATCTGGGCCGCGGGCGACAACGCCCAGGTGCCCGACATGGTCGGCCGCAGGGCGGGCAACGAGAACGCCTGGTGCCCGCCGAACGCGCAGCACGCGCTGCGTCAGGCCAAGACCCTCGGCGACAACGTGATCTCCGGTATGCGGGGCTTCCCGCAGAAGGAGTACAGCCACGCCAACAAGGGCGCGGTGGCGGGCCTCGGCCTCCACAAGGGCGTCGCGATGATCGTCGTCGGCAAGTCGAAGATCAAGCTGCGCGGCCGGCTGGCCTGGTACATGCACCGTGGCTACCACGGTCTGGCGATGCCGACCTGGAACCGCAAGATCCGCATCTTCGCGGACTGGACGCTGAGCATGTTCCTCAAGCGCGAGGTCGTCTCGCTCGGCGCCATCGAGTCCCCGCGCGAGGAGTTCTACGAGGCCGCGAAGCCGGCCCCGGCTCCCGCCGCGAGCAAGCCCGAGGAGAAGGCCAAGGCCTCCTGACCTCACGGCACTTGTCCGACCGAAGGGCCTCCCGTCATCCGTGGTGCGGGAGGCCCTTCGGCGTCGCCCCGCTCCGCTTTCGCCGAAGCCCCCGTATTTTGCCCAGTCATGACGCCGACGGGGGACTGTAACGCCGCCTCGCCGGTGTTTACGTGGTGTTGAACATTCCGGGATCCTGTCACGGAGGTGTGCACCATGGTCGACGCCGCGCAGCGGCTGAACAGCCTCGTCGAACAGTTGCTGGGAGCCCCGCTCCCGGTGCGTGTTCGCGCCTGGGACGGCTCGGAGGCCGGCCCGCCGGGTGCTCCCGTCCTGGTCGTACGCAACCGCCGGGCGCTGCGCCGACTGCTGTGGAAGCCGGGCGAGTTGGGGCTCGCCCGCGCCTGGGTCGCGGGGGACCTGGGCATCGACGGAGACCTCTACACGGCCCTCGATCGGCTCGCCGGGTTCATCTGGGAGCGCGGTGAGGACGCCCGTACCCTCACCCAGGCGCTGCGCGACCCGGAGGTCCGCGCCGCCGTCCGCGGTCTCGCCGCGCTGGCCGGTCCCTTCCCGCCGCCCGCGCCCCCGCGCGAGGAGGTCCGCAGAGCCCGCGGCCACCTGCACACCCGGCGCAGCGACAAGCACGCCGTCAGCCATCACTACGACGTCGGGAACGACTTCTACGAGATCGTCCTGGGCCCGTCCATGGTGTACTCGTGCGCCTACTGGGACTCCCCGGAGGGCACGTTGGAGGACGCCCAGCGCGACAAGCTCGAACTCGTCTGCCGCAAGCTGGATCTGAAGCCCGGTCAGCGACTGCTCGATGTCGGCTGCGGCTGGGGCTCCCTGGCCGTCCACGCGGCCCGCGAGCACGGCGTCGACGTCGTGGGCATCACCCTCTCCGAGGAGCAGGCCGCCTACGCCCGCAAGCGGGTCGCCGACGAGGGGCTCACCGACCGCGTCGAGATCCGGGTGCAGGACTACCGCGATGTGGTCGACGGGCCGTACGACGCCATCTCCTCCATCGGCATGGCCGAACATGTGGGCGCCGAACGGTACTTGGAGTACGCCCGTACCCTGCACGCCCTGCTGCGGCCCGGCGGGCGGCTGCTCAACCACCAGATCGCGCGCAGGCCGCAGCGGGACGAATCCACGTACTCCGTCGACGCGTTCATCGACGCCTATGTCTTCCCGGACGGCGAACTCGCGCCCGTCGGCACCACGGTGACCCAACTGGAGCGAGCCGGGTTCGAGGTGCGCGACGTCGAGTCCCTGCGGGAGCACTACGCCCTCACGCTGCGCCGCTGGGTCGCCAACCTGGAGGCGCAGTGGGGGCGGGCGCAGGGCCTCACCAGCCCCGGCCGGGCCCGTGTCTGGCGCCTCTACATGGCCGCCTCGGCCCTCGCCTTCGAGCGCAACCGCATCGGCGTCAACCAGGTCGTCGCGGTCCGCACCCCCGAACCGGGCACCTCCGGGATGCCCCTGCGGGCCCGTACCTGGAACTGATCGGCCGAAGACAAGGGGCCCCGTCCGGTCGAGAGTGGCCGGACGGGGCCCCGACGCATGGGCCGCTACTGCGACTTGATCGCCGTCAGCATGTTCAGCCGGGCCGCGCGCCGGGCCGGCCACAGCGCGGCCAGCACGCCGACCAGCCCCGCGAGCAGCAGGAAGACGGCCATCCGCCCCCAGGGCAGCACCAGTTGGTACGTCGAGATCTGCGTGCCGACCAGCCGGCCGGCCGCCCAGCCGAAGAACACGCCCAGACCGATGCCGAGCACGCCGCCGAAGAGCGAGATCACCAGCGACTCCAGCCGGACCATCCGCTTGATGCCGCCGCGGTCCAGGCCGATCGCGCGCAGCATCCCGATCTCCTGCGAGCGCTCGAAGACCGACATGGCCAGGGTGTTGATGACACCGAGGACCGCGACGATCACCGCCATGGCCAGCAGGCCGTAGAGGATGTTCAGCATCAGCGTGACCGACTGACTGATGCCGTTGGAGATGTCCTTCTTGTCCTGGACCTGGATGGCCGGGTTGTCGCCGAGCGCCTTCTCCAGCGCGCTCTTGGCCGACGCGGTGGCGCCGTCGGACATCTTGACCATGACCTGGAGGTCGGACGGGTGGCTCGCGTGCGCGGAGAGCGTCGCGTTGTCCAGGATGATGCCGCGCATCATCGCGGTGCTGCGGTAGATCCCGGCGACCGTCAACTGCTGCTTGTGGCCCGCTTCGAAAGAGGCGGTGAGCCGTGAACCGGTGTGCCAGTCACGGGACTTGGCGGTGTCCTCGTCGACGACGATCTGCGCGCCGCCGATCTTCATCGAGCCGCTGTCGACCGTGAGGTCGGTCAGGTCGGTGAACGTGGCGCCGTTGACGCCCATGACGTACTCGGTCTCGCCGTCGATGCGGGAGGAGGCGAAGCGCAGCGCGCTGGTCGTGGTGACGCCATCGGCCGACCTGAGCTTTCGGTCCACGTCGGGCGAGAGCGGATTGCCGTTCGCCATCGTCACCACGTAGTCCGCCTTGATCGAGGAGGCGGCCATCTTGTCGATCGCGATCTGGAGGCTGCCTGCCATCACCGTCAGACCGGTGATCAGGGTCAGACCGATCATCAGGGCCGAGGCGGTGGCGGCGGTGCGGCGCGGGTTGCGCACGGAGTTCTGCCGGGCGAGCTTCCCGGCGATCCCGAAGACCCGCAGCAGGGGCGCGGCGGCGGCGATCAGCGGGCGGGACAGCAGCGGGGTGAGGACGAAGACACCGATGATCAGCAGGACTGCGCCGAGCCCCATCGGGGCCTGGCCGTCCGTGCTGTTCAGCGTGGTGGCGTACAGGACGGTGGCGATACCGGCCGCGGCGAACAGGGAGCCGATGGTGTTGCGTACGACGAGGGACTTGGTCGTCGCCTTCGCGTGGACGCTGCTCATCGCGGCGACCGGCGGGATCTTCGCGGCGCGGCGGGCCGGCAGATAGGCGGCCAGCATCGTGATCACGATGCCGACGGCGAAGGCGGCGAGGACCGTGCTCGGGGAGATGACGAGCGGCCCGTCCGGCACGCTGTCACCGAAGGAGCCCAGCAACGCCCGCAGTCCGGCGCCGACGCCGATGCCGGCCAGCAGGCCGGTGACGGCCGCGACCGCGCCGACCACGAACGCCTCGATGAGCACGGACCGGGTGACCTGACGGCGGGAGGCGCCGACCGCACGCAGCAGGGCCAGCTCCTTGGTCCGCTGGGCGACCAGCATCGTGAAGGTGTTGGCGATGATGAACGTGCCGACGAACAGCGCGATGCCGGCGAAGACGAGCAGGGAGGTGCGCAGGCTGCTGGTCGCGTCGGTGATCTGCGCGGCCTGGTCGTCGGCGAGCTTCTCGCCGGTGATGGTGGAGGCGACGTCCTTGGGAAGGGCCTTGTCGAGGGCGTCGCGCAGCGCGACCTGGCTGGTGCCGGGGGCGGCCTTCACGTCGATCTCGTCGTACACGCCGGTCTTGCCGAACAGCCGCTGGGCGGTGGCCGTGTCGAACAGCGCGAGGCTGCCGCCCGCGGCGACGTTGCCGTCGTCGGTGGTGAAGATGCCGGTGATCTCGGGCTTGAGGACGGGTCCGTCGATGGAGATCCGTACGGTGTCGCCGACCTTGTACCCGGCGCGCTCGGCGGTCTTGGAGTCGATGAGGACCTGGCCCGCGCCCTTGGGCGCGTGTCCGCTGACCAGCGGGTACCGGATGTCCTTGGTGCCCCAGTAGTTGCCGCCCTGGGTGCGGAAGCCGCCGCCGATGAGCTTGCCGTCCTTGTCGGCGATGGCGGTGAAGCCGCCGACCACACCGATGGCGCTGTCGGCGCCCTGGACCTCGGCGGCCTTGTCGAGGAGCGGCTGCGTCAGCTCGGGCTTCTTGCCGAGCGTGTCGCCGGTGCTCTTGCGGGTCTTCGGCTGGATGGCCACGTCGACCTGGTCGAAGCCCTTCGCGGAACTCTTCTGGAAGGCCTCCGAGACGGTGTTGGTGAAGACCAGGGTGCCCGACACGAAGGCCACGCCGAGCATCACGGCGAGCACGGTCATCAGCAGCCTGGCCTTGTGCGCGAGCACGGTGCGCAGGGCAGTACGGAACATTCTCTTGTCCAGGGGCTGGGTTGAGCGACGGATGGGGGAGGGGGCGTGGGGCCGCGGCGACCGGGCCGCCGGGTCAGCTCGTGCGGCCCTTGGCGTCGAACTGCTTCATCCGGTCCAGCACCGCCTCGGCGGTCGGCGCGTGCACCTCGTCCACGATCCGGCCGTCCGCGAGGAAGATGACCCGGTCCGCGTACGCCGCCGCCACCGGGTCGTGGGTGACCATCACCACCGTCTGCCCCAACTCCCGTACGGAGTTGCGCAGGAAGCCCAGTACCTCCGCGCCCGAGCGCGAGTCCAGGTTGCCGGTGGGCTCGTCACCGAAGATGATCGCGGGCTTGGACGCCAGCGCCCGCGCCACCGCGACGCGCTGCTGCTGACCGCCCGAGAGCTGCGCGGGCCGGTGACCGAGCCGCCCGGACAGGCCGACCATCTCGATCACGGTGTTCAGCCACTCCTTGTCGGGCTTGCGGCCCGCGATGTCCATCGGCAGCGTGATGTTCTCCAGCGCGGTCAGCGTCGGCAGCAGGTTGAACGCCTGGAAGATGAAGCCGATCTTGTCCCGGCGCAACTTGGTCAGTTGCTTGTCCTTCAGCGAGCCCAGCTCGACGTCGCCGACGCGGACGGAGCCGGAGGAGAAGGAGTCGAGCCCGGCGACGCAGTGCATGAGCGTCGACTTGCCGGAGCCCGAGGGCCCCATGATCGCCGTGAACCGGGCCTGCTCGAAGTCGACGGTGACGCGGTCCAGGGCCACCACCTGGGTCTCGCCCTGACCGTAGACCTTCGACAGGTCCGTGGCGCGGGCGGCCACCGCGGTGATGGGGTCGGCGAGGGGGGTGCTGGTCACGGGACGGCTCCTGTCGGGACGGCGGTCGAGTCAAGGACGACGGTCAAAGGGGGACGTCTTCCATCATCCGTGCCGATCGAAGTCGTGAAGTCACCCGCTGTTCTGGTTCTGGGGGCAGCCTCGGGTCGGACCGTCCCTCGGCGGTGTCATACCTGGGGATGACACGGCCCGGGACCGCACCTGGTGGGAAGAGGGGTGGGTGACGTCGTGCGGAGCTGTCCGCGTCGCCGTCATTCCGGACGGTGAAATCCCGTCATTCCCCGTACACGCGCAGTCGCGACCGGAAGCGCCATCGGCACGTGTGGATGGCCCGTCGCGTGTGCTGATGCACCCTCAGGCGCCAATAAAATAAGACAACATGGCGTCGCCCGCCCGCTGTTCGAGGGATCCGCCCCGATAGGCTCGACGCCGAGATGCGGAGGCCATGGCCTGCCCGGATGGTGGAATGCAGACACGGCGAGCTTAAACCTCGCTGCCCCTCGCGGGCGTGCCGGTTCGAGTCCGGTTCCGGGCACCTCCGATCTCAAGTCACTGATCAGCGGAAACAACCGAAGACCGTTGACTCACCGCAATGTCACGGGAACACCACGGGAACATCCCGGGTAGCCTCCCCTGGCATGAAGCGAGCGTAATTGCGCGTAGAGGCAAGACCGGAGCGTTATCGAGCTACCAGGTTCGATGGAGGCTCGGGGGTGCCAAGCACGCACCGTGGCAGAACGAGCGGTTCGACGGCGACGAGGACGGTCGCGCAGCCGCTGAGACGTTTCGCGACGCGGTCAACGACAACGGTCAGCAGTGGAGACCCCCACACGGAGCCGTACACCGGACCCGAAGTCGACTGGCCATCCTGGCGAACCTTCGCCGCGGCCCTTGCCGATCCGCACCTGACCATGCCGGGCTACGCCCGGACCTGTGGACCATCGGCCACTCGACCCCGACCTCGGCCGCCGTCATCCAGCAGGACGGCACGATCATCGCCGACAGCCCCGACTCCCCGTCCCTCACGATCCTGCGCACCTGGCTCGCCGCCTGGGAAGCCGCCGGGCGCCCGGCCCCCGAGACCTACAGCCCCGAACTGGTGCACTGCGAGGGCTCGGGAGAGACCGGGTGGAAGCTGCGCCTCACGAGCGGGGAGTTCCGGACGGACGAGTACCGGCTGTCGACTCGCCGCTGAAGGGCGCTGCTCCATCAGGTCGCAGGCTGGGCAACGGGCGGCAGAGAACCGCATCTAAACCTGCCGGGCGGCACCGTCCGGCCAGACGACATCTACAGGCAGGCCGATTGCGCGGGCTTCGAGGACGGTGTCCGCAGTGCCTCCGCCCTTACTACCCGACGGCGGTTCGCCGTTCCATACGGCCAGGAGACGATCAGCCCGCGTCAGGAGCGTCCGGTTCGCGTCTTCGTACGCCGACCGGTTAGCGGTCTCGTGTTCGAGGACAGACACCTCGGCAGCCGCCGCGATGAGCCGGTCGAACATGACCGCGTGGTCGGGCTTTACCTTGGTCTGCCGGTAGTCCTTCGACGGGATGACCGCGACCAGGCGGCCACCCAGCTCCAGCACGATGTCCGCGAACAGGGAGTCAGCCCCCCTGGCGACGCAGGAGACGCCTGTCAGGTCCGTAGCATGCGGCTTCAGCATCTCTCGCAGGGCGTCGCGTACCAGGGGCACGCTGGCATCGGTCAGGTCCATGTGCCCCGTCACGGCGATGGTTGTCACAGTGTTCCCTCAGTTCGACAGCAGATCGCGGATCATAGTGCGCGCCTCGGCCACGCGAGGTGAGACGCCCCGGCCGACCGTGTACGGGTACAGTCGGCCGAGCTGCGTCCTCACCCTTGCTGACTGCGTGCGGGTAGCCGCCTCGACCGCGCTTGTGGTGAGATCGGCGGCGCCTGTCACGTCGCCCATGAGGAAATGGCACTCGGCCAAACCGATCATGTCGAGGGCATGGCTTCGGCCAGCTTCCGGGCCGCGCCGGGCAATGGCCTGGCGGATGGAGTCTGCGGCTTCTGTGGCGTGCTGCCGGGGCTCTTTGCGGGCCAGGTCCAGCAGACGGCCGCCGACGGCACGCTCCTCGCCGACCGTCCGGACTCCCCGCCCCTCACGATCCTGCGCACCTGGCTCGCCGCCTGGGAAGACGCTGGGCGCCCGGCCCCCGAGGCCTACAGCCCCGAGCTGGTGCGCAGCGAGGGCGTGGGAGAGACCGGGTGGAGGCTGCGCCTCGCGGTCCACGGGTTCCAGACGGACGAGTACCGGTTGCCGACCCGTCGTTGACCCGTTCGGGTGCAGGTGCTGTCCCGTCAGGAGCGCGCGGATTAGAGGTTTCCGGAGGCCTGGAACACCCATAAGGGGCTACATGAGAAAGGTCTCGCCCATACCCTGACAGTGACGAGCTGTTCAGAGAGGGGCGAGACCGTGCCATCTGATGCTACCCCGGACCCGTACGCCGATCCGCTGAAGTTCGGACAGCGGGTGCAGATTCTCCGCGAGCGCCGCGGAATGACCCAAGTCCAACTCGCTGATCTCGTAGGGCTCTCATCGCACACCCTCCGCAAGATCGAGAATGGGCAGCAGCAGGCGCCACGTCTCGACCTGGTGCTGAGGATCGCCGAGGCTCTCCGAGTGCGCGACCTTGCCGACCTGACAGGCCTCCCAGACATGCATGTTGACCTCTTCGTCGGGCCTGGCCATCCGCGGCTTGCCGCGGTGAAAGCGGCCATCGACAACTTCGCCCTCGGCTCCAGCGCCGAGCCGCCGCCCGTCGCGCACCTGGAGGCCCGCCTGCACGCGGCGTGGAAAGCCAGGCACGCCGCGAAGAACCATCGGGAGACCATCGGGAGGCTGCTGCCGGACCTGATCCGGGACGGCCAGGCCCTCGTCCGGCACGCTGAAACCGCCAACGGACGGCGCCACGCTCAAGCTCTCCTGTCGCAGACGTACAGCCTGAGCCAGTTCTTCGTCGCCTACCAGCCCGACGCCGCTCTGCTGTGGCGCGTCGCCGAGCGGGGCATGGTCGCGGCAGAGGACTCCGCAGACCCGCACGCGATCGGCGTTGCTGCCTGGCTGCTGGCCCAGGCGCATCGCGACTCCGGGCGGCAGCATTTCGACGCTGCCGACGCCATCAACCTGGAAGCCGTCCGCTTCCTGGAGCCCTTGCTGCCGGAGGCGAGCGACGATGTCCTCGCCATCGCGGGAGCGCTGGAGTTTGAGCTCGGCTACACCGCAGCCCGCCGACGGGAGACCGGTACCGCGTGGGGGCACTGGGACAAGGCGGAGGCCATGGCGAAGCGCCTGCCGAGCGACTACGTCCACCCGGTGACGAGCTTCGGCCAGGCCATCATGGGCGCCCATGCCGTGACGGTCGCGGTCGAGCTGCACCAGGGAGGGGAGTCGGTACGGCAGGCGGCTCGGGCAGAACGGGCTGCGATCCAGTCCCGCCCGCGCCGGGCCCGGCACCGGATCGAGGAGGCCCGCGGCTACCAGCTCGACAGCCAGCCGGATGTGGCAATCGCCTCGCTGGAGAAGGCCTTTGAAGCTGCGCCGGAAACGATCCGGTACAACGGCTACGCCCGGTCGATCTTGCTGGAGGAGATCGAGTCGACGCAGGCCGTCCGGCGCAGGCGGGCGTCGGAGCTGGCGGTGAAGGTCGGCATTCTCGCTGCTTGAACGTACCGACCGGATTCCGGTCGGCGATGCTGTGTGCACGCCTCTACGGTCACTTGTGTGAGACGCATCACCATGATCGTGGAGGCGTGACCATGCCTGCGGATACTGCGAGCACGCTCACGGACAAGCAGCTTGCCGTACAAGGCGTCGACCTGGCGACGCGGCGGGAGCGAGGCCTCGCGGTCTCTCGGTGGCTCCTGTCCGCGGCCGAGGACCCGGTGCAGGCCTGCACGGACTGGCGGGAGCACGGCGTAGCGCTGCTGGCAGCCGGCGAGACCTTCGGCGCGGTCCGGATTCCGGGCGAGCTCATGCGGGTGGCCGCGAAGACGGGCGACGACGAGGACGTGGACGAATTCCTTCTCCGTGTCCTGAGGGGCGGACCGGTGTTCCGGGACCGGATCTCTGACGCGTACTACGCCCTGGTCTCCGAAAGTACCGCTCGGCGGTGGAATCCGCAGGCCTGGCCCGGCGTGGCCTGCCTCGGCAGAGACTGCTACCTGGGTGTCCCCGCGCTCGACCCCGGGCTCTGGCAAGGGCGCTCGTACTGGTGCGTTGCCCTGAACTCGCCCACGAAGCTGTGCGATCCGCGGTTGGTGTGGGCGGTAGTGCAGCGCGCGCGGGACTACCGCCGAGCCACGGATTCGGATGCGGATGCTGGCCGGTCGTGCGCGACGTGAGGCCGGACAGCCTGGCGGGCCAGATCGTGTACGTGCTGATCGTCTTGGCCGTCCTGGGCGCGCTCGCTTACGGGGTGGCCTCCGGGTGACGGATCAGTACGGCACGGTCCTCGTCGGGTGGACCACGGGTACCTGCTGGAAGTGCGAGCGCGTCAGTCTCCCGGTGACGTGGGTGGGACCCGCTCGGTACGCCGGGCAGGACGCCCCGATCTACCTGTGCCAGTACTGCCTCGCCGCCGTCGAGCGCCGAGCCCGAAGTTACTTCCTGGAGCCTCGCTCCGAGGAGCCTCCCTCCGTCATCGCGCGGCCCTACGCCCGCCCCGTCCCCCTGGAAAGGAACCCCATGAACACCACCCAGCAGAGCGGCCAGCCCGCCCTCCAGTTCGTGACCATCTCCGTGAGCGGCTTCGGTATCCGTGCGCGGGCCGACGGGCGCACCGGCCTGGACGCCTGGCGGATCATCCGCCAGCGGCACCCGCGGGTCACCTGGGCGGTCGGCGCGTACGCGCTGCTGCTCGCGGGGCTCGTCGCCGCGGTGGCGATCCACCTGGTGGCCTGACCCGCTACGCGCGCCAACGCATTGAAGGAGGGGAACGTGAGGACACTGCCGAAGACCGCGCGGCGCTGCTCGATGCTGCCGCCAGCTCCGCTCGGGATCGTGCCGTATATCGCGGGGTACAGCCGGGAAGAGGTCGTGACGCCGCAGCTCATCAAGGCGCCGTTTCGCGGGCGTCTTGGTTTCGAGGACGAGACGGATCACGACCGGGACAGTTTCGGTGTGCCGTGGGTGCGCCCGACGATCCTGCCGAAGGCACGGCGCGGGAGCCCGCGCCTCAAGACCATCCATCCGTACCGGCAACGCCGCTGCATGCTGGATCTGCTGTGCCAGATCTGTAGGCGGCCGACGTCGCCGGACTACGAAGGCCCGTACCTGTTCCTCGCCAAGAGCATGGGCGGACCGATCACCGAGGGCGAGACGACCGGGAGTCCGCCCGTGTGCGTGCCGTGCGCCGCGATCTCCGTCCAGCTCTGTCCGGCGATCAGGGGGCAGTTCACGGCGGCGTGGGTGCAACACGCCCCGTTCTGGGGCGTGGTCGGCAACGTCTACGACCCCAAGACGCTCCAGGTGAGGGCCGTTATGGCCAACGTCCGGCGTGAGTCGCCGCTGGCCGCCTGGACGGTGGCCTCCCGGATGGTCGTGGAACTCCAAGGCGTGCGACCGGCCAACCTGGCCGAGGAGTGGGCTGCCCTCGGCCGTGACCGGCTGGAGGCGGAGTTCGCCAGGGTCGTGGAACTGGCCTCCTGATTCATCGACGTCCGCTTCGGGCCAGCCGCGACGAGACGACCGGATCCACCCACTGAGATCACCGTACGAGCACACTGCTTGGAGGCGTCAGCATGGCGAGCATCACCAGCCGCCAGACCGGGAGAGAGGACTGGCTGCGGCCGGTCGCCTCGGCCACCGGAGCCCCGGCGTACACCGGAGTGATACAGCGGGACGAGCAGGCCGCGGAGGACGCCAGAGCCATGGTGGCCCTGGCGCTGGCCGTGTGGCACCTGGAGCAGCTCGCCGAGGACGCCACGCTGGTGGTCTCGGAGTTGATGAGTAATGCGGTCCGCCACGGTCGGGGCGCGGTCGTGCGGGTCACGGTGACCCGCACGACCAGTTCTCGGGTGCGCATCGCGGTCACCGACCGGAGCCGGACCCTGCCCCAGCTCCAGGAGAGCGACCTGCTGGCCGAGGGGGGACGGGGGCTGCGCCTGGTCAACGCGCTGTCCAGCGACTGGGGGGTCATTCGATACGGCTGGGGCAAACGCGTTTGGTCGGAGGTGAGCGAGTGATCACCAGCCGCTGCGCTGACACGGCCGTACCGCCGCGCGAGATCGTTTGCGGAGCCCCTGGCCCGGGGTGGGTCACCAGCCCCCGCTGACACTCCTGAGGCCGAGGCGACACCCGACGCCCTCGCCGTCGATCGGAGACGCCTGCCGGGGTTCCCCTGCCCTGGTGGGGCAGCCGGGTTCACACGTTCACGGATAACGAGCAGCCCGAGGAGGCGTTCGTGACCATCGGTGTGTATGCCGTTCCTGCTCAACAAGAGTTCACCCCGCCCGGTATAGCTGACGTATTCAGCTACGCCGCCGCACAGATCCACCGGGCTGCTGCCGACATATGGCCTGACGAGCCCGTCCTGTTGGACGGTCACGTGCCCAGCGTCACCGGGTACGTGCACCGCGCCCGCGTTGGCGAGCGTGTCCTGTACGCGAAGACGTCCGTCCTGGGTGTCTCCCTGGTGTCCCTGCTGCGTGGTGCGTGCGGCTCCTGGTCCGAGGTTCGTCGGGCTCAAGAGGCGTATGTGGCACAGCCGGACGGCCTTCTCGTGCGAGAGGCCGCACAGCTACGCGTCCTCACCAGCATGGACCGACCCCGGGTGTGCGCCGTCGCCGGGATCCGGCGCGGCGTCATCTTCACCGAGCCGGTGACCGGGCCGTCTCTCGGGGAGCTGCTGCTGGCACACCCGGGCGAGACGTGCGAGCTGCTGACCCGCCCGTTCGCCGAGCTGCGCCCGCTGCACCAGCCAGGCTCCTTAAGCCGTCTGGATCCCAGCGGTGTCATCGGGGAGCGCAGCATCGCGGGCACCTTCCTCCGGAAGTTCAACGGCCTGTCCGGGGCCGCCTACGTTGACCGGCTCGGTGCCGAGCGGTGCGGGCCTGGCCCGCGCGAGGAGACGGTTGATCTGGTGCGAGGCAGTGTGGATCGTCTGCGGCGGCTGCGGATGGCACTGCCCTCGACGGAGAGCACGACTCTTGCCTACGGAGACCTGAAACCCGAGCACGTCTTCTTCCCCGACGGGCCCGATGGGCGGCCGGTGTTGCTCGACCCTGGCCTTCTACGGGCGAGCCCCATGACGGACCTGGCCAAGCTGATCAGCCGGACCGTTCTGTTCCTGGCCGCGCACCGGCCCAGCGCGGGAACGGCTTGGCGCGTCGTCGGCGGTATCGAGAAGTTCGCTGAGTCTCAGGTGACGGGCTTGTCCGGCCGGGACCGCGATGTCCTGCTGCGCGGGCTGCTGACGCTCTGGTTGATGGACACCGTCAACATCCTGACGACGTATCTGTCCGCCCCGGCCGCGTTGCCGCTGCCCGCCCTCGGAGCGGCGCTTGTTGACCGGGCCGTACCGGTGAGTTCCCTCGTCGATGTGGTGAGTGAAGCTCTCACCGACCGGGCTGCGGTGCGGGACGTCTGGGACCTCGCCATCTCAATGGCTTTGGCGGTGGCCTCGTGACGGCCGTAGTACCGGCCGTGGGCGTGGTCGGCGCGGGAGCGGTCGGGCAGACCGTCGGTGGCGCTCTGGTGGCCGCGGGGCTGTCCGATCGGCTCCTCGTGGTCTCCCGCACGCCTGCTCAGGCCGCCGCGTTGGCCGACGACCTGGACGACATGCGCGCCGCCCTCGGCTCCTCGGTTCTGCCAACGCCTGCGACTGTGGACGAGCTGCGTCACTGCCCGGCCTTCGTGGTCGCCGTGAGGGCCCAGTTCACCAACGACCGCAGCCGGGACGTGCGGATGGCCGGGGTGCAGGCGAACGCTCCGGCCGTCCGCGCTCTCGCCGCTCAGATGCGGGGCTATCAGGGGACAGTGCTGATGGTGACCAACCCCGTGGACCTGATGACGCGCCTGTTCGCTGAGGAGTCCGGCTGCCCCCGGGTGTTCGGGATCGGTTCCAACCTCGACAGCGCGCGGTACCGGCTCACCCTCGCACGGCTCTTGGATGTGCCCGTCGCCGTGGTGCGCGGCCATGTCATCGGCGAGCACGGGGACTCGGCCGTTGTCTGCGCCTCCTCGACCACCGTCAACGGACATCCCGTACCTGTCCCCCTTCAGGAGGTACGCGACGAGCTGGCCGGGCGGCCAGGCCGGATCAGTGCCGGGATCGGGCGCACCCGGTGCGGCCCTGCCGGTGCTGTGGTGTCCGCGCTGCGCCTGGCGCTCGGTGCCGAGGACGGCATGGCCGAGCTGTCTGTCCCGTACCGGGAGGACTGCTGCGGAATCCCGTTGCGGTTCACCAGCGGCCGTCACCTACCGTTCCTGCCTCCGCTGGACGACACCGAGGCCCGGCAGTTGGAGGCCGCCCGTACCAAGCTCCGCGCCGCCTACCAGGCCATGCGCGGTATCCCATCTCAATCGCTTCCATCAGGGAGGAATTCGTGACCACTCACGCTGTCCGTCTGGAGGCCGCCGATGCGGCCGTGACCGTCGTTTCCACCGAGCGGGCCGTCACCGACTGGTCTGCCCGCTACTTCGGACCGTGGTGGAAGGCCGCCGGTGTGCCGCCGGAGAGCGTCTGCGCCGGGCCGCTCGTCACCGCCGAGGTCGACCCGGACAGGTACGCGGATGCGGCGCTCGAGGTGACACGGGCCCCGCACACGAGCACCACCTACGCGAAGGCGCAGCTGCTCCTCGCCCACGACCAGGCCGCGGGCGTGATCCGCGGCGTCTGCCCAGAGGAAGCACTCGCCTACCGGTCCGAGCCCGGCGTGGCAAACCTGACGATCCTCGGGCGCGATCCTGGGCCGGTTGCGACCGCGACCGCGCGCCTGGCGCGCGAGGTGATGCGCGGGACGTTGCTGCGGGACGGCTGGTCGGTGCTGCACGCCTCCGCGGTCGTCCAGGACGGCCGTGTGATCCTGACGTTCGGCAAGAAGGGCGCAGGCAAGACAACCGCCGCTTTGGCCATGGCCCACCGGCACGGCCTCGGGCTGCTGGCCAACGACCGCGTGTTCGTCCGGCCCAACGACGGCGGGGGCGTGGACGTACTGCCGTGGCCGTCGGCAGCCGCGATCGGCCTCGGTCTGCTGGATGCCCTCGGCTGGTTCGACATCGCCCGCGAACGGCTGACCGGCGGCGAGGCGCTGCACCCGACGCAGGACCAGCGGGTCACTGAGGCCTTGCTCGCCGGGCTCTGCGAGCCGCTGTGGGAGGACGGCAAGGAGCTGAAGGCACAGGTGTTCCCTGACCAGTTCGTGCGCTGGTTCGGACTGCCCCTGGCGACCGGCGGCAAGGCCACGGTCCTGGTGTTCCCTCGGATCGAGGCCGGAGCTGCCCCGGCCTTGCAGGAGCGCAGCCGGTCCCTGAGCGACCACGACTTCATGAGCGGGAAGACCGAGGACCGTTACCCCGACGTGTTCGAACTCGCGCGGGTCGACGGCGGCGGCACCGCCGAGTCCCGTCAGGAAGTCGCCCGGCGCCTGGCCGCGCTTCCGCACCACTGCGTCGTGCTCGGGCACGACGTGGCGGCGAACGCTGACTTCCTCGCCAAGATCACCGAGTCTGACTGAGCGGCAGGATCCCACTACCGCCCCAGCGGGGAGACCCCGTCCCGGGTCGGTCGCGGCACAAGTGACCGGCTCCCGTGCCGCAGGACCTGCACCCCTCCCGCGAGGGCCCCGTGCCCGGGGCGGGCCACCCGTCCCGGCTGGCCTCGATGCTGACCCCCGTGGGAGGCGCCAGCCCGGGACCGAGGGCCCTGGTCTGCCTGCACCAAGGCCCTCACCCCATGTGAACCTGTCGCACGGGGCCGCTCCCGGCAGCCGGTCGGGGCGGGGCGCCGTGCTCCCGGCGTGTGTTCCCACGGGAACACGGGCCGCGTGCTGGGTCGGGCTGGTCCGGGCTGATCCGGGCGCCCGAGCTGGGAGTTCGAGGAAAGCGCAGGTCGGCGCGTTCGCCTATGCCGGTTCGAGTCCGGTTCCGGGCACCTCCGACATACGGCGCCTCAGGGGATCTCCTGCTCGGTCCAGATGATCTTGCCGCCGGATGTATGGCGTGTGCCCCAGCGATGGGAGAGCTGGGCCACGAGGAAGAGGCCACGGCCGCCCTCATCCGTGCTCCGGGCGTGCCGGAGCCGCGGGGAGGTGCTGCTGGCGTCGCCGACCTCGCAGGTCAGCCGGCCGTTCCGGAGCAGTCGTAGCCGTACGGGCCCCGAGGCGTAGCGGATCGCATTGGTGACCAGCTCACTGGCGATGAGTTCCGTCGTGACGGCCAGTTCCGCGAGGCCCCAGTCCTCCAGCGTGCGGATGACCCGGGCGCGGGCGTCGCCGACGGCGGCCGGATCGAGGGGCACGTCCCACTCGGCGACCTGGTCGGGGCTCAGGGCGTGGGTACGGGCCAACAGCAGGGCCACGTCGTCGGGTTGAGGCACGGGCACCAGATGCCGCACCACACTCGAACTCAGCGCCTCAAGGCTCTCGGAGGGCTGGGACAGCGACTCTCCCAGCCGCGTCATGCCCAGCTCCATGTCGCGGTCGGCGCCCAGCAGGAGCCCGTCGGTGTACAGCCCGAGCAGGCTGTTCTCGGCCAGCTCGATCTCGGCGGCCTCGAACGCCAGCCCGCCGAGGCCGAGCGGCGGCCCCGCGGGAAGCTCGGGATAGGACACCTCCCCCTCGGGGGTGACCACGACCGGGGGCGGATGACCGGCCCGCGCCATCGCGCAGCGCCGCGCCACCGGATCGTAGACGGCGTAGAGACAGGTCGCCCCGAGCACGGTCGTACTGGTCCGGTCCGCGCCGTCACCGTCGCCGTCGTCCTCCTCCTCGCTCAGCCGGAGCACGAGGTCGTCGAGATGGGCGAGGAGTTCGTCGGGCGGCAGATCCATGTCGGCGAGGGTCTGCACCGCGGTACGCAGCCGGCCCATGGTCGCCGCCGCGGTGATGCCGTGCCCGACCACGTCGCCGACGACGAGACCCACCCGGGCGCCGGACAGCGGGATCACGTCGAACCAGTCGCCGCCGACCCCGCCTGCCGCGTTGGCCGGCAGATAGAACGACGCCACCTCCATCGCCGTGCCGCCGGTCAGGGCGTGCGGCAGCAGGCTGTGCTGCAGCGTGACCGCCGCCGTGTGCTCCCGGCTGAAGCGGCGGGCGTTGTCGATGCCGAGCGCCGCCCGCGCCACCACTTCCCGGGCCAGCAGGACATCGTCCGCGTCGAAGGGCACCGGGTTCTGCGACCGCATGAACGTGGCGAGGCCGAGGACGGTGTTCCGCGCCCGCATCGGCACACAGATCAGGGAGTGCAGTCCGAACTCGCGGACGCGTGTGTTCCGGTCGGACTCTTCGTCGTCCCACAGCGGGGTCGCCGGATCGATGACCGGTACGAAGATCGGTTCGCCATGGACGAGCAGATTCGCCTGGCGGGGCACCGGGTCGAAGTCCACCGTGTCCCCGATCCGCGCGACCGCCTCCGGGCAGCCCTCCCGCACCGAACTCATGCCTGTCCGGCGCATCAACGGCCGGGCGACCGACAGTTCGGCCTCGGGCAGCCACACCCCCTGCCCCTGGGCGCTGAGGACGGACTCCAGCAGATCGACGACGACGAAGTCCGCGAAGCGGGGAACGGCGAAATCGGCGAGTTCCTGGGCTGTCCGCGCCATGTCCAGGGTCCTGCCCACACTGGTCCCGGCCTCGTTGACCAGCATCAGGAGCTGACGTGCCTTCCACCGTTCGGTGATGTCCATGACCATGTAGCAGACGCCGGTGACGGACTGGTCGGCGTCCACCAGGGGGAAGAACGAGCAGGAGTAGGCGCGCTGGCGATACGGATCGGCCCAGCTCCACCCCACGTACTCGTGGTCGAGGACCGGTATCCCGGTCAGCAGCACCTTGCGCATCAGGGCCTCGAGGGTGGAGGCGTCCATGCCCGGCAGGATGTCGGTCACCCGCTGCCCCAACCGTTGCTCACGGGGCACCCCGCCGAAGCGTTCCAGGGTGTCGTTCAGCCAGACGTAGCGGAGCTGGACGTCCAGAACCGCCATGCCGACCGGGGAGCGGGTGAGGAAGCCGTCGAGCACGGACTGGCCCACCGTCCACTGCTGCTTGCGCTCGCGCGCCGAGATCAGGAAGCACTCGTCCGGGCCGAGCCGAAAGGACGCGGACACCCGCAGATCGACCTCGACGCGCTCGCCATTGCGGCGCCGCAGCAGGACCAGACCGCTCCACCCCATCCCCGCGCGGCAACGCACCGCGACACTCGCGACGCGGACCGGGTCTCCGCGCATGCCCAGCAGCCGCGCGGCGGAGTCGCCGACCACCTCCCGGGCCCGATAGCCGAGAAGCGCCTCGGCGGGACGGGTCCAGCCCAGCACGAGCCCGTCCGCGCGGACCACCGCCGTCGCGTCACTGGACGCGTCGAAGAGATCGCGTGGTCCTGCGGACAGCGGCACATCGGAGCCGTTTCGCCCGGGAGACATCCATCTCATCCTCTCCACGGTCAATGTTCCTGCTTGGCCGTCCGATGCGCACGGCCCCGCGTGGGCGCCGCCCGACCTCCGTCCTGACCGGCCCTCAGCGCCGTGGCGGGCGCCGGGGCCACCGGGGCCCTGGCGGGTGGGACGTCGGCCGTCGGCCATCGGAGTGATGTTGCGGCGCCGGTTCGGTCAGCGGCCGGTCTCGGCCAGGTACCGAGTTGGTCAGGGTCCGCGGGGTTCTGTGCCAGGAATCACCCGTACGCGTACCGTGTTGCCGACAAGGACAAGGGAAAGATCCTCCCCAAGCACTAGAGTCAATCCTTTGCCTACCTATTACTCTTGAGCCCAAGGCCGCGCAGGGTGGCCATGGAGGAGTGAAATGAGGAGCAGCAACCCGGTCTTCTCGCGACGGGGGTTCAGCCGCGACAACGGCTACGCGGGCTTCAACACCGCGCCGCAGGCCGGGGGAGCCGCTGCCGGAACGCAGGGCAACCCGTATGCGCAGGGCAACCCGTACGCGACCGGTAACCCGTACGCCCAGAACCCCTACGCCCCGCAGGCGCCGTACGGCGCCCCGCCGCAGGCCCCGGCCACCACCGGCCGGATGACGATGGACGACGTCGTCATGCGCTCGGCGATGACGCTCGGCACGGTCGCCGTCACGGCGATCCTCGCCTGGGCGGTCCTTCCGGTCACGCCCAGCAGCTACGGCCTCGCGATCGGCGCGGCCCTCGTCGCGTTCGTCCTGGCGATGGTCCAGTCCTTCAAGCGCAAGCCGGTGCCCGCGCTGATCCTCGGGTACGCCGCTTTCGAAGGCGTCTTCCTGGGCGTCATCAGCGAGATGTACAACGCCCGGTGGGCCGGCGCGCCCTTCCAGGCCGTGCTCGGCACCATGGCGGTCTCCGGCGCCACCCTGCTCGTCTACAAGGCGGGCTGGATCCGGGTGACCGCGCGGTACGCCCGGATCGGCATGGCCATCGCCATCGCCTTCGTCCTGGCCACGGCGGTCAACATGCTCCTGGTCGTCTTCGGGGTCGCCCCCGACGGCGGGCTGCGCAGCATGGGCCCGCTGGGCGCCATCGTCGGCGTGATCGCGATCCTGCTCGGCGCGTTCTTCCTGACCCTCGACTTCAAGCAGATCGAGGACGGCATCGCCTACGGCGCGCCGCGCGAGGAGGCCTGGCTGGCCGCGTTCGGTCTGACCATGACCCTCGTGTGGATCTACGTCGAGATGCTGCGGCTGGTCGCCATCTTCAGCAGCAGCGACTGACGTTCCGGACGAACTGCCACGGAACACGGAACACGGAACACAGGCGAAGGGCCCGCGAACCCCACGGTTCGCGGGCCCTTCGCCCGTCTGCGAGGGCGTGCTCAGAGCAGCTTGCGCGCGGCCCGCCGCAGGCCGTACTCGTGGACGATCGCCTTGGCATGGCCGTACGCGAGATCGTGCTCGTGCCGGAGCCAGTGGACCTTCTCCTCGAAGCAGAGAGCGGGGCCTTCGTCGACGGTGCGCAGCCATTCGGAGACTTCACGGCCAGTGCACTGGGGGATACGGGCGAGCAGATTGCGATGGGTCTCTTCGGAGAAGACGTGGGACATCGGCGCCTCCGGGCGCTCTCGTGGCCGGTCCTTCTCGTCACCGTGCCTGAGCGTTCGCCCGTTGGCAACAGTCCGTTGGCACCGGTCCCACCTGGGCGCGTAGTCTCGCGGGGTGCTTGATACGACGCCTTTGACCCGGGCCGTTGACCACTTCGCCGACCGGTTGCGGGCCGCTCCGCAGAGCAGGTTGCAGCGGGGGGCGGCGGCCGAGGCGCTCGGGCTGGCCAGGGAACTGGCGCGGCGCGCCCAGCTTCTGGAGGAGCCCGCGGCCGAGCCCCGTGAGATGCCGGACGCGGGCATGTTCGCCGCCGCCGACCAGATCACGGTCGCGGCGCACGACCTGGCGCTGGTCCTGCGGGACCCGGAGGAACTCGAGACGGCGGTGACCCTCGTGGAAGAGGCGTTGAAGCGCGCCGGGATCTGAGCGGCGCGGGGCGGCCGTTGGCTGCGGCGGTTCGTACGGCGGTTCCCGCGGCGTCGTCTACAGGGCCTCTACAGGGACGCGACCACGCGGTCCGCGAGGACGTAGACGCTCTCCTCGCCGCACGCGAACGTGAGCGCGTACGCACCCGAGACGCCCGAGCCGCCGAGCAGGACCGGGGCGCGGCCGGTGTCCAGGGCCGCGATCAGGCGCTCCGCGGTCTCGCGGTGGCCCGGGGTCATGCACAGCGTCGTACCGTCCGCGAAGACATAGATGTCGAGGGTGCCCAGCGGCCCCGGGCGGACATCGGCGAGTTCGGTGCGGGCGGCGGCCAGGTCCTCCAGGCAGGCGATCGTCTGCTCGTGGTCGCTGATGATCGGCGACGGCGCCGGGACGAAGTCGGGGTGCGAGGGGTGGCGGCGGCGGGCCGCGGCCAGGTCGGGCGAGTCTCCGCCCGCGTCCACGGGGGTGCTCCCGGCGAACCCGCTCTCGTCGGCGGCGGGCTCGGCCACCGGCTCCAGGCTGTCGTGCTCCAGGCCCGCGAAGTCCGACTGGCGGGGCAGGAAGATCTCGGCGTCGGACAGGCCGGGCAGCGGCGGGAGGTCGGCGAGGTCCCGGGCTTCCTGAGCGGCCCAGAAGGCGCGTGCCTCGGCCAGTTCGCGCTCCCGTTCCTCGGCGAGCGCCTGGGACACGGCGGTGCGTATCTCCTCCGTGTCGGCGGTGGGGCGGGCGGCGGGCACCAGCCCTCGCGTCTGCGCGGCGCGGCTCGCGGTGAGTTCGCTGTGCAGGGCCGCGACCTGGCGGCGCAGTGCCCGCACGGAGCACAGGACAGCCACGCCCACGCCCGCGGTGGCGGCCGTGGTGAGCAGCAGAGCGATCGGCATGGTGCTCACTGAACGTACTCCCGGTTCACAGTCGACCCCGACTTCCTACCTCAGCTTGGCGGGCGGACTCGCCACCTGTCAGTGCGTAACGTCACGAAACGGACAGGTTCCTGTCGCTGCGGTACCCCGCCGAACGGGCTCTGACCTGGGCCGATGCCCGGTGGAGGGAGTTAGATCACATCCTGGGGGAGATTGGATCACGGAACGGCCCGGAGCCTCGAAGGACGCGAGGCTCCGGGCCGCTCACGGGAGGGCGGGTGCCGTCAGCTCAGGCCGGTAAGGGCGGGTGCGTCAGCTCAGGCGCTCGATGACCATGGCCATGCCCTGGCCGCCGCCGACGCACATGGTCTCCAGGCCGAACTGCTTGTCGTGCCACTGGAGCGAGTTGATCAGCGTGCCGGTGATGCGGGCGCCGGTCATGCCGAAGGGGTGGCCGACGGCGATGGCGCCGCCGTTCACGTTCAGCTTCTCCAGCGGGATGCCCAGGTCCTGGTAGGAGGGGATCACCTGGGCGGCGAAGGCCTCGTTGATCTCGACGAGGTCGATGTCGCCGATGGTGAGACCGGCCCGCTTGAGGGCCTGGTTGCTGGCCTCGACGGGGCCGTAGCCCATGATCTCGGGGGAGAGTGCGGAGACACCGGTGGAGACGATCCGCGCGAGCGGCGTGAGCCCCAGCTCGCGGGCCTTGGTGTCGCTCATGATGACCAGCGCGGCGGCGCCGTCGTTGAGGGGACAGCAGTTGCCCGCGGTGACGCGGCCGTCGGGGCGGAAGACGGGCTTGAGACCGGCGACGCCCTCCAGGGTGACTCCGGCGCGCGGGCCGTCGTCCGTGCTGACGACGGTGCCGTCCGGGAGGGTCACCGGGGTGATCTCGCGCTCCCAGAACCCGTTCGCGATGGCCTGCTCGGCGAGGTTCTGCGAGCGGACGCCGAACGCGTCCATCTCCTCGCGGGTGACGCCCTTGAGACGGGCGAGGTTCTCGGCGGTCTGGCCCATCGCGATGTACGCGTCGGGGACCAGGCCGTCCTCGCGCGGGTCGTGCCAGTCGGCGCCCTCGGACGCGGCGACCGCGGCGGTGCGGGCCTCGGCCTCGGCGAAGAGCGGGTTGTGGGTGTCCGGGAGGCCGTCGGAGGTGCCCTTGACGCTGCGGCTGACCATCTCGACACCGGCGGAGACGAAGACGTCGCCCTCACCGGCCTTGATGGCGTGCAGGGCCATCCGCGAGGTCTGCAGCGAGGAGGAGCAGTAGCGGGTGATGGTGCACCCCGGGAGGTGGTCCATGCCCATCTGCACGGCGACGATCCGGCCGAGGTTGTGCCCCTGCTCGCCGCCGGGCAGGCCGCAGCCCAGCATCAGGTCGTCGATGTCCTTCGGGTCCAGCTCGGGGACCTTGGTGAGGGCCGCCTGGATGATCGTGGCGGTGAGGTCGTCGGGGCGCAGGTCCTTCAGGGAGCCCTTGAAGGCGCGGCCGATGGGGGAGCGGGCGGTCGAGACGATGACGGCTTCGGGCATGACGGCTCCAGTGCGAGGAAGGCAGGGCTGTGGGCGAAGTTACCCGCACGTACGGTGCGGGTCACCAGCGCGGCAGTGTGACGCCGACCGCACTTTCCTAAGCGCTTGCTTTCCCCTTCCGAGTCCTCCGAGTGAACCCTCAAGTGTCACACCGTGGCCTCCGGAGCGGGAGCCGGTGCGGCGTCCGGGGTCGGCAGCCGCCGCCGACGGCGGCGCTTGAGCAGGGCCCACGGGCCCCGCGGACCCGTCGGCACGGCGGCGGCGACCTCGGTGCCCGCCTCGGAGGCGGCCTCGGCCGCGGCGCGGGCCACCGGCAGGAAGCCCTCGCGGCGCGAGACGTCCGGGCGCTCCTCCTCGGCCGGCCACAGGCCGAGGGCCGCGCAGACCGTCGGCAGGACCGCCATCGCCGCCGTGGCATAGCCCTCCGCGGAGGGGTGGTAGTTGTCGGGGCCGAACAGCTCGCGCGGGTTCGCCTCGAACTCCGGGCCGAGCAGATCGCCCAGGGACACCGTACGGCCGCCCTGCTCGACCGCGCCGATCGTCTGGGCCGCGGCCAGTTGCCGTGAGGCCCGGCGGGCCAGCCAGCGCAGGGGCTGCTGCACCGGTTCGATCGTGCCCAGGTCGGGGCAGGTGCCCACGACGACCTCCGCGCCCGCCGTACGCAACCGGCGGACCGCCGCCGACAGATGGCGCACGGAGCGGGTCGGCGGGATGCGGTGCGTGACGTCGTTCGCGCCGATCATGATGACGCAGATGTCGGGCAGCCGGTCATGGTCCCGCAGTGCCAGCGTCACCTGGCGGTCCAGGTCGTCGGACTGGGCCCCGGCCAGCGCCACGTTGCGCAGCTCCACCGGGCGCTCCGCGACGGCCGCGAGCCCCGAGGCCAGCAGCGCCCCGGGCGTCTGGCGGAAGCGGCGCACGCCCTGCCCGGAGGCCGTGGAGTCGCCGAGCATCGTCAGCCGCAGGGGCACCGGGGCATCGTCCTCCCCGGCCGCGCCCGCGCGGAGGCCCTCCCAGCCGTACACGCCGTCGGCGCTCGGCGGGTGCGGGGCGTGGCCGTTGCCCACATGGCGCTTGGCCATCTGCACCTCCGCCAGCACCAGCCCTATGGCAGCCGCTCCCACCAGGCCGATCCCGCCACCGCCGTACGCCGCGCCCGCCGCGATGCGCCGTGCCACTCTGGCTCTGGACATGCTCGACATGCGTCGCCGCCACCTCCTCGTAGCCGTACACCCAGTGCTTGCCCCGTACGCCCCGTCGTCCAATCTCGACAGGACGTAACGTCCGGGGCGGCCCGCCCGCCCGGGACCACCCGGGCCCGGCGAGCGCTTACGCTGGCGGAACCATCAACGACCACGTCCTTTGCAGCGACCGGAGACAACGGTGCATTTCCACGACTCGATGATCAGCCTCGTCGGCAACACCCCGCTGGTGAAGCTCAACAGCGTGACCGCCGGCATCCAGGCGACCGTGCTCGCCAAGGTCGAGTACTTCAATCCCGGCGGTTCCGTGAAGGACCGCATCGCCCTGCGCATGATCGAGGCGGCCGAGAAGAGCGGCGAGCTGAAGCCGGGGGGCACGATCGTCGAGCCGACCAGCGGCAACACCGGCGTGGGCCTGGCGATCGTGGCCCAGCAGAAGGGGTACAAGTGCATCTTCGTGTGCCCCGACAAGGTGTCCACGGACAAGATCAACGTGCTGCGTGCCTACGGGGCCGAGGTCGTCGTGTGCCCGACCGCCGTCGCGCCCGAGCACCCCGACTCGTACTACAACGTCTCCGACCGCCTCGTCCGTGAGACCCCGGACGCCTGGAAGCCCGACCAGTACTCCAACCCCAACAACCCGCTCTCGCACTACCACTCCACCGGTCCGGAGCTGTGGGAGCAGACGGAGGGGAAGATCACGCACTTCGTCGCGGGTGTCGGCACCGGCGGGACCATCTCCGGCACCGGCCGCTATCTGAAGGACGTGAGCGAGGGGCGCGTCAAGGTCGTCGGCGCCGACCCCGAGGGGTCCGTCTACTCCGGCGGCAGCGGGCGTCCGTATCTCGTCGAGGGTGTCGGTGAGGACTTCTGGCCGACCGCGTACGACCGTACGGTCGCCGACGAGATCGTCGCCGTGTCCGACAAGGACTCCTTCCAGATGACCCGGCGCCTGGCGAAGGAGGAGGGGCTGCTGGTCGGCGGCTCCTGCGGGATGGCGGTCGTGGCGGCGCTGCGGGTCGCCGAGCGGCTCGGCCCGGACGATGTCGTCGTCGTCCTGCTGCCGGACAGCGGTCGCGGCTACCTGAGCAAGATCTTCAACGACGAGTGGATGGCGGACTACGGCTTCCTGGAGGACGCCGGTCCGAGCGCCCGCGTCGGTGATGTGCTCAGCGACAAGGAGGGCGGCTCCATCCCCTCCCTCGTGCACATGCATCCCGACGAAACGGTCGGTCAGGCCATCGAGGTGCTGCGTGAGTACGGCGTCTCGCAGATGCCGATCGTCAAGCCGGGCGCGGGTCACCCGGACGTGATGGCCGCCGAGGTCGTGGGCTCCGTCGTCGAACGCGAGCTGCTGGACGCCCTGTTCACCAAGCGCGCCTCGCTGGAGGACCCGCTGGAGAAGCACATGTCGGAGCCGCTGCCGCAGGTCGGTTCCGGTGAGCCGGTGGCGGACCTGATGGCCGTGCTCGGCGGTGCCGACGCGGCGATCGTGCTCGTCGAGGGCAAGCCCACCGGTGTGGTCAGCCGCCAGGACCTGCTGGCGTTCCTGGCCAAGGGCGGCGGCAAGCAGTAGCCGACGCGCGGCGACACCTGGCTTCCCGGGCGCGGAACACACGCGTCATCTGCGCGTAGCACCCGCTTCACATGGGTCCGGCAGGGTGGTGACCACACGGCGCCACGGACTTCCGGAGCGGCTCCCGGGCCTCCATGGACGCCACGGACGTACGGCCCTGACCCGGCCCGCGTCCCTCGCGGGGACCGCCGCCGTCCCGACCCCCGGGAACGGGGGTGCGGCGGTCCCCGCGTTCGCTTCCCTCTCAGGGGTGGTGGTCGGCGCGTTCAGTCCCGCCAGTCGCTGTCCTCGGCGGCCCGGTCGCGGCGGCCGAAGAAGCCGGGAGTGGTGCGCGCGGCCTGCGCCACGTTGACGCCGACGATGCCGAGCCAGGCGATCAGGAGACCGGCCCGGCCGCCGAGGCCGCCACCGATCGCCGAGAGCGGGGCCGCGAGGACCAGCGACACGATGCCGAAGCCGAAGCGTTCGGCCCAGGAGTCCGTGGCCCGCGGCGACCGGGTGCCGCGCGCGACCACCATCTGCTGTTCGGCGAGCTGCCGCCGCACCCGGCGGTCGATCGTGCTGTCGATCCGCTGGTCGACCTTCTCCAGGAAGGACTCGATCAGCGCGGACTCGTACTCTTCGCCCAGCTCCTTGCGGGCTCGCAGGCCGGCGTCCAGGTCCTTCTTGAGGTCGGCGTCCCGCGCGTCCATTCCCGTCATGCTCACCACGGTAGAGAGCGGCCGGTGCCGCGGCACTGGGGGTAACCCCCCTCTTGCGGTGGGGTCTCCTGCGGCGCGGGTCTCATGGGGCGGGGCCCCTGC
This sequence comes from Streptomyces macrolidinus, assembly GCF_023887685.1. Lineage (GTDB taxonomy): Bacteria > Actinomycetota > Actinomycetes > Streptomycetales > Streptomycetaceae > Streptomyces > Streptomyces macrolidinus. The sequence continues at coordinate 988 of NZ_JAMWMR010000010.1, read as the reverse complement.
GGTGAGGGCCGCCGGACGCCCGGATTGCATATCGCCATGCAGGCTTCCTGGTGTTTGAATAGTTCTCCGGTGGTCGGGCAGCACGAGGCGATGTCCGGTTCGAGAGGGGGAGCACGTCATGGGCGTGACCGACAGTCCTGCCGCACGGCTGCAGGCGCTCTTCGAGGGGCACCGGTTGACGCCGACCCAGCGGCGTATCGCGCACAGCATGGTGCGGCGGGCCGCCGACGTGCCGTTCCTGTCGAGCGTCGAACTGGCCGAACTCGCCGGGGTCAGCCAGCCCTCCGTGACCCGCTTCGCGGTCGCCCTCGGCTTCGACGGCTACCCGGCGCTGCGCAGACATCTGCGCGAGGTCGCGCCCGCCGAGCGGACGACGGACGCGGGGGCCCGCAACGCCTACCAGCAGGCCGTCGAGGCCGAGATCGAGAACCTCCGTCATCTGGCGCAGGTACTGGCCGATCCGCGGCCGGTGCGGCGGGCGGGCCGGATCCTCGCCGCGTCCCGCCCCCTGCCGGTGCTCGGTCTGCGCGCCGCGGCCTCCCAGGCGTACGGTTTCGCCTACTTCGCCGCGAAGGTCCATCCGGACGTACGGCTGCTCCACGAGGGCGGCACGATGCTCCAGGACCGGATCGACGCGGCGGTCAGGGCGGGTGCGAGCGCCCTGCTGTGCTTCGCGCTGCCCCGGCATCCGCGCGAGGTCGTGGACGCGCTGGCCTACGCCCAGCAGACGGGCCTGACGGTGGTCACGGTCGCCGACTCGGCGTTCGCGCCCGTGGCGAAGGCCTCGGACCTGCTGCTGCCGGCCGCGGTCGGCACCGGCCTTGCCTTCGACACGGTCTGCGCGCCGATGCTGCTCGGCCGGGTCCTGCTGGAAGCGATGTGCGACGACCTGCCGGACGCCCAGGCCCGGTTGGAGGAGTTCGATACGCGGGCGGCGGCCAGAGGGCTGTTCGTGGATTGACTTGCTCCTCGGGCTGAGGCCCGGGGC
>NZ_JAMWMR010000001.1 GCF_023887685.1 Streptomyces macrolidinus | reverse complement strand
GCCGGCCGGGGTCCGGCCGGGGGGCCACCATGTGCGACTACCCATCCACCTGGTACAACGTCACCTCGAAGAAGGCCACCCACGTCCCGTCATGGTGGAACGGCACCAAGTACAAGGACGGTCCGGGCGGCACCATGAAGGTGTCTGTGATCAAAGGCGGCACCATCTCCCTCGAGGTCGCGGGCAGCGGCGAATTCCAAGCCGGTGCGCTCCTGGCCAAGGCCAAGGTCAGCGTCAGTGCCAAGGTCACCAGTAGCGTGACCATCACCACAGGCCACGAGTACACGCACAACATCGCCAAGAAGAAGTACGGACATCTTCAGTACGGTTCGTGGGGGTACAAGATCACCTGGAAGCGGTACCGATTGAACGCCAAGACCTGCGGCGGAGTAGAGATCGCGCACGGATCGGCAACGCTACCCACGAAGGAGACCGGCTGGAAGTACTGGGAAACCTCCTCATGAGCCCTTCACGTTCACGGGTGTGGATCATTGGATGCGCGCTGGCAGCCTCAGTGTTCACGCTGGCCTCCTGCACCTCCTCCGGTAATGACAACCACGCCTCCGCCAGTTCACCGCCGACGCCGAGTTCATCCCCGACGGCGACCGGCCTCTCCGAACAGCAGCTCACCAAGCAAGCGCAAGACGCCCTTGCCGCCGTCCACACCGGGCATTTGGTCGAAGGCGGCACCGAACGCGTGACGGACGGCATCCATACCGAACCGATGCTCGACGCGGGCAAGGCCTACCGTCTCACCCTCGTGTGCGTCGGCAGTGGCAGCGCGCACGTCACCTTCACACCGGCGAGCGCCGGTAAGCAGTCCACGCTCCCATGCGATCAGTCCGTGGCCCAGCAGCGGATCACAGCGCCCCGTCAGATACGCCTCGATGTCGACGCCACCAAGGGAGCAACCGGTGTGATCGCCTGGCAGATCGATTCGATCTGAGAACGAACCGCGCTTCACATGTCGGCCGGTGCTTTACCGCAACTGCTAGCACCCGGCCGCCGCAAGGTTCTCCCGGAGAGCCGTTTCTATCTGCGGAGACGCAAGAACGGGGGCCGTCACTCCACAGGGGCGGCCCCCGTTCAGTCGTTCGGACCAAGATCCAGTGGACACACAGTGGATGGGGGCAGTTCGCGGACAGGATCCCCCACGTCACCTTCCGACGCGCGTTCGGAGCCCGGCGACCCGCTCGTCTGTCCTTTCTCCGTTGGACGCGCTTTCAAGGTTCCCTCGCTCGGCGGCAACTCCTGCGGCCAGGCGCTGTTTGCGGGCGCTGGAGCCGTGCCCTGTGCTTCTTCAGTGCGCGGTGGGTGCTGGCGTGGGGTGCAGGGTTGGGGCGGCCCCGGCGGTGTGTGCCGGGGCCGCCGTGACAGTCAGAGGGTGTCGAGGTCCGCTCGGCTCGCAGTGAACCGCGCTGCCTCGTCACGGAACACTTCCAAGATCGAGGCCGGATCGCACTCGGTGCGGATTTCGCCGAGCAGCAGCCCGGCCAGGGTGTATCCGGGGTAGATATCCAGGGCGTCCGTGAAGGCGTGGCTGGCAGTGGTGGTGTCGCCCTGTCGCCAGGCGGCCCAGCCGAGGAGGGTGAGGAGCGGCGGGGCCTTGTCGGTGTGCGGCGGAACGCAGCGCCGGGCGAGGTTTCCCCAGAGCTGCCGTTCGTAGGGGAGGTCGTCCCCCTCGCCAGTGGACAGTGCGGCGTCCCGGGTCTGCGGGTCTTGCAGGCCGAGGATGATCTCCGACGAGACCATGGCCGACTTCCTCGCCCGCTGGCTCAACGCCAAGAAGTCCTTGGCCCGGACCACCCGCCACGGCTACATGGAGCACGTCAATCTCTACCTCGGGCCGCACCTGGGGCACCTCAAGAGGCGAGACCTCCGTGTGCGCCACCTGGACCGTATGTACGACGCCATACAGAAGGAGAACGCCGAACGCGTCCTCCACAAGCTGCGCGTGGATGAACTGACCGAGCGTCGAGACGCAGCCGAGACCGCGTGGATACGCGCGAAGGGGAAGACCGAGGGACGGCGCCGAACACGGCAGGAGTACCTGGCTGCGAACAACGCACTGCGCGACGGACGCCGAGGCCTGCGGAAGGTCACTTCCGCAGCGACCATGCACCGCATCAACGACACCCTCAGCTCGGCCATCGCCTGGAGGATCAAGACCGAGGAGGCATTCGCCAAGAACTGGGCGCGGCTCGTCGAGCTGCCGGCCGTCAGCCGCCCCAAGCCCCTCGTCTGGACCCCGGAACGCGTCGAGCACTGGAAGACGACCGGCCAGAAGCCGAGTCCGGTCATGGTGTGGCCCCCTGAGCAGACCGGTGAATTCCTCGACTTCGTAAGGGACGACCGGCTCTACTCCCTCTGGTACGCGTTCATCTTCAGCGGCCCCCGCCGCGGGGAGATGTGCGCGCTGCCCTGGCCTGAAGTCAACCTCGATGCCCTCTGGCTCCGAATCTCGGCGCAGATGGTCGAGGTCGCCTACCGCCAGTACGGCGAGGTCCTGGGCCACTGGCGCGGTGAGCAAGTGAAGGAACGTCAGGAGTGGAGCGAGGTAGAGGCGTGGGTCGAATCTGACCGGGGGTGGACCCAGGAGAACGGAGAACCCCTTCACCCCGACTGGGTGTCGCGCCGCTTCAAACGCCTCGTGGAGCTGTCCGGACTACCCCCTGTGCGCCTCCATGATCTCCGGCACATCTCCGCGACGCTGTCGCTGCTCGCGAAGAACGACATCAAGGTCGTACAGGAGCGGCTGGGGCACTTCTCCCGGCAGGTCACCTCCGACACCTACACGAGCGTTGTGCCCGAGATGATGCGGACCGACGCGGAGTCCATCGTCTCCGTCGTGCCGCGCGTTGTGTCCTACGACGTCCACCAAAGGCTGGAGTTCCCCGAAGAGGCGTTCCACGATGGCGTCGTCGTCCTGTTCACCCGCTGCGCGCGCGACGACGCCAACGCCTGGACCGTCGAAGCGCGGACGGCTCCCGAAGCTCCCGCACTCGGACGGATCAGCACCGTTGGAGGGGCCAGGAACAAGCCGCCTACGCGGCGTTGCAATGGATTCGCGAGCACTGCGCCGACCGTGGGTGGGATGCGATGCGCATCGAGAACTTGAGCGACCACTACCCGGAGGAGCTGCGTCCGCACAACGCCCTGCTCCGCTTCACCATCGCCCGGCCGAAGGATCTGGACGTGACCCAGTGGCGCCCTCTGCCCGCGCCCTCCGATGGCCGGGCCGGGGGCAAGCGACGACCGAAGCAGCTCAAGAAGGCGTGACCGTCTGTTGGCCACAGCAAGGCCGTCCGGGCCACTGTAAGGCCACTCGATCCTGGTCTGAACGAATGAACGGGGGCCGCCCCTGTGGAGTGGCGGCCCCGGTTCTCACGTCACCGCAGGTAGAAACGGTTCCGCAGGGGAACCGCGCGGTGGGGCGGGTGGGACTCGAACCCACGGCCGACGGATTATGAGTCCGCTGCTCTAACCGGCTGAGCTACCGCCCCGTACGGCGCGTCGCGCACAAGTGTGCGCGCCGTCTGCCGCAGCATAGCCGCTCATACGATCTCCTGCTTCGGATGGTCGGCTTCATCTGACCTTGAGGACTCCGCAGCGCGTGCGGTGGTTCCTGCGGGCATGAAAAAGGACCCCTGTGGGGTCCTGATCCATCTGGGCTCCCCCGACTGGACTCGAACCAGTAACCTGCCGGTTAACAGCCGGCTGCTCTGCCAATTGAGCTACGGAGGACCGAGCTCCCCCGACTGGACTCGAACCAGTAACCTGCCGGTTAACAGCCGGCTGCTCTGCCAATTGAGCTACGGAGGAATGCCTCGTTCGCATCGAACGTACCTCCCTCGGCATCTGCCAGGGGGCGCTCGCTCGCTGCGACACATACATTAGCGCAAGCAGGGGGGTGCTCCGCCAATCGGTATCCCCCCGCGATCGATGCCCCACGGGGGACGACGCAGAAGCTAGGGAAGGGTGACCGCCATGCGCTATCGGCTCACGTTCTTCGCCGGGGTGGCTCTCGGCTATGTACTGGGCACGCGGGCCGGGCGCGAGCGGTACGAGCAGATGAAGAAGTCCGCTCGTCAGGTCGCGCAGAACCCCGCGGTGCGCAACACCGCCGAATCCGCCGCCCAGCAGGGCCGCGACTACGCGGGCCGGGCCTATCACGCGGTGAGCGGCAAGACCCATGTGCCCGACTCGATCGCGGCCCGGGTGCGCTCCCTGCGCGAGCGGCGTACGAAGGGCGTCGGCGAGGACGACTGGGGTACGAGCACCGGCTGACCACCGCGGGCCTGCCCGTAGCCCCGGGCGCGGCACGCACACCCCCGTCGGTACGGCAGAATTTCCGCCATGGGGATAGTCGCCGGGTTGGACAGTTCGCCCGATTTCACTCGTATCGTCGTCTGTGACGCGGACACGGGGGCCGTGTTGCGGCAAGGCTATGCACCGCATCCGGTGGAGCGCCCCGAAGGCGGAGGCCGCCCCTCCGACGTGGATCCGCAGGCCTGGCTGCTGTCCCTCGGCGAGGCGGCGGCCGGCGGCCTGCTGGAAGGCGTGCAGGCCATCGGGGTCTCCGCGCAGCCGAACGCCCTAGTCCCGCTCGACGCCCAGGGCGCCACGGTGCGGCCCGCGCTGGTCGGCGGTGACCGGCGGGCGCAGGTCGCCGGGGCCGATCTCGTGGACGGTCTCGGCGGGCGGCAGGCCTGGGCCGAGGCCGTCGGGTGTGTGCCGCAGGCCGCGCAGCCCGTGACCAAGCTGCGCTGGCTCGCGCGGACCGAACCCGACAACGCGCAGCGCACCGCCCTGCTGCTGCAGGCCCATGACTGGCTGGTGTGGCAGCTCCTGGGGCGGCCCACACGCAGGACCACCGACCGCGGCGGCGCCTCGGGGACCGGGTACTGGTCGGCCGCGACCGGCGCCTACCGCACCGACCTCGTCGAGCTGGCGCTCGGTCACCAGGCCGTGCTGCCCGAGGTGATCGGCCCGTCCGAGGCGGCGGGGACGACGCCGGAGGGGCTGCTGATCTCCGCGGGCACCGGCGAGACCATGGCCGCCGCCCTGGGGCTCGGCATCGGGCCCGGCGACGCGGTCGTCTCGCTCGGTGCCTCCGGGTCGGTGATGGCGGTGCACCCCGAGGCGCTCGTGGACTCGACCGGGATGATCACCTCGCTCGCGGATGCGACGGGCATGCATCTGCCGGTGGTGACCACGCTCAACGCCGTGCGCGCCCTGCGCGGCACCGCCGAGCTGCTCGGCGTTCCCGATCTGCGGTCGCTGTCCGACCTCGCGATGAAGTCGACGCCGGGCTCGCACGGGCTCGTCATGCTCCCGTATCTGGAGGGCGAGCGGACGCCCAGCCTGCCGCACACCGCGGGCACCCTGACGGGTCTGCGGCGCGAGTCGATGAAGCCCGAGCATCTGGCGCGGGCCGCGTTCGAGGGCATGCTGTGCGGGCTCGCGGACGCGCTGGACGTCCTGCGCGGCCGTGGGGTCGACGTACGGCGGATCTTCCTGCTGGGCGCCGCGGCGGAGCTGCCGGCCGTGCAGGCGGTGGCTCCCGCGCTGTTCGGCGTACAGGTCGTGGTGGTGCAGCCCGCCGACTACGCGGCGATCGGCGCGGCCCGGCAGGCGGCCTGGGCGCTCGGTGTGTCCCAGGGCACCCTCGACCCCCACACCCCGCCCGCCTGGCAGGGCGCGGTCGCCCAGGTCCTGGAGCCGGGCGAGGAGCTGGCGGTGGGCCAGGCCGTGCGTCAGCAGTACGTCTCGGTGCGCGAGCAGACCCACCCGGGCGCGTTCCGGCCGTAACACGCCGCTCGTCGGGTTAATCGGTTGAGGTAACGCCGGTGGAGTGTTCGACGATAGGGGGTGGTGCATCCCGACCACCCCGGTCCGCCGACGACTCCGAGAGATCCCGCGTGCTCATACGACTTCTGAGGGCCCATCTGGGCCCGTACAAGAAACCCATCGGCCTGCTGGTGCTGCTGCAGTTCGTGCAGACCTGCGCCACGCTCTATCTGCCCACCCTCAACGCGCACATCATCGACAACGGTGTGGTGAAGGGGGACACCGGTTACATCCTGTCCTTCGGCGGCCTGATGATCGCCGTCTCGCTGGGCCAGGTAGTGTGCAACATCGGCGCCGTCTACTACGGCGCCCGGACGGCGTCGGCCCTCGGCCGGGACGTCCGGGCCGCCGTCTTCGACCGCGTCCAGTCCTTCTCCGCCCGTGAGGTGGGCCGGTTCGGGGCGCCGTCGCTGATCACCCGGACCACGAACGACGTCCAGCAGATCCAGATGCTCGTCCTGATGACGTTCACCCTGATGGTGTCGGCGCCCATCATGTGTGTGGGCGGCATCGTGCTCGCGCTCGGTCTGGACGTCCCGCTGTCCGGCGTGCTGGTCGCGGTGGTCCCGGTGCTCGGCATCTGCGTGGCGCTGATCGTGCGCCGGCTGCGTCCGCTGTTCCGCGCCATGCAGGTCCGTCTCGACACGGTGAACCGGGTGTTGCGCGAGCAGATCACCGGCAACCGCGTCATCCGCGCCTTCGTCCGGGACGCGTACGAGAAGGACCGCTTCAAGGGCGCGAACACCGAACTCACCGAGATCTCGCTCGGCACCGGCCGCACGCTGGCGCTGATGTACCCGCTGGTGATGACGGTGGTGAACCTCTCCTCGATCGCCGTGGTCTGGTTCGGCGCGCACCGTATCGACAGCGGCGGGATGCAGATCGGCGATCTGACCGCCTTCCTGGCCTACCTCATGCAGATCGTGATGTCCGTGATGATGGCCACGTTCATGTTCATGATGGTGCCGCGCGCCGAGGTGTGCGCCGAGCGCGTCCAGGAGGTGCTCGGCACCGAGTCGAGCGTCGTGCCGCCCACCGCGCCCGTCGTCGAGATGCGCCGCCACGGTCATCTGGAGATCCGCGGCGGCGGGTTCGGCTACCCGGGCGCCGAGGAGCCGGTGCTCAAGGCCGTCGACCTGGTGGCGCGGCCCGGCGAGACCACGGCGGTCATCGGGTCCACCGGCAGCGGCAAGTCGACCCTGCTCGGGCTGATCCCCCGGCTCTTCGACGTCACCGACGGCGAGGTGCTCGTGAACGGCGTCGACGTCCGGGAGATCGATCCCGGGCTGCTGGCGCGGACGGTCGGGCTCGTCCCGCAGAAGCCGTATCTGTTCGCGGGTACGGTCGCGAGCAATCTGCGGTACGGCAATCCGGACGCCACCGACGAGGAGTTGTGGCACGCGCTGGAGGTGGCGCAGGCCAAGGAGTTCGTGACGGCCCTGGAGGACGGCCTCGACTCCCCCATCGCGCAGGGCGGCACCAATGTCTCCGGTGGGCAGCGGCAGCGGCTCTCCATCGCCCGCACGCTGGTGCAGCGCCCGGAGATCTACCTCTTCGACGACTCCTTCTCCGCGCTCGACTACGCCACGGACGCGGCCCTGCGCGCGGCGCTGGGGCGGGAGACCGCCGAGGCGACCGTGGTGATCGTCGCCCAGCGCGTGTCGACCATCCGCGACGCCGACCGGATCGTGGTCCTGGACGAGGGCCGGGTCGTCGGCACCGGCAGCCACCACGAGCTGATGGCGAGCAACGAGACCTACCGGGAGATCGTGCTCTCCCAGCTCACGGAAGCGGAGGCTGCCTGATGGCCATGGGACGCATGATGGCCGGCGGCCCCGACCAGCGCTCGATGGACTTCAAGGGGTCCGGGAAGCGGCTCCTCGCCCAGTTCAAGCCCGAACGCGCCTTGATGTACTGGATGGTCGCCTGCGGTGTGCTGAGCGTGGCCCTGTCCGTGGTCGGGCCGAAGATCCTCGGCAAGGCGACCGACCTGGTCTTCGCCGGGATCATCGGCCGCCAGATGCCCTCGGGGGCGTCCAAGGAGCAGGTCCTCGACGCCATGCGGAAGCGCGGCGAGGGCCGCGTCGCCGACATGCTCTCGGGGACGGACTTCACGCCGGGCAAGGGCATCGACTTCGGTGCCGTGGGGGACGTACTGCTGCTGGCGCTGGTGACGTTCCTGGTGGCCGGGCTGCTGATGGCGGTCTCCACGCGGCTCTCCAACCGGGCCATCAACAAGACGGTCTACCGGCTGCGCGAGGACGTGCAGGCGAAGCTGTCGCGGCTGCCGCTGTCGTACTTCGACCAGCGGCAGCGCGGTGAGGTGCTCAGCCGCGCGACCAACGACATCGACAACATCGGGCAGACGCTGCAGCAGTCGCTGGGGCAGCTCGTCAACTCGCTGCTGACCATCGTGGGCGTGCTGGCGATGATGTTCTGGGTGTCGTGGCTGCTGGCCCTGGTCGCGCTGGTGACCGTGCCGCTCTCCTTCGTCGTGGCCACGCGCGTCGGCAAGCGCTCGCAGCCGCACTTCGTGCAGCAGTGGAGCACCACCGGCGCGCTGAACGCGCACATCGAGGAGATGTACACCGGGCACACGCTGGTGAAGGTGTTCGGGCGCCAGGAACAGTCGGCGCGGCAGTTCGCCGAGCAGAACGAGAAGCTGTACGAGGCCGGGTTCAAGGCGCAGTTCAACAGCGGTGTGATGCAGCCGCTGATGATGTTCGTCTCCAACCTGAACTACGTACTGGTGGCGGTCGTCGGTGGGCTCAGGGTCGCCTCCGGCTCGCTGTCCATCGGTGACGTCCAGGCCTTCATCCAGTACTCGCGGCAGTTCTCGATGCCGCTCACGCAGGTCGCGTCGATGGCGAACCTCGTGCAGTCGGGCGTCGCTTCGGCGGAACGGATCTTCGAACTCCTGGACGCCGAGGAGCAGGAGGCGGACCCCGAGCCCGGGATGCGCCCCGACGAGTTGCGTGGCCGGGTCGCGCTGGAGAACGTGTCGTTCCGCTACGACCCCGACAAGCCGCTCATCGAGGACCTGTCGCTGAAGGTGGAACCGGGGCAGACGGTCGCGATCGTCGGCCCGACGGGCGCGGGCAAGACGACGCTCGTGAACCTGCTGATGCGGTTCTACGAGGTCACCGGCGGCCGGATCACGCTCGACGGTGTCGACATCGCCAAGATGTCGCGGGACGAGCTGCGGGCCGGGATCGGGATGGTGCTCCAGGACACCTGGCTGTTCGGGGGCACGATCGCGGAGAACATCGCCTACGGTGCCCGGCGCGAGGTCACGCGCGACGAGATCGAGGAGGCGGCGCGGGCCGCGCACGCGGACCGGTTCATCCGGACGCTGCCGGACGGCTACGACACCGTGCTCGACGACGAGGGCACGGGGGTCAGCGCGGGTGAGAAGCAGCTCATCACCATCGCGCGGGCGTTCCTGTCCGACCCGGTGATCCTGGTGCTCGACGAGGCGACGAGTTCGGTCGACACCCGTACCGAGGTGCTCATCCAGAAGGCGATGGCCAAACTCGCGCACGGGCGGACGTCGTTCGTCATCGCGCACCGGCTGTCGACGATCCGGGACGCGGACACGATCCTAGTGATGGAGAACGGGTCCATCGTCGAACAGGGCGCGCACGGCGAGCTGTTGACGGCCGACGGGGCGTATGCGCGGCTGTACAAGGCGCAGTTCGCGCAGGCGGTGGCCGAGGTCGACTGACGCCGGACACCCGGGGCCCGGGGCCGGTGCTGAACTCCAGCACCGGCCCCGGTCGTTCGGGGGCCGGTCGAGGGGCGGGTCAGTCGAGATATCCCCGCAACTGCTCCGCGTACGCGTGGTCCCGCAGCTTGTTCAGGGTCTTCGACTCGATCTGGCGGATCCGTTCACGGGTCACGCCGAAGATGCGGCCTATCTCCTCCAGCGTGCGGGGGCGGCCGTCCACCAGTCCGTACCGGAGCTGTACGACCTTGCGCTCGCGTTCGCCGAGGGTGGACAGGACCGCGTCCAGGTGCTGCCTGAGCAGCAGGAAGGCGGCGGACTCGACCGGGCTCGCGGCGTCGCCGTCCTCGATGAGGTCGCCGAGGGCCACGTCGTCCTCCTCGCCCACGGGCGCGTGCAGCGAGACCGGCTCCTGGGCGAGCCGCAGCACCTCGCGGACGCGTTCGCCGGGCAGGCCGAGGTGCGCGGCGACCTCCTGGGGTGTCGGCTCGTAGCCGCGCTCCTGGAGCATCCGGCGCTGGACGCGCACGACCCGGTTGATCAACTCGACGACGTGGACCGGGACGCGGATGGTGCGCGCCTGGTCGGCCAGGGCGCGCGACATGGCCTGGCGGATCCACCAGGTCGCGTACGTCGAGAACTTGTACCCGCGGGCGTAGTCGAACTTCTCGACGGCCCTGATCAGGCCGAGGTTGCCCTCCTGGACCAGGTCGAGCATGGTCAGCCCGCGGCCGACGTACCGCTTGGCGACGGAGACGACGAGCCGCAGGTTGGACTCGATGAGCCGCCGTTTGGCCACCCGGCCCATGACCACCAACCGGTCGAGATTCAGGGCGAGTTGGGTGTCCAGGTCGGGGGTGTTGCCGAGCTTCTCCTCGGCGAACAGGCCGGCTTCGACACGGCGGGCGAGTTCGACCTCCTCCTCGGCCGTGAGCAGGGGGACGCGGCCGATCTCGCGCAGATACTGGCGGAACAGGTCCGAGGACGGGCCGGGGTCGGTGGCGCCGCGGAACGATTCGACGGGCTCGGGCGCCTCTACGGCCGCGCCGGGCCCCGCCTCGGGGTGGTGCGCGGGCCGGCTCTGCGAGGGCACGGCCGAAAGGACGTCGCTCTCCACGTCCGGCTCGTCCGCAGGGGTGTCGGTCTGGGTGAGGGTCTGGGTCTGCACGGGGGCGACCTCCAGGGATGTCGCTGCGGGGGGCGTGCGGCAGCGGTACGTCGGGGATGCCGCCGGGCATCCCGTGGTCGTCGAGCGGAACCGCGGGGTGCCGGACCCGCCGTACACGGGTCGGCCACGCTCCGAGGACTCAGGAACCGGAATCCAGTGTGGAGTACGACACAAGGCCACCACGAGGGGCGTGCGACCACTTTCTGAGTTCGTTCCGTGACCGCCTGGTTACTCAGTTCGTTGGACCATCGGACTGATGGCCGGGGGCGCTGAAGTCTCCCCGAGTAAGGCAGGATGGGTGGCATGGGCGAGATCGAGGAGCTGCGGCGGCGCATCGAGGCGCTGGAGGCACAGGTGAGTCAGGTCGTGGAGCAGCAGACCACGACGCAGAACCTTGCCGTGGGCTCCGACCGTGACGTGGCCGCACTGTAAGTGCAGCGTCGGTCCGATATGCAACTGATCCGGGCACTGCGTGACACGCAACTGGAGCACGGCAAGGCGCTGGAGGCGCAGAGCAAGGCGCTGGAGGCGCACACCAAGACCCTGACCGAGCACGGCAAGCTTCTCGGCGCCCTGGTCTCCGGCCAAGTGGCGATGATGGAGCAGCTTCAGGCGATCACCGATCACCTCGGGGTCACACCGCCCGACGCGCACCCGGAGGCGTAACCGCTCACGCGGCGGCGTTCAGAGCGCCGCCGCGCCCCTCTCCCGCAACGCCTGGTCGTACTGCTGGAGTACCCACAGTTCGTTCTGTACCGCGGACAGGTGGGCCGGGTCGCCGTGGGGGCCCAGGCGGGTCAGGGTGCTCTGGACGTCGCGGACGCGGCGTTCGACCGCGCGGCGGCGGACCGAGACGAGGACCGTGCCCGCGTAGACCTCGTCGACCGTGCGGCGCATGATCGCCTCGACCGCGAGTTCCGTGACCATGGCGCGGACCGTGTCGTCGGGGGCCGCCTCGCGAACGCGGATCAGGTACTCCTGCGGGTCCTGGGCGCCGTACTCCACCCCGCCCGCCTCCAGGATCGCCTCGCGGACCGCCGCGTACGGCGCCGCGGTGAACTCGTCCACGCCGTACGCGTCGAACGCCGGGGAGACCAACTCCGGCTGCTGCAGGGCCAGTTTGAGCAGCTCGCGCTCGGTCGCGTAGACCGGGTTGCGGAGGTTGAGCGCCGGGCCCGAGGCGCTCCGGCGCGGCGCCGCCTCGTACGGCTGCGCCGGGCGCGGCCCGGTCGGCGCAGGGCCCCTGCCGCCCCGCTGACGCGCCCAACGGGCCAACTGTCCCACCCGCTTGACCACGAACTGCGTGTCCAGGATGCCGAGCATCCCGGCGAGCTGCACCGCGACCTCGTGCTGAGCGCCGCTGTTCTTGATCCGGGCGACGACCGGAGCCGCCTCGTCGAGCGCCGCCGCGCGGCCCGCGGGGGTCTCCAGGTCATAGCGTCCGACGATCTGCCGGAGCGCGAACTCGAAGAGCGGCGTACGGGGTTGGGCCAGATCGGCGACGGCCTCGTCCCCCTTGGCCAGGCGCAGCTCGCAGGGGTCCATCCCGTCCGGCGCGATCGCGATGTATGTCTCGGCGGCGAACTTCTGGTCGTCCTCGAAGGCACGCAGGGCCGCCTTCTGACCGGCCGCGTCGCCGTCGAACGTGAAGATCACCCGCGCCGAGCCGTTGTCCATCAGCAGCCGCCGCAGGATCTTGATGTGCTCACCGCCGAAGGCCGTGCCGCAGGTCGCGATGGCCGTGGGCACACCCGCGAGATGGCAGGCCATGACGTCCGTGTAGCCCTCGACCACGACCGCGCGGCTCGACTTCGCGATCTCCTTCTTCGCCAGGTCGATGCCGTAGAGGACCTGCGACTTCTTGTAGATCGCCGTGTCGGGGGTGTTCAGGTACTTCGGGCCGTTGTCCGCCTCGTACAGCTTGCGCGCGCCGAAGCCGACCACGTCCCCGCCGATGTCGCGGATCGGCCACATCAGTCGGCCGCGGAAGCGGTCGATGGGCCCCCGGCGGCCCTCCTGGGAGAGCCCGGAGAGCAGCAGCTCCTTGTCGCTGAAGCCCTTGCCGCGCAGATAGCGGGTGAGGTGGTCCCAGCCCTGGGGGCTGTAGCCGACGCCGAAGTGGACCGCGGCGGCCTGGTCGAAGCCGCGCTCGGCCAGGAACACGCGTCCCGTCTCGGCCTCGGGGCTGGTGCCGAGCTGCTCGGCGTACCACTGGGCGGCGATCTGGTGCGCCTCGACCAGGCGGATCCGCTCGCCGCGCTGGTGGCTGGGGTTGTACCCGCCCTCCTCGTACCGCAGCGTGATGCCCGCGCGGGCGGCGAGGCGCTCGACCGCCTCCGAGAACGTGAGGTGGTCGACCTTCATCACGAACGTGATGGTGTCGCCGCCCTCTTGGCAGCCGAAGCAGTGGAACAGGCCCTTGCTCGGGCTGACCTGGAACGACGGCGACTTCTCGTCATGGAAGGGGCACAGGCCCTTGAGGTTCCCGCCGCCCGCGTTGCGCAACTGCAGGTACTCGGCCACGACGGAGTCGATCGGGACCGCGTCCCGTACCGCCTTCACGTCCTCGTCGTTGATCCGTCCTGCCACGAGGAGATTCTACGGGGGCGCACGGACAGCCCGGCGGGCCCGTGCCGCGCCCCCGGCGGCGAGCGGGGCACCGCACGCGCTGCCGCGCCCACCCCGCCGCCACCTAGGCGGACAGGGTCTCCAGCGCGACCGCCGGGTCCGCGAGCGCCTCCCGGTCCACCACCGTCCTCGCCCTGATCAGCGACTGAACGGGCTCTGTGACGTCCCACACATTCACGTTCATCCCGGCCAGCACCCGCCCCTCCCGCAGCCAGAACGCGATGAAGCGCCGCTTGCCGACGTCGCCCCGGATCACCACCTCGTCGTACGAACCGGGCGGCGCCCACCCCGAGTACTCCATCCCCACGTCGTACTGGTCCGAGAAGAAGTACGGCACCCGGTCGTAGGTCACCTCGCGGCCGAGCATCGCGCGGGCGGCTGCCGGGCCGCCGTTCAGCGCGTTCGCCCAGTGCTCCACGCGCAGCCGGGTGCCGAACAGGTCGAGTGGGAAGGACGCCACGTCACCGGCCGCGTAGATGTCGGGGTCGGACGTACGCAGCCCGGTGTCCACCGCGATACCGCCGCCCTGCGCGCGGTCGGCCAGTTCCAGTCCGGCCGCCTCCGCGAGAGCCACCCGCGGCGCAGCGCCGATCGCGGCGAGCACGCCGTGCGCGGGGTGTTCCTCGCCGTCGTCGGTGCGGGCGGCCAGCACCATGCCGTCCTGGCCGACGATCTCGGTGAGCCGGGCCCCGAAGTGGAAGCGGACGCCGTGTTCGCGGTGCAGTTCGGCGAAGAGATTGCCCAGCTCGGGGCCGAGGACGCCGTGCAGCGGGGTCGGCTCGGGCTCGACGACGGTGACCTCCGCGCCGTACTCGCGGGCCGCCGCCGCGATCTCCAGGCCGATCCAGCCGGCGCCCGCGATCACCAGATGGCCGTTGTCCCGGCCGAGCGCGCTCAGTACGCCCTTGAGTCGCTCGGCGTGGGCGAGGCGGCGCAGATGGTGGACGCCCACGAGGTCCGTGCCCGGGATGTCCAGGCGCCGGGGCTCGGCGCCGGTGGCGAACAGCAGCTTGTCGTAGTGGACGAGCGTCCCGTCGTCGCCGTAGCGGACCGTCTTCGCGGCGCGGTCGACGGCGACGACGGTCTGGCCGAGATGCAGTTCGACGTCGTGGCGGGCGTACCAGGCGGGCTCGTGCACGAAGACGCTGTCGCGCTCCTCCTTGCCGAGCAGATAGCCCTTGGACAGGGGAGGCCGCTCATAGGGGCGGTCGCGTTCGTCGCAGATGAGGATCACGCGGCCGGTGAAGCCCTCCGCCCGGAGCGTCTCGGCCGCCTTCGCGCCGGCCAGACCTCCTCCCACGATGACGAACGTCTGGTCCTCGTCGACCACGTGATGCCTCCTCGTGAGGATGTCGCCCCTTGCGAGCGTCCCGCACGCAGCGTGATGCGGGAAGAGGGAGTGACCCGATCAGGCCACGCTCGGTCACGTCCGGGTCAGGTTCAGGTCGGGTCCGAGTCAGGTCCGGGGCAGGTTCGGGTCCTGGTCAGGCCGGGTCACCGGAGTCCCACCAGTCGCGCGTGCAGGGCCAGCGCCGAGATGTCCGTGAGCGAGGCGATCTGATCGACGATCACCCGCTTGCGGGCCCGGTCGTCGGCCGCCTCCTCGAACAGCGCCCGGAACTGCGGATCGAGCCCCTCGGGCGCGCGAGCGGTGAGCGCCTCGGCCAGCTCGGCGACCACGACCCGCTGATCGGCGCGCAGCCGCTCCTGCTCGGCGCGCTGCATCACATACCGGTCGGCGACCGCCTTGAGGACCGCGCACTCCATCCGGGTGCTGCGCGGTACGACGAGTTCGGCGGCGTACCGGGTCAGCCGGCCGCTGCCGTACGCCGCGCGGGTCGCGCCCTCGGCGGCCAGGCAGAAGCGTCCGATGAGCTGGCTGGTGGCGTCCTTGAGGCGGGCCTGGGCGACCGCCGAACCGTCGTAGCCGTGCGGCCACCACTCCTGGGCGAGCAGCCGGTCGAGGGCCTCGGCGAGTTCGTCGGGGTCGGTGTCCGCCGGTACGTAGCGCCCGACGGCGACGGCGAAGACCGCCTGCCGCTCGGGCTCCGCGTGCAGACAGTCGGGGTCGACATGGCCCGCGTGCAGGCCGTCCTCCACGTCGTGCACCGAGTAGGCCACGTCGTCGGACCAGTCCATGACCTGCGCCTCGAAGCAGGTGCGGTGGCCGGGGGCGCCCAGGCGGACCCAGTCGAAGACCGGCCGGTCGTCGTCGTAGACCCCGAACTTGGGGGAGGCGGGGTCGCTGGGGTGGGCGCCGCGCGGCCAGGGGTACTTGGTGGCGGCGTCGAGGACGGCGCGGGTCAGGTTCAGGCCGACGCTGACGAGCCGCCCCGTCGCCGCGCTGCTGACGAACCGTTTCGGCTCGATCCGGGCGAGCAGTCGCAGGGACTGGGCGTTGCCCTCGAAGCCACCACAGTCCCGCGCGAACTCGTTCAGCGCCTGTTCGCCGTTGTGCCCGAAGGGCGGGTGGCCGAGGTCGTGGGAGAGGCAGGCGGCCTCGACGAGGTCCGGGTCGCAGCCGAGGGCGGCGCCCAGCTCGCGGCCGACCTGGGCGCATTCCAGCGAATGGGTGAGCCGCGTGCGGGGGGTGGCGTCCCAGGCCGGGGCCTGGCCCGAGGTGCCCGGGGTGACGACCTGGGTCTTGCCCGCGAGGCGGCGCAGCGCCGCCGAGTGCAGCACCCGCGCACGGTCCCGCTGGAACGCGGTGCGCCCCGGGCGCTTGTCGGGCTCGGCCGCCCAACGCTCGACGTCCGCCGCGCCGTACGCCGGGCCGTCCGCCCCGCCGTTCTCGTACCGCGCGGGGCTCTCGGAGGCCTTCGGTGCAGTCCCGTCCATGACCCGACAGTAGTCGCAGCCGGGGACAATCGGGATGCGAGCCCCCTCGTATCGGCGGTCGTTCGGCGGTCATTCGGCGGTCTCTCGGCGGTCTCTCGGCGGTCACGGGAACGTTCCCGGTGTGCCGCGTGAACCGGAACGGCGTCCACCGCGTCCCCACTGATGTAACCGAATGTGGGGGGAACGGGGGAATGTGTGCGATGGGCCTGCCGCGCCTGACGATCCGCAGACCGCGCCTGCCGCGCACCCGCGCCGGGCAGCGCCGGGCCCTGCAACTGCTGATGCTCGTGTGCGTCCTGGCGCTGCTGCCGGCGACCTGGCTGTTCGTGTCGACGGCCGACCGGCTCCACACGACCGCCGACGTGCCCCGCGCCAAGGTCGCGGTCGTCTTCGGCGCCGGTCTGTGGGACGGCGAGCCCTCGCCGTATCTCGCCCACCGTCTGGACGCGGCGGCGCGGCTGTACCGGGCGGGCCGTATCGAGGTCGTCCTCGTCACCGGCGACAACAGCCGTGCGGACTACGACGAACCGGACGCGATGCGCGCCTATCTGACCCGCCACGGCGTGCCGGACAAGAGGATCGTCAGCGACTACGCGGGCTTCGACACCTGGGACTCCTGCGTCCGTGCGAAGAAGGTCTTCGGCGTCGACCGGGCGGTCCTGATCACCCAGGGCTTCCATGTCCGCCGCGCGGTCGCCCTGTGCCAGGCGGCGGGCGTGACCTCCTACGGCGTCGGGGTCGCCGCCAAGCACGACGCGACCTGGTACTACGGCGGCGCGCGCGAGGTCGCCGCCGCGGGCAAGGCCGCCCTGGACGCCCTGTTCCAGCCGGACCCGACCTTCCTCGGCCCGAAGGAGCCCGGAGTGGCCAAGGCGCTGGCGGCGGGGCGGGAATGACCGTGGAGATCGCCGATCTGACCCCCGCCGAACGCCGCGTCTGGGAGGCCTTCCCGCGCGGTGCCGCGGTCGACTTCCGCGAGAGCCCCGACGAGGACCCCACGACCGGCGCGTCCTGGGGCCCCGAACGGACCGTCCGAGGCGAGGTGCTGCGGGCCCTGCTGCTCGACGGGCCCGCGCAGGACGGCGAGATCGCCGGACTGAAGCTGTGGGGCGCGCGGGTCACCGGGACGCTCCATCTGATGTACGGGACGATCGAGCATCCCGTCCGGCTGCGCGGCTGCCACTTCGAGAAGCCCCCGAACCTGTACGGCGCGCGGATCCCCGCGCTCGTCCTGACCGACTCGGTCCTGCCGGGGCTCACCGCGGGAACGCTCCGCGTCGACGGGGTGCTGCGACTCACGTGCTGCCGTATCTCGGGTCCGGTACAGCTCGCGGGGGCGAAGTTCTCCGGAGCGGTCTTCGTCAACAAGGCGCGGCTCGGCAACCCCGGCGAGAGGGCCGAGGATCCCGTCCTCCAGCTCAACCACACGGAGGTGGGCACGGACATATGGGCCGTCGGGCTCGTCGCGCACGGACAGGTCCGGCTGAAGGGCGCCACCGTCGCCGGGCAGGTCAACCTCGACGACGCACAGCTCCACCACCCCGGCGACACGGCCCTGCACGCCGAGACGCTGACGGTCGGCACCGACCTGCACGCCATGCGACTCAAGGCCCGGGGCCGGGTCAATCTCACCGGCTCCCGGATCCCGGGCCGGCTCAACTTCGCCTACGCCCGCTTGTCCCACCCGGAAGGACAGGCCCTGCGCGCCAGTAGCTGTGTCATCGGCGAACTGTGGCTGCGCGAGGCCGCGCCCATCGAGGGCACCGTGAACCTGCGCCGCACCCAACTCGACCTGCTGCACGTACCGCCCGAGGTGTGGCCCGAGCAGGTCCGCATCGACGGGCTCGACTACCGCGTACTGACCCCGCATCTGCCCGCCGAGCAGCGCCTGCCCCTGCTGGAACGCGAGGCCGACGGCTATCTCCCGTACGCCTACGAGCAGTTGACCGCCGCTTACCGCACGGTGGGCGACGAGGCCGCGGCCCGTACCGTCCAACTCGCCAAGCTCCGCAGGCATCGCCGTACGCTGCCGGCCTACGCCCGGCTGTGGGGGCATGTGCAGGACGCGGCCGTCGGCTACGGCTTCCGCCCGATGCGGGCCGCGAGCTGGCTGCTGTTGCTGCTGTGCACCGGCACGCTCGCCTTCGCCCTGCACCACCCGCCCGCGCTCAAGCCGTCCGAGGCGCCCGGGTTCAACCCGCTCTTCTACACCCTCGATCTGCTGCTGCCGATCATCGACTTCGGGCAGGAGGCGGCGTTCGCGCCGCACGGCGGCTATCAGTGGCTGTCGTATCTGCTGATCGCCACGGGCTGGGTGCTCGCGACGACGATCGCGGCGGGCATCACGCGGTCGCTGTCGCGCCAGTAGGCGTCATGGGCGTCATGGGCGTCATGGCAGCGGAATTCGGCGGCGCGGAACTCGGCCGTGCGGGGCTCTCGCCGTCCACCTCCGCCCCGGCGTTCTCCCGTGTCGGGTCGACCCCCACGGTCAGTGTCGCGACGAACCCCGAGTCCGCGTTCCCCGTGACACGCATCAGGCCGTCCCGCTCACCGCCCCCGTGGTACACGGTGTCCTGCGCGAGCCGCGCGCGCGTCCCGACGTGCTCGGTGTACGGCGCCCTCGCGTACACCGCGTCGGTGTACCGGTCGTCGAAGAAGAGCTGCCCGGTCCAGTTGACCCGGCCGCCCTCGTAGGTGCCGCCCGCCTGCCGGCCGCCGGTGTGCACCTTGACATAGACATGCGGGGCGCGGGACCGGTACCAGCCGGGGAAGATCGTCCGGAACTCGGCGACGCCGTCGGCGCCGGTCCGCTGGTAACCACGCAGATACGTCCCGGAGTTCGCGCCGCCGGGGTCCGTGTCGGCCGGGGGCACCGTGCCGCCCGGTGACAGGGCCGTGTAGCCGGAGAAGTAGCCCCAGGCGTCGGGCTGCCAGATCTCGACGTACGCGCCCTTCAACGGGGCGCAGGTGTGGGGCTGGTCGCGCACGGTCAACCGGACGGTGAGTGGGACGCCCCGCTTGCCCTCGGTGACGTCCCTGCGGAAGAGCGCGCCGTCCAGGTAGTACGGGCCTTCCGTGGTGCTCGGGTTGAGCATGCACAGTTCGGCGTCCGGGGCGGCGTTCGAGGCGTCGTCCGGTCCCGACGCGCGGGAGCCGTGCCCGGAGAAGGAGCAGGAGGCGATACCGAGCCCCAGAACGGCACCGGCCGCGGCACCGCCCAGCGCGAGGACACGCCGCCGGGTGAGGTCGCTGTCGGCCATGACCGGGACCCTAGGCGCGAGCGCCGGAACGCCTGCCGGGGGCGCACGGGACGGTCGCCCGCACGAGCGACGCGGGCGCCCGAGTGCCGTCCCCCTGCGGGGAGGTGCGCGGAGTCGCCCAAATCAATGGCACGTCGGCCACCCCTGCCTCTACGCTCCGACACCCGGCCACCCCGCGCACCCACGGAGGCTCATGCCCGCCACGAAGCTGCACCCCGACGAACTCGACATCGACGAGGCGCTCGTACGCCGGCTGATCGCGGAGCAGTTCCCGCAGTGGGCCGGGCTGCCCGTCAGGGAGGTTCCCTCCGCCGGGACCGACAACGCGATGTACCGGCTGGGCGAGGACATGGTCGTACGGCTGCCCCGGCAGCCCGGCGGGGCCCGGCAGGTGGACAAGGAGCAACGGTGGCTGCCGCTCCTGGCCCCGCATCTGCCGCTGCCGGTCCCGGTGCCGCTCGGCAGGGGTGCGGCGGCACCGGGGTACGGGCAGTCGTGGTCGGTGCTGCGCTGGCTGGACGGTGCGAACGCCTACGACGCCCCGCTCACGGAACAAGCGGACGCCGCCGTGGAGTTGGGCCGCTTCGTGGCGGCGCTGCGCCGGGTCGACGCCGCCGGTGGCCCGCCTTCCTGGCGCGGCGGGCCGGTCGCGGAGAACGACGCGGACGTCCGCGCGGCGGTCCACGACCTGGGCGCGGACGGCACGGTGGACGGCCGGGCCGCGACGGCTCTGTGGGAGGAGGTCATACGGCTCCCACAGTGGGACGGCGCACCCAAGTGGCTCCACGGCGATCTGCTGCCCGGCAACCTGCTGACCTCGGCGGGCCGTCTCACCGCCGTGATCGACTTCGGTGGCCTCGGCGTCGGGGACCCGGCGGCCGACACGCTCGCCGCGTGGGCGGTGTTCTCGGCGGACACCCGCAATCTGTTCCGCGAGGCGGCCGAGGTCGACGACGCGACCTGGGCGCGAGGGCGGGGCTGGGCCCTGTGCTTCGGCCTGATGGCGGAGCACTACTACCAGGAGACGAATCCGGTCCTGGCCGCCGTGGGCCACCGTGCGGCGACGGAGGCACTCGCGGACCGACAGGGTTCCTGAGCGCTGGTCAGGCGGCGTACGGCCGCTTCTCCTTCGCCTCTCGCAACGCCCGTGCCCACCAGAGCAGTTGGTCCAGCATCTTCTTCGCGGCGGCGGCCGGGCCGGTCGTGTCGTGCGGGTTGCCCTCGTCGTCGAACGCGGCGCTCGCGCCGATGAACGACACCGTGTCCCGTACCGTCACCGCGTGCAGTTCCGCGAAGACCTGACGCAGGTGCTCCACCGCGCGCAGGCCGCCGGAGATGCCGCCGTAGGAGACCAGCGCGACCGGCTTGGCCTGCCACTCGGTGAAGTGCCAGTCGATCAGGTTCTTCAGACCGGCCGGGAAGGAGTGGTTGTACTCGGGGGTGAGGACGATGAACGCGTCGGCGGCGGCGAGCTTCGGGGTGACGTCGGCCAGCGCGGCCGTCGCCTCCGGGGACGGGGCGAAGGTCAGGGGCAGCGGGATCTCCGCCACGTCCACGACGTCGACCACGAGGTCCTCGCGCTCACGGGCACGGGCGAGCAGCCACTGTGCGACGACGGGGCCGAAGCGACCGTGCCGGGTGCTGCCGATCACGACGGCGACGCGGACGGGGGGAGCGAGAGAGGTGTCCACTGCTGCGTCCGTTGCTGTGTTCGTTGCTGTGTTCGTTGCGGTGTTCATGCGGCACAGCCTGGTACCTCGACCATTCTTGAGGTCAAGCGAAGCCGAGTACCCCGCGGCCCCCGCCCCCCGTTCACCCTTTCCGCACCTCTCGGGCTTCCGTTCGCGACTCGTCCGCCGTACGCCGTTGACCTGCCGGAACGTCGGACACACGCACCACTTGGAGCACGTCACCGACACCCGTTCACCGCAGTTCTGACACCCCGTCAGCGAGCGCCCGCGGCCGAGTGCCCGTTACCTCGGAAGGGCAGGGGTACGACCGACACAGCGGCACAGTGGAGGTGTCGCGGGCCGTGCCCCCTCCGAGGAGCACGAGGATGCGACGTACGGCCCGTCTGGTGACCGGTACCGCGCTCGCCGTCGCGGCGGGCGGCATGGCCGTGCCCGCGTACGGCGAGGGCGCCGGGAGCCTGGCGGTCCTGCCCTCCAGCGCCGTGCCGGGGACCCGTGTCACCGTGACCACGGCGGCCTGCGGCGCGGGCGGCACCGCGATGGGCAACGCCAGCGCGGTCGGCGCCGGTATGTTCACGCTCGCGCCCGGCTCGCCCGGCAAGGACGCGAGCGGGCACTTCAGGGTGCCGCCGAGTGCGCAGCCGGGGACGTACGAGATCGTCGCGACCTGCTCCGGTGGTGAGCACGCGACCGTGACCGGTGATCTGACGGTCACCCTGACCCCGGCCGGCAGCGCCACGCAGCCGCGGGGAAGTGTGAAGACGGGGGTCGGCGGCGCGTTCGGCGCCGACCCTGTGCAGACCGCGGTAGGCGTGGCGGCCCTCGCCGTCGCCGCCGCGAGCGGTACCTGGCTCCTGCACCGCCGTGCGCGACGTGACAGGAGTTGACGGGCGCCCTCCGCTGCCCGTCGGCCGGTACCGCCGTCCGCTCCCCCTCCGGGTGCCGATGCCCCTCGCGGCCCGGAGGGGGCACGGAACGCCGTGCCCACGAAGGAGGCCCAGGTGCATCAGGCCGGCAGTGCCAGGGAAGTCGCCAACGCCGCCATAGCCTCCGCCTCGGCGATAGCCCTCTGCGGAGGTCTGTGGCTGCTGCACCACGCCGCCGAGGGCCACGCCCCGCCGCAACCTTCGGTCGCGCAGGCCGCCACGGGCGCCGACCGCATACGGTCCGCCGCACCCGCGCTCGCGCCCTCGATACCCGTACGCATCCGCATACCGGAGATACGCGTGGACGCCCCGCTGACCGGCCTCGGTCTGACCCGGACCGGCCGCCTCGACGTCCCGCCCGCGGGGCGGCGCAACCTCGCGGGCTGGTACGCGGCCGGGACCGTCCCCGGCGGCATCGGCACCGCGATCGTCGCCGGACACGTCGACACCGCCCGCGGCCCGGCCGTCTTCTACGCCCTCGGCGCGCTGCCGAAGGGCAGCACGATCGAGGTGGGGCGGCGCGACGGCTCGGCGGCCGTGTTCACGGTGTACGCGGTGGAGGTGTACGCGGCGAACGCCTTCCCCGACGACAAGGTGTACGGGGCGGCCGGGCGCCCCGAGTTGCGGGTGATCACCTGCGGCGGCGGATACACGAAGGCGACGGGCTACCAGGGGAACGTGGTGGTCTTCGCCCGCCTCACGGGAAGCCGTCCCGCGGGAAGCCGCCTCATGGGAAGCCGTCCCGCGAACAGTCGTGTCACGAGCGTCCGTTGACCGCTCAGGCCAGCCACTGCTGGTACGCCATGTTCGCCACCAGCGCGAACACCACCGTCAGCAGCACGATCCGGACGAACCCGCTGCCCTTCTTCAGCGCGGTACGCGCGCCGAACATCCCGCCCGCCAGGTTGAACACCGCCATCACCGCGGCCAGTTGCCAGAAGACCGTGCCCTTCCAGGCGAAGGTGGCGAGGGCACCGGCGTTGGTGCAGCAGTTGACGATCTTGGCGATGGCGGAGGCGTTCACCAGGTCGAGGTGGAGGACCGCGGTGAGCGCCAGGATGAGGAAGGTGCCCGTGCCGGGGCCGATGAGGCCGTCGTAGAAGCCGATGCCGAGGCCCGCGAGCCCGATCGCGGCGAGCACGCGGCGCGCGGAGACCGGCTCGGCCGAGGGCACGGTCCCGAAGGCGGGCCGCAGGATCACGAAGGCGCCGACGGCGAGCAGGACGACCATCACGACCGGCTTGAGGACGTCCGTGCTCATCCCGGCGGCCACGAACGCCCCGCCCGTGGACCCGGCGAGCGCCGCGAGGCCGATCCGTACGGCCAGCGCCACGTCGACCGGCGTCTTGCGTACGTACGTCACGGCGGCGCCCGTCGTACCGACGATCGCGACCGCCTTGTTGGTGCCGAGCGCGGCCGACGCCGCCGTACCGGCGGGCAGGCCGAGCAGCAGCACGGGGAGCAGCAGAAGCCCGCCACCGCCGACCACCGCATCGACCCAACCGGCCGCGAGCGCGGTGAGACAGAGGACAACGACCATGGTCAGCGATATATCGGGCATGATCGCGACCCTAAGGAGCGGGCAATGGCGCGGTCTACGATCCTGAGCGTCTTCTGAGGTT
This sequence comes from Streptomyces macrolidinus, assembly GCF_023887685.1. Classification (GTDB taxonomy): domain Bacteria; phylum Actinomycetota; class Actinomycetes; order Streptomycetales; family Streptomycetaceae; genus Streptomyces; species Streptomyces macrolidinus. Next base: position 436,934 of record NZ_JAMWMR010000001.1, on the reverse strand, counting down.
GGCGACGTCTTCCGGAGAGACGGGGAAACGGGGAGGGCGGCACCCCCCGCACAGGGGTGCCGCCCTCTCCCGGCGGTCCGGAGCCGTCCTCGGGTCGGTGAGGGTGGTGACCGATGACGGCTCCGGGAGTGTGACGACCAGGTCAGCGGTGGTCGCTGCCCTGCGCCTGCGAGGCCGCCCGGCCGGCCTCCAGCCGGGCCACGGGGATACGGAACGGGGAGCAGGAGACGTAGTCGAGTCCGGCCTCGTGGAAGAAGTGGACGGACTCGGGGTCGCCGCCGTGCTCGCCGCACACGCCCAGCTTCAGGTCGGGGCGGGTGGCCCGGCCCGCCTTGGCCGCGTCACGGACCAGCTTGCCGACGCCGTCCTTGTCGATCGTCTCGAACGGGCTGACGCCGAAGATGCCCTTCTCCAGGTAGGAGGTGAAGAACGAGGCCTCCACGTCGTCACGGCTGAAGCCCCACACCGTCTGGGTCAGGTCGTTGGTGCCGAAGGAGAAGAACTCCGCCGCCTCGGCGATCTGGCCGGCCGTCAGCGCGGCGCGCGGCAGCTCGATCATCGTGCCGATCGCCAGCTTCAGCTCGGTGCCGGTGGCCGCCTCGACCTCGGCGATGACCCGGTCGGCCTCCTCCCGTACGATCTCCAGCTCCTGCACGGTGCCGACGAGCGGGATCATGATCTCCGCGCGGGGGTCGCCCTTCGCGTTCTTGCGCTCGGCCGCGGCCTCGGCGATCGCCCGTACCTGCATGGCGAACAGACCGGGGATCACCAGACCGAGGCGCACGCCGCGCAGACCCAGCATCGGGTTCTGCTCGTGCAGGCGGTGGACGGCCTGGAGCAGCCGCAGCTCGTTCTCGTGCGGCTCCTGACGGGCCTCGGCCAGCGCCACGCGCACCGACAGCTCGGTGATGTCGGGCAGGAACTCGTGCAGCGGCGGGTCCAGCAGGCGGACGGTCACGGGGAGCCCGTCCATCGCCTCGAACAGCTCCACGAAGTCGGTCTTCTGGAGCGGGAGCAGCTCCTTGAGGGCCTCCTCGCGCTCGGTCTCCGTGTCCGCGAGGATCAGGCGCTCGACCAGCTCGCGCCGGTCGCCGAGGAACATGTGCTCCGTACGGCACAGGCCGATGCCCTGCGCGCCGAAGCGCCGCGCCCGCAGCGCGTCCTCGGCGTTGTCCGCGTTCGCGCGCACCCGCAGGCGCCGCTTGCGGTCGGCGAACGCCATGATCCGGTGCACGGCCTCGACCAGTTCGTCGGCGTCGTCGGCGCCCGCGTGCATCCGACCCTCGAAGTACTCCACGACGGGCGAGGGGACCACCGGGACCTCGCCGAGGTACACCTTGCCGCTGGAGCCGTCGATCGAGATGAGGTCGCCCTCCTCGACCACCTGGCCGCCGGGCACGGTCATGCGCCGCCGCTTGGTGTCGACCTCCAGCTCCTCGGCGCCGCACACACAGGTCTTGCCCATGCCGCGCGCGACGACGGCCGCGTGGGAGGTCTTGCCGCCGCGCGAGGTCAGGATGCCCTCGGCCGCGATCATGCCGTCGAGGTCGTCCGGGTTCGTCTCACGGCGCACCAGGATGACCTTCTCGCCCGAGCGCGACCACTTGACGGCCGTGTACGAGTCGAAGACCGCCTTGCCGACGGCCGCGCCCGGTGAGGCTGCGATGCCCCGGCCGACCTGCTCGACCTTGGCCTTCTCGTCGAAGCGCGGGAACATGAGCTGGGCGAGCTGGGCGCCGGTGACGCGCTGGAGCGCCTCGGCCTCGTCGATGAGCCCCTGGTCGACGAGCTGGGTCGCGATCCGGAAGGCGGCGCCCGCCGTGCGCTTGCCGACGCGGGTCTGGAGCATCCACAACTGGCCGCGCTCGATGGTGAATTCGATGTCGCAGAGATCCTTGTAGTGGTTCTCCAGCGTCTCCATGATCTGCATCAGCCGGTCGTACGACGTCTTGTCGATACGCTCCAGCTCCGCGAGCGGGACGGTGTTGCGGATGCCCGCGACGACGTCCTCGCCCTGGGCGTTCTGCAAGTAGTCGCCGTAGACGCCCTGGTGGCCGGAGGCCGGGTCGCGGGTGAAGGCGACGCCCGTGCCCGAGTCGGGGCCGAGGTTGCCGAAGACCATGGAGCAGATGTTCACGGCCGTGCCGAGGTCGTGCGGGATGCGCTCCTGGCGGCGGTAGAGCTTCGCGCGGTCGCCGTTCCACGAGTCGAAGACGGCCTTGATGGCGAGGTCCATCTGCTCGCGCGGGTCCTGCGGGAAGTCGCGCCCGGCCTCGGTCTTGACGATCTTCTTGAACTTGGTGACCAGCTTCTTGAGGTCCGCGGCCTCCAACTCCGTGTCGACCGCGACCTTCTTGGCCTTCTTGGCCGCGTCCAGCGCGTCCTCGAAGAGGTCGCCGTCGACGCCGAGGACCGTCTTGCCGAACATCTGGATGAGGCGGCGGTAGGAGTCCCAGGCGAAACGCTCGTCGCCGGCCTGCTTGGCCAGTCCCTGCACGGACTTGTCGGAGAGACCGATGTTGAGGACCGTGTCCATCATGCCGGGCATCGAGAACTTCGCACCGGAACGCACCGACACCAGCAGGGGGTCGTCGGCCTGGCCGAGCTTCTTGCCCATGCGCTGCTCCAGCGCGGTGAGGTGGTCGCTCACCTCGTCACGCAGTGCCACCGGCTCCTCGCCACTGCCGAGGTAGACCTTGCAGGCCTCGGTGGTGATGGTGAAGCCGGGAGGTACGGGCAGACCCAGATTGGTCATCTCGGCGAGGTTCGCACCCTTGCCGCCGAGAAGGTCCTTGAGGTCCTTGTTGCCCTCGGTGAAGTCATAAACGAACTTCACGCCCTCGACACCCTTTTCAGTTACGCGGTGATCTCTGATTTCCGACACGGGTCCCGACTCCTCGAAGACGCGGTGGCTGCCCTGACGGCGAGGAACATACCCAGATCGAAGGCATCTGCGTACATCCTCTTGCGCGTCATGCGCATGCAACCACCCGTCCGCCAGGGGATCGAAAGTCAAAGCTTGGCAAGCACCTGGCGCCGCGTGTTTTCACTTCTTGAACACATCATCCCTCACAGACGCCCCTCGACGCTCACATGAGCACCCATCCCGCACGTTTGATTTTGATCGATGAACGATCAAGGGGTGGCACTGAGTGCCACCCCTTGGAGAAGTGCAGCCGACCTTCAATCGCTCATCTGAGCGCATCCCCGATCAGGGGTGGCGAGAATCACGCGAACTGAGGAGGCTTTATGTCACCATGCGGACACGCATCCGGGCGTGTCGCGGACGGTCGCGGGGCCCCGCCCGCGGACCGGGTTCACGGGTCCACGCCCCCCACGAACCTGGTTCACGGGTTCACGCCCCGCCCGCGGGCCGGGATCAGCCCCCGGAGGTGTCCAGCTCCGCGTCCTCGCCGACGCCCGCGCAGTCGTACGGGTCCTTCAGCCAGCCGTCCGGGAGCACCACCCGGTTGTTGCCGGACGTACGACCCCGGGGCCCGTCGGCGCCCGCAGGCCACGGCTGGTCGAGGTCCAGTTCGTCCAGCCCGGCCCGCAGTTCCGCAAGGGACGACGTGATCGCGAGCCGCTTGCGCATCTCCGAGCCGACCGCGAAGCCCTTGAGGTACCAGGCCACGTGCTTGCGGAAGTCGATGACCCCGCGTGCCTCGTCGCCGATCCACTCGCCGAGCAGGGTGGCGTGCCGGACCATGACGTCCGCGACCTCGCGCAGCGCCGGGCGGGCGAAGTCGTCGCGCCCCTCGAACGCCGCCACCAGGTCCCCGAACAGCCAGGGCCGCCCCAGGCAGCCGCGCCCGACCACCACGCCGTCGCAGCCCGTCTCGCGCACCATCCGCAGCGCGTCCTCGGCCGACCAGATGTCGCCGTTGCCGAGCACCGCGATCTCGGGCACATGCTCCTTCAGCCGCGCGATCGCCTCCCAGTCCGCCGTGCCGCCGTAGTGCTGGGCGGTGGTGCGGCCGTGCAGCGCGATGGCGGTGACGCCCTCCTCGACGGCGATCCGTCCGGCGTCGAGGAAGGTGAGGTGGTCGTCGTCGATGCCCTTGCGCATCTTCATCGTGACCGGGAGGTCGCCCGCGCCGCTCACGGCCTCGCGCAGGATCGCCCGCAGCAGGTTCCGCTTGTACGGCAGCGCGGACCCGCCGCCCTTGCGGGTCACCTTCGGCACCGGGCAGCCGAAGTTCAGGTCGATGTGGTCGGCCAGGTCCTCTTCGACGATCATGCGGACGGCCTTGCCGACGGTCGCCGGGTCCACGCCGTAGAGCTGGATGGAGCGCGGCTTCTCGCTCGCGTCGAACGTGATGAGCTGCATGGTCTTGTCGTTGCGCTCGACCAGCGCCCGGGTCGTGATCATCTCGCTCACGAAGAGGCCCTTGCCGCCGCTGAACTCCCGGCACAGGGTGCGGAACGGCGCGTTCGTGATCCCGGCCATGGGCGCGAGGACGACGGGCGGCTGAACGGCGTGCGGGCCGATCCGCAAGGTCGAGTTCATCGTGGGCGTGGGCATGGGCGTGGACATGAACCCATTGTCCCGTACGGCGAGGGGTACTCGGCGCTGACGAGCACCTGATCGTGTAGTGGTCATTAGTTAGACGCACTATTGAAGTGGGCGTACGATGAGGCGCATGCCGGAGCCGAGCCGACGACGAAGCCTGCTGGTCCTCGCGATCTGCTGTATGAGCCTGCTGATCGTGAGCCTCGACAACACGATCCTGAACGTGGCGTTGCCCTCGATGCAGAGAGAACTGCACGCGAGCGTGGCCGGGCTTCAGTGGACGATCGACGCGTACACGCTCGTCCTGGCCTCGCTGTTGATGCTCGCGGGTTCCACCGCCGACCGGATCGGCCGCAAACGCGTCTTCATGGCGGGTCTCGTCGTCTTCAGCCTGGGCTCCCTGCTCTGCTCGCTGGCCCCCGACCTGGAGTCGCTCGTCGCCTTCCGCATGGTGCAGGCGGTGGGCGGTTCGATGCTCAACCCCGTCGCCATGTCGATCATCACGAACACCTTCACCGACGCGCGCGAACGAGCCCGCGCGATCGGTGTGTGGGGAGCCGTGGTCGGCATATCCATGGCCGCGGGCCCGCTGGTCGGCGGGTTGCTGGTGGAGTCCGTCGGCTGGCGCTCCATCTTCTGGGTCAACCTCCCGGTCGGCCTCGCGGCCATCCTGCTCACCCTGCGCTTCATCCCGGAGTCCCGGGCGCCGAAGCCCCGCCGCCCCGACCCGGTCGGCCAGGTACTGGTGATCGCCCTGTTCGGCAGCCTCACGTACACGATCATCGAGGCCCCGCACGCGGGCCCGGCCACGCTCGTGCCGTTCGCCACGGTCGCGCTCGCGGCCCTCCTGGGCCTGCTGTACTACGAGCCGCGCCGCGCCGAACCCCTCATCGATCTGCGCTTCTTCCACTCGGCACCGTTCAGCGGGGCCACGGTGATCGCGGTCACCGCGTTCGCGGCGCTCGGCGGCTTCCTGTTCGTGTCCACGCTCTACCTGCAGAACGTGCGCGGCCTGGACGCCCTGCACGCGGGCCTGTGGATGCTCCCGATGGCCGTGCCGACCTTCCTGTGCGCGCCGCTGTCCGGCCGGCTGGTCGGCACCCGCGGCCCGCGCCTGCCCCTGCTGATCGCGGGCTGCGCGATGACCACGAGCGCCGTGCTGTTCGCCGCGTTCGAGGCGGAGACGTCGAACGTGACGCTGTGCGTCGGGTACGTGCTGTTCGGCATCGGCTTCGGCTTCGTCAACGCCCCGATCACCAACACGGCCGTCTCCGGGATGCCCCGCGCCCAGGCCGGGGTCGCCGCCGCCGTCGCCTCCACGAGCCGCCAGCTCGGCCAGACCCTCGGGGTCGCGGTGGTCGGCGCGGTGCTGGCCTCGGGCATCGGCTCCTCGCCGTACCGCGACGCCTTCGTCGCCGCCGCGCGCCCCGGCTGGTGGATCCTCGTGGCCTGCGGCCTCGCGGTCCTGGCCCTGGGCGCACTCACCACGGGCCGTTGGGGCAGGCGTACGGCCGAACGGACCGCCGCGCGCCTGGAGTCGACGGAGGTACGGGAGGCGGCGGGCATCTCCGCGTAGGCCTCACCGGCCTGGCGGTACGCCCCGCTCCAGCGCGATGGCCTGGAGCTTCTCGAGCTTCCCGCGCGACTCGTCGTCGGCGGGCGGGTACGTGACCATGCGCGGCCCCTGGTGCGGGCCCAGCCACAGGTCCGTGTGGTCCACGGCCACCAGCCCCACGTGGGCGTTGCGGAACTGCTTCCGCCTGCCGCGGCTGCCCACCACCTCGTGTCGCTCCCAGACCGCGCGGAACTCGGCGGACTCCGCCATCAGCCGCTTGAGCAGCAACTTCCAGGCGGGCTCGCCGAGATGACCGGCCATCGAGCCACGGAACTTGGCCGCCATCACTCGCATGACCTCCTCGGGGTCGTGGAGCGAGGCCCGCCAGTCCGCGTTCGTGAAGCACAGCACCAGGCAGTTGCGGTCCGCGGGCGGGACCGTCTCCAGGTCGCACAGCAGCAGCCCGTAGGTGCGGTTGTAGGCGAGGATGTCGTACCGGCTGTTCTGGATACAGGCCGGGATCGGCTCGAGTTGCTCCAGCAGCGCGCGCTGAGCGGCGGTGACCGACGGGCAGGAGGCGCCGGGGGCGGGGTCCGTGGCTCCGGCCAGTTGGAAGAGGTGCGCCCGCTCGCTGGCGTCGAGCAGCAGGGCGCGGGCGAGTGCGTCGAGGACCTGCGCGGAGACCTTGATGTCACGGGCCTGCTCCAGCCAGGTGTACCAGGTGACGCCGACCGCGGAGAGCTGCGCGATCTCCTCCCGGCGCAGCCCCGGGGTGCGGCGGCGCCGGCCACGGGGCAGCCCGACCTGCTCGGGGGAGAGGTGCTCGCGACGATGCCGCAGGAACGCGGCCAGTTCATGCCGTCGGATCTCGCCTGCGCGCTGCGTCGGCCCCTCCCCCGTCCGGTCCTCCGGGACATCCACCGCCGCCGTCTCCACCGCCGCCGTCGCCGCAGTCTCCACCGCCGCCGTCTCCCGCACCATGGTCGTCATTCCTCCAGACTGCCGCCACGCGGACCCTGTTGCCAGGTACTGCTGGTACCAGGACAAGGACACTCTGGTACCACGCTGGGGATCGGTCCAGGCTCGTGGTGTGACCGACACTCTCACCTCCCCTGCGGTCCGCTCCCCGGTGACGACCACCCGGCTGAGCGGGCTCGGACTGTTCACCGTGCTGCTGGGCGCGGCACTCCCCCTCGTCGACTTCTTCATCGTCAACGTCGCCCTGCCGACGATCGGCAAGGACCTCCACGCGAGCGAGGCCCTCCTCGAACTCGTCGTCGCCGGGTACGGGGTCGCGTACGCCGTGCTGCTCGTCCTCGGCGGCCGGCTGGGCGACCTCTTCGGCCGCCGACGGTTCTTCCTCGGTGGCATGGCGGCCTTCGGGCTGACCTCGCTGGCCTGCGGCCTCGCACCGGACGCCTGGACGCTGGTCGTCGCACGCGTCGCACAGGGCGCGGCCTCCGCGGCGATGCTGCCGCAGGTGCTCGCGACCATCCAGGCGGCGACCGCCGGGCAGCGCCGCGCCAAGGCGATGAGCCTGTACGGCGCGACGGCCGGACTGTCCATGGTGGCCGGGCAGATCCTCGGCGGGCTGCTGGTGGCCGCGGACATCGCGGGCACCGGCTGGCGTTCGGTGTTCCTCGTCAACCTCCCCGTGGTGCTCGTCGGCCTGGCCCTCGCCGCGCGCGCCGTTCCGGAGACCCGCTCGCCGCGCCCGGAGCCGGTGGACCGCGCCGGTACCGTGCTGCTCGCGCTGTCGCTGCTGACCCTGCTGGTGCCGCTCACCGAGGGCCGCGCGGCGGGCTGGCCCCTGTGGACCTGGCCGACGCTGGCCGCGTTCCCGTTCGCGGCCTGGGCGTTCTACGCCGTGGAGCGCCGCGAGGACCGGCTGGGCCGGACGCCGCTGGTGCCGCCGAGCCTGTTCGCGCTGGTGTCGCTGCGGCGCGGGCTGGTGATGATCGTGCCGTTCTGTATCGGCTTCAGCGGGTTCATGTTCGTGATCGCGGTGGCGTTGCAGCAGGGTGCCGGGCTGGGTCCGGTGCCCGCGGGTCTCGCGCTCGCGCCGTTGGCGACGACGTTCTTCGTGGTCTCCCTGTACGGGCCCCGGCTGATCGCCCGCTTCGGCACCCGGGTGGTGACCGCGGGCGGGCTGCTCCAGGCGACCGGTCTGGCGCTGATCGCGCTCGCGGCCTGGCGCTCGTGGCCCCATCTCGGCGTGGTGGAACTGCTGCCGGGGGCAGCGGTGGCCGGGGTGGGCCAGTCGCTCCAACTCCCTGTCCTGCTACGGATCGTGCTGTCCGAGGTGCCGTCGGCGCGGGCGGGGGTCGGCAGCGGCGTGATGGCCACCACCCAGCAGTCGGCGATGGCACTGGGCGTGGCGACGCTCGGCTCGCTCTTCCTGGCCCTGGTGCCCGCGATCGGCATGAGGGACGCACTGGTGATCACGCTGCTGACCCAACTCGCCGGCGTGGCCCTGACGATCGCCCTGAGCCTGCGGCTGCCGCGGACGATCAGTTGATCCGCTTCCGGGACGTGGGCGAGAACAGGCGCGCGGGAAAGGACGCATGACGGCGTAGTCGCAGGCCAGCACCAACTACAGAGCCCCGCCCGGCAGTTGGCCGAACGGGGCGTTGTGCTGTCCGGCCACCCGTACGCCCCCGCGGCGTCGTGCAGTCGAACTGGTCCTGTCAGGGAGCGAGTTCGGCTTCGCGAAGGCTGCGGAACACCTCCGGGGTCGTCCATCCTCGCAACGTGGCGTGAATCGTCGACCGGAAGGCGGCCTCGGCCGTGGCGGCGTCGAGGGCCCCGGCCAGTTCGAGCGTCACGAGCCCGTGCAGGGTCCCCCAGATCGACAGGGCGATCGACGTCGCTTCGCCTGCGAGGACGGACGCCGTCAAGGCGCGATCGATCGCCGCGAGGAGCGGACGGATCGGGTCCCTGGCGCCGACCTCCCCTGGGGCGAAGGACTGCACACCACCGAACAGCACGGTGTACAGGTGGCTGTGTCCGCGGCCTCGCCGCCTTCGTCGACCGCCTGGACAAGGGCAAGGTCGACATCCTCGGCTTCTCCTCAGGCGGGGTCGTGCTCACCCGAGCCCTGGCCGATCCGAGCATCGCCGCACGCCTGCATCGGGCGATCATCGCCGACCCCGGCCCCATGGACGGCCCCACCGTCCACACCACCGGGCACAAGGGCCGAAAGTCCGCACGCGGTCTCGCACCGGCCATGACCGGACCGCGATCCACGCACGTTCCCCGGTACGCCGTGGCATTCGGCCTCATGCGACTCGGGCTCCTCACCCCCGACACCGGACTGCTCGGACAGGCCGAGGGCGACAACGCCTTCACCGCCGCCGACCTCGGCAGCGACACCGCGTCCGCCTACTGTGCGCGCGACGCGCACCGCATCCCCGTCGAGGACACCGCACAGAACTTCTCCTTCAGCCCCGCCGCCAGCCTCCGCATTCAGCGGACGGTCACCGACTCGCCTTCCATCGCACCGTTGTTGAGGAAGTCCCGGACCCCCGCGATGCTGATGATCGCCGAGTGCTCCTCCCAGGTCCGCCAATGGGCGACCACCGTCCTTGCCGACGACCCCGCCATCCAGCGCACGCAGCACATGCCCGGAGTCGGACACCACATGTGGAACGGCCTGGACGACAACAACGACCGAGCCGCCGCCGTCATCACCGCGTTCCTTCAGGACAAGCCGGCGCCCCTGCCGAACTACCCGACCCGCGAGGAGATCCCCGCCTTCTTGCGCGCCCACAAGTGAAGACGTGACTGCCCTCAGGCCGAACGGCGGTAAGTGACTGAACAGCCACGGTCAGGGACCGAGGGGTCGTCCGGCCTGACAAGCGAACGGAGTCACCGTTGCGCATCGGCTTGTGCGCGGGCGCTTTCGATGTCGGGGACGTGGCTCTCGGCCCATTCCCGGACGGCGCGTAGGGGTGTCAGCAGTGACCGTCCGAGGTCGGTGAGGGCGTACTCGACATGCGGGGGATGTGCGGGGATCTCCGTGCGAGAAATCAGGCCGTCGTACTCCATCGCGCGAAGCGTCTCGGTGAGCGCCTTCGAGGTGATCCCCCGGATGTGCGCCTTGAGTTCGGTGAATCGCATCGGCCTGTTGTCCAGTGCGTTGACGACGAACACCGTCCAGCGCGCCCCGATCCGGTGCAGAACGGTGCGACTGGGGCAGGTCGCGGCCATGACGTTGTAGGCGTTGCCCATGCACGACTCCCGGTAGCGTTGTGGATACCGGTATCAAATCTATACCGTCCGGGTCGTGACTATTTCCGATGGCGCGGTCCGTCCCTCGATAGCCCGGCACCGCCGTTTCGTCGCCGCGATCGTCATCGACTCGATCGGCACCGGCGTCTTCGTCCCCGTCTCGATGCTGTACTTCCTGGCCACGACGTCGCTGACGCTGGTGCAGGTGGGCGCGGCGCTGACGACGGCCGGGCTGCTGGCGCTCCCGGTGGGGCCGCTGGTCGGAGGACTGGTCGACAGGTACGGCGCCAAGCCGGTACTGCAGGCGGCGAACCTGGCCCAGGCGCTCGGCTTCGCCGGGTATCTCGTCGTGGGCCAGACATGGCAGATCGCCGTCTGCGCCTGGTTGAACAGTGCCGGGCGGGCGGTGTTCTTCGGCTGCTACGGCGTGACCGTCACGGCGTTGGCCGGGCCCGGCCAACGCGAGCGCTGGTTCGGTCTTCTGGGGTCGGTACGCAACCTCGGCTACGCACTCGGCGGCCTCTTCACCGCGGTCGCCGTCAGCTTCGGTACGCACAGCGTCTACGTCGCGATCGTGGTCGTCAATGCCTTGTCCTACCTCACCGCCTTCGTTCTGATGCGGGCCGTGCCGAACACCCGTCCGGAGGCGGGCCAGGACGCTGCCGGAGGCTGGGGGCGCGTGCTCCGGGACCTGCGGTACCTGCCAGTGGTCGCGCATCAACTGTGCTTCGCGATCTCCTTGTTCGCCCTCAATATCGCGATACCGGTCTACGCCGTGGACGTGCTGGGCCTGCCCGGCTGGACCGCCGGCGCCGTCTTCACGCTCAACACCGTGATGGTCGGCTTCGTCCAAGGCGTCGTCGTCGGGCGGCTCAGCGGGCGTATCCGCAGCCGCGTCCTCGTCGCCGGACACGCCTGCTTCGCGACCGGCTACCTCCTGTTCCTCGCCGCCGATCGTGTGGCTGCGCTCGCCCTCGCGGTCGGCGTCGTGCTGCTCGGTGCGATCAGCTACACCTTCGGTGAGATCATCGGCGGCCCCATCACGTCGACTGTCGCCGCGGAGAGCGCCCCGGACGCTCTCCGCGGCCGGTACTTGGCCCTCAACCAGCTCGCCGTGAGCGTCGCCGGAGCGGTCGCTCCGGCCGCCCTCTCCGGGTTGCTGTCCACGGGGGCAGCCGCGATCTGGCTGACCCTGGTCGGCGTCAGCGTCCTCGGAGCCACGCTCGCCACCACGATCGGCAAAGTGGTGCCGGCGGCGCAGAGCCACATCGGAGGTGCCTAGTGCCCCGGCAGGCAACGCTCGCCCCGTCAGGAGCGGCGTCCGGTGCGTGCTCTGGGGGTACCCCCTGCTCACAGAGCTTGGGGGAGTGCCGGACGGAAGCCCTCGTACTGGACGTACGTGGGCTTTCGTCCGGTGCGGCGAGAGCACGTGCCGGACGCCGCGACGGGGCGAGCGTTGCCTGCCGGGGCACTAGTTCACCGACTGGCCGGGTTCGTCCAGCCAGGCGTGCTGCGCTGATGCTGTCACCGTGAGCCCGAACCGCTCGTGTCCAGGTCTGCCCGCGTTCTCCCACCACCGGTGTGCCGCTTCCGCCTCCTCCCACAGTCGGCGCGGGCCACCTTGCCAGACACGTGCCGTGTCGCCGTCGCGGAACATGACGCACGCCCATGAGCGATCGGTGAGCCCGTAGAACCACACGGGCCGTGCTCCGTCCCGCTTGTCGGCGACGACGCAGTGACAGTTCGAGATCCGGAGACCGAGGGCGAAGCGCTGGGGGCCGAACCGGTCCCCGACGAACTCGTCCTCCGTGATGTCCGTCGTCGACTCGTCCCGGCCGGTGGGGCCGCCCGTGACGTAGTCACTGTGGACGACGAGGGGGAGCCGCTGTGCCCGGAGCTTCATGAACTCCACCGGACCCGTGAAGGCTCCTGACGCGCTCCGCCCATCCTGCGCGACGACGAGCCGGGCCACGGTGTCGCCGTTGCTGTAGTGGGTGCCCCACGGGACCACGATGAGCCCGCCCGGCCGGGCCTGTTCCACCCAGGCGAACGGGATGTGCCGTACGCCGGCCGTAACGATGATCCGGTCGTACGGCGCGCCTTCGGGACACCCTTCGTATCCGTCGCCGTGCACGACCCGTACGGCCGCACCGAACCGCGACAGGGATGCCCGCGCCCTTTCGGCGACCGCTCCGTCCACCTCTACCGTGACGACGTTCTCCACTCCCACGCGGTGAGCCAGCAGAGCGGCGTTCCAGCCTGTGCCCGTGCCGATCTCCAGTACCCGGTTCCCGGGGTGTGCGTCCAGGTCCCGGAGCATGCGGAACACCACGCTGGGCATCGAGGCCGACGAGGTCGAGACCCGCCCCGGGTCCGTCCCCGTATGCGCTCCGTCGTCCCACTGGGTGACGACGGGTACGTCCGAGTCCGCGTATCCGAACCATGCCCCGGGGTCGTCCGTTCTGGACACCGCGATGCTCGTGCCCGTGTCCATGTCGAACGGCCACATCAGATCCGGAAGGAACGCCGACCTGGGAACGGCCGCGTAGGAGGGGGCCCAGTCCACGGGGAGGGCGCCGCCCGACATGAGGACACGCCCCAGCTCAGTACGGCTGGGGCGGTCCTGGTTCGCCTTTGCAGTCACGGGGTGACTACCTCTACTGCTTCGGAGGGTTGGGAACCCCGGGGCCACCGTCCGGGGTGGGAGGCGGCGGCGCGGGCCACGGCTCGCCCGGCAGGCCGTCGCCTCCGTTGCCGTCGCTGTCGGCCAAGGTGTCGTAGGTCATGGTCTTCCCTTCTCGGTTGTCGTTCCTTGCGGTCCCTCCGACGGCCGGGTCAGTCGCACGACGTCTCGGCCATCTCCCACGAGTGCCCCGGCGCGTGACCGGTGAACAGGTGGCATACGTCGTCGGAGGAGTCTGCGGGGGCCTCGCACGGCGCGAGGCGGACGAACTCGTGGCTGTCTCCCTGCCACCGGACCCAGAGCTGAGTCCTGGGGTCGATCTCGCACAGGTAGCCGGCGTGGGTGCCGCCATGCTCCGCTTCCAGCTCGCATACGGCTGTTCGCAGCTCGCACAGGGGCAGTTCCGCGGGGTCTTCCCCAGCGTTCCGGAGCTGTCGCAGCACTTCGTCGAGCGGGGGCCGTCCCACTTCGTCGCAGCACCTCATGCGCCGCTCTCCACGTTCAGCGGAGCGAGTCGGACCCCCGAGCCACATCACCCAAGGGCGCTCGATCACTTCGGCGTAGCTGGTGTGTTCGGGGTGCTGACGCATGTGGTCGAACGCCCACCTCTGCGGTTCGCCCGGGTCCTTGCCCGTAGGAGACTTCGCGGCGCACTCGGTGTCGTCGTCGCCAAGCGTGAGGCAGCGGAACGTGTACGTGGTCGGTGCGGCGTCATCGTCACGGTCCGGCCGCAACACCCAGTCAACGTAAGCGAATTCGCGGCGAGTCGGTGTGCTCACAGCACCTCACCCCGACTCCGCGCGTTCGCACGGGCGACGTCGGCGTGTATGCGCTGCTCGGGAGTCGCCGGCCGGGTGTCCTCGGGGACGACGGTCCAGGTGGTACCGCCCGTGACGGGACGGAGGCACCAGAGTCCGCTGACTTCACCGCGGAACTCTCCGACTCGACCGTCAGCGTCCACCACGAGCGCGCCGGAGGCGGGAACGGGTGGGGGTTGCCGTTCGACGGCGTCGCTGTTGCCGGGCACGGTCGCTCCTCTCTGTAGTGGTTCCACTACCAGGAGGCTCAGCGTGACCTAGAGTCGACGTGTCTTCAACTTACGGAAGTTGCTTGGCAAATTGGACGGTGCCCATTGAACCGGAGAGAACTGGACCCCGAATCGTCACCGAGTGCACGGTTTGGGCAGCTACTGCGCACGCTGCGGGACGAACGGGGGTGGACACAGGACGAGCTAGCTGCACGCGCTGGCTGTTCCGGAGCACACATCTCCGCCGTAGAAACTGGTCGCCGATCTCCAACTCGCCGATTTGCGGCAAGCGTTGACAGAGCGCTGGGCACGGGAGACAGGTTCGAGCGTCTGAGTCAGGCCGTGCGCCACACAGCGCTCATCGAAGGGTTCCCGGAGTACGTTGCACTTGAGGCGCAGGCAACAGAGATCCGACTGTACGAAGTGGGCGTCATCCCTGGTCTCCTACAGACGCCCGAGTACGCCGCGACGTTGGAAGCGGACGCGGTACGGCGGGAAGCGATCACCCCTGAGCAAGCGGACGAACGAGTTGAACTCGTAGTGAGGCGACAGAACAGCCTCGCGCGGTCACCATCCCCTCTGATCACCGCGGTACTTGATGAAGGGTGCATCCGTCGACCGATGGGAGCCCCATCGGCCATGGACGCTCAGTTCGCGCGCTTGCTTGAGTTCGCCGAGCGCCCGAACACCGTGCTACAGGTCGCACCGTTCTCCATGGGAGCTCGCAGACCGTTCAGTCTGCCCATTACCGTACTCACGATGCCGGACCGCTCACTTGTGTCCTACGCCGAGTCCGCCCATCGGGGCCACCTCGAACGGGAAAGTGCGTCCGTCCTTCCGATACTGGCGGCCTACCATCAGCTACAGGCCGAAGCGCACTCCCAAGCGGCGTCTGTGGCCTTGATCGAACGGCTCCGAAAGGGTTTCAAGTGACGACCGAGTTCCCCCGTTGGTTCAAGTCTTCCTACAGCGGCAACGGCGGCCAGTGCATCGAGGTCGCCACGAACCTTGCCGACTCGCGCGGCGTGGTCCCCGTCCGCGACTCCAAGGTCCAGAGCGGTCCCGTACTGAGCTTCCACTCCGCCACGTTCTCCTCGTTCGTGACGAGCATCAAGCGCGGGCAGCTCGACTCCCACTGACCGCCCCTCACGCTGTACCTGTGGCCGTGATCGATTAGCTTCGAAAGGGCACCCCGTGGCGACCGACTCCCTCCCCCTTATCTGGTTCAAGTCCTCCTACAGCGGCAACGGCGGTTCATGCATCGAGGTCGCCACCAACCTCGTCGCCTCGTGCGACACGGTCCCCGTCCGTGACTCCAAGAACCCGAACGGACCGGTGCTGAACTTCCCCACCGCCGCGTTCTCATCATTCGTGACGAGCCTCAAGCGCGGACAGCTCGGCTCCGACTGACCGCCCTACCGGTACCCCGGCAACGACGAAGTCCGGCCATCTCCAGTGCTGCTCCGCGAACTTCCGTGGAGCAGCACTGGAGTCCAAGGCCCGCGGGGGCAAGGGGCTCGGCCGTCCGGAAGCTGTCAGGCGTTCAGCGGCGGGTGTGGGTGCTCCCAGCGGAGGGCTGGCTGGTCCCCGATCCAGTACGTGTGCGTTCTGGAAGTGACCTCCATACGAACGGAGGTGATGTCAGGTTCCCCAGCGCTCTGCCACGCCGTGAGCGCGCTTTCGATGGCGTCCCAGATGGCGACCGGTCCCCCTTGCCGAACGGTCCACTCGTCTCCGTCAGCGGTGAGCGCCGCGAAGGCTTCCCGACCGGTGTCGAACAGGTAGACCGTCTCTCGGCTGCCGCTGACCGCTCGTACGAGCTGGGCGCCCGGTGCGGCGAGCTGGGCCAGGAACGCGGGCATCCAGTGGTTCAGCGCATCGGGGGGAAGGCTGGTCGCACGCTCGGTGTCCGCGTAGGCGGCACGGGCGGACAGGTCTCCGGAGAGCTGGACGGCCGCCTCCGCTCGGGCGGGCATGAACGAGGTTCGGCCGATGATCCGGCCCACTGCGGTTCCGTCGTCCTTGACGGTGAGCTTGGCCAGGCCCGTGCCGTAGGTCCAGGCGCTGGGGCCCACTGTGGCGAGGATGATCCCGCCCGGCTGGGTCTGCCGGACCCACGCGTACGGGATGCGCCGTAGAGCGCAGGTGGCGATGGTCCGGTCATACGGTGCGCGGCGCGGGTGTCCGAGGAGGCCGTCCCCTGTGACGGTCCAGGTCGAGTACCCCGCGTCCTCCAGCGCGGCATCCGCCCGCTCCGACACGGCGGGGTCGACTTCCACACTGGTCACGTTGTCCTCTCCCAGACGGTGGCACATCAGGCCCGTGGAGTAGCCGGTACCGGTGCCGATCTCCAGGACGTTCATGCCGTCCTCCACGTCCAGGGATTCGAGCATCCCCATGACGGTGGATGGCATCGTGGAGGAGGAGGTGGGGAAGCCGGTCACCGGCCCGTCGGCGGTGTCGGCGGTGAGGTGGCCGTCGAGCTGAGTCACCCAGGTTTCGTCCTGGTAGGTGAGGGTCAGCCGCTCGTCCTCGTCGGTGTCCTGGGTGACGGGGATGTACTGCGTGATGCCGCCGGGACCGGGCGCACTCCTGAAGAACGACGGGAGGAACAGCTCCCGGGGTACGGCTTCGACGGCCTTTCGCCATACCGGGGTTCTCAGTACGCCGCCCTGTTCGAGCTGATCGGCCAGAGCGCGGCGGAGGCTTGTGGAGTCGGGTCGGATCACGGTGTGGACGCTCCTTGCTCCAGGAGATCGGCGAAAGCGGCGGCGATCGGCAGCCCGGTTTCGTCTTCGAGCCAACCCCACTGGCCGTTCGGGTTCAGCTCCAGCCAGTGCAGGTCACCGTCACGGGTGATGCACAGGTCGAAGCTGCCGGAGGCGAGGCCGAAGTGTTCCAAGTGGGCGGTCAAGGCCTTCTCCACGTTGGCGGGCAGGGCCACGGGCGCGTAGGTCAGGGCGCTGTAATCCGCGCGCCAGTCCAGCAGGTCGGAGTCGATACGGATCGCGAACGCCTTGGGCCCGACGATGACCACCCGCAGGTCCGCCACCTTGTCCACGCGTGCCTGGAACAGGTGCGGGACCTCGGCCACGCTCTCGTCCACCTCGTCGGCGGTGACGGGCTCGGTCCAGGTGGTGAGCCCTACGCCGTCGCCGCGCCGGTAGGGGGTCCAGCGCAGTGTCTTGTAGATCGCCCGGCCGTGTTCGGTGATGAATGCGCGGATGTCGGCCAGATCGTTGGAGATCAGGGTGGGCGGGACGGTGAGGCCGAGGCGTTCGGCCACGGCCAGTTGCATGGGCTTGTGTTCCGCCGCGTAGTTGCTGAACGGGTGGTTCACATAGCGGCAGTTCGCCAGGGCGTAGAGAGTGCCGCCCAGACCATGACGGACTTGGGCGGCGGCGAAGCGGGCGTCCTGATCGTCCAGGTGCTCGAAGCAGGGCCAGGTCGGGCGGCGCCAGTAGAGGGACCGCACCCCCTCCAGGGCGGTGGTTCTGGAGGGGGTGCGCAGATGGCCGGCGGGGGTTGCCGCCCGGCTGGCGCCGAACCGGGCTGACAGTGAGAGACGGTCACCGATGTCGGAGGGATCGAACCGCACGACCGGGACACCGCGCTTGTTCAGTTCGGTGATCACCATGTCGGCGGTCACGTCGTCCACCTCGGTGACGACCGCGACCGGTCCAGCATGGTTCATCAGTCCTGCTCGCTGTCCTGGTCGTGGTCCGTGTCATTGCGGCTGTCCTGGTTCGTGGACTGGGGCTGTGTCTCGGTGCCCTTGCTCGTGCCGTGCTTGCCCATCTCCACGACGCCGCCCCGCACGTCACGGAAGACGGTGGTCTGCGTGACAGGGTCGACTTCGGCGGTCGCGTAGCCCGGCTGGTAGGTGCTGGGGTACGGGCGCATCCGGCTGATGCCCCAGGGGATGCGCGCCTGAGTCGTGCTGGTGGTCTGCATGGTGTGCCCTCTCTCGTGGACTTCTGGTGAGCGCATGACCGTGCGGGTCGTCAGTGCCCCACCGGGTGCCGACGCGAGCAGGCGTTGCAGTCGGACCCTTCGCGTCGTCCGGATGACGACCACGTTAGGGATGCCGTAGCCCCGACATCGAGCCGGTTCTACGTTGTTGCACGCGAATTCTCAGCCCAGGGCCCCAAGAGCATCCGACACCAGCGATCGGGCGTCCGCGCCGTAGACGGCCAACTCATGCAAGTCCGTCCATGCCTTGACGTACATCCCGACTTCACCCGGCGCGGTAAGCGTGACCTGAGCCGTCAGCAATTCCACATGCACACGCCGATCATCAAAGATGTCGAACGTCTCAAGGGTCCACATGCCCCGCTCCTGTGCAGCGAACGGGATGACCCCCATGGAGACAGCGGGAAGTGACATGACCGACAGCAGGTGCCCCAATTGCCCTGCCATGGCTTCAGCGTCGCCCACCTGGTACCGCAAGACTGCTTCCTCGATGAGCAATGCGAAGCGGTGCGTCCCCTCGTGCAGCACTCGGGCGCGCGCCATGCGGGCATCTACGGCTTCCACTGTGTCGTCGGGGGTGCCGTGGAACCGGCTGACAGACGACAGCAGCGCGGCGGCGTAGGCGGGCGTCTGGAAGAGTCCAGGCACGACGTGCGAGGCGTAGCCCCGGTGCAGTCTGGTGCGCTCGTACAGCGGGATGCGTGCCTCTTGCAAACGACGCAGGCCGGTGCGCTGCAGCCGCCTCCATTCCAGGTACATGGAGTCGGCCGTGCGGGAGGCTGCCACTATGTCGACCGCCTGATCATCCGCTCCGCAGGCGGCACACCATGCGCGGATATCGGCGTCGGACGGAGGTGTACGGGCGCTCTCGATGCGAGAGGTCTTGGACTTGTGCCAGCCGCAGCGAGCGGCTAGCTCATGCCCTTTCAAGCCGGCGTCCAGGCGCACTTCGCGGAGCCGTGCCGCAACAGCCTTGCGGGCGCTCTCGACACTCGATGACTGGTACTGGGGCATGAGCCAGCGCGGTCAGACCGTGAACCTCTCGTGCGGGGTCGCTCGCTGCCAGACGGCCTCGAACGCCTCACTGAACTTCTTGATCACTGACGGGTCTTGGCACATCTCGTTGCGGACCAGTGCGCCGTCTCCGGTGAAGTGCCCGAACCTGATCAATCGACCATCGAAGATCCACAGATCAGCTCCCGGCACAAGCAGCGTCGCGGCATCCGAGCGTGGCAGCCATCGCACCTGTTCGCCTGCCTCTTGGTTGAGGTGCGCCGCCTCGTACTCGAACCGGATGTACTCGGTGACCGGTACGGATACCACCCTGACCCGACGCATCTCCACGCCACGGGCAACCGTCTCTCGTACGAGGTCGGTCCATGCCCGGAAGTCCTCGACGAAGGCCGGTGTGATCCCGCCCTCTCGCTTCCATTCGGCAAAGCGACCGCCGTCGTCGTATCCCTCGTAGGTGTCCCGAAGTTCGAGATGCACAGCGGAGCGGTGACAGTTCCCGATCAGCTCACTGAACGGCGGAACGCTGCTCGGCTTCATCGCACGCCTTCCTGATCAACGGCACCATGCGCGCCGGAATGCGGATCACTGCCTCGGAGTCGGGAATGTGTCCGACCGTCAGGCATTCCGCTTCCGTGTCTTCGTCAGCCTTCCATCCCTGCATCACCAGTTCGGCCGACATCTCGTCCACCCACACGGTCGGACAGTTGTCGCCGTTGGTGTTCGGGTCCTTGCCGAAGAACAGTAGAGCCATGACCTTGCCCCCTGCCTACTTGGTTGCGCCTTGTTGCACGAGCGTCACCCTGCCGAGTGGGCAGCGTCAAGACCACCTGTCTGTCGGGCACTTGCCCCGAACGTGGGTAACGAGCACGGAGGCTCTGGTCGACCATGACCCCGCCGTTGGTGAGCCCGGTCACCGCCCGGTCTTCTTCGTCCGAAGCGGACCACGTACTGCGCTCGCACTGAGCGTCCGGTTCCCCCAGCCTCGGCGATCTGGTCCAGACCTCTTGACGAAAGGTCTGGACCAGAGCACCGTCATGCCTACGACACCTCACCGCACCCCCACACGGGAGGCCTCGCATGATCCGCCACTGGCCGCGCCTGCTCGCCGCCGCCCTCACCGCGGCCGTCCTCGCGCCGCTCTCCGTCGCCACCGCCCCCGCCGCCTCCGCCTCCGCGGCCGAGACCTGCGCCGTGAAGTCCCGTCCGTCCGGCAAGGTTCTCCAGGGCTACTGGGAGAACTGGGACGGGGCCGCCAACGGGGTCCACCCGCCGTTCGGCTGGACCCCGATCACCGACTCCCGGATCGCCGCGCACGGCTACAACGTGCTCAACGCCGCGTTCCCGGTCATCCTCTCCGACGGCACCGCGCTGTGGGAGGACGGCATGGACAGCGGGGTGAAGGTGGCCACCCCGGCGGAGATGTGCGCCGCGAAGGCCGCAGGACAGACGATCCTGCTCTCCATCGGCGGCGCGACCGCGGGCATCGACCTCAACTCCACCGCCGTCGCCGACCGGTTCGTCTCGACGATCGTCCCGATCCTGAAGGAATACAACTTCGACGGCATCGACATCGACATCGAGACCGGCCTGACGGGGAGTGGGAACATCGGCCAACCGTCCACGTCCCAGGCGAACCTGATCCGCATCATCGACGGGGTGCTGGCGCAGATGCCCGCAGGCTTCGGGCTCACCATGGCCCCGGAGACGGCGTACGTGACCGGGGGCAGTGTCACCTACGGGTCGATCTGGGGCGCGTATCTGCCGGTCATCAAGAAGTACGCGGACAACGGCCGGCTGTGGTGGCTGAACATGCAGTACTACAACGGCAGCATGTACGGCTGCTCCGGCGACTCGTACGCGGCGGGCACCGTGGCGGGCTTCGTCGCGCAGACGGACTGTCTGAACAGCGGCCTGACCATCCAGGGGACCACGGTCAAGGTCCCCTACGACAAGCAGGTGCCGGGCCTTCCCGCCCAACAGGGCGCGGGCGGCGGGTACATGGCGCCGTCCCTCGTCTCCGAGGCCTGGCAGCACTACGGCACCGGCCTCAAGGGCCTCATGACGTGGTCCGTCAACTGGGACGGCTCGAAGAACTGGACGTTCGGCGACAACGTCCGCTCGCTGCAAGGGCGTTGACCACCCGCGCCCTCGCTCTCGCGACGATCGGTCGAGCGATTCCCGGGACAGGGGCGAGCGGGAGTGCGTAGAAAGGGCCGTATGACAGCACTGGAGTGGAAGTTGGTCGTCGACACCCGCAACGCCCCTGTCCTCGCGGACTTCTGGGCGGCGGCGCTGGCGTACGAGGTGGAGGACAACAGCGCGTTGATCGACGGGCTGCTGGCGGCGGGCCGGCTTCCCGAGGCGGCGGTCGCCGAGCACAACGGCACCCGTGTCTTCCGGGGCTTCGCGGCGATACGGCACCCCGACGACCCGTACGACGCGGCGACAGGCATCGGCCGGGGTCGTCGCATCCTCTTCCAGGACGTGCCCGAGGCCAAGGGCGGGAAGAACCGCCTGCATCTCGACGTCCACGCCGGTCCGGACGCCCGCGATGCCACGGTGGCCCGGCTGGAGTCCCTGGGCGCGACCCGCGTCGAAGAGGTGGACAGGGGCCCGGCGGGTCACTGGTGGGTCATGCGCGACCCGGAGGGCAACGAGTTCTGCGTGGCGTAGGCGGACGAGCCTCCACGCGCAGCAGAACGCCGGGCCGGGCTGGAAGTGATCCAGCCCGGCCCGGCGTTCGCGGTCAGGTACCCGCTCAGCAGCCCAGGAGGCGGCTGGCCAGGTAGCCCTCGATCTGGTCGAGGGAGACACGCTCCTGCTTCATCGAGTCGCGCTCACGCACGGTCACGGCGTTGTCGTCCAGGGTGTCGAAGTCGACCGTCACGCAGTACGGCGTACCGATCTCGTCCTGGCGGCGGTAGCGGCGGCCGATGGCGCCCGCGTCGTCGAACTCGATGTTCCAGTGCGTGCGCAGCGTCTGGGCCAGGCCCTTGGCCTTCGGCGACAGCTCGGGGTTGCGGGACAGCGGCAGCACCGCGACCTTCACCGGCGCCAGGCGGTGGTCCAGGCGCAGCACCGTGCGCTTCTCCATCTTGCCCTTGGCGTTCGGGGCCTCGTCCTCGACGTAGGCGTCGAGCAGGAACGCCAGCATCGCGCGGCCGACACCGGCCGCGGGCTCGATGACGTACGGCGTCCAGCGCTCGCCGGCCTCCTGGTCGAAGTAGGAGAGGTCCTGGCCGGAGCCCTGCGCGTGCGCGGAGAGGTCGTAGTCCGTGCGGTTGGCGACGCCCTCCAGCTCACCCCACTCCGAGCCGCCGAACTGGAAGCGGTACTCGATGTCGGCGGTGCGCTTGGAGTAGTGGGAGAGCTTCTCCTTCGGGTGCTCGTACCAGCGCATGTTCTCCTCGCGCAGGCCGAGGCCGGTGTACCAGTTCCAGCGCTCCTGCATCCAGTACTCCTGCCACTTCTCGTCCTCGCCCGGCTTGACGAAGAACTCCATCTCCATCTGCTCGAACTCGCGGGTGCGGAAGATGAAGTTGCCGGGCGTGATCTCGTTGCGGAAGGACTTGCCCATCTGCGCGATGCCGAACGGCGGCTTGCGGCGCGAAGTCTGCTGGACCTGGGCGAAGTTGGTGAAGATGCCCTGGGCGGTCTCGGGGCGCAGGTAGGCGATCGAGCCGCTGTCCTGCGTCGGGCCGAGGTGGGTGGCGAGCAGGCCCGAGAACTGCTTGGGCTCGGTGAACTGGCCCTTGTTGCCGCAGTTGGGGCAGTTGATGTCGGCGAGGCCGTTCTCCGGGAGGCGGTTGTGCTTGGCCTCGTAGGCCTCCTCCAGGTGGTCGGCGCGGAAACGCTTGTGACAGGAGGTGCACTCGGTGAGCGGGTCGGTGAAGGTGGCGACGTGACCGGAGGCCTGCCAGACCTCGGTCGCCAGGATCACCGACGAGTCGATACCGACGACGTCCTCGCGCGACGTCACCATGTAGCGCCACCACTGGCGCTTGAGGTTCTCCTTGAGCTCGACACCCAGCGGTCCGTAGTCCCAGGCGGCGCGCTGACCGCCGTAGATCTCGCTGCACGGGAATACGAAGCCACGGCGCTTGCTCAGGCTGACGATGGTGTCGATCTTGTCGGCGGCCACGGTGCTCTCTTCATTACGACGACGGGCGACGAAGCGACTGCTGAAGAGCATTGCTTCAGAGCGAATGCTTCAGGTTACCGGCGGGGACTCCCCTTCAATCAAATCGGTGGGGCGCCGGGGGCGGACAGCGGGTCCTCGCGGGGTCGGCGACGGGAAGCTTGTTGACAACGGTTTCCATGTTTGTTGAAAATGAGTGTCATGAACGTACGTCGACGCCTCATACCCGGCACCGCTCTCGCGGTGGCCACCGCGCTGGGCCTCGGGGCCCTCACCGCCTGTTCCTCCGACACGGGCGCGCACCGCAGCGGCAAGTTCGACGTCGTCGCGTCCTTCTACCCGATGGCGTTCCTCGCCGAGCAGATCGGCGGTCGGTACGTCCACGTCACCAGTCTCGCCCAGCCCGGCCAGGAGCCGCACGAGCTGGAGATCAGCGCCAGGCAGGCCGTAGGACTCGAGGAGTCCGACGCCGTGCTCTACCTCAAGGGGCTCCAGCCCTCCGTCGACGACACGGTGGCCCAGTCCGGAGTCAAGACGAAGATCGACGCCGCCTCGCTGACCACGCTGGAGGACCACGGCACGGAGGTGGGCGGCCATGCGGCGGCCCATGACCACGAGCACGAGCACTCCCAGGCCGAGGACCTCCACATCTGGCTCGACCCGGTGCGCTACGCCGAGGTCGCCCGGGGCGTCGGCAAGGCCTTCGAGAAGGCCGACCCGAAGCACGCGGACGCGTACCGCAAGAACACCGACGCACTCGTCAAGAAGCTCGACGCCCTCGACACCCGGTTCGAGCAGGGACTGAAGAACACCAAGAGCAAGGTCTTCATCACCACGCACGCCTCCTTCGGCTACCTCGCCGAGCGCTACGGCCTCACCCAGGAGGCCATCAGCGGTCTGGACCCGGAGTCCGAGCCCAGCACCTCCCGCATCAGGGACCTGGAGACGATGGCGAAGGCCGACGGCGTCTCCACGATCTTCTACGAGACGCTCGTCAGCAACAAGGCCGCGAAGACCCTCGCCCGCGACACGCATCTGCGCACGGACGTCCTCGACCCGATCGAGGGCATCGTCAAGGGCCGGTCCCGCGGCAGCGACTACTTCGAGGTCATGGAGGCCAACCTCACGGCACTGCAGACCGCCCTGGGAGCCAAGTGATCGTCATGGAGGACACCATGGGAGAGTCCGTCATACGCCTGCGGGGCGTACGCGCCGACCTCGGCTCGCGCCCCGTCCTGCGCGGCATCGACCTCACGGTGCGCCGCGGGGAGGTCGTCGCGCTGCTCGGCGCGAACGGCTCGGGCAAGTCGACCGCGATCCGCAGCATCATCGGCCAGGTGCCGCTGAGCGGCGGCGAGATCGAGCTGTTCGGCACGCCGCGGCGCCGCTTCCGCGACTGGCGGCGCGTGGGGTACGTACCGCAGCGCACGACCGCGGCGGGCGGGGTGCCCGCCACGGTGACCGAGGTCGTCTCCACCGGCCGCCTCTCGCGCGCCCGGTTCGGCGTGCTGCGCAAGGCCGACCACGACGCCGTACGCGCGGCCCTGGAGCAGGTCGGGATGGCCGACCGGGCCAAGGACTCGGTGGACGCCCTGTCCGGCGGCCAGCACCAACGCGTACTGATCGCCCGCGCGCTCGCCTCCGAACCCGAGCTGCTGATCATGGACGAGCCGATGGCGGGCGTCGACCTGGCGAGCCAGGAGGTCCTCGCGGCGACCCTGCGGGGCCAGGTGGCGGCCGGGGTGACCGTCCTGCTGGTGCTGCACGAGCTGGGCCCGCTGGAGCCGCTGATCGACCGCGCGGTCGTCCTGCGCGACGGCTGCGTCCTGCACGACGGCCCGCCTCCGAAGGCCGTGGGCCAGCACGCCCTGCCCGGCCACGACCATGTCCACCCGCATGACACCGCGGGCACCGATTCGATCCGGACGGGACTGCTGAGCTGATGGACTTCCTGAACTACGCCCTGATGCAGCGGGCCCTGCTCGCCGCCGTGCTGGTCGGCATCACCGCCCCCGCCATCGGCGTCTACCTCGTGCAGCGCCGCCAGGCCCTGATGGGCGACGGCATCGGCCATGTGGCGATGACCGGCGTCGGCCTCGGCTTCCTGCTGAACACCTCCCCGGTGTGGATGGCGACGGCCGTCTCCGTCCTCGGTGCCGTACTGATGGAGCTGATCCGCTGGTACGGCAGGGCGCGCGGCGACATCGCCCTCGCGATGCTCTTCTACGGCGGTATGGCCGGCGGCGTGATGTTCACCAACCTCGCGCCGGGCGGCTCGAACGCGAACCTGATGTCGTACCTGTTCGGCTCGCTGTCCACGGTGTCGCCGTCGGACGTCGTCGCGATCTGTCTGCTGGCGGCCTTCGTGGTCCTCGTCACCGTCGGTCTGCGTCGCCAGCTCTTCGCCGTCAGCCAGGACGAGGAGTTCGCGCGGGTGACGGGGCTGCCGGTGCGGGCGCTGAACCTGCTGACGGCGGTCACCGCGGCGGTGACCGTGACGGTCGCGATGCGGGTGGTCGGTCTGCTGCTGGTGTCCGCCCTGATGGTGGTCCCGGTGGCGGCGGCGCAGCAGCTCAGCCGCAGCTTCGCGGCCACCTTCGCGATCTCGGTCGCCCTCGGCGTGACCGTCACCCTCAGCGGCACGATCACGTCGTACTACCAGGACGTGCCGCCCGGCGCGACGATCGTGCTGATGACGATCGCCGCGTTCATCGCCCTGACCGCGCTCGCCGCACCGCTGGCCCGCCGCCGCGCCCGAGCAGCCGCCGCGGCGCAGGGCGACGGGGACCCGGCGGAGTGCACGATTCCGGCCACGCGGAGTGCGGGCGACGGGGTCGAAGTCTGACCATGTGCCGTGCCGGGCTGGCACAATGGCCCGGCAGGCGCATATGCAAGGAGGCAACGGTGACGACCGCCGGCCCGCCCGTACGGGGACGATCCACCCGCCAGCGTGCCGCCGTAGCGGCGGCGCTCGACGAGGTCGACGAATTCCGCAGCGCGCAGGAACTCCACGACATGCTCAAGCACAAGGGCGACTCGGTCGGACTCACCACGGTCTACCGCACGTTGCAGTCCCTCGCCGACGCGGGCGAGGTCGACGTCCTGCGCACCTCCGACGGTGAGTCGGTCTACCGCCGCTGCTCGACCGGCGAACACCACCACCACCTGGTCTGCCGCATGTGCGGCAAGGCGGTCGAGGTCGAGGGCCCGGCCGTCGAGAAGTGGGCCGAGGCGATCGCCACGGAGCACGGCTACGTCAACGTGGCGCACACGGTGGAGATCTTCGGCACGTGCGCGGAGTGCGCGCGGACCGCGGCCGAGGACTGAGCAGGCCGAGCGACTGAGCAGGATCAGACGCGGGGCAGGATCAGACGCGGGGCAGGCGGCGGTCCAGAAGGGCACGCAGCCTGTCCACGTCCTCCTGGCTCCGCGCACCCCTCTTGACCAGGACGAGCGCGCAGACGCCGGCCCGGTCGGGGCTGCGGAGCAGGAAGCAGTGCTCGGTCTCGGCGTAACTGCCGTAGTTCGCCCACCCCATACGCGTATCGATGTGCGCGCTCACCACCCGCACACCCTCGTTCGCGATGGTCACCCGCATCGGGCCGTGGTGCTGGTTCGCCCGCAGCGTCTGGCGGCCCGACATATGGGGCACGCGGGACATCAGCACCGGCCAGACGAGGAACATCACCCCGAAGGCGAACCACGCGCCGTCGTCGACGCATATGCCGAGCACCAGCAGTGCCGCCCCGAACAGCCCGGCGCACACCAGGAAGACGGGGTGGTAGAGGAAGCCGGACCCACCCCGTTTGCGCAGCACCGCCCGGAGCGCGTCCGTCATCTCCTGCTGCTGGTACTCGTACTCCAGCACGACTTCCTCGCGCTGCCCCACAGGCTGCTCGATCACGGCCCCTCCACGGTTCTTCCGCTGTGACGAGCCGTGATCGTAGGGCAGCGCTGACGGCGCGGACCAGCGGGTTACTCCCGCTCGCCCCTCAACTCGCTCTCCATGGCGAGCAGTTGCTCGTTCGGGACGGCTCCGCCGAAGCGGCGGTCACGGGAGGCGAACTCCAGGCACGCGCGCCACAGGTCACGCCGGTCGAAGTCGGGCCACAGCACGTCCTGGAACACCAGCTCGGCGTACGCGCTCTGCCAGATCAGGTAGTTGGAGGTGCGCTGCTCGCCGCTCGGCCGCAGGAACATGTCCACGTCCGGCATGTCCGGGTAGTACATGTACTTCGCGAAGGTCTTCTCCGTGACCTTCGACGGGTCGAGCCTGCCCGCCTTCACGTCCTCCGCCATGGCCTGCGCCGCGTCCGCGATCTCGGCACGGCCGCCGTAGTTCATGCAGAAGTAGAGCGTGAGCTTGTCGTTGTCCTTGGTCTGCTCCTGGGCGACCTGGAGTTCCTTGGCGACCGACTTCCACAGCTTGGGCATCCGGCCCACCCAGCGCACCCGGATACCGAGCGCGTCGAGCTGGTCGCGGGACTTGCGGATGAAGTCGCGGTTGAAGTTCATCAGGAAGCGCACCTCGTCCGGGGAGCGCCGCCAGTTCTCGGTGGAGAAGGCGTACAGCGAGATGTTCCCGACGCCCATCTCGATCGCGCCCTGCAACACGTCCACGACACGCTCGGCGCCGACCTTGTGCCCCTCGGTGCGCGGCAGCCCGCGCTCCTTGGCCCACCGGCCGTTCCCGTCCATGACGATCGCCACGTGCTTCGGGATCAGCTCGCCGGGGAGCTTCGGCGGACGGGCCCCGGACGGGTGCGGCTCCGGCGTGCTGTACTCGCGGCGCTGCCGCCCCAGGATCCCGCGTACGGCCATGTGCTCTCGTCTCCTCTTCCGTGCCTACTTCTCTACGTACCGTAGCGAGCGCAGCCCGCGTTCCAGATGCCAGTGCAGATAGGCGGACACCAGCCCGCTGCCCTCCCGCACGTACCGCGGCTCGCACGCGTCCGCGGTCGCCCAGTCGCCCGTCAGCAGCGCGCCGAGCAGTTCGAGGGCCTGGGGGGAGGGTACGACGCTGCCGGGCACCCGGCAGTCGCCGCACACGGAGCCGCCGGACCCGACGGAGAAGAACCGGTTGGGGCCCGGCATGCCGCACTTCGCGCAGTCGCCGAAGCTGGGCGCGTAGCCGTTGACGGCGAGGGAGCGCAGCAGGAAGGCGTCGAGGACGAGATGCGGCGCGTGCTCACCGCGGGCGAGCGTCCGCAGCCCGCCGACGAGCAGCAGATACTGCTGGACCGCCGGTTCCCCCTCGTGGTCGGTGAACCGCTCGGCGGTCTCCAGCATGGCGGTCCCGGCGGTGTAGCGGGCGTAGTCGGTCACGATGCCGCCGCCGTAGGGGGCTATGGTCTCGCTCTGCGTGCACAGCGGCAGCCCGCGCCCCACCAGCTCACTGCCGCGCGCGAAGAACTGCACGTCGACATGGGAGAAGGGCTCCAGCCGGGCCCCGAACTTCGACTTGGTCCGCCGCACCCCGCGCGCCACGGCCCGCACCCGCCCGTGCCCACGCGTGAGCAGCGTGATGATCCGGTCCGCCTCACCCAGCTTCTGGGTGCGCAGCACGATGCCGTCGTCGCGGAACAGACTCATGGACCCATTCTCGCCTACGCCGGCCGGGCCCCCGTCATGAGCGCTGTCCGACCGACACCAGCCCCGCCTCGTACGCGATGATCACCAGGTGGACGCGGTCTCTCGCGTTCAGCTTGGTGAGGAGGCGGGTCAGGTATGTCTTCGCCGTGGCCACGCTGATGTACAGCTCGGCGGCGATCTCTGTGTTCGACAGGCCGTCGTCGTGGACCGCCGCAACGTGTGAGGTGCGCGTAGCGACGGGCCCGGTCAGCCGGACGCGGTGGCGGGTTCCGGCTCGGCGTCGGGGTCGGCGGGGTCGCTGGCCGCCCAGAGGACGTTGAAGCGGTTGATCCGCTCCTCCACGTGGTCCCGCTTCATCTTCAGCGTGGTCTTGGCGGGTACGACCCGGACGTCCGGCTCGGTCTCGTAGCACAGCTCGCCGTCGAAGATGATGAAGTCGTTCAACGGGGTGACCTGGGCGCTCGGTTCCAGCAGCTCGCGGACCGCGATCCGCGCGTCGATGCCGAAACTGCGCTGGATCCGGCAGATCGCCTCCAGGCTCTCCGTGACGTCCTCCGGCCGCTCCACGAGGAACAGCCGCCGCACGTCCACCTGGCGCTTCTTGATCGCGTCCCCCTGCGCGGCGAGATAGCGCTTGGCGGGCTCGCTGGACCAGAAGTCCCGGTCGACATCGGTGCTGGTGGCGTAGAGCGTCCGCTTCGCGCACGTGGTGAGGTCTATCAGCCACTCGTGGTTCTCGCCCGGACAGTCCGCCGTACCGTTGCTGAGGCTCTCCATCAGGGAGGCGAGACGCGCGATCTCCTCCTGGGCGAAGGTCTTCACGATCTCCGAGCCGTGCTCGCCGACCTGGGTGTACTTACGGGCCAGCCGGGTCACCCCGTCGGAGCGGAGCACCGAGCGGTCCACCTGGCTGAACAGCTCCGTCGCGTCGTTGATCTTGGCGAAGCGGTCGTCGACCACCGCGAGCATGTCCCGGTGGTGGATGCCGAGGCGGTCCCTCATCTCCCGGATGCGCTTCTTCTGGCCGTCCTCCATGGCCTCCAGCCGCTCCTCGAACTCCACGAGGTACTGGATGATCAGTGCCGCGCCGCCCAGGACGACGGACACCGTGAGCTGCCAGATCTGGTTCTTGTCCTGGTCCAGGACGTTGGTCAGCACATACATGCCGCCCGCGACCACGATCGTGATCACGATTCTCTTGAGCAGCTTGGCCGCGCGGGGCTCGTCGTGGTGCATCGGCGCGGCCCGTACTTCCCCTGATGAGGATGCTCCGGTCATGTCGTCGTCCTCCCCCGTCGGGTGTTCGTGGGTGCGGTCGCCGCCGGTCAGCGCGTCGTGAGCGCCTCGTGCAGCAACGGAATGGCCTGTACGGCCAGTTGATCGCGGATGCGCTGGACCAGGGTCCGCCACTGGCGGGTGAACCCCGGCTCCCGTTCCAGCACCTCCCACAGGTGGCCCAGGTCCTGGTCCACATGCGCGCGTGGCATCCACAGATGCAGCAGATGGTCGACGGCCGGGCGCAGCGCCAGCACGGCCGCGGGGCCGTCGGCCGCGCCGAGCCTGCTGGTGTCCAGCATGTGCACGACGGTCGTCAACAGCCAGTCGTGCAGGGCGAGATCCTCGCACAGGCCCGCAGCCGCGGCGGCCGGGACGTGCTCCGGGAGCCGCAGCGATACCGTACGCAGTCCGTCCTCGGCCAGGGTGAAGCGCTCCAGGGACGGCCCCTCGCCCTCGGGGGCGCGCCGTGCGGCCCACCGCAGGTGTGTGCGGCGGGACTTGAAGGGCGCCTTGTGGTCGAGCAGGGGATGGCGCAGCAGTTGGGCGAGCAGGCCCTCGGCGATCATCCCGAGGTCCAGTTCGCCGCGCCCGCTCCCGCGCAACACACCCTCGGCGGTGGCCTGTTCGGGGAGCTTCCCGAAGGGTTCCACCAGGCCGGGCCGGACGAGGTAGTGGCCCCAGGGCCGACGCAGGTCGGGGCCGTCGGCCGGGGCGCTGAAGTAGGCCGTGGCCTGCAGGACGCGGCCCTCGGTGAGCGCGGCGCGGGCGGCCACCGTGCCGACGGCGCGCACCTTGGCGCCGTTGGAGGTGGGCAGCCGGCAGTCCACTCCGGTGAGGACGTCGGGCGAGAGCGCGTAGAGGTTGGGGCGTTCGGAGACCCGGACGCGTTCGTCCGCGCGCAGCCGCAGCAGTTGGGCCGCCGCCCGGCCGTCCAGCGCCTGGAAGGAGGGCAGCAGGCCGGTGCGCACCTCGCCGCAGGCCAGGACCGCGGGTGCCACCGGTGGGAGGGCTCCCATCTCAGCTCGCCTCGCGGGAGGAGTCCCGGGCGGGCTCCTCGTAGAACACGTACGTGGCGCGCTGCGCGACCGCGGCCGGGACCGCGACCCCTTCGCGGGCGGACCGCTCGGCGACCTGGCGCAGGGCGCCCGCGTCGACGTCCACCTGGTCGAGAATGAGCCGGACGGCGTCCTCGACGGCCAGGAAGCGGTTGGCCATCAGCGTGCACGTGCGGTACGCGTTGAAGGGCGCCGCGGTGGCGTTCAGCCGGAGCAGGGGCGGCAGTTGGTCCCAGTCGTGGGGGAAGTCGCCGCCGGTCCAGGGGCGCGGGGCCAGCACGGGTTCGCCGAGGTGGCGCAGCAGGCCGAGGCGGGCCAACTGCCAGACGGCGGCGAGGAACGGGCAGGACCACAGGCGCTGTTCGTCCTTGTCCGACCACAGTTCGACGTCCATGAACACCGAGTGGTTGCGGGCCGCGGTCTCCTGGGGCGGCTGCCAGCCCTTGACCTCGCCCAGGGCGGGGCGCAGGGCGGGGGTGCGCTGCCCGTTGGGGAGCCAGCCGGTCCGGCTGACGGGTGGGCGGGAGCCGTAGCTGCCCGGCGGCGGCGACTCCACGAGGCGGTGCATCACGGCCTCGGCCAGCTCGATCTTGTCGGCGACGGCGCAGCCCGACTCGCGGGCCAGGTAGTCGATGACGAGACCGGCCCGCTCGGCTTCGTCGAGGACGATCGGGATGAGTTCGGCGGGGGTGGAGAAGCGGGTGAAGTAGTCGTCGATGAGGAAGCAGGTGCTG
Organism: Streptomyces macrolidinus; assembly: GCF_023887685.1. GTDB lineage: Bacteria > Actinomycetota > Actinomycetes > Streptomycetales > Streptomycetaceae > Streptomyces > Streptomyces macrolidinus. Next base: position 405,143 of record NZ_JAMWMR010000001.1, on the reverse strand, counting down.
ATCCGGGGCCGCTTGCCGCCGATACGGCGGGCGGCGGAGGCGCGGGCGGCGTCCACCCAGATGCGCACCTCGGCGAAGTGCTCGCGCAGCCGCTCGGGGCCGGCCTCGAAGTCCTCCATGTAGAGGTGGCCCAGCTCCAGGGAGAGATGGGACAGCGGCACGGCCTGGGTGCGCGGCTCTGCGGTGGTCTCGCGGAACACGGCGTCCGTCACGGCTGCTCCCAGAACTTGTCGTCGGTGAGCCGCCCGGCCAGGTCGCTCAGCGCCTCCCAGGTCTCCCGGCCCGCGATCTGACTGTCGAGCACGTCCTCGTCGGTGATGAGCTGCTCGCGCCACTGGAGGACGGGCTCCAGTGGCACGGATCCGAGGACGAGGCTGTAGCCGATGCCCTGGGTGGAGGCGAGTTGCTTGAGGTCGCGGTCGCACTCGCGCATCCAGGCCGACTGGGTGGGCGACACCTGTGACCACAGCGCGGACTCGGGGTCGGGTACGGCGGCCCGGACGAAGCGGATGACGCCGCGCAGGGCCTCCTCGTCATGGCCGCGGGCCACGCCGCCCGCGACGATGCCGCGCTTGCCGAAGACCAGGCTCGCCGCGGCCGACACATGCTGGCGGGTCCAGCGGTGGAAGACGAGCCAGCGGGCCTCGACGCCGCTCAACTCCCGCTGGGAGGTGGCCTCCAGGACCATGTCGACGGCATAGCTGCGACCGGCACTGAGGTCGACGATGATCAGGTCGAACTCGCTGTTGAGCCGGAGCAGGAGGTCCACGCAGCGGCGGAGGTTGTCCTCGGTGGTGGCGAACTCGCCGCCGCTGACGTCGCCGGGCATCAGCACCAGGCGGCCCGAGCCCGGCGGCCGGGTACGCAGCACCCGGTGCTCGGTCTCCGACCAGACGTCGATCCGGGCCGGTTCGGCGACCTCGCCGATCAAATACGCGTGCAGGCCCCGCTCCTCGGCGGCCTGGCGCGCGTCGGGCACGTCGAAGACGGCCGCCGCGGTGGGCGAGCCGAAGTCGAAGTCCAGGTAGCAGACGTCGTCACCGGCCAGCGCCCGGTGGTAGGCGAGGTTGGCGCTGGTCACGGACCGGCCCGTGCCTCCCTTGTCGGAGGCCGCGAAGACGAGCACGCTCACGCTCCCTGGGTCGCGGCTTCGCGGGCACGGGCGAGGGCGTCGAGTTCCCCGAGCACGTCGAGCGTCAACGCACAGGCCGTGCCGGGCTTCTCGTCCACGAGTCTGCGCGCGCGGCTCAACTTGATCTCGATACTCCTGAGTTCCATGCCGCGCCTGCCCTCGGCGGACGGCGCGGGCTCCATCTGCTCGTTGCCGAGGATGTGCGCGGACTCACTGAGCAACGCCCGTGCGACCTCGGCCAGTTCGGCACTGCGGATCGGCGGCTGCCGGTACATCTCATGGACCTGGACCATCACCTCGGTGACACGCTCGGTGATGCTCCAGGAGATCGGGCTCTCCAGGGTGGGCGACTCGGGGTAGGCCGCGTGGACGTTGTCCCACAGCCCGATTCCTTCTCCGTCACGGATACGGCGCCGCCACATATGGCCGAAGATGTCCTCGGCGAGCCTGAGCAGCCGGTCGTGCGCGGTGAGGTTGCGGGAGAGCGTGCCCAACTGGATGGTCCGCTTGAGCAGTTGGGCGGAGAAGTCGTTCATGATCCACTGCATGGGCGGCCCGATGCGCTCACTGCCCTGCAGCGGCAGCCTGATGCCGGGGTTGTGCAGCCGGACCATGGGGTCGTCGCGCATCAGACGGCTGGTGATACGGCCGCGTTCGGCGAGGCGCTCCATGACGCTGACCGTGCGGGTCAGGTCGTCGTCGGTGGCGCGGCGGCGCATCAGGTCGTGGACGAGGATGGCGGCGATGGAGAGGGAGAAGTACTCGGACTCCAGCTTCTGGCCCGTGGTGCGCCAGGGGATGTCCTCCAGGGGCCAGCGGTCGGAGTCGAAGCGGGCGATGCCCGACCAGTACTGCTGGGTGATCTCCCAGCGCAGCCGCAACGCCTCGGCGAGCCGCTGCTGTTCGGGGGTCAGCAGGCCGAGGGTGAGCGTGCGGTCGGAGAACAGGTCCTGGATACCGTCGAGGGCGACCACGGTGAAGTAGAGGTACGGCACCGGGTTGGCGACCCCGTCGGGCTGCCCGATCTGTTCCTCGATCTCCACCTCGGGGGCGTCCTTCACCAGGCTCCAGGCCCAGCCGCACTCGAAGAGCTGGTTCTCGTCCTTGAGGCCCTCCTCGACATCGACACCGAGGGACATGCTCTCGACGATGGCGGCGCGCAGCGCCCGGAAGCGGCGCTGGAAGTTGTGCACGACATGCCGGGGTGACAGCCGTCCCTGGCCGAGGAGTTCACACAGCGTGCTGCCCTGGGAGGAGTCGACGTCGAAGACGTTGACCGTGAACGAGCGCAGCAGGCAGACCATGGCGGCGGTCAGGCGCCTGCTGGTGGCGGCGCGCAGTTCCTGGATCGTCTCCAGGATGTCGCTGCGGCGGGTCTTGGTCTCGTAGACCTTGAGGAAGCCGAGGATGGCCAGGCAGAGCGTGATCGACAACGAGTACGACTCGACGACGCCGACCTGACGCTGTTGCTCGCTGAGGTCGTGGCCGTCGTCCGCGGAGACGAAGTAGTAACCACCCGCGAACGTCGGCGACTTGTTCTCGGCGGTGTGCGCGCGCATGAACTGGGCGGCGGCCGTGACGAGGTTCGCCGGGATGTCCAGCCGCCCGCCCGCCTTCTTGAGCACCTTCTGGACGTCGTCCTGTGTGGTGTCCGGGTCGTCCAGGCGGAAGGCCGGGATCTCGGTGGCCGGGTAGAGCAGGCACAGCAGGCGTTCGGCGTCGGCGACGCTGCTCTGGCCACCTCGTTTACCCCAGTCCCACTCTCCGCCGTCGAACGACTGACGGGCGATCGCCTGCCAGATGTCCAGCAGATGCTGACGTGGCTTGATCTGCATCCATGCCCCTCACACAGGCCGCGCTGCCATCAATTGAGGAAGAACCCCTATGTGCCCCGCCGGGGAAGCCCTCAACCCCCCTGGATACGGAAGTTCGAATTCCGGTGGCCGTAGGCGACGATCATTCCCGAATACCCCTCGCGTACCGCGGCCGAGGCCTTGAGGCGCGTGGTCGTGAACTCGTCGGCGAAAGGGGCGAGGCTCTCGTACACCTCTGATTCTCCCACGTCGCACGCCGGGAAGAAATGCTTGCCCGCGTGATAGCCCTTCGAATGTTCCATGAACGCGGCGGCGAAGGGCGCGCCGGGCCTCAGGGCGCGCAGGAAGCACTCGACGCCCCGGGTGAACTCCTCGCGGGAGGTGGTCATCGACTCCGCGACGAAGAACATGGTCCCCATGGACCACTGCCCCTCGTGGGCCACCAGCTCGAAGAGGTTGCCCTCCTCGACGCGAACTGCCGTACGGAACTTGGCTCGTGGGTCGATGTCGAGGGCGGCGTACACCTCGTTCTTGCACAGGACGCGCCAGAACTGGTCCCAGTTGGCGTCGTAGGAGGCGACCTGACTCTTCAGATAGCGCACATTCGCGGAGGAGCGCTCGAAGAGGGTGATCTCGTCGCACCAGGGCAGCATGGCCAGCCCGGGATAGAGGTTCGCCCCGGCCCCCACGTCGATACCCGAAACCGGCCCGTCGGCACGACCAGCGAAATGACCGCCGAAATGATCGCGAAGGATCTGGAGGATCTCCGCGTCCTCTGCCTGCAAGTCGCGGTAATTGTGATCGACGTAGGCGATCGGGTCGAATGCGGACCAGCGCACATCCGCATTCAGCAGGGTGTCCCCCGGCCATCTGATGGTCATTGGCTTACGGTACCAACGCCCGCGACCCGCGGCTCCCCTCGCGCTCAGGTCAACGGGGACAGTTCGTATCGTAGGAAGCGCGCGGGAAGCACGCGGGAAGCACGCGGGGGCTCATCGCAGCGCATGGCCATTTGGGCCTGATCCCGCCTTGAATGGCTCAGATCGCCCCTCTCAAGATGGTCGTGAGGCTGCCGAACGACCCATACGGCAGTCCCCTGCGCATCATCCCCCTCGTTCACCCAAACGGGGCGGCAGGTGCGCCCTCGACTTCACCCGCAGGGGGGCGGCATGACCGTGTTTCCAGAGGAGCGTTTCCCGTCGCGAGGCGATCCGGGCGGCCCGGCGCTCTTTCGTGACCAGGCGTTCGTCGACCGGCCGCTGACGATGAGGGGCGTCACGGAGGCGGATCTGCCCGAACTGGTCCGGGTCGACCGGGAGGCGTTCCCCGAGGAGCCCTACCCCTACTTCGTACTGCGGCAGTTGTTCGACCTGCACGGCGACAGCCTGCTCGTGCTGGACGACGGGGAGCGGCTGCACGGGTACGTCCTGTTCGTCACCACCTCTGACGGCTACCGCAGTTGGATCGCCAGCCTGGGTGTCACCCGCGACCAGCGGGGGCGGGGGCTGGGGCGGCGGCTGATGCTGGAGGTGCTGCGCAGGCTGCGCGCCGAGCGGGTCCGCGAGGCCCGGCTGACGGTGGAGCCGACGAACGCCGCCGCGATCACGCTGTACCGGTCGCTGGGCTTCTCCTGTGACGAGGGCGTGCGCCCTGACTACTTCGGGCCGGGCGAGGACCGGCTCATCATGACGCTCGGCCTGTGAGGCGCATCGGCCACGCATCCGAAGTCGCCTTCGTCACGAGGGAGTTCGGGCCGCCGCGAGCAGCCGGGCGACGTCGTCCGAGCAGATCGTCAGGGCGGCGCCCACGGTCGCGAGGACATCGCGCTCGGCGAGGCTGTAGGGGCCGTCGGCGAGAGCGATGCGGGCGCCCTGGAGCAGGATCGACTCCCGGCCGGGCGGGGCGAGATGGGGGGCCAGGGGGTCCAGGGCCTCATGCAGCTCTATGGCGAGGCCCGCGCCGCCGGATTCGCACAGCACGCGGCCCGTGTCGGCGGCCAACGCCTCGACCAAGGCGTGCAGTTGGTCGCCCGTGCAGTCGTCGAAGCCCGCCGAGCGGACGGCGGTCGCGGCCGTCTCCAGCGCTGTACGGGAGCAGGTGCCGCCCGCGGCGAGGACGGCGAGGGCGACCGTGTGGACCGCGTCGCGGAGCATCGCCGAGAAGCGGGTGGTGGTGGGGTGGTCGAGGACGTCCGTGCCGTAGTGGTGGCCGCAGGCGGCGCATTCGACCACCGGGCCGGTCTCGCCGCGCGGCAGGAGCGGGACGCCCGCGAGGGTGAGGCGGCGACGCCCGGTCAGGCGCTGGTAGTTGCGGTCACCGCCGCAGCCGGGGCAGAAGAACTCGCCGTCGCCGGTGGTGGTCCACGCCGTACGCACGCCCAGGACCTGCGAAACGCGGCCTCTGCGGGCACCACGGTCGTTGCGTCCCCGTCCTGGCAGCACGTCGCACCTCCGTATCGCAGCGGCAACCTCGCCGTTGCTTGCGTGATGTTAGCCACATCGGTGAGGTGGCGTCAGCACTCCGGACGAGACCTCTCCGTGACATCGGCCGAAATGGCCGGTCCATGACGCGGCCCCGCCCGCCGGGTGAGGCGGACGGGGCCGTGAACGTGCCGGTCAGGGCGTCAGCGCGTGGCGCGGTTGACCGCGGAGACGACCGCCTTCAGCGAGGCACGTGTCGTATTCGCGTCGATGCCGATGCCCCACAGCACCTGTCCGTCGATGGCGCACTCGATGTACGAGGCGGCCTGCGCGGAGGCGCCCTCGCTCATCGTGTGCTCCTGGTAGTCCAGCAGGCGTACGTCGACGCCGATGGAGTGCAGGGCGTCGAAGAACGCCGAGATCGGGCCGTTGCCGGAGCCGGTCAGGACCGTGTCCGCGCCGTCGACCGTGGCCGCGACCGTGAGGGTGTCGACACCGTCCTTGTCGGTGGTGGTCTGCCCCTCCTTGACCTGGATACGGCCCCAGGCGTTGTCGGGGTTCGGCAGGTACTCGTCCTGGAAGACCGCCCAGATCGCCTGCGGCGTGACCTCGCCGCCCTCGGCGTCCGTCTTGCCCTGGATGATCTTCGAGAACTCGATCTGCATCCGGCGCGGCAGGTCCAGCTTGTGGTCGTTCTTCAGGACGTAGGCGACACCGCCCTTGCCGGACTGCGAGTTGACGCGGATGACCGCCTCGTAGGAGCGGCCGACGTCCTTCGGGTCGATCGGCAGATACGGCACCGCCCACTCGATCTCGTCGACCGTGCGCCCCTGGGCCTTCGCGTCGGCCTCCATGGCGTCGAAGCCCTTCTTGATGGCGTCCTGGTGGGAGCCGGAGAAGGAGGTATAGACGAGGTCCCCGATGTAGGGGTGGCGCGGGTGGACCTCCATCTGGTTGCAGTACTCCCACGTCCGGCGGATCTCGTCGATACGGGAGAAGTCGATCTGCGGGTCGACGCCCTGGGAGAAGAGGTTCATGCCCAGGGTGACCAGGTCGACGTTGCCGGTGCGCTCGCCCTGGCCGAACAGGCAGCCCTCGACCCGGTCGGCGCCGGCCAGCACGGCCATCTCGGCGGCGGCGACGGCCGTGCCGCGGTCGTTGTGCGGGTGGGCGGACAGGCAGACGTACTCACGGCGCGAGAGGTGGCGGTGCATCCACTCGAAGCGGTCCGCGTACGTGGAGGGGGCCGAACGCTCCACGGTGGCGGGCAGGTTGAGGATGATCTCGCGGTCCGGGCCGGGCTGCCAGACGTCGATGACCGCCTCACAGACCTCCAGCGCGAAGTCCAGCTCGGTGTCGGTGAAGATCTCGGGGCTGTACTGGTAGCCGAACTCGGTCTCGGCGCCCAGCAGTCTGTCCGCGTACTCCATCACCAGCCGCGTGCCGTCGACCGCGATCTGCTTGATCTCGTCCTTCGAGCCGCGGAAGACGACCCGGCGGAAGACGGGGGCGGTGGCGTTGTACAGATGGACGGTCGCGCGGCGCGCGCCCTTCAGGGACTCCACGGTCCGCTCGATCAGGTCCTCGCGGGCCTGGGTCAGTACGGAGATCGTCACGTCGTCGGGGATCGCGCCCTCGTCCTCGATGATCGAGCGCACGAACTCGAAGTCGGTCTGGCCGGAGGCCGGGAAGCCGATCTCGATCTCCTTGTAGCCCATGGCCACCAGCAGGTCGAACATCGCCCGCTTGCGCGCCGGGGACATGGGGTCGATCAGGGCCTGGTTGCCGTCGCGCAGGTCCGTGGAGAGCCAGCGGGGAGCCTTCGTGATGCGCCGGTCCGGCCAGGTGCGGTCGGGGATCTCGACCATCTCGTACGGACGGTACTTGTGGATCGGCATGGAGGTGGGCTGCTGACGGTTCGCCATGATGCGAGGGCTCCTCAGGGTGTCCGGAAGGACGGCCGACGACGCAACGCCAAGCTCCGCGGGGAGGGAGTCGGCCTCGACTACAGGCCCTCGCCGCGGCAGCTAAGAAGAAGCAGCCCGAAACGCATGATGCTCCGCATGCTAGCCGAGCCGCATCCGATGCGACGTTGCGTATCAGTATGCGGGACCGGGGTGACATCGCGGACAAATGGTGCGGAGCATCACAGTCACCCTGAGCCCCGGGTCCCCGAATCCCATCACCCTCTGGCGCAACACAGGCCCCTTTGGAGCGACTTAGCACCAATCACGATTGCAAGTAGTGACATGACCGTCACGCAATGCGATGGTGAGGTGCATGAACAGCACCGCGGGCCTCGAACCCGTCTTCTGCACCGTCGTGCCACCCCACGTACTCGACAAGCTCGCCCAGCACGAGGACAGCGCGCTCGCCACCCGCGCCCGACGCACGCTGGAGTGCGACGCCCAGGAGCGCTCCCGCCGACTGCTCGCCACGACCCGGGGCGCCCGCACCGTGGCCCGGCCCCCTGAGGCGACCGCCGGGCACCCGCACCGCACCGTCTACGACGCGGGCCACCAGCAGTCGCTGCCCGGCAAGAAGGTCCGCGCCGAGGGCTCCAAGCCCGGCAAGGACGCCTCGGTCAACCGCGCCTACACGGGCCTCGGCGCCACCTTCGACCTGTACCGGAAGGTGTACGGCCGCGACTCCATCGACGGCAGCGGACTGCCGCTGGACGCAAGCGTGCACTACGGCGAGAAGTACGACAACGCCTTCTGGAACGGCGAGCAGATGGTGTTCGGCGACGGGGACGGGGAGATCTTCCTCGACTTCACCCTCCCGGTGGACGTCATCGGCCATGAACTCACCCACGGCGTCACCCAGCACACCGCGAACCTCGCCTACTCCGGCCAGTCCGGCGCCCTCAACGAGTCGGTCTCGGATGTCTTCGGCTCGCTGATCAAGCAGCACACCCTCGGCCAGACCGCCGCCGAGGCCGACTGGCTGATCGGCGCCGGGCTGCTCGCCCCGCGCGTCCACGGCACGGCACTGCGCTCGCTGAAGGCGCCGGGCACGGCCTACGACGACGAGACGCTCGGCAAGGACCCCCAGCCCGCCACGATGGCCGACTTCGTGAAGACCACCAAGGACGAAGGCGGCGTGCACATCAACTCCGGCATCCCCAACCACGCGTTCTACCTGCTCGCGGTCGAACTCGGCGGCCACGCCTGGGAACGGGCCGGACAGATCTGGTACGACGTGCTGACCGGAGGGCAGTTGAAGGCGCAGGCCACGTTCGCGGACTTCGCGAAGCTGACGGTGGCGGCGGCCACGGCCCGCTATCACGAGGGCGAGGAGAAGGAGGCCGTCCTCAAGGCGTGGGAGGAGGTCGGGGTGCCGACCTCGTAGCCGCGGCGCCGCTCACGTACTAGACAGGTGCCATGCATATCCGGGTGAGGCGCACGGGCGGGTTCGCGGGCATCGAACGACAAGGCGAGGTGGAGACCTCACAGCGGGCCGACGCCGAGGAGTGGCACGCCCTGGCCGAGCGGGCGCTCGCCGCGGGCCGGGGCGCGCCGCCGACCGGCGTGCCCGACGGGTTCCGCTACGAGATCACCGTGGACGGCAGGACCGTGTACTGCGCGGACCCGCGGCTCACCGAGGAGCAGCGGGCGCTGATCTCACGCGTCCTGGCGGAGGGGGCCTGACGGGACCTGCCGATCGACTGCTCGACTACTCGGCTACGCGCCGGGACCCGCCCCCTGGCCGAGCCCTGACCGCACGGATCGGGCCGCCCGATCCGGGTCGTCCCCGGCGGCGACCGCGAAGTCCCGCAGCAGTCCGGCGAGTACGTCGTCGGGGCGGTAGTCGCCCAGGATGTATCCGGCGCGGGCGAGTTGGGCGAGTCCGTGCATCTGCGCGAAGAGCTGCCGTACGGCGAGACCGGCGTCGATGTCCGTGCGGAACCGCCCGGCGGCGGCGCACCGCAGGATCGCCTCGAACGGGAAGCGGATCACTCGTGCGCCCATCTGCCGGTCCTCGTCGGTGAGTTCGAACCCGGCGAGGGGGGAGCCACCGAACAGCACCGCGTACACCTCGGGCTCGGCGCGGGCGAACTCCTGGTAGACGCGGCAGAGTCCGGCGAGTTCGGACACGGGGTCGGCGTCGGGGCCGAGCGCGGGGCGGACGGCCTCGACCCGGGTCCGGAACCGGGCGAACCCCTCCCGCATGACCTCCCGTACGAGCCCCGGCATCGAGCCGAAGTGGGTGTAGACGGCCATGGTCGAGGCCCCGACGGCCTTGACGAGCCGCCGCGCGCTGAGCGCGGCCGGCCCTTCCTCGACGAGCACACGAGCGGCTTCGTCGAGCAGACGGCGGCGGATCCCGGCGGAGGCGGCCGGGTCGCGGGGAGTGGCTGAATTCCGCCTCTCCCCCGAGGCGGGCTCCGGGTGGTCAGTTGACACGGGCAGCATCATAACGCTGTTATAGGCAATAACAGCGTTATACGCAGAGATCAGCGCCAGGGTGTGCGCGGGGACGTACGCAACATGCGCGAGGACGGGGGGTCCGGATGTTCACGAAAGGGATGCGGCGGCGGCTGGTACGGCTTCCGGAGGCGGCCGGGGCCGGCTCGGGCGTCACGGAGGGGAAGACGCCCGAGCTGCGGCTCGTCGTGATCGGGGACTCGGTAGCGGCGGGCGTGGGCGCCCGTGACCACCAGGAGGCGCTGGCCGGACAGCTCGCGCAGGCACTGTCGGCGATGACCGGGCGCGCCGTCTCCTGGCGGGTGGCGGCGCGCGCCGGGGCGACCCTGTCGACGGTGCGGCGGAGGCTGCTGTCCGGGCTCACGGATCCGGCCACCCGCTGGCGGCCGGACGTGGTGCTGGTGGTGGCGGGCACCAACGACGCGCTGCGGCTGCGTGGGCCGCGCGCGTTCCGCCGGGAGGCGGAGGGGCTGGTCAGGGACGTACGGCTGCGGCTCGGCGAGGACGTGCCGGTGGTCTTCGCCGGGCTGCCCTCGCTCGACGGGCATGCCGCGCTCCCGCGCCGGGTGCGGGGACCGCTCGCCGGCTACGTACGGCTGCTGGACCGGCAGATGAGGACGGTGGCCGCGAGGGGAGTCACCGTCTTCCATCTGCCTTCCGGCGGACCGCCCGAAGCCGCGGGCGAGTGGCTGGCGGCGGACCGCTTCCATCCGTCACCCGCGGGCTACCGAGCGTGGGCACGGGTGCTGGCGGCCCGCCTGGCCACACTGACGGAGACCCTGGCCCCGGCGCCGTCGACCGGGCCCTGACGGCGCGGTCGACGGCGTGCAGACCGGCGTCGGACAGACGCTCGCGGGCAGACGGTCGGGAGGCGTTCGATGCGTCGGACAGGTGCCCGAGGAAATGCCTACAGCTCTGTCAGTACCGCGTCGTACTCTTGGAACCGCGAGGCCGCCCGCGGTTGCGCGGCCCTACGGAGGAGGAATCGCAGGCCTACAGAGCCGGCCCATGACTCAGACACCCACAGCGCACAGCCCCGCGCAGGGACAGGCCCGAGCGCATTTCACCGTCCCCGCACAGCACCCCATGGTCACCGTTCTGGGGTCCGGCGACTCTCTCCTGCGCGTGATCGAGAAGGCCTTCCCGGCGGTCGACATCCATGTCCGGGGCAACGAGATCAGCGCGGTCGGCGACGCCGGTGAAGTCGCCCTGGTCCAGCGCCTGTTCGACGAGATGATGCTGGTGCTCCGCACCGGACAGCCGATGACGGAGGACGCGGTGGAACGCTCGATCGCCATGCTCAGGGCGAGCGCGGACGGCAAGGGCCCGGAGGAGACCCCGGCCGAGGTACTCACGCAGAACATCCTGTCCTCGCGTGGCCGCACGATCCGCCCCAAGACGCTCAACCAGAAGCGGTACGTGGACGCGATCGACAAGCACACGATCGTCTTCGGCATCGGCCCGGCGGGCACCGGCAAGACCTATCTCGCCATGGCCAAGGCCGTGCAGGCCCTGCAGTCCAAGCAGGTCAACCGCATCATCCTGACCCGCCCCGCCGTCGAGGCGGGCGAACGCCTCGGCTTCCTGCCGGGCACGCTGTACGAGAAGATCGACCCGTATCTGCGCCCGCTGTACGACGCACTGCACGACATGCTCGACCCCGACTCGATCCCGCGGCTCATGGCAGCGGGGACGATCGAGGTGGCGCCGCTGGCGTATATGCGAGGCCGCGCGCAGCCGCGCTTCACGAACGTCCTGACGCCCGACGGCTGGCGCCCCATCGGCGATCTCCAGGTCGGTGACCTGGTCATCGGCTCGAACGGCGAGCCCACTCCGGTGCTGGGCGTCTATCCGCAGGGCGAGAAGGACATCTACCGTGTCACCGCCCAGGACGGCTCCTGGACCCTGTGCTGCGGCGAGCACCTGTGGACGGTCAGGACGCGCGACGACAAGCGCCGCGACAAGCCGTGGCGGGTCCTGGAGACCCAGGAGATGATCGGCAACCTCCGTGCGGCCCACGCGCGGCGATACGAGCTGCCGCTGCTCACCGCCCCGGTCTGTTTCCCGGAGCGCGAGGTCCCGATGGATCCGTATGCGCTGGGACTCCTGCTGGGCGACGGCTGCCTGACCGGTTCCACCACGCCTTCCTTCGCCACGGAGGACCCCGAGCTGGCGGTGGCCCTGGAAGAGGCGCTCCCGGGAATCGCCGTACGGCATCGTGGCGGACCCGATTACGCCCTCAACCGGATCAAGTCTCCCGGTGACGTGATCACCCTGGAGAATCCGGTCACGCGAGGCCTCCGTGAACTGGACCTGCTGCGTACCCGCTCGCACACGAAGTTCGTCCCGGACGTCTACCTGCACAACTCGGCTGACGTACGGCTCGCTGTCCTCCAGGGTCTCCTGGACTCCGACGGCGACCCGGTCACGCAGCAGGACCGCACCTGCCGGATCCAGTACGCGACGACCTCGATCCTCCTCCGGGACGACGTGATCGCTCTCGTGCAGTCACTGGGCGGCGTCGCGTACGCCCGTCGCAGGGCCGCCGAGGGCCGCGCGCCGGGCCGGGCGAACGGCCGTGAGGTCGCACACCGTCACGACGCCCACATCATCGACATCCGTCTCCCCGATGGCATCGAGCCCTTCCGCCTGGCGCGCAAGCGCGACAAGTACCACGCGGCCGGAGGCGGCGGACGTCCGATGCGGTTCATCGACAGCATCGAGCCCGCGGGCAGGGAGGAGTGCGTCTGCATCCAGGTCGCGGCCGAGGACTCCCTGTACGTCACCCAGGACTACCTGCTGACGCACAACACGCTCAACGACGCCTTCATCATCCTCGACGAAGCGCAGAACACGAGCCCGGAGCAGATGAAGATGTTCCTCACCCGGCTCGGCTTCGACTCGAAGATAGTGATCACGGGTGATGTGACCCAGGTGGACCTGCCGAGCGGTACCAAGAGCGGGCTGCGGCAGGTTCAGGAGATCCTGGAAGGCGTCGAGGACGTCCACTTCTCCCGGCTGACGTCCCATGACGTCGTACGGCACAAGCTCGTCGGCCGTATCGTCGACGCGTACGAGCAGTACGACAGCAAGTACGGCACCGAGAACGGCACGCACAAGCCCCGCGGCAAGGCCGCGCACGGGCACAAGGGGAAGTAGAACAGCACCACCATGTCGATCGACGTCAACAACGAGTCCGGCACCGAGGTCGACGAGCAGGCGATCCTCGACATCGCCCGCTACGCACTCGCGCGGATGCGCATCCACCCGCTCTCCGAGCTCTCGGTGATCGTCGTGGACGCCGACGCCATGACGCAGCTCCACGTCCAGTGGATGGACCTGCCGGGTCCCACGGATGTCATGTCCTTCCCCATGGACGAGCTGCGGCCCCCGACCAAGGACGACGCCGAGCCGCCGCAGGGGCTGCTCGGTGACATCGTGCTGTGCCCGGAGGTCGCCACGCGGCAGGGTGCCGAGGCGCCGACGCGGCACTCCATGGACGAGGAGCTGCAACTGCTCACCGTGCACGGCGTGCTGCATCTGCTCGGCTACGACCACGAGGAGCCCGACGAGAAGGCCGAGATGTTCGGCCTCCAGGCCGCCATCGTGGACGGCTGGCGTGCGGAGAAGGGGCTGACCGGCCCCTCCCCGGCACCGACCGTGTCATGAGTCCGCAGCTCGTCCTCGGCGCCGTCGCCCTGATCGTCGTCGCCTGGCTCGCCGCCTGCGCGGAGGCGGGCCTGGCGCGCGTCTCCAGCTTCCGCGCCGAGGAGGCCGTACGCGGCGGTCGGCGCGGCAGCGGCAAGCTCGCCCAGGTCGCCGCCGACCCGACGCGCTATCTCAACGTGGCGCTGCTGGTCCGGGTCGCCTGCGAGATGGCCGCCGCCGCGCTCGTCACGTTCGCCTGTCTGCGGGAGTTCGACAACACCACCGAGGCCCTCCTGGTCGCGATCGCGGTCATGGTCCTCGTGTCCTATGTCGCGGTCGGTGTCTCACCGCGCACCATCGGCCGCCAGCATCCGCTGACCACGGCGACGGCGGCGGCGTACGTCCTCGTGCCGCTGGCCCGGGTGATGGGCCCGATCCCGTCCTTCCTCATCCTCATCGGCAACGCCCTCACGCCCGGCAAGGGCTTCCGCCGCGGCCCCTTCGCCTCCGAGGCGGAGCTACGGGCGCTGGTCGACCTCGCGGAGAAGGAGTCCCTGATCGAGGCCGAGGAGCGCCGCATGGTGCACTCGGTGTTCGAGCTGGGCGACACCCTCGTGCGCGAGGTGATGGTGCCGCGGACGGACCTGGTGGTCATCGAGCGCTTCAAGACCATCCGCCAGGCGCTGAGCCTGGCGCTCAGGTCCGGCTTCTCGCGCATCCCCGTCACCGGGGAGAGCGAGGACGACATCGTCGGGATCGTGTACCTGAAGGACCTCGCCCGCAAGACGCACATCAGCCGCGACGCCGAGGCGGAGCTGGTGTCCACGGCGATGCGGCCCGCGACCTTCGTGCCCGACACCAAGAACGCGGGCGACCTGCTGCGCGAGATGCAGAAGGAGCGCAACCACGTCGCCGTCGTCATCGACGAGTACGGCGGCACGGCGGGCATCGTCACCATCGAGGACATCCTCGAGGAGATCGTCGGGGAGATCACCGACGAGTACGACCGCGAGCTGCCGCCGGTGGAGGAGCTGGGCGAGGGCCGCTACCGGGTCACGGCCCGCCTCGACATCGGCGACCTCGGCGAGCTGTACGGGCTGGAGTCCTACGACGACGAGGACGTGGAGACGGTCGGTGGCCTCCTCGCCAAGGCGCTGGGCCGGGTGCCGATCGCCGGTGCGACGTCCCTGGTCGAACTCCCGGACGGCCGGGAGCTGCAACTGACCGCGGAGGCGTCGGCCGGCCGCCGGAACAAGATCGTCACGGTGCTGGTCGAGCCGGTGGAACCGGCGCGCCCCATCGGCGATGAGGAGCGGCCGGAGTGACCCCGCAGGAGCTGCGCGCGTTCTGTCTGTCCTTCAACGCGGCCGTCGAGGACTTCCCCTTCGATCCGCGGACCTCGGTCTTCAAGGTGCGGGGCAAGCTGTTCGCGCTGACGAACCTCGACGCGCTGCCCCTGAAGGTCAACCTCAAGTGCGACCCGGACGACGCGGTCCGGCTCCGCGCCGCGTACGACGGCCTGATCGTCCCCGGCTGGCACATGAACAAGCGGCACTGGAACACCGTCACGGTGGACGGCGGCCTCCCGGACCGTGTGATCCGGGAGCTCGTCGAGGACTCCTACGACCTGGTCGTCGCCGGTCTGCCGCGAGCCGACCGCCTCCGCCTCGACCGCGCCTGACGCCTGCCCCCGAGGCCGACCGCCTTAGGGTGGCCGGACCAGAGACAGTACGAGGGGGACGGGTACGTGTCCGACGACGCGGCGAAGAGCGGGCGGTTGCGGGAGTTGCGCGACTTCCTCAGGAGCAGACGGGCCCGGATCACCCCGGCGGAGGCCGGGCTGCCCGACGGCGGGGCGCGCCGCCGTACCCCCGGGCTGCGCCGCGAGGAGGTCGCCGTGCTCGCGGGGGTGGGCGTCTCCTGGTACCAGTGGCTGGAGCAGGGGCGGGACATCTCCGTCTCCCCGCAGGTCCTCGACTCCGTGGCGCGCGTGCTGCGGCTGAGCAACGCCGAGCGGCGCCATCTGTACGCCCTCGCCGGGCTGAACCCGCCCGCGCCCGAGCCCGCGGCCGACCATCAGGGCGTCGAGGGCCTGCGGCGGCTGATCGACACCTGGATGCCGTTCCCGGCCCACATCATGGACCGGTACTACAACTGCGTGATGTACAACGAGGCCGCGGGCTGGGTGCTCGGCATGCGGCCCGAGACCACGCAGAACTGTGTCGTCGACTACTTCACCGACCCGACGTACCGCTCCCGCGCGCGGAACTGGGAGCAGAACGCGCGCCGGGTGGTCGCCCAGTTCCGCGCGTCGTGCGCGGACCGCCCCGACGACGAGGGGTTCCAGGCCGTGGTGGGCCAACTCAAGGCCGCCAGCCCGGAGTTCACCGAGCTGTGGGAGCGGCGGGACATCCAGGACGCCGGGCTGATCCGCAAGGAGCTGGACCACCCGCTGGTGGGCGAGCTGTGCGTGGAGGCCACGGCGCTGAAGGTACCGGCGCGCCCCGACCTGACGATCGTGCTGCACACCCCGCTGAACGAGGCGAACACCGCCGCGAAGCTGGAGTGGCTGGCCTCGCCGGAGGGCAGGCGCGGGGCGATGTACCCCGTCGCGGGATGACGGTCGTATCCCGTCGCGGGAACGGTCGCAGGGATGACGGTCGTACCCCGTCACGGATGGTGTCGGTCGCGCTTCGTATGCTCGGCAGATGACCGACAGCAACGCGCTCGACCCCGAGGACCTCAAGATCGTCACCCTGGCCCGTTCCGTACGGGCCCGCAACGGCGTGCCGGAGGGCGCGGCCGTACGGGACGAGACGGGCCGTACGTATGTGGCCGGGGCCGTGGCCCTGGATTCCCTGAAGCTGAGCGCGCTGCGGACGGCGGTGGCCATGGCCGTGGCGTCCGGCGCGACGTCGCTGGAGGCAGCGGCCCTGGTGACGGAGGCGGAGGTCGCGTCCGCCGAGGATCTGGCGGCCGTGCGGGACCTCGGCGGCGCCGGGACGCCGGTGCTGGTGGCCGGTCCCGACGGCACGGTCCGGGCGACGGTGGCGGCGGGCTGAGACCCGCGCCGACACCCGGTTTCGGCAAGATCGTTCTGCCCGGTGGGCGACCGGCGGTGCGGTGGGGCTCCGCGGATCAGGGACAATGGGCGCCATGAGCGTTCGTACCCAGTCATCCGAGCCGACCGAGGCCGTCCACCGGGCAGGCTTCGCCTGTTTCGTGGGCCGCCCCAACGCGGGCAAGTCCACCCTCACGAACGCTCTGGTCGGGCAGAAGGTGGCGATCACCTCCAACCGCCCGCAGACCACGCGGCACACGGTCCGGGGCATCGTGCACCGGCCGGACGCCCAGTTGATCCTGGTGGACACCCCCGGGCTGCACAAGCCGCGCACGCTGCTGGGCGAGCGGCTGAACGACGTGGTCCGCACGACCTGGGCCGAGGTCGACGTGATCGGCTTCTGTCTGCCCGCCGACCAGAAGATCGGCCCCGGTGACCGCTTCATCGCGAAGGAACTCGCGGGGATCAGGAAGACCCCGAAGATCGCGATCGTCACCAAGACGGACCTGGTGGACCCCAAGACCCTGGCCGAGCAGCTCATCGCGATCGACCAGCTCGGCAAGGAGCTGGGCTTCGAGTGGGCGGAGATCGTCCCGGTGTCCGCGGTCGGGGACAAGCAGGTCGAGCTGCTGGCGGAGCTGCTGGTCCCGCTGCTGCCCGAGGGGCCCGCGCTCTACCCCGAGGGCGACCTGACGGACGAGCCGGAGCAGGTCATGGTGGCGGAGCTGATCCGCGAGGCCGCGCTGGAGGGCGTACGCGACGAGCTGCCGCACTCGATCGCGGTGGTCGTGGAGGAGATGCTGCCGCGTGAGGACCGCCCGGCGGACAAGCCGCTCCTCGACATCCACGCGAACGTGTTCATCGAGCGCCCGAGCCAGAAGGGCATCATCATCGGCCCCAAGGGCAAGCGCCTGAAGGAAGTCGGCATGAAGTCCCGCAAGCACATCGAGGCGCTGCTCGGCACCCCGGTGTTCCTCGACCTCCATGTGAAGGTCGCCAAGGACTGGCAGCGCGACCCCAAGCAGCTTCGCCGACTGGGCTTCTGACCGGGCTCCCCCGGCGCGGGCGGAATCCCGCGCCGGTCACGCCGTTCTGCCGAACCCGATGGTCGGCACCGCCCGGCGTCGCGGCCAGGGATCGACGCACTCCGTCTTCGGCACCAGGCTCTCCAGGAACGCGTACCGGCTGAGCGCCGCGGGCTCCTGGCCCTCGTACGACTGGACGGCGCGCCACCACGCGGCGACCTCGGACCAGCCGGGCGCCGACAGCGAGCCGCCGAACTCCTGCACGGAGAGCGCGGCCGTCAGCCCCGCGAAGGCCAGCCGGTCGGCCAGCGGCCACCCGGCCAGGGTGCCGGTCACGAACCCCGCCACGAAGACATCGCCCGCGCCCGTGGGGTCCAGCGCCTCCACGGCGATCGCGGGCTCACTGGCACTCTCGCCCGTGCGCCGGTCCACGGCGTAGGCTCCCTCCGCGCCGAGGGTGACGACGGCCAGCGGCACATGCTCGGTCAGCGCGTGCGCGGCGGCGCGCGGGCAGCGGGTGCGGGTGTAGCGCATGGCCTCCTCCGCGTTCGGCAGGAACGCCTCGCAGTACTGGAGGTCCTTCAGGTTCGCCACGTCCCAGGCGCCGGTGTCGTCCCAGCCGACGTCGGCGAAGACGCGAGTGCCGCGCCCCGCGGCCTGCGCGATCCAGGGGGCGGGCCGGCCCGGGGTCAGCGAGGCGACGGCGGCCCGCGCGCGGGGCGGGCAGTCGGGCGCGGGCTCCTCGGGCGGCGGCTCGTGGCCGTGCGAGACCATGGTCCGCTCGTCGTCGTAGGCCATGGAGACGGTGACCGGGGAGTGCCAGCCGAGCACGGTCCGCGAGGCGGAGAGATCGATGCCCTCGCCCTGTTCGAGGGCGTCCCAGCAGTACTCGCCGTAGTGGTCGTCGCCGAAGGACGCCGCGAGGGCGGTCCGCAGGCCGAGCCGGGCCAGGGCGGTGGCCATGTTGGCGACACCCCCCGGGCTCGACCCCATCCCGCGCGCCCAGGACTCGGTCCCGCGCACCGGGGCGGAGTCGAGCCCGGTGAAGACGATGTCGAGGAAGACCGTCCCCGTGAGATACACGTCCCACGCGGGGTCCCCGGGCGCGCGCAGCGCCGCCAACGGGTCGACATGGGCCTGGTGGTGCGGCCCCTCTCCGAAGTACGCGGTCACGGTGGGCTCCTGACACGATACGGATTCAGCCAGTGTGCCCCACATGTCCCGCCGGAAGGTGCGGCTACGCGAACTCGTACGCGTCCACCTCGGCGAGGTAGCGGGCCCGGCGCTCCTCGTCGTGGTCCAGGAAGGAGGCGCGGAAGGAGTTGCGGGCCAGCTCGCGCATCCGCTCGGTGCTCAGGCCGAGCGCGTCCCGTACGGCGTGGTAGTTGTCCCCGGCGTATCCGCCGAAGTACGCGGGATCATCGGAGTTGACGGTGCACAGCAGCCCCGCCTCCAGCATCGCGGGCAGCGGGTGCCGGGCGAGGGCGTCGACGGCGCGCAGCCGGACGTTGGACAGCGGGCAGAGCGTGAGCGGCACTTGCTCGCGCACCAGCCGCTCGACCAGCGCCGGGTCCTCCATACAGCGCAGCCCGTGGTCGATGCGCTCGACACCGAGGACGTCGAGGGCCTCGGTGATGTACTCCGGCGGCCCCTCCTCCCCGGCGTGCGCGACCCGGCGCAGCCCGAGGGCGGCGGCGGCCTCGTACACCTCGCGGAACTTCACCGGGGGATGCCCGACCTCGGCGGAGTCGAGACCGACGCCGACGATCCGGTCGAGGTAGGGCTTCGCGGCGTCCAGCGTCTGCAGCGCCGACGCGGCGGACTCGTCGCGCAGGAAGCACATGATGAGCTGCGTGGAGACGCCGTGGTTCGCCTCGCTGCGGCCGAGAGCGCGCCACAGGCCCTCGACCACCGTCCCCATCGGCACGCCCCGGGCGATATGGGCCTGGGGGTCGAAGAAGATCTCGGCGTGCCGTACGCCCTGTGCGGCGGCCCGCTCCAGATAGGCGTTCGCGAGGTCCTCGAAGTCCTGCTCGGTCCGCAGCACGGCCATGAGTTCGTAGTACAGGTTCAGGAAGGACTGGAGGTCCTCGAAGGCGTACGCCTTGCGCAGCTCGTCGGTGTCGGCGTAGGGCAGTACGACGCTGTTGCGCGCGGCGAGCGCGAAGGCCAGCTCGGGTTCGAGGGTGCCTTCGATGTGGAGGTGCAGTTCGGCTTTCGGGAGAGGCATCGGGACATCGTACGGGCTGATCACGGCCGCCTCGTTCCCGCCACGGCCCGCCCGTCCGCCTCGCTTGTCCCCCTCCTCACCGCCGTTTCGGTACGGCCACCCGCATCAGGTCGCGTGCGACGGTCAGCTCTCCCTCGAACCCGGCCTCCCGCGCCTGCCGTTCGAACAGCTCGGGGTCGCCGTAGCGCTGGCTGAAGTGGGTGAGGACGAGATGGCGCACCCCGGCCCCGGCGGCGACCCGTCCGGCCTGCCCGGCGGTCAAGTGCCCGTGATCGGCGGCGAGTTGCTCGTCCTCGTCCAGGAACGTGGACTCGATGACGAGCAGGTCGCAGCCCTCGGCGAGCGCGTGGACGCCGTCGCACAGCCGGGTGTCCATGACGAAGGCGAAGCGCTGGCCGCGCCGTACCTCGCTGACCTCGTCCAGCGCGACCCCGTCGAGGGAGCCCTCCCGCTGGATCCGCCCGATGTCGGGGCCCTTGATGCCGTGCGCGGCGAGCCGCTCGGGCAGCATCCGGCGGCCGTCGGGCTCGACGAGCCGGTAGCCGTAGGACTCGACGGGGTGGGAGAGCCTGCGGGCCTCGAGGGTGTAGCCGGGGGTGACGGCGAGGGGCCCGTCGGCGGTGACGGGCGCCTCGGTCAGCGGGACGGTCTCGTGGTACGCCGTCGCGTACCGCAGCCGTTCGAAGAACCGTTGCCCCGACTGCGGGTAGTGCGCGGTGATCCGGTGGGGCACCCGGTCGAGGTTGATGCGCTGGACGACCCCGGCCAGGCCCAGGCAGTGGTCGCCGTGGAAGTGCGTGACACAGATCCGGTTCAGATCGTGGGCGGCGACCCCGGCGCGGAGCATCTGCCGCTGGGTGCCCTCGCCGGGGTCGAAGAGGATGCCCTCGCCGTCCCAGCGCAGCAGATAGCCGTTGTGGTTGCGGTGCCGGGTGGGGACCTGGCTGGCGGTGCCGAGGATCACCAGTTCACGTACGGACACGACGTCTTGTACCGCCTATCCGGGCGGCCACTGCAGGCCGCGGCCACCGAGGACGTGGGCGTGCGCGTGCCAGACGGTCTGTCCGGCGCCGCTGCCGGTGTTGAAGACGACGCGGTAGCTGTCCAACTGCTCCTGCGCGGCGACCTCGCCCGTCTCCTTCAGCAGGTCGGCGGTGATGGCCGGTTCGGCGGCGGCGAGGGTGGCGATGTCCCGGTAGTGGGCCCGGGGGATGACCAACACATGCGTCGGCGCCTGAGGGTTGATGTCCCGGAAGGCCACGGTGGTCTCGGTCTCCCGGACGACCGTCGCCGGGACCTGCCCGGCCACGACCTTGCAGAACAGACAGTCGTCCTGCGGCTCTCCCGCCATGTGCGTGCTCCTCACACAGACTTGATCAGTTACGGCATGGTATCGGTCGGACGGAGGCCGGGGTACGGCCCGTCACAGCGGCGGCAGCTGCGGGGGCCGCTTCGCCGGGTGCTCCTCCAACTCGGCCAGCGCGATCCGTACGGCCTCCTCCAGTTGCGCGTCGCGTCCGGCCGCGTGGTCCTGCGGGCGCTGGACGACCTCCACGTCCGGATCGACTCCGTGGTTCTCCACGCCCCAGCCGTGGCCCTCCAGCCAGAACGCGAACTTCGGCTGGGTCACCAGCGTTCCGTCGACCAGCCGGTACTTGCTGTCGATCCCGATGACACCGCCCCAGGTGCGCGTCCCCACCACCGGTCCGATGCCGAGCGTCTTGATGACCGCGTTCACGATGTCGCCGTCCGAGCCGGAGAACTCGTCGGCGACGGCGACGACCGGCCCGCGCGGGGCGTCCTCGGGGTAGCTGTAGGGGCGTCGGCCGCGCGGCAGGTCCCATCCCACGATCCGCCGCGCCAGCTTCTCCACGACCAACTGGGAGGTGTGCCCGCCCCGGTTCTCGCGGACGTCCACGACCAGCCCGTCCCGGGCGACCTCCACGCGCAGGTCACGGTGGATCTGGGCCCAACCGGGGGCCTGCATGTCCGGTACGTGCAGATAGCCGAGCCGCCCGCCGGACCGCTCGTGCACATACGCCCGCCGGTCCGCGACCCACGCGTGGTAGCGGAGCGGCTCCTCGTCGGCGATCGGGACCACGACGGCGTAGCGCGCGTCACCGCCGCCGGCCGGGGAGATCGTCAGCTCGACCGGCTTGCCCGCCGTTCCGACCAGCAGCGGTCCGGGGCCGGTCACCGGGTCCACGGGGTGCCCGCCGACCGCGAGGATCGCGTCCCCGGCCCGGACGGCAACGCCGGGCGCGGCCAGCGGCGCGTGGGCGCCGGGGTCGGAGGTCTCCGAGGGCAGGACCCGGTCGATGCGCCAACTCCCGTCCTCGTGGCGGGAGATGTCGGCTCCGAGCAGGCCCTGGCGGCGGTCGGCGCCCGGACCGTAGCCGCCCGAGGAGACATACGCGTGGGACGTGCCCAGTTCGCCCTGCACCTCCCACAGGAGGTCGACCAGGTCGTCATGGGTGGCGATCCGGTCCAGGACCGGCCGGTACCGGTCGAGGACGCCCTGCCAGTCGACGCCGCCCAGGTCGGGCCGCCAGAAGTTGTCCCGCATGAGGCGGCCGGTCTCGTCGTACATCTGCCGCCACTCGGCGGCCGGGTCGACGGTCTGCCGGACCCGCGAGAGGTCGACGGTGATGTTCGCGTCGCTGCTGTCGTCGTTCGGAGCGCTGCGGTCGCTCGGGACGACCTTGAGCTGGCCGCCGGTCCACAGCAGGACCCGCTTGCCGTCGCCGCTGACCTCGAAGCGGTCGGCGTCCGACGCCAGATGCTCCACGCGCCGCTGGAGCAGGTCGTAGCGCTCCAGCTCCGACTTGGGGTCGGGGTCGTCGGGGGTGGCGCGCGAGGCGCCGAGCACGCCCTGCACCGGATGCCGCAGCCACAGGACGCCGTCCTTCGCGGCCCGCAGCCCGGAGTAGCGCGCCGCCTCCACCGGGAACGGCACGATGCGGTCGGCGAGCCGCTCCAGGTCGATCCGGGTCGTGGGGGCGCCCTCGCTGTCGGGCGTCTCGTCCTTCTCGGGCGCTTCGAAGGGGCGGCCGTGCCGCTGCGGTCCGAAGGGGGACGGGGTGGTCGCGGCGAGCGTCATCAGATACGGCCGGGAGCCGCCCACGAACGCCAGGTCGAAGACGTGCTCGTCGTAGACCGGGTCGAAGGAGCGCGCCGAGAGGAACGCCAGGTGCTTGCCGTCCAGGGTGAACGCGGGCGCGTAGTCCCGGAAGCGAAGCGGTGTCGCCTCCGTCACCGACAGGTCGGTCATATCGGCGAGCTTGAGCTGCCGCAGAGCGCCCGGACCGGCGTGCGACCAGGCCAGCCAGGCCGAGTCCGGCGCGAAGACCAGTCCGGTGGCCTCGCCTTGCTCCCCGCGGTCGACCTCGCGCACCTCGCCGCTGTCCCGCTCGACGAGCAGCACCCGCCCGTCGTGCGCGGCGACCGCGACGCGGCTGCCGTCGGGCGAGACCGTGAGCGCGAGGACCCGCCCGAGCCGCCCGGCCGCGAGCCGCCGCGGCTCCGCGCCGAGTGCCGGTCCGGTGGCGGGCGCGAACTCCAACGCGTCGTCGCCCTCCGCGTCCGTCACCCACACCACCCACTCCTCGCCGTCCACGCGGAAGGTGTGCGGCAGCCGGGTGCGTACGCCGTGGTCGGCGGCGAGCGCGCGGGCGGGGCCCGAGCGGTGGGTGACCCAGTGGACGGCGCCGCGCACGGCGACCGCGCTGCCGCGCCCGGTGTGGTCGGGCGAGGCGGCCCCGAACCAGCGGGAGGCGCTGACGGGATACGGCTGCTGGTCGACGCGCTGGCCGCCGAGCCGGATGTCCAGCGTGCGGGGCTCGGCCCCGTCGAGGTCGTCCAGGAGCCGGAGTTCACCGGCCGAGGAGTACACGACCCGGGTGCCGTCGGTGGCGGCGTGCCGGGCGTAGAAGCCGCCGAGCGGGGTGTGGCGGCGCAGGTCCGATCCGTCGGCCGACGACGAGTACAGGGCGCCGACGCCCTCGTGGTCGGAGAGGAAGGCGAGGCGGTCACCGACCCACATCGGGTACTCGATGTTGCCGTCGAGGTCCTCGTGGAGCCGTACGAACTCCCCCTCGCCCGTGGGGTCGATCCACAGCTTGCCCGCGGTGCCGCCCCGGTAGCGCTTCCAGCGGGCGGCCTCGCGGCCCATGGTCGCGGACAGCAGCACGGTGGCCGGTCCGTAGGCGATGTCACCGACGGGGCCGTAGGGCAGGGTGGTCGCGGGGCCGCCGTCGAGCGGCACGGCGCGGGCCCAGGTGCGGCGCAGCGAGGCCTGGCCGGCCGTGCTGAGGGCGAGCACCCGGCCTTCGGGGGTCCAGCCGCGTACCTGGGTCTTCGCGCTGCCCCAGTGGGTCAGGCGGGTGGCGGGGCCGCCGTCGACCGGGGCCGTGTGGACCTCGGGGGCGCCGTCACGGGTGGACGTCCAGGCGACGGTCGCCCCGTCGGGGGATATCCGGGGATGGTCGACGGGCATGTTGTCGGCGCTGACCCGCCAGGCTCGGCCGCCGTCGAGCGGGGCGATCCAGACGTCGTCCTCGGCGGTGAAGGCGACCAACTCGCCGTGCAGGTGCGGGAACCGGAGATACGCGCGCGATGCGGACTGAGTCACCAGGCCACCCTAAGCATCAACCGCCCTACCTGACAGGCGATTTCCCCGCTCTTGTCCCCACTCTTGCCCCCGCTCTTGTCCGTACTTGCGCCCTGTTCCCGTCACTTGCCCTGGACAGGCCAGCAACTCGGGTCGCGCTGGCACCAGATGGTCCGGGTCACCGTGACGGTGGGGCCGGGCTGTCCGGGGACGGTCGGCTGGTACGAGGCGGGCGGGGTGTACGACGGCGCGCCGGGCGCGTCGCAGTTGCCGAGGCCCTCGACGTGGAACACCTGCTTGCCGCCGACCGTGGCCCTGAGGTCGCCGCGGACACACCTGCCGTCGACGGCGCGGGTGACCCGGCCCTTGACGGTGATGTCCTTGCCGTCGTCCGTCTGGCCCTTGCAGTCGACGGCGACGACCGTGTTCGTGGTCGAGGACGCCTTGCCGGACGTGGCGGAACCGGCCTTGTCGCCATAGCTGCCGGTGCAGGTCAGCCAGCGCACCTTCACATGCTGCTGTTCCAGCTTCCGGGTCGAGGTCTGACTGGTCGTGTACGCCACCGCCGTGGAACTCAGGTCGGTGGGCTCGCATGCGACGACTCCGGCCACGGCGACCACCACGATCCCGGTGACCGCCGCGAACCGCCGTCCGGACGGCCGTGGAATCCGCCTCAATGCACGCATAGGGGCAGCTTCCCACTGTCCCGCCCGCGACGGTAGAGCGCATACGGACACTCACGCGCCCGCGTGCGCCCCCGCCGACCGCCCCCCTGCAAGCCGTCAGTCACGCAGCAGCAGCCACTGCTGAAGCTCCACCAGATTGCCCTCGGGGTCCTTGAGATGCGCGACGCGCATCCGCTCCGTCATTGGGGCCGGACCGTGCAGAAGCGTGCCGCCCCGGGCGGTGATCCGCGCGCAGTACGCGTCGAGGTCGTCCACGCGCAGGACCACCAGCGAGCGGTGCCCGGTCGCCTCGTCGCCCACCTCGCCCAGGACCCGCGCCATCATGGCCCGGTCCTGGAGCGCGACACCCGCCGAGCCGGTGACAGGGCTGAACTTCTCGTACGGGCCGTCCACCTTCCCGGACTGGGGCTTGAGGCCGAGGACATCGGCGTAGAACCGGTAGCAGGCGGCGAAGTCCGAGACGAGCAGCCGCACTTGGGCGAGTTCCATACCGGGACCCCCTGGGGTGTGTCAGGACCAGCGGCCCGTGCGGCCCAGCAGCAGCGCTGCCGCCGCGGTACCGGCGGTCGAGGTGCGCAACACGCTACGCCCCAGCCGGAACGCCCGCGCGCCCGCCTCCTCGAACAGCGCCAACTCCTCGGGGGAGACGCCTCCTTCGGGCCCGACGACCAGCACGATCTCGCCCTCGGTGGGGAGTTGTACGGTCGCCAGGGGCTCCTCCCCGCTCTCGTGCAGGACCGCTGCGAAGTCCACTTGGCCGAGAAGTGCGGCAACCTGCCGGGTGGTCGCCGCGTCCGCGACCTCCGGGAAGCGCACGCGGCGGGACTGCTTGCCCGCCTCGCGGGCGGTGGCCCGCCACTTGCCGAGCGCCTTCACCCCGCGCTCGCCCTTCCACTGCGTGATGCACCGCGAGGCCGCCCAGGGGACGATCGCGTCCACCCCCACCTCGGTCATGGTCTCCACGGCCAACTCGCCCCGGTCGCCCTTGGGCAGGGCCTGGACGACGGTGATCCGCGGGGCCGCGGGCGGCTCCTCGCACAGGGAGTCCAGCTCCGTGACCACCAGCCGGTCCTTGCCCTCGGCGGCCTTGACCACGCCCTCGATCCACCGCCCGCGCCCGTCGGTGAGGACCACGTCCTCGCCGGGCCGCAGCCGCTTCACCGAGACGGCGTGCCGCCCCTCGGGTCCGTCGAGCACGAACTCCGGCCCGATGCCCTCGATCTGGTCCACGATGAACACGGGAGCGGTCATCGGTTCACCTCTTCCGTCGCCGACTCGGCCCTGGCCGCCTGGAGTTCCGCCGCCAGCACCGCCACCAGTTCCCCGGCGGGCAGTTCGCGGGCCATCCGGTGGCCCTGCCCCGCCCACAGCGCCATGCCCTGCGGGTCGCCCGCCTTGGCGGCGGCCTTGCGCAGCGGCGAGGTGAGGTGGTGGACCTCGGGGTAGGCGGCGGGCGCGTACGGGCCGTGCTCACGCAGGAAGCGGTTGACCAGACCGCGCGCCGGGCGCCCGGAGAACGCGCGCGTCAACTCCGTACGAGCGAACCGGGGGTCGGTCAGCGCCTGCTTGTACGGTGCGGCGGCGCCGGACTCGGGCGTGATCAGGAACGCCGTGCCGAGCTGGGCCGCGCTCGCGCCCGCCGCGAGCACCGCGGCGATCTGGCTGCCGCGCATGAGGCCCCCGGCCGCCACGATCGGGAGCCGTACGGCCTCGCGGACCTGGGCGAGCAGGGTGAGCAGCCCGAGGCCCGCGCCGTCGTTCTCGGGGTTGTCGCGATGGGTGCCCTGGTGGCCGCCGGCCTCGACGCCCTGCACGATCACCGCGTCGGCGCCCGCCTCCTGCACGGCGAGGGCCTCCTCCACGGTGGTCGCGGTGACCAGGGTGAAGGTGCCCGCGCGGCGCAGCGCGTCCAGGACCTTCGGGGCGGGGGTGCCGAAGTGGAAGGAGACCACCGGCACCGGGTTGTCGAGCAGTACGGCGAGCTTGGCGTCGTAGGCGTCGTCCCGGCCGCTGTCGGGGTCGCCCAGTCCGGTCTCGTACCAGGCGGCCTCGTCGGCGAGTTGATGCGCGTACATCTCGACGGCGGCGCACGACGGCGCGGTGCCGGCCGCGTTGGTGCCCGCGCCCGGCAGCTCGGGCTGCGGCAGGAACAGGTTCACTCCGAAGGGGCGGCCCGTGAGCGCGCGGAGTTGCTTGATCTCCTGGTACATGCCGTCGGCGGTCTTGTACCCGGCGGCGAGGAACCCCAGGCCGCCCGCCTCGGACACGGCGGCGGCGAGCTGGGGCACGGAGACGCCGCCCGCCATGGGAGCCTGCACGATCGGATACCGAAGCAGATCGGTCAGCGCGGAGGACATGACCGCATGGTGTCATGCCCCGCTATCAGGTCCGAATCCGGGCTTGCGCGGCATGTGTCAGGGATGGGGCGATACGGGAGCGCACGCAGGCCCGGAGCGGGGCGGTACGGGTCGGGGGCACCCGGCGGGCGGGCGCCCCCTTCACGTCAGCGCTTCACGTCAGCGCCCGTTGAACGCGTCCTTCAGGCGCGAGAACAGCCCCTGCTGCCCCGGCTGGAACTGCCCCTGCGGCCGTTCCTCGCCGCGCAGCTTGGCCAGCTCGCGCAGGAGTCGCTCCTGCTCGGCGTCCAGCTTGCCCGGGGTCTGCACCTCGACATGGACGATCAGATCGCCCCGGCCGCCGCCGCGCAGATGCGTGACGCCGCGGTCGTGCAGCGGGATCGACTGCCCGGACTGCGTGCCGGGCCGGATGTCGACCTCCTCCATGCCGTCCAGCGTCTCCAGCGGGACCTTCGTGCCGAGGGCCGCCGCCGTCATCGGGAGCGTGACCGTGCAGTGCAGGTCGTCGCCGCGGCGCTGGAAGACCGCGTGCGGCAGTTCGTGGACCTCGACGTACAGGTCGCCCGCGGGGCCGCCGCCGGGGCCGACCTCGCCCTCGCCCGCGAGCTGGATCCGCGTGCCGTTGTCGACACCGGCCGGGATCTTGACGGTGAGCGTCCTGCGGGAGCGCACCCGTCCGTCGCCCGCGCACTCCGGGCAGGGGTTGGGCACGACCGTGCCGAAGCCCTGGCACTGGGGGCAGGGCCGGGAGGTCATGACCTGGCCCAGGAAGGACCGGGTGACCTGGGAGACCTCGCCGCGGCCACGGCACATGTCACAGGTCTGCGCGGACGTGCCGGGCGCGGCACCCTCGCCGCTGCACGTGGTGCAGACGACGGCCGTGTCGACCTGGATGTCCTTGGTCGTGCCGAAGGTGGCCTCGTCGAGATCGATCTCGAGCCGGATCATGGCGTCCTGGCCGCGGCGGGTGCGCGAGCGCGGTCCGCGCTGCGACGCCGTGCCGAAGAACGCGTCCATGATGTCGGAGAAGTTGCCGAAGCCGCCCGCGCCGAAGCCGCCCGCGCCGGCGCCGCCGGACTGGGACAGCGGGTCGCCGCCGAGGTCGTAGACCTGCTTCTTCTGCGGGTCCGAGAGCACCTCGTAGGCGGCGTTGATCTCCTTGAACCGCTCCTGCGTCTTCGGATCGGGATTGACGTCCGGGTGCAGCTCGCGCGCGAGCCGACGGAACGCCTTCTTGATCTCATCCTGCGACGCGTCGCGGCGCACGCCGAGTACGGCGTAGTAGTCCGTGGCCACTTACGACTCCGCCAGGATCTGTCCTACGTACCGTGCCACCGCTCGTACCGCTCCCATCGTTCCCGGGTAATCCATGCGGGTCGGGCCGACCACGCCGAGTTTCGCTACTGCCTCGCCGCCCGAACCGTAGCCCACGGAGACCACGGACGTGGAGCTGAGTCCTTCGTGCGCGTTCTCATGACCGATACGCACCCGCATGGCCGGATCCTTCGCCTCACCCAGCAACTTGAGGAGCACGACCTGCTCCTCCAGCGCCTCCAGCACGGGCCGGATGGTGAGAGGGAAGTCATGCCCGAAGCGGGTGAGATTGGCGGTGCCGCCGATCATGAGCCGTTCCTCGGTCTCCTCCACGAGCGTTTCCAGCAGCGTGGAGAGCACCGTCGTGACCGTACCGCGGTCCTCGGCCTCCTCGAAGGCTTCCGGGAGGTCCTGCACCAGTTGCGGGACGTCCGTGAAACGGCGTCCGGCGACCCGGCTGTTGAGCCGGGCGCGCAGATCCGCGAGGGCGGTCTCGCCGAACGGGGCGGGGCAGTCGATCATGCGCTGCTCGACCCGTCCGGTGTCCGTGATCAGCACGAGCATCACCCGCGCGGGCGCCATCGACAGCAGCTCCACATGCCGCACCGTCGAGCGGGTCAGCGAGGGGTACTGCACGACGGCGACCTGCCGGGTGAGCTGCGCGAGCAGCCGAACCGTACGCGCGACGACGTCGTCGAGGTCCACCGAGCACTCCAGGAAGTTCTGGATCGCCCGGCGCTCGGGGGCGGTCATCGGCTTGACGCCCGCCAGTCTGTCGACGAAGAGGCGGTAGCCCTTGTCCGTGGGGATGCGTCCGGCGCTGGTGTGCGGCTGGGCGATGTAGCCCTCGTCCTCCAGCGCGGCCATGTCGTTGCGGACCGTGGCCGGGGAGACGCCGAGCTTGTGCCGCTCGGTGAGCGCCTTGGAGCCCACCGGCTCCTCGGTGCCGACGTAGTCCTGGACGATGGCGCGCAGCACTTCCAGCCTGCGTTCACTCAGCATCCGCGCACCTCCAGCTCTTCGCCCCGTTGACGTTCCTGGCACTCGGTCCGTGCGAGTGCCAGCATCCCCGGCCCAGTGTACGGCCGTCGGGTACGCCCCCGGCAAGGGTGGGCCCTGCCTCCGTACCGACGTGTACCGACCTGTCCGGTGCTGTCCCGCCGGTCCCGCCGGGCCGCCTCCGCCGATAGCGTCGCCGTATGACGGTGTTGTGGGAAGAGTCCGGGTGGGAGGCGCTCGGTCCGCGCGCGGGGCGCGTACGGCTTCCGGTCTGGGACTGTACGGCCGGTCTTGTGGTCGGTGCGCACGGGGCGCTCCTGATCGATCCGGGGGCGAGCCTGGCCGAGGGCGCGCGGTTGCGCGCCGAGGCGCGGCGGCTGCTCGCGCCCCTGGGCGCGGGACGGCGTGTGACACATCTCGCCCTCACCCACCCCCACTTCGACCATGTCTTCGGGGCCGCGGCCTGCGCGGACGCGGAGGTGTTCGGGGCGGCGGGCCTCACCGCACTGCTCGCCCGCGGGCGCGAGGAGCTGCGCGCGGACGCGGTACGCCACGGTCTGACCCCGGAGGAGGCGGCCGAGGCCGCGGAGGCGCTGGTGCGTCCGGACCACGAGGTCGCGGGCGAACGGACGCTG
The DNA here is from genome assembly GCF_023887685.1 of Streptomyces macrolidinus. Lineage (GTDB taxonomy): Bacteria > Actinomycetota > Actinomycetes > Streptomycetales > Streptomycetaceae > Streptomyces > Streptomyces macrolidinus. The sequence goes on along the minus strand of NZ_JAMWMR010000001.1, from coordinate 374,786 downwards.
GAGCTGGGCGGGGTGGAGGTGCTGCTGGCGACCGTGGGGCCGGGGCACACGGCCCATGACCTGGCCGTCCTCGTCCCCGGGAGCCCCCGGGTGGTGTTCTGCGGGGACCTGGTGGAGGAGTCCGGTGAACCGCAGGCGGGCCCGGACGCGGTGACCTCGCGGTGGCCGGCGGCCCTGGACCGGCTGCTGGCGCTGGGCGGCGAGGACGCGCTGTACGTTCCGGGGCACGGCGCGGTGGTGGACGCCGGGTTCGTCCGCTCCCAGCGGGACGAACTGGCGGCCCGTTTCGGCGTGTCGTAGCCGGTCGTACGCCCATCACACCCCCGCTTCTCCTATCGTCATCCGAATGCGCGCGTACTCACCCGATCTGACCCCGCCCTGGAAGAAGCCCCGGCCCGCACCGGAGGTCCCCGCGGACCCCGGTCTGGTGGTCGAGGAGCCGCGTACGGGCTTCTGCGGCGCGGTGATCCGCTGCGAGGCGGGCACGGTCACCCTGGAGGACCGCTTCGGCAAGCACCGGGTGTTCCCGCTGGAGCCGCGGGGGTTCCTGCTGGAGGGGCGGGTGGTGACACTGGTGCGCCCCGCGCAGGCGCCGGCGCGCGCGACCCGTACGGCGTCGGGTTCGGTGGCCGTCCCCGGCGCCCGCGCGCGTGTGGCCCGCGCCGGGCGCATCTACGTGGAGGGCCGCCACGACGCGGAGCTGGTCGAGAAGGTGTGGGGCGACGACCTGCGCATCGAGGGCGTGGTGGTGGAGTACCTGGAGGGCGTGGACGACCTGCCGTCGATCGTCGCGTCCTTCTCCCCCGGCCCGGACGCCCGCCTCGGCGTCCTGGTGGACCACTTGGTCCCCGGCACCAAGGAGTGGCGTATCGCGCAGTCGGTGACCAGCGAACACGCGCTGGTGGTCGGCCACCCGTACATCGACATCTGGGAGGCGGTGAAGCCGGCGTCCCTGGGCATCGAGGGGTGGCCCCGGATCCCGCACGGCCAGGACTGGAAGACAGGGGTGTGCCGCGCGCTGGGCTGGCCGGAGAACACGGGGGCGGCCTGGCAGGGGATCTTGTCGCGGGTGCGGTCCTACAAGGATCTGGAGCCTGAACTGCTGGGCAGGGTGGAGGAGTTGATCGACTTCGTCACGGTCGGTTGTGCGGCTTGACGGCCGGGTAGGTTTCGAACTCGCTGGTGTCCAGTTTGATGCCGAGCGTCTCCAGTGGCACCGAATCGCCGAACTTGGTCACCCGCTGCACCTCGTAGTCCGCTTCTCCGCCGGCGCCTGTCGGCTCGGTGAGCAGGACACAGTGGGCCATGATGGGATCGATGATCAGATAAGCGGGGATCTTGCCTGCTGCGTAGATCGAACGCTTGATGCTGTAGTCCCGTTCGACGCTGGTCTTGGACACGACTTCGACGAGCATGGTGACTACCTCGGACGGCATGAGCTGCCCGCTGCGTGGCCCGACCCCGCGCTCGACCAGCACGAGGTCCGGCAAGGGTTCACTCGTCTCTTGCAGGATTGCGACTGCCTGTACCTGAAGGCGCCTCCATTCCCGTCGCGGGAACTGGTCGAGAACCGCCTCAACGATGTCGTTGTGCACCAGGTCCGGCGACGCCATCATCACGATTTCCCCCCGCAGGAGCTCGGCCTTGTATCCCTCGGGAACCTCGAGGTTCTCGAAGAACTCCACGACGTCGGTGGTCATCGGTCGGTCCATCACAGCGGTCATCTCCGCAGCCTCCGGTTTCTGCCACCGTCAATTACGGCAGCAGCGTACGAACAAGGTTAGGGACCGAACCCCCATTCCGCACCGATTCACCCGCCGGAGTGATCAGTCCACCAGATCCCGCACCACCGCATCCGCCAGCAGCCGCCCCCGCAAGGTCAGAACGGCCCGCCCCTCCGCGTACGGCCCCTCCTCCAGCAGCCCTTCCGCCAGGGCTCGGCGGGAAGCCGCCAACCCCGCCTCCCTCAGCAGGGACAGTGGTGCGCCCTCCCGTAGCCGGAGTTCCAGCAGGACGCGTTCCACCCGGCGGTCCTCGTCCGACAGGATCTCGCGGCCGGCACCGGGCGAGCGGCCCGCCGCGAGGGCCGACGCGTACGCGCCCGGGTGCTTCACGTTCCACCAGCGCACCCCGCCCACATGACTGTGGGCACCCGGTCCCGCGCCCCACCAGTCGGCGCCGCGCCAGTACAGCTCGTTGTGCAGACAGCGGCCCGCCTCGGAGGTGGCCCAGTTGGAGACCTCGTACCAGTCGAAGCCCGCGCGTGTCAGCACGTCGTCCGCGATCAGGTAGCGGTCCGCGTGGACGTCGTCGTCCGTCATCGGGATCTCGCCCCGGCGGATGCGGTGCGCGAGCCGGGTGCCGTCCTCGACGATCAGGGCGTACGCCGAGATGTGGTCGGGGCCCGCGCCCAGCGCGGCGTCCAAGGACGCCCGCCAGTCGTCGTCCGACTCCCCCGGTGTGCCGTAGATCAGGTCGAGGTTGACGTGCGCGAAGCCCGCCGCGCGGGCCTCGGCCACGCAGGCCTCGGGGCGGCCGGGGGTGTGGGTGCGGTCGAGGATCTTCAGTACATGCTGCTTCGCGCTCTGCATACCGAAGGAGATCCGGTTGAAGCCGCCCTCCCGGAGCGTGGCCAGATACCGCTCGTCCACGGACTCGGGGTTCGCCTCCGTGGTGACCTCCGCGTCGGCCGCGAGGCCGAACTCGTCGCGGATGGCCTTCAGCATGCGGACGAGGTCGGCCGCGGCCAGCAGCGTGGGCGTGCCGCCGCCGACGAAGACCGTACGGACCTCGCGGGGGTCGTCGCCGAGGACCTTGCGCGCGAGGCGGACCTCGTCGGTGAGGGTCTCGGCGTAGTTGTCGCGGGAGGCGAGCACACCGCCCGTGCCGCGCAGCTCGGTGGCGGTGTAGGTGTTGAAGTCGCAGTAGCCGCAGCGGGTGGCGCAGTACGGGACGTGCAGATAGAACCCGAGGGGCCGCTCGGCGGCACCGGCGAGCGCCTGCACGGGCAGCGCGCCGTCGGCGGGGACGGGCTCGCCGTCGGGAAGTGCGGAAGGCATGCCTTCATTGTCCAGCACCCGCGCGGTTGCCCCTCTCCCGCACGCGCACGGTCACCGCGCCGTCACACGGCCTGGAGGACCAGCAGGGCCAGGTCGTCCTCCGGCGGTCGCTCGCCGAACTCGTGCACCAGGCGCCGGATGCGCTCGGCGATCGGTTCCGCGGCGAGTCCCGCGCAGTCGGCGAGGGCGGCGGCGAGTCCGTCGCCGTCGTCGAACTGGCGGGTGCCGCAGCGCCGTTCGGTCACCCCGTCCGTGACGCACAGCAGAGTGTCGCCGCGGCCCAGTTCGAAGGTGTCGCAGCCGTATGTCTCGTCCTCGATCACGCCGAGCAGGGTCTGCGGGCGCGCGACGGTCCGGACGTCGCCGTCCCGGGTGAGGACCAGCGGCAGCGGGTGCCCGGCGCTGGCCAGGGTGCAGCGCAGGCCGCCGTCGATGAGGGTGAGTTCGCCGAAGAGCAGGGAGAGGAAGCGGTTCTGCGGGGCGTCACCGGAGGCCGGGGGCCGTCCGCCCGCGGCGGCCAGGACGCGGGCGGCGGCGTCGGCGGCCTCGGTGGCGTCGTCGAGGAGGAGCTGGTTGAGGCGGTCCAGGACATCGGCGACGCCGTAGCCCTCGCGGGCCAGCAGCCGCAGCCAGGGGCGGGCGAGCCCGATGACGACGGCGGCCTCCGCCCCCTTGCCCTGGACGTCGCCCACCGCGAAGCACCAGCGCCCGTCGCCGGTCGGGAAGAGGTCGTAGAAGTCGCCGCTCGGGCCGCCCTTGACGCACGGCTCGTAGACGAGGGCGCTGCGCACCCCGGGGATCTCGGCGACCGCGCCGGGCAGCAGCCCGCGCTGGAGCACCGCGCTGATGGTGGCCTGGCGGGCGTACTGCCGGGCCGCGCCGATACCGAGGGCGACCCGGCGGCTCAGGTCCTCCACCAGCCCCGTGATCTCGTCGGGGAAGCGGGGCAGCCCGGCCCGTCCGATGACGAGCGTGCCGAGCGGACGGCCCCCGGCGATCAACCGGTAGGCGAGCGCGGCGCCCTCCGTCGCGCGCGGGCCGAGGGCCTCCGCGGGCCAGGGATAGGGGACCGGGCCGGAGCGCAGGTCCTCGGTGGCGCCCGGCGGGTCCTTCTCCAGGACCCGGCGCAGCTCCTCGATGTGGTTCTCGCTGCCGTGCCAGACACGGGCGAGGCGCGGGCCCGCAGCTCCGGTGCTGTCGTGCCGGCCTCCCCCGGAGCCCCACCGGGCGGTGGACTCGTCCTCCAGCCACACCGCGCACCAGTCGGCGAGCCGGGGCACGAGCAACTGCCCGGTGAGCGCGGCGACCAGGTCCTCGTCGAGCTGTCCGGCGAGCAGGTCGGAGGCCTCGGCGAGGAAGGACAGCGCGCCGCGGCCCAGCCACTCGCGGTCGCGGTCGGCCCGCTGGGCCTCGGGGGCGAGGATCTCCGCGAGCCCGGGGCCCGGCTCCGCCTCGTACGGGTCCGCCTCCCGCGCGGCCTCGGCGGGCAGCCGCGCCCACACCGTCTTGGCGCCCGTGCGATAGCTGACGCCCCACTCCTCGGCGAGCGCGGCGACGAGCCGCAGCCCCCGGCCGTACTCCGGCTGCTCGTACGGGCTCTCGGAGCCGTGGGCGCGGGGGGCGCGTGAGGGGTGCTGATCGGACACCTCGACGGCGCACGCGCCGGTCTCCGGCTCGAACCGCACGGCCAGTTCGACATCCGTGCCCGCGTGCACCACGGCGTTGGTGACCAGTTCACTGACGACGACCAGGACGTCGTCGGCGAGCCGTTCGGGAACGCTCAGGCCGAGGTCCCGCCAGTCCATGAGCGCCGCACGCGCCAACGCACGGGCGGATCCCGGGGCGAGAGGGCTGCCGGGCAGCGTCGTCCGCACATCGCTCCACGCCGCGTGTCCCGCACGCCGCCGCGCCACCGGATCACCGGGGCGGGCCCCCGTCTCCCACTGCGTCGGAATGGCCCCCATCTACCGCTCCCCGAGCAATCGGACGAAAGGTCGGTCGTTGCAGACAGGCTGACAGACCGGGTGCGTCTATATGCACGGAGTTATGGAAGTGATGCGCTGGAGGCCCGAATCAGGGGGTGTGCGTGATCAAGAACGAACAGAAGAGGGCCAGTTGGGAGCAATGTGATCACCGTGCGGGTGAGCACGCCCACGGAGGCGGGATACCAGGATCAAGTCCGGTATCCCGCCTCCGTGGTCACACCGTGCGGCTCACGCCTCGCGGGTGCCCGCGTACATCTCGTCGATCAGGTGCTTGTACTCGCGTTCCACCACGGGCCGCTTCAGCTTCAGGCTCGGGGTCACCTCGCCGTGCTCCACGTCGAGGTCGCGCGGCAGGAGGCGGAACTTCTTGATGGTCTGCCAGCGTTGGAGGCCCTGGTTGAGCTGCTCGATGTACTGCCCGACCATCTCCACCGTGGCGGGCGCGGCGACGACGTCCGCGTACGACCTGCCCTCCAGGCCGTTCCCCTTCGCCCATGCCATGAGGGACGGCTCGTCCAGCGCGATCAGCGCGGTGCAGAAGTTCCGGTCGGCGCCGTGCACCAGGATGTTGGAGACGTACGGACACACCGCCTTGAACTGCCCCTCGACCTCGGCGGGCGCGATGTACTTGCCGCCGGACGTCTTGATGAGGTCCTTCTTGCGGTCCGTGATCCGCAGATAGCCGTCGGGCGAGAGCTCGCCGATGTCACCGGTGTGGAACCAGCCGTCCGGCTCCAGCACCTCGGCGGTCTTCTCCGGCAGCCCGTGGTAGCCCTCCATGATGCCGGGGCCGCGCAGCAGGATCTCGCCGTCGTCCGCGATGCGCACCTCGGTGCCGGGCATCGGCTTGCCGACGGTGCCGGTGCGATAGGCCTCACCGAGGTACACGACGGAGGCGGCGGAGGACTCCGTGAGTCCGTACCCCTCCATGATGTGGATACCGGCGCCGGAGAAGAAGTAGCCGATCTCGGGCGCGAGGGCGGCGGACCCGGAGATACAGGCGCGCATCCTGCCGCCGAAGGCCTCGCGGATCTTGGCGTACACCAGTGCGTCGGCGACCTTGTGCTGGGCGGCGAGGCCGAAGGGCGCGGAGCGGGCACCGGTGCGGCGGAAGTTGTCCTGCGTGACCTTCGCGTACTCGCGCGCGACCCCCGCCGCCCACTGGAAGATCTTGTACTTGGCGGCGCCACCGGCCCGCGCCTTGGCCGCGACCCCGTTGTAGACCTTCTCGAAGATGCGCGGCACGGCCGCCATGTACGTCGGCTGGACGACCGGCAGATTCTCGATGATCTTGTCGACACGGCCGTCGACGGCGGTGACATGCCCGATCTCGATCTGACCGGAGGTGAGGACCTTGCCGAAGACGTGCGACAGCGGCAGCCACAGGTACTGCACGTCGTCGGGGCCGAGCAGGCCGCTCGCGGCGATCGCCTTGGCCATGTACGACCAGTTGTCGTGCGGCAGGCGCACGCCCTTGGGGCGGCCGGTGGTGCCGGAGGTGTAGATCAGGGTGGCGAGCTGGTCTCTGGTGATCGCGCCGACCCGCTCCTTGATCAGCTCGGGGTGCGACGCCAGATACGCGGCGCCGCGCTTCTCCAGCTCGGCGAGGGTGAGCACCCGGTCGTCGGTCTCGACGCCCTTGGGGTCGATCACCACGACATGGGCCAGCTCGGGCAGCTCCTCACGCTTCTCCTCCGCCTTGGCGAGCTGCTCGGCGTTCTCCGCGATCAGCACCTTGCTCTCGGAGTCGGCGAGGATGAACGCGGACTCGTCGGCGTTGGTCTGCGGGTAGACCGTCGTCGTGGCCGCACCGGCGCACAGGATGCCGAGGTCGGCGAGGATCCACTCGACGCGCGTCGAGGAGGCCAGCGCCACCCGCTGCTCCGGCCGCACCCCCAGCTCGATCAGCCCGGCCGCGATCGCGTAGACCCGCTCGGCGGTCTGCGCCCAGCTCAGCGACTTCCAGTCGTCCGGGCCCTGGCCGGACGAGGGCGGTACGGGGTAGCGGAAAGCCTCGGTATCCGGTGTGGCCGCCACACGCTCCAGGAAGAGGGCCGCGAGGGACGGCGGACGGTTCTCGATCAAGGTCTGTGTGTCGCTCACGACATCCTCCGGGGCCCGCGACGGTGGAACGGCGGCTCAGTTCGGCTTGGTACGGCGGCTTGGTACGGCGGCTCGGTTCGGCTGTATTGCGTTTCGGGTGTACTGCGTTCGCAAGCAGTTCTTAACTCGCGAGTAACTCTGGAGCACGGATCAGAGTAGAGGCCGACCGGCCGGTACGTAAGGGGCGGCAGGCCCTCGCTTCGTCCAGAGGTGCAGGTTCCATGCAACGGGGCCCGCCGCGCTTTCGCACGACGGGCCCGGTTCCGGACGGTTCGCCCGGGAGCTGAGCGGTTACTTCTTGGCCTTGCTCGACCCGCCGCTGTCGTCGCTGGAGAGCACCGCGATGAAGGCCTCCTGCGGGACCTCCACGGAACCCACCATCTTCATCCGCTTCTTGCCTTCCTTCTGCTTCTCCAGCAGCTTCCGCTTACGGGAGATGTCACCGCCGTAGCACTTGGCGAGGACGTCCTTGCGGATGGCACGGATGGTCTCGCGGGCGATCACCCGGGAGCCGATGGCGGCCTGCACCGGCACCTCGAAGTTCTGCCGCGGGATGAGTTCCTTCAGCTTGGCGACGAGCCGGACGCCGTACGCGTACGCCTGGTCCTTGTGGGTGATCGCCGAGAAGGCGTCGACCTTGTCGCCGTGCAGCAGGATGTCCACCTTGACCAGGCTGGAGGACTGCTCTCCGGTGGGCTCGTAGTCGAGGGAGGCGTAGCCGCGGGTCTTGGACTTGAGCTGGTCGAAGAAGTCGAAGACGATCTCGGCGAGCGGGAGGGTGTAGCGGATCTCGACGCGGTCCTCGGAGAGGTAGTCCATGCCGAGGAGGGTGCCGCGGCGGGTCTGGCACAGCTCCATGATCGCGCCGATGAACTCGGTGGGCGCGAGGATCGTGGCGCGCACGACCGGCTCGTACACCTCGGCGATCTTCCCCTCGGGGAACTCGCTCGGGTTCGTGACCGTGATCTCCTCGCCGTCCTCCATGATCACGCGGTAGACCACGTTGGGCGCGGTGGCGATCAGGTCGAGCCCGAACTCGCGCTCAAGGCGCTCGCGGATCACGTCGAGATGCAGCAGGCCGAGGAAGCCGACGCGGAATCCGAAGCCGAGGGCGGCGGAGGTCTCCGGCTCGTAGACGAGCGCGGCGTCGTTGAGCTGGAGCTTGTCGAGGGCCTCGCGCAGGTCGGGGTAGTCGGAGCCGTCGAGCGGATACAGACCGGAGAAGACCATCGGCTTCGGGTCCTTGTATCCGCCGAGGGGCTCCTCGGCGCCCTTGTGCTGGCTGGTGATCGTGTCACCGACCTTGGACTGGCGGACGTCCTTCACGCCGGTGATGAGGTAGCCCACCTCGCCGACGCCGAGGCCGTCGGCCGGGCGCATCTCGGGCGAGCTGACGCCGATCTCCAGCAGCTCATGGGTGGCGCCGGTGGACATCATCTTGATGCGCTCGCGCTTGTTGAGCTGTCCGTCGACCACACGGACGTACGTGACCACGCCGCGGTAGGAGTCGTACACCGAGTCGAAGATCATCGCGCGGGCGGGCGCGTCCGCGACGCCGACGGGGGCCGGGATCTGGTCGACGACCTTGTCGAGCAGCGCCTCGACGCCCAGGCCGGTCTTGGCCGACACCTTGAGCACGTCGTCCGGCTCGCAGCCCACCAGGTTGGCGAGCTCCTCGGCGAACTTCTCCGGCTGGGCCGCCGGCAGGTCGATCTTGTTGAGGACCGGGATGATCGTGAGGTCGTTCTCCATCGCCAGATAGAGGTTGGCGAGGGTCTGGGCCTCGATGCCCTGGGCGGCGTCGACGAGGAGGACGGTTCCCTCGCAGGCGGCGAGCGAACGCGAGACCTCGTAGGTGAAGTCGACGTGTCCCGGGGTGTCGATCATGTTGAGGATGTGCGTCTTGCCCTGATCGTGGGTCGGGGCCCAGGGCAGACGCACCGCCTGTGACTTGATCGTGATGCCGCGCTCACGCTCGATGTCCATGCGGTCGAGGTACTGAGCGCGCATCTGCCGCTGCTCGACGACGCCGGTGAGCTGGAGCATCCGGTCGGCGAGTGTGGACTTGCCGTGGTCGATGTGCGCGATGATGCAGAAGTTGCGGATCAGCGCCGGGTCGGTACGGCTCGGCTCGGGCACATGGCTGGGGATCGCGGGCACGCAGGGTCCTGATTCTTGAGGCGTCCGCAGTGTCTGCGGTCTCGGGTCGGATCTATACGTAGCCTCCATGGTCCCACGCGCGAGAGGCTGCGACCGGTTTGGGCGGCCCGAAAGGCGACTGGTAGCCTGGGCCACTGTGTCTCTTGCCCTCTCAGCGCGAGGCACGGTCTGAAGAAATCACCGGCGCGGGAGACGGTCCGTCCCCCGTGCCTGAACCTGTAAAGGCTCATTCGTGGCGAACATCAAGTCCCAGATCAAGCGGAACAAGACGAACGAGAAGGCGCGCCTGCGCAACAAGGCCGTCAAGTCCTCGCTCAAGACCGCGATCCGCAAGGCTCGCGAGGCCGCTGCCGCGGGTGACGTCCAGAAGGCCACCGAGCTCCAGCGCATCGCCGCGCGTCAGCTCGACAAGGCTGTCTCGAAGGGCGTCATCCACAAGAACCAGGCCGCCAACAAGAAGTCGGCGCTGGCCACCAAGGTCGCGGCCCTCAAGGGCTGACACTTGATTCGACGCCGGGGGAATCCGAGCGGGCCCTCTCTCATCCGCTCCCACCCGGCACCCCGGGTTCGTACGCGGCCTGCGTTCGCCACGCGGGTATGAACCCACAAGCTTGACCCAAAGACCCCTCCGACCGTCCTCCCCGGGACGGCCGGGGGGTCTTTGGCGTGTGGGGCCCTGCCCCGTGGTGCTACGCCCGGCCTCTGGATCGTGCTGCTCGTGCGATGGTCACGACGGCCTTCTCCAGGGCGTACTCCGGGTCGTCTCCACCGCCCTTGACGCCCGCGTCGGCCTCGGCCACCGCTCGCAGGGCGATCGCCACGCCGTCCGGGGTCCATCCCCGCATCTGCTGGCGCACCCGGTCGATCTTCCACGGCGGCATCCCCAGCTCACGGGCGAGGTCCGCGGGACGGCCGCCGCGCGCGGAGGACAGCTTCCCGATGGCCCGCACACCCTGCGCGAGGGCGCTTGTGATCATCACCGGTGCCACGCCCGTGGCCAGCGACCACCTGAGCGCCTCCAGCGCCTCCGCCGCCCGGCCCTCGACCGCCCGGTCGGCGACCGTGAAGCTCGACGCCTCGGCCCGGCCGGTGTAGTACCGCCCGACCACCGCCTCGTCGATGGTGCCCTCGATGTCCGCGACGAGCTGGGACACCGCGGACGCCAGTTCCCGCAGATCGCTGCCGATCGAGTCGACCAGCGCCTGGCAGGCCTCGGGCGTCGCCGACCGCCCGTGCGTACGGAACTCTCCCCGGACGAAGGCCAGCCGGTCAGCCGGCTTCGTCATCTTGGGGCAGGCCACCTCCCGCGCACCGGCCTTGCGCGCGGCGTCGAGCAGCCCCTTGCCCCTGGCGCCGCCCGCGTGCAGCAGCACCAGCGTGATCTCCTCGGCGGGCGAACCGAAGTACCCCTTCAGTTCCTTGATCGTGTCCGCCGACAGGTCCTGTGCGTTGCGTACGACCACGACCTTGCGCTCGGCGAAGAGCGACGGACTGGTCAGCTCGGCGAGCGTGCCGGGCTGCAACTGGTCCGAGGTCAGGTCCCGTACGTCCGTGTCGGCGTCGGCGGCCCTGGCGGCGGCCACCACCTCCCGCACGGCACGGTCGAGCAGCAGGTCCTCCTGGCCCACGGCCAGGGTGACAGGGGCGAGGGGGTCGTCATGCGCGGTCTTCTTGGCCATCACCGACAGCATCCCACGCCCCACCGACAACCCGGCCCCCACGCCCGCCCCTCACGCTCCGGCGAACCCCGCCGCACACGGCCGGACCTCACCTCGGCGCCCCCGGCTCACGGCTCCTCGCGCCAGCCGTCCCACTCCCCCGCGAACGCGTCCAGCGACTCCGCGTCCAGCAGCCCGTCCTCGTCGTCCAGCACCACCAGCCACTGCGCGTCCTCGGCATCGTCCTCACCGGCCAGGGCATCGCGCACGATCCGCGGCTCCTCGTCCAGGCCGAACCGCTCCCCGAGCGCCTCCGCCGCCTCTTCCGCGGCATCGCGGTCGGGCAGCACCAGCACATGTCTCACATCGCTCACGGGGGCCATTCTCCGGTACTCCCGCGGCGGCGAACACGCAGGTCAGCCCTTGGGGACGAGCTGCACATCCAGCTCGACCACGATGCTCGGCCCCACGGCCGCGATGCCCCGGGCGAGCATCGTCTGCCAGCTCATGGTGAAGTCGTCGCGATGCAGCTCCGTGGTGGCCCGGCAGGCGGCACGCACCTCGCCCTCCACGCCGTGTCCGAGGCCGAGGTACTCCGTGTCGAGCGTCACCGTCCGCGTCACCCCGTGCAGGGTCAGCGCCCCGGTGACCGCCCATCGCGCACCGCCCTTGTGCACGAACCTGTCGCCGAAGAACTCCAGCGTCGGGAAGCGCGTCACGTCCAGGAAGTCCGCGGACCGCAGATGCTGGTCGCGCAGCGCGACGTTGGTGTCGATGGAGGCCGCGTCGATCACCACGTGCATCGCGGACCGCTCCATCGGGTCGGCGACCCGGGCCACCCCCGCGAAGGTGTTGAACCGCCCGTGGATCCGGGCCAGTCCGATATGCCGCGCGGTGAACGCGATCGAGGAATGCGTCGGGTCGATCTCCCACTCACCGGGCCTCGGCAGCTCCGGCGGCCGTGCGACCTGGAGCCTGACATCGCCCAGCGAGGCCAGGGAGTCCTCCGCGACCACGATGCTCGCCAGATGAGGCGTGTACCCCTCGGCCGACACCGCCACCCGGTACTCCCCCGCCGGAACGGTCGCCACGAACGAACCGAACGGATCCGTCTCGCCCGTCACCACCTTGCGCCCCAGCGCGTCACTGACCGCGAACCCGGCATGCGCCACCGGGTCATTGACCGGGTCGAGCACCCTGCAGCTCAGCACGCCCGCACCGGTCGGCGTCCGTATCGCTCCGAGAGGACCGGTCCGCTGCACCCGGTTCGTACGGCTTGCCCGCCAACGGCCGATCATCTGCGACACCCCTGCGCAATGTGAACCCATCTGTTACCAAAGATGCATTCGATCACCACCGAGGCTTTCGAGGCAACACAGGCCACATCGCGGGAAACCATCCGATGTACTGCGACTGCGCACGGCTGACCCCAATTGGCCGCTTTCGCGCGGCCTTTCGCGCAGCCCTCGTCTCTCGACTCCCGTCTCTCAGTCCTTCGCCACGGCCAGCCTCCTGCCCTCTCCGACGACGGCGATCGCCCCGTCCTGGTCCGTACGCAGCACCAGCGCGCCCGTGTCCCGCAGCGCCGCGAGCGTCCTCGGTGCCGGATGCCCGTACGGGTTGTCCCGGCCGACCGACACCAGCGCGAGCCGTGGCGCCACGGTCCGTATGAGCTGCGGATCCTGGTACGCCGACCCGTGATGCGCGACCTTGAGCACGTCCACGGGCCCCAGCCCAGCACCGGCCGGTGACCTCAACAGCTCCTGCTGGGCGTCAGGTTCGAGGTCCCCGAGCAGCAACAGGGTGAGCCCCGCCGACCGTACGAGCAGGGTGACGCTCGCGTCGTTCGGACCCTCCGGGGGCAGGGCCGGTTCCGGTGGCGGCCACAGCACCCGCCAGTCCAGCGCCCCGGTGCGACGGTGCTCCCCGGCCACGGCGCGCAGCACCGGAATGTGCCGGGCGGCGGCCTGTGCCCGCACGGCCGCGGCCTGGTCCGCCGGTTCCGACAGCCCGGTCGTCTCGATCGCGCCCACCGAGCGTCCGCGCAACACCCCCGCCACGCCCGCCACATGGTCGGCGTGGAAGTGGGTCAGCACGAGCAGCGGGACGCGGGTGACGTCGAGCCGGGTCAGACAGCGGTCGACCAGGGCCGGATCGGGTCCCGCGTCCACGACCACCGCTGTGCCGTCGCCCGCCGCGAGCACGGTCGCGTCCCCTTGGCCCACATCGCACATGGCGAACCTCCAGTCCGGCGGCGGCCACCCCGTGAGCACCCGGGGCAGGGGCGGCGGCTGCACCACCACGAGGAGCAACGCCAGGGCACAGGCAGCGGCCGACCAGGGGTGCCGAAGCAGCCATCGCGCGACCAGCACGACGAGCCCCGTCACGGCGGCGAGCAGCAGCGCCCCCGTCCAACCGCCCGGCCAGTCCGCTCCCCCGCCCGGCAGCGACGCCCCCGTACGCGCGATATGGGCGATCCATGCCACCGGCCAACTCGCGCCCCAGGCCAGCGCCTTGGCGAGCGGCATCGCCAACGGCGCGGTCGCGAGGGCGGCGAAGCCGAGCACCGTCGCCGGTACGACCGCGAACTCCGCGAGCAGGTTGCACGGCACCGCGACCAGGCTCACCCGCGCCGACAGCACCGCGATGACCGGGGCACACAGCGCCTGCGCGGCAGCCGCGGCGGCCAGTGCCTCGGCCAGGCGCGGCGGCACCCGGCGCCGTCGCAGCGCCGCACTCCAGCGGGGGGCGACGGTGAGCAGGGCACCGGTCGCCAGCACGGAGAGCAGGAAGCCGTAACCACGGGCCAGCCAGGGGTCGTAGAGCACCAGCAGCAGAACCGCCGCCGCCAGCGCGGGAAGCAGGGATCTGCGGCGCCCGGTCGCGAGCGCCAGCAGGGCGATCGCTCCGCAGGCCGCGGCCCGCAGCACGCTCGGCTCCGGTCGGCACACGACGACGAACCCGAGCGTGAGCCCACCACCGAGCAGCGCCGTCCCGCGCAGCGGAACGCCGAGCCGCGGCGCGAGCCCTCGGCGCTCGGCCCGCTGCGCCAACTGTGCGGGGCCGATGAACAGGGCCAGCAGAACGGTGAAGTTGCCCCCGCTGACGGCCAGCAGATGCGCGAGGTCGGTCTCCTTGAAGGCCTCGTCCAGCTCGGGCGTGACCCGTGCGGTGTCCCCGACCACCAGCCCCGGCAACAGCGCCCGCGGATCGGGGTCAAGTCCTTCCGTCGCCTCCCGCAGCCCGGCGCGCAGCCGTCCCGCCCAGCGCTGCGTCCGGCTCGGCTCCCCCACCACCTCGGGCGGGGCCCCACCCCGCACCCGGACCACGGCGGCGACGCGGTCGCTCCCGGCCAGTGGGGGTGCCAGCCGCGCGCTCACCCGCACCCGTGTGGAGGGCAGCAGCCCCGACCAAGGCCTGAACCCGGCCTTGTTCATGGCCTCCGCCGAACCGCTCCTCCCCGTCCCGCGGTTCACGTCGGCGATCACCAGGACCGGAGCCCGCGTCCTCGTCACCGTGCCGTCCGGCTTCCGCAGGCGTCGGATCTCTCCGTCGAGCAGTACGGCGACCGGCGTCATATGGTCGCCTCTGACCCTGGGCCGGGTGAACCGCGGATCGGCGGTGACCTCGATCTCCGCCGTCACCTCGGCGTACTGACGCGCGAGCGCCGGGACGGGTCCCCGCCGCAGGTCCGCGCCGTGCAGCCCGGCGGAAGCCCCGGCCGCGGCGACACAGAGCAGCACGGCCGCGGCGGACGCCTTCGGCCAGGCGCCCCCTGACCGGCGATCCGTCCCGGCGTCACCACGCCTCCGCTGCCGCCGCACCACCAGCAACCCGCCCGCCACCGCGAGGCAGACGAGCACCACACCGGTGACCCACATGGGCGGGGCATCCAGCGCCCAGGCCGCCGACGCCCAGGCCGCGAGCGCGGGCGGCACCAGTCGCAGATCCGTCGGACGGTCCTGCCGGGGGTGCGGATCGCCCAGGGTGCCGTCGGGGCCGGTGGTCCCCGAAGGGCGCCCCCGCCTGTCCCGAGGCGGCGCCTGCGGCACGCCCGTGCCACTCGCCTCCGGCCCCCTCACGGTCGTATCCGGGCCGCTCACCGTCGTATCCGGGCCCCTCACGGTCGTGTCCGGGCCCCTCATGGCCGTACGAGATTCCGCAGATCGGCGAAGCGGCGTTCGCCGATGCCGTTGACCGAGCGGAGATCGTCTACCGAGCGGAATCCGCCGTGCTGGGTGCGGTAGTCGACGATGTGCTGGGCCAGGACGGGGCCCACGCCCGGCAGCGCGTTGAGTTGCTCCACGGTCGCCGTGCTGAGCGACACCGGACCGGCGAGAGCGGCGCCACCCACGACCGGACTCGCGGGGCCCGGCGCGGGAGCGGGGCCGCCGACCACGATCTGCTCGCCGTCCACCAGGAGGCGGGCGCGGTTGAGACCGGCCGTGTCGGTGCCCGGACGCACGCCGCCCGCGGCCAGCAGGGCGTCCGCGACCCTGGATCCGGCCGGGAGCGTGAGCAGGCCGGGCTTGCCCACCTTGCCGGTGACATCCACGACCACCGCACCGCCCGCCACCGCGCCACCCGCTGCCGCGCCGTCCGTCCCCGCACCACTCCCGGCCTCCGATCGCGCCCCCGTCGCACCACCCGGCTCTGCCCGCCGCCCGGCTTCCCGCACCTCGTGCGGTGCCGCCGCGCGCACCTCCTCGGGTGCCCGCACCTGCTCGGTCCGCCCGGCCCAGAAGTGCTGCGCGGCAAGGACAGCGGCGAGCACGAGCAGCGCGCTCAGCGCCACCACGCTCCTGCGCTCCAGCCCGCACCTCGCCTGGAGCCACAGCGGCAACCGCTCCCGCACGGCGGGCCCGACCCGCTCTTCCCATGCCGCACCCGTAGCCCCGTGCACCGGGACGGAGCCGCCCACCGCGAGCGGTGGGCCGTTGCCCGACTCCCGCCGCTCCTTCACCCCTTGTGCGAAGAGTGCCTCCGCGCGCAGGCGCAGGGCGTCGGCGGTCGGGGCCCGTTCATGCCGCCGGGCGCGGCCTCGCGCATGCCGCAACCGGTGGCGCGCACGCCCGTCGGAGCCGGGTGCGCGGCCGGGGCCGCTCGTGGGCGCGGCGGTGGGGACATGGGTGCGTGATCGAAGTGCCATGCGCCGAGCATGCGGCACATCACCGACTTCGTGATGATCTTGGTCAATTCCGGGGGATTACTGCCCAGTTGTGGATAACTCCGTCACCTCGGCGAGACCACAGCCCCCAGCAACCCGGGCCCCGTATGCGCCCCGATCACCGCGCCGACCTCGCTCACATGCAGGTCGACCAGCCCCGGCACCCGGGCCCGAAGGCGGTCCGCGAGCGCCGACGCCCGTTCGGGGGCGGCGAGATGATGGACCGCGATGTCGACCGTCGCGCCGCCCGCGCGCTCGGCCACCAGCTCCTCCAGGCGAGCGATCGCCCGCGACGCCGTACGCACCTTCTCCAGCAACTCGATACGGCCGCTGTCCAGCCGCAGCAGCGGCTTCACGGCGAGCGCCGAGCCCAGCAGCGCCTGCGCGGCCCCGATCCGGCCGCCCCGCCGCAGATAGTCGAGGGTGTCGACGTAGAAGTACGCGGAGGTGCCCTCGGCCCGCTTCTCCGCCACCGCGACCGCCTCGTCCGCGGTGCCGCCCGCCTCCGCGGTCTCCGCGGCGGCCAGCGCGCAGAAGCCGAGGGCCATCGCGACCGTCCCCGTGTCGATCACCCGTACCGGCACGGGGGCCTCGCGCCCGGCCAGCACCGCGGCGTCGTAGGTGCCCGAGAGCTCGGAGGACAGATGCAGTGAGACGATGTCGCTCGCGCCCGACTCGGCGAGCGCGCGGTAGGTCTCGGCGAACAGTTCGGGGCTGGGCCGTGAGGTGGTGACGGGCCGTCGCTTCTGCAGGGCCTGGGCCAGGGAGCGGGCGGAGACCTCGGTGCCCTCTTCGAGCGCCTGGTCGCCGAGGACCACGGTCAACGGCACCGCGGTGATGCCGTGGCGCTCCATCGTCCGCGGCGGCAGGTAGGCCGTTGAATCGGTGACGATCGCGACATGGCGGGACATGTGCTGGAGGTTACCTGCCGGAACGAGCAGGTGGCAGCCCGGCCCCACCGGCCGGGCCGTCCCTTTCCACCATCATGACGTGCTCTCGGGATGCGCCTTCCGCTGCCAGGGGTGCACGGGCCGCTGTGCCGGCGGCGTGAGAGCGGGCCGGGCCGAGTCCTTCGGCGTACGGGCCTCGGGCGTAGTCCCGGGCCGCGTCCGGCCGACATCGGCTCCGGCACCCGCACCAGCACCGGCCGCAACACCGGCATCCGCCTCGGGTGTCCGAGGCCAGGACCGGTCGGACGTCGACCCCTCGGACGTCGAGCCCTCGGATGTCGTCGGCGACTCCTTGACCCAGTGGCGCAGCGCGCCCGCCTCCACGTCGATCTGCGCGCTCAGCGTGTCCAGGTCGTCCTCCGCGAACCGGCGGGCCCGGTCATGGGCCGCCCAGCGCAGCGAGTTGGCCGATCCCGTGATCCGCTCGGCGCGCTCGCGCAGTCCGGGCAGACGGGAGGCGATCACGCCCTGGTCCGGTTCGGCCTCAAGTCGCTTGAGATCGGCGTCCAGTTCGAACCCGTGCGCGCTCAGGCGCTTGAAGAGGTCCAGCGACTCCTTCAGCGACTCGTCCTCCGTGACGCCCGCGTGCAGCGCGTCCTGCGTGGCGCGCATGGTGGTCCGCAGCGTCAGCCGGAGGTGGGCCAGCTCGCCCGACGGACCGGGCTGGGCAAAGGTCTTGGCGCGCAGCGTGGTGTCCTCGACCTTGCGGCGGGCCTGCGCGATCGTGCGGTCCACTCCGCGTTTGGCCGCGCCTACCGCCTTCACCGTCGCATAGACCCCGAGCACGACACACAGCACGAACACGAGGGCGACGACGGTCACGACAGCTTCCACGGCGCTCCTCCTCCGACCGGCACGCGGCTGCTGGTGCCGCTCCTCCACCGTAAACGCAACGGGCAGGCTCCGGGTTCCGCCCGAACCCCGAACCTGCCCGTAGGGGACTACCCCGACGTACGTCGACGCGCTGTCGACGTACGGTGGACGAACCTCTCACCCGGGCGGGAACGCCCAGGTGAGAGGGGTGATCTACGCGGTGACGATGTTCACCAGCTTCGGCGCGCGCACGATCACCTTGCGGATCCCGGCGCCGTCCAGCGCGGCGACGACCTTCTCGTCCGCCAGCGCCACCTTCTCCAGCTCCTCCGCGGAGATGGCGGGCGACACCTCCAGGCGCGCCTTGACCTTGCCCTTGATCTGGACCACGCAGGTCACGGCCTCGTCCACGACGTACGCCGGGTCGGCGACCGGGAAGTCCCGGTGGACGACCGAGTCGGTGTGGCCCAGCCTGCGCCACAGCTCCTCGGCGATGTGCGGGGCCAGCGGAGCGATCAGCAGTACCAGGGACTCGGCGACCGGACGCGGGACCGCGCCGCCCGCCTTCGTCAGGTGGTTGTTCAGCTCGGTGATCTTGGCGATGGCGGTGTTGAAGCGCAGGCCCTCCAGGTCCTGACGCACGCCGTCGATCGCCTTGTGCAGGGCGCGCAGCGTCTCCTCGCCGGGCTCGGCGTCGGTGACGGTGACCTCACCGGTCTTCTCGTCGACGATGTTGCGCCACAGCCGCTGGAGCAGCCGGAACTGGCCCACCACCGCGCGCGTGTCCCACGGCCGCGACACGTCCAGCGGGCCCATCGCCATCTCGTACAGCCGCAGCGTGTCCGCCCCGTACTCGGCGCAGATCTCGTCCGGAGTGACCGCGTTCTTCAGCGACTTGCCCATCTTGCCCAGCAGTCGGCTGACCTTCTCGCCCTGGTGGAAGAAGGCGCCGTCGCGCTCCTCCACCTCGGCGGCGGGCACCGCGATGCCACGGCTGTCGCGGTAGACGTAGGCCTGGATCATGCCCTGGTTGAACAGCTTGTGGAACGGCTCGGGCGACGAGATGTGGCCCAGGTCGAACAGGACCTTGGACCAGAACCGCGCGTACAGCAGGTGCAGCACGGCGTGCTCGGCGCCGCCGACGTAGAGGTCGACACCGCCGTGCGGCATGCCCTCGCGCGGGCCCATCCAGTAGCGCTCGATCTCCGGGTCGACCAGCTTGTCGCTGTTGTGCGGGTCCAGGTAGCGCAGCTCGTACCAGCACGAACCCGCCCAGTTGGGCATGGTGTTGGTCTCGCGGCGGTACTTCTTCGGTCCGTCGCCCAGGTCCAGGGTGACGTTGACCCACTCGTCGTTGCGCGACAGCGGCGTCTCGGGCTGAGTGTCGGCGTCGTCCGGGTCGAAGGTGCGCGGGGAGTAGTCCTCGACCTCCGGCAGCTCCAGGGGCAGCATCGACTCGGGCAGCGCGTGGGCGATGCCGTCCTCGTCGTAGACGATCGGGAAGGGCTCGCCCCAGTAGCGCTGGCGGCTGAACAGCCAGTCGCGCAGGCGGAAGTTGACGGTGCCCTGGCCGATGCCCTTGCGCTCCAGCCACTCGGTGACGCGCGCCTTGGCCTCGACGACGCCCAGGCCGTCCAGCGAGACGTCCTCGCCGTGCGAGTTCACGATCTTCGCGTCGTACGAGTCGAAGGCGTCGTCCCACGTCGACGCGTCCGTGCTCCGGCCGTCGGTCGGCTCGACCACACAGCGGACCGGCAGCTCGAAGGCGCGCGCGAAGGCGAAGTCGCGGCTGTCGTGCGCCGGGACGGCCATGATCGCGCCGGTGCCGTAGCCCATCAGGACGTAGTCGGCGATGAAGACCGGGATCTGCTCGCCGGTGACCGGGTTCAGGGCGTACGCGCCCGTGAAAACGCCGGTCTTGTCCTTGGCCTCGGCCTGGCGCTCGACGTCGGACTTCGAGGCGGCCTGGGCGCGGTAGGCGGCGACGGCCTCGGTGGGCGTGGCGTGACCGCCGGTCCACACCTCGTGCGCGCCCTCGGGCCAGGCCTCGGGGGTGAACTTGTCGACCAGCGGGTGCTCGGGGGCCAGCACCATGTAGGTCGCGCCGAACAGGGTGTCCGGGCGCGTGGTGAAGACCGTGATCGCCTCGCCGTCGATCGGGAAGTCGACGCGGGCGCCCTCGGAGCGGCCGATCCAGTTGCGCTGCTGGAGCTTGATGGCGTCGGGCCAGTCCAGCTCCTCCAGGTCCGCCAGCAGGCGGTCGGCGTACGCCGTGATCCGCATGTTCCACTGGCGCAGCTTGGCCTTGAAGACCGGGTAGTTCCCACGCTCGGAGCGGCCGTCGGCGGTGACCTCCTCGTTCGCCAGGACGGTGCCCAGACCGGGGCACCAGTTGACGGGCGCGTCGGAGGCGTACGCCAGGCGGTACTCGCCGAGGACGTCGGAGCGCTCGGTGGCGTTCAGCTCGTTCCACGCGCGCCCGTGGTCACCGGGTACGGCGCGCTCGCCGCTCTCGAACTGCGCGATCAGCTCGGAGATCGGGCGGGCCTTCTTCGCCTCGTCGTCGTACCAGGAGTTGAAGATCTGCAGGAAGATCCACTGGGTCCAGCGGTAGTAGTCCGGTTCGATCGTCGCGAACGACCGGCGCTTGTCGTGGCCCAGGCCCAGCCGGCGGAGCTGGGACTTCATGTTCTCGATGTTGGCCTCGGTGGACACGCGCGGGTGCGTGCCCGTCTGCACGGCGTACTGCTCGGCGGGCAGGCCGAAGGCGTCGAAGCCGAGGGTGTGCAGGACGTTGTGGCCGGTCATGCGCTGGAAGCGGGCGAAGACATCGGTGGCGATGTAGCCCAGGGGGTGACCGACGTGCAGGCCCGCACCCGAGGGGTACGGGAACATGTCCATGATGAACTTCTTGGGGCGGGCGACCACCTCGGCGTCACCGGCCAGGTCCCCACTCGCGTTCGGCGCCTCGTACGTCCCCTCGGCGTCCCAGAAGTCCTGCCAGCGTGCCTCGACCTCGGCCGCCATGGCAGCCGTGTAGCGGTGCGGTGCTGCCTCCGCCGACACGGCAGCGGCGGCAGCGGGGTTCGTCTCGCTCATGATCCTCAAAGCTCCATCGATCGTCTCTGCCAGCGGCTGTGACATTCAAGAAACGAAAAATCCCCTCGCACAGGAGGGGACGCCGCGCTGATTCCGACTCTGGGCCTCGCCCGGTGGTCGGGACTGATCAGCGCGGCTCGCTAAGCAGAAGGCGTACGGCACGCATGGCGTCAGGGTACCGCAGCGCCCATGTGCGCCGCGACGGGACCGGCGGCGCCTGCCCGCCGGGCAGCCCGCTTCACGGACCCGCATACGCCGAAGGCGGTCCATCCGACCGGATGAACCGCCTTCAACTTCTGTGGAGCTAAGGAGAATTGAACTCCTGACCTCCTGCATGCCATGCAGGCGCTCTACCAACTGAGCTATAGCCCCTCGTGTCGCCCGGTTTCCCCGGCGGCGACGCCAACATTACACGGTCCACCAGGTGAAACACCAAATCGGTTTCCCGGCGCCCGATCGGACCGTGGCCCGGACCGTCCGGCAGGGAGTCCCGGCGGGGAGTCCGCACCGGCCCTCGCGTCAGGCCGTCGCGAACGAGTAGAAGCGTTTGAGCGTGCAGTGCTCGTCGAGGAGCCGACCATAGATCGGCTCGCCCTCCAGTTCCCGATACGTCTCGATCGGGTCCCCTTTTATGATCAGCGCCCGTGCGCACTCCTCGCACCAGTACTGGTAGTCGGCGTTGACCGGGTCCATGTCCCGCACGATCGGCGTGCCGCTGCCGCACCAGTCGCACTTCCGCCTGTGGGCACCCATCGATCAGCTCCCGCTGTGGCCGTAGACCGTGCGGGAAAGGCAGTCGAGGAGGGCGGTGTTGCGATGTGTCACCGCCACTGCGGGAAGATCACGGACCTCCCCGCGGGTGCTCGCACGCATCGCCACTCCCTCCCGTCGGGCCGCGCCCCCTTCCGGCCGTTGATTCTGCCATGGCACGGCCGACACGGTCAGCGACGCCTTGGTACCAGTCCGGACACGGCGCTTCGGCTCGACCGTCGCGACCAGCGCGTACGCGCACAGGAGGGGCGCGCCCGAGGCGGTATCCGCCCCCTGCCCCAAGTGACGTACGGAGAGGGCGCGTTGCCCGGTCGTTCGGGCGGTAATGCGGCGGCAGGGCGGATATGCGAAAGATCCCGCCCCTGAGAGGGACGGGATCTTTCGTATCGATCTCTGACACCTTGGGAGTGTCGATCCGTGGAGCTAAGGAGAATTGAACTCCTGACCTCCTGCATGCCATGCAGGCGCTCTACCAACTGAGCTATAGCCCCTTGCGTTCTTCCCGCTCGGCGGGGCGAACAAGAAGAACTTTAGCCTGCGACCCGCCGGAAAGTGAAATCCGGGTCCTGGGGCCGGGTGAGGAGGCGTCAGTCGTCGTCGCCGAGGACCGGTTCCGGCAGTGTGCCGGCGTTGTGCTCCAGCAGGCGCCAGCCGCGGACGCCTTCGCCGAGGACGGACCAGCAGCAGTTGGAGAGGCCGCCGAAGCTTTCCCAGTGGCGGGCCTCCAGGCCGAGCAGACGGCCGATGGTGGTGCGGATCGTTCCGCCGTGGCTGACCACCACGAGGGTGCCGCCGCCGGGGAGCTTCTCGGCGTGCCGCAGCACCACGGGGGCGGCGCGGTCGGCGACCTCGGTCTCCAGCTCGCCGCCGCCGCGGCGGACGGGCTCGCCGCGCTTCCAGGCGGCGTACTCCTCGCCGTGGCGGGCGAGGATCTCCTCATGGGTCAGTCCCTGCCAGGAGCCCGCGTACGTCTCCCGCAGGCCCTTGTCATGGGTGACCTCGAGGCCGGTGAGCGCGGCCAGCTCGGCGGCCGTGGCGGCGGCGCGCCCCAGGTCGGAGGCCACGATGGCGTCCGGCTTGAGGGAAGCGAGCAGTCGGGCGGCGCGCCGGGCCTGACCGATACCGGTCTCGGTCAGCGCGATGTCCGTGGAGCCCTGAAAGCGGCGCTCCACGTTCCACGCGGTCTGCCCATGGCGCCACAGGATGAGGCGGCGGCCCGTCGTCCCGGCGTCGGCGCCCTTCCCGGCGTCGGCGCCCGGAGGCGTCACCGAAGGTCCCCGCCCAGCTCCGCGGCCTCCTCGGCGGCCCGCAGCTCGGCGTACTCGGCGGCCTTGCCGCGCGTGGCCTTGGCGTCGGCGGGCAGGTCCAGCTCGGGGCAGTCCTTCCACAGCCGCTCCAGGGCGTAGAAGACGCGCTCCTCGCTGTGCTGGACGTGCACCACGATGTCGACGTAGTCCAGCAGGACCCAGCGGGCCTCGCGGTCGCCCTCCCGGCGCACCGGCTTGGCGCCGAGTTCCTTGTTCAGTCGCTCCTCGATCTCGTCGACGATGGACTTGACCTGGCGGTCGTTGGGGGCGGACGCGAGCAGGAAGGCGTCCGTGATCGAGAGCACATCGCTGACGTCGTAGGCGACGATGTCGTGCGCGAGCTTGTCGGCAGCCGCCTGCGCGGCGGTGGTGATGAGCTCGAGAGAGCGGTCCGTGGCGGTCACTACCAGGCTTTCCGTCGGATGGTCACTGATATCACCAGGGTCTCACGGACCGCCCACGGCTCCCGAGGCCATTTACGGCGGCCACACCACCCCGGCGCATACGGCGGCCACACCCCGGCGCACCGGGGTGTGGCCCATGTCACGACGCCGACGGCTTGTAGTCCTGGCCGAGGACGACGGAGACGGTGACGTTCGAGGTGACCTTGCCCTTCTTCACGGACCCGGTGGGCAGGCCCAGGGTCTTGGCGACCTCGACCGCGTTCTCCTTGTCGCCGTCGTCGGCGTAGGTGATCTCGGACGTGGCCCGGGGGGTGCCGCTGCCGGCGTCCACGAAGGCGTAGCCGCCGTTGACCAGGACGACGCGGGCCTGCCCCGTGGCGGCCTTGGAACCGGTGGCGTCGGTGATGCCGACCCGGACGGCGTCACCGGCCTGGGGGCTCTTCACGGTGCCGCCGAGCAGCTCCTTGACCACGGTGTCGGTGGCCTCCCGGCCCACGGTGCCGTCGGCCTGGACCGGCAGCAGCTCGGTCTTGTAGTCGCCCTGCTTGGCGTGGTCCGCGAGCTTGGCGAGGAAGGAGCCGAGGTCCTTCTCGGTCAGCGGCGGGTCGAGGATCTGCGCGAGCGTCTGCACGGTGACCGTGGCCGCCTGCGGGTCGGAGGACACCTTGCGCAGGATGCCCTGCATGACCTGGCCGAACCGCTTGAGCTGGGCGTCCTGGGCCTCGCCGGGGCCGCGGTAGGTGGCGTACGCGACAGCCATCTTGCCGCTGAGCGTCTGCTGCGTGCCCTTGTGCACCAGGGGCGCGCCGCCCTTCTTGGCGCCGGGGTCGGGGACGTCGGTGTCGGTGGTGACGATGATGTTGCCGACGAGTTCGACGAGGTTGTTCAGGAACGGGGTGTCCAGCCGCCAGGTTCCCTCGACCTTGGTGCCGAGGACGGCGTCGATGGAGTCGCCGGTACCGGCGGAGCCGTCGTCGGCGACGGACTTGGCGAGTGTGGTCGCGACGCCGTCGTCGCTGGTGAGGGCAAGGGAGTTGGGCAGCAGGACGGTGGCGCCCTGCTGGGTGGTGGTGTTGTTGACGAGCAGCGCGGTGGAGGTGCCGCCGCCCTTGGTGTTGTGCAGATGGACGACGATCACGTCGCGGTTCTGGGCGGTCGCGGCCGGTGTGCCCGACGCGCCGCCGGACGAGGTGCCGGGCAGCTTGCCCGCGTACCAGAGGTAGCCGACGCCACCGACGACCACCAGGGCGAGGACGACGGCCAGGGCGACGACCCGGCTGCGGGCGCGGCGCCGGGCCTCCTCGCGGCGCTCGGTGCGGTTCTCCGTGAACTTCATCCAGTCGATGACGTCTTCGGAGTCGCCGTCGGGTTCCTCGATGAAGGCGAACTGCTCGGTGCGGTAGTCGCGTTCGTCCCGCGGATCCGTCCCTGCGCCGGTCCCGGGCGCCCCGGGCGGGGCGCTGTCGGCTAGGTCGGCGAAGTCGGGCGCGGGGTCGGCGTAGCCGGTCTGTCCCGGTCCGCTCTCCACCGGGCCCGCCTGCTGCGGGATATAGGGAGCCTGTGCGGCAACACGCGGCTGCTGACCGCTGGTCGCGGCCTGGCCGTAGGGGTCGTAGCCGCCGGGGGCGGGGGTGCCGTACGAGGAGTAGGGGTCGTACGAAGGGGCCGTGGGCTGTGGGGCGTTGGCCGCGTACGGGTCGTATCCGTAGCCCTGCTGGGGCTGTTGCTGGTGCTGCTGCTGGTGCTGTGGGTTGCCGTAGGGGTCGTAGCCCTGCGGACTCTGCCGCGCGGGCACCTGTCGGTACACAGGCTGCCCGAACTCGTCATAACCGACGAGCTCGTACTGGTCGCCGCCCGCGTATCCGTCGTATGGGTCGTTCACCGGTGCCCCTCTCGGCTCAGTCGCCGCGGTACAACTGCCGCTTGTCGATGTAGCGCACGACGCCGTCCGGCACCAGGTACCAGACGGGTTCGCCCTGGGCGACTCTCACCCGGCAGTCCGTCGACGAGATCGCGAGCGCGGGTACTTCGACGAGCGAGACACCGCCCTCGGGAAGGCCCGGGTCGGCCAGGGTGTGGCCGGGCCGGGTGACGCCGATGAAGTGCGCGAGAGAGAACAACTCGTCCGTGTAGCGCCAGGTGAGGATCTGGCCGAGCGCGTCCGCACCGGTGATGAAGAAGAGGTCGGTGTCGGGGTTGAGCGCCTTCAGATCGCGCAGGGTGTCCGTGGTGTAGGTGGGGCCACCGCGGTCGATGTCGATGCGGCTGACCGAGAACTGGGGGTTCTCGGCGGTCGCGATGACCGTCATCAGATACCGGTCCTCGGCCGGGCTGACCTTGCGGTCGGTCTTCTGCCACGGCTGGCCGGTGGGCACGAACACCACTTCGTCCAGGTGGAATTGCGCGGCGACCTCACTGGCCGCGACGAGGTGCCCGTGATGAATCGGGTCAAACGTTCCACCCATCACGCCAAGGCGGCGTTTGCCCGGGTTCGAGGGTCCGCTGCCGGGGCCGGGCCCCGGGCCCTTCGCCGGACCGGCGGGCTTGTGCTGCTCTCCCATGCGTGCAGACCCTACCGGCCCGGCCACCGGGCTCCGTCGCCCCCTGCGGCGGACAGCGGGACCGGGCCGTGTGCCGGGCTCAGCGGTCGCGGTTGAAACGCGTCGTGATCCACAGCAGCAGAAGGAGGATGACGAGGGCGGCTCCGCCCGTCACGAAGGGGCTGAGGCTCTCGTGGTTGCCGCCTTCGCCCTCGGCGAGAGTGGCCAACTGTGCAGCGGTGCTGTGGAAGCTCATCTTCGGCAGAACCTATCCGGTGTGGGCGGGATAAAGACGTTCGCTCATCGTATGCGGGCGCCTTCGCGCGGCTCACGGCGACTCCACTGTTGGGGAACGGGCCGCGTGGTGAAGGTCAGCTCGGCAGCCACGCGGGCCACCACGGCGGCACATGGTCGGCCGGGCACGCGCCCGTGTCGCTCCCCATGCCCATCGGGGTGCCGAACCAGGCGAAGTGGGCCGGCGTGAACGCCGCGAGGACCACGAGGAACGACAGGGCCGGGGCGGTCCGTCGCACTGCGCCGCTGCCGCACCGGCGCAGTGCGACCGCGGGCACCGCCCATGCGGCGAGGCCGGTGAAGGAGGCCGCGACGATGGTGAGCGGGGCTTCCCAGGTCCACAGGTCGAAGATGCTGGGATGCTCACGCAGCAGGACGGCACAGGCCCTGCGGGCCGCGCGGGACAGGCGGTAGGAGCCGTACCCCGCGAGCCCTCCCGCCACGAGGGCGAGGCAACCCGCTGCTTCCGGGTGGCTGTTCCTGCGTCTCTCCATGGCCACGGGGTACGCGTACGACGCGGCAGGGGTTCCGGTCGGAGGCCGACTCGCTCCGGCCGGGCAGCCCAGCCGTGGCGCCGCTCGGTGTCACTTGCCCCTGGCCACCGGCTCTCGTCCTCGGCTACCGGTCCTCACGCTTGTAGCCGCGCAGCAGGAGCCACGCGGCCAGGGCGCAGCCGACGATCGTGACGATCAGGACGACGCGCAGGAGATCGCCTCCGCCCTGTCGTTCGGCGGCCACTGCGGCCTCGGTGAACCAGGAGGCGGCGATGGGGTTCATGAGGGGCGCTCCTTGGGCTGTGCTGCCCTGTCACCGTATCTCCGCCTAGGCTGGACCCCGCCTCGGGGGCACATCGGGCACCGCACGTCGTCGTACGTCGTCGTCCGATGGTCATACGCACCATGAGCCTTCAGACACTGGGGGAACACATGTCCGACTCCGGCCACGAGCAGAACGGGCACGCGAACGTGCCGAGCAGGCAGCGCAGGCGCTTCCCAGGGATCTCCTCGCGCGCGTACGAACACCCGGCGGACCGTTCGGCCCTGGTGGCCCTGCGCAAGCTCAGCGGCTTCGACGCGGTCTTCAAGGCGCTCAGCGGTCTGCTGCCCGAGCGCAGCCTGCGGCTGCTGTTCCTGTCCGACTCCGTACGGGTCTCGGACGTACAGTTCGCGCACCTCGACGACATGCTGCGGGACGCCTGCCACATCCTGGACCTGGAGAAGGTCCCGCCGATGTACGTCACCCAGGACCCGCAGCCGAACGCGATGTGCATCGGCCTGGACGAGCCGATCATCGTCGTGACGACGGGTCTGGTCGAACTGCTGAACGAGGAGGAGATGCGCGCGGTCGTCGGGCACGAGGTCGGGCACGCGCTGTCCGGACACGCCGTCTACCGCACCATCCTGCTGTTCCTGACCACCCTCGCGCTCCGGGTCGCCTGGATCCCGCTGGGCAACGTCGCGATCATGGCGATCGTGACCGCGCTGCGGGAGTGGTTCCGCAAGTCGGAGCTGTCGGCCGACCGGGCCGGACTGCTGGTCGGACAGGACCTCCAGGCCTCCATGCGCGGGCTGATGAAGCTCGCGGGCGGCAACCACCTGCACGAGATGAACGTGGACGCGTTCCTCGAGCAGGCCGACGAGTACGAGGCCGGGGGCGATCTGCGCGACTCCGTGCTCAAGATCCTCAACGTGCTGCCGCGCACCCACCCCTTCGCCACGGTCCGCGCGGCCGAGCTGCGCAAGTGGGCCGCCACCCGCGACTACCAGCGGATCATGGACGGTCACTACCCGCGGCGCGACGAGGACGGCGACACCTCGGTGTCCGACTCCTTCCGGCAGTCCGCGGCCAGCTACGCGAGCGAGGTCAAGCGCTCCAAGGACCCGCTGATGAAGCTGGTCACCGATATCGCGGGCGGGGCGGGCGACCTCGGCGGCCGGATGCGGCGCGGATTCGCCGGGTTCTCCGGCAACACGCCCAAGGACCCGACCAAGGACACCCCCGAGGACGCCCCGCGCGAGGGCCGCTCGGACGACGGGAACCCGGGCACGGCCGACTGATCCGACCGTCTCGACCGACCGCTCACGGCTTCGGCTGTGCGGCCCCCGCCAGGGTGCCGCACAGCGCCGTGGCGCCCTCCGTCGCGTACAGGTCGGTGCCCGCCGGGGCGCCGGCCTTGGCCCGCTGGCCCGCCAGCAGCGGGCGCAGCCGGTCCGCGGAGTCCTCGGCGCAGGCCAGCGGCCCGGCCTGGACGGAGGAGGCGACCAGCTCGGCCTGGTGCAGCCGCAGATCGTCGCGGACGAACCGGAAGGTCATCCGGCGCCGCACGGTGAACAGCGAGACCGGCGCCTTCGCTCCGGCACCCGTCGGCCTCAGCGCGTACGCCAGGGTGTGGTCGGCGGTGACCTCCAGCGTGCCGGAGCCCGTCTCCTCCGCCTTCAGCGTGCCCTGGACGCGGACACGGCGGTCGGCCAGCTCGACGCGGGAGGGGTCGAAGCGGACCAGCCAGCCGGTGGGTGTGTGGCGCCCGTCGGCGGCCGGATGCGCGAAGCTGCGGTCGAACTGGCCGAGTTGCTCGGGCGCGAGCAGGAACCGTACGGGGCGGGTGGCGCCGCCGGTGAGGACGGCCGGGTCGAGCGAGGACTCCACGAGGTAGTCCTTCGCGATGACCAGCGCGGCGTAGACCTGGTCCTCGGAGAAGTGCGCGGTGCGCCGGACGGCGGGCAGTGTGATGCCCTTGGCGCCGACTCGGAACCGGGCGGCGGGGCTGTGCGCGTACAGGGCCTCGGGGTCGGCCGCGCCGGGCACGGCGGACTGCGGGGCCAGGGGTATCACCGTCATCCGCGGCTGCTCGAGCGCGCGTCTCGCGGACTGCGGGGAGGGGTGGTGCACGCTCTTGTAGAGCGCGGTGCCGAAGGCGACCGCGATCAGCATGACGAGGATCAGCGCGGGCCAGGACAGGCCGCGGCGCAGCGGTCGGCGACGGCGTACGGCCGGGGCGCGGTCGGCCATGCGTTCGTACGCGGAGTACTCCTGGAGCCGGGCGGCCCGTACGAAGGACTCGTCGAACACGACCGATCTGTATTCGTCCTCGCCGCCCCCGGGCGTACCCGCGGGTGTTCCCTCAGGTGGTTCTGCGGGCCCGCCCATACCTTTCAGAGTAGGTCTCCTGGCGCTGCCGTAAACGCCCTGGTACACGACAAGTTCTGACAGGTTCTCACCAGGTGTCCGAACGTCAGGGGGTGCGCGGGACCGCCGAGAACGCCGGGGGTGAGTAGTCCGCGGAGGCCGAGGGGTCCGTGCCCGTGGTGGCCTTCCCGCCCTGTTCGAGACCGGTGGGGGCGGGTGAGGGGACCTGGCTCTGGCGGCCCGAGGAGGCGCCCCGGTAGACCGCGGTGAAGGCCAGCGCGACCATGCCGATGCCCATCACGAGGGCCAACAGCCAGGCGACCGGGCGGTGCCAGCGGGCTCCCTTGCCCCGGCCGTAGGGGCGTCGCGCGCGGTGGTACCCCGCCGGGAACTCCGTGTCGTCCAGGTCGTCCGGGTCCGGGCCGAGGCCGGTGTCGCGGTCGTCGTCGGGCCCGAAGCGGTCGTCATAGCGCTCGTCGTCGCCTCGCGCGCCCCTGGCGCGCGCCCGGCGTGCTTCGGCCTCCTGGGCCGCCGCGCGGGCCTCGGCGGCGGCGAGGAGCCGCTCCACGGCCGTGGGCTCATGGACGGCGGCGGCCCGTACGAAGGCCTCGTCGAAGACCACGGAGGCGAACTCTTCGTCCCTGCCTCCGCGGTCGCGGTCGTCGTCGGGCTCCCGGCCGTCGTGAGACGGCGTGCCCCCCACGTCCTCCGGCACGGATCCAGAGTAGACCTGGGGGGTCAATTTGGGCAGACCGTAAGGAACTTCGTCTGCCCGCCCGTCCTCGGGGCACGCTCAGCGCCGTACGTGCCCGTCCCCGGTCACGATGTACTTGGTGCTGGTCAGCTCCGGCAGCCCCATCGGGCCCCTGGCGTGCAGCTTCTGGGTGGAGATGCCGATCTCCGCGCCGAAGCCGAACTGGCTGCCGTCCGTGAAGCGCGTGGACGCGTTCACGGCGACCGTCGTCGAATCGACCAACCGGGTGAACCGGCGGGCGGCCTGCTGGGAGGTCGTGACGATGGCCTCGGTGTGGCCGGAGCTCCACAGCCGGATGTGCTGCACGGCGCTGTCCAGGGAGTCCACGACCGCGGCGGCGATGTCGTACGAGAGGTACTCGGTGTCCCAGTCCTCCGGCGTGGCCTCCACCACCGTGGCCCGGGAGTCCTTGGCGTACGCCAGCACACGCGCGTCCGCGTGCACGGTGACCCCGGCGTCCGCGAGGGCGTCCAGGGCGCGCGGCAGGAACTCGGGGGCGATGTCCTGATGGACGAGGAGCGTCTCGGCGGCGTTGCACACGCTCACCCGCTGGGCCTTGGAGTTGATCAGGATCTCGATCGCCATGTCGATGTCGGCGTGGGCGTCGACGTAGACATGGCAGTTGCCGGTGCCCGTCTCGATGACCGGGACCGTGGACTCCTGGACGACGGTCCGGATCAGGGAGGCACCGCCGCGCGGGATGAGCACGTCGACCAGTCCGCGGGCCCGCATCAGCTCGTGCACGGACTCGCGGCTCTCGCCGGGCACGAGCTGCACGGCGTCGGCGGGCAGCCCGGCCCCGCCCACGGCGTCGCGCACCACCCGTACGAGGGCGGTGTTCGACTCGTACGCGGAGGACGAACCGCGCAGCAGGACGGCGTTGCCCGACTTCAGGCAGAGGGCGGCGGCGTCGACCGTCACGTTCGGGCGGGCCTCGTAGATGATCCCGACCACGCCGAGCGGGACACGGACCTGGCGCAGATCGATGCCGTTGGGCAGCGTGGAGCCGCGGACGACCTCGCCGACCGGGTCGGGCAGCGCGGCCACGTCCCGTACGTCGGAGGCGATGGCCCGGATGCGCTCGGGGGTGAGCGTGAGCCGGTCGACGATCGCCTCGCTGCTGCCGGCCTCGCGGGCACGGGCGATGTCCCGGGCGTTGGCCTCGACGATCTCCTGCGCGCGGACCTCCAGCGCGTCCGCGATGGCGAGCAGCGCGTCGTCCTTCTCGGCGCGCGGCAGCGGCGCGAGGTCGGCGGCGGCGGCTCGGGCGCGGTAGGCGGCCTGCGTGACCGGGGACATCGAGTCGTACGGGGAGAGCGTGGTCATGGGGGCAGGGTAGTGCGCCGGACGGCTCTCCTCACGGGTCATCCCACCGGCCGAGACACGTGGCCGAAGGGCGGTCACCGGGGTTGCGAGGGCGGTGTCTCAGAAGGGCTGTATGCCGACGCGGGTCGCGGGCGGTGGGCCGTACCCCTCGGCGACGCGCTGGTGGTACGTCTCGCGGTCGATGACCTCCAGGCCGACGATCTCCCAGGGCGGCAGCCCCGCGCTCTGGCGGTGCTCGCCCCACAGGCGCAGCGCGACCGCGGCGGCGTCGTGCAGATCGCGGGCCTCCTCCCAGTAACGGATCTCCGCGTGGTCGCGGGCGTAGCGGCTGGTGAGCAGGAAGGGGTGGTCGTGGGCGAGCTGCTCCAGGGCGCGCCGGACCTCGTCCAGCGGGGCCGTGGCGCCGGAGAGGCTGAGGGTGACATGCCACAGGCGGGGGGTGTCGGCGGGCGGTTCGTACGCCGTCCCGGCCGCGACGCTGGTCAGCGCGCGCTCAGGGCGTACTCGTCTCACGACAGCCTCCTTACGCGGGTGCTTGTGGTGCTCGTGCGGAATGTGCCCGTGGAACACAGTTGAGCAGGCCGCACGCCTCCGTGGGGTGGTTTTACGGAACGTCCCCACCCCGGGGCCGCGGGGCGGCGCCTTTCGGCCGCGCGTGCGGTGGGGCTCGCGCAAGGGGCCCTATGAGTGAAGGACCACCAGGTCGTCCCGGTGGACGACCTCGCGTTCGTAGGCGGGGCCGAGTTCGCGGGCCAGCTCCCTGGTCGAGCGGCCGATCAGCCGGGGGATCTCCCGGGCGTCGAAGTTGACGAGCCCGCGCGCCACGGCCCGTCCCTCGCCGTCGCGCAGCTCGACGGGGTCACCGGCGGTGAAGTCGCCCTCGACGGCCGCGATCCCGGCGGGCAGCAGCGACTTGCGGCGGGTGACGACCGCGTCCACGGCCCCGTCGTCGAGCGTGAGCGCGCCCTGGGGAGTGGAGGCGTGCTGCAGCCACAGCAGGCGGTCGGCGCAGCGCTTGCCGGTGGGGTGGAAGTAGGTGCCGGTGTCGCGGCCCGCGAGGGCGTCGGCCGCGTGCACGGCGGAGGTGAGCACCACGGGGATGCCGGCCGCCGCCGCGATCCCGGCCGCCTCGACCTTGGTGACCATGCCACCGGTGCCGACACCCGCCTTGCCCGCGCTGCCGATCTCGACATGGGCGAGGTCCTCGGGCCCGCGTACCTCCGTGATCCGCGAGGTGCCGGGCCTGCTGGGGTCGCCGTCGTAGACGCCGTCCACGTCCGAGAGCAGGACCAGCAGGTCCGCGTGGACGAGGTGGGCGACGAGGGCGGCGAGGCGGTCGTTGTCGCCGAAGCGGATCTCGTCCGTGGCGACCGTGTCGTTCTCGTTGACGATCGGCAGCGCGCCCATCGCGAGGAGCTTGTCGAGGGTGCGGGAGGCGTTGCGGTGGTGGGCGCGGCGGCTGGTGTCGTCGGAGGTCAGCAGCACCTGGCCGACACGGATGCCGTGGCGGGCGCAGGACGCCGTGTAGCGGGCGACCAGGAGGCCCTGGCCGACACTGGCGGCGGCCTGCTGACGAGCCAGATCGCGGGGGCGGCGGCGCAGACCGAGAGGGGCGAGACCGGCGGCGATGGCACCGGAGGAGACCAGAACGATCTCCTTCTCCCCTCCGCCCACCCGTCTCCCACCACCACCCTCAACAGAGGCCCTTCGGGCCGCCCCATCCTTTCGACTCTTGGCGAGGGCGTCTACGAGCGCATCGACGCGGTCGGCGTCGAGTCCGCCCGCGGCCGTGGTCAGCGAGGAGGACCCCACCTTGACCACGATCCGGTGGGCCTGTGCCACGGCCTGCCTTGCCCCTGCCACCTCTGCTCGTCCCCTCGCGCGTCGTCGGTCCGGCTCCCGCGCGGCAATCTACGCGAAGGGACACGGGTGCCGCGTACCGGTCCAGCACCCGGACGCGCGGCACCCGCCTGTCAGGCCGCTCAGCGCGCCTTCAGGACCCGTCGGGCCGCCCGCCGCAGCCGCTTCCGGAAGCCGGTCGGCCCGAGCGGCTTGAAGGCCTCGATGGCGACGGTCTCGCGGACGGTCGGGGTGAACCACTCGTCCGGCAGGCCCGCCGCGCGGTCGCGGAAGTGCGGATAGGCGAGGTAGGCCCCGGCACCGCCGGGATCCATGAAGGCCGTCGGGGCCTTCTTCTCCTTGACGAACTTCACGACGTCGACGAGCAGATCGGCGCGGCCCTGCGCCACCAGGTGCATCCGCAGCTTCTCGTGGACCTTCATCCGCCGGGCGACGCCCTCGTGCCAGTGGGCCTCCAGCAGCGGCTTGGCCAGCTCCAGCTTGTGGGCCCGTACCTCCTCGCTGTCGCGCAGGAAGACCGGCCCGAACTGCGGGAGCAGGGTGATCAGGAAGGGCCGCAGCATGAGGGAGTCACGGCGCGGTCCGGCCGGTACGAGTTCGGTGATGAGGTTCATCAGAGCGCGGGCGGAGTCGAAGCGCAGGGTGTAACTGCCGCTCTTGGTGACGTGCTTGCCGTCGTCGCGGCCGACCAGGTAGTAGCAGGGGTAGTCGGCGATCACGGAGACGCCGTCGGCGCGGAGGTAGGCCTCCAGCGTGAACAGGGCGTCCTCGCCGGTCTTCAGCGACTCGTCGAACCGCATGCTGTGCCGGGTGAGCAGCTCGCGACGGAAGAGCTTCTGCGCGCTCAGCGTGAACTTGATCTTCGAGGAGAAGACGTCGGTACGGGGCAAGGTCTTGCCCCACATCGACTTCGGGGCCCCGCGGTTGACGCCGACGATCTTCCCGAGCACCACGTCCGTCGCCTGCTCGTCGGCCATGGCGACCATGCGCTCCAGCGCCTCGGGGCCGAGCCGGTCGTCCGCGTCGAGGAAGAAGACGTAGCGTCCGCGGGCCTTGCCGAGGCCCACGTTGCGCGGGCCGCTCGGGCCGCCGGAGTTCTCCTGCCGGATGACCGTGACCGCCATCGGCGCGCGCTCGGCGAACTCCTCCAGGTAGGCCCCGGTGCCGTCCGTCGAACCGTCGTCGACGGCTATCACCTCCAGCCTTAACGGATCGATGGTCTGGGCCTCTACGGACTCCAGGCACTCGACCAGATACGGCATCGCCTCGTACGCGCCGATGACGATGCTCACATCAGGTTCCGCAGCGCTCACGCTTCCCCCCACTGTCATGGGATTTCCCCATATCTCGCTCATGCTCTGCTGGGAAGACAAGGGTGGGGGCGCGACGGTTGCCTTCACGCGCGCGCCTTGTGGTGGAGGTCACACAGTGATCACACGGCGGTCGAACCGCGCGCCACAGGTCGGTTGGCGACGGTACGGCACGGGGGTAAGAGGCGGGAAAGGAAGCGGGCCCCGAGGAGTGGTCCTCGGGGCCCGCTTCCTGGCCGCTCCGGTCAGCTCTTGGCCGGTCCGCTCTTGGCCAGTTGGTCCTTGGCCGGTCAGCTCTTGACGGCTCCGTCGGTCTCGGCGGCCGACGTGGTGCGCTGGCCGGGCACCGTGCCCGTCGGCTCGGTCGCGCCCGCCCGGGAGTCGGGCTCCTGGCCGCGGTTGCGGGCCTCGGCCTTCCGTGCGAGGTCGTGCACGGCCGTGTTGAACTGCTCGATCGAGGTCGGCTCGTCCGGCCCGAGCAGATACCGCTTCAGCTCCCGGCGGTCGGCGGCCAGCGGGTCCGCCTCCGGGTCGCGGACGGCGGCCAGCAGCTCGTCCAGCTCGCGCGCCGAGTTCGACAGGATCACGGCGGCGCGCACCGCGGTGTTCTGCCGCTTGAACTCCTCGACGCCCAGCTCCGCGGAGTCGGTGACGGCGTACGGCTTGCCGCTCGCGATGAAGTCGGAGACCACGCTGGAGATGTCGGAGACCATCGCGTCGGAGACGTTGAAGCAGTCGTACAGCCGCGGCTCGGCGCCCGTGATGACGCGGTGCTCCCAGGTACCGAAGGAACGCCAGTAGGCGTCGTTCCACTCGGCGCGCAGCCGGGCGACCTCCTCGTGCCGGGCCATGTCGACCACGCCGTCGCGCGACTGCACGGCCTCGTCGCCCTTGTCGCCCGCAGGACCGGCCAGTTCGGCGAGCCGGGCCTCGATACGGGCGAGTTCGGCGGCGGCCTGCCGCTGGGCCTCGGCGTCGGTACCGGCCGTGAAGCGGGCGTCGGCGGCGCGTTCGGCGGCGGCCTTCTCGACCAGCGCGGTGATCCTCCGGTGGGCGGCACCGGCCTCGGCGCTGCGGGTGCCGGTGAAGGGGTGCGGCTTGTACAGCACGCGCACCGGCTGGTCGGCGGCGAGCAGCTTCTTCACGATGTTCTCGCCGGCCAGCAGGATCGAGGTGTTGCCGGGGTTGTCGTCCCAGCCCT
Source organism: Streptomyces macrolidinus (assembly GCF_023887685.1). Lineage (GTDB taxonomy): Bacteria > Actinomycetota > Actinomycetes > Streptomycetales > Streptomycetaceae > Streptomyces > Streptomyces macrolidinus. The sequence continues at coordinate 338,899 of NZ_JAMWMR010000001.1, read as the reverse complement.
CCCAGGTGGGCGCGTACAGGACCGTGGGGATCCGGCCCTCGGGCACCCCCTGCCAGGACTGGATGGGCGCGAGCTGCGGGCGGCCGACCTCCACGATGTCCTCGTCACGGACGCCGACGTCGGCGATGGCGTAGCGGTCCCGGCCCGCGCGGCCCGCGGTCCACACCTCGTCGTACACCTTGCTGTACGGGTTGACGCTGGCGAGCTTGTCGCTGTCGCCGTGGCCGATGAAGACGTGCTTGACGGTGGGGACGCGCAGCATGTGGATGTTCTTGCCGACGTTCGCCGCGTACAGCGCGACCCGCAGCGTGGACAGGTCCATGTTCATCAGATGCACGCCACCGGGCACGCAGAGGACGGGGACCGTGGTGGGCGCCAGGTTCTGGAGGATGGCGCGCTCTCGCAGGATGATCAGCGGCCGGGTCTCCAACTGCTCCATGGTCTCCAGCCACATGTTGACCTGGTAGGCCGAGTCCTTGGAGCCGGAGAAGTACAGCGCCGTCTCGGGGCGGTACTCGCGCAGCCAGCCGTCGACGGCCTCCAGCACCTTCTCCGGCGTCGGCGGGACCCGCTTGCCGCGCAGATACGGGACGAGGGCGGCCACGTAGAGGAAGCCCAGCGCCAGGGTGAGGGCGATACCCACGAAGCCGTAGACGGCGTCACCGGTGGCCACCGTGAGGAGGATGCCGACGACCGAGGCCAGGTCGAGGTGGAGGATCTTCTCCGCGGCGCGGTGCAGCAGTCGGCGCGGCGGGGCGTCCGGGATGCGCACCCGGGCGCCGAGGTCCACGTTGCGGGTGGCCACCGGCAGCCTGCGGCGGTTGCGGATCACGGTGGCCAGGGCGCCGTGCGGGGCCTGGAAGGCGTAGAAGACGAGGAAGCAGCCGATGGCCGCGTAGAAGACCAGATGGTCGGAGAAGTCGGTGCGGGCCAGGAGCAGGACCAGCAGCAGTTGCCGGATCAGGAACCGGATGGAGAGTCCGGCCCGCACCTTGCTGAGGCGGCTGATCAGATAGCTGCCCCGGCGGTGCAGATAGTGGTCCGCCAGGTACGTCACTGCGGCCGCGGCCGCGAAGGCGCCGACACTCGGGATGAGTGCGGCCACGATCAGCGCGGGATAACCGAGCGCCATGAGGGCCGCCGCGGCCAGCTCGGTCGCGCTGCCCACCCGGGCCATGCGTATAGCGGTGGAAATCACGGAGGAACCTGCTCTTGGTGGGATACCGGTGGTGACACGAGGGAAATGATTGCGGGGATGCGGTAAAAGGGATGGGTAAGGGACGGTAAAGAGAAGCCGTCGTGGGGGCGGTCCGGGATTCCGGCTCGAATGTCACTGATTCAGGCCCCTGCGCTCGCGCGGTCGTTCACGCGATCACAGAGGCCTGAATTCGGGATCCCCGCGCGACGTCTGGATTCCGGCGCGACGTCGGGATTCCGTCGTGACGTCGGCTAGGAGACGTCGCTCTGGCGGTCGAGGACGGTCGCCAGGGCCGCTTCGAAGCCGGACGCCTTGCCCGCGCTCGCCGTCGGGTCCTGCTGACGTACGTCGATGACATGGCCGGTCAGCTCGGACACGAGCACGTCGAGCGAGGTGCGCGCCACCGCCTCCGAGGACAGCAGCGTGCCCGCGGGCTCCTGGCCGAAGGCCTTGGTGCGCATGGGCGTCGCGGTGCGTTCCGGGTTGATGCAGTTGACGCGGACGCCGTCGCCCGCCCACTCGTCGGAGAGCGCCTGGGTGAGGTTCACCATGGCGGCCTTGGTCGAGGAGTAGAGGCTGTACTCGGCACGGCCCCGGGTGTAACTGCTGGAGGTGTAGAGCAGCAACTGCCCCTTCGTTTCCGCCAGATACTTATAGGCGGAACGCGCGATCTGCACCGGTGCGAGGTAGTTGACCTTCAGCGCCTCCTCGATGGTCGCGTTGTCGGTCTCGGCGAGCCTGCCGATCCGCAGCACACCGGCGGTATTGACGACGTAGTCGATACGCCCGGTCTCCGCGTACGCGGTGGACAGCGCGTCGTCGACCTCCTCCGGATTCTCCACATGGGTCCCGGTGGTGGAGCGGCCCAGCGCGTACACCGAGGCGCCGTAGGACCGGGCGAGTTCGGCGATGTCCTTGCCGATGCCGTAGGAGCCGCCGAAGACGACGACCGTCTTGCCGGTGAGGAGTTCGCGATAGGCCTCCTCGCCGTTCTGCGCGGGCGCGGCGGTGGAGGCGAGCTGGAACAGCTTGTCGGTGATGAAGACATCGACGGGCTGCGTGACCTTCATGTTGTACTCGTCACCCGCGACGACGTGGATCGGCACGTCGGGCAGGTACTTGAGCACGACCGAACAGTCGTCGGTGGCCTGGAAGTTGGGGTCGCTCGCGGCGACCTCGTAGGCCCGGCGGATCGTGGACAGCTTGAACGCCTGCGGGGTCTGGCCGCGGCGCAGCCGGGAACGGTCCGGGATCTCGGTGATGAACTCGCCGTCCTCACCGTGCGTCCGGGTCACGATGATGGTGTCGGCGGACGGGATGGCGACGTCCACGGCCTGGTAGCGCTCCAGGGCCGCCACACAGTCGTCTATGACACGCTGCGACAGCAGGGGGCGTACGGCGTCGTGGAACAGGACGTTGCGGTCCTCGCCCTCGGCCAGGCCCTCGCCCAGCAGCGCGATGGCCCGCTCCGTCGTCTCGTTGCGCGTGGCGCCGCCCTCGATGACGTGCGTCACCTTGCGCAGGCCCGCCTTGGCGACGATCTTCTCGACGTCCGGCACATAGCCCGGCGCCATCAGCACGATGACGTCGTCGATCGAGTCCGCGTTCTCGAAGGTGGTCAGGGTGTGCTCGATCACCGCCTTGCCGGCGATCTTCAGAAGCTGCTTCGGGATCGACAGACCCACTCGCTGGCCGGTTCCGCCCGCCAGGATCACTGCGGCCGTACGGGGCTTTGATATGCACTCAGACACGGGCGACCTACCTCGGTGCTTCAGGGAACCTTTGGATCGTGCCACTTTCCGTTACGCAAGTGCAAGACGGGAGACGTCTGTCACATATGCAACCGCAACCCCCTATTTACCATCGGCCCTCGATTACCCCTCGCCTTGACCGAGCACCCGGCCGAATTGTCCGAATTTGCAGCGAGTGACCCCGTAGATTTCTCGCCAATTTCCGCCACGGATTTCCGTATGTAGCATTCCTGTCACAATCAGCCGCGGGCCGGGGCGTACTCACGGAATGCGCAGGGACCCGATCGCTCCGTGACCGAGAGGCCGCCGAGGGAGCCGCGAGTGGGCGGAGAAGGCCGCCGAGGGCCCTGCGGGCGGGCGAGCGGCCCCGGGAACGCGACGCGAAGGGCCGGCCAACGGCGTCATCGCCCCTGGCCGGCCCCTGTCCACCGCTGATCGGCCCTCGGTCAGAACGGCTCGAAGCCGTCGAACTCCCGCTGGACCTCGTCCCGCTCGGCCTCCCGGTCCCGGCGCCGCTGCGCGGCCGGCCGGGCCTCCTCGAACCGGTGGTCCTCACCGCGTCGGCCGAGCATCTCGGCGCCCGCCATCACCGACGGCTCCCAGTCGAAGACGACCGCGTTCTCCTCGGGTCCGATGGCGACACCGTCACCGGCCCGTGCGCCGGCCTTCATCAACTTCTCTTCCACACCGAGGCGGTTGAGCCGGTCGGCGAGGTAGCCGACAGCCTCGTCGTTGGCGAAGTCGGTCTGGCGCACCCAGCGTTCGGGCTTCTCGCCGCGCACGCGGAAGAGGCCGTCGCCCTCCTGGACGACGGTGAAGCCGGCGTCGTCCACGGCCTTCGGCCGGATGACGACACGGGTCGACTCCTCCTTCGGCTTCGCGGCGCGCGCCGCACCGACCAGCTCGGCGAGGGCGAACGACAGTTCCTTGAGCCCGAGATGGGCCACGGCGGACACCTCGAAGACGCGGTATCCGCGGGCCTCCAGGTCCGGCCGCACCATCTCGGCCAGGTCCCGGCCGTCGGGTACGTCGATCTTGTTGAGGACGACGAGGCGCGGACGGTCGCCGAGGCCGCCGTACTGCTTCAGCTCCTCCTCGATGACATCGAGGTCGCTGACGGGGTCGCGCTCGGACTCCAGCGTCGCCGTGTCCAGTACATGCACGAGCACGCTGCACCGCTCGACATGCCGCAGGAACTCGAGGCCGAGGCCCTTGCCCTGGCTGGCGCCCGGGATGAGACCCGGGACATCGGCGACGGTGTACACGGTCGAGCCCGCGGTGACCACGCCGAGGTTCGGGACGAGCGTGGTGAACGGATAGTCGGCGATCTTCGGCTTGGCGGCGGACAGCACGGAGATCAGCGAGGACTTGCCCGCGCTCGGATACCCGACGAGGGCCACGTCCGCGACCGTCTTCAGCTCCAGGACGATGTCCTGGAGGTCACCGGGCACGCCGAGCAGCGCGAAGCCGGGCGCCTTGCGGCGGGCCGAGGCCAGCGCCGCGTTGCCGAGACCGCCGCGACCGCCCTGCGCCGCGATGTACGAGGTGCCGTGCCCGACGAGGTCGGCCAGCACATTGCCCGCCTTGTCCAGCACGACCGTGCCGTCCGGCACCGGCAGCACCAGGTCCTGGCCGTCCTTGCCGGAGCGGAAGCCGCCCTCACCGGGCTTGCCGTTGGTGGCCTTGCGGTGCGGCGAGTGGTGGTAGTCGAGCAGCGTGGTGACGGACTGGTCGACGGTGAGGATCACATCGCCGCCACGGCCGCCGTTGCCGCCGTCGGGGCCGCCGAGCGGCTTGAACTTCTCACGGTGGACGGAGGCACAGCCGTGGCCTCCGTTACCCGCGGCGACGTGCAGTTCGACGCGGTCCACGAAGGTGGTCATGGTGCAGTGCCTCCAGAAACGTAGGGGAAATCGCAGGGGAGATGTCCCCCGTCACAGTGTCTCTTCCGAAACACAGGTGTCTCTTCCGAAACAAGTGTCTCTTCTGAAACGCGCGAAGGCGGACCCGCCTTCCCGACCGGGAAAGTGAGGTCCGCCTCGCGAAGTGTTCGCGAAATTACCCGCGAAGACGCGTGAAGACGTCCGGTCAGGCGACCGGGACGATGTTCACGACCTTGCGGCCACGGTGGGTACCGAACTCCACCGCACCGGCCTGCAGCGCGAACAGCGTGTCGTCGCCGCCACGGCCGACGCCCGCGCCGGGGTGGAAGTGGGTGCCGCGCTGGCGGACCAGGATCTCACCCGCGTTGACGACCTGACCGCCGAAGCGCTTCACGCCGAGCCGCTGGGCGTTCGAGTCGCGACCGTTCCGGGTGGACGATGCGCCCTTCTTGTGTGCCATCTCTCCTCAGTCCCTTACTTCGCAGCCGTGGGGATCGCGGTGACCTTGATCGCCGTGTACTGCTGGCGGTGGCCCTGGCGACGGCGGTAACCGGTCTTGTTCTTGTAGCGCAGAATGTCGATCTTCTGGCCCTTGTGGTGGTCCACGACCTCCGCCTGGACCTTGATACCGGCCAGCACCCACGGGTCGCTGGTCACGGCGTCGCCGTCGACCACGAGCAGGGTCGAGAGCTCGACCGTGTCGCCAACCTTGGCGGTGGAAATCTTGTCAACCTCAACGATGTCGCCGACAGCAACCTTGTGCTGGCGACCACCGCTGCGCACGATGGCGTACACGCGGATCTCACTCTCTCACTCGGGAAACGGCACCCCCGCAGTCCAGCCGCCCGACAAGGACAGCCTCTCCGAGACGCCCGGCGCCCAGGAGGAAGAGGTTTACGGGGATGTGGCACGTCAGTGGACACGCCGACGGTCAAGGTTACGGGGCAGGATCGAGCAGGTCAAACCGAGCCCAGGTGGACGTTTGAACCAAGGTCAGGCCGACGTTTGACCGCGACTGCCCGTCACTGCCGCGAGAGTTCGCGACAGAGCGCGGGACACCGACCAGCTCGTCGGTGTCCCGCGCTTCTTCGCTCGCGGCGTTCTCAGATGCCGAGGACGGGTCAGGCCTCCGGTGTGGCCGGAACCGTCGGTTCCTTCTTCGCCGTCTTCTTGGCCGCCGTCTTCTTCGCCGTCGCCTTCTTGGCCGTCGTCTTCTTCGCGGCGGTCTTCTTGGCGGCGGTCTTCTTGGCTGCCGTCTTCTCGGCGGTGGCCTTCTTCGCCGTCGCCTTCTTGGTCGTGGCCTTCTTCGCCGTGGCCTTCTTGGCGGCGGTCTTGCGCGTCGCCTTCTTGGCCGGGGCCGGTGCCTCCGGCTCGGCCTGCGGCTCCGCGGGGGCCTCCGTCGTCGACGGGACGACCACGACCGCGGTGGCCTCGGACGAGGTGGGCGCGGTGGCCTTGCGGACGGCACGGCGGCGCGGACGGGCCGGAGCGGCGTCCTCGACGGGGGCCGGCGCGGGGGCCTCGACCGGCTCGGCCGGAGCCTGCGGTGCGGGCTCGGCGACCGTCACCACGACCTCCGCGTCCGAACCGACCGGTGCCGACACGCTGCGGGTCGCCCGGCGGCGCGTACGGCCCTTGGGCGCGGCCTCCGCCTCGACAGGCGCGACGGGCGCGGCAGGTGCGGGGGCCTCGACGGCCGGGTCCTCGGTCGCCACCGGCTGCGCCTCCGCGGCCTTCTGCGCCTTCGCCGCCCGCTCGTCCTTACGGGACTTCGGGGCACGCTCCTCGGTCCGCGGCGCGCCCGCCGGGGCCGACGCCCGCCGGGTCGCCCGGCGCCGCGAACGGCCGCGGGAAGCAGCGGCCTCGGCCTCGGCGACGCTGCTGTACAGCTCCTCGTCGGGCGCGAACGCCGGTTCGGGCAGCGCGACCGGAGCCGCGGCCTCGGCGACCACCTCGGCCTCGGTCTCGGCGGCCGGTGCGGCCACGGCCGTCTCCTCGACCTCCGGGACCACGGCCTCGTGCGTCTCGTGCTCGGCGGCGCCGCCCCGACCGCGCTTCTTGCGCTTGCCGCCACCGCCGGTCACGGCGGCCTGGTCGAGGTGCACGATCACACCACGGCCGTTGCAGTGGACGCAGGACTCGGAGAAGGACTCCAGCAGACCCTGTCCGACGCGCTTGCGCGTCATCTGGACGAGGCCCAGCGAGGTCACCTCGGCGACCTGGTGCTTCGTACGGTCCCGGCCCAGGCACTCCAGCAGGCGCCGCAGCACCAGGTCCCGGTTGGACTCCAGCACCATGTCGATGAAGTCGATGACGATGATGCCGCCGAGGTCGCGCAGCCGGAGCTGGCGGACGATCTCCTCGGCCGCCTCCAGGTTGTTCCTGGTGACGGTCTCCTCGAGGTTGCCGCCCTGACCGGTGAACTTGCCGGTGTTGACGTCGATGACGACCATCGCCTCGGTCCGGTCGATCACCAGCGACCCGCCGCTGGGCAGCCAGACCTTGCGGTCCAGCGCCTTGGCGAGCTGCTCGTCGATCCGGTACGTGGCGAAGGCGTCGACCTCGCTCGTCCACTTCTGGAGCCGGTCGGTCAGGTCGGGCGCCACGTGCGAGACGTACCCGTGGATGGTCTGCCAGGCCTCGTCGCCGCTCACCAGGACCTTGGTGAAGTCCTCGTTGAAGATGTCGCGGACCACGCGGACGGTCATGTCCGGCTCGCCGTACAGCAGCGTCGGCGCGCCACCGCTCTTCGACTTCTTCTGGATCTCCTCCCACTGCGCCTGGAGCCGCTCGACGTCCCGGCGCAGCTCGTCCTCGCTCGCGCCCTCGGCGGCGGTGCGCACGATGACGCCCGCGTTCTCGGGGACGATCTTCTTGAGGATGGTCTTCAGCCGGGCCCGCTCGGTGTCGGGCAGCTTGCGGCTGATGCCGGTCATCGAGCCCTCGGGCACGTAGACCAGGTAGCGGCCGGGCAGGGAGACCTGGCTGGTCAGCCGGGCGCCCTTGTGGCCGATCGGGTCCTTGGTGACCTGGACGAGCACGGACTGCCCGGACTTCAGCGCGGACTCGATACGGCGCGGCCCGTTCGCCATCCCCAGCGCCTCGAAGTTGACCTCGCCCGCGTACAGCACGGCGTTGCGGCCCTTGCCGATGTCGATGAAGGCGGCCTCCATCGACGGCAGGACGTTCTGCACCTTGCCGAGGTAGACGTTGCCGACGTACGAGGTCGACTGCTCCTTGTTGACGTAGTGCTCGACGAGCACGCCGTCCTCCAGGACGCCGATCTGCGTGCGCTCGCCGCTCTGGCGGACGACCATCACACGCTCGACGGCCTCGCGGCGGGCCAGGAACTCGGCCTCGGTGATGATCGGGACACGCCGGCGGCCCTGCTCGCGGCCTTCACGGCGGCGCTGCTTCTTGGCCTCCAGACGCGTGGAGCCCTTGATGGACTGCACCTCGTCGGCGCCGTCCCGCTCTTCCTTCTTGCGGGGCTCGCGGACCTTGACGACCGTGCGCTCCGGGTCGTCGGAGGACGGCTCGGCGTCGACGGCCGTGTCACCGGCCCGGCGGCGGCGCCGACGGCGGCGACGGCTGGTGGCGCTGGAGGACGACTCCTCGTCGCGCTCCTCCTCCGCCTCCTCGACGTCCTCTTCCACCTGCTCGGCGGTGTCCTCGGCGTCCTGCGCGGCCTGCTCGGGGGCGACTTCCTCGGTCTCCGCGGACTCGCCCTCGGCGGACTCGCCACGACGGCGGCGACGGCCACCGCGGCGACGGCGACGGCGCGAACCGGCCTCGCCCGCCTCCTCGGTGTCCTCGGGCTCGGCGGTCTCCTCCGGCTCCTCGGCCTCGGCCACCTCTTCGGTGGTCTCGGGCGTCACGGCCACGGGCTCCTCGTCACCACGGCGACGACGGCGGCGGCGCGGAGCGACGGTCTCCTCCTCGGCGACGGCCTCCTCCTGCACGGCGGCCTGTGCGGCGGCGGCAGCGGCGGCCCGCTCCGGGGTCTGGAACATGGGCGCGGCGAACACCGGCGCCTGGAACGTGGGGACGGCGGGACGCGCGGGGCGCTGCGCGGCCTCGGCCGACTCCGCGGCGGCGGGCTGCGCGGGCTCGGAGAAGCCACCGGCGGCCTTACGGGTGGCGCGGCGGCGGGAGCGGCGCGGAGCGGCCTCGGCGACCGGCTCCACCTCCGGCGCGGCGGCTACGGGAGCGGCGGCTACCTCGACGGTCTCGACGGCCTCGGCCTCGGCGGGCGCGGACACCTTGCGGGTGGCGCGACGGCGCGTACGACGGGGAGCGGCTTCCTCGGCGGCGGGCGCCTCGGCGGGAGCCTCCTCGACGGGGGCCTCGGTCTCCTCCGGCGCCTCGACGGCCACAGGGGCCTCGGTCTCCACCTCGGCCTCGGTCGGCGAGGTCACCTTGCGGGTGGCACGACGGCGCGTACGACGGGGAGCGGCCTCCTCGACGGCAGGCGCCTCGACGGGAGCCTCCTCGGCGGGGGCCTCGGTCTCCTCGTTCACGGGGGCGTCGACCGGCGACGTCCCCTTGCGGGTGGCGCGACGGCGCGTACGGCGCGGAGCGGCTTCCTCGGCGGCAGGCGCCTCGGCAGGCGTCTCAACCACAGGAGCCTCGGTCTCCTCGACGGCCACAGGGGCCTCGGTCGGCGACGTCACCTTCCGCGTGGCACGACGGCGCGCGCGACGCGGCGCCGCCTCCTCGACCGCGGGAGCCTTCTCTTCGCTCTCGGCCCCGGCGATCTCCGTGGCCGGTATGGCAGGCGCCACCGCGGTCACGACCTCGGTCGTCGCGGCATCGGCGGCGACCGTCGGCGGGCCCGCCGGACGCGACGCGGCACGGCGGCGGCGACGCGGGGGCAGGGTGTCGCTGGGGGTGTTGTGTTCGGAACCCTTGATGGGCTCGGTCGGTTCGAGCATGCGGGCGTTTCTCCCGTCAGGCTCCCGGGCGCCGCGCCTGGTCCGGCCTGGGCCGGTGACGTCCGCGGCTCGCGCGCTGCGCGGTGCCGCCGTCCGGGGCGCGGGCGCCGCACGGGAGCTTTCTGTAGTCCTGTCTCGCCGGTTCCGTACGCCATGTACGTACGGCCTGGCGAAAGTCTTCTGGTCGGTGCGCTGCCCGACCCAGGTGGCTCCCGAGTACGAGGGCGGCGCTACGACGTCCGTTCCTGAGCGGCCTTCCTTACACCGGCGCCTTCGCGGCGGCAGTGGCGGTGGCCGTTGCCGGCTCGGTCGCCGCTGCCTCGCGGTCGGGCGCGAGCGGGTCGGTCACCGCGCCGGTCTCTTCATCGAACAGCCCCTGCGCCAGCCTGGTCACCGCTGCGGGGACCGGCGGCGCCAGGTCGGCCACGGCGCGAAGACCGGACAGGACGTCGTCGGGTCGTACGGCAGGCGTCACGTGCCGAACAACCAGCCGCAGTATCGCACAGGGCCGGTCACTCGGCCTATCAGCCTGCGAACTCTCCGCCTTCGCACCCTCACGGGCGGCGAGGTCCGCGACGGCCGGACGGGCGTCGAAGGTACGGATGCCGTTCTTGGTCCTGCGCTGGACCTCGACGGTGTCGGCGGCCGTGAAGGCGGCCACAGCACGCTCGGCGTCCGCGGGGTCCACGCCGTCCAGGCGCAGCTCCCACACCGATGCCGTGAGCCGGTCGGCGAGCCCGGAGGTACGGGCCTCGACCGCGTCGACGATGTCGAGCCCGGCGGGCAGCGACGCGTCGAGCAGTTCACGCAGCCTGTCCGGATCACGCGCCTCGGTGAGCGCGATCTCCAGGTACTCCGCCTCACTGCCCGTGCCGGTGGGTGCGGCATTGGCGTACGACACCTTCGGGTGCGGTGTGAACCCCGCCGAGTACGCCATCGGCACCTCGGCACGGCGCAACGCACGCTCGAAGGCGCGCTGGAAATCACGGTGGCTGGTGAACCGGAGGCGGCCACGCTTGGTGTAGCGCAGTCGGATGCGCTGCACCGCGGGTGCGGGCGGCGGGCCTTCGGGCTGTCGCTTGCCCAGTGTCGTTCAGTCCTTCGTGAGAGCGGTCGTACTGCTACCAAGAGTACGTGCCGCGGCGGCGTTGCGTTCCGTCAGATACTTCTCGAGCGTTCGGCCGGCTACTTCTTGACCGTCAGCGGGAGCAGCTTCTTGCCGGTCGGACCGATCTGGATGCTCGTGTCCATGGCCGGGCATATGGACACAGGTCCAAAACCAACTCTAGCCTCCCTGACATGGGAAAACACTCACGTAGGCGCACCGCCGCCGAGCAGAAAACGTACAACGTTGAGACTGAGTGGACGGCCACCGATCTGGCGTTGTTAGAGGAGCTGAAGAGGGCAGAGGCGTTGTTACCGAAGAACGCTCCGAGGGCCCTGTTATCCGTCCGCCTGTCCGTGCTCACGGACGACACCACGTCTCCCGTACGCCAGGAACTCGACCTCCGCATGCTGGCCAGAGAGAAGGGGTGTCGCGTCGTCGGCGTAGCCAGTGACCTGAACGTCAGCGCGACGAAGGTTCCGCCGTGGAAGCGCAAGCAGCTCGGCGACTGGCTCAACAACCGGGCACCCGAGTTCGACGTCCTCTTGTTCTGGAAGCTCGACCGGTTCGTACGTCGGCTCTCGGACCTGTCGACCATGATCGACTGGTGCCTGAAGTACGAGAAGAACCTGATCTCCAAGAACGACAGCATCGACCTGACCACCACGGCCGGGAAGATCATGGTCACCATCATCGGTGGCATCGCGGAGATCGAGGCCGCAAACACCAGCACCCGTGTGACAAGTCTGTGGGACTACGCGAAGACCCAGGAAGACTGGATCATCGGCAAACCGGCCTACGGCTACATGACGGCCAGGGACAAGAACGGGAAGGTCGTTCTGGTCCACGACCCCATCGCGTACCGCGCTCTGCACTGGGCGCGCCGCATGGCGATCCGTGGAGTGTCCGCCAATCGCATGGTCACGGTCCTCGTTCGATCCGGGCTGTGCGGTGCGGGTCTCACTACGTCCACTCTGCTCCGCAGGCTCAGGAACCCCGCTCTCCTGGGATACCGAGTGGAGGAGCTGAAGAACGGCGGTCAGCGCCGATCGAAGGTTGTCCTCGGTAATGACGGCAAGCCCATCAAGGTCGCCGAGCCCGTCTTCACCGAGTACGAGTTCGACACTCTCGGTGCGGCACTCGACAGGCGCATGAAGAACCAGCCGCCCCGCCAGCCGAGCGGAGCAACCAAGTTCCTCGGCGTACTCATCTGCACCGACTGCGAGAGCAACATGATGGTGCAGGTGACCAGGAACGATTTCGGCATCTACCAGTACCTCCGTTGCCAGAAATGCAAGAGCGGTGGACGTGGCGCGCCCAACCCCATGGCGATCTACGAGCAACTTGTTGCCGACGTACTGTCCGTCCTCGGGGACGAGCCAGTACAGACGCGGGAGTACGCCAAGGGCGCCGAGGCCCGCAAGGAGGTCGAGCGGCTGGAGGGCTCCATCGCTTACTACATGCGGGAGTTGGAGCCAGGCGGCCGGTACACGAAGACGCGGTTCACCAAGGAGCAGGCCGAGAAGACCTTGGACAAGCTGATCAGCGACCTCGAGGCGATCGACCCGGAGACGACCAAGGACCGTTGGGTGAACGTCCACGACGGCAAGACCTTCCGGGAACGCTGGGAGGAGGGCGGCATGGAGGCCATGGCCGCGGACCTCATGCGGGTTGGCGTGAAGTGCAAGATCACGCGGACCAAGATCAAGGGCATCCGCGCCCCGCAGATCCATATGAAACTCCTGATCCCCAAGGACGTGCGAGAGCGTCTGATCATCAAGCAGGACGACTTCGCGCAGGTTTTCTGACACAGCCCAGGCACGGCGCGAGAAAGGCCGCCTCCCGAGGTATTCGGGGGCGGCCTCTCGTGTCACTTGAACCAGGTCACCGGATCGAACGGCTCTTCCGTGCCGTCGTCGTCAACAATCACGATCTCGCTTTCGATCAGGCTCGCAGTCTTGTCGTCACCGCGCCGGGGCAACGGCAGGCCCCCGGACCGACGAAGATCGTGTTCAGGCGGGGCAGCTATCGGCGCCCCTTCCCTTGTTGCTTCGCTTCCCGGCCCAGCCGTCGAGACTCTGCAAGGTCGTCGGCGACACCGGCCGCGATGAGCGCGGCGCCGGGGGTGTGGCCGGAACCGACGTAGCGCCAGTGCCTTTCAGTGACCATGTCGGGCATGTCGGCGTGGCCCTTGTGGTGGGCTCGTTCGGCGCGGAGTGCTGCGTACGTCGTTGAGTAGGCGCGGGACTTGGTGAGGATATGGCCGCGGTAGCCGAGGGTGTGAGTCCAGGTGCGCAGGTGGAGCGGCTCGTATTCGGGGAGTTCGCCGAGGCGCCAGCAGGTGCGCATGAGGGTGCGTACGTGTCCGCTGACGGGTGCCGACTCGATGTCTTCCCAGGCGGTGAGCGGGTGGTCAGTGCCAGCGCCGGTCTCACTCGCTCCCTTGGTGACGTACTTGGCGACATACGCGGCCACGGCGTCATCGTCGGGTCCGTCACCTTGAGCGCTCAGGGGTCGGGCGTCGACTTGGGCGCCCCAGTGCAGGGCCAGTTCTCCCACGGCCGAGCTGTAGAGCGTGTGGACCAGGACGCGCCGGGCGGAGGCGTGCACGGCGTCGCTGAGCAGGTCAGCGGAGCCCCAGGCCGGGGGTTCGTCGTCAGGTCCGGCCGGGCCGTCGAGGCGGACGACAGCATGGACGTGGACAGCCGCGCGTTTCTGGTACTCGGCGACGCGGGCGAAAGACAGCCGGGCGTGCCGGGCGAAGCGGGACTGCACGAGGCCGACCGAGGAGGCGAGGCGCCGCCGGACGTCGATGACGAAGCGGTCCCACAGCTTGGATGCGTGGGCGTGCCAGAGGACGTGGGCGGTGTAGTCGTAGCAGGAGGGGCAGAGCGGTTGGCCGACCACGGCTGCGTCCGGAGCGTGGAGGGCGCCGCAGCCGAGGGGCCGCCCGTGTTCGCATGTGCCGCCGTTGCGGCGGGGTCGGCAGCGATCTCCGGCGCGGTGGACTGGGCCGAAGGAGGGGGCGGTGAGGGTGACGAAGAGCCGGGGCCGATTGCGGATGGTGATGGGGATGTTCTTGCCGCCGAGGAGTCCGGCACGGACGAGGTGGTAGGTGTCTCCGGCGTGGAGGCGGGAGCAGGCGGGGCAGATGGTTGCGCGGCGGTTGCGGCAGCGGACGAGGAGGCGTTCGCCGGGTTCGTCGCGGGTGTCGTAGTGGCGGATGATCTCGCCGGTTGTGCTGTCCAGGGTGGTGGTCGAACCGGAGAGGTGGACGGGGTGGGCGCAGCCGCCGGTTGCGGTGATCTGCTCCAGCCAGCGGGGGAACTTGGGGTCTTGGGCGAGACGGATGGCGTCGCGGTCTGCTTCGGGGAGCTGACGCAGGCGCGCCGCGCGGTCGAGGACGGCGCGCCTGTCAGCCGGGGTGTACTGCGGGGTGATGGTGGTGACCTTCCGGGGCGGGCCGCCGAAGCGGCACGGATGAGGGTTGGTGGCGCGGTGTCGTCCATGGGATGTGCTCCTTTCGTGCGTGGCCGGTTGCGGGGATCGCGGGTTCAGCGGATGCTTCCGGTGCCTCGGCAGACGCGGCAGCGGCGAAGTCGTCCGGCCCAGGTCTTGCGGGCCCCGTCGCCCTTGCAGTGGGGGCACCTCACGCGGCGCATGGTCATGGGATGGATCCCTTCTGCTCAGGTGTGGGAGAAGCCGTTGATGAGCCAGGTGACGAGTTCGTGGACGGTGAGGAACACGGGGGTCTGGCCGAGGTAGATGCCGAAGAGGCCGACGCAGACCGCGTCCCAGGCGCGAACGTCGCGGGAGCGGAGGAGGACGGTGATGATCCCGAAGATCACCGCGAACGTGAACGCCGTGCCTTCGTTGATCACTTGCCGTCTCCTTCCAGTACCGCGAGCGCGCGGTCTATGGCGGGCAGTTCGGGAGCCATCGCGGCGTACTTCAGTGCCGTCGACACGGCCTCTTCCGTGGGGGTGAGGTGGGAGCGGGCGCGGCTCCAGCCGCCATCCGGGCCGGTGCAGACCGCGACACCGCGTTCCTCTGCGGTGATCGACTGGGCGACGGCCACGGCGTCCTTGTTCAGGTCGCCGAGGGTCATCTCTGCTGTGCCGGGGTCATTGACGCGGTGGCAGATCCGGCCGCCGAGCTGGGCGCGTAGGGCGGTGACGCCGGGGCCGAGATCGGAGCCGACCCGTTGTCCGGCAACGACCAGGTGGATGCCGAGCGCGGCCCCGAGCTGGGCCAGGCGCAGCAGGAGCGTGGAGCACTGGTCTGCTTCCACCTTGCTCTCTCGTGTCCCGTCCGAGAGGTACAGTTCGGCGATCTCGTCCACGATCACGACGACGGGCACCGGCCGCAGCTTCTCGGGCAGTTCCCAGATCGAGCGCACCCCCGCCGACCGGCACGCGCTCATTCGATCCCGCATGTCGACCACCAGCGCGGAGAGCACGGCGACCGCTTCCTTTCGGCAGGTGGCCACTGCGCTCAACCGACCGGCGAACAAGCCGAGTTCCATGCCGCCTTTACAGTCGATACCGACCAAGGCAACCGGCTGGGTCGCCAACTGTGTGATCAGCCGGGCCAGCAAGGTGGACTTGCCCGAGCGAGTGGCCCCAGCGATGAGCCAGTGCGGGACAAGCCGCAGGTTCATCACCCAGGCGCCGCCGCTCTCCAGGACCCCGATCAGCGCTGAGAGGAGTTCGGCCGGAGCCGTGGCCAAGCCGGGCCGCTCCAGCGGATCACTGGCTGTCGCGGTCAGGAGCACGATTCCGCGTTCCGGCGAGGTGACCCGCACCGCGTGAACCTTCCAGGCGTGCATGAGGGCATCGGCCGCCTTCATGTACGTCGCCGGGGTCTGGCCCGCGTGCAGACGCACGATCACGGTCATTCCCATGCGCGTGGCACGTGGGAACGAGGTCCGCGGAGCTACCGGCCGCAGTGGATCACCCTTCACCACCAGGTCCCCGAGCAGACCGCGCGATGGACGTCGGGAGACTGCGAGGTCGTTGAGCATGGCGACCTTGCGCCAGGTGAACACCATCCGGCATGCGGTGACGGGGTAGCCGACGACGTACCAGTGCCAGGCCGGACGGCACCGCTGCACCAGGTCCCCGACGACCAGCACCCAGGCCAGCGCGGCGAGCGCGAAGGCGAGGAGGATCGGGCTCATCAGGCGTCACCGCCCTTGGCGTTCGCCGGACCGCTCGGTACGGGCGTGATCGCGTCGGCGCGGAAGCTGACGCCGTGCCGGTCACCCATCGACCACATGAACGCCGTCAGCCCAGTGACCTTGACGACCTGCCCTTCCTCGATGCCCTTGGGGTGACCGCTGACTGCGATCTCGATGACGGAGATCCGCCGCCTGTCCTGCCGCACGGTGACCGCCACGGTCCAGACCGGGTTGCCGTCCCGGTCCCTCTTCACCTCCTGCGTCTCGGGGTTGCTGATCTTCGCTTCCGGTGCGATGGCGCACCGCAGTACGCCCAGTCGTGTCGTGTCCACGGGAATGGACTGCATCTTGTTGGCCTCCCTGGCCATTCGGGACGGCAGCAAGGTGCTGACGTCACTTGTCCTTACGAGTGATGACTATGGAGCTCTGTACGGCGGGTGCGCAAGTACTTATGCTGACGAGTGATGTCGCGCGTGCGACGTGCCTACGACACGAACCCGGAGAGATCGAGATGTCGGAGATCCAGCGCCCCGGAGCCCTCTACCAGCAGGTAGCCGCAGCGATCCGAGAAGCGATCCTGTCCGGCGAGTTCGCGCCCGACTCCCTCTTGCCGTCCGAAGCGCAGCTCATGGCCCGCTACGGCGTCTCGCGGCCGACCGTCCGCAACGCGATCGCGGCTCTGCGCGCGGAAGGCCTGATCGACGTCCGCCACGGCAAGGGCAGCTTCGTGCGCTCCAGCGGACAGCCCGTTCTCACCATCGAGCGCGGCATCAGCCGTACCGCCGACGGCACGTTCGTCATGCCGGGCGGCGACATCTGGCAGGAAGCGGAGGAGCCGAGCACCTACCGCACCCGCACCACCAAGGCCACCGGTCGACTGCTCCAACTCGGCGGCGAAGAGGCCTTGTTCGGCTGTGACCGCTTGCTCGTAGACCCCGGAACCGGCACACGTGCGCTGCACCGAACCCTGCTCCCCTTCGAGGTGGCCGAAGCCGTGCCGTTGCTTGCCGAGGAGCCGTGCATGCACCCGGCCGAGATCTACCGGCTGCTCACGCAGGACGGCCACAAGCTGACCTGGGCAGAGACCGTACGCGCTCACATGCCTCTGCCAGACGAGCGGACCACGCTCCAACTCCCCGACGCCACCCCGGTTCTGCACGTCGCCCGCGTCGCGCACGGTACCGACGGCCGCCCACTGTTTCTCGAAGAGCTGCGCTTCGGCGCGGACCGTGCCGAACTCGCCTACCGGATCACCGCCGACAAGCAGGCCACGCGACGCGCCCGCGCCTGACCAGCAAAGGGCATCGGTCGAAGCAGCCTTTACTTCCTCAAGGGCGCGCCTGCGGCGCGCCGGGGCGCCCGGTCGCCCCGGCCGGGCGTGCGGCGTGGCCGCCGGTCCCGTCCGGTCGCCAGGCGCCCCAGACCGCAGTACGCCCAAGGAGTCGAGGCGTCGACCGGTCGCGGCAGATCGGGGCTCACGGGGCTGGGGGTCGACGGCCTCCGAGACTTTAGGCAGCCACCATGGGGCGAGCCTCGAAGAACAGGGGGCCCATCGGGCACAAACGCGGGCAGGACCAGTGCCTGCCCGATTCGCCGGGCCAGCGTAAGGCCCCCTGTTCACTCGCCCCATGGCAGCTCCAGCCCAAAGTCTCTCCGGCCGGCGACGTGCCCACCTGCACCGCTCACCAGCGAAAAGACGCCTCACGCCGCACCACCGCGGCCGTCTGCGCGCACCTCCAAAAGCTGGGCGAGCCGGTTCACGGCATCCGGCCAGCCCGCCAGGCGTACGACCCCACGGCCGTCCTCGTTCGTCGCAGCCACGGCCCGCACGACGGACAGCTCGAAGCCCACGTCCAAGAGCGCGCGGTTGAGTCGGTCCGCAACCTCTCGCGCTTCCTTCCAGCCCGTCATGTAGTCGACGCCGGGTACCCACAGACCGGAGTCCGTGCCCGCGATGTCGTCCAAGCCATCGCTGAGCCAGTTCTCACCCTCGCCAGTCACCTTGTCCACCTCAACCCTGCTTCAACTCACGGGCCATCAACTCGCTTTGGTCCAGAGCCAGATGCGACACAGCGCAACGACCCCGGTACCATCAGGCACCGGGGACCGCTGCGTCCCCTCCCGGACCACCCCGGTTGCTTCCCGGCGCGGGGGTGGTCCGGTCTCGGTATGAGGTTGTGAAGCGCGGCCCCCCGTTCGGGGAGGGCGACCCCTGGGGTTCAGAGGAGCCGCGCTCCGTGGCCGGAGAGGTCAGCCTCCGGCCCAGGCCCGGACCGTCACCCGCTCCCGATCGCGAGGGAGCAGTGCAGGGGCGACGGCCCGGAGATCAAGGGAGCGGTTCACCCTCGCTCCCGCCATCGAGGTCGAAGCGGCACCACACGGTCTTGCCGCCCTTGTCTTCCGGCGTCCACCAGACCGAAGTAGCGAGCCGCTGAGCGATCAGCAGTCCGCGACCGCTGTCGGGCAATACCGCCTCCGACAGCTCTCCCGCCAACTGCGGGGCGAAGGACTCGCCGACCGGGAGCATGGGAGGCGTCGAGTCCTCATCGGCAACGCCGATGAACAGCCACTTCGGCCACATCTTGAACGTCACATCGATGCGCCGACAGCCGCCAGGGCGCGCCAAGCGGTGGTCCGGCATCGCGTGATTCACCACGTTGCCGACGAGTTCCGACACGACGAGCTGGGCGTCACCCACGATCTGATCAGCGCCTGCGCCCCGAAGGAAGGAAGCAGTCATGTCTCGCGCCGTACGTGCGGTGTCGGAGAACTCGGCGAAGAGCGTGAACGCCAGGAAGAACCCGCCCGAATACGGGTCCGGCGCCGCGAACCAGTGCGTGTACGCATCCAGTTCGCTCGCCAAGTACTCATACTGCTCGGCTTCCCTCGTGCCCATCACGTCCCCTTTCGGACCTCAGACGGCCTCTGCACGCGGCTTGCTGTGGCCAAGCCAGTACACGACGCGGGACGCGGCGACGGGAACGTTCACCAGGGGGTTCACATGAACACCGGCAAACACGAAGGGGGTTCACCAATGAACCCCCAAGATGGCATTTCTGTGACAGATGGATACTCGCTGTAATTCTCGGGTTGGCAGGGGAGCATGAGCCGAGAGCCAAACGTGCAGTTGATCGCTGTCATGGACGAAGCGAAGGTCTCGAACAAGGGCCTTGCGAAACGCATGACGGACGAGGCCGACCAGCGTGGCATGGACCTGGGGACGACACACATCGCGGTGAAGCGATGGCGAGACGGCGCGGGCATCAGGCCGCAGACAGCGGCGATCATGGCAGACGTTCTCTCGACCAAGCTCGGGCGCCGCATCACGCCGGGCGACCTCGGCTTCTTCGACCACACCAAGCCGACAGCCCCTGAGCCCATCGGCTACCCGAGCACCGTCCCCGACATCCTGTCCACGCTTGACGGACTCGCCCAGGAGCGCGCCGACGCGCCCACTTCGGACCAACTGACCGTTGCGGACGCCGACCTCAGCTCAGCCGTCCTGTCGTGGATGATTTCGCGTCCCGATGGCATCCAAGCCGACAGGCCCGCCACCCAACGAGTCGGCATGCGCGACGTGCGTGCGATCAGGGACGCCGCCGGAACGTTCATGGCACTCGACTTCAAGTACGGCGGAGGCCACGGCCACAAGGCGCTGCGCCACTACTTCCGGCACGAGGTGCTGCCACTGCTGGACGCGAGCTACAGCGAGAAGGTAGGGACCGCCTTGTACGGCGCCGCCTCCGAGGTCTCCCAGTTGCTCGCGTGGACCGCGTACGACGCTGGTAATCACCGCCTTGCCCATCGCTACCTCACGTCCACGCTGCGCCTGTCCCAGGTCATTGACGACCGCATGTTCGGCGCCCGCCTTCTGGGCAACCTCAGCCACCAGGCCAACTACCTCGGCAACCACGCCCAGGCCATCCAACTGGCCCGCGCAGCCGTCGAAGGCGCCAAGGGACAGGCCACCCCACGCGCCATGGCCAACTACGCGGCGATGGAGGCCCGCGCCCTGTCCAACGCAGGCGACCGCATCTCAGCAAGCCGGGCCATGAGGGAGGCGGAACGCCACTTCGAGCGCGCCGACACCACCGAAGACCCGGCATGGCTGAGCTACTTCGACGAAGCAGAACTCATGGGCGAACTCTGCCACTGCTTCCGCGACCTCAAGATGCGCTGTGAAGCCGTCGAACAGGCCCAACGCGCCGTGGACAGCACCGACCCGAAGTACGCCCGCACACTCGGCTTCTGCCGCATGGTGCTTGCCCAGAGTCAGCTACTGAACGGCGATTTGGAAGCCGCTGTCACCACTGCGAGCCTCGCAGTCGATGGCGGCGACTCTCTCCAGTCCACTCGCTTCCAGCGCTACGTAACCGACTTCCAGAACGAGGTCAGCGTGCACGCGGCGAACCCTGCCGTGGCCGCCTTCAACGAGAAGGTGCACGACGCGCTAGCCCGACTGGACGAGGACGACGAGTAGCAGCTACCAGGGCCGCCAATCACGCGGCGCATCGTCATTGCGCAGGCCAGCGATGCGCCGACGGTACTCAGCCGCGGTTCCCTCGTCCTCCCGAACGTTCTGCATGAGCCAGGTCGTCATCCCGAACTCTTGGATGCCCCGCAACGTCTCGTACCCCGGCCAGTCGTACAGGTCGCGCCCGTACGCGGCCACGAAATCGGCGTACTGTTCGTCGGTCTGCCAGCCAAGGCTGTGGTGCTCGACCGCCGTAACCATGAGATCCCACTCGGGATGGTCGTAGCTGAAGCACTCGAAGTCGATCAGCTTCACGCGCCCCTGATCGTCCACCATGAGATTCTGCACATGGGCATCCCCATGCACCGGCCCCTTCGGCGACTCGAACCTCAACTCGGCATACCGGTCTTGCAGTTCGCGCCACCGCTTCCGCAAGAAGACCTTGTCGTCGCCCGGGATCACCGCACGGTCGAGCCGTAGCTGTTGCTTGCCGAAGGGCTCGAACGACGGCAGTACAAGACCGTCCGGAATGGTCAGCGAGCGCAGGTCCCGCAGGACCCCACCCAGTTCCCCGTACGTCGCCTTACGGCCGCCCTCAACAATCAGATGCCAGAACGTCACGGGGTGGCCATCAGTCAAGAACGGCTGCTCCAGATCATCGATGACGCGAGCGGCAGGGAACCCCTCATCCGCTAGCCACCGCGACACAGCCACCTCGGTACGCGCGATGGACAGCCACTCTTCACCCCGCCCCACCCGCACGACCACCGGCACGGAGGCCAGCCGGAAGAGAGCGTTCTCCCCCAACCTGATCAGCTCCGCGCCTCTGTCATCGAGCCCCGCAGCCCGGCACGCGGCGGCCATAACCCGCGCAGCCCCCGCCGACGTGAACCCCTCTTGCGTTCGAGCAGCGCCAACCGCCATGCCCGTACCAGCTCCCCTAGTCGCGCGCGATCAACCAGCGCACGCCACTGGGTGACCAACCCCGACGTACGCGGACACGACTCCGACCGTATCGGGGTGAGGGCTACGAAACGAGGGGCCGTTACGACAGCCCCGCACACTACACGCGGCTATGCGCTCGGAGGCTGGTCGAGACTCGCTTCCCATTCCGCCCGAGACCAGTGGCCCAGGCGCTTGGCCTCGGCCACCTTCACACAATGGGGTCACTCACCATCGAGCTACGCAGGCGAACGACGATCGCGCTTTTTCCATGCCGCCACGCCGATGAGGAGCACGATCAGTGCTATCGACGTTGCGCAAACAGACTCCCAGACCCAAACCGCTGGCGATGAGGCCCTGGACGCTTCGACTTGCAACCGCATTATTGTCTCGGCAAGTGTGATAATCGGGACGCAAAGTTGGAATGGGAGGCGAATCACGCCTTGGCGTGCCATCCAACCCGCCACACCGAGAAGCGGTCCCAAGATTATGGCTGCGAGGCACCAAAACAACGTCGTGCTGGCGAATTCACCCCATGAGAAGAACTCTCTGCCACTGGTCTCCGAGAGATCGACTGTCCTGAAATCACCCTTCGCGGCCTTGATTGAGTAGTAGGAGACCACAGTGATGAGCAATGCAGTCGTGCCAACAGTGGCGGCCTTCAATTTGGATGTGCTTGCCATGCCGAGGCAAAAGGGGATAGCTGCGTAGCACCAGCCGGCGACCAGGACGGCCCCAAGCGCGCTTGCCGATGGGCTAGCGGATGCATCGAGGAGGGGGCCGCCAATTCCCACGGCTGCGCCCGTGACGATGGCTAACGACACAAGTGGCAGCGTGCGCATACTGGGACAACCTCGCGAGAGACGGTGGGAAGGAGTGGGTGCTGACAAAGATGTGAGACGATAAGGGCATGAAGCACCATTCGCAGGTCTAGGGCGACTGGTGCTTCAGTTGGTTAGGCCGTGATTAGACCGGCGAGATCAGTACACGCCCCAGTAGGCGTTGCACGTGTACGCGACACCGGCCGTCGCGTACGCCTTCGCCCAGATGTCGGCGTTCCGAATGTCCTTGTCGGTATTCGCCGCTATGGCCACCGAGGCCGAGTGCTTCTTGGTGGGGTGGATGTAGTTGGAGTAGCACCCCTTGTAGGCGCCGTCCATGCCGGTCCCGTAGTTCCAGGTCCCGCCACCCTTACTCACCTTCGGGGTGATCATGCTGTCGGAGTCGAATTCGACATCCGTCGGGAAGGTGGCCACGCCCCACTCGGTGGGAACCTCGCCATTCGGTCCGAGCAGAAACTCGGGCGGGGCCCCCTCGGTGGACTTGTAGGTGGCGACGTGCACTTGCGACTGAGAGGCGGCAGCCGAGCCCGCAGTGGACAGAGCCCCCGTCGCAGCCATGCCGACCACGGCAGCCGACGCGAGAAGCCTTGCCGATCTCTTCATAATCTCCCCTTGTTGTACTCTTGGTGCCGAGCAAGATCATTCGCCATGCCGGACTGTTTGCAAAGAATCACCAACGGTTTACTGCATCTTTGGCTTGAATTGATTGACTGCACCTTTCCTCCTGATTGATCCCTGCTTTACCTTATTGCTACATTTATCCTTTGGGTGCAGATTCAGTGAGGGTGCTGCCGACGAGGCAGTGGTCATGACCTGGTCGCAGTAGCGGACCTACTGGTTGCGGATGAACTCCTACTGCTGGCGCCAGGCCGAGTAGGCGTCGAAGTCGCCGCTGGCGCGGACGGCACGCAGCTTGAGCACGACTTCAGCTCCGGAAAGGCCCCAGCGGGCGCCGGTGATGTCCAGACGGTCTTTGACCAGGGGTCGACACGCTAGCTCTGCCATCTGTGCAGAGGTGAGATCCACACCAGGCTCAACGAGCACCGAAGCCTGAAGCTTCGCCAACGGGATCACGAGACACCAAGCCACAGAGACTGCGAATGACCGCCTGAGGGGCGTTCGCCGCTCAGATCCACTCCACCTCGGATTGGATACCGGAAGCGCTCCTAGGGCTCGGCAGCGGCGTTCTTGCCGTCTCCCGAACGCACCGCTCCCGGCCCTTCAGGTTCCCGAGCGCGGTGAGCACTGCAGCCATCTCCTCCTCTGTGATATCTGTCACAGCATCGGCGATGCGCCGCAGCGGCTCACTCACGTCATCGCTCCGTATTAGCTGGTCGGAGCCGACTTCTTGACCGTCAGCGGCAGCAACTTCTTCCCGCTGTCGCTCACTTGTGGCCATGTGTCCATCGCCGGGCAGACACCGCAGTCGAAGCACGGCGTCCAGCGGCAGTCCTCGACCTCGCTCTCGTCCAGGGCGTCCTGCCAGTCCTCCCAGAGCCAGTCCTTGTCGAGGCCGGAGTCCAGGTGGTCCCAGGGCAGGACCTCCTCGTAGGAGCGCTCGCGGGTCGTGTACCAGTCGACGTCCACGCCCTGGGGGGCGAGGGCCTTGTCCGCGCAGTTCATCCAGCGGTCGTAGGAGAAGTGCTCGCGCCAGCCGTCGAAGCGGCCACCGTCCTCGTAGACCGCGCGGATCACCGCGCCGATCCGGCGGTCACCGCGCGAGAGCAGGCCCTCGACGATGCCCGGCTTGCCGTCGTGGTAGCGGAAGCCGATGGAGCGGCCGTACTTCTTGTCGCCGCGGATCTTGTCGCGGAGCTTCTCCAGACGGGCGTCCGTCTCCTCGGCGGAGAGCTGGGGCGCCCACTGGAAGGGGGTGTGGGGCTTGGGGACGAAGCCGCCGATGGAGACCGTGCAGCGGATGTCGTTGGAGCCCGAGACCTCGCGGCCCTTCTGGATCACGCGCGTCGCCATGTCGGCGATCTGGAGCACGTCGTCGTCGGTCTCCGTGGGCAGGCCGCACATGAAGTACAGCTTCACCTGGCGCCAGCCGTTGCCGTAGGCCGTCGCGACGGTCCTGATCAGGTCGTCTTCCGAGACCATCTTGTTGATGACCTTGCGGATGCGCTCCGAACCGCCCTCGGGGGCGAAGGTGAGACCGGAGCGGCGGCCGTTGCGGGTCAGCTCGTTGGCGAGGTCGATGTTGAAGGCGTCCACGCGGGTCGACGGCAGCGAGAGGCCGATCTTGTCGTCCGTGTAACGGTCCGCGAGGCCCTTGGCGATGTCGCCGATCTCGGAGTGGTCCGCGGACGACAGCGAGAGCAGGCCCACCTCCTCGAAGCCCGTCGCCTTCAGGCCCTGGTCGACCATCGCGCCGATGCCCGTGATGGAGCGCTCGCGCACCGGGCGGGTGATCATGCCCGCCTGGCAGAAGCGGCAGCCGCGGGTGCAGCCGCGGAAGATCTCCACGGACATGCGCTCGTGGACCGTCTCCGCCAGGGGCACGAGGGGCTGCTTGGGGTAGGGCCACTCGTCCAGGTCCATGACCGTGTGCTTGGACACCCGCCACGGCACGCCCGACTTGTTGGGGACGACCCGGCCGATACGGCCGTCGGGGAGGTACTCGACGTCGTAGAAGCCCGGGACGTAGACCCCGCCCGTCTTCGCGAGGCGGAACAGCAGTTCCTCACGGCCGCCGGGACGGCCCTCCGCCTTCCAGGCGCGGATGATCTCGGTGATCTCCAGGACGGCCTGCTCGCCGTCGCCGATGACCGCGCAGTCGATGAAGTCCGCGATGGGCTCGGGGTTGAAGGCCGCGTGGCCGCCCGCGAGGACGATCGGGTCGTCCAGGGTGCGGTCCTTGGACTCCAGCGGGATGCCCGCCAGGTCCAGGGCCGTCAGCATGTTCGTGTAGCCCAGCTCCGTGGAGAAGGACAGGCCGAAGACGTCGAAGGCCTTCACCGGGCGGTGGCTGTCCACCGTGAACTGCGGGACGTCGTGCTCCCGCATCAGCGCCTCGAGGTCCGGCCACACGCTGTAGGTGCGCTCGGCGAGGACGCCCTGCCGTTCGTTCAGGACCTCGTAGAGGATCATGACGCCCTGGTTGGGCAGGCCGACCTCGTACGCGTCGGGGTACATGAGCGCCCAGCGCACGTCGCACTCGTCCCATGCTTTGACGGTCGAGTTCAGCTCACCGCCTACGTACTGGATCGGCTTCTGCACGTGTGGCAGCAGTGCCTCAAGCTGAGGGAAGACGGACTCGGCAGGCATCGTGCGGACCTTCGTGAGCTGACAGCGGGACTCTCAAGCGTAACGGGTGCGCAGCAACCCTTCTCCCTCGTTCACGGCCGCCTTCCACACGGTGGGCAGCGCCGCCTCGTACGCGGCGGCCCGCTGCTCCTCGCGCCCGTACAGCACGCCGTAGGTGAAGGTGTCCTCCCCCGCCGTGCGCGCCTCGGCCGCCAGCTCGCGCAGGGCGCCGCGGGCCATGACGCTGTCCTGGTGGTCGCCGAGCAGGGTCTGTACGGACTTCAGCGCCTTGACCAGGGCCTCGGCCGGTCTGCCGAGCGCGGGCGCGGCGGCCTCGGCCGCGTACCGGGTGCGCTTGGCCTTCTTGCGGGCCTCGTGCATCGCGACATCGCGGTCGTGCCCCGGCGGCAGGTCCAGGGCCCGGCCCACCAGGGCGGAGAGCTTGCCGAAGTCTTTGCGTACGGCCTTCCCGAGCACCTTCGACGGCTTGCGGGCGGCGGCCTCGAGCGACGGCGGTTCCTCGACCAGGGCGTCCAGCGTGTCCAGCAGCGCCCGGCAGCGCTCGCTGTCCAGGGCGGCGGTCAGCCGGCCCCGGGTGCCGCCGCGCCGGGTGTCCGACCAGGTGCGAAGGCGCGCCCGGACCGGGCCGACGACCAGGTGGTACGGCAGCTCGGACAGGGCCGTGGTCAGACGCTCCGTCAGCACCTCGCGGTCGCGGTCCGCGCCCAGCTCACCGGCCAGCCACTTCAGCTCGTCGGCGATCGGGTCGGTGACGGTACGGTCCAGGACTGTGCCGTAGGAGCGCAGCGCGCCGCGCAGTCGGCGGGTGGCGACGCGCAGGGAGTGCACGGAGTCGAAGACGTCCCGGCGCACGGCGGGGTCCAGCTCCACGATGGCGTCGCGCTGGGCGCGGACATAGGCGAGGACATGGTCGCCCGCGGTGACCGGCTTGCGCGGCGGGGCGGCGGGCTCGGCGTCCCCGCCCGTCTCCGCGAGAGCCCTGGCCAGCTTGGACGGGGCCGAGGAGCGGCGCAGCCCGGCCCTGCGGAGCGCCTTGTCGACCCGGTCGAGGAAGGCGGGGTCGCCGTCGTCCGCCAGCTCGACCTCGATCTCGGTCCAGGCGGCGGTGCCGGAGCCGCCGCTGAGGCGTTCGGCGTGGACGCGGTCGAGGCTGACCTCGGCGAGCAGGGCGCCGTCGGCGTCGAGGAGATGGCGGACGTCCCGCTCGGAGCGCAGCCGTACGAGGGGGACGAGCGGGGCGTCCCGGACCCGGGAGCGGACGAGGGCGAGCAGGGCCGGGGGCACGGTGTCGGAGAGCGGGGCGCGGATCTCGTCGCGGACGTCGTCGGCGACCGGCAGCTTGAGATGCCACCCCGCGTCGTCGCCTCCGGTGCGGCGACGCAGGGTCAGCGCCGCGCGGGCGAGCCGCAGATCGGCCGTGTCGTAGTAGGTGGCGTCGAGTACGGCGACGCCCTGGTCGGTGACGGCTTCGACCCCGCCGACACCGGTCAGCTCGGGCAGCTCGTCCTCGGCCGCGGCCTCGTACTTCCGCTCGATCTCGCGCTTGGTGTCCGCCATGCACCGAATCTAGTGCCGCCGCGGGCGACGTTCACCCCGTCTACGCAGACATCGGCCGCTGGACCCGGATCGACTGGAGCAGGCCCACCGCGATCCAGACGGCGAACATGGACGAGCCGCCGTACGACACGAACGGGAGTGGCAGACCGGCGACGGGCATGATGCCGAGCGTCATCCCGATGTTCTCGAAGGACTGGAAGGCGAACCAGGCAATGATCCCGGCCGCGACGATCGTGCCGTACAGCTCGGTGGTCTCCCGGGCGATGCGGCAGGCGCGCCACAGGACGACACCGAGGAGCACGATGATCAGGCCCGCGCCGACGAAGCCGAGTTCCTCGCCCGCGACCGAGAAGACGAAGTCGGTCTGCTGCTCGGGGAC
Source organism: Streptomyces macrolidinus (assembly GCF_023887685.1). Taxonomy (GTDB): domain Bacteria; phylum Actinomycetota; class Actinomycetes; order Streptomycetales; family Streptomycetaceae; genus Streptomyces; species Streptomyces macrolidinus. The sequence continues at coordinate 311,388 of NZ_JAMWMR010000001.1, read as the reverse complement.
GAACTGACCGGTCGTCTGCGAGCCGTGGAAGAGGCCCGCGCCGGTCAGTCCGCCGGAGCCGATCGCGATCCGTGCCTGGCTGGTGTTGTAGCCGACGCCGGAGGGGTCGAGGCTGGGGTTGGCGAAGGCGGCGAAGCGGTTGATCTGGTACTCGTCCAGGATGTGCAGTTGCCAGACGGCGATCGCGCCCACGGCGCCCGCGCCGAGCAGGCCGAAGATCCAGCGGTTGGAGGCGCCGGAGGCGAGCAGCACGCCCAGCACCGTGACCACCATGACCATGACCGAGCCGAGGTCGGGCATGAGCATCACGATCGCCATCGGGATCGCGGCCAGCCCGAGGGCCTGGGCCACGGTCCGGTGGTCGGGGTACTCCTTGTCCCCCGCGTCGACCCGGGCGGCGAGCAGCATCGCCATGCCCAGGATGATGGTGATCTTGGTGAACTCGGAGGGCTGGAGGGAGAACCCGCCGCCGAAGACGAGCCAGTTGCGGTTGCCGTTGATGGTCGCGCCGAGCGGGGTGAGCACCAGCAGCACGCCGACCAGCGAGAGGCCGTACAGGATCGGTACGACGTTGCGCAGGGTGCGATGGCCGAGCCAGATCGTGCCGACCATCAGGGCGAAGCCGATGCCGACGTTCATCAGATGCCGTACGAGGAAGTAGTACGGGTCACCGTGGTTGATCTCGGTACGGCCCCGGGTGGCCGAGTAGACGAGGGCGGCGCCGATCATGGACAGGGCCATGGCCGACAGCAGTATCGGCCAGTCGAGGCGGCGGGCGAGGCCGTCCCGGGCGAAGACCCGGGTCCAGTTGGCCCGCTCCGGGCCGTACCCGGAGACGGAGAAGTTGTTCGCGCCGGTCACGTGAGGGTCCTCCGCCTCTTCCGCGGGCGGTCCGTGCGCCTGCGGGTGCGGTCGTTGTCGTTCGGCGGGGGCACGGTGGCGGCCGGGTCGTCCGCGGGCGTGTCCTGCCCGCCCTGCCGGTCGGCCTGTTCGTCGGCCTGCTGGGCACGCGGGTCGTACTTCTCGATCTTCGGGGCCACGATCGTGCCGTCGGGCTCGATCTTCGGGAGGTCTCGCTGCGGGGTGTACAGCAGGGCCTTCTTCTTGTCGATCGAGCCGTCCTTCTGCACGCCGTACAGGGCGTTGTAGATGTTGTGGATGGCCTCACCGGAGGCGCCCGAACCCGTACCGGCCTGGGAGATGGTCATGATGACCGCGTAGTCCTTGGAGTACGTGGACAGCCAGGACGTCGTCTGCTTGCCGTAGACCTCGGCGGTACCGGTCTTGGCGTGCAGCGGGATCTTGTCCTGTGGCCAGCCGCCGAACTTCCAGGCGGCGGTACCGCGGGTGACGACGCCCGCGAGGGCTTCCTCCATGACGTCCCGTGTCTTCTTGTCGATCGGCAGCCGCCCGTGCGACCTGGGCTGGATCTCGCTGATCCGCTTGCCGTCGGCGCTGACGACGGCCTTGCCGATGCTCGGGTTCCACAGCGTGCCGCCGTTGGCGATGGCCGAGTAGATGACGGCTTCCTGGATCGGGGTCACCAGGGTGTCGCCCTGCCCGATGGAGTAGTTGATCGCGTCACCCTCGCGCATCTTGTTGCCCTCGATGCAGTTCTCGTACGCGATCTGCTCGACGTAGTCGCCGTCCTTCTTGCCGGTCTTGCACCAGTCGTCCTTGTTGGCCTCCCAGTAGCGCTGCTTCCACTGGCGGTCGGGGACGCGGCCGGTGACCTCGTTCGGCAGGTCGATCCCGGTGGTCCTGCCGAGTCCGAACTGGTGGGCGGCCTTGAAGAAGTAGTCCTTGGGCTGCCCCTTCTTGGGATTGATTCCGCCGTCCTTCTTCCACTCGTTGTCCGCGAGGCCGTAGAAGACGGTGTCGCAGGAGACCTCCAGCGCCCGGCCGAGCGAGATCGGGCCGAAGTTCTCCCCTTCGAAGTTCTTGAAGACCTGGGTGCCGACCGTGTAGTCGCTGGTGCAGGGGTATTCGCCGTCGAACTTGTAGCCGGCCTCGACGGCGGCGGCCGTGGAGACCACCTTGAAGGTGGAGCCGGGCGCCGACTGGCCCTGGATGGCCCGGTTCAGCAGCGGATTGTCGGCCTTCTTGCCGGTGAGCTTCTTGTAGTCCTTGGCGGAGATGCCGCCGACCCAGACGTTCGGGTCGTAGGCCGGGTTGGAGGCCATGGCGACGACACGGCCGGTCTTGGCCTCCATCACGACGACGGCGCCGGAGTCGGCCTTGTAGTTCTTGCCCGTGATCTTGTCGAACTGACCGCGGGCGGCCTTCATCGCCTCGTTCAGCTCGTACTCGGCGACCCGCTGGACGCGGGCGTCGATGCTGGTGACCAGGTTGGAGCCGGGCTCGGCGGCATCGCTCCTGGCCTTGCCGATGACCCGGCCGAGGTTGTCGACCTCGTAGCGGGTGACCCCCGCCTTGCCGCGCAGCACCCGGTCGTACTGGTGCTCGAGGCCGGAGCGGCCGACCTGGTCGGAGCGCAGGTACGGCGCCTCGGTGTCCTTGGCCCGCTGGATCTCGTCGTCGGTGACCGGCGAGAGATAGCCGAGGACCTGGGCGGTGTTGGCCTCGCCGGGGCTCGGATAGCGGCGGACGGCCTCGGGCTCGGCGGTGATACCGGGGAAGTCCTCGGAGCGCTCGCGCAGTTGGAGGGCCTGGCGGGGGGTGGCGTCGTCGGTGATGGGGATGGGCTGGTACGGGGAGCCGTTCCAGCAGGGCTGGGGCGTCTTGGAGTCGCAGAGGCGGACCTTGTCCATGACGTCCTGGGGCTTCATGCCGAGGACGCCCGCCAGCCTGGTGAGGACGTCCTTGCCGCCGTCCTTCAGCTTCAGCAGGTCGGTGCGGGAGGCGGAGACCACGAGCCGGGTCTCGTTGTCGGCGAGCGGGACACCGCGCGCGTCCAGGATCTCGCCGCGCACGGCGGGCTGGACGACCTGCTGGACGTGGTTGCCGGAGGCCTCCTTGGCGTACTGCGCGCCGTTGCGGATCTGGAGGTACCAGAGACGGCCACCGAGGGTGCCGAGGAGGGAGAGGACGAGGATCTGGACGACGACGAGGCGGATCTGGACGCGGGGGGTACGTCCGGTCTCGGGAAGGTTGGTCACAGCCGCTTGACCCCCTTGATGCGGCCCGCGCGCGCCACCCGCGCCTTGGCCGCCCTGACGCGCAGTCCGCCGCGTCGGCCGCCGAGGCTCAGCCCGGTACCGGAGGAGAGCCGGCCGGAGGCGACATCGGCCGCCTTGGCTGAGCCGCCGGTCTCGGCGAGGGGGTCGTTGTCGAGCTTGCGGGCCAGCGCCATCAGTCCGGGGACCACGAAGGGCGCGAGCAGCAGGTCGTACACCGCGGCCGTGAACAGCAGGCCGCCCAGGCCCACATGGCGGGCGGCGGTGTCCCCGACGAGGGCGCCCACGCTCGCGTACAGCAGGGTCGAGCCGATCGCGGCGGCGACCACGACGGCCATCGGGCCGGTCGCGGACCTGGGGCGGCCGTTCTCGGGCCGGGCGAGCCCGGCGAGATAGCCGATGACGCAGAGCACGAGGGCGTAGCGGCCGGCGGCGTGGTCGGCGGGCGGGGCGAGGTCGGAGAGCAGCCCGGCGCCGAAGCCGATGAGGCTGCCGCCGACGTGCCCGTAGACCAGGGCGAGGGCGACGACGGTCAGCAGCACCAGATCGGGGACGGCGCCGGGGAGATGGAGGCGGGCGAGCACGCTCACCTGGATCACGAGGGCGACGATCACCAGGGGCGTGGCGAGCAGAATCCGGTTGAGGCGCATCTGGTTCGGCTCCTAGTAGTCCGACGGCTCGCCGTCTTCTTCGTACGCGGCGGTCGAGGGGGTGACGGTGACCGTCACGGTCGGCGTCGGCGTCGGCTGGGGCTTCGGGGGCAGGACCGTGTCGCGCGGGTCCCTCTTCGGTGCCTGGACGACGACGCCGACGACATCGAGCTTGCTGAAGGAGACGAACGGCTTCACATAGATCGTGCGGGTCAGGTCACCGCCGGAGGGGTCGACCCGGGAGACCACACCGACCGGGACACCGGGCACGAAGGGCTTGTCGGCCTCCGAGCCGAAGGTGACGAGGCGGTTGCCCTTCTTCACATCGGCCTTGGCGTTGAGGAGTTGGACGCGCAGCGCGCGGTCGCCCTGTCCGGAGGCGAAGCCGAGTTCGTCGCTGTTCTCCATGCGGGTGCCGACGCTGAAGTCCGGGTCGTTGGCCAGGAGCACGGTGGAGGTGCTGGGGCCGACGGTGGTGACACGGCCGACCAGTCCGTCACCGTTGAGGACGGTCATGTCGCGCTTGATGCCGTCGCTCGCGCCCAGGTCGATGGTGACGGTCCAGGAGAAGCCCTGGGCCGCTCCTATGGCGATGACCTGGGCGCCCTTGATCCCGTACTGGCCCTCGCCGGCGACCCGGATCATCTTGTCGAGTTGCTTGACGCGGCTGCGGTTGCGGTCGTCGCTGCCCAGCTTCGCCTTCAGCGCCGCGTTGGCGCGTTCGAGCTGGGCGATGCGATCGTGCCTGCTGCCCGAGTCGCGTACGGCGTCGATCGCGTTGCCCACGGGGTCGACGGCGGACGACACCCCGTTCTCGATCGGGCCGAAGACCGTGGCAGCGGCCTGGCGGGCACCTTCGACCGGTGAGTCCTGACCGCCGCGGATGTCCACCGTGATCAGTGCGAACGCGATGGCGATCAGCAGCACCAGGAGCAGCCGGCTCTCTCGTGTGTCCCTCACGTGCGGCGGCCGTGCCTTCCTCGTCGGAATGTGTGGGGCGGGCCCCGGGGTCCGCGATGCCCGGTGGGTACGAACCCGGCAGGCCGTACCTGGCGAGGCGCGACCCGGTGGGCGGGATTCCGGGGATGTTATGGGGGAGCTTATGCCTCTATATCAACGATCCGCCGCACGAGGGGAGTTCGTCTCGTACGGCGGGATCGCTGGGGGGTGTCATCGGCGAGGCTGGGCGTCCAGTACCTGCTGGAGTGCCTCGAACTCCTCGACACATTTGCCGGAACCGAGCGCCACGCTGTCCAGCGGGTCCTCGGCGATGTGGATCGGCATCCCGGTCTCGCGGCGCAGCCGCTCGTCGAGGCCGCGCAGCAGGGCGCCGCCGCCGGTGAGGACGATGCCCCGGTCCATGACGTCGCCGGACAGCTCCGGCGGGCACTTGTCGAGGGTCGTCTTGACCGCGTCCACGATCGCGTTGACCGGTTCCTCGATGGCCTTGCGGACCTCGGCCGCCGAGATGACCACGGTCTTGGGCAGCCCGGAGACCAGGTCCCGGCCGCGGATCTCGGTGTGCTCGTCGGCGTCGAGTTCGTACGCGGAACCGATCGTGATCTTGATCTGTTCGGCCGTCCGCTCGCCGAGGAGGAGCGAGTACTCCTTCTTGACGTGCTGGATGATCGCGTTGTCCAGCTCGTCGCCCGCGACGCGGATGGACTGGGCGGTGACGATGCCGCCGAGCGAGATGACCGCGACCTCCGTGGTGCCGCCGCCGATGTCCACCACCATGTTGCCCGTGGCCTCGTGGACCGGCAGGCCGGAGCCGATGGCCGCGGCCATCGGCTCCTCGATGATGTGGACCTGGCGGGCACCGGCCTGGGAGGACGCCTCGATCACGGCGCGGCGCTCGACGCCCGTGATGCCCGAGGGCACACAGACGACGACCCGCGGACGAGCCAGATACCGCCGCTTGTGGATCTTCAGGATGAAGTAGCGGAGCATCCGCTCGGTGATCTCGAAGTCGGCGATCACGCCGTCCTTCAACGGGCGCACGGCCACGATGTTGCCGGGCGTCCGGCCGATCATCTTCTTCGCTTCCGCGCCGACCGCGAGGATGCCACCGGTGTTGGTGTTGATCGCGACGACGGACGGTTCGTTGAGTACGATCCCGCGACCCCTGACGTACACCAGCGTGTTGGCGGTCCCGAGGTCGACAGCCATGTCACGGCCGATGAACGACATTGAGTTCCCCATCAGGATTCGTCTGGCCTTCCCGGGCGGAGCTGTGGACAGCTCTGTCGGGGCGGCGGAGTGGGTGCTGTGACGCGAAGGCTTCCATCGTAGTCTCGCCCGCACGCGCACAACGCGAGGGTCGCTGCCATTGTCAGCAGATCACGGGCCTCCTCGCTCCAGGAGACGATCGTTCGGGGGTAGCCGTTCCCCCGAACGGCACGCATATGCCGGGGAACGGCCGGGATTTCGGGGTCGCGTGCCGCGATCGCCCCCGTTCAAGCTTCCGAGTGATGTGACGCACCCTCAGAAGCCATGCACCGAACGAGTTCAGCGCGGTGTGATCGTGTGCCCGGAAGCGGCCGGGGATCAGAAGTGGCCGGGAATCAGAAGCGGCCAGGGAAGAAGATCTTCAGCTCGCGCTCGGCGGACTCCTCGGAGTCGGAGGCGTGGATCAGGTTCTCGCGCACGATCACACCGAAGTCACCGCGGATGGAGCCGGGCGCGGCGGCGATCGGGTCGGTCGGACCGGCGAGCGCGCGCACGCCCTCGATGACCCGCTCGCCCTCGACCACGAGCGCGACGACCGGGCCGGAGGACATGAACTCCACCAGCGGCTCGTAGAAGGGCTTGCCCTTGTGCTCGCCGTAGTGCTGCTCCAGCGTGTCCTGGTCCAGGGAACGCAGCTCCAGCGCGCTGATGGTCCAGCCGGCCTTGCGCTCGATACGGCTGATGATCTCGCCGATCAGACCACGACGAACGGCGTCGGGCTTGAGGAGGACGAGGGTGCGCTGGGTCACGGGGATGGCTCCTTACAGGTCGCGGTGGTGCGGTGCGTAGAGGCTACAGGGCAGGCTGTGGTGAACGTTACGCAGCGTCAAGTTCTCCGGTCGGAAGGTCCTAGGCCGGGCTGCCCTCATCGGCGCTCGCGGCGAACCGTGCCTTCGCCTCGTCGATCTTCCTGCCGTAGTGCACGGACGCCCACCACAGGGCCGCGAAGACCGCGCCGAGGAAGAACATCGTCGTCACGAAGAACCCGGAGGCGATCAGCGCGATCTGCAGGGCCCAGCCGAGCTGGACGCCGCCGGGGCGGGTGAGCATGCCGCACAGCAGGATGCTGAGCGCCATGGCGACGCCGCTGACCGTCCAGACGGTGGCCATGGACAGATCAGGGTCCTTCATCGCGACCAGCCCGGCGAAGCCGATGACGAAGAACTCGCCGATCAGGGTCGAAGCGCAGAGCGTACGCACGGGATGTCAGCCCCTTCCCAGGAGCAGTCGGGCCTCGCCGACGGTGATGACGGAACCGGTGACGAGGACGCCGGCGCCCGCGAACTCCCCCTCCTCCTCGGCGAGGGTGATCGCGGCCTCCAGCGCGTCGGGCAGCCGGGGCTCGACCTGGACGCGGTCCTCGCCGAAGACCTCGACGGCGATCGCGGCCAGCTCGTCCACGTCCATCGCGCGGTGGCTGGAGTTCTGGGTGACGACGACCTCGGCGCACAGCGGCTCGAACGCCTCCAGCAGGCCGCGCGCGTTCTTGTCGCCGCTCACGCCGACGACACCGATCAGCCGGCTGAAGTCGAACGCCTCGGTCACGGCGTCTGCGGTGGCGCGGGCGCCCGCGGGGTTGTGCGCGGCGTCCAGGACGACGGTCGGGGAGCGCCGTACGACCTCCAGGCGGCCGGGGGACGACACCGTCGCGAAGGCCTTGCGGACCGTGTCGGCGTCCAGCGGCTCGGGGCGCTGGGAGCCGACGCCGAAGAACGCCTCGACCGCGGCGAGCGCCACGGCGGCGTTGTGCGCCTGGTAGGCGCCGTGCAGGGGCAGATAGACCTCGGGGTACTCGCCGCCGAGGCCGCGCAGGGTCAGAAGCTGGCCGCCGACCGCCACCTGCCGGGAGACGACGCCGAACTCCAGACCCTCGCGGGCCACGGTGGCGTCCACCTCCACGGCCTTCTTCAGCAGCACCTGGGCCGCGTCGACCGGCTGCTGAGCGAGGATCACCGTGGCGTCCTGCTTGATGATGCCGCCCTTCTCCTGGGCGATCTCGCCGGGCGTGCCGCCGAGCCGGTCGGTGTGGTCGAGGTCGATGGGGGTGATGACGGCGACATCGCCGTCGATGACGTTCGTGGCGTCCCAGCTTCCGCCCATGCCGACCTCGACGACGGCGACGTCGACGGGCGCGTCCGCGAAGGCCGCGTACGCCATGCCCGTGAGCACCTCGAAGAAGGAGAGCCGGTACTCCTGCCGGGCGTCGACCATCTCGACGTACGGCTTGATGTCGTCGTACGTCTCGATGAAGCGCTCGGCGGAGACGGGGGCGCCGTCGAGGCTGATGCGCTCGGTGATCGACTGCACGTGCGGGCTGGTGTAGCGGCCGGTGCGCAGGTCGAAGGCGCCGAGGAGGGCCTCGATCATGCGGGCGGTGGACGTCTTGCCGTTGGTGCCCGTGATGTGGATCGAGGGGTATGCCCGCTGCGGCTCGCCCAGCACGTCCATCAGGGCCGAGATACGGCTGACGGACGGCTCCAGCTTGGTCTCGCCCCAGCGGGTGGCCAGCTCGGCCTCGACCACGCGGAGCGCCTTGTCGACCTCGGGGTCGGTGGGCCGCGTGGGTACGTCGGCCTGGGGCGGGCCGCCCTGGGTACGCAGGGTGCGGCTGCCGGCCTCGATCACGGCGAGATCGGGGTCACGCCCGGTCTCGTCCGCGACGATCTGCTCGAAGGGGTCGCTCTCGTTGGGGTCGCGCGGGGGCAGGTCACTCACGAGGGCCAGTCTACGTAACACGGCCGCGGGCCCGGCGCCTGTGTGGCGTCGGGCCCGCGGGACGTGCCGGTGGATCAGTTCGCCGGGAGCTTGGCGAGCTGGTTCTCGATGCGCGTGATGTCCTCGTCGGCCTTCGCGAGCCGCGTGCGGATCTTCTCCACGACGTGGTCCGGGGCCTTCGCGAGGAAGGCCTCGTTGCCGAGCTTGGCCTCGGCCTGCTGCCGCTCCTTCTGTGCGGCGCCCAGGTCCTTGGTCAGACGCTTGCGCTCGGCCGCCACGTCGATCGTGCCCGACAGGTCGAGGGCGACCGTGGCGCCCGAGACCGGCAGGGTCGCCGTCGCCGTGAAGCCCTCGCCTTCCGGCTGGAGGCGCAGCAGTTGACGGATGGCCGCCTCGTGCGGAGCGAGCGCCGTGCCGTCGAGGGTCAGCCGGGCCGGGACGCGCTGGCCGGGCTGGAGGCCCTGGTCGGCGCGGAAGCGGCGGACCTCGGTGATGACCGACTGGAGGGTCTCGATCTCGCGCTCGGCCGCCTCGTCGCGGAAGCCGCTGTCCTTGGGCCAGTCGGCGATGACGAGGGACTCACCACCGGTCAGGGTGGTCCACAGCGTCTCCGTGACGAACGGCACGATCGGGTGCAGCAGCTTGAGGGTGACGTCGAGGACCTCACCGAGGACGCGCTGGCTGACCTCGGCCGCCTCGCCGCCCGCCTGGAACGTCGTCTTCGACAGCTCGACGTACCAGTCGAAGACCTCGTCCCACGCGAAGTGGAAGAGGGTGTCGGACAGCTTGGCGAACTGGAAGTCGTCGTAATACGCGTCGACTTCGGCCACGACCGAGTTCAGCCGGGACAGGATCCAGCGGTCGGTCGCGGACATCTTCGACGCATCCGGCAGCGGGCCCTCGACCGTCGCGCCGTTCATCAGCGCGAAGCGGGTGGCGTTCCAGATCTTGTTGGCGAAGTTGCGGGAGCCCTGGACCCAGTCCTCGCCGATCGGGACGTCGACGCCGGGGTTGGCGCCGCGCGCCAGCGTGAAGCGCAGCGCGTCCGAGCCGTACTTGTCCATCCAGTCCAGCGGGTTGACCGCGTTGCCGAAGGACTTCGACATCTTCTTGCCGAACTGGTCGCGGACCATGCCGTGCAGGGCGACGGTGTGGAACGGCGGGGTGCCGTCCATCGCGTACAGGCCGAACATCATCATCCGGGCGACCCAGAAGAAGAGGATGTCGTAGCCGGTGACCAGGACGGAGTTCGGGTAGAACTTCGCGAGGCTCTCGGTCTGTTCGGGCCAGCCGAGCGTGGAGAACGGCCACAGGCCGGAGGAGAACCAGGTGTCGAGGACGTCGGTGTCCTGGTGCCAGCCCTCGCCGGTCGGCGGTTCCTCGTTCGGTCCGACGCAGACGACCTCGCCGCCGGGGCCGTACCAGACGGGGATGCGGTGGCCCCACCACAACTGCCGCGAGATGCACCAGTCGTGGAGGTTGTCGACCCAGTCGAAGTACCGCTTCTCCATCTCCTGCGGGTGGATCTTGACCTTGCCGTCGCGGACCGCGTCACCGGCGGCCTGCGCGAGCGGTCCGACCTTGACCCACCACTGCATGGACAGGCGCGGCTCGATGGTGGTCTTGCAGCGCGAGCAGTGGCCCACCGAGTGGACGTAGGGCCGCTTCTCGGCCACGATCCGACCCTCGGCGCGCAGCGCGGCGACGATCGCGGAGCGGGCCTCCAGGCGGTCCAGGCCCTGGAAGGGGCCGTGGGTGGTGATCACCGCGTGCTCGTCCATGACGGCGACGGAGGGGAGGTTGTGCCGCTGCCCGATCTCGAAGTCGTTCGGGTCGTGGGCCGGGGTGACCTTGACGGCGCCCGTGCCGAACTCGGGGTCGACATGCGCGTCGGCGACCACGGGGATACGGCGGCCGGTGAGCGGCAGCTCGATCTCCGTGCCGACCATGTGGCGGTAGCGCTCGTCGTCCGGGTGCACCGCGATGGCGGTGTCGCCGAGCATGGTCTCCGCGCGGGTGGTGGCGACGACGATCGAGGCGTCGCCCTCGCCGTAGCGGATGGAGACCAGCTCGCCGTCGTCGTCCTGGTACTCCACCTCGATGTCGGAGATGGCGGTCAGACAGCGCGGGCACCAGTTGATGATGCGCTCGGCGCGGTAGATGAGTTCGTCGTCGTAGAGCCGCTTGAAGATGGTCTGGACGGCCTGCGACAGGCCCTCGTCCATCGTGAAGCGCTCACGCGACCAGGCGACGCCGTCTCCCAGGCGCCGCATCTGACCGGAGATCTGCCCGCCGGACTCGGACTTCCACTGCCAGACGCGCTGGACGAAGTCCTCGCGGCCCAGGTCGTGGCGCGACTTGCCTTCCTTGGCCAGCTCCCGCTCGACGACGTTCTGCGTGGCGATACCGGCGTGGTCCATGCCGGGCTGCCACAGCGTCTCGTGACCCTGCATGCGCTTGCGGCGGGTGAGGGCGTCGATGAGGGTGTGCTCGAAGGCGTGCCCGAGGTGCAGGCTGCCGGTGACGTTCGGCGGCGGGATGACGACGGTGAAGGGCGGCTTGTCGCTCTTCTCGTCCGCCTCGAAGTACCCCCGCTCTACCCAGCGCTCGTACAGCGGCCCCTCTACGTCGGCCGGCGCGTACTGGGTCGGCAGTTCGGTGGGGGGCGCGGTGGGCTGCTGCTGAGCGTTGTCGGTCACGGGCCCAGTTTAGAGGTGTCCCGGCCTGGTCCCGAAACACGATTGTTTGGTAACGGGTGGGCCCCCGATGACGTGCGCGCGCCATTTCTGCGAAAGGATGTCATGAACGTATAAGCGCCTTGGAGGGGAACCCAAGTAATGAGCCACAACCAGCCGGGCCCGTACGGCGGGCAGCCCCAACAGCCCGGACCGTACGGTCAGCCGGGGCAGCCTGGGCCGTACGGCCAGCAGCCGCAGGCTCCCCAGCCCGGCTACGGATACCCCCAGCAGCCCCCGCCGCCCCAGCCGCAGCCCGGCTACGGCTACCCGCAGCAGCCGCAGCAGGGCGTCCCGCCGCAGCAGAACCCTTACGGCCAGCCGCAGCCCTCGCAGGGCATGCCGCCCCAGCCGAACCCTTACGGCCAGCAGCAGCCGCAGTACGGCCAGCAGCCGCCCTACGGCGCCGTACCGCCGCCCCCGGCCACCGGCGGCGGCAAGAAGAAGACGGCCCTGATCATCAGCGGGGTGGCGGTCGTCGCGGCGATCGCGGTGGGGGCGTACTTCCTGATCGGGGGGGGCGGCGGCAGCTCCATCGCGGACGACGGGCCGCACAAGCTGATCACGCCGGCGACGGTTCTCGACGGTCAGTACAAGAAGGGCAACGCCGAGAGTGACGACGGCGGCGGCTTGAGCAGCAGCGACCTCAAGGACGCCGAGAAGTACGGCGTGAAGAACGCGACGGAGGTGCACGCCGACTACCAAGCAGGGGACGAGGCCAACCCGCTGGCCATGAAGTTGCTGAAGTTCCAGGGCGTCTACGGTGAGATCTCCGACCCGGAGAAGGTCGTCGACGAGTTGTTCGCCGAGGCCAAGAAGAACGCCGCGAAGGACGGCGGCGGCGAGGTCGTCGGCAGCCCGCAGACCTACAAGCCGAGCGGCCTCGACGGTGCGGTCCTCAAGTGCCAGGAGATGAAGGTCAAGCAGGACTCGTCGGGCAGCGGCGCCGCCAAGGGTCCGGGCGAGATCCACGTGCCTGTGTGTATCTGGGGCGACCACAGCACGATCGGATGGATCATCCACCTGAGCGCGGCCGACGCCATGTCCGGCAAGAGTGCCGACCTGCAGGGCACAGCCGAAATCACCGCCAAGTTCCGCAAGGGAGTCCGCGTCAAGGCCTGATGCCAGGCGCGTGACATGGGAGAGGGGCCCCGGTGAACCGGGGCCCCTCTCCCATGAACAGCCGTGTACAGCGCGGCAGTTACGCCGTCTTCTGCTCCCCCGCCCCGCGCCCCCGTACATCCCGCGGGATCAGCGTCGGGTTGACGTTCGACAGGACCACGTCCGCCGTGATGACCACGCGGGCCACGTCCTTGCGGGACGGGACCTCGTACATCACCGCCTGGAGGACCTCCTCCATGATGGCGCGCAGGCCCCGCGCTCCGGTCTGGCGCAGGATCGCCTGGTCCGCGATCGCCTCCAGTGCCTCGCGCTCGAAGTCCAGTTCCACACCGTCGAGTTCGAAGAGGCGCTGGTACTGCTTCACCAGCGCGTTGCGCGGCTCGACGAGGATCTGGAGGAGCGCCTCGCGGTCGAGGTTGTGCACCGAGGTGATGACCGGGAGGCGGCCGATGAACTCCGGGATCATGCCGAACTTCACCAGGTCCTCGGGCATCACGTCCTGGAACTGGTCCTTCGACTCCAGCTCGCGCTTCGAGCGGATGGTGGCGCCGAAGCCGATGCCCTTCGCGCCCGCCCGCGACTCGATGATCTTCTCCAGGCCCGCGAACGCGCCGCCCACGATGAACAGGACGTTCGTCGTGTCGATCTGGATGAACTCCTGGTGCGGGTGCTTGCGTCCGCCCTGCGGCGGGACCGAGGCCGTGGTGCCCTCGAGGATCTTCAGCAGCGCCTGCTGGACGCCCTCGCCCGAGACGTCGCGCGTGATCGACGGGTTCTCGCTCTTGCGGGCCACCTTGTCGATCTCGTCGATGTAGATGATGCCCGTCTCGGCCTTCTTGACGTCGTAGTCGGCGGCCTGGATGAGCTTCAGGAGGATGTTCTCGACGTCCTCGCCCACATATCCCGCCTCCGTCAACGCCGTCGCGTCGGCGATGGCGAAGGGGACGTTGAGCATGCGCGCCAGGGTCTGCGCGAGCAGCGTCTTGCCGGAGCCCGTGGGGCCCAGCAGCAGGATGTTGGACTTCGCCAACTCGATGGCGTCGTCACGGCCTTGGGCGCCGCCGTTCTCCCCGGCCTGGACCCGCTTGTAGTGGTTGTACACCGCGACGGAGAGGGCCTTCTTGGCGGCCTCCTGGCCGACCACGTACCCCTCGAGGAACTCGTAGATCTCGCGGGGCTTGGGGAGTTCCTCCCAGCGCACCTCGCTGGTCTCTGCCAGCTCTTCCTCGATGATCTCGTTGCAGAGGTCGATGCACTCGTCGCAGATGTACACACCGGGGCCTGCGATGAGCTTCTTGACCTGCTTCTGGCTCTTGCCGCAGAACGAGCACTTGAGCAGATCGCCGCCGTCACCGATGCGTGCCACGGTGTGCTTCCCCTTCGCCTGGGAGACGCCTTGGATCCAGCGGCTCCTGGTCCTGCCTTATGTCCGACGGTACCTTGCCGAGCCCCCTGTTCGGGCCCCCCTCGGCACGGTTCACCGAGAGGTGCGCCGTGTCGAACCGTGCCCGGGGGGAGCGGCAGACGATACAGGCCCGATCGACGCATCGCGTGATGCGGGTCAGCGGACCGAGGTGTTGTTCATCTTCCGGGTCGAGACGATCTGGTCGATGAGGCCGTACTCCAGCGCCTCCTCGGCCGTGAGGATCTTGTCACGCTCGATGTCCTCGCGGACCTTCTCGATCGACTGGCTGGAGTGCTTGGCCAGCATCTCCTCGAGCTGCGAGCGCATCCGCAGGATTTCGTTGGCGGCGATCTCCAGGTCCGAGACCTGGCCGCGGCCGGTCTCGCTGTAGGGCTGGTGGATCAGCACACGGGCGTTCGGGAGCGCCATGCGCTTGCCCGGGGTGCCCGCGGCCAGCAGCACCGCGGCGGCCGAGGCGGCCTGGCCCATGCAGACCGTCTGGATGTCCGGCTTCACGAACTGCATCGTGTCGTAGATGGCCGTGAGCGCCGTGAAGGAGCCGCCGGGGCTGTTGATGTAGACCGAGATGTCCCGGTCGGGGTCCATCGACTCCAGGCACAGGAGCTGCGCCATGACGTCGTTGGCCGAGGCGTCGTCGATCTGGACGCCGAGGAAGATCACGCGCTCCTCGAAGAGCTTCGCGTACGGGTCGTACTCACGCACGCCCTGCGAGGTGCGCTCCACGAAGCGCGGGATGACGTAGCGGGACTCGGCCACCGGGGCCGTGTACTCGGCGCGCGCACGGGCGTAGAGGCCGCTGCCGGGAAAGTCGTTCACGATATCTCCTGATAAGGGCTGAGGCGGTGGCTTGGGGCTTGTGGGGCGCTGGAGCCTTCGAGAGGCCCTCGCGGCCTTCGGGGCCGGGTCGACCGGCCCTCGTGGGCCGGGACGGCCCTGGAGAGGCGCTGGTGGCCCTCGCCGGTGGCCGTCCGGGCCGGGAACGCCGCTGCCGGGTCCCGGCCGGTCGTACGGACCCGGTGAGCCGTTACGAGCCCGCCCCGGTGCCGCCGCCGCCCGGCATGCCGGCAGCGGTGGTGATGACCTCGTCGATCAGGCCGTACGCCTTCGCCTCGTCGGCGTCGAACCAGCGGTCGCGGTCGGAGTCGCGGGTGATCTGCTCGACCGTCTGACCGGTGTGGAAGGAGGTCAGCTCGGCCATCCGCTTCTTGGTGTGCAGCAGCCGTTCGGCGTGGATCTTGATGTCGGACGCGGAGCCGGCGAGGCCCGCCGAGGGCTGGTGGATCAGGATCTCGGCGTTCGGCAGCGCGAAGCGCTTGCCCGGCGTACCCGCGCTGAGCAGGAACTGTCCCATGGAGGCCGCCATGCCCATGGCGATCGTCACGACGTCGTTCTTGATGTACTGCATCGTGTCGTAGATCGCCATGCCGGCCGTGATGGAGCCGCCGGGGCTGTTGATGTACAGGTAAATGTCCTTGTCCGGGTCGGCGGCAAGGAGCAGAAGCTGTGCGGTGATCCGGTTGGCGATGTCGTCGTCCACCGGCTGGCCGAGGAAGATGATCCGCTCGTTGAGCAGCCGGCTGTAGACCTGGTCACCGAGGCCACCACCGATGGAAGGCTCGCCGGCGGCGGAGGGCATCAGATTCGTCACGTATCCACCTGCTCGTCTTGCGACGGCGCGGGGCCGTCTCACGTGTTCTACCGGGGCGTGGGGCCCCGTGTGGCCCCTGGTGCCGGGGCGGCTTCGGGTACTCCCCTGCCCTCGTATTCATGGACCCTAACGCGCAGGCAGTCGGGTGCCATCCCGCTTCTGCGGGTGTTCGCTGTCAGCGCATGGGCCCCGGGCGGCGGCGGGTCCGGTGACCGGCCGGATGCGGGCCGGGCCGAGCCCGGACCCCGGGTCCATTGTCGCCGCGGGCGCTCCGGAGGGCGCGTCGGCGGTGGATCACCGGGAGGACGTCGGCAGGTGCGTACGAACGGCGACGGGCCCCGGGGCGCTGTGCGTCCCGGGGCCCGTCGTACGGCTCCTGTGCCGAGCGGAGGGTTACGCCTCCGGCTTCTCCTCGGCGGCGGCCTCGGTGGTCCCGGTCTCGGCCGTCTCGGCCTCGGCCTCGTCGTCGCTCATGTCGACGATCTCACCGTTGGTGTCCTTGACCGTGGCGGCCTCGACCACGACGGCCAGCGCCTTGCCGCGGGCGACCTCGCCGACCAGCATCGGGACCTGGCCGCCCTCGACGACCGCCTGGGCGAACTGGTCGGGGGACATGCCGGAGGAGGCAGCGCGCCGCATGAGGTGCTCGGTGAGCTCCTCCTGGTTGACGTTCAGCTTCTCCTTGTTGACCAGCTCGTCGAGCACGAACTGGGTCTTGATGCCCTTGATCGCGGCCTCGCGCGTCTCGGCGTCGAACTCCTCGGCGGTCTTGCCCTGGATCTCCAGGTACTTGTCGAGGGTCAGGCCCATCTGGCCGAGCTGGTGGTGCTCGAGGTTGTGCTTACGGGTGTTGACCTCGTCCTCGAGGAGCTTCTCGGGGACGGGGACCTCGACGAGCTCCAGCAGCTTCTCCAGGACGCGCTCCTGGGCCTGCGTCGCCTGGTCGTACTGCTTCATGTCGGTGAGGCGCTTGCGGCTGTCCGCCTTCAGCTCCTCCAGCGTGTCGAACTCGGAGGCGAGCTGCGCGAACTCGTCGTCCAGCTCCGGCAGTTCACGGGCGGCGACCTGCGTGACCTTGACGGTCACCTCGGCCTCCTTGCCCGCGGCCGAGCCGCCCTTCAGCTCGGAGGTGAAGGTGGCCTCCTCGTCGGCGGACAGGCCCTTCACGGCGTCGTCGATGCCGTCCAGCAGCTCACCGGAGCCGATGGTGTAGGAGACGCCGGCGGCGACGCCGTCCTCCAGGACCTCGCCGTCGACCTTGGCCTCCAGGTCCACGGTGACCACGTCGCCGTCCTCGGCGGCGCGCTCGACCGGGGTCGACGAGGCGAAGCGCTCACGGAGCTGCTCGACCGACTTCTCGATGTCCTCGTCGGTCACCTCGATGGCGTCGACCTCGACCTCGATGCCGGAGTAGTCCGGGATCTCGAGGGCCGGGCGGACGTCGACCTCGGCGGTGAAGGACAGCACCTCGTTGTCCTTCAGCTCCTTGATGTCGACCTCGGGCTGGCCGAGCGGGTTCAGCTCGGCCTCGTTGACCGCCTCGGTGTAGAACTTCGGCAGCGCGTCGTTGACGGCCTCTTCCAGCACGGCACCACGGCCGAAGCGCTGGTCGATGACGCGGGCCGGGATCTTGCCCTTGCGGAAGCCCTTGACCGTGACCTGCTGGTTGATCTTCTTGTACGCCGCGTCGAGGCTGTCCTTGAGCTCCTCGAAGGGCACCTCAACAGTGAGCCGAACCCGGGTCGGGTTCAGGGTCTCCACGGCGCTCTTCACGGTTCGGTCTCCTTGTGGCTGACTTCTTGGGGGTTCTGCCGAGCTGATCCACCCGGGAGGGTGGGACTGCGGCGGATCAGCGGGCCCCTGCCTGAGAGACGTAACAATGCAGACACACGGGCGCGCAGCTTGCATAGTAACCGCAGGCGGTACTCGCCCCAAAAGGTGATCTTGAGAGCCGGTGCCGGACCGAAGTGATGGTGGTCGGGGTGGCGGGATTTGAACCCACGGCCTTCCGCTCCCAAAGCGGACGCGCTACCAAGCTGCGCCACACCCCGTCTGGTGCGACACGTAGGGTACATGCCCGCGCAGCCCGCGTCGGCCGCTTTCCTCCCCCGACCACCGCGCGGATCAACACGTTGGCCTACGGGGCGGGCGACCCGCTACGATGCCTCCAGTGCCGCGGTCGATGACCTGCGGCGCGACCTGTTGCGGGCGTAGCTCAATGGTAGAGCCCTAGTCTTCCAAACTAGCTACGCGGGTTCGATTCCCGTCGCCCGCTCCATCCGCCGAAGGCCCGGTGAGAGATCGACTCTCTCACCGGGCCTTCGGCGTACGGTGCGCAACTGCCGGGTGTGCACCGCGTGACCTGTCGGACGCCCTACATCGCAGTCGGTGCCAGTACGTTGCAGTCGGTGCCAGTACGTTGCAGTCGGCGCCGTGCGTTGCAGTCGACGCCGTGGTCGCGGCCGGTCAGAATCTGATCGAGTTGATCGTCTCCGCTATCGAGTTCAGGAAGCGGTTGATGGAGGGTGCCATGCCGGTCGAGGCGAGGAAGAAGCCGAAGAGGATCGCCACGATCAGCGGTCCGGGCTTCATCGAGCCCCCTCGGATCATCACCACCAGGATGATTGCCAACAGCAGCACCACTGACAGTGAAATGGCCACAACGATCACACCCTCGGTCGGTCCGCTCTCCCGGCCGGGCACGCCGTCCCCACGCACCCCCGCCAGAACCATCGTGCCACCAACAGGCCCCAGGTATGCGGCTCGTGGGACATCGGCTGTCGCCCGTGCCGCACGGGACCCCGGACCCGCCGACGGACGACGGTGAACGCACCTTCCCCTCCCGGTATTTCACCCATGTCCCGCACCCGGCGGAACAGCGGGCGCAACGACGGTCATCGCAACGGGCATCACAACGAGCGTTTCCATTTCCACACATCGGGTTCACAGGGAATTCAAATCCGCGCCCTGGACGGCCGCTTCGGTGTGTTCAAGAACACGTTCCCGCAATGCCGTCCTTCGCGAATCCCGGGTATGCGCAGGTGATAAGCGGTATACGCCGCGGGCGTTTTACGCAGCCCACAGACCGCGTTAGGGTTCCTCAAATGTTTCCCGCCGCCTCGTCCTCCACAAGAGCACCGGGCCCGTCGTCGGCGCCCCCGGAGCAGTCAGCACCCGACGCAGAGCCGAGTCCGCGCGATCCACAGTCCGCCACACCGCCCGGTAAGCGGCGTGACGCCTTCTTCGACAACGCCAAGTACCTGGCGATCGTCCTGGTGGCCATGGGCCACGCCTGGGAGCCGCTGAAGGGCGACAGTCGTACGCTCCAAGCCGCGTACATGTTCGTCTACGCCTTCCACATGCCGGCCTTCATCGTCATCTCCGGCTATTTCTCACGCAGTTTCGACATGCGCCCCGCGAAGCTGAAGCGCCTCGTGACCGGCGTGCTCGTGCCCTACGTCGTGTTCGAGACCGCGTACACCCTCTTCGAGCGCGCGGTCGGCGACGACCCCGATATGCCGATCAGCCTGCTCGACCCCTGGTATCTGACGTGGTTCCTGGTCGCGCTGTTCGTCTGGCGGCTGACCACCCCCCTGTGGAAGCTGGTCCGCCACCCCGTCCCGGTGTCCATCGCGATCGCCCTGCTGGCGTCCATGTCACCCGACATCGGCGACGACCTGGACCTCCAGCGGGTGCTCCAGTTCATGCCGTTCTTCGTCATCGGTCTGTCGATGAAGCCGGAGCACTTCCAGGCGGTGCGCCGCCGCGGCGCCCGGCTCCTGTCGCTGCCCGTGATCGCCGCCGCGGCGGCCGTGGCGTGGTGGGCGGTGCCGCGGATGAATCCGGCCTGGTTCTACCACCGTGACGCCGCACAGGAGTTGGCGGCGCCCTGGTGGTGCGGCCCGGTGATGGTCCTCGGGCTGCTGGCCGCCTCGCTGGTGCTCACGGCCTGCTTCTTCGCCTGGGTGCCGGGCCGGACGATGTGGTTCACCACGCTGGGCACCGGCACGCTGTACGGCTATCTGCTGCACGGCTTCTTCACCAAGACCGCGGACTTCCGGGGCTGGCTGGAGGCGGACTGGCTGCACGGGCCCCTCGGCGCGCTCTGCGTGACCCTCCTCGCGGCCTCCTTGGTGACGGTCCTGTGCACGGCCCCGGTGCGACGGGTCTTCCGCTTCGCGATGGAGCCCACGATGGACTGGGCGTTCAAGAGGGACGCCGCCGAGATCGCTCGGGAGCGCGTGAAGTCCTGAGCGAAGCGTACGAAGAGGTGCGGAGAGGGGCCGTGGGGAACCGCGGCCCCTCTCGCGTACGCACGCGCTGCCGGCTCAGCGCACGGCCTGGGCCGTCGGGCCCTCCCGGCAGATCAGCAGCAGTGCCCGGTCGTCGTTCACGTCCTTGGCCACCGCCTCGATGAGATGCCAGGCCGCGCCGTGGAAGCCGCCGGTCACATAGCGGTCGGCCTCGCCCGTGAGGCGGTCGATGCCCTCGACGATGTCGCGTTCGGAGGTCTCCACCAGGCCGTCCGTGAACAGCATCAGGACATCTCCGGAGCGCAGCGAGCCCTTCACCGAGTCGAACTGGGCGCCGTCGTAGACCCCGAGGAGCGGCCCCTCGGCCGCCTTCTCCTCCCAGCGTCCGGTGCCCGCGCTGAGCTGGAGGCCCGGGGGATGTCCGGCCGAGTACAGCTCGTAGTCGCCCGAGTCCAGGTCGAGGACCAGATGGATGGAGGTCGCGAAGCCCTCGTCCCAGTCCTGGCGGAGCAGATAGCCGTTCGCCGCGGGCAGGAACGCATGCGGGGGAAGCGACCCCAGCAGGCCGCCGAACGCCCCGGACAGCAGCAGTGCGCGTGAGCCCGCGTCCATGCCCTTGCCCGAGACATCGGTGAGGACGACCTCCAGCGTGCGGCCCCCGTTCGTACGGGCCGCGACCACGAAGTCGCCCGAGAACGACTGCCCTCCGGCCGGTCTGAGCGCCATCTCGTGGTGCCAGCCCCGTGGCAGTCTCGGCAACTTGCTCTGGACCCGGATGCGTTCGCGCAGGTCGAAGAGCATGGTGCCGCCGCGCCGCCAGGGCACGCCGACCCGGCTGCGGAACTGGGCGATCAGCAGCCCGAAGAAGCCGCAGGCCGCGACCACGAGCACGATGCCGGGGGTGACCCGCGAGGGCCCCTCGGTGTACGGCCCGAGCCGGACGGACTCGATGATCAGCGCGGTGGCCGCGGCGGCGTACAGGCCGAGCAGGCTGGAGGGCCGCAGCAGCAGGCCGCCCGCCACGATCGGCAGGACCAGCACGGCCGGTGAGCACCACACGGGATCGGCCAACGTTGTCGCCGCGATCAGCGG
Source organism: Streptomyces macrolidinus (assembly GCF_023887685.1). Taxonomy (GTDB): domain Bacteria; phylum Actinomycetota; class Actinomycetes; order Streptomycetales; family Streptomycetaceae; genus Streptomyces; species Streptomyces macrolidinus. Next base: position 290,381 of record NZ_JAMWMR010000001.1, on the reverse strand, counting down.
AACCGACAGCAGCAGACCGGTCAGCGCGATCCAGTCCGAGCCGTCCCCGCGGAAGTAGTCCACGGCGGATCTGCGCAGGCCGATACGGACCCGGTGCCACTGCTTCTTCAACCGGGCCGTGAACGTGTCGGCTTCCGCGCGCCTCTCTCGTCCTGCTGCCATCGTTCGGGACCCTATCCATCCGACCGGTCGCTTGGCACGGGAGGTCCCACTTGTCCCCCCTCCGAGCGCTGAACTTCACACCGATCCGGGCCCGATGACCGGGGCGAAATTACGTCGCCCGTCCCTCAACGCCCTGGTAGGCATGGCTTATGGCAACAGATGTGCGACCGCTGCGACAAGACGAGTGGAACAGTTGGTACGACAACCTCCTCCGCGCCTTCGGCGGAGTGGACGAAGCACCCGAAGCGCGTGAATTCTTGCACCAACTGTGCGAATACGACCGCTTCTTGGGAGCATGGGACGAAGAGGAACTTATCGGTACGGCGGGTGCGTTCAGCTTCCGTCTCACCGTCCCCGGCGGCGCCTCGGTCCCCGCGGCGGGCGTCACCGGAGTGAGCGTCGCGGCCACCCACCGTCGGCGCGGGGTGCTGACGTCGATGATGCGCCGACAGCTCGACGACGTCCGTTCCTGGGGAGAGCCGCTCGCGGTGCTGACCGCGTCCGAGCCCGCGATCTACGGCCGGTTCGGGTACGGCATCGGCACGTTCCATGTCAACGTGGAGATCGACAGCCGTCGCGTACGGCTGTCGGTGCCGCCCGGCACGGACGACGTACGGCTGCGGTACGCCGCTCCGGCCGAGGTCCACGACGCGTGCGAGGCGGTGTACGCGCGTCTGGTGCCGGAGCGGCCGGGCATGCTGGCGCGCCAGCCCCACTGGAAGCGGCTCGAACTGCTCGATCCGGAGCGCTCGCGGGAGGGGGCCTCGCCGTTGCAGTGCGTGGTCGCCGAGCGGGACGGCGAGATCGTGGGCTACACGCGCTTCCGGGTCAAGCCGGAGTGGAGCCACGCCAGCGCCGACGGCAGGGTGCTCGTGCAGCAGTTGGAGGGCCTGGACGCGGCGGCCCGTTCCGCGTTGTGGCGGTTCCTCCTCGACATCGATCTGACGTCGCGGGTCGTCGCGCTCGGGCGGCCGGTGGACGAGGCCTGGCAGCACCAGGTGTCGGACATCCGCCGCTGCGACCTCCGGACGAAGGACTCGCTCCATGTCCGGCTGGTGGACGTGGGCGCGGCGCTCCAGGCGCGTACGTACCAGGCGCCGGTGGACCTGGTGTTCGAGGTCGAGGACGCGTTCTGCCCCTGGAACGAGGGGCGTTGGCGGCTGACGGGCGACGCGAAGGGCGCGTCCTGCGAGCGGACCACGGACGCCGCCGATCTCGCCCTGTCCGTACGGGAGTTGGGGTCGGCCTATCTCGGCGGCATCTCGCTCACGGCGCTGGCGGCGGCGGGACGGGTACGGGAGCTGCGCCAAGGCGCGCTGGCGGAGGCGTCGTCGGCGTTCGGCTCGACGGTGGCCCCGTGGCTGCCGCACGAGTTCTAGAGCCGAACTGAGCCCTGGCTAGGCCTTCTGGCAGGTCGGGCACCAGAAGAGGTTGCGGGCGGCGAGGTCGGCGGTGCGGATCTCGCCGCCGCAGATGTGGCAGGGCAGGTGCGCCCTGCGGTACACGTACACCTCGCCGCCGTGATCGTCGACGCGCGGGGGACGGCCCATGGCCTCGGGGGTGTGCTCGGGGCGGACGGTGTCGATGCGGTTGTTGCGCACACCCTCGCGCATGAGGTCGACCAGGTCGGCCCAGATCGCGTCCCACTCGGCCCGGGTGAGGTCCTTGCCGGGGCGGTAGGGGTCGATGCCGTGCCGGAAGAGGACCTCGGCGCGGTAGACGTTGCCGACACCGGCGATGACCTTCTGGTCCATCAGCAGGGCGGCGATGGTGGTGCGGCTGCGGGAGACCCGGCGGTACACGGCGTCCGGGTCGGCGTCGGCGCGCAGCGGATCGGGGCCGAGGCGCCCGTGCACGGCGGACTTCTCGTCGTCGGTGATCAGGGCGCAGGTGGTGGGGCCGCGCAGATCGACGTACGAGACCGGGTTCGCGAGCCGGAGGCGGACCGTGTCGGTGGGCGGGGGCGCGGGGGCGTCCCCGAAGGTGACCTTGCCGAAGAGGCCGAGGTGGATGTGCACCCACTCGGCGCCCCGGAAGCCGAGGAAGAGGTGCTTGCCGTGGGCGTCGGCGGTGCGCAGTACGGCCCCGTCGAGGAGGGCCGCGGCGTCGGCGAACTTGCCCTGGGGGCTGCGTACGGTGACGGCGCCACCCGCGAACCGCGCCGCGTAGTCCTCGGCGAGCCGGTGAATGGTGTGCCCCTCCGGCACGGTCGTGCTCCCTCCCGGTGAACGTCGGGGACTGCGGTGAACGTCAGGGGCCGGGGCTCCGTTCGGAACCCCGGCCGTCCGCCGCCCCCGTGTTCGCTTGTGGTGTCTCAGCCCTGCGGGTGGTGGGGAGGGATCGGCGGCAGGTCGCCCGTGGTCTCGTACGACGCCAGCATGTCGATGCGCCGCACGTGGCGCTCGTCGCCCGAGAACGGGGTGTTCAGGAACGTCTCGACGAACTTCGTCGCCTCGTCCTGCGTGTGCATCCGCGCGCCCACGGCGACGACGTTGGCGTTGTTGTGCTGGCGGCCGAGCGCCGCGGTCTCCTCGCTCCAGGCGAGGGCCGCACGGACGCCCTTGACCTTGTTCGCGGCGATCTGCTCGCCGTTGCCGGAGCCGCCGATCACGATGCCGAGGGCGTCGGTGTCCGCGGCCGTGCGCTCCGCGGCGCGCAGGCAGAACGGCGGGTAGTCGTCCTGGGCGTCGTAGATGTGGGGCCCGCAGTCGACGGGCTCGTGGCCGGCTGCCTTGAGCCACTCGACGAGGTGGTTCTTCAGTTCGAAGCCGGCATGGTCTGAGCCGAGGTACACGCGCATGGACCGAGTGTGACACGGCTGCCGGGGGGCGGTCTCGCCGGGTGTCTTTCATCCCACATGTGAGCCGCGCTACAGATCTTCGGGCGAAATTGAAGTAACAATCGGGATTCAAAGGTTCCCGAATTCATTAGCCTCGGATTCACTGGACCGACGCTGTTCCACTGAGCCACCGATCGGATCCACCGATCGCACGAGCCTCCCCCACTCCGCTCGTTGAGGGCCTGTATTCCGCTCGTCAGGGCAGATGTGCCCGCACGCACGCCTGTCCTCCACCCCCACTCGGCGCGAAGGAAATTCCCCTATGACCTCACTGCCGCCGCCTGCGAAGGCCGGAACCGACCCTGGCCGCCCCGGAGAATCCGGTGGCGGCCTTCAGGCGGGACTGAAGAACCGTCATCTGTCGATGATCGCCATCGGCGGTGTCATCGGCGCCGGTCTCTTCGTCGGTTCCAGTACCGGTATCGCCACCACGGGTCCCGGCATCCTGCTCTCCTACGCCTTGGTCGGCACGCTCGTGGTGCTGGTGATGCGCATGCTGGGCGAGATGTCCGTGGCGAATCCGACCTCGGGTTCCTTCTCGGCGCACGCGGACCGCGCGCTCGGCCGCTGGGCCGGGTTCTCGATCGGCTGGCTGTACTGGTTCTTCTGGGTGGTCGTGCTCGCCGTGGAGGCCACCGCGGGCGCCAAGATCCTGGAGGGCTGGATCCCGGCCGTACCGCAGTGGGGCTGGGCGCTCATCGTCATGGTCGTCCTGACCGCGACCAACCTCGTCTCGGTCGGCTCCTACGGTGAGTTCGAGTTCTGGTTCGCCGGGATCAAGGTCGTGGCGATCGGTGCGTTCATCGTCGTCGGCGGTCTCGCGGTCTTCGGCGTGCTGCCGGGTGTCCACAGCGACCAGGCGGGCCTGAGCAACCTCACCGCGCACGGCGGCTTCCTGCCCCATGGTCCCGGCGCCATCCTCACCGGTGTGCTGCTGGTGGTCTTCTGCTTCATGGGCAGTGAGATCCCGACGCTGGCGGCGAGCGAGGCGGAGGACCCGCAGCGGGCCGTGACCAAGGCCACGAACAGCATCATCTGGCGTATCGCCATCTTCTACCTGGGCTCGATCTTCGTGGTCATCTGTCTGATCCCGTGGAACGACCCGGCGATCGAGAAGAAGGGCTCGTACGTCGCGGCCCTGGACTCCCTCGGTATCCCGCACGCCGGCCAGATCATGAACTTCATCGTGCTGGCGTCGGTGCTGTCCTGTCTCAACTCCGGGCTCTACACGGCCTCCCGGATGGCCTTCTCGCTCGGTCAGCGCGGCGACGCGCCGAAGTCCTTCGCGCAGACGACCCGTCGTGGTGTGCCGCGGGCGGCGATTCTCGTCTCCGTCCTCTTCGGCTTCCTCGCCGTCTTCTTCAACTACAAGTTCCCGGACACGGTCTTCCTCTTCCTGGTCAACTCCAGTGGTGCGGTCGCCATCTTCGTCTGGCTGGTGATCTGCTTCTCGCAGCTTCGGATGCGCAAGATCATTCAGCGCGAGGCGCCCGAGAAGCTGACCGTGAAGATGTGGCTGTACCCGTATCTGACGTGGGCCACGACGGCGCTGATGCTCGCCGTTCTCGCCTACATGCTGACGGACACCGAGCACAACGGCCGGACGACCGTGTCGCTGTCGCTGCTCGTCGCCGCCGTGGTGGTGGGGGTCGCGCTGGTGAAGCAGAAGCTGGGCCGCGGCCGGGCCCCCGAGGCGGTCGCGGGCAAGGACGCGGACGCCGACGAGGCACCGGCGAAGGTCGGCGCCTGACCGGCACCCACGCACACGCACTCATACGGAAGGGCCCTGCGGCGTACGACGCCTGCGGGGCCCTTCCGCGTGGATCGGGAACTACCGGGTCACTTCCCGGCGAGCTTCCAGGCGGTGGGCAGCAGGCCCATCGCCAGGGCGGCCTTGAGGACGTCGCCGATCAGGAACGGGACGAAGCCGGCCGCGAGCGCCGCCGGGAGGGACATGCCGGTCACGAGGGCCAGGTAGGGAACGCCGACCGCGTAGATGATCGCCTCGCCGAGCAGCATGACACCGGCCATGCGCACCGCCGAGCGGTCCGCGCCGCGGCGGGCCAGGGCGCCCACGGCGGCCGAGGCGAGCAGCATGCCGAGGACATAGCCGAAGGAGGCGCCGCCCGCGCCGGAGGCGCCGTCGGCGAACCACGGCACACCGGCGATACCGGCGAGCGCGTACAGGGCGAGCGCGAGGAAGCCGCGGCGGGCGCCGAGCGCGGTGCCCACGAGCAGCGCGGCGAAGGTCTGTCCGGTCACCGGCACCGGGGTGCCGGGGATCGGCACCGCGATCTGCGCGGCGAGCCCGGTCAGCGCGGCGCCGCCGAGGACGAGGGTGGCGTCGAGGACGCGGGAGGTCGGCAGCAGGTCGGCGAGGACCTCGCCGGGGCGGGCAGTGGCGGTGGCAGTGCTCATGAGGACTCACTCCGGCGGTGGGGACGGTACGGAACACGGTGACGCTATCCCAGGCGCCCAGGGGTGATCATCGGTCGCGGTCGACAAAGGGGGGGACGACGGCTTGGTGGGCTCTGCACAAAGGACGTTGGCTACACCTCGGGCGAGGTGATGCTAGTCACTGGGGATGCAGCGCTCTTCAGGCATCGTCGCGAGAGGCCGAGACTGTAGGGTTTAGCCAATCGTGCTTTCCCCCGTCCTAGCGCCACCGCCGCCGCCGGGCGCCGCGTGAGCGCGCTCTCACCTTCCGTACCGCGCCTGTCCGCATGGTGGGCAGCCCCTCGCTTGCCATGAACAGGACGCCGAGACTGTGCGGGTCCTTCTCCCGCACGGAACGGGGTCGCAGCCAGATGCCCAGCAGCACCACCGTCGAGACATCGCCCTCGGCCGATGCCTCCTCCCTCTCGCACGGCCTGAAACAGCGCCATCTGTCGATGATCGCCCTCGGTGGCGTGATCGGCGCCGGTCTGTTCGTCGGCTCCGGTGCGGGGATCGCCGCCGCCGGCCCGTCCATCGTGATCGCGTACACCGTCTCCGGTCTGCTCGTCATGCTGGTGATGCGGATGCTCGGCGAGATGTCGGCCGCCTATCCGTCGTCGGGTTCCTTCTCGGCGCACGCCGAGCGGGCGTTCGGGCCGTGGGCGGGCTTCACCGCGGGCTGGGCGTTCTGGGTCGTGCTCTGCACGGCCGTGGGTCTCGAGGGCATCGGCGCCGCGAAGATCGTCACCGGCTGGCTGCCGGGCACGCCCGAGTGGGCGTGGGTGGCGCTGTTCATGGTGGTCTTCTGCGCCTCGAACCTCGCGGCGGTGAAGAACTTCGGCGAGTTCGAGTTCTGGTTCGCAGCGCTGAAGGTCGGCGCGATCACGCTCTTCCTGCTGCTCGGTGTGCTGGCGATCGTCGGCGTCCTGCCCGGCACGGGCTCCCCCGGCGCCTCGAACCTCAGTGACTTCCTGCCCCATGGCAGCCAGGGCCTGGTGATCGGTCTGCTCGCGTCGCTGTTCGCGTACGGCGGTCTGGAGACGGTCACCATCGCGGCGGCCGAGTCCGAGGACCCGGTCAAGGGCGTGGCGAGCGCGGTCCGTACGGCGATGTGGCGCATCGCGCTCTTCTACATCGGCTCGATGGCGGTCATCGTCACGCTGGTGCCCTGGGACAACCCCGAGGTCGTCGAGAAGGGCCCGTACGTGGCCACCCTCGACCACCTGGGCATCCCGGGCGCCGGGCAGTTGATGAACGTGGTGGTGCTGGTCGCGCTGCTGTCCGCGATGAACGCCAACATCTACGGCGCCTCCCGTATCGCGTACTCGCTGGTGGAGCGCGGCCAGGGCCCCAAGGCGCTGGGCAAGGTCTCCGCGGGCGTCCCGCGCGCGGCCGTTCTCGCCTCGTCCGTCTTCGGGTTCGTCTGCGTCGTCCTCAGCTACTGGCGTCCGCACGACGTCTTCCTGTGGCTGCTGAACATGATCGGCGCGGTGATCCTCGTCGTCTGGTTCTCCATCGGGGCCTCGCAGTTGCGGCTGCGTCGCCGGATGGAGCGGGAGGCACCCGAGAAGCTGGTGGTGCGCATGTGGGCGTTCCCGGTGCTGACCTGGGTGGCGCTGGCGTGCATGGCGGCGATCACCGTCCTGATGTGGCGCCAGCCGGACACCCGTGTACAGCTCTACTCGACCGGCGGCATGACCCTGTTCCTGGCGGCGGTCGGCTACGCGTGGCAGCGGAAGCGCAGCCGCGTCTGACCCGGCTCAGGTACGACGCTTGATCTGACCGCAGATACCGAAAGGGCCCTCACGTCACGTACGTGAGGGCCCTTTCGGCACACCCGGGGTCGGGGCCTGTTGCGAAAGGCCCTAGCCCAGCCACTCCCGCAGCAGCTTCTCCCGGTCCGCCGAGCGCGGGGAGCCGCCTTCCTGGGCGCGGCCCCACTGCGCCATGGCCGCGAGGGTGGTCCCCGATGTCGCGGCGCCTTCCGTGAGGCGGGTCAGGAGGGTGCGGGAGAGGTCCGCCTCGGTGGCGGTGTAGCCGACGGCCGCCGCGGCGTAGGCCCCCAACTCATGGGTGCCCTCGGCGGTTTCCACCTGCACCGTCATCAGCGCCGGGCCCTCCTCCGCCCAGCCGGAGCCCGCGGGCAGGGCCAGTTCCATCACCGCGTTCAGGGCCAGGTCCTTGACCGCGCCGACCTGCCGCTTCAGGGACTTCACGGGCACGTCCGCGACCGTCAGGGACCGCACGTCCTCCCACAGGCAGAGACCGGACTGCCCGTCGCCGAGGGCCAGTACGCCCTCGGCGGTCAGGCGGACCCCGGGAGCCAGACCGGACGGCTTCGCGCCCACGTACACGTCGCCCTCGGCGATCCAGAACAGGCCCACCATGGCCATCAGTTGCTCACTTCTTCCAACGATCAGGTCGCCCCCGCAAACGTGCGAAGGGGCCGGGAAGTTCCCGCTTCCCGGCCTTGCAGCCCGGACGGGCGGCGGCGGGGTCTTCCGGTAGCGGGGGCTCCGGGTGATGCTGGCCGTATGCCGAAGCTGACGTACTGCTTCACCTGCGATGCCGACCAGCCGCACCGGCCCCTGAGCCGGGCCGAGGAGGACTGGCTCAAGGAGCGGCTGGGCCGCGCGAGTGTGCGCGAGTTCCTGATGTGCGAAGCCGAACTGGACTCCGAGACCAAGAAGCAATGCCGGAATCTTCGTACGGGCATGAACAAGAAGCCGTTCGCCCGGTCCATGCGCGTGCCGCTCCTGGACTGAGGGCCGCTGAGGTCCGCCCCCCGGTGCCGGGCCCCGGCGGACCGGCACCCCTCCGGCGCCTACAGGTTGCTGAAGTCCGGGCCCTTCGTCCGCGTGCGCTTGATCTCGAAGAAGCCCGGGACCGAGGCGACCGCCAGGGTGCCGTCCCACAGCCGTGCGGCCTCCTCGCCCTTGGGGGCGGGGGTGACCACCGGGCCGAAGAAGGCGAGCTGCTCGCCGTCGGCGCCCGGGACCGCGATCACCGGGGTGCCCACCTCCTGGCCGACCTTGTCGATGCCCTCCTTGTGGGAGGCGCGCAGTTCGGCGTCGAACTCGAAGTCCTGCTGGTCGGCGTAGTCGATCAGATCGGCCGGGAGACCGACGTCCGCCAGCGCCTCCGCGATCGCCTCGACGGTCGCGCCTTCGCCCCGGTTGTGGAAGCGGTTGCCGAGCGCGGTGTACAGCGGGCCGAGGACCTCCGCGCCGTGCTTCTGCCATGCCGCGGTCACCACGCGGACCGGCTGCCAGGCCTTGGTGGCGAGCATCTCCCGGTATTCCTCGGGCAGGTCGTCCAGCCTGTCCTCGTTGAGCACCGCGAGGCTCATGATGTGCCAGCGGACCTCGATGTCCCGGAGCTTCTCCACTTCCAGGACCCAGCGGGAGGTCATCCAGGCCCAGGGGCACAGCGGGTCGAACCAGAAGTCGACGGGGGTCTTGCCGGAAGCGGTCTTGCCGGACGTAGTCATGGTCGTGGACATGGCTCTCCTCGGAACGCGGTTGACCTCCGGGCAACGTACGGACCGTCCGCGCCATTCCCGAGGCCGTCCCCCAGGGCCCACCGCACTTGCCGAGGTGCGCCCCACTGCCCCGCGTCAGGAGCGCATGGCAGGATCGGTGCTGTTCACCCCACCCAGCCGTATAGAGGGAGTGCCGCCCGTGCCCGGTGAGAACCTGTCCCGTGACGAGGCCCAGGAGCGGTCCGCTCTGTTGTCCGTCGACGGGTACGACGTGTCGCTCGACCTGCGTTCGGCCGTGGGCGACGGACCCGAGACCGGGCCGCGCACCTTCCGCTCGGTCACCACGATCCGCTTCCGCTGCGCCGAGCCGGGCGCCACGAGCTTCGCCGACCTGATCGCCCCGAGCGTCACCGCGGTCTCGCTCAACGGCAAGGACCTCGACCCCGGCGAGGTCTTCGACGGCACCCGCGTCCGGCTCGAGGACCTGGCCGCCGAGAACGAGCTGGTCGTCGACGCCCAGTGCGCGTACTCCCGTACGGGCGAGGGGATGCACCGCTTCGTCGACCCCGAGGACGGCGAGGTGTACCTGTACACGCAGTACGAGCCCGCCGACTCCCGTCGGGTCTTCGCGAACTTCGAGCAGCCGGACCTCAAGGCCCCCTTCCGCTTCGAGGTCCGCGCCCCCGAGGGCTGGACGGTGTGGAGCAACGGCGCCGGCGAACAGATCGAAGAAGTGCGCGAAGCGCTTCCGCAGAAGGGTGGTGGTGGGCGACGGGCGGGCGGGGTATGGCGGTTCGCGGAGACCAAGCCGATCTCCACGTACATCACCGCCGTCGTGGCCGGTCCCTACCACTACGTGACCGACAGCTACTCCCGTACGTTCGACGACGGTACGACGCTGGAGATCCCGCTCGGCGCGATGTGCCGCAAGGGTCTGGCGAAGCACTTCGACGCGGACGACGTCTTCCTGGTCACCAAGCAGGGCCTGGACTTCTTCCACGACCACTTCGACTACCCGTACCCGTTCGGGAAGTACGACCAGGCGTTCGTGCCCGAGTACAACCTCGGTGCGATGGAGAACCCCGGCATGGTCACCTTCCGCGAGGAGTTCATCTTCCGCGGCAAGGTCACCCAGGCGTCGTACGAGCGCCGCGCCAATGTGATCCTGCACGAGATGGCGCACATGTGGTTCGGCGACCTGGTGACCATGGTGTGGTGGGACGACCTGTGGCTGAAGGAGTCCTTCGCGGACTTCATGGGCGCCTTCTCGCAGGTGGAGGCGACCCGCTTCACCGACGGCTGGATCACCTTCGCCAACAACCGCAAGGCGTGGGCCTACCGCGCCGACCAGTTGCCGTCCACGCATCCGGTCACGGCGGACATCCGCGACCTGGAGGACGCGAAGCTCAACTTCGACGGCATCACCTACGCCAAGGGCGCGTCCGTGCTCAAGCAGTTGGTGGCGTACGTGGGCCGGGAGGCGTTCCTGGAGGGCGCGCGCCGCTACTTCAAGCGGAACGCGTACGGCAACACGCGCCTCGGTGATCTGCTGTCGGTCCTGGAGGAGACGAGCGGCCGGGACATGGGCGCCTGGGCACGGTCCTGGCTGCAGACGGCGGGCGTCAACTCCCTGACTCCGCAGGTGGAGTTGGGCGAGGACGGCCGGATCGCGGAGCTGGCCGTGGTCCAGGAGGCCGCCGCCTCGCATCCCGAACTGCGCCCGCACCGGGTGGCGGTGGGCCTGTACCGCAGCGAGGCGGGCGCGCTCGTGCGGTACGCGCGCGCCGAGGTGGACGTCGACGGTCCGCGTACGGTGATCGGTGAACTCGCGGGCTCCGAGGCCCCGGAACTGGTCCTGGTCAACGACGACGACCTCACGTACTGCAAGATCCGTTTCGACGACGCCTCGCTCGCCACCCTCAGGAACCACCTCGGCGACCTCACCGACCCGCTCGCGCGGGCGCTGTGCTGGTCGGCGCTGTGGAACCTCACGCGCGACGCGCTGCTGCCGGCCCGGGACTTCATCGACCTGGTGCTGCGGTTCGCCGGGCGCGAGAGCGACATCGGTGTGCTCCAGCAGCTCCACACCTGGACGAACTCCGCGCTGACGTACTACGCGTCGCCCGCGTGGCGCGAGACCGGCGGGGACCTGCTGGCCCAGGGCGCGCTGCGGGAGCTGCGGCAGGCGGAGCCGGGCAGCCAGCATCAGCTCACGTGGGCGCGGTTCTTCGCGGCGGTGGCGTCCGGCGAGGCCGATCTGCGGTTGCTGCAGGGGCTGTTGGAGGGCACGGCGAAGATCGACGGTCTGGAGGTGGACCAGGAGCTGCGCTGGGCGTTCCTGACGCCGCTGGCCGCGCACGGCGTGGCGGACGAGTCGGTGCTCGCGGCGGAACTGGCCCGCGACGACACCGCGTCCGGCAAGCGCCACCAGGTCCGCTGTCTGGCCGCGCGCCCCTCGGCCGAGGTCAAGGCGCAGGCATGGGCGCAGGTCGTCGAGGCGGACACGCTGTCGAACGCGCTCGTGGAGGCGACCATCGCGGGCTTCGCGCAGCCGTCGCAGCGGGAGTTGCTCGCGCCGTACACGGAGAAGTACTTCGCGGCGATCGAGCGGGTGTGGGCCGAGCGGTCCATCCAGATCGGGATGGACGTGGTGAAGGGCCTGTTCCCGGCGCTGCGGGACTCGCGGGAGACGCTGGACGCGACGGACGCGTGGCTGACCACGCACGAGGACGCGCCGCCCGCCCTGCGCCGCCTGGTCCTGGAGGCCCGTGACGACCTGGCCCGCACCCTGCGCGGCCAGGCGTGCGACGCGGCCGTCTGACCCAGGGCCTGTCGTCGGCCCCGGTGCCGGAGCCCGCGTGGGCTCCGGCACCGGGTCGGCTCACTTGCCGCAGTACTCGGCCTCGATCACCGCGTCGCTGTCCCCCGTCCAGTCGCCGTTGAAGTTGAAGGCGAGGGAGTGGCGGCCGTCGGCCGTGGTGACGGCCTCGGACACGGAGCCGTGGATGCCGCCGCCGTGGCCCCAGACATGGACGCCGCAGCTCAGGGTGCGGTCCGTCAGGCCGAGGCCGTAACGCACGTTCGGGATGCCCCGGGCCGGGACCGTCGTCTTCATCTCCTTCAACTGCTTCGGCGGCAGCAGCTTGCCCGTCAGCAGGGCCGAGTAGAAGCGGTTCAGGTCCGCCGAGTCGGAGATCATCTCGCCCGCCGAGGAGGCCATGGACGGATTGAGTTCCGTGACGTCGTACGTCGCCCCCGTGGCCGTGGTGGCGAGCTTGCCGTAGGCGCGGCTGCTGGGCTGCGGGACCGTGCTCCTGGTACCCGGCACCGAGGTGGCGTGCAGGCCCAGTGGCTTGATGATGCGCTCGCGGATCTCCTGTGCGTAGGAGTGGCCCGTGACGCTCTCGATCACCATCCCGGCCACGACGTAGTTGGTGTTGGAGTAGTTCCAGGAGGCGCCCGGCGCGAAGTCCGGCTCGTGGGACATCGCGACCGCGACCAACTCCTCGGGCTTCAGGGTGTCGTAACGGTGCTCCAGGAAGCCGTCCAGCGTGTGCGTGCGGGCGAAGGGCTCGTCCGCCGTGTAGCTGAAGATCCCCGAGGTGTGGTTCAGCAGGTTGCGGAGGGTGATCCGGCGGCCGTCGTGGCCGTTGCCCCGGACCGTGCCCGGCAGCCACTTCTCCACCGTGTCGTCCAGGGACAGCCGTCCTTCCGCCTCCAGTTGGAGCAGCACGGTCGAGACGAACGTCTTGGTGATGCTGCCGACGCGGTAGTGGTCCTGCGGTGAACGCGGCGCGCCCGTCCGCAGATCGCCGGCCCCCGAGGTCGCCCGCCAGGTGATGCTCCCCTGCCGCGCCGTGGCCGTCACGCCGGGCACCCCGGCCGTCACGGCTGCGTCCATGGCCTGCCGGGTCGCGGTGTGGTCGGCATGGTCGGCCGCGCGGGGAGCGGCGGCGGCCGGGACGGTGAGGGCCACCGCCGTGACCGCCACCGTCGCCACCGCTCCTGTCAGTCCGCTGCGCAGGGACATGTCTTCCCCCTTCTCGTGGTCGAGCGTGGTCAGCGGGACAGACCGAGGGCGGGGGCGCGATGGTTGATCGGCGGGGCGGGAGGTGGGCGAGTTTCGGCCGTCGCCGTCCGGCACCGTCCGACCGGCGTCGACGCGTACATGACTGAGGTGTACGTCACACCGCGTGTGCGGCGGGAGGCGAGGGGCAGGGGCGAGTCAGCACAGGGTGCGGCACGTAGTGCCGACATACGCGTTTCCCCAGCTCAGCAGGGGTATGCCGGGCTCTCGCAACCGCGCGGCCGGACGTTCACGTCCCACACCGTGGGCACACAGTGCACAGAATTGGACAGACGGGCCGGGGTCGGCCGCATGATGGAGAGGCCTCGGCCGAGCAACAGGCACGGACAGCACACGTAGAGGGAGTCGCCGTGAGGGTCGGAATCGTCGGAGCCACCGGTCAGGTCGGCACGGTCATGCGCAAGATCCTCACGGAGCGGAACTTCCCGGTCACGGAGCTGCGCCTGTTCGCGTCCGCCCGTTCGGCGGGGACGGTCCTGGACGGCGTGACCGTGGAGGACGCGTCGACGGCCGACTACGCGGGCCTGGACATCGTGCTGTTCTCCGCGGGCGGCGCGACCTCGAAGGCACTGGCCGAGAAGGTCGCCTCGCAGGGCGCCGTGGTGATCGACAACTCCTCCGCCTGGCGCCGGGACCCGGACGTACCGCTGGTCGTCTCCGAGGTGAACCCGCACGCGATCGTGAACCGCCCCAAGGGCATCATCGCCAACCCGAACTGCACGACGATGGCCGCGATGCCGGTCCTGAAGCCGCTGCACGAGGAGGCGGGCCTCGAAGCGCTGGTGGTCGCCACGTACCAGGCCGTGTCCGGCTCGGGCCTCGCGGGCGTGGCCGAGCTGCACGGCCAGACGCAGAAGGTGGTCGCCGACGCCGACAAGCTGACCCACGACGGCGAGGCGGTCGACTTCCCCGAGCCCGCGGTCTACAAGCGCCCGATCGCCTTCAACGTCCTCCCCTTCGCGGGCAACCTCGTGGACGACGGTCTGCACGAGACCGACGAGGAGCAGAAGCTCCGCAACGAGTCCCGCAAGATCCTGGAGATCCCCGCGCTGAAGGTCTCCGGCACGTGCGTGCGCGTCCCGGTCTTCTCCGGTCACTCCCTCCAGATCAACGCCCGCTTCGCGCGCCCGCTGTCGGTGGAGCGCGCGACGGAGCTGCTGGCCGCCGCGCCGGGCGTGGCCCTCTCCGAGATCCCGACCCCGCTCCAGGCGGCGGGCAAGGACGCGTCGTACGTGGGCCGCATCCGCGGCGACGAGACGGTGGACAACGGCCTCGCCCTGTTCGTCTCCAACGACAACCTCCGCAAGGGCGCGGCCCTGAACGCGGTGCAGATCGCGGAGCTGGTGGCGGCGGAACTGAACGAGCGCTGACCCACGGGCAGCGAGCCTCACCCCACGGACAGAAGGGGCGTGCACCGACGGCGGGGCACGCCCCTTCGACGTGCCGACAGCGGGGCGGTCAGTCCCGGCGGACCTCGTACAGGAAGCACCCGTACTCCACGGCCCGGACATGGACGAGCGCCACGTCCGGGTCGTCGAACGCCTCCGTGACAGCGGCTTCGAGGCCCGTATCGACCAGTCGGCCGCCGAGGATGTGACCGTCCCGGGAGTAACGGCGCACGGTGCGGTGGGCGTTGGCGAACGGGTAGTCGGCCAGTGCCGTGTCAGGGCCCGCGCACGCGTCGGCGTGCACGAAGACCGGCCCCACCTCCTCGTACGCGCCGGGGTCGGCGCCGGTCTCGGCCGCCCAGCGCCGCAGGGGCGCGTACGAGACGAGGGCGATCCGCTCACCGGGCGTGCTGCGGCGCAGGCAGCAGCGCAGGGGCGAGCCGCCCTCGTCGTCCGTGAAGGGCGCCGTCGGACGGCCCGCGTCATCAGTGGTGCGCAGCTCCTTCAGGACGGTCGGTTCGATGGGGCGAGGTGAGTACGTCGTCATGACCCCAGGCTCCCGCCCGCCCGCGCGGATATCCGGCGGATTTCGGACGTGACGTTCCGGAGCGCCGCGGGGGCGGACCGTGGGACAGGCCCCGTTCATCGCCGTGGGTGATCAGGGCGTGCAAGGATGACGCAACCGACACATAACGAGGAGATGACCGCGTGCCTGGCACAAACCTGACTCGCGAAGAGGCGCAGCAGCGGGCGAAGCTGCTCACCGTTGACTCGTACGAGATCGATCTCGACCTCTCCGGCGCGCAGGAGGGAGGAACCTACCGGTCCGTGACCACGGTGCGCTTCGACTCCGCCGAGGACGGCGCGGAGTCCTTCATCGACCTGGTGGCTCCGGCCGTCCACGAGGTCACCCTCAACGGCCATCCGCTGGACCCCGCGGCGGTCTTCAAGGACTCGCGGATCGCGCTGCCCGGCCTGCTGGAGGGGCGCAACGTCCTCCGTGTGGTCGCCGACTGCGCGTACACCAACACCGGTGAGGGCCTGCACCGCTTCGTCGACCCGGTCGACCAGCAGGCGTATCTCTACACGCAGTTCGAGGTGCCGGACGCGCGCCGGGTGTTCGCGTCGTTCGAGCAGCCGGACCTCAAGGCCACCTTCCGGTTCACGGTGAAGGCGCCGAGCGGCTGGACCGTCGTCTCCAACTCGCCGACGCCCGAGCCCAAGGACGACGTGTGGGCCTTCGAGCCCACGCCGCGGATCTCGACGTACATCACCGCGCTGATCGTGGGCCCGTACCAGTCCGTGCACAGCGTGTACGAGAAGGACGGGCAGCGCGTCCCGCTCGGCATCTACTGCCGCCCCTCGCTCGCCGAGTTCCTCGACGCCGACGCGATCTTCGAGGTGACGCGGCAGGGCTTCGACTGGTTCCAGGAGAAGTTCGACTACGCGTACCCGTTCGAGAAGTACGACCAGCTCTTCGTGCCGGAGTTCAACGCGGGCGCGATGGAGAACGCGGGCGCGGTCACGATCCGCGACCAGTACGTCTTCCGGTCCAAGGTCACCGACGCCGCGTACGAGGTGCGCGCCGAGACGATCCTGCACGAGCTGGCCCACATGTGGTTCGGCGACCTCGTGACCATGGAGTGGTGGAACGACCTGTGGCTGAACGAGTCGTTCGCCACCTACACCTCCATCGCCTGCCAGGCGTACCACCCCGAGAGCCGGTGGCCGCACTCCTGGACCACGTTCGCCAACTCCATGAAGACGTGGGCGTACCGGCAGGACCAACTGCCTTCGACGCACCCGATCATGGCCGAGATCAACGACCTGGACGACGTCCTCGTCAACTTCGACGGCATCACGTACGCCAAGGGCGCCTCGGTCCTCAAGCAGCTCGTCGCCTACGTCGGCATGGACGAGTTCTTCGCGGGTGTGCAGGCGTACTTCAAGCAGCACGCGTACGCCAACACCCGGCTGTCCGACCTGCTGGGCGCGCTGGAGAAGACCTCGGGCCGCGATCTGAAGACGTGGTCGCGCAAATGGCTGGAGACGGCGGGCATCAACGTCCTGCGTCCGGAGATCGAGACGGACGAGGACGGCGTCATCACGTCCTTCGCCATCCGCCAGGAGGCCCCGGCGCTCCCGGCCGGTGCGAAGGGTGAGCCGACGCTGCGTCCGCACCGTATCGCCGTCGGCCTGTACAACCTGGTCGACGGCAAGCTGGTCCGCGCCGAGGACGGCCGGATCGAGCTGGACGTCGACGGCGAACTGACCGCCGTGGCGCAGCTCGTGGGGCAGCGCCGTCCGGACGTGGTCCTGCTCAACGACGACGACCTGTCGTACGCGAAGGTCCGCCTGGACGAGCGGTCGCTGGCCTTCGTCACCGAGCACCTGGGCGACTTCGAGTCGTCGCTGCCGCGGGCGCTGTGCTGGGCCTCGGCCTGGGACATGACGCGGGACGCGGAGCTGGCGACCCGTGACTACCTCTCCCTGGTCCTGTCCGGCATCGGCAAGGAGTCGGACATCGGTGTGGTGCAGTCGCTGCACCGCCAGGTGAAGCTGGCCATCGACCAGTACGCCGACCCGTCCACCCGCGAGGCGCTGCTGACCCGGTGGACGGACGCGACGCTCGCCCATCTGCGCGCGGCCGAGCCGGGCGGCGACCACCAGCTCGCGTGGGCACGCGCCTTCGCGGCGACCGCCCGCACCCCGGAGCAGCTCGACCTGCTGGAGGGGCTGCTGGACGGTTCGGAGACCGTCGAGGGGCTGGCCGTGGACGCCGAGCTGCGGTGGGCGTTCGTGGAGCGGCTCGCGGCGGTGGGCCGGTTCGACGAGACGGAGATCGCGGGCGAGCTGGAGCGGGACAAGACGGCGGCCGGTGAGCGGCACGCGGCCACCGCCCGCGCGGCCCGTCCGACCGCGGAGGCCAAGGCCGAGGCGTGGGCGTCGGTCATCGAGGACGACAAGCTGCCGAACGCCGTCCAGGAGGCGGTGATCGCGGGCTTCGTCCAGACGGACCAGCGCGAGCTGCTCGCCCCGTACACGGACCGGTACTTCGAGGTGGTCAAGGGCATCTGGGACGCCCGCTCCCACGAGATCGCCCAGCAGATCGTGACCGGCCTGTACCCGGCGCTCCAGGTCTCGGAGGAGACCCTGACGAAGACGGACACCTGGCTGACGGCGACGGAGCCGGTCCCGGCCCTGCGCCGCCTGATCTCGGAGTCCCGCGCGGGCGTCGAGCGCGCGCTGAAGGCCCAGGCGGCGGACGCGGTCTGATCTCTGGCATGACAGGGGGCGCCCGGCGGTGCCTGGGCGCCCCCTGCCTTGTTCAGATGCCTGGGCGTGCGCGTACTCCGATCACCTGCACGTCCACTTGTGGCAGTGCGGCTCAGGCCTCTTGTGCTCAGGCCTCTTGTGCTCAGGCCTCTTGTGCTCGATCTTCCGGAGGGCGATGACGACCGTCGTCTCTTCGTTCGCGACGACGGTCACCGGACCGGTGCAGGGTTCTTTGGGCCGGTTGAAGCCGTGGGGAACGTTGACGACGCAGACGCGGTACGTGCCCGGCTGCAGATCCAGGACATCGCAGGTGCCGGCGGCGTCAGTGGTGCAAGTACCCACTACCTGGCCGCCCGGGTCGACGACGTTCACTTCGACGCCCGGGACAGGGGCTTTTGACTTGCCGGTGACGACCTTCGCGATGACCGAGCCGGTCCCGGGCACGGGCTCGAAGTTCAGGCAGACCGTCTGGTTGTCGACCGTGGCACAGATGCTCTGGGGCCGGGGCTGGCCGGCGGGCCAGGTGGTGGTGGCGTTCAGCGACGGGTCGGTCAACACCGGGTTGGGCGTCACCGTGCCGACGGTCGTGCTGAAGTCCACCAGCACCGGCTGGAAGAACGGACCGGGAACAGTGTTGCCGTTGGAGTCGTGCTGAAGGCTGGCCGTGATCCGGGCCTGCTGTCCGGCCGCGATGTCCGCGGGCACGGAACTGATCGTCAGGATCAACCAGGGGCTGAAGTCGATCTGCCCGACCGCGGTCCCGGCCAGGTGATCGCACCCCGCGCCGTTCGGCATGTCGTTGCAGCCCCACCAGTTGAGCGTGGCGTCGATCTGCGCGTCAGCCGCGTCGTTGACCAGGCCGTTTCCGGAGCCGCTGTCGACGATCCGGTTCTTGTTCACCGCCATCGTGCCGGTGTAGGCGCCGGCCTGGACGACGATGCCCGAGCCGCCTGACCTGATGATGGTGTTCTGGGTGATCGTCGCGTCGGAACTGGGTACGGTCTGACCGCGCAGGGTGAAGCCGATGGCGTCCTGACCGGTGTCGGCGATGACGTTGTGGCGCACGGTGACGTCGCTGCTCCGGGAGATCTCCACGCCGAAGCGGCCGGCTACCGTCGCGGTCCGCTCGATGGTGTTGTCCGCCACGGTGATGCCGGTGTTCGTCACCGCCGCGAACCCGGTGAAGAGCAGAATCGCGCCGTGGGTCTTGTCCGTGATCGTGTTGTGTGTGATCTGGATGTCCTGGCAGGCACCCGACACCTGAACACCGCTGAAGCCGCCGACCATGCTGTTCTGCGTGATGACGACTTGTGAGACGGCGACGAGGACGACGGGGAACTCGCCTGGCATCTCGTTGTTGCGGATGGTGATGTTCCTCGTCCCGCCGGCCACTTCACCGCCGGAGATATTGATCGGGGAGTTGTCGTTGTCCTGGAACTTGCTGTCCTCGAACACGGCGTTGGCCAGCGGCCGGAAGGTGAAGACGCCATTTCCCTCGGTACCGGGATGGAGCGTGGCGTTGTCGTTGTCGAAGTAGTAGTTCTGCCGGAAGACCGAGGGGTTCACGCCGTTGGACGAAGGGGCGAATCCCTTGAGGTTGTTACTGAAGATGGTGTTCTGGACGACGTATCCACTGAAGTTCTCGCTGGTGGACACCCCTGCTCCACTGGCGTTGCCGGTGAAGGTGAACCCATCGATCGACACTCCGTCGGCACTGACCACCCACATGTCCACTGCATTCGGGGGCGGGAAGGCGGACGTGATCACCGTTTCACCGGGCCCGCCGGGCGTGCGGGTGCGGGCGTCCACACCCGCTTTGGCCCCCTGGAAGCGCAGGTTGGCCTTCCGGATGACCAGAGGAGTGGTCATCACATAGGTGCCGGCCTCGACCCTGATGGTGTCCCCCGGGGCCGCTTCGTTGTAGGCGAACGGGATCGAGGCGCACGGCGCGGCCACCGTGCCGCACCCCGGCGTGTCGGTTCCGTTGGGCGCGACGTGAATGACGCTTGCCGCGGCGGCCGGGGGCGCGGCCCCGACCGTCATGGCCAGTGCGATGAAACACCCCACCAGGAGAGCGGCAAGGCTCGGTCGGTTCCTCATCTCAGTTCAGGCCTCCTAAGCCTGTCGGCCAATGAATCGCGATACGCGATACGCGGTGCTCCGCATGCGGTATGCGCCGCGCGGCAGTACGACAGCGGAGAGTAATCAGATCGAGGCGGTGGCGCCCATGACTCGCCAACGGTGACCTATGACAGGGGCCGCACCATCACCCGCGTGCTGCAACCCGGCCGCGCGTGACGTCGCGCGCGTCCCCTGAGGCCGAGCCCCGCGGCGATGTCGCACCGACCCGCTGCGTCAGTCACAGAGGGCGAGGCTCCACTGGGCCCAGACCGTCTTGCCGACACCCGTCCGCGGCCCCGCACCCCAGTCGTCCGACAGCGCCTCGACCAGCGACAACCCGCGCCCGAACTGCTCCTCTCCGGTCGCCGTACGAGGGCTCGGCCAGCGTTCGCCGCGCGGGTCGCTGACCTCGACGCGGAGTGCGGCGGGCGTGGTGCTGACGCGCAGCCGGATGAGCCGGTCCCGCAGGCTGCCGTGCAGCAGGGCATTAGTCATCAGCTCGCTGACCACGAGGGCTACGTCCTCGGCGAGGTGCGGATACCCCCACTCGATGACGAGGCGTGCGGCCCGGCGGCGGGCGAGGGGGACGCAGCGCAGGACGGGGGTGTAGTCGAGCTGGTCTTCGTGGATGAGGCAGGCGGGGGTGACGTCGGTCACGAGGGGACCTCCGGCGGATTCACTGAGTGGCCGATCGGAAGCCGAACGTAGCGATGTCCGAGTTCTAGATGCAATCTCTACGGAGGTAATTGTCTCCAACGAGTGAAGTGCTGTTCGGTGCGAGTCCGGTGTGAGGCAGACTTGACTCCGTGACTCGTAGCTCATTCCCGGGTAACCGAACGTCAACTGTCCTGGGCCGCAGGCTCGGTGGTGAACTGCTGCGGCTCCGCGACGCGGCAGGCAAGACCCAACGGCAGGCCGCCGAGGCGATCAACGCGACGAACTCGAAGATCGTGAAGATGGAGCAAGGCTGGGTCCCGATGCGGGACCCGGACATCCGCGTGCTCTGCGAGTTCTACGGCCTGGACGATCGCGAAGCCGTGAGCAGACTGCTGAACCTGGCCCGGCTGGACCGCGAGCGCCGCAAGGCGAAGGGCTGGTGGCAGGACTCGCCCCACCCGGGCACGCTCACGGAGTACATCGCACTGGAGGCCGCCGCCAGCCGGGTGCGCACCTGGCAACTCTCCCTGGTCCCAGGCCTGTTCCAGACCGCCGAGTACGCTCGTGCGCTCGCGGTCAGTGAAGGCGCGGGCGTCTGGGAGGACCCGGACGAGATCGAGCGTCTGGTGGAGATCCGGATGCGCCGCCAGCAACGCCTGTGCAGCGAGCGCCCACTTGAGGTGTACGCCATCGTCTGGGAGGCGGCACTCCGGCAGTTGATCGGTGGCCCCGGCGTCATGCGCGCGCAGTTGGAGCATCTGCAGAAGCTGGCCGAACTGCCCAACGTCCGTTTGCAGGTACTGCCGTTCCACGCAGGCGGACACCCGTGTCTCCCCGCTTCGTTTACCATCATCTCGTTCGCCGAGAGTGAGGCGGTGGACGTGGTTCACACGGACACCATCAAGTCCACCGTGTGGGTGGAGAACAGGGCCGACAGCACGGCGTACGGCGCCTTCTTCGAGCGCACGGCCCGGCTCGGTCTCGCCCAGCGCGATTCGGCCCTGCTGATCGACACCATTCGCAAGGAGATCTGATCTCATGCACGAGTTCGACTTCGTGAAGTCCAGCTACAGCAGCACCGCCGGCGAGTGCGTCGAGGTCGCCCGCAACGTCCCCGACGTCGTAGCCGTCCGCGACTCCAAGGCCCCCGACGGCCCGATGCTCCGCCTCGCCCCCCACGCCTGGGCGGAGTTCACCTCGTCACTCGACTGAGGCCAGGCGGCAATGCCAAGGCTTCTCAGCCGGATGCCATAGCAAGCCGTTGGCGTTGCCGCTGATCGTCTTCCTTGAGCACCTCGATGAGGGCCGACTCCCCGACGTCCGCGGAGCCCAGACACTCGGCCAGATAGGTGGCGAGCCATGCGGCGGCTTCGAGCGACCAATCGGTCAGGCGCATCCGGCAGGTCAGGACGGGCGCAAGCGCGTAGGCGCGAGCGCGTGACCGGGCCGCCGGTGTGAGGCCCGTGCCTGTGCAGGGCACCACGCCGAGCAGAGCTTGTGAGACGTCCGGTGTCCATTCCCTGATGGCTTGCAGTGCCCTGGTGCCCGCGCCGGAGTCCGGAAGGGCGATGCCGACGGCGACGTCGGTCTCCGCGCCGGGGTCGGCGAGGGCCAGGACATCGGCGTGCAGAAGAGTGCCGTAGCAGGGGCGGGTGGGCGCCGTCGCGCCGTACGAAAGCGGGGCGAGAACGTGGAGTCCGGTCGGTACGGTGGTGCCCAGCCTGTCGAGGGCGCGCAGCAGGACGGCCGCCACGGGCACGATGGGCAGAGACTGGCCTGGCAAGGAGTGCACTCCTGCCTGGATCCAGGCCAGTTCGTCGGCCTGTGCCGAAGTGGTGGGGTCGGCGCCACCGGCCTCGTACTGCGCCCACCGCTGTCCTTCGGGGGGCGAGTGGCCGGAGTCCAGGGGAAAGGACCAGCCATAGGCCGCGGCTTGTTTGAACGCCAGCGAGTACAGGTCCTCGGTCGGCTCCGCCAGCCACGGGTGCGACACGTGCCGACCATGCAGAGCCACGAGCAGTCCTTCGTTCATGGCATCCACGGGGTCATGGCCGGGGACGTCCTGGCACTCAAATTCCAGCACCGCACCGAAGGTTCTGTGCCACTGTGGTCAGCTTCCGTGGTGAATCAGCTCCTCCCGGCACATCGACATCGACCACGCTGCGCCATGCGGTTCGGGTAACTCCCCGGCAAGCCTTCCTGGCCGTCGCGCGCTTGCCGCTCCCACCACCCGACAACACGGTCTTGTAGCCTTTTGCTACCTGCTTCCACTGACCGTCAGCACCTTTGACCTGAAGCCATACGTCACGGAAGCCCTTACGCCGGGCTTGGCGGCATACCCGGACTGCCCCTTCCACCAGCCATGCGCAGCAGCTTCGGGCAGACCGGTCGAGCGCGACACATGGACGTGGTCGGCCAAGGTAGTAGAGAGGTCGACGTCACTTGCTCCAGACGGGACTTCGGGTGCCGGAGCTGCGGCAACGGTGACGACCACGTCGCCAAGGCCAGTGCTGCTCCTGCGGTGCGACAGGGCATGGACACTCCGAACTCGCTGTTGAACGACCACCGCATGGTGTCGGACTGCTCGACTCAGCTCAAGACAAGCTGTTCGCTTCCCACCCAAAAGGAGGAATCGGTCTGCGATTCGAGGCCCCTGAAGGTTCCTCGTATGTCCTGAGCGTGAAGGAGGGTTCGATACAGGAAGAGCGATCTGGAGCGGACGCCGCCGGCCTGGGCCTGACCGAGCATGGTCTTGAAGCCCTGCCGTTGGCGTCCTCGTTCGGTCAGCTCCGGCCCGTCCAGCGGTCCAACGCCGCCTCCAGCCCAGTCGGGTCGGGGGTGTCCGACGCCCAGGCGATGTAGCCGTCGGGGCGTACCAGCACCGTCGTGTGGCGGTCACTCGCCCAATGCTCCACCGTGAGGCGGTCGTTGGGGGTGGTGGTGGCGTACGGCTGTGGGGTGATCAGGACGAATCGGCCGGTGTGCAGGGACTCGTGGAGTCGGCCGCCGCCCGCGAGGGCAATGTCGGGGGCGCGCTTGCCGGTGAGCGGGTGGGCGCCGCGGGGGGCGGTGTACGCGTAGCCGATTCCGCTGACCTGGGCCAGGACGTGCCGCCGGATCGGGCCGACGTGGTTGAGGACGGCGGTCAGTGCGGCGCGCAGGGCCCGGGTCCAGGGGCGCTTGGCCATCGCGAGCCGGATGATCCCGCCGCTGCTGCGCAGGACGGACCTGCCGACGGGGTGGCGCTCGGACTGGTAGGTGTCGAGGAGCGCGGGGTCGGCGTGGCCCCGCAGGACGGCGGCGAGCTTCCACGAGAGGTTCGCGGCGTCCTGCAGACCGGTGTTCATGCCCTGCCCGCCCGCCGGGGTGTGCACATGCGCGGCGTCCCCGGCGAGGAAGGCACGGCCGACGCGGTACGCGGGCGCCTGGCGCTCGTCACTGTGGAAGCGGGACATCCAGCGGGCGTCCCGCATGCCGTAGTCGTGACCGAACGCGCGGCGGGCGATCTCCCGGGCCTCGTCGAGGTCGAGCGGCGCGCTGTCGGGGACGTCGCGGTCGCGGCACCAGCCGATGAACCGGTAGTAGCCGTCGCCGAAGGGCGCGAAGAAGGCGAAGGCGTCACCGACCGCGCGGGCGGTCAGCGTCTGCGCGGGCTCCTCGTCCAGCCGGACGTCGGCGAGGACGACGGAGCGGATGACGGACTTGCCCGGGAAGGGCTGGCCGATGGCCTGGCGCACGGCGCTGCGCATCCCGTCGGCGCCGACGACGTACGCGGCGCGCATCTCGGCGCGCTCCCCGTCCGGGCGCCGTACCCGGAGCGTCACGCCGTCGGTGTCCTGGCTCAGTCCGGTGACCTCGGTCTCGGGCACGAACCGCACCCCTGCCTGCCGCGCGCGTCGCTCCAGGGCGCTCTCCACCTCGTACTGCGGCAGGACGAGGGCGTGGTTGAAGCGGGAGGGGAGGGTGTCGAAGCGCAGACGGAGGCCGTCGAAGAGCCGGATGTCGTCGAGGGGGCGTCCCTTGGCCTCCAACTCGTCCGCGAGGCCGCGGGCGTCGAGCTGCTCCAGGGTGCGGGCGTGCAGGACGAAGGCGCGCGAGAGGTTGCTGATCTTGCGGGGGCGCTTGTCGACCAGGGCGACGGCGAGTCCGGCGGTCGCGAGGTCACCCGCGAGCAGGAGCCCGGTGGGGCCGGCGCCGACGACGATCACATCGGGGGTGGGCGTGGGCGTGGCGTCGGTGCTGGAAGCGGGGGTGCGGGGCGTGCCCTTCATGACGGCCTCCTGTGGTCCGCGGCCGTTGGCCAACATTCGTTGACCAACACCTGTTGTCAAGGTAGAACGCCCGCATCGGACTGTCAACGACTGTTGGCCCACACTTGTTGGCCAACGCTTGCGGGTCCACGATTGTTGGCCAATGCCTGTTGGCCTACGCTTGTTGCATGCCCGACAGACCACCGCGCCGCTCCGACGCCACCCGCACCGCGATCCTCGTCGCCGCACGCGAGCGCTTCGCCTCCGACGGCTACGAGCGCGCCACGATCCGCGCGATCGCCAAGGACGCCCGGATCGATCCGTCCATGGTGATGCGCTACTACGGCTCGAAGGAGGGCCTCTTCGACGCGGCCCTCGACGTCGATCTACACATCCCGGACCCCCGGGAACTGCGCCAACACACCGTGGGCGAGACCCTGGTGGGCCACTTCCTCACCCTCTGGGAGGAGAACAACGACGCGCTCACGGCGATGCTGCGCGTGAGTGTCACCAACCCGGCGGGCGCCGAACGCCTCCAGCGGATCTTCCGGGACCAGTTGCTGCCGGTCGCCCGGCACATCTGTCCGGACCCCGAGCAGGCGCCCGCCCGCGCCGGGCTCGTCGCGTCACAGATCCTGGGGATGGCGCTCGCACGGTACGTACTGAAGCTCCCGGCGGCGGTCGCCCTGGCCCGCGAGGAGGTCATCGCCTGGCTGGCCCCGACAGTGCGGCGCTACCTCACGGCACCGCACCCCTGACGCGCGCCACTCCCGCACCCGTACGCGCACATATGCGGATGATGTTCGTACGAGCGGGTGAATCGGGCTCGGCGACGAAACACGTCGAGGGAGCCCACGCACCGGACGGTGTTCGGGCTCCCTCGACGGAAGTGTGTGTCGGGCGTCAGCCCTGCTTGGCCTGCTTGCGCGACTTGTCCAGGAGCATCACGAGACCCGCGATGACCAGGAAGAGCACGATCGGGGCAGCCACGAAGTACCCCAGCGTCTCGGCCACGCTGAAGCCGGGGCCGGGGTCGTCGCCGTCGTCGCGGGTCAGCGCGAGCGCGGGAGACGTCATGAGCAGCATCATCAGCGTCGTACCGGCGGCCAGGGCGCCGGCGCGCAGGGCGTTCTTCTTGTCCACGGTGCCAACGTAGCGAACGCCCGAACGGGCCGCGCGCGCGGGGTCCCGCTACGGGGCCTCCGCTCCGCGCGGCATCACGATCATGGCGTCATCTCCAGTGCCCCAGAGAGCAGGGCTCGCTGGTCAGCGGCGTGAGATCGGCGAGCGGGGGTTCGCTGGTGAGGGGCCCCGCGTCCGGCAGGGGCGGCTCGCTGGTGAGCGGGGCCTCGGTCTGCACGCCCTCCGCATGGAGATACGGAGCGATGGACGGTTCCGCTTCGGGTCGGGAGGGGGCCGGAAGCGGGAGGGGAGCCGGTGTGGCCACGGAGGCCTCCAAGTCGTCGCACGACGGATGCGGGTGAGGGCAGACGCCTACCCAGCGAGCGCGTTCACAGACGTACGGAACGAGACGACGTACCCCTGCCACCGAGATCCTCGGTACGCCTTCTCCAAGTAGGGCGAATGATCCATTTCACCCTATTCGGCTCACACTTGGGCGACGCGGACGACGAGCCCGGCGCTTCTTCCGGTTGGCGGGCCTATGCCACGGCTACGCCGTCGCGGAGGTAGCGCGGGCGGCCATCCGCCACCGCGTCCAAAGCGGCCGTGAACCGTCGCCGCATACGGTCACCGACCCGGCGCAGCACCTCGTCAGGCGCGACGAAGACAGCCTCGGACAATTCCTCGTCCCGGGGCCGAAGCGCGGCAGCCGCTCTCTCGTCGAGGGTGCCCCCGTCGAAGATGAACGCGAGCTGATCATCCCAAGGGCCGTGTGGGGCTACCCAGTCCACCACCAGGAGACGGCAAACGGCTACCCGGTAGCCGAGTTCTTCGATCAGCTCTCGGGTCACCGCATCGTCCGGAGCCTCGTTCTCCTCAGCCATGCCGCCAGGCAGATCCCAACCGGGTTTGTAGGTGGGGTTCACGAGGAGCACGCGCCCGGTGGCGTCACGCAAGAGGACATCGGCGGCCACACGCTTGCGGGCCTGTTTGGCGTTTCCCTCTGCGAGATAGGCGGTCCATGCTTCGGGGTCAGCAGGAGTCGGTATGGGCCTCATGCGGCGGTACCTCCCGGGGATGGCGGGATGATGCGGCGTCGAGATCACCGCGGCGTACGTGGATGTCTACCAGAGCGATTCGGCTCAAGGCCAACGACCGAGCCCGCCCTGCCTCTCTCAGTGTCGCTGTCTGCTCGGCGTACGTCAGTGCCTCATCCAGTCGGCCGAGGTCGCGCAGGATCAGTGCGGACTCGCTGGCCAGCGCCGCAGCACCGAAGGGTGTTGAAGGCCCTGCAAGTCGGCAAAGTCGCCGAGGAGGCCGGGGAGGCGATGCACGCCGTGCACGGCCTCAAAGGCCTGACGACCTGTGACGACAAGCACGGCTGGGACGAGGGGACGAACGACCTTGTCGGCGCCGTCCTCGCGTCGATGATCGCCCTGCGGTACATCAACGGGGAAAGGGCGCCCAGG
The DNA here is from genome assembly GCF_023887685.1 of Streptomyces macrolidinus. Classification (GTDB taxonomy): domain Bacteria; phylum Actinomycetota; class Actinomycetes; order Streptomycetales; family Streptomycetaceae; genus Streptomyces; species Streptomyces macrolidinus. The sequence goes on along the minus strand of NZ_JAMWMR010000001.1, from coordinate 263,093 downwards.
GAGTTCGACACGATCATGTACCGACGTACGCGCCGGGGCCGTGAGGCCCTGAAGGCGGCAGGCGAGACCACGAGGTAGTCGTACAGCGGCCAGACGTGGAGCAGTGAGCACGGCTTGCGCCTGCACCGGGCGCAAGCCGTGCTTCCTGCACACGAACTCTGATGACGTGGACGATGGACGGAAGACTGCCCGCATGTGAACCGGCAGTCTCACCCGGACCGATAGACAGAGTTGTGAGACTGTTCCGCCCCGTCGGGGGCCACCGGGAGAAGGACACGGACGCCGCCCTGTTGCGCGCCGTCGCGGACGGGGACGCGGTGGCCATGGCCGCGTTGTACGACCGGCACGCGGGGTGGCTGCACGCGCGGCTCGCGCGGCGCTGTGCCGATCCCGAGGTGGTGCGGGACGTCCTCCAGGACACCTTCGTGACGGTGTGGCGCTCGGCGGCGGCGCACCGCGGTGCGGAGGCCGGGGGCTGGCTGTGGACCATCGCGGCGCGGAGGCTCGTCGACGCGCGCCGCGCGCGGGAGCGGGCCGCCCGGATCGAGACGGCCTCGGTGGACGCCACGCGGGTCGAGCACGATCCCGTGGTGGCCGCGCCGTCCGCGGAGGAACGGGTGCTCGCGGGGCTGGAGTTCGGCGACGTGGGCACCGCCCTCGACCGGATCTCCCCCGAACTGCGCGACGTACTGCGCGCGACCGTCGTCGACGGGCTGACCACCCGGGAGACCGCCCGCCTGCTCGGCATCCCCGAAGGCACGGTCAAGACCCGCGCCCGCCGCGCCCGCGCCGAACTGCGCGCCGCCCTCGCCCAGTTGAGCCCGACCCCGCTGGGAGGCCCGGCATGACCCGCTGGCACGCATCCGACGACCTGGTCACGCGCTACACGGACGGCTCGCTGCCGGAGCCGGACGCGTGGTCGCTGGAGAAGCACCTGGAGAGCTGCGGCAGTTGCGCGGCCCGTGTGTCGCGGGCGGTGCGGGCGACGGCCGCGGGGGCGGTCGTGGCGGACGTACGGACGGCGGTCCTCGGGGCGGCCCCCGCGGCCCCCGCGAGGGCCGCGGCGCCCACGGCATCCCCGGCGCTCACATCCAAGGCGCGACTCGCCCGCCTCCTCTGGGCCGCCGGACCCGCCGTCCGCGGGGCCTGGCCGCCCGCCGTCCTGCTCGTGGCCGTCGGCGCGATCGCGCTCGCGTACGGGGGCGGATTCGCGGGCGCCCGGCCCCTGTTGCTGGCCATCGCGCCCGTCGTACCCGTGGCCGGGGTCGCCCTCTCCTACGGCGCGCACGCCGACCCACTGCACGAGATCGCCGCCGCCACCCCCTCCGGCGGACTGCGGCTGGTCCTGACGCGTACGACCGCCGTACTGGCCGTGAGCCTCCCGCTGTTGACCCTCACCGGGCTGCTGCTGCCCGCCTCGGGTGCGCCGGGTGCCGCTGCCTGGCTGCTGCCGGGGCTCGCGCTGACGCTCGCCTCGCTGGCCCTGGCCTCGTACGTCGGCTGCCGTATCGCGACGGCCGTCATCGGGGGCGGCTGGCTGTGCGCCGTCCTGGCCCCTCCGCTCGCCGACCCCGGTGCGAACCTGACGGCCCGTCTCGCCGCGCAGGTCTCCCGCTGTCTCGACGGCGCCTCGGCCCAGGGCGGTTGGGCGGTCGCGGCCGGGCTCTGCGCCGCCCTGCTGGTCGTCCGCCGCCCCGCCTACGACCGCCTGGAGCAGCGGTGACCCCGATCGAGCACCACCCACGTACGGGAGAAGCAGTGAGCACGATACGAGTGACCGGTCTGCGTGTACGGCATCGCAGGACCCTCGCCCTGGACGGGGTCGACCTCGCCTTCGGGCCGGGTGTGCACGGCCTGCTCGGTCCCAACGGGGCGGGCAAGACCTCCCTGATCCGCGTCCTCGCCACGGTCGCCGAACCGGACGGCGGGCGCGTGGAGATCCTCGGCGAGGACGTCGCCGACCGCGGGCCGCGTGGCAGAGTGCGCCGTCATCTGGGCTATCTGCCGCAGGAGTTCGGCTACTACCCAGGCTTCACGGTGCGCGAGTTCGTCGCCTATGTCGCCTGGCTGAAGGAGATGCCCGCCGCCGGGACCGACGCCGCCGTCGAACGGGCCGTGGCCCGCGTGGGCCTCGCCGACCGTATCGACGCGAAGGTCAGGACGCTGTCGGGCGGCATGGTCCGGCGCGTCGGGATCGCCCAGGCCATCGTCAACGATCCGCGCGTGCTGCTGCTCGACGAGCCGACCGCCGGGCTCGACCCCGAACAGCGCGTGGAGTTCCGTGAGTTGCTGCGGGAGCTGGGCGCCACCACCGCGGTGATCGTCTCCACCCACCTGGTGGAGGACGTGGCCTCCGCCTGCACCGAGGTCACCCTCCTCGAACGGGGCCGGGTCGCCTACCGGGGCACGCCCGCCGCGCTCGCAGCGCTCGGCGCGTCCACGGGCGCGCGCGGGGACAGCCCCCTGGAGCGCGGGTACACGGCGGCGCTGGGCGCCCATCGCGCCCCCGGGGAGGTGACGCGATGACCCTCCTGGCCGAGAAGCGACCGCACCGCCCCGCCCGGCGCCACCCCCTGCGAGCCGAGGCCCTCCACGGCTTCGGCCCGTGGGCCGGGGCCGCCCTCCTGCTCACCTGCTCCGTACTGCTGGCGGGCGCGTCCGCGCGCTGGCAGGGCGGCTGGGCGGAGACCGGCGCGGAGCTGCACGACGTGCTGCTGATCGGCGTGCCCCTCGCGGCGGCCATCGGCTGTCTCCAGGGCGGGCGGGAGCACCGGCGCCATACCGAGGAGCTGTGGCGGACGGCCGTACGCGGCCCGCTCGCGCGGTTCCTGGCCTCCGCCCTGCCCGTCGCGCTCTGGGTGGCCGCCGGGTACGTCCTCGCGGCGGCCGGGGCGCTGCTCGCCACCTGGCCGTACGCGCGCGGCGACCGGCCGCACCTCGCCCTGCTGCCCGCGGACGCGGTGGTGCTGGCGGCGAGCGCGGTGGCCGGGCAGGTGGTGGGACGGCTGACGGCGTGGCGGCCGATGGCTCCGCTGCTGGCGATCGCCGGGTACGTCGCGCTGGGCATTCCGAGGGCGGCGGCCGGTCCGGGTGCCGGGGGTCGGCTCAACCCCGCCTTCCCGGTTCCGGACGCGATGGACCCTGTCTGGTGGCAGCCGGTGGCGATGGCGGTCTGGGGGGCCGGTCTGGCGGCGACCGCGGTCCTGGCGTACGCCGCCCGCCGCCGGTACACGGCCCTGCTGCCGCTGGCGGCGGCGACGATCGCGGGCGCCCTGCTCGTGCACACCGGGGAGGGCCTGTGGCACGAGAACCCGCTCGCCCGCCGCCAGGTGTGCGACACCTCGACCACACCCCAGATCTGTGTGAACGCCCGCTACGGAGAGGTGTTGCCGCAGGTCACCGAGGCTCTCTCGGAAGTCACCGGCCGCCTGGAGGGCGTACGGAACCTGCCGGTCCGCTTCGAGGACCACGCGGGGGCGCCGCACCGCGACGAGGTGGAGCTGCCCATGCTGACACCGCTCGGCTGGTATCTCGTACGGGGTCGGCTCACCGATCCCGAGCAGTACGCGTGGGAGGCCGTGTCCCAATTGGAGGGCCGAGGCGAGTGCGAGCGGGTGGACGCGCGCGTGGCCCGAGCGGACGACGCCGTCCAGTACTACCTGGCGCCCTCACCCTCACAGAAGGACTTCGACGCCCAAGACGCTCAGGGCGACCGGGCCGCCCGCGCCGACCTGAAGGCCAGGCTCGCGGCCCGCGCCCACCTGGCGTCGATGGGTGAGAAGGAGCGCCGCGCCTGGCTGTCGGCGTACTTCGCGTCGACGGGCCGCTGCGACCCGAAGGGGGTGCCGTCCCTGTGACGACCTCCGGACCCCTGCTGTACGCGCGCTCGCGCGCGCTGCCGGTCACCCTCGCCGCGCTCGCCGGGACCACGGCCTTCGCCGTGTGGGCCGCGCGCCTGCTGGACGCCTATCTGGACCCGGACCGCCGGGTGCCGGTCGTGGCCCTGGCCCCGCTCCTGGCCGCCGCCGTGATCGGCGTGAGCCTGCACACGGACTCCGCGGAGCTGGACCGTACGGCCGTACGCCCCTGGTGGCCGCGGCGGCTGACCCATCTGCTGGCCCTCACCGCGCTCGCGTCGGCGCTGCTCCCGGCGGCCGTGCTCGGGGAAGCACACACCTTCGGCCCTCCGGCGATGATCCGCAACACGCTGGGCTGCACGGGGCTCACGGCCGCCGCGGCCGTCCTGCTCGGCGCCCGGTCGAGCTGGCTGCCCGCCTTCGGCTACGTCAGCGCGGTGTATCTGGGCTCCGCCGGGGCGCGGGGCCGGGCGGTCACGGTGTGGGCGTGGCCGATGCAGCCGGGGGCGCAGTCGGGTGCATGGGCGGCGGCCCTCGCCGCGTTCGCGGTGGGCGGCGCCCTGTATGTGGTGCGCGGGGCACGCCCGGACGGGCCCCGCGCCTGAGACACGGGGCCCGCCGGAATACGCGAAAGCCCGGATCGTCAGGCGGAGATGCCGTCGATCCGGGCCAAGGCGTCGTCCGCGCCGTAGGGCCGCAAGTAGGGCAACCAGCGCGGGTCCCGATGGCCGGTGCCGATGATGCGCCAAGCCAGACCCGTGGGTGGGGCGGGGGTGTGACGGAGCCGCCAGCCGATCTCGAAGAGATGCCGGTCCGCCTTGACGTGATTGCAGCGGCGGCAGGACGCCACCACGTTGTCCCAGACGTGCTGACCACCGCGGCTGCGCGGGATGACGTGGTCGACGCTGGTTGCGACGCCACCGCAGTACATGCACCGGCCTCCGTCGCGGGCGAAGAGCGCGCGCCGGGTGAGAGGGACGGGGCCCCGGTAGGGAACCCGTACGAATCGCTTGAGCCGGACCACGCTGGGTGCGGGGACAGTGACGGTCGCGCTGTGCATATAGGCGCCGGACTCCTCGAGGCATACGGCCTTGTTCTCGAGGACGAGGACGAGCGCGCGGCGGAGCGGTACGACGCCGAGTGGCTCGTACGACGCGTTGAGGACCAGGACATGCGGCACGGATGCCTCCTTGTACGCCGGCGACGCGTGGCTCGCGCCGGGACGATCTGGAGTAAGTCTCCCCTCTTGCCTGGTGGTAGCGCCACCATGTCCCGGTAACGGCCTGGGAGTGTTGTGGAGCACACCAGGCACATCCGCCGTCCCGCGTGCCTTGGCTCGGCGGGTGAGCATGGCCTCACCTTCGGGCATCACCCCCCGCTCCCCGGCGATGCACCGTTAGTGTGGTAACCCTGCCCCGTCCGGTGACCTTCCCGTGACCCGCACCGCTCGCACCGGAGGCGCACTTGCACCAGGAGGTACCTTCCGTGTCCCTGCCCGCGCCCTTGGCCGCCGGCGTCGCACCGTCCCCGTCACCCTCGGAGTCGACCACTCCGGTGGTCCCCTCGCTCCAGGACGCGCAGGAGAGCGCGACGAACGCGGCGAGCTGGATCGAGGAGAACTGGTCGACCTGGCTGGCGATAGGCCTCCGGGTCGTCCTGATCCTGGTGATCGCGACGGTGCTCAGAGTGATCGTGCTGCGGGCGCTCACCAAGCTCGTCGACCGGATGAGCCGTACGGCCGAGGCGGTGGACGGCACGGCGCTCGGCGGTCTGCTGGTGAACGCGGAGCGCCGCCGCCAGCGCTCGCAGGCGATCGGCTCGGTGCTGCGCTCGGTGGCGTCGTTCATGATCCTCGGTACGGCGGCGCTGATGGTGCTGTCCGCGTTCCAGATCAACCTGGCGCCGCTGCTGGCGTCCGCCGGTGTGGCCGGTGTGGCGATCGGTTTCGGCGCGCGCAACCTCGTGACGGACTTCCTCTCCGGTGTGTTCATGATCCTCGAGGACCAGTACGGCGTCGGTGACACGATCGACGCGGGGGTGGCCTCCGGCGAGGTGATCGAGGTCGGCCTGCGCGTGACGAAGCTGCGCGGCGACAACGGCGAGATCTGGTACGTCCGCAACGGCGAGGTCAAGCGCATCGGCAACCTCTCGCAGGGCTGGGCGACGGCCGGGGTGGACGTGACCGTCCGCTCGTCCGAGAACCTGGACCAGGTGAAGCAGACCATCGAAGCGGTGGCCGAGCAGATGGCCAAGGACGAGCCGTGGAACGAGCGCCTGTGGGGCCCGATCGAGGTGCTCGGCCTGGACAGCGTGCTGCTGGACTCGATGGTGGTCCGCGTCTCCGCGAAGACGATGCCGGGCAAGGCGACGTCGGTGGAGCGCGAACTGCGCTGGCGGATCAAGCGCGCCTTCGACGAGGCGGGCATCCGCATCGTCGGCGGCCTCGACCCCGCCCCGGAGGAGGACCCCGCCCCGGACCCGACGGCAACGGTCGCGGCCCCGTCGGCCTTCGCTAACGCGGAGTCCGCCCAGACGAAGGCGGCGTCCCCGATACCCCCGTCCCGACCGGCGAGGAAGTAGCGCGTAGCCGAGACGAGAGGCGGCATCCGGGTGCTCCGGGTGCCGCCTCTTCGTGTGTGCGGGGGCGGAACGGTTCTGCACACACGTTCGAGTGAACTGGGCGCCTTGCAGCTCATCAGCGTCGCACATGCTCCCGCCATGGAACCCACTGAGCTGTTGATCGCGTTCGAAGAGGCGGCGTCTCCGACGCCGATTCGTCCGGAGTACATCGAAGGGACGGCCATCGTGCCGCAGCCTCCAAGCGATAACCACTCTGACACTGCTTTCAGGGCCGCTGTCACGTTGCACCTTGCCGGGTTCGAACTGGCAGGTGCGGGAATGGGGTTCCGCGCCGCTCACCAGAACGGCAACACCATGGCCCTGCTCGTCCCCGACTTCTACGTCCTGCGCCGCGAGCCCACCGACCTGGACGAGTCCTACCGCAGGACCCACAAGGGCTGGTACCCCATCGACATGATCGCCCTCGTCGGAGAGGTCACCTCGACCAACCACGAGACCGACACGGGCCCGAAGCTGCGCGCCTACGCCGCCGCCGGTGTGCCCGTCTACGCTCTGATCAACCGCAACGCCGCGACGGCCCACTGCTTCACGGACCCGACCCTCCCCGGCGACGACCCCACCAAGGCGTACTACGGCAACGAGTCCAAGGTGCACCTCGGCGAACCGCTCACCCTGCCGAGCCCCTACCCGGCCCTGAGCACCTCTCCCCACCCCTGACGCACGGTATTGACGCTCTCTCCTCGCGCCCACTACCGTCCCCTCACCAACAGGAAACCTTCCTAACAGCAGGGGTGGGGGCTTCGTACATGGGTGGTTCCGCTGGTGTACCCGGTACCCCGCGCGTGTTGCGTGCCATGAATGATCGGGCCGCTCTTGAGCTGCTGCTGGAGCACGGGCCGCTCAGTCGTACCCGGATCGGCGCGCTGACCGGGCTGTCGAAGCCCACCGCGTCCCAGCTTCTCGCCCGGCTCGAAGCCGCGGGGCTCGTCGTGATGACGGGGACCAGTGAGGGGCGGCCGGGGCCCGGCGCGCAGTTGTACGCGATCAACCCGGGTGTCGCCCATGTCGCCGGGCTCGATGTCACCCCCGAGCGCATCCTCGCCGCCGTCGCCGACCTCACCGGCGCCGTGGTGGGCGCGTACGAGCTGCCCACCCCGGATCGCCGCCCGGCGCGGTCCGTCGTGCAGCAGGTCAGCGACGCGCTCGACGGTGCCGTGCGGGCCGCCCGGCTCGACCGCTCCGCCGTGCGCCGCGTCGTCATCGGCACCCCGGGCGCCTTCGACCCCCGCACCAGTCGGCTGCGCTACGCCTCTCATCTGCGCGGCTGGCACTCCCCCGCACTCCACGACGACCTCGCCGCCGCGCTCGTGACGCCCGTCGAGTACGACAACGACGTCAACCTCGTCGCCCTCGCCGAGCAGCGGCTCGGCGCGGCCCGGGGCCACGACGACTTCGTGCTGCTGTGGAGCGAGGGCGGCCTCGGCGCCGCCCTCGTCCTCGGCGGCCGGCTGCATCGCGGCTGGACCGGCGGCGCGGGCGAGGTCGGCTTCCTGCCCGTGCCCGGCGCGCCCCTGGCCCGCCAGGTGAGCCGGACGGGCCATGGCGGCTACCAGGAACTCGCGGGCTGCCACGTCCTCCCCCGCCTGGCCCGCGACCTCGGCATCGAGGACCTGCCCACCGGCTCCGACGCCGAGGTCACCGCCGCCCTCGTCGCCCGCGGCGCCGACAGCGCCACCGGCCCCCACCGCCGTCTCCTGGAGGCCTACGCGACCCGGCTCGCCACCGGTCTCGCCGCCCTCGCCTCCGTACTGGACCCCGAACTCGTCCTCCTCAGCGGCGCCTGCCTCACCGCCGGAGGCGAGCCGCTGCGCACCCTGCTCCAGGCCGAACTCGCGGACCTGGCCGCCTCCCAGCCACGCCTCGTCCTCGGCGGCGTACGCGAACGACCCGTGCTGCGCGGCGCGTTGGAGAGCGCGCTCGCCACCACCCGCGACGAGGTCTTCGACACCTCGCGCTGAACGGCCGAACCGCCTCGGCGCTCTGAACAGACGAACAGACGACATCCGCCGGGCCCCGCCACAGGTCCGGTGTCCGCTCCGGTCGCCCCACCCGCCCGCCCTTCAGAGGGAGTCCCCAGTCATGCCCGAAGTGTTCCGGAAGACGGCTCGCGCCCTGACCGCCGCGGCCGTCGCCCTCCTCGCCACCGCGTGCACCGGCCACCCCACCTCCGGCGCGCACGACGACCCGTCCGAGGAGACCACCCTCACCTTCTGGCACGCCTGGAGCGCGCCCTCCGAGACGAAGGCCGTGAACTCCCTGATCGCGGGGTTCGAGAAGGCGCACCCGAACATCCATGTCACCGTCGTCGGCGACATGACCGACGACAAGATGAACCAGGCCCTGCGCACCGGCGGCAGCAACGCCCCCGACGTCATCTCCTCCTTCACCACCAACAACGTCGGCCCCTTCTGTGCCTCGGGCGCGCTGGTCGATCTCACCCCCTTCTTCGAGAAGTCGGGCATCGACCCGGCGACCACCTTCCCGAAGGCGATGAACGACTACACCCGGTTCGACGGACGCCGCTGCACGGCACCGCTGCTGGGCGACGCGTACGGGCTCTACTACAACAAGACGGCGTTCGAGAAGGCGGGCATCGCCCGACCGCCCATGACCTGGTCCGAGTTCGAGGCCGACGCGAAGAAGCTCACCGTCCCGGACGGCGACGGCTACCGGCAGCTCGGCTTCATGCCGGACTACCACGGCTGGGAGACGACGGCCGAGCACTACCTCGGGCAGTTCTCCCCGACGTACTTCGACAGCCGCGGCAGATCGACCGTCGCCGAGGATCCGGCCGTCGCCGCCGGATTCACGCTCCAGAAGCGGCTGGTGGACGAACTGGGCGGGTTCCGGAAGCTGGAGAGGTTCCGCGCCGGGCTGGGCGACGAGTGGGGTCCGCGGCACCCGTTCCACACCGGGCAGGTCGCCATGCAACTCGACGGCGAGTGGCGCCTCGGCATGGCCCTCGCCGCCAAGCCGGCGTTCGAGGTCGGAGTGGCTCCGCTGCCCGTGCCCGACGACCGTATCGACCAGTACGGCAAGGGCTACATCACCGGCACCGTCACCGGCATAGCCGCCACCAGCAGCAAGCAGAACGCCGCCTGGGAGCTGGTGAAGTACATGACCACGGACACGGACGCGGTGGTCGGCTTCGCCAACGACATCCACAACGTGCCGTCCACGCTCGCCGCGCTCAAGTCCCCGAAGCTGACCTACGACCGGCGCTTCAAGACGTTCCTCGACATCGCGGCCGACCCGCACTCGACCACGTCCCCCGCCTCCGTCGACGGCGGTCAATACCTCCTGACGCTCCAGCAGTTCGGCTACGACTACGAGAGCGGCCGGGCCAAGGACCTCAAGGCGGGCCTGGCGAGCACGGCCCGGCAGATCGACACGGACATCGCACAGGCGAAGCAGCGGTGACCACGCTCACCCTCGCCGCCAAACGCCGCCGGGCGGCCCTGCGCACCCTCGCCTTCCTCTCGCCTTGGCTGATCGGCTTCGCGGTCTTCTTCGCGTACCCGCTGCTCTCGACGGTCTACTTCTCCTTCCTGCACTACGACGGCTTCCGGCCGCCGACCTGGAGCGGGACGAAGAACTGGACGTACGTGGCCGAGAACTACCCGCTGTTCTGGCCCGCGGTGCGCAACACGCTGTGGCTGGGCCTCGTGACCGTGAGCCTGCGGGTCGTCTTCGGGCTCGGCGTCGGACTGCTGGTCACGAAGATCAAGACGGGCACGGGTGTCTTCCGCACCCTCTTCTATCTCCCCTACCTCGCCCCGCCCGTGGCCGCGACGATGGCCTTCGCCTTCCTCCTCAACCCCGGTACGGGGCCGGTCGATTCACTCCTCGAACGGGCCGGTCTCCCCGCTCCCGGGTGGTTCAGCGACCCCGCCTGGTCCAAGCCCGCCCTCACCCTGCTCGCACTGTGGGGCGTCGGCGACCTGATGGTCCTCTTCATGGCCGCGCTGCTGGACGTACCGCAAGAGCAGTACGAGGCAGCCGAGTTGGACGGCGCGTCGGCGTGGCAGCGCTTCCGCTACGTCACCCTGCCGAACATCGCGCCGATCGTGCTGTTCGCGGTGGTCACCGGGGTGATCCAGACCATGCAGTGCTACACCCAGCCGCTGATCGCGGGGAAGGTCGCCTCGGGGGTCATCCAGGGCGCGGGGACGCGGTTCGAGCCCGGCTACCCCGACCGGTCCACGCTCACGCTGCCCCAACTCGTCTACAACCTGGGCTTCCAGCGCTTCGACTACGGCGCCGCCTGTGTGGTCGCCCTCGTGCTCTTCGCGCTGTCGATGCTGTTCACCGCGGTGCTGATGCGGCGCGGCGGCGGTCTCGACCTGGCGGGTGACCGGCCGTGACCGACGTACTCGACCGGCCGGTGACCCCGAGCGCGCCCGTCGCGCCCGGTGAACGCACCGCCCGCCGCAGGGCCGTTCTGGAGTGGATCGCGGTCCACTCGCTCGGCGTGGCCGCCGCCCTCTTCTTCACGCTGCCCTTCGTGTTCGTGTTCCTGACCTCGCTGATGAGCGACGCCCAGGCGCTCAGCCGCGATCTCGTCCCGCACACCTGGGAGTGGGGCAACTACCGCAAGGTGTTCGACACGCCAGGCTTCCTCACCTGGTGGAAGAACACCCTGGTCTACGCGAGCGCGGGCACCGTCCTGACCGTCGTCTCCTCGGTCCCGGTCGCCTACGCCCTCGCCAAGTTCCGCTTCCGGGGCCGGAGTCTGTGCCTGATGCTGGTCATCTCGATGATGATGCTGCCCCCGCAGGTCGTCATCATCCCGATGTATCTGTTCTGGGCGAAGCAACTGGACCTGTCGGGCACGCTGTGGCCGCTGATCGTCCCGATGGCGTTCGGCGACGCGTTCTCCGTCTTCCTGCTGCGGCAGTTCCTGCTGACCATCCCCGACGAGTACCTGGACGCGGCGCGGGTCGACGGCTGCGGGGAGCTGCGAACGCTCCTCCGGGTCGTCCTGCCGATGGCCCGGCCGGGCATCGCGGCCGTCGCGATCTTCCAGTTCTTCACCGCCTGGAACGACTACTTCGGCCCGCAGATCTACGCGTCGGAGAACCCAGGCGCCTGGACGCTCAGTTACGGCCTGGAGTCGTTCAAGGGCGCGCACCACACCGACTGGAACCTCACCATGGCCGCGACCGTCCTGGTCATGGCCCCCGTGATCCTCGTGTTCTTCTTCGCCCAGAAGGCGTTCGTACGGGGGGTCACTCTCACCGGAGTAAAGGGGTAGCGACTGATGAAACTCACCGTGGTCGGCGGAGGGTCGACCTATACGCCCGAACTCGTCGACGGATTCGCCCGGTTGCGGGACACCCTGCCCGTCGAGGAGCTGGTCCTCGTCGACCCCGCGGCCGAACGGCTTGAGCTGGTGGGCGGGTTGGCGCGGCGCATCTTCGCCAAGCAGGGGCACGGCGGCCGGGTCGTCACCACCTCCGACCTGGACGCGGGCGTGGCGGACGCGGACGCCGTCCTGCTCCAACTGCGCGTCGGCGGGCAGGCCGCGCGCGAGCAGGACGAGACCTGGCCGCTGGAGTGCGGCTGCGTCGGCCAGGAGACGACGGGCGCGGGCGGTCTGGCCAAGGCGCTGCGCACCGTGCCGGTGGTTCTCGACATCGCCGAACGGGTCCGCCGGACCAACCCGAAGGCCTGGATCATCGACTTCACCAACCCGGTCGGGATCGTCACCCGCGCCCTGCTCCAGGAGGGCCACCGCGCCGTCGGCCTGTGCAACGTGGCCATCGGCCTGCAGCGGAAGTTCGCCGCCCGGCTCGGTGTCGCGCCCGCCGAGGTCCATCTCGACCATGTGGGCCTCAACCACCTCACCTGGGAGACAGGTGTGCGTCTGGGCGGCCCCGAGGGCGAGAACGTCCTGCCCGCACTGCTCGCGGAGCACGGCGCCGCGATAGCCGCCGATCTGCGCCTGCCGCCCGCCCTCCTGGACCGGCTGGGCGTGGTCCCCTCCTACTACCTGCGCTACTACTACACCCACGACGAGGTGGTGCGGGAGATGCGCACCAAGCCGTCCCGTGCAGCCGAAGTGGCGGCCATGGAACGGGAGTTGCTGGAGATGTACGGCGACCCGTCGCTGGACGAGAAGCCCGCGCTGCTGGCCAAGCGGGGCGGCGCCTTCTACTCCGAGGCGGCCGTCGACCTCGCCGCCGCGCTGCTGGGCGGCGGGGGCTCCCCGTACCAGGTGGTGAACGCGTACAACCGGGGCACGCTGCCCTTCCTGCCGGACGACGCGGTGATCGAGGTCCAGGCGGCCGTCGGCCCGCAGGGTGCCGCGCCCCTGCCCGTGGCCCCGGTGGACCCGCTGTACGCGGGGCTGATGGCGAGCGTGACCACGTACGAGGACCTCGCTCTCGACGCCGCGCTGCGCGGGGGCCGCGACCGGGTGTTCCGGGCGCTGCTCGCCCACCCCCTCGTCGGGCAGTACGCGTACGCCGACACCCTCACCGACCAGTTGATCGCGCACAACCGGGAGCATCTCGCGTGGGCCTGAGCACGAGCGTCCTCGCCATCGACGCGGGCAACAGCAAGACCGACGTCGCCGTCGTGACCGCCGACGGCGACGTCCTCGCCACCGCACGGGGCGGGGGGTTCCGACCGCCGGTCGTGGGTGTGCGGGCGGCCGTGGACGCCTTGGCCGAGGTGGTCGACGAGGCCTTCGCGAAGGCGTCGGTCACCTCGGTCGGCCATGTCTCGGCCTGTCTCGCCAACGCCGATCTCCCGGTGGAGGAGGAGCAGTTGGGCCAGGCGCTGCACGCGCGCGCGTGGGCCGCGACGGTGGAGGTGCGCAACGACACGTTCGCCGTCCTGCGCGCGGGCGTGGCCGAGCCGCGCGGAGTGGCGGTCGTGTGCGGCGCGGGCATCAACTGCGTCGGGATGCGCCCCGACGGGCGCACCGCCCGCTTCCCCGCGATCGGCAGAATCTCCGGTGACTGGGGCGGCGGTTGGGCGCTCGCGGAGGAGGCGCTGTGGTGGGCGGCGCGCGCGGAGGACGGCCGGGGCGGTCCCACCGCCCTGGCACGCACCCTGCCCGCGCACTTCGGTCTTGACTCCATGTACGCGCTGATCGAGGCGCTCCACCTGGAGCACATCGCGTACGGGCGGCGCCATGAGCTGACCCCGGTGCTGTTCGCGACGGCCCAGGACGGCGACCCGGTCGCCCGCGCGATCGTCGACCGGCTCGCCGAGGAGATCGTCGCCATGGCCACGGTCGCGCTGACCCGTCTCGACCTGCTCGCACAGGAGACCCCCGTCCTGCTCGGCGGCAGCGTCCTGGCCGCCCGCCATCCCCGACTCGACGACCGGATACGGGAGGTGCTGGCGGACCGCGCGCCCAGGGCGCTGCCTCAGGTGGTGGCGGCCCGCCCGGTCCTCGGCGCGGCCCTGCTCGGCCTCGACCACCAGCGGGCGCCGCGGGAAGCGCACGCGCGCGTGCGGGCGTACTACGAGCGCGCGTGATGCGTGCGCGATACGTGCGCTGATACGTGCGCTGATACGTGCGTAACTCCTAGGAGGGAACCGGGGAACCGACATGGAGTGCATGACGTATTCATAAGAGGGAAGGGTGCGACAGGGCGTGCGGAGGTCGGCATCCGTCGGCGCGCGGTGATCCGGTACAAGATCGTGTGAAGGCCGGTGCGGATACCGACGCGGAGGGGAATACTGGCCGCCGTGCACCCGCGCCCGCTCCCCGCACCGGGCGGAGACGACCGACGCATGACCACGGGGGAGGTCACGTGACTCACTGGCAGCAGGGCGGCGCGCCATCGGCGTCGCCCACGATGCCCGCGGTGCCGCCGCAGTCCAGGGGGCCCGTGACGCAGGCGTCCCCGGCGCCGCAGGCACCGCCGCCGCCCGCCGCGCCGCGCCGTACGGCCTTCGCGGAGGGTGTCGACCGGCTGCGGGCCGCCGCCGTCACCGAGCCCGGCCGACTGCGCGCCATCGGCGCCGTACTCGCCCTTCTGGTCCTCGCGTTCGGGGCGGTCACCGCCTGGCAGATGTCCGACCGCTCCAGCGCCGCGGACGACGTACTGCACCGCAGCCAGCCGCTCAGCGCGGGCGCCGCCGACATCTACCGCTCGCTCGCCGACGCCAACACGGCCGCCGCGAGCGGCTTCCTGTCGGGCGGCCAGGAGCCGCCCTCGACCACCCGGCGGTACGAGAAGGACATCGAGAACGCTGCGGCGGGTCTGGTCACGGCGGCGGCCAGCACCGAGCCCGGCTCCCCCTCCGCGAAGACCATCGCCCAGCTCAACAAGCTGCTGCCGGAGTACAAGGGCCTCATCGAGCGGGCGCGCGCCAACAACCGGCAGGGGTATCCGGTGGGCGGCGCGTATCTGCGGGCGGCGAACGAGAAGATGCAGCGGGAGATGCTCCCGGCCGCGCAGGACCTGTACACCAAGGAGAACCAGCGGCTGCGCGCCGACTACGGGGACGCGACGCCGTACCCCTGGTTCGCCCTCGCCCTCGGTGTGGTCGCGCTGGGCGCGCTGGGCTGGGCGCAGCGGCGGCACTACCGGCGCACGAACCGGGTGCTCAACCACGGCCTGGTCGCGGCCACCACCGCCTCGGCGATCGTCCTGCTGTGGCTGGTCGTGGGGCACAGTGTCGCCCGCGCGGGGCTCGACTCCTCCTACGACCACGCGGTCCGCTCGCTGAACGTGCTGCACGACGCGCGCATCGCGTCCCTGAACGCGCGCGGCAACGAGAACCTCACGCTGGTCAGCCGGGGCGCCGAGACCAAGAAGCTGCCCGACGGGTCGACCGTCGACGCCTACGACTACGCGTTCAAGCAGGACATGAAGACGCTGATCACGGGCCTGGCCGAGGCCGAGTCCCTCGCCGACGACCGGGCGGGTGAGCAGCCGGTGAAGGATGCCAGGACGGCCGTGAAGCTGTGGCAGCAGCGCCACCAGGAGGCGCGGACCGCCGACGACGAGGGCGACTACCAGGCGGCGCTGAAGAAGATCATCGGCTCCGAGGACGACCATCCGACGGGCGAGCGCTTCGACGCCGTGGACAGGAGTCTGGCGAAGGCGCTGGCCCACGAGGAGAGCCAGTTCCAGCAGGCGGCGGGCGACGGACGGGACGCGATGACCGGGCTCCCGGTCGGCGCGGCGGTCCTCGCGGTGCTGGGCGCGTCCGGCGCGGTGCTGGGCATCGGGCGCAGGCTGTCGGAGTACCGGTGAGAGGGGGAGCGGCGATGAACACACGGCGTCTGCGGGCGAGTCTGAGGGGCTGGGGCGGTGTCGGGACGATGCTCGCGGCGTGCGCTCTCGCCCTGGCCTTCGTCCTGCTGCTGCCGCCGCTCGGCACGCGCGGGGACGGTGCCCCGCAGACCGGCGGTCCGGGCATCGCCGAGGCGACCCAGGCGACGGCCGACTCCTGCGGCGACCACCCCGAGAAGCTGAGCCCCGCCCCGTCCGGCGACGAGAGCGGTCCCTCGGTCACGGCCATCAAGAAGCGCGGCTATCTCTCGGTGGGCGTCGACCAGAACAGCTACCGCTGGGGCTATCGCGACCCCAACGCCGAGGGCGGTGATCTGGAGGGCTTCGACATCGACCTCGCCCATGAGATCGCGCGGCAGATCCTCGGCGACCCGAAGGCGGTCCGCTTCCACGCCATCCCCACCAACCAGCGCATCCCGGCGATCCAGAGCGGTCAGGTGGACATGGTGGTGCGCACGATGACCATCAACTGCGACCGCCTGAAGGACGTCGCCTTCTCCGACCCGTACTTCACGACCGGTCAGCAGATCCTGGCCCCGAAGACGTCCGACACCCCTGGTGTCACGGGCTACAACGCGTCTCTCGCGGGCAAGAGGATCTGCTCGGCGGCGGGTTCGACCGCCGAGGCCCTGCTGACCGAGGACAAGGCGAGCGGCGGTCGGCTGCCGTCCTCCGCCGACATCTCCACCACCGTCCCCAACCAACTCGACTGCCTGGTCAAGCTCCAGCTCGGCGAGGTGGACGCCATCGTCACCGACGGCGCGCTCGCCGCGAGCCAGGCGGCCCAGGACCCGACCGTCGAACTCAAGGGGAAGCCCTTCACGACCGAGTACTACGGCGTGGCGATGAACAAGCACGCGGAGGATCTGGTACGCCGGGTCAACCAGGTCCTCGTGGACTACCGCAAGAGCAAGGGCAGGATCGGCTGGGAGGCCTCGTACCAGAAGTGGCTGTCCCAGACGCTGGGCACCGACTCGGCGTCGTCCCGACCGCCGTCCTCCTGACGGGGCAACGGCCCGAAGCCACTGGAGAGTTACCCCGGCGCACCGGACACGCGCCCAGGGCACGACGAGAGCGAGAGGTGATCGATGGGCGTCACGGGACCCACCGGGCCGGTACTGGACCGGGACGAGGTGGACCGTGCGCTGGCGCGGCTCGGCGCGGAGCACGAGGCCATAGAGACCTCGCTCCTCGCCCTCCAGGACCACGCGGGCCGCAGACTCCTCGAAGGCGCCGAGCTGACCGGCCTCACCCGGGAGCGCTGGACCTCCGCGGAGGCGTCGATCACCCTGCTGTGGACGTACTTCGACGCCTATACGGCCACGCTGCGCACCGCGCGCGAGATCCGCTCCCGGCGGCGCTGGTCCAGCCGCGAGGACCTGGCCGAGCTGACCGAACTGCTGCGCGGCCCCTGCGTCACCGTGTCGGGCGGTGCCGTGGCGACGGCGAACGCGCCGACGCTCGCGAGCAACGCCAAGCTCAGCGAGCAGTTCACCCTGGCCGAACTCGTCGAGCGCATGAACGAGTTGTACGCGTCCTCGCTCGACATGGTCGTCGCCGCCGACGCGGTGTGGTCGGCGCTGCCCGCGCGAATCGACCTGCTGGCCGCCGAGTTGCAGCGCACGCGCGCCCTCGCGCACTCGGTGGGCGTACGCCCCGGCGAGCATCCGGCGGGCGACGACCTGGAACGGATCACGCGCACGCTGACCGGTCTGCGGGAGCAGGTGGTCAGCGATCCGCTGGCGTACTGGGCGCCCGCGCAAGGGAGTTCGGCACCCGGCGGCGGCCGTCCGGACACGACGGTCTACGACCGCGAGGCGCGCGCCCTGGAGGACGTACGCCGGGAGATCGAGGCCGTCCTGACGGTACGTCAGGATGCCGAGGCGCGACTGGTGCGGCTGCGTGACGTGCTCAGCCGCGCGGACCGCACGCTGGCGGAGGCGCGCAGCGCGCGGGGCGAGGTCCTCGCGAAGATCGCCGCCTCCGAGGTACCCGCGGTCAGCGGCCCGCCGACCGTGCTCCAGGAGCAGTTGGCGACGGCCGCGGAGTACCGCCGACAGGCCCAGTGGCACCGCCTCTCGCCGCTGCTGGAGTCCCTGGAGCAGAAGGCGGAGGACGAACTGCTGCGCGCCCGCGAGTCGTTGACGGCGGTCACCGCGCCGCTCGCGGTCCGCGCCGAGCTGCGCGGCCGACTGGACGCGTACAAGGCGAAGATCGCCCGGCACGGTCTGGCGGAGGACCCGCTGCTGGTCGAGCGGTACGACGTGGCGCGGCGGATGCTGTGGAGCGCGCCCTGCGACCTGAGGGTCGCCGAACAGGCGGTCCTGCGCTATCAGCAGGCAGCCGCCGAGCAGCTCGGGCCGCGGGTGCCCGAGCGGGGCGCACCGGCCGACCGGAGGGGGGAGCGATGAGCCAGGCGGGGAAGAACTGTCAGCGGCCGGGCTGTGAGGGACGTTACGAGGACGTCGGCGGCGGCGAACTGTACTGCGACACCTGCGGTCTGGCGCCGGTCGTCTCCACGACCGGGATGGTCGGCTCGCCGGCCACGGGGATCACCGTGAGCGGCAAGGGTTCGCGCGGTTCGGCGAGCAGCGGCTCGCGGGCCAGCTCCCGGACGTCGTCACGCTCGTCCCGGTCCCGGCGCTCGGTGTCGGGCCGGCTGACCGGCCGGACCACCGGCCGCTCGGTGTCGGTGCGCAGTTCGGGCACGGCGTCCACGGGCTCGGCGCGCAGCCGGCTGGGCCTCGGCCTGGTGCGCGTCCCGGACGTGCCCCGGCCCGACCCGCGCGCGATGGTGCTGGAGAACCCCGAGGTGCCCGAGCGCAAGCGGTTCTGCTCGCGCGCCGACTGCGGGGCCCCGGTGGGGCGTTCGCGCGGCGAGCGCGCGGGGCGCACGGAGGGGTTCTGCACGAAGTGCGGCCACCCGTACTCGTTCATGCCGAAGCTGAACCCCGGGGACGTCGTGCACGGCCAGTACGAGGTCGTGGGCTGCCTCGCGCACGGCGGGCTCGGCTGGATCTACCTGGCCGTGGACCGGGCGGTCGCCGACCGCTGGGTGGTCCTCAAGGGCCTGCTGGACACCGGCGACCAGGACGCGATGGCCGCAGCGATCTCCGAACGGCGCTTCCTCGCCGAGATCGAGCACTCCAACATCGTGCGCATCTACAACTTCGTGGAGCACCTCGACCAGAACACCGGCTCGCTCGACGGCTACATCGTCATGGAGTACATCGGCGGCAAGTCGCTCAAGGAGATCGCCAACTCCCGTCGCACGCCGGACGGGAGGCGCGATCCGCTGCCGGTGGAGCAGGCGTGCGCGTACGGCGTCGAGGCGCTGGAGGCCCTCGGCCATCTGCACAGCCGCAACCTCCTGTACTGCGACTTCAAGGTCGACAACGCGATCCAGACCGAGGACCAGCTCAAGCTGATCGACATGGGCGCGGTGCGCAGGATGGACGACGACGAGTCGGCCATCTACGGCACGGTCGGGTACCAGGCGCCCGAGGTCGCGGAGGCCGGTCCGTCGGTGGCGAGCGACCTCTACACGGTCGCGCGCACCCTCGCCGTGCTCACGTTCGACTTCCAGGGCTATACGAACGTCTTCGTGGACTCCCTGCCCGACCCGGACACCATCGAGGTCTTCCGCCGCTACGAGTCCTTCTACCGGCTGCTGGTCCGCGCCACGGACCCGGACGCGGCCCGCCGGTTCGCCTCCGCGCAGGAGATGGCGGAGCAGTTGACCGGGGTGCTGCGGGAGGTCGTCGCCGTCCAGACGGGCCGCCCGCGCCCCGCGCTGTCGACGCTCTTCGGTCCCGAACTCAAGGTCACGGACACGGAGTTGTTCGTACCGCTGGAGGGGGACGTGTCGCGGCTGGGGGCACGGGTGGTCCCGCAGCGCCGCCGTGCCGCGCTTCCGGCGGCACCGGGTGGCGCGAGTGCGGGGCCAGGTGGTTCGGGTGGTTCTCCTGCGAACGGTCTGGTCAGGCCGCTGGACACCGCTGCCGCCGCGCTCGCCCTGCCAGTCCCCCGTGTCGACCCCGGCGACCCCAACGCGGGCTTCCTCGCCGGTCTCATGGCCTCCGCGCCCGCGGAGCTGATCGCCGCGCTGGGTGCCGCGCCCGCCCCCTCGCTGGAGCTGCGGCTGCGCGAGCTGCGGGCCCGGCTGGACATGGGCGACGCGGCCGGGGCGGGCCGGACCCTCGCCGCCCTGGAGGCGGACCACACCGACGACTGGCGGGTGGTGTGGTACCGCGGCATCACCGCGCTCGTCACGGGCGACCACGCGTCGGCCGCACTCTCCTTCGACGCGATCTACGACGCGTTCCCCGGAGAGCCCGCGCCCAAGCTGGCCCTCGGCCTGTGCGCGGAGGTCCTCGGCCAGCTCGACAACGCGGCCGAGTACTACCGCCTGGTCTGGACGACCGACCCCAGCTATGTCAGCGCGGCGTTCGGCCTGGCCCGGGTGCAACTCGCCGCCGGGGACCGGCAGGGCGCCGTCCGCACCCTGGAGTCGGTGCCGGAGGCGTCCATCCACTACACCGCGGCCCGCGTCGCCGCCGTACGGGCGCGCCTGCGCGAACGTACGGGTCAGGATCACGAACAGGGCCAGAGCCACGGCCAGGGCCAGGACCCGGCCTTCCTGGACGACCTCGTCGCCGCCGCGGGACAGGTCCAGGCGCTGGAGGCGTACGGCCTGGACGCCGTGCGCCGCGAGCAGTTGTCCACAGAGGTCCTCGGCTGCGCGCTGGACTGGATACTCTCCGGAAACCGGAGTGCCGTGCCGCCCACGCCGGGCGGACCGGTGCTGCTCGGCAGCGAACTGGACGAACGCGGCCTTCGCTTCGGCCTGGAGCGCTCCTATCGGACGCTGGCCAGGCTCGCGCAGGGCGGCGAGGAGAGGATCGACCTGGTGGAACGTGCCAACCGTTACCGCCCCCGAACGTGGGTGTGATCGATGTCGCAGATGTCCCAGCGGACGGCCCTTTCGAGGTGCCCCAGTTGCGAGGAGCCCGTCGAGTCGGGTGACCGCTTCTGCGGCGCCTGTGGGTACGACCTGTCGGCGGTGCCCGCCCCGCCGCAATGCGCCCCGGCGTCGGCCGTGAACGGCTCCTCGGGGCACCTCCCCGAGCAGGCGGCCTCGATGGACCGGCCCGCCGCCGCCCCGCCGTCGAGCGGCCCCAAGGAGTCCGAGGACTACCACCTGGCCTCCCCCGAACCCCCGGCGCCCGCCGCCGTGGGCGCGGACGCGCCCGTCGACCCGCGCACGCTCGTACCGCCGACGCCCGCCGCCGGTTCGAAGACGTGCGTGGCCTGCCGCGCGGGCACGGTGGACGACGACGGCTACTGCGAGAACTGCGGCCACGCCCAGCCCCGCGAACGCGACCACATGGAAGAGGAGTTGACGGCGGTCGCCGCGGTCAGCGACCGAGGCCTGCGCCACCATCGCAACGAGGACGCGTTCACGGTCTCCGAGGCCCGGCTGCCCGACGGCTCGCCCGCCGTCGTCGCGATCGTCTGCGACGGCGTCTCCTCGGCGACGCGGCCCGACGACGCCTCCCTCGCCGCGTCCCGCGCGGCGGGCCGCACGCTGCGGGAGGCCCTGCCGACGGGCATCCACCCCCAACAAGCCATGCACGAGGCGATCGTGGCCGCCGCGCAGGCCGTCAACGCGCTGGCCGCCGAGCCGGACACGGCCCAGGAGCACGCCCCGCATCAGAACTCGCCCGCCTGCACCCTCGTCGGCGCCGTCGTCACCGACCGGCTGCTGATCATCGGCTGGGTCGGCGACAGCCGCGCCTACTGGGTGCCGGTGGACCGCGCCGCGCCCCCGGCCCGGCTCACCGAGGACGACTCATGGGCCGCGCAGATGGTCGCCGCGGGCCTGATGACCGAGGCCGAGGCCTACGCCGACGAGCGCGCCCACGCGATCACGGGCTGGCTCGGCGCGGACGCCTACGAACTGGAGCCGCACACGGCCTCGTTCAAACCGGACGGGCCGGGTGTGGTGGTGGTGTGCACCGACGGGCTGTGGAACTACGCGGAAGCCGCCGAGGAGATGGCCGAGGTCCTGCCGCTCGACGCCGACCGGCGCCCCCTGCACAGCGCCCAGGTCCTGGTGGGCCACGCGCTGGACGGCGGGGGCCACGACAACGTAACAGTGGCGGTCCTTCCGTTCCCGGCGCCGCCGCCGGGGGCAGGATCCGCCTGAGGAGCGTCCCTGGACGGTCCGGCGGCCGACGGGGGTCGGGCCCCGGACCGCGGGGGACCGGCCCGCAACCAGTCGTCACCCCCGCAGCGCCGGGGTCCGAGGGGGATCACAGAAGCCATGGCCAATTTCTCGAAGTCCGACGTGCCGCAGTTCTCGGTCGACGTCTACCAGAACGAGTACCTGCCGGAGGGCGGCAGCGAGGTCAACGCCATCGTGACGGTGACGGCGACCGGCGGCGGCACGATCGGCAGCGCGATCACGGCACCCCACCTCTACTCACCGGGGCAGGGCCCGGCCGCCGCCGTGGCGATCATGGTCGACTGCTCCGGGTCGATGGACTACCCGCCGGTCAAGATGCGCAACGCTCGCGACGCGACGGCCGCCGCCATCGACACCCTGCGCGACGGTGTGCACTTCGCGGTGGTCGGCGGCACGCATGTGGCCACGGAGGTCTACCCGGGCGGCGGCCGGCTCGCCGTCGCCGACGCGACCACCCGCGGGCATGCCAAGACGGCGCTGCGCAAGCTCAGCGCGGGCGGCGGCACGGCGATCGGCACCTGGCTGCGGCTGGCCGACCGGCTGCTGTCCTCGGTGGACGTCCCCATCCGGCACGGCATCCTGCTCACCGACGGCCGCAACGAACACGAGTCGCCCGAGGATCTGAAGGCCGCACTGGACGCCTGCGCCGGCCGGTTCACCTGTGACGCGCGGGGCGTGGGCACCGACTGGGAGGTCAAGGAGGTCACGGCCATCGCCTCCGCGCTGCTCGGCACCGCCGACATCGTCGCCGACCCGGCCGCCCTGGCCGCCGACTTCACGCAGATGATGGAGACGGCCATGGGCAAGGAGGTCGCGGACGTCGCGCTGCGGCTGTGGACGCCCGTCGGGACGGAGATCAAGTTCGTCAAGCAAGTGGCGCCCACGGTCGAGGAGTTGACCGGCCGCCGGGTCGACGCGAGCCCGCGCGCCGGGGACTACCCGACCGGCTCCTGGGGCGACGAGTCCCGCGACTACCACGTGTGCGTCCAGGTCCCCCCGGCCGGCATAGGCCAGGAGATGCTCGCGGCCCGTGTCTCGCTGGTGATCCCGCAGGGCGGGGACGGCGGCGCCCACAGCCTCGGCGCCCCCGGACTCGTACGGGCGGTGTGGACGGACGACATGTCGGCGTCCACGTCGCTCAACCCCCAGGTCGCCCACTACACAGGCCAGGCCGAACTGGCACAAGTCATCCAACAGGGGCTGGACCTGCGCAAAGCGGGTGACTTCGACGGCGCAACGGCCAAGCTGGGACGGGCCGTTCAGCTCGCCGACGCTTCGGGGAACGCGGATACTGCGAAACTGCTTGCGAAGGTGGTGGACGTGGTCGATGTCGCGACAGGTACTGTGCGACTGAAAGCGAAGGTCGCGGAGGCCGACGAGATGACTCTCGAGACCCGGTCCACCAAGACTGTTCGCGTGAAGAAGTGACGTAGCAAGACCCGAGAGCGACGAGCCCGGCCCTCAGGGGCCGGAGAACCACGCCGGTCCCGAGGACCGGACGAAGGAGAGGGGGAAGCGCCGACATGCCGACCTGCCCGAACGGACACCAGTCGGGTTCCGACGACTGGTGCGAGGTCTGTGGTCACCGTATGGCCGGTGCCGTGCCCCCACCCCCGCCACCGCCGCCGCCCGGCGCGGGTTACGGCTACCCGGCGCCGGGTTCGCCCCCGCCGGGTGTGCCGGGGCAGGGCGCGGGACGGCCGCCGATGCCCGGTGCGCCGGGCCGCGAGCCGGAGCTGTGCCCGCAGTGCCGCACGCCCCGTGAGGGCGGCGCGCCGTTCTGCGAGGAGTGCCGGTGGAACTTCCTGACCAACAAGGCGACCTCGTACACCCCGGCGGCACCGCGCCCGTCGGCCCCGAACCCTGCGGCGCGCTTCGCGCAGGGCGGTGGGCCGGGGCCCGGCCATGAGGGGTACGACTACCAGGGGTCGCGGCCCTCGCAGGTGAACCGTCCCGCCGAACCGATCCCGCCCGGCCCGTCGTTCGGCGGCGAGCCGTCCGGACCCGCGCCCTTCGGCGGGAACGCCCCGCGCCCGCCCGCGTTCGGCTCCGACCCTTCGCGACCGGTTCCGCCGCCGCCTGGGCCCACGCCGGGCGGTCCGGGCGGTCCGGGGGGTCCTGGTGGTCCGGGGGGTCCTGGTGGTCCGGGCAACCCCGGCGGCCCCGGTGGTCACGGTGGTCACGGTGGCCCCGGTGGTGGCCCCGGCGGTCCCGGTGGCGGTCCCGGCGCCCCCCAGAACGGCGCACCCGCGGCTCCCCAGGCCTTCCAGCAGGGCGGCCCGCCGCCCGCTCCCTCGTTCCAGCGGCCCGGTCCGCCTCCCCCGCCGCAGGTCCAGGGCTTCCCGCCCGCCGCTCCGCAGCAGCCGGAGGGCCCGTCCTTCGGCGGCGGTGACGACGACTGGGTGATCTCCCCGCCCTCGTCCCCGGCGACCGAGGCGCCCGGCGGCGGTTCCGGTGGCGGTCAGCACGGCGGCGGCTTCGGCGCCGCGCAGCCCGCCTCCGGCCACACCCCGCCCCGCCCCCACGAGGGACAGCCGGCGACGTGGACCGCGACCGTCGGCCCGGACCGTGAGTACTTCATGGCGATGATGCAGCGCTCCGGCCCCGAGGCCGCGGGCCTGAACCTGCCGGCGTACTCCCCGGAGCAGCAGCGCGCGCTCACCGGCCAGCAGATCACCATCGGCCGCCGCCGCCACTCCACCGGCGACACCCCCGACATCGACCTGTCGGTGCCGCCGGAGGACCCGGGCGTCTCGCACCAGCACGCGGTCCTGGTCCAGCAGCCGGACGGCACCTGGGCGGTCGTCGACCAGAACTCCACGAACGGGACGACGGTCAACGGCGCCGAGGAGCCCATCCAGCCCTTCGTGCCGGTGCCCCTCCACGACGGGGACCAGGTGCACGTGGGCGCGTGGACGACGATCACGATCCGCCGGGACTGAGGGCGGGACGGGCGATCACCGCAGGGGGCCGCGTCACGGCAGGGGCCAGACGTACGGCCCCTGCGGGGTGTCCAGCCATGCCCGGGACTCCTCGCCTCTGACCGTGATCCCGTACCGCTCGCGGGCGGGCCGCCCCTCGCGCTCCCACAGCGTGTACGCGTCGTACGGGTCGAGGCCGCCCGCCGTCAGCTCCAGCAGGAACCGGAAGAGGTCGTTGTTCCGGGCCCGGCGCGGCAGCCCGCCGAGAGACGGCGGCTCGGGCCGGGCGGAGCCGCGCAGCGGTACGAAGTAGGCGGGCGTGGGCAGGAAGCGGCCCTCGGCCCGCCTCGCGTCCCGTACCCGCAGGGCGATCAGCCCGGTCGCGCAGGGCGCGAGGATGCGCGCGCCCGGACGGCACTGGGCAGGCCACGCCCCGGGGATCGTCCGCAGCGCGCACGTCGCGATGATCCGGTCGTACGGCGCGCGGGCCGGTACCCCGCGCGCCCCGTCGCCCGTGACCACGGCCGGGTGGTACCCCGCGGCCCTCAGATGCTGCCGGCCGGACTCGGTGATCTCCGGGTCGAGATCGACGGTGGTGACCAGGTCGTCGCCGAGGCGGTGGGCGAGCAGGGCCGCGTTGTACCCGGTACCGGCACCGATCTCCAGCACGGCGTTCCCGTCCTCGACCCGCAGCTCGGTCAGCATCATGGCCATCAGGGAGGGCTGGCTGCTGGAGGAGAGCAGCTCGCCGTCGCGTACC
Source organism: Streptomyces macrolidinus (assembly GCF_023887685.1). GTDB lineage: Bacteria > Actinomycetota > Actinomycetes > Streptomycetales > Streptomycetaceae > Streptomyces > Streptomyces macrolidinus. Next base: position 237,408 of record NZ_JAMWMR010000001.1, on the reverse strand, counting down.
CGGGTGGCCAGCGGGGTGTCGTCGTACGCGCCGCGCAGCCACTCCTCCCGGCGCCGCGGATCGGGGTCGTCGCCCCAGCGGCGCTCGTAGCCGCCCGCCGGGTCGGGGAGGAAGTAGGAGGGTACGAAGAGATGGCGCGGCACCGCGGCGAACGCCTCCCGCCAGACGGGATCGGCGGCCCAGGCGCCGCTCGCGTCGATCTCCTGGACGAGGCGCGCCCGCGCGGATGTGGCGAGGGTCTCCAGGTCGTGGTCGGGAGCGCGCGCGGTCATGTCTCCACTGTGCTGCGGACGAGCACCGCGAGCGACTCGCACCGGACGCGGAGCTGAATCCCTCTCTCGACCCGAGCGACCCGGCCCGAGCGACCCGAGTCCCTCAGAGCCCCTCAGTCCCTCAGCTCCTCAGCCCCTCAGCCGAAAGTCCTCCGCCCGAAGTCCTCCGTCGCGGCGTCTGAGACCATGGATGACGTGACAGAGATTCGGCGCGGCACGCTTCAGGAGCAGACCTTCTACGAGCTTGTCGGCGGGGAGGAGACCTTCCGCCGACTCGTTCACCGTTTCTACGAGGGAGTCGCCGAGGACCCGATCCTGCGGCCCATGTACCCGGAGGAGGACCTGGGTCCGGCCGAGGAGCGCCTCGTGCTGTTCCTGATCCAGTACTGGGGCGGCCCGACGACGTACGGCGAGAAGCGCGGCCATCCCCGACTGCGCATGCGCCATGTCCCGTTCACGGTGAACAAGGCCGCGCACGACGCCTGGCTGAAGCACATGCGGGACGCCATGGACGAACTCGGCCTCGCCGAGGAGCACGAGCAGACGCTGTGGAACTACCTGACGTACGCGGCCAAGGCGATGGTGAACGCGCCGGACTGAGCCCTGTCCGGGCCGACCGGGGGGTCAGCGGACGCTGATGTCCAGGGCGCCGAGTCCGCTGCCCCGTACGGCGATCGACCCGTACGGGGTGCGCAGCCGAAGCCACGCACCCGACGAGAACAGCGCCACCGGCTCCTCGCCGGATGCCGGTGCCGATGCCGGTGCGGCGGGGCGCAGGAAGCCCAGCGACTGCGCGGCGTGCAGGGCCCGCACCGGAAGCCCCGTGTCGGCCACCGTGCGGGACCAGATCTCCCGGCCGATCCGGTCGAGTACGGGGCGCGTCCGCCGCTCGGGCGCCAACTCCCGTGCCCGCGACCGGAATTCGGCCACCGCCGCGGCCACGGCCGCCCGCAGCGCGTCGGGCGACGGCAGATGCGGTACCGTCCGCCAGCCGCCGCGCGGGGGCAGGACCCCGGCCCACGGCGGCCCGGTGACGGCAGTCGGTACGACCGCCGTGGCCGCCGCCTCGTCCAGGGACTCCAGCAGCTCACCGGCCGACACGGTCACATCGAGCCGGGTGTCGAGCCCGTCCTCGTAGGGCTTGGCGAGCCGCACCGTACGGATGGCGAGCACCTCGAACGACGGCGGTCGCCCGAACACCGCGAGCGTCGTGCCGGTCGCCTGGAGGCGTACGGCGGCGCCGCGGTCGTAGTGGATCAGCCGGGCCAGGAAGGCGGCCAGGTCCGCCGCCTCCCGGTCATCGGTGAGCTGGAGCACCGTCATGCGACGACGGCCTCCTCCTTGTCGTCCGTGTACTCCCGGAGGAACTCGCGTTCCTCCGCGGTGATCCGGCGCGGTCGCTGCGCCGCGAAGTCGAACGGCACGATCACCGTCGAAGCCCGGACATAGACCTGGTCCGGGTCCTTGACCTCGTAGGCGAGCGTGAAGGACGCCGCCTTGATCTCCGTGACCCACAGCTCGATGTCCACCGGCGCGTGCCGGTGGACCAACTGCCGCTTGTAGTCGATCTCATGGCGCGCCACCACGGACCCCTGCTGGAAATCCTTGTCCGGGCGGAACAGGAAGTCGATACGGGCCTCCTCCAGATAGCGGAGGAACACGACGTTGTTGACGTGCCCGTACGCGTCCATGTCCGCCCAGCGCAGCGGGCAGCGGTAGATGTGCCGCAAGATCAGCCCCGGGTCAGCTTCTTGTAGGAGGCACGGTGCGGGCGGGCGGCGTCCGGGCCGAGCCGCTCGACCTTGTTCTTCTCGTACGACTCGAAGTTGCCCTCGAACCAGAACCACTTGGACTCGCCCTCGTAGGCGAGGATGTGCGTGGCCACGCGGTCCAGGAACCACCGGTCGTGGGAGACGACGACGGCGCAGCCCGGGAACTCCAGGAGGGCGTTCTCGAGCGAGGACAGGGTCTCGACGTCCAGGTCGTTGGTCGGCTCGTCGAGCAGCAGCAGGTTGCCGCCCTGCTTCAGGGTGAGCGCGAGGTTGAGGCGGTTGCGCTCACCACCGGACAGGACACCGGCCGGCTTCTGCTGGTCCGGGCCCTTGAAGCCGAACGCGGAGACGTACGCGCGCGAGGGCATCTCGACGTGGCCGACGTTGATGTAGTCCAGGCCGTCGGAGACGACCTCCCACAGCGTCTTCTTCGGGTCGATGTTCTCGCGGCTCTGGTCGACGTACGAGATCTTGACGGTCTCGCCGACCTTGATCGAACCGGTGTCGGGCTGCTCCAGGCCCTGGATCATCTTGAACAGCGTGGTCTTGCCCGCGCCGTTCGGACCGATGACGCCGACGATGCCGTTGCGCGGCAGCGTGAAGCTGAGGTTGTCCACGAGGACCTTCTCGCCGAAGGCCTTGTTGAGCTGGTCCACCTCGACCACGATGTTGCCCAGGCGCGGGCCCGGCGGGATCTGGATCTCCTCGAAGTCCAGCTTCCGCATCTTGTCGGCCTCGGCGGCCATCTCCTCGTAACGGGCCAGTCGCGCCTTGGACTTGGCCTGCCGCCCCTTGGCGTTGGAGCGGACCCACTCCAGCTCGTCCTTGAGGCGCTTCTGCCGCTTGGCGTCCTTCTGGCCCTCGACCTTGAGGCGGGCGGCCTTGGTCTCGAGGTACTTGGAGTAGTTGCCCTCGTAGCCGTGGAGGCGACCGCGGTCCACCTCGCAGATCCAGCCAGCGACGTTGTCCAGGAAGTACCGGTCGTGGGTGACCGCGACGACGGTGCCCGGGTACTTGGCCAGGTGCTGCTCCAGCCAGTTCACGGACTCGGCGTCGAGGTGGTTGGTGGGCTCGTCGAGCAGCAGCAGGTCGGGCTGCTCCAGCAGGAGCTTGCACAGCGCGACACGGCGCTTCTCGCCGCCGGAGAGGGTGGTGACGGGCCAGTCGCCGGGCGGGCAGCCGAGGGCGTCCATGGCCTGCTCCAACTGGGAGTCCAGGTCCCACGCGTTGGCGTGGTCGAGGTCCTCCTGGAGCTTGCCCATCTCCTCCATCAGCTCGTCGGTGTACTCGACCGCCATCTGCTCGGCGATCTCGTTGAACCGGTCGAGCTTGCCCTTGATCTCGGCGACACCCTCCTGGACGTTCTCCAGAACGGTCTTCTCCTCGTTCAGCGGGGGCTCCTGGAGCAGGATGCCGACGCTGTAGCCGGGGGTCAGGAAGGCGTCACCGTTCGACGGCTGCTCAAGACCGGCCATGATCTTGAGGACGGTCGACTTACCGGCGCCGTTCGGGCCGACGACGCCGATCTTCGCACCCGGGTAGAAGCTCAGGGTGACGTCGTCGAGAATCACCTTGTCGCCGTGCGCCTTGCGCGCCTTGCGCATGGTGTAAATGAACTCAGCCAAGAGAAACCGTCCGGCAGCTTGAAATCTGGCAGTGGGCAGATACATCCCATCTTGCCTGACCGCCACCCCAAGACGAAAACGAGTCCGGCCCACGGGGTGCGACCCGGCCCCCGACCGTCACGAACCGCAGCACAGCCGTCACGGTCGGGCGCCCCCACGGTCGAAGCCGTCCGCTCAGTCCCGCTTCGGTGTCTTCTTCGCGCGGACCAGGAGGAGGGCGGCGCCGCCGATCACCACCAGGCCGATGGCCGTGCCCGCGATGAACGGGGTCGCGCTCGACGTGCCCGTCTCGGCGAGGTTGGTGTCCGTGGGCGCCGCGGCGCCCCCCGTGGCCGGGCTGGGCTCGCTGACCGTCTGCGTGGTCAGGTTGGCGGTACGCCCCTCGGTCTTGCAGTCGAGGACACCCTTGAACCGCTTCTGGTAGCCGCCCGGCCCCTTGACCGTGAAGTCGTACGCCTGATCCTCCTGCAACGGGATCGCCACCGTCTGTGACGTGCCCGCCGCGATGGTGTGCTCGGCCCCCATCAGGGCGAACGTGAACGGCTCGTCGCCCTTGTTCACCGCGGTGATGTCCACCGCGCTCTTGGCGCAGTCCTGCACGGCCGACAGCGCGGGTATCGCGCCCGCCACGGCCCAGTTCGCCGTCGCCGTGGCCGAGACCGTCGATTCGCTGGACCCGGCGAGTATCTGCGTCTGGCTGCGGGTCTCCGAGACGAAGGCCCGCCCGACCGGCACGGTGGTCGACGCCTGCACGGACAGGTCGACCCAGCCGTCCTGCGCCTCCTTGGGCACCTCGACATAGATCCGGCTGCCGTCGGTCGCGGACGTGACCGCCTTGCCGCGCTTGTCGACGATCTTCACGCCGCTCGCCATGGCGTCGGCCGGCGGCCTCACCGTGGCACTGTCCGCGTTCGTGTGCACCGTGACCGGACCGAGCCGCTCACCGGGGTGACCCGAGACCGCGGGCGGGTCGAGAGTCAGGGAAGCGGCCGGTTCCGCGAGGGTGCGCGCGTTCTCCTCCAGGTAGTCCGCGAGCTTCTCCGCCCGCGGGTCGACCGCGTCCACGTCCGCGCCGTCCGAGTAGCGCCAGATCGCCACCTGGGTGCCGGCCGCCGCGTCCTGCTCGGTGAGCCCCTTGGCCCCGGCCTTGGCCGCCAGCTCCGCCAGATCGTTCACCTGCGGGTAGGAGTTCTGCAGGATCCAACGGATCTTGCCCGCGTTCTTGTTGCCGCTCAGCGACGTACCGCTCCAGGGCGTCTCGTGGTACCGGGCGTCCTTCTGCGTCGGGGTGTGGAGGTCGATGCAGTAGGTCTGCAGGGTGCCGCCGTTGTCGACGGACATCTCGAACAGGCCTGCCGGGACCTGCTCGTTCGCGTCCCCGTCGTGGATGACCGCGGTGCCGTAGGTCTTGAGGCCGCCGATGGTCGCCGTCGCGCCGCCCCCGCTCTGCGGTGTCCCGCCGGCGACCGCCACGCCCGCGGCGGCCAGCAGGCCCGCCGCGACGAGTCCGGACACCAGCGTCGCGTCGGCGAGGCGGGCAGCCCCACGCCTGCGCACGGACGGCGCGGAAAGCGAAGAAAGCACAGAATTCCCCTTCGAGCAGGACCCGTTGGCATGGGGGGCACGGTCCCGCCAGCAGAATCAGAAGCCCCGAGAGCTATGTCCGGCATCCTAAGGAGGCCCCACACCCCACCTCCCGATCACATAGTCGGATCGCCGATCCGACTCGGAATCGTTATCGCTCCCCCTGTTTGCGACCTGTGCTTATCGACAAATCCACAGGGATTCTTCGCACTTCGACCTACACAACCCCGCATAGCCGACAGAGAGGACAGGAAGGGCGAACGAGTCTTCATCGTGGCTGACGTCACGTCACTTCGACTGGTTCCAGGCCGGGTTGAGGTTCCCGCGATGTCCGCGGCTCGTCCCTCGTCTCCTGCCGACCTGCCGGTGTCGTCTCCCAGGTGGGCTCGGGCTGCGCCGCCGCCCCGGGCTGTGCCTCGGGCCTGGAGGACCGCCGGAAGGCGGAGGTGCCGCGCGACAGATCATGGCCGATCGCCGCCGCGTCCAGGTCCGCCGACAACCAGCCCTGCCCCTCGCGCTGCTCGCTGCGCACCTTCAACCGCCCCTGCACGACGAGCGGATCGCCTACGGACACGGACGCCGCGACGTTCGTGGCGAGCGAGCGCCGGGCCCACACCGTGAAGAAGTTCGTGTGCCCGTCGGTCCACACGTTCTTCCCCCGGTCCAGATAACGCGCCGTCACCGCCAGCCGGAAGCGCACCGTGGGCCCCGCCGCCGACTCCAGATACACCGGTTGCGTGGCCACGTTGCCGACCACACACACCATCGTCTCGTTCACAACCCCTCCCTCGCCCCGGCTCCCGTGCCGGGCCAGAACACGTACGGGCCCGTCCCGTACGGCTGCGTCCGTCGCGGCGGTCACGCCCTGGCGCACACCGCCGCCGCCACGACGACCGCGCTCGTCGCGATCGCCGTGTGATCAGACTGCCTCCGTCGGCCCGAGTCCGCTGAGCGCTGTGGGCTACCGCCCGGTTGTGGACAACTCCCCCACTCGAACGAGGACCTCCGCCGCTGCCCTGTGCAGCGGCAGGACAGGCTCATGCAGCGGCGGGACCGGCTCACCCCACCCGCGCCCCCACCCCCGTGACCTTCGCGTACTGTTCCCGGACCTCCCGGTACCGCAACAGCTCCGCCGCCACCGGATCCAGTACCCGGGCCCGCCCGCACCCGGCAGCCGCGTCCCGCAAGCGCCGTTCCGTCTCCAGCCCGTACCGCCGGGCCGGGGCGCGCGCGGCCGTCCTGCAGCTCCACTCGATGGCGGGGCCGCCGACCACACCGAGTGCCATCAGCAGCACCGGCACCCCCAGGTTCGGCGACATGAACCCCAAGGCCTGCCCCAACAACCACAGCGTGCCGATGACCTGGAAGAGCGTCATCGACGCCTGGGCGAGCACGGTGGCGGGCCACCAGCCGGGCCGGGGCGGTCGCTCCGGCGGCGTGGCGACCCGCGCCGCCAGTTCGTCCAGCGCCTCCGGCAACTCCTGCGCGCCGCGCGCCGCGGCCTCGCGCACCGCCTGGGCCCAGGGCGCGGGCAGCCCGTTCGCGGCGTGGTCCGCCACCGTCCGTACGGCCTGCTCCACGCGCTGCCGGGCGGTCGCCTCCTCGTCGGCGGACGCGGGCACGGACAGCCGTCCCGTGGCGGGGTCGTTGCGATGCCTGCACCACCGCCACAGCCGCAGCCAGGGCGTACCGCACGCGCGACCCGCGTCGCGCAGCCAGGCGCGCTCGGCGGCCTCGCCCGCGGCGGTCGCGCCCACCGCGTCCGCCAGCCGCTCGGCGAACTCCTCGCGCGCCTCCTCGGTCAGGCCCATGCGCTGACCTGCCGCGTAGACGGGCCGCAGCCGGGCCGCGGCCCCGTCCACATCGGCGGCGACGCGGCGCGCGGCGGCCCCGCGCTCCGCCACGAACTGCCCGAGCGCCTCGCGCAGTTCGCCCACGCCTTCGCCCGTGAGCGCGGACAGCGCGAGCACGGTCGCGCCCGGCTCTCCGTACTCCCCGAGGGCGATCCCGTCGCCGTCGAGCAGCCGGCGCAGATCGTCGAGCACATGGTCGGCGGCCTCCCCGGGCAGCCGGTCCACCTGGTTGAGAACGACGAACATGATCTCGGCGTGTCCGGCGAGAGGCCGCAGATAGCGCTCGTGGAGGACCGCGTCGGCGTACTTCTCGGGGTCGACGACCCAGATGACCGCGTCGACGAGCGCGAGGATGCGGTCGACCTCCTCCCGGTGTTGTACGGCCGCGGAGTCGTGGTCGGGCAGGTCGATCAGGACGAGCCCGCTCAGCGGTGCCTCGCCGTCCGGGGTCGGTACGGGGCGACGGCGCAGCCTCCCCGGGATGCCGAGCCGGTCGATGAGGGGTCCGGCGCCGTCGCTCCAACTGCACGCGATCGGCGCGGCGGTGGTCGGCCTGCGGACGCCGGTCTCCGAAATGGCCACTCCGGCGAGCGCGTTGAAGAGCGTCGACTTGCCGCTGCCGGTGGCGCCCGCGACGGCGATCACGGTGTGCTCCCCGGAGAGCCTGCGGCGCTCGGCGGCCGTGTCCAGGACCCGGCCCGCCTCGGCGAGCGTGTCGCTGTCCAGCCGGGTCCGTGACAGGCCCACCAGCTCGTGCAGCGCGTCCAGCCGTGATCGCAAGGGTGCTTCGTAGGTCAGGGGCTCGGGCTGTCGTACGGCTCTGCCGCGGGGTTCCACGATCGCGACCGCCTCGTGCGTGACGGCCGCCTCGGAGGCCGTCGCGGGCATGCGCCTGGCGATCAGCCCGTCGTCCCAGACGGTCTCGCTCCCGGCGGGAGCCACCGGATCGTCGCCCGCGCGTACGGGTACGGACTCGGCCGCCGCACCGACGACCGCCTCCACACCCGTCTCGTCCGAAGCCGAGCCCGAACTCGACCCCGAGCCCGAGCCCGAGCCCGAACTCGACCCCGAGTCCGAGTGCCCCGAGTCCGAGTCGGGACCCGAGTCCGAAACGCCGACGTGCCCTGTAGCACGCTCCACGCGCGCGTGTGCGCCGTCCTCTCCCTCATCGGGGACAGCGGGCTCATCGAGGGAAGCGGGCTCGTCCGAGGGCTCGCCCTGAGAGTGCTGGGGACGCTGGGGATGCTCGGAACGGTCGGTGTGGTCAGTGACGGCAGTCACCGGCTCACCTCTCCTTCTCCAGTACGGACAGCGCGGCGATGAGTTCGGCCTGGGGCTCGGCCCGGACGTCGAGGGCGTCGAGAGGGGCGAGACGGCGCTCGCGTTCGGTGCGCAGCGCCCGTTCGAGATACTCGGCGAGCAGGCGGGTGGCGCGGTCGCTCAGCCGCAGCGCCCCTTGCACGCCGATCCGCTCGGCGAGCCTCTCGCCGGCCGCCCGTGCCCGGTGTCCGCCCAGGAGAGCCGTGGCGACCAGGGCGGCGACCACCTCGGCGTCCGGGGCGCCGCCCTTGTCGAGATCGCGTACCTCGTCCTCGGCGTACTCCTCGAGAACGCGCCGCCAGCGTCGTACGGTCATCCCGATGCGGTGCTCGGCGCTGTCCAGGATCGGATCGTGGTTCATCAACGCGGGCGTGCTCGCGGCTGGTTCGTTGCGCCAGGCCTCGTCGACGTGCTCGTCGGCGGCCGTGACCGCGCACAGCAGCAGGGTGCCGAGGCTCTCGACGAGGGCGTCCATCAGTTCACCGGCGGTGCAGTCGACCGGATAGCTGCGCCACCGCTTCAGCGCCTCACCGGCGAGGACGGCCCCGGCCCGCAGACGCTCCTGCACGCGCGCGTACTCGCTGTCGTACGCGGTGTCGACGGCAGCGGTGAGCCGCAGCGCGGCGGCGTACTGGGCGGCGGCGGCCCCGGCCAGCTCGGGCATGCGGGACTTCAGGGAGTCCAGGGCACCGTGCGCGGTACGGGTCACGGCGACCTGCCGGGCGGCGGGGTCCTGCACCTGCCCCGTGAGCCACGCGCGCAGCGGCGCGACGGCGGTGGCGGGCAGCAGCCCTCCGCCCCAGGCCGACTCGGGCAGCTCGGGCACGGTGAAGCGCGGCACATCGCCGAGCCCGGCCTTGTCGAGCAGGGCGCCGTACTGCTGGGAGACCTCGGTGACGACCTGGTGCGGGACCCGGTCGAGCACGGTGACGAAGGTCGCCTGATGTTCCTTGGCGGTCCGCAGCAGGTGCCAGGGCACGGCGTCGGCGTACCGGGCGGCCGTCGTGACCAGGATCCAGATGTCGGCGGCGCAGATCAGCTCGGCGGCGAGGGTCCGGTTCCCGGCGACCAGGGAGTCGATGTCGGGGGCGTCCAGGAGGGCGAGCCCCTGCGGAACCGTGTCGGCGGTCTCGACGCGCAGGACGCGATCCTCGTGGTCGACGACTCCGTGCGGTTCGTCGCCGGTCTCCTGCCGGGGCACCCACACCCGGGAGAGGCCGGGCAGGACGCGCCGGTCGCCGAACCAGTGGTGGTCCTGGGGGTGGCAGACGAGCACGGGCACGCGGGTGGTGGGCCGCAGCACACCGGCCTCGCTGACCTTGCGGCCCACAAGGGAGTTGACGAGAGTCGACTTGCCGGCCCCGGTGGATCCGCCGACGACTGCCAGCAAGGGCGCGTCGGGTTCTCTCAGCCGGGGCACCACGTAGTCGTCGAGCTGCGCGAGAAGCTCGTCCCGGTGTGCACGCGCGCAGGGCGCCCCGGCCAGGGGCAGCGGGAAGCGTGCCGCGGCGACACGGTCACGCAAGGCGGAGAGTGCGTTGAGAAGCTGAGGCCGTACATCCAAGGTCAGCACATGCGAAGAATGCCCAATTTTGGATGGTTTCTGAAGCATATGGAGCCGTCTGCGCGCCGACAGGACACAGCGGACGGAAGGGACGACTGGGACGCAGGCATAACGAGTACACAACACCCGGAGCGCGAGGCGTCAAAAGCGATGCGTGATTCGCACCTGCCTGCGATTATCGGGACCGCTTCACCGAACCTCCACATCGAGCCACGGAGGCGAAGCGCACGGGACAAGGGCCAGGGACCTCTATCCTTGTCCCCGGCAAGGTCACGGATCGGCCCACACCCGATCCCCACACAGACCAGCCACCACACCGGCCCCCGTAGCTCAGTGGATAGAGCAGGCGCCTTCTAAGCGCTTGGCCGCAGGTTCGAGTCCTGCCGGGGGCGCCACGCGACGCCCTCCCGACCGGGAGGGCGTACGGAAGGTCTATACGTCGTTCAGGTCGAGGCACCGTGAATTCTGCGGGATCCAGCTGACCGAAGACTTCAATGACGTCAGGACGTCACCCGCGTTCTCGCGGCGCCCCACGTACGTCACTTCGATCGCGGGCGAGCGGCCGTAAGTGGTGAGCACGCTCTTGCCCGATGTCTTCAGGGTTCCTTCGTCAAGAACCCAGTCGACGCCGTCGGCACTGACGCACAGGTCAGTGGTGGGGTCGAGTTCGGGAACTCCGCATCGGAGGGTCACCTCCCGCCCTCCCCAGGCCGCGGTTCCCTCCCCTATCACCCAGTCCCGGGAATTCGAAAGAACCTCTTCGGGCAGCCGGTCCAGGACCGCGTCGCACTTCGCGTCGCTCGCGTAGGGGCCGGAGTCGATTCTGTGGGCGTCGACGAAAACATATCCGGAAACCGATATCAGCACTGCCGCGCCGAGGGCCGTCCAGCGTCGGCTCTTCGTGCCGAACCCGCCGGACCACACACTGGCAACTCGCATGATCGATCCATACCTGTCGGAGATGAACTAGGAGCGGCACGCCCGCGCCCGGCCCATCATCCCGTGCCCCCTCCTCTCCCCTTCGCCCGGCCCGCACCCCGGGGCGGCATCGCGAGGCCCCCAGGGTGAGCGGAACCGAGGTCGAGCCGAGGTGGGTTCATCGGCCCTGGAGAGGGAGACCGCCCAGCAGTCGGCCCGTGCCCTGCTGGTTGAGGCGGGCCGTCGCCGTGTTCACGGTGTGGAGGACCGACTGCTTGTTCTCGGTGCTCAGGGCGTCGGACTGGTGCTGGAAGTGACGTACGTCGAGGTTCCGCTGGGAGGTGAGGGTCTCCAGCGCGCCGCCCAGACCGGCGGGTACGGGGCTCGACGCGTCCGCGGCGAAGGCGGGGGCCGCGGCACCGGCGACGACCAGGGACCCGGCAAGGACAGCGGCGGCCTTGAGTGGCTTCATCTGCTTCGCCTGCTTCGCCTGCTTCATCTGCTTCATCTGCTTCATCTGCTTCGTCTGCTGCTTCTGCTTCATCGGGGTTCTTCTTCCTTCTGTGGCGACTCGCGTCACCGACGGGGGTGGTAGTGCTGCGCCCTGCTAACGAGCCCTCGGGGCTACGGAAACCCCATGCGCCCGTGCCGTGACACGCCGACCGGCCGCCTCCCCGGAGGGAGACGGCCGGCGGCAGGGTTCGCGCGAACGTCAGTGGTTGGCGCAGGTGTTGCCGAACGCGGGGTTCAGCACGCCGATGACGTCGATCGTGTTTCCGCACACGTTGACCGGGACGTGGATCGGGACCTCCACGACGTTGCCCGACAGGACGCCCGGGGAGTGGGCCGCAGCAGCCTCGGCGCCGCTGTCGGCGGCAGCGATGCCGGCGGTGCCCGCCACGGCCGCGGCGGCAACGGTGGTCAGGGCCAGGCCCTTGGCGATACGCAACATGGAGAGATGCTCCTTGGGGTTCGTCATAACGGCCGGGCGGGATGCCCGACGCTGAGTCAACGCGCGGCTCGCGCCCGAGTTGCGCCCCCGAAGGGGTGATCCACTGAATTGCCGGGCTTGACCTCTACGACACATCCCGCCCCTCCTCATCCCTCGATGGAGTGACACCGGCTCCGCGCAATGACCGAGACGAGATCGATCCGGGGCCGATTCAGGGCCGATTCAGGGCCGATCCGGGGTCGGCGCAGGGGCGGCGCGGAACGGTTCGAGACTGGTCCGAATGTCCGGACAAAGTATTGACAGGGTTCCCGGGGCGCGGCTAGACCTGGGGGCAGCCGATGTGAGGGGAACTCGAATGACGGAGTTCGAGGAATTCGAGGAGTTCGACGGGCGCGAGCAGGTCGCGGGGTCCGGCCTCTCGGGGGCGCACGCTCTCCGCGAGGCGTCCACGCGCACGCGCACGGAGAGGGCCGAGCTGTACCTCCCCCACGGCACCACCGCCACCGCCGACTACGTCCTCCACATCGACCCCGCGCGAGCGCACTGGCGCCACTCCGCCCTGCGGATCCTGCACCTCCCTCCCGGCGGCACACACACCTTCGCGACCGGCGACAGCGAGTGGATCGTGCTCCCCCTCCAGGGCGGCTGTACCGTGCACACAGAGGATGTGAAGCTCCAACTCCTGGGCAGGGAAGGCGTGTTCGCGGGGGCGTCCGACTTCGCGTACGTGCCCCGCGACGCCCGGGTCCAGATCGCCTCCGGCGTGGGAGGCCGCTTCGCCCTGGCAGGAGCGAAGTGCGAGCGACGACTCCCCGCCCGCTACGGCCCCGCGCCGGAGGTTCCCGTCGAAGACCGCGGCAACGGCAGTTGCGCCCGCCAGGTGCGCAACTTCGCCGCGGCCGACGCCTTCCCGTGCGACAAGCTCATCGCCGTCGAGGTCGTCACCCCCGGCGGCCACTGGTCCTCGTACCCGCCGCACAAGCACGACGAGACGCGGCCCGGCGAGGAGACGGAGCTGGAGGAGATCTACTACTTCGAGATCGAGGGCCCGAACGGCTTCGGGTACCAGCGCGTCTTCCCCTCGCGCGAGGGCGGATCCGACGTCCTCGCCGAGGTCCGTACCGGTGACGCCGTGCTCGTCCCCGACGGCTGGCACGGCCCGTCCGTCGCGCAGCCCGGTCACCCGATGTACTACTTGAACGTCATGGCCGGGCCGGGCGAGGAACGCCAGTGGCGGATCCGCTTCCACCCGCACCACCTGGACAGTACGGACAGTACGGGGAGATACCGATGACCTCGACGACGAGGCTCACGGTCGCCCAGGCGCTCGTACGCTTCCTCGCCGCCCAGTACACCGAGCGGGACGGCGCGCGTCGGCGGCTGATCGCGGCGACGTGGGGCGTCTTCGGCCACGGCAACGTCGCGGGGGTCGGGCAGGCGCTGGTCGAGTACGGCGCAGTGATGCCCTATCACCAGGGCCGTAACGAACAGGCGATGGTGCACGCGGCGGTCGGGTACGCACGGCAGTCGAACCGGCTGTCCGCCCATGCCGTGACGACCTCCATCGGCCCCGGCGCGACCAACCTGGTCACGGGCGCCGCCCTGGCCACCGTCAACCACCTCCCGGTGCTGCTGCTGCCCGGCGACGTCTTCGCCACCCACCCCGCGGACCCGGTGCTCCAGCAGTTGGAGTTCCCGCGCGCCGGGGACGTGTCCGTCAACGACTGTCTGCGCCCGGTGTCGGCGTACTTCGACCGGATCACCCGCCCCGAGGCGCTGATCCCGGCCGCCCTCCAGGCGATGCGCGTTCTCACGGACCCGGTCGAGACGGGCGCGGTCACGCTCGCGCTGCCGCAGGACGTACAGGCCGAAGCCTTCGACTGGCCGGAGGAGTTGTTCGCCGAGCGGACCTGGACGGTACGTCGTCCGGGCGCCGACCCGGTGGAACTGGCCGAGGCGGTCCGGGCGATCCGCGCCGCCCGGCGTCCGCTCGTCGTGGCCGGCGGCGGCGTCCACCACAGCCGCGCCGAGGACGCCCTCGCCCGCTTCGCCGAGGCCACCGGCATCCCGGTCGCCTCCACCCAGGCCGGGAAGGGCTCGCTGCGCTGGGACCATCCCCAGGACGTCGGCGGGATCGGCCACACCGGCACGGCGGTCGCCGACGAACTGGCCCGCGCCGCCGACCTGGTGATCGGCGTCGGCACCCGCTACACCGACTTCACCACCGCCTCCGGCACCCTCTTCACCGGCGACGGCGTCCGCTTCCTCAACCTCAACATCGCCCCGTACGACGGCCACAAGCTCGCCGGGCTGCCCCTGGTCGCCGACGCGCGCGGCGCTCTCGAAGCGCTCACCGAGGCGCTGGAGGCACACGGCCACCGCGTCGATCCCGCGTACGTCGCGCGGTACACGGAGGGCAAGCGGAACTGGGAGCGGCAGGTGGACCTCTGCCTCGCGGCCGGGCAGCCGGACACGCGGCCCACGCAGCGGCAGGTCATCGGGGCGCTGGACGCAGTGGTGGACGCCTCCGACATCGTCATCAACGCGGCCGGTTCGCTCCCCGGCGATCTGCACAAGCTGTGGCGGGCCCGCTCGCGCGACCAGTACCACCTCGAGTACGGCTACTCGTGCATGGGCTACGAGATCCCCGCCGCGATCGGGGTGTCGCTGGCCGCGCCCGGCCGTCCCGTGTGGGCGCTGGTCGGCGACGGCACGTATCTGATGATGCCGACGGAGATCGTCACCGCGATGCAGGAGCGGATCCCGATCAAGGTCCTGCTGGTGCAGAACCACGGGTACGCGTCCATCGGCGGCCTGTCGGAGTCGGTGGGCGCCGAGCGGTTCGCCACCGACTACCGCTTCCGGGCGGCGGACGGTACGTACACGGGGGCGCCGCTGCCCGTGGACCTGGCCGCCAACGCGGCCAGTCTCGGCATGCGCGTGCTGCGCGCCACGACCGTACGGGACCTGCGTGCCGCCCTCACCGAGGCCCGCGACGCCGACACTCCCACATGTGTCTACGTGGAGACCGAAACCGCAGACACAGTGTCGGGAGCGCCTTCGGCCGAGGCCTGGTGGGATGTTCCCGTGGCCGAGACCGCGACACGCTCGTCGGCGGTCAAGGCGCGCGAGGAGTACGACCGGCACGTCTCGACCCGACGCCGCCATCTGTGAAGGAGTTCTTGGGCATGACGAAGATCGTCAACCATTGGATCGGCGGGAAGACCGTCGAAGGCGCGTCGGGTACGTACGGGCCGGTGACCGACCCGGCGACCGGCGCGGTCACCACGAAGGTCGCCTTCGCGAGCGTCGACGAGGTGGACGCGGCCGTCGCGGCGGCCAAGGAGGCGTACGGGACCTGGGGCAGCTCCTCGCTGGCGCAGCGCACCTCGATCCTCTTCAAGTTCCGTGCGCTGCTGGACGCGCACCGCGACGAGATCGCCGAGCTGATCACCGCCGAGCACGGCAAGGTGCACAGCGACGCGCTCGGTGAGGTGGCCCGCGGTCTGGAGATCGTGGACCTGGCCTGCGGTATCAACGTGCAGCTCAAGGGCGAGCTGTCCACGCAGGTGGCGAGCCGGGTGGACGTGGCGGCGATCCGGCAGCCGCTGGGTGTCGTCGCGGGCATCACGCCGTTCAACTTCCCGGCGATGGTTCCGATGTGGATGTTCCCGATCGCCATCGCGTGCGGCAACACGTTCGTGCTGAAGCCGTCCGAGAAGGACCCCTCGGCCGCGATGCGCCTGGCCGAGCTGCTGGCCGAGGCGGGCCTGCCGGACGGCGTCTTCAACATCGTCCACGGGGACAAGGTGGCCGTCGACCGGCTCCTTGCGCACCCGGACGTCAAGGCGGTCTCCTTCGTCGGCTCCACCCCGATCGCCCGCTACATCCACACCACGGCCTCCGCGAACGGCAAGCGCGTCCAGGCGCTCGGCGGCGCGAAGAACCACATGCTGGTCCTCCCGGACGCGGACCTGGACGCGGCGGCGGACGCGGCGGTCTCGGCGGCGTACGGCTCCGCGGGCGAGCGCTGCATGGCCATCTCCGCGGTGGTGGCCGTCGGTTCGATCGGCGACGAGCTGGTGGAGAAGATCCGCGAGCGCGCCGAGAAGATCAAGATCGGTCCGGGCAACGACCCGACCTCCGAGATGGGCCCGCTGATCACCAAGGCGCACCGCGACAAGGTGGCCTCCTACGTGGCGGGCGCCGCGGCGGAGGGCTCCGAGGTCGTCCTGGACGGCACCGGCTACACGGTCGACGGCTACGAGGACGGCCACTGGATCGGCATCTCGCTCCTCGACAAGGTGCCGACGACGGCGAAGGCGTACCAGGACGAGATCTTCGGCCCGGTGCTGTGCGTGCTGCGCGCCGAGACGTACGAGGAGGGCGTCGCCCTCATCAACGCCTCGCCGTTCGGCAACGGCACCGCGATCTTCACCCGCGACGGCGGCGCCGCCCGCCGCTTCCAGTTGGAGATCGAGGCGGGCATGGTCGGCGTGAACGTGCCGATCCCGGTACCGGTGGGCTACCACTCCTTCGGTGGCTGGAAGGACTCGCTCTTCGGCGACCACCACATCTACGGCAACGACGGCACGCACTTCTACACCCGCGGCAAGGTGGTCACCACCCGCTGGCCCGACCCGGCGGACGCCCCGGCGGGCGTCGACCTTGGGTTCCCGCGCAACCACTGAGCGTATCCCTGAACGCCCGTCAGGCCGTCCGAATATCGGACGGCCTGACATTTTTTTAACGCCACCCCTGCGATTCCCGCGTACGAGGCATGAAACGGGTACCCCAGGCAGGATGCACCCTTGGCCTTTGAAACCAAGGTCACGCACCAACAGGGCTTGATGAATGAGCCATTGGGGCGCCGGACCCTGGGAATGCGATGCCTCACAGGCCGCCCTGCGAGTGCGGATTCCGAAGGTAAACACCCATTGACGCAAGGGTTTTCGCAGGGTTGCATCTGCGCCGGGAGCGGACGAATGAAGTTCCACGCGAGCCGCCGGAGGCGATAGCGCTCCCGACCGAACACCACCTGCACCAGTCGATCGGAACCACGTATGACCGACACGCTCCGCCCTGTCGAGGCCTCCACCCTCGAGGTGTCCGACAGCCCCCAGGGTCCTCAGAAGCTCAAGCGTTCCATCGGCGTCGTCGGGGGCACTCTGCTCACGCTGTCCTGCGTGACGCCCGCCTCCACGCTCTTCGTGGTCATCCCCGACCTGTTCGGCTCGCTCGGCACCGCCACCGCCCTCACGATCGCCATCGGCTCCGTCCTCTGTATCGCCGTGGCGTTCTGCTACTCGGAGCTGGGCACCCTCATCCCCAGCGCGGGCGGCGAGTACGCCATGGTCTCGACCCTGGCCGGACGCCTCGCCGGCTGGCTGGTCTTCGTGATGTCCCTGCTGGTCGTCATGGTCGTCCCGCCGGTGATCGCGATGGGCACGGCGGACTACCTCACCCCGATCGTGCACCTCGACCCGGCCATGACCGGCGCCGCCGTCATGCTCCTCGCCACCCTCGCCGGTCTGCTGGACCTGCGCGCCAACGCCTGGATCACCGGCATCTTCCTGGTCCTCGAGGTCGTGGCCGCGGGCGTCGTCGCCCTGCTGGGCTTCGCGCACAGCGAGCGCGGCGTCGACAGCCTCGTCTCGATGCAGGTCGCCGGTTCCGGCGGCCACACCGACACCGTGACCGCCATGCTGGTCATCTCCGGTCTGGCCATCGCCCTCTTCGCCACCCAGGGCTTCTCGACCGCCGTCTACCTCTCCGAGGAGCTGGAGAACCCGCGCCGCAACGTCGCCCGCACGGTCCTCGCCACCCTCGCCATCTCCGCGGTCATCATCCTGGTCCCGGTCGTCGCGATCACCATGGGCGCCTCCGACATCAAGGCCCTGACCGAGGGCGACCTCAGCGGCATGGTCACCGCCTGGTCCAACTCCGCCGTCGGCACCTTCGTGAGCCTCTGCGTCGCCCTCGCGATCATCAACGCGGGCATCGTCATGGTCATCCAGAACTCCCGGGTGCTGTTCGCCTCCGCCCGTGACAAGGCCTGGCCCGAGCCCGTCAACAACGCCCTGTCCCGGCTCGGCCGGTTCGGCTCCCCCTGGGTCGCCACCCTCCTGGTCGGCGTCCCCGGCGCGCTCCTGTGCTTCGTGAACCTGGACACCCTCTACGGCGTCACCGGCGTCTCGGTGACCGCGATGTACCTGCTCGTCGCGGTCGCCGCCCTGCTCGCCCGGCGCGGCGCGCACCGCCACCAGGCCGCCTGGCGGATGCCGCTGTGGCCCGCGGTGCCCATCCTGCTGATCGTGGTCCTGGTGTACGTCCTCACGCTGCAGGAGGTGAGCTACCTGCTGTGGACGGGCGGCATCACCGCGGTGGCCACCGTGTACTGGGCCCTGTATCTGCGTCCGCGCCGCGACACCCGCTGGCTGGTGTCGCTCCCGGACGACGTCCAGGATTAGCCCCCGCTCCCGCTCCCCCCTCGCCCTTGCCGCCTCGCCCTGCGAAAGGCGGCAAGGGCGCTGTCGTTCCCGCGTAATTCAGGCTGCAGCATTCGAGTGAATTGCGCGGCGCTTCGCATTCCCGAGTTGCTTCGGGCCCCATTTCCTCGTTTCACAGTCCGCACGTCGTGTTGCGAGCCGTTCAGGCTGCGCTCGCTCGGTTTCGGCCGTCAACAGGGGCACGACTGCAGAAGGGACAACTTCGTGAAGCACAAGAAGAGCGCTGCCGTTGTCGCCGGCGCGATCATGTCGCTCGGGCTGGCCGCCCCGGCCATGGCGGACGCGGGCGCCGAGGCCGCCGCCGCCCACTCCCCGGGCGTCCTGTCCGGCAACGTGATCCAGGTGCCCGTGGACATCCCCATCAACCTGTGCGGGAACTCCATCGACATCATCGCGCTGCTGAACCCGACCGCCGGCAACACCTGCGTGAACCACTGACGCCGTAGCCGGCAGCGGCTGCTGCGTCTCGCCAGTCGCCCGGCCGTGTCACGGCCGGCCTTGGAGTGCCCTCGTCGGATTCCAGGGCCGGCTCGCCGGTTTGCCGGCTCACCGGCCTTCCTAGTTCTCCCACTACTACCAGCAGGAAGACAACGAGATTGCGACAGACCCTGAGCAGGGGAATGGTCGCGGCTGCCGCCGCGACAGGAATTCTGTCCCTGTGCGGCAACCCGGTGTACGCGGACTCACTCGCCGAAGGCGCCACGAACGATTCACCCGGCGTCGCCTCCGGTAATACGATCCAGGTTCCGGTGAACATCCCGATCAATGCCTGCGGCAATTCGGTGGACGTGATCGGCCTTCTGAACCCGACGTTCGGCAACTCCTGTGCGAACGGGGCCGATACTCCCGACGCCCCCGCCGTTCCGATCGCCGCGGACGTCCCCCCGGCCGCCCCCGTGGAACACCACCACCACACGCCGAACGGCGGGCACTTCGTTCACCACCGGATCCCGCCGCAGCGCAGCGAACACCGGCCGCCGTCCACCCCCGCCGCCCCGCACACCGACGTCGTCCCCTCCACGTTCTCGCACCAGGCTCCCGCCCTGGCCGAGACCGGCAGCGAGGACATGATCGCCGCGTCCGCCGTCAGCGTCGCCCTGCTGGCCGGCGGGCTGATCCTGTACCGGCGGGCCCGAGTCTCCCGCTGGTAGCCCCAGGGGTGCCAGGCACTTCGCGCCCGGCATCCACCGCCCTCACTCTCACCGGTGAGCCTCCACGGCGCCGTCCGCCTCCCGCGCGGGCGGCGCCTTGTGCTGCGCGGACACCGCTGAAACGGCGGCACGCGCACCGGATTTCATCATCTGTGTCACAAAGAACTCGCTGCTGTCACAGATGTCCCGCCTCCGCAGGGCTTGTGTCACACCCGGTTCACAGGCCCTTCCGTCCGCGCGGCCCCGTCGTTGACCGAGCACAGGCTTCGTGATCGCCAGCGCAGCGCCCGGCTCCCCCGGACGACCTCCCCCGGTCGCCGCCGTGGCGCGCGCGGGGAGGTGCTTGATGATGACCGACCGTCGGCTCTGGTCCTACAAGGAGATCGCCGCACACATCCGCGTGCAGCCCGACACCGTGAGGTCGTACCGAAAACACGGGCTGCTGCCGACGCCTGACCATGTGGAGGGCGGCAGACCGTACTGGTACGCGGACACGGTCCGCGCCTGGGTCGCCGCCCGCCCCGGCAACCGCAACCGCGGCGCGACCTGAGCCGCCCCGTGGCCCGTCCCGTCGGGGCGGGCCACCCGCGCGGCCCCGACCGGCCGAGCGCCCACCCGAAGAAACCATCCCAGACTGCGACACACTCGGCCCCACCCTAAAGTTCGGACAAAGAGGCCGAACCGAGGGAGCCGCAGTGACCCAGTCCCCGCCACCCGGCACCCCGACCGCGCGCGTCCAGGTCCCTCGCCAGCCCCCTCCGCGCTACCCACGCATCCGCGCCGGCCTCTGGAAACGGTCGCTGTGGGGCGGCCTGCTCCTGTGGACCCTGACCGCGATCGTCACGTACGCGACGAACAACACCACCCTGCTGCCGACCGTGATCCTGCTCGGCAGCTTCCTGACGCCCGTCACCTTCGTACTGTGGGCCTACGAGCAGCACGGCCGCGACCTCGGTGTGAACGTGATCCTCGGCTGCTTCCTGACCGGCGGGACGCTCGGCGTGCTGGGCGCGTCGATGATGGAGTACTACCTGCTGCACCCGTCCCTGTGGATGTTCGCGGGCGTCGGCCTGATCGAGGAGGCCGCGAAGCTCGCCGCCCTGATGTTCGTCCTGCGGCGGCACACCCGGCTGCGCGGGCTGCGCACCGGCCTCGTCCTGGGTGCGACCGTCGGCTTCGGCTTCGCGGCCCTGGAGAGTTCGGGGTACGCGTTCAACGCGGCGGTCTCCATGGAGGGCATCGATCTGCACGCGCTGCTGGAGACCGAGATCCTGCGCGGCATCCTCGCCCCGTTCGGGCACGGCCTGTGGACGGCGATCGCGGGCGCCGCCCTGCTCTCCCTGCGGCGCCGCAACGGGCGCTTCTCCTGCACCGCCCCCGTGATCACCACCTATCTCGGCGTCTCCCTGCTGCACGCGCTGTGGAACTCGGCCCACGGCATCGCGATCTGGGTGTCCGCGCTGATGACGGGCGCACAGCTCGATCACTCGTTCTTCACGCAGGGGCAGATCCCCGCTCCCACGCCGGAGCAGCGGCAGTTCTTCGTGTTCTTCTCCACGGGCGAGCTGATCGCCGTATGCCTGCTCGGCCTCCTCTGGGTGCGTTCCCTGACCCGCCGGGTACCCTCGTGGACAGATACCCCCTAGGGGTATAGTGTGAGCAACGTCAGCCACACACCTCACTGAGGAGCACGACATGAGCGCGCAGACCGAAACCCCGGGTTCCGTGACGACCGTCTACAAGGTGAGCGGCATGAGCTGCGGGCACTGCGAAGGCGCCATCTCCAGCGAGGTCTCCGAGATCGCCGGTGTCACCTCGGTCACGGCCGTCGCCTCGACCGGCGAGGTCACGGTGGTCTCCGCCGCACCCCTGGACGACGAGGCCGTGCGCGCCGCCGTCGACGAGGCGGGCTACGAGCTCGTCGGCAAGGCCTGAACCACCCGCAGCACCCTCCGCGACAGGCCGTGTCGCGCCCGACCTCGTCCCCCGACGACGTCGGCGCGGCACGGCCTGTCGCGTTGCCCGGCGGCCCGGCACGGGCGGCCGAACCACCAGCGCCCCGGCAGGAAGTGTTCGCGTACGGAACGTTGCCTGCCGGGGCACTGGAGTCCCACGAGCGCCTCACATAAGCTCTTCACAAGGTTCGCGCATCATCCTTACGCTGGGCCCCTGTTCGCCAGACCGGGGCTTCGTTCACCTCGCATGGTCGCACCTTGCGCAAGAGACGCAGATCACAGTGATGTCAACGTAACCAACGGTGGGGTTCGTGAGTCTAAGTTGGCGATGTCAGTGGCGTCTTGGGGGGCGTTGCTGACATCTGGGGATGTCTTGGGGGACGTTCCCGGGAAACGGCGTTGCCGGGGCACGTACACCGGGGAGCTTTGAGCGGCCCTCCCGTCCGTGCGCGTCCCGGCAGACCGCGCCGCGGAGGCATGCCGGGCGCTGCCCGGTGTGCCGACAGCGATTCAGGCGCTGTCCCGTAACGCCCGGCCGGATCCCGTGGGGGGAATCCGCACCGGGACACGGGAAGGCGCCCTGAAGGTCGGCCCGTGGGGGGACCGGCGTCAGGGCGCCTTCCGCTTCTTCTCACTCTTCGGTTGTCGCCGGGGGCGAACCCGGCATACGCCGCTGTGCGGTGACGGCGTACGCCTCAGGTGTCCGCGGAGCGGCTCAGCGCTCCTCGACGGGCACGAAGTCGCGCTCGACCACGCCGGTGTAGATCTGGCGCGGACGGCCGATGCGCGAACCCGGCTCCTTGATCATCTCGTGCCACTGGGCGATCCAGCCCGGCAGCCGGCCGAGGGCGAACAGGACCGTGAACATCTCGGTCGGGAAGCCCATCGCGCGGTAGATCAGGCCCGTGTAGAAGTCCACGTTCGGGTAGAGCTTGCGCTCGACGAAGTAGTCGTCGGACAGCGCGTGCTCTTCCAGCTTGAGGGCGATGTCGAGGAGTTCGTCGTCCTTGCCCAGCGCGGAGAGCACGTCGTGGGCGGCGGCCTTGATGATCCGGGCGCGCGGGTCGAAGTTCTTGTAGACCCGGTGGCCGAAGCCCATCAGGCGGACGCCGTCCTCCTTGTTCTTCACCTTGCGGATGAAGGTGTCGACGTCGTTGCCGGAGTCGCGGATGCCTTCCAGCATCTCCAGGACGGACTGGTTGGCACCGCCGTGCAGCGGGCCCCACAGCGCGTTGATGCCGGCCGAGATCGAGGCGAACATGTTGGCCTGCGACGAACCCACCAGGCGGACCGTGGAGGTCGAGCAGTTCTGCTCGTGGTCGGCGTGCAGGATCAGCAGCTTGTCCAGCGCGGAGACGACGACCGGGTCCAGGTCGAACTCCTGGGCGGGGACCGAGAAGGTCATCCGCAGGAAGTTCTCGACGTAGCCGAGGTCGTTGCGCGGGTAGACGAACGGGTGGCCGATCGACTTCTTGTAGGCGTACGCGGCGATCGTCGGCAGCTTGGCGAGCAGCCGGATCGTCGAGAGGTTGCGCTGCTTCTCGTCGAAGGGGTTGTGGCTGTCCTGGTAGAACGTGGACAGCGCGGAGACCACCGAGGACAGCATCGCCATCGGGTGCGCGTCGCGCGGGAAGCCCTTGTAGAAGTTCTTGACGTCCTCGTGCAGCAGGGTGTGCTGCGTGACTTCGTTCTTGAAGGTGGAGAGCTCGTCGACCGTCGGCAGCTCGCCGTTGATCAGCAGGTAGGCGACCTCCAGGAAGGTGGAGCGCTCTGCCAACTGCTCGATCGGGTAGCCGCGGTACCGAAGGATGCCCTGCTCACCGTCGAGATAGGTGATGGCGGACTTGTAGGCGGCGGTGTTGCCGTACCCACTGTCCAGCGTCACCAGACCGGTATGGGCCCGCAGCTTCCCGATGTCGACGCCCTTGTCGCCGACGGTGCTGTCGACCACCGGGTAGGTGTACTCGCTGCCGTCGTACCGCAGTACTACAGAGTTGTCGCTCACGTCTTCCCTCACCGACATAGTGCCTCATCTTCGAGGTGCCCTGACTGTCTCTACCATCCCCCATTTGGCGCAGGAGAGTGCACTCGGGGTCGACCATTGGGCTCATTCGCGGCACTGAGTGCCGCCAACCTGCTCATCCTGCCCGCCGCTGAGCGGTTCCGGAAGAGCTGTGTGACCTTTCCGACTCATTTGATCGATCATTTTTCACGATGCCCCACCGAGACCCCCACCGGGACCCCATCGAGGCCCTCACCGGGCCCCCGCCCCAGCCCCCACCGAGACCCCGCCGAGACCCGCCAAGGCCCGTGTCAGTCCTCCACCGGCCGGGGCGAGAGCCGGAAGTCCAGCGCCGTGCAGCGTCGTCCCGCCGACATCGTGCGCACCGCCTGACCGATCGCCCTGCGTGAGCCGACGAGCACGACGAGCTTCTTGGCGCGGGTGACCGCCGTGTACAGCAGGTTGCGCTGGAGCATCATCCATGCACCCGTGGTGACCGGGATCACCACGGCCGGATACTCGCTGCCCTGCGAGCGGTGGATGGTCACGGCGTACGCGTGCGCCAGCTCGTCCAGTTCGTCGAAGTCGTACGGGACCTCCTCGTCCTCGTCCGTCAGCACCGTCAGGCGCTGCTCGTCGGGGTTCAGCGAAGTGACCACGCCGACGGTGCCGTTGAAGACGCCGTTCTCGCCCTTGTCGTAGTTGTTGCGGATCTGCGTGACCTTGTCGCCGACGCGGAAGACCCGGCCACCGAACCGCTTCTCGGGCACGTCGGGGCGGGCGGGGGTGATCATCTGCTGGAGCAGGCCGTTGAGCGTGCCCGCGCCCGCGGGTCCCCGGTGCATGGGTGCGAGGACCTGCACGTCCCGGCGCGGGTCGAGGCCGAACCGGGCCGGGATCCGCCGCGCGGCCACGTCGACCGTGAGCCGGCCCGCCGCTTCCGTGTCGTCCTCGACGAAGAGGAAGAAGTCCTTCAGACCGTCGGTCAGGGGATGCTGCCCGGCGTTGATGCGGTGCGCGTTGGTGACCACGCCGGACTGCTGGGCCTGGCGGAAGACGCGGGTGAGACGGACGGCGGGGACCGGGCTGCCGTCGGCGAGGAGATCCCTGAGCACTTCCCCGGCGCCGACGCTCGGCAACTGGTCGACATCGCCGACGAAGAGGAGATGGGCGCCCGGCGGCACCGCCTTGACCAGCTTGTTGGCGAGCAGCAGGTCGAGCATCGACGCCTCGTCGACCACGACCAGGTCGGCGTCGAGCGGGCGGTCCCGGTCGTAGGCCGCGTCGCCGCCCGGCTTCAGCTCCAGCAGCCGGTGCACCGTGGACGCCTCGGCGCCCGTCAGCTCCGAGAGCCGCTTGGCCGCCCGGCCGGTGGGCGCGGCGAGCACGACCTTGGCCCGCTTGGCGCGCGCCAGCTCGACCACGGACCGCACCGTGAAGGACTTGCCGCAGCCGGGCCCGCCCGTCAGCACGGCCACCTTCTCGGTCAGCGCCAGCCGGACGGCCTCCTCCTGCTCGGGCGCGAGGTCCGTGCCCGTACGCCCCTTGAGCCAGTCGAGCGCCTTGTCCCAGACCACGTCCCGGAAAACGGGCATCCGGTCCTCGTCCGTGCGCAGCAGGCGCAACACCTGGGCGGACAGGGAGAGTTCGGCACGGTGGAAGGGGACGAGATAGACGGCCGTGACGGGGTCGCCGCCGTCGGGGGCGGGCACCTTCTCCCGTACGACACCGGGGTCGGCGTCGCCCTCGGGCGGCGCGGCCAGTTCGGCGAGGCACTCGATGACCAGGCCCGTGTCCACCTGGAGGAGCTTGACCGCGTCCGCGATGAGCCGCTCCTCCGGGAGATAGCAGTGGCCCTGGTCGGCGGACTGCGACAGGGCGTACTGCAGGCCCGCCTTGACGCGCTCGGGGCTGTCGTGCGGGATGCCGACGGACTGGGCGATCTTGTCGGCGGTGAGGAAGCCGATGCCCCAGACGTCGGCGGCCAGGCGGTAGGGCTGGTTCTTGACGACGGAGATGGAGGCGTCGCCGTACTTCTTGTAGATGCGCACCGCGATGGACGTGGAGACCTGGACGGTCTGGAGGAAGAGCATGACCTCCTTGATCGCCTTCTGCTCCTCCCAGGCCTCGGCGATCTTCTTGGTGCGCTTCGGGCCGAGCCCCGGCACCTCGATGAGCCGCTTCGGCGCCTCCTCGATGATCGTCAGGGTGTCGAGGCCGAAGTGCCGCGTGATGCGGTCGGCGAAGACGGGGCCGATGCCCTTGACGAGGCCGGAGCCGAGATAGCGGCGGATGCCCTGGACCGTGGCCGGCAGGACCGTCGTGTAGTTCTCCACCGTGAACTGCTTGCCGTACTGGGGGTGGGAGCCCCAACGCCCCTCCATCCGCAGCGACTCACCGACCTGCGCGCCGAGCAGGGCGCCGACGACCGTGAGCAGATCGCCCGCACCGCGGCCGGTGTCGACCCGGGCGACCGTGTAGCCGTTCTCCTCGTTGGCGTACGTGATCCGCTCGAGGACGCCCTCCAGTACGGACCACTGCCGCTCGCCGCTCGACTGCCCCGCCCCGCTCGCCTCCTTGCGCATGATCCGACGCTACCGCCGGGGTCCGACAACCGGGGACGGGCGGGGGGGATAAGCCCGGGTTCCGACCGGCGGGGATACGCCCAGGTCCTGTTGCGATTCCGCTCGGTGACGGATCGCCATCCCCGATCCGCTCATCTGAGCGCTCCTGCTCACATGAGGTCACAATCAGGTCTCGACCCGCCGTTCACCCTTGCTTCACCCTCATGTAATCGATTCCAATCCTTCGTATCGGCCGTGTAAACGATTCCACGGCCGGTCTGCGCGAACGGACTCACAAGGAGGTGTTTCCGGCGATGGCGAGCATCAAGGACGTTGCCGCCGTGGCGGGCGTATCTGTCGCCACGGTCTCGCGTGTCCTCAATGACCACCCGTCGGTCAGCAGCGACGCGCGGACCCGCGTCCGGGCCGCCGTCGAGGCGCTGGGCTACCGGCCGAACGCCGTCGCCCGCTCCCTGCGCACCCATGAGACCCGCACCCTCGGCCTGGTCATCAGCGACGTACTCAACCCGTACTTCGCGCACTTGGCCCGCTCGGTCGAGGAAGAGGCCCGCGCGCTCGGCTACAGCGTGATCATCGGCAACGCCGACGAACGGCCCGACCTCCAGGACCACCACGTACGCACCCTGCTGGACCGGCGGATCGACGGCCTGCTCGTCTCCCCCACCGACGGCGGCTCCCCGCTCATGCTGAACGCCGCGAAGACCGGCACCCCCATGGTGTTCGTCGACCGCTGGATCGCGGGCGTCGACGTCCCCGTCGTACGCGCCGACGGACGGGCCGCCGTCCACGACCTGGTCGCCCACCTGTACGCGCTCGGCCACCGGCGGCTCGCGATCATCGCGGGACCGGCGGCGACCACCACCGGCAGCGAACGCGTCCAGGCGTTCCGCGTGGCCATGGGCGAGTACGGACTCCCCCTCCCCGATGCCTATATAGGCCAGGGCGACTTCCAGGCGGAGAGCGGACGCCGGGCCACCGAGCGGTTCCTCGACCTGGCCGAACCGCCCGAGGTGGTGTTCGCCGCCGACAACCTGATGGCGCTCGGCGCGCTCGACGCCATCCGCTCGCGCGGCCTGAGGATCCCGGACGACATCGCGCTCGCCGCGTTCGACGACATCCCCTGGTTCGTGCACACCGACCCGGCGATCACCGCGATCGCCCAGCCGACCGCCGAGTTGGGACGGGCCGCCGTGCGCGCGCTCATCGACCGCGTCGAAGGACGGACCGCCCGGTCCGTCACCCTCCCCGCCCGTCTCGTCGTACGTCGCTCGTGCGGCGAGCCGTCCGCTGCGCAGACCCCCACCGCGCAGCCCTCCCCCCTGCAAAGGAGCACGTCGTGAGCAACCCGGACGAGTTGCTACGCATCGAAGGCATACGCAAGACCTTTCCCGGCGTGGTGGCGCTCGACAGCGTCGACTTCGATCTGCGCCGGGGCGAGGTGCATGTGCTGCTCGGTGAGAACGGCGCGGGCAAGAGCACGCTCATCAAGATGCTCTCCGGTGCCTACCGCCCCGACTCCGGGCGGATCACGGTCGGCGGCAAGGAGGTGCGCATCCAGGGTGCGCAGGACTCCGAGCGTCTCGGCATCGCCACGATCTACCAGGAGTTCAACCTCGTTCCCGACCTGACCGTCGCCGAGAACATCTTCCTGGGCCGTCAGCCGCGCCGCTTCGGGTTCATCGACCGTAAGCGGATGAACAGCGGGGCCGCCGAACTCCTCGCCCGCGTCGGCGTCGACGTCGATCCCCGTACCAAGGTCCGTGAACTGGGCATCGCCCGGCTGCAGATGGTCGAGATCGCCAAGGCGCTGAGCCTCGACGCGCGCGTGCTGATCATGGACGAGCCCACCGCCGTCCTGACCACCGAAGAGGTCGACAAGCTCTTCCGGATCGTGCGCAAGCTGCGCGAGGACGGCGTCGGCATCGTCTTCATCACGCACCACCTGGAGGAGATCGCCGCCCTCGGCGACCGCGTCACCGTCCTGCGCGACGGCCGCAGCATCGACCAGGTCCCCGCCTCCACCCCCGAGGACGAACTGGTGCGGCTCATGGTCGGCCGGAGCATCGAGCAGCAGTACCCGCGCGAACGCGGGGACGCCGGGGCGCCGTTGCTCAAGGTCCGCGGGCTCACCCGGGCCGGCACCTTCCACGACGTCGACCTCGAGGTGCGGGCCGGCGAGGTCGTCGGCCTCGCGGGCCTCGTCGGCGCGGGCCGGACCGAGGTCGTGCGCGCCGTCTTCGGCGCCGACCCCTATGACTCTGGCACCGTCGAGGTGCAGGGCAAGCCGCTGCGTCGGCACGACGTCAACGCGGCCATGGACGCCGGGATCGGCCTGGTCCCCGAGGACCGCAAGGGCCAGGGCCTGGTGCTCGACGCGACCGTGCAGGAGAACCTCGGCCTGGTGACGCTCGGCCGCGCGAGCCGCGCCGGGTTCGTCGACCGGGCCGGACAGCGGCGGGCCGCCGCCACGATCTCCGAGCAGCTCAAGGTCCGGATGGCCGGGCTGCACCAGCGGGTGGGCACCCTGTCCGGCGGCAACCAGCAGAAGGTCGTCATCGGCAAGTGGCTGCTGGCCGACACCAAGGTGCTCATCCTCGACGAGCCGACCCGCGGTATCGACGTGGGCGCCAAGGTCGAGATCTACCAACTCATCAACGAACTGACCGCCTCCGGTCACGCCGTTCTGATGATCTCCAGTGACCTCCCCGAGGTCCTGGGGATGAGCGACCGGGTCCTGGTCATGTCCCAGGGCCGGATCGCGGGCGAACTCGCCGCGCAGGACGCGACGCAGGACGCCGTGATGGCGCTGGCCGTCAGCGCCGCAGCAACAACGAACACAGCAGTAAAGGATGTGGAGGTCTCCCGTGGCCACTGACACGCTCAAGAGCAGTACGGACACGGGCAGGGCCGCCGTGCTGCGCCGCATGCTCTCCGACAACGGCGCGCTCACCGCCCTGATCGTCCTGGCCGTGGCGATGTCGTTCCTGTCCGGGGACTTCCTGGCCACCCAGAACCTGCTCAACGTCGGTGTCCAGGCGGCGGTCACCGCGATCCTGGCCTTCGGTGTCACCTTCGTGATCGTCTCGGCCGGCATCGACCTGTCGGTCGGCTCGGTCGCCGCGCTCTCGGCCACCGTCCTCGCGTACACCGCGACCACCCAGGGCCTGCCGGTCTGGATCTCGGTCCTGCTCGCCCTCGCCACCGGTGTCGCCTGCGGTCTGGTCAGCGGCGCGCTCATCTCCTTCGGCAAGCTGCCGCCCTTCATCGCGACCCTCGCCATGCTGTCGGTGGGCCGCGGCCTCTCCCTGGTCATCTCGCAGGGCAGCCCGATCGCGTTCCCCGACTCGGTGTCCCGGCTCGGCACCACCATCGGCGGCTGGCTGCCGGTGCCGGTCCTGGTGATGATCGTGATGGGTCTGATCACCGCCGTCGTGCTGAACCGTACGTACATCGGCCGCACCATGTACGCGATCGGCGGCAACGAGGAGGCCGCCCGGCTCTCCGGTATCCGCGTCAAGCGCCAGAAGCTCGTCATCTACGCGCTGGCCGGCGGCTTCGCGGCCGTCGCGGGCATCGTCCTCGCCTCCCGGCTGGCCTCGGCGCAGCCGCAGGCGGCCTCCGGCTACGAACTCGACGCCATCGCCGCGGTCGTGATCGGCGGCGCCAGCCTCTCCGGCGGTGTCGGCAAGGCGTCCGGCACGCTCATCGGCGCGCTGATCCTCGCGGTGCTCCGCAACGGCCTCAACCTGCTCTCGGTCTCGGCCTTCTGGCAGCAGGTCGTCATCGGTGTCGTCATCGCGCTCGCCGTCCTCGTGGACACGCTGCGCCGACGCGCGTAACGGGCTCCTCGCCCCTCGCTTCCCCCTCCCCACGGAATCACCCCTCACCCGCAAGGAAGAGAACCATGCGCACCAAGCAGATCTCGGTCGCCGTCGCCGCCGTCGCCACGCTCGCCCTCACCGCCACGGCCTGCAACTCCGGGTCCTCGGACTCCTCCGACCTGAAGGTGGGCCTGTCGGTCTCCACCCTCAACAACCCCTTCTTCGTACAGCTCAAGGAGGGCGCCCAGGCCGAGGCCAAGAAGGAAGGCGTCTCCCTCACCGTCACCGACGCCCAGAACGACGCCTCGCAGCAGGGCAACCAGATACAGAACTTCACCAGCCAGAACGTGAAGTCGATCATCATCAACCCGGTGGACTCCGACGCCGCGGGCCCGTCCGTCAAGGCCGCGAACAACGCGAACATCCCCGTCGTCGCCGCCGACCGCACGGTCAACAAGGCCGATGTCGCCACGACCGTCGCCTCCGACAACGTCGAGGGCGGCAAGCTCGCCGCGAAGACCATCGCCGAGGCGCTCGGCGGCAAGGGCAGCATCCTCGTCCTCCAGGGCACCTCCGGCACCTCCGCCGCCAACGAGCGCGGCAAGGGCTTCACCGAGGGCCTGAAGGCGTACCCGGGCATCAAGGTCGTCGCCTCTCAGCCGGCCGACTTCGACCGCACCAAGGGTCTGGACGTCACCACCAACATGCTGCAGGCCCACCCGGGCGTGGACGGCGTCTTCGCGCAGAACGACGAGATGGCGCTCGGCGCGATCAAGGCCCTGGGCAGCAAGGCCGGCAAGTCGGTCAAGGTCGTCGGCTTCGACGGCACGCCCGACGGTCTGACCGCGGTCAAGGACGGCACCCTGCTCGCCTCGGTGGCGCAGCAGCCGAAGCTGCTGGGCAAGCTCGCCGTGGAGAACGCGGTGAAGGCCGCCAAGGGCAAGAAGATCGACAGCACGGTGAAGGTGCCGGTCAAGGTCGTCACCAAGGGCAACGTCGCCGAGTTCACCGGCTGATCCGAGTCCCGTCCGTCCGCCATGGCCGCGGGCCGCGCACGACGCGCCGCCCGCGGCCGTGGCACCGGTCGGTTCCGACCGAGTCCATGGGAATCCGCGGGATCCGTAGGGGTCCGTAGAGATCCGTAGGGAGACAGTTCATGTACGACTACGACCTCCTGGTCGTGGGTTCGGCCAACGCCGACCTCGTGATCGGGGTGGAGCGACGGCCCGCGGCCGGGGAGACGGTGCTCGGCTCCGACCTGGTCGTCCACCCGGGCGGCAAGGGCGCGAACCAGGCGGTGGCCGCCGCGCGCCTCGGTGCCCGTACGGCGCTGCTGGCGCGGGTCGGCGACGACGCGCACGGCAAGCTGCTGCTGGACACGCAACGCGCGGCCGGTGTCGACAGCGTGGGCGTCCTGGTCGGCGGTGCGCCCACCGGGGTCGCGCTGATCACGGTGGACCCCTCGGGGGACAACAGCATCGTGGTGTCGCCGGGCGCCAACGGGCGGCTCACCCCGGAGGACGTCCGGGCCGCGAGCGGCCTGCTGCACGCCTCCCGGGTGGTCTCGGCGCAGTTGGAGATCCCGCTGGAGACGGTCGTGGAGGTCGTACGGAACCTGCCGTCCGACACCCGCTTCGTACTGAACCCCTCGCCGCCGAGGCCCCTGCCCGCCGAGGTGCTCGCCGCGTGCGACCCGCTGATCGTGAACGAGCACGAGGCGCGGGTCATCGCGGGCGGTGCGCTGGACGGCTCGCCCGAGGACTGGGCGAAGGCGCTGCTGGCCCTCGGTCCGCGCTCGGTCGTGGTGACCCTGGGCGCGGAGGGCGCGCTGGTGGCGAGCGGCGAGACCATGACCCGGGTGCCGTCCGTGAAGGTCGACGCGGTCGACACGACCGGCGCGGGCGACGCGTTCACGGCGGCGCTGGCCTGGCAGTTGGGCACGGGCGCCGCACCGACGGAGGCGGCGGCGTACGCGGCCCGGGTGGGCGCGATCGCGGTCACACGCCCCGGCGCCCAGGAGTCCTACCCGACCGCAAAGGAGGTCGCGGCACTGTGAAGAAGGCCGGAATTCTGAACCGTCATCTCGCGGGCGCGCTCGCGGAGTTGGGGCACACGGACGGCGTGCTGGTGTGCGACGCCGGGATGCCGATCCCGGCGGGCCCGCGCGTGGTGGACCTGGCGTTCCGCGCCGGGGTGCCGTCCTTCGCGGAGGTCCTGGACGGCCTCCTGGACGAACTCGTGGTGGAGGGCGCGACGGCGGCGCGGGAGATCCGCGACGCGAACCCGGAGGCGTCCGCGCTCCTCGACCACCACTTCCCGCACCTGGACCTGGTCCCGCACGAGAAGCTGAAGCAACTGACGGCGGACGCGCGCCTGGTCGTGCGTACGGGCGAGGCACGGCCGTACGCGAACGTGCTGCTTCGCTGCGGGGTCTTCTTCTGACGGGTCGTCACATACCACTGCGGTGAGGTCGAGGAAGCAGGCAACGGAGCGGGCCTCGCGGTGGACGGTGAGCTGTCCGCACAGGTCGGCGAGGGTGCTGGTGAAGTTCCCCCTCACCCGCCGCAAGCGCCGGTACCTGGCCGGGCGGGATGCCGGGCCGCCCCGGCGCCGGATCTGGTCGGGCGCGACTTCACCGCCGCCGAGCCCGGCACGAAGCTCGTCGGGGACATCACCTACCTGTCTTCAGCACGGGGCGCATGCTCGATGGGAAACGGCTGCTACGCCGCCGCGCTGCCCTGATTGCCGCTGGCCGGCATGCGCAGGGTGTGGTCGCCGAAGTCCGCGACCAGGTCCAGCCTTCCGCCGAGCGCCTCCACGTAGCGGGCGATGACGTCCAGGGTGGCCCCTTCGCCGTGCTCGATCTGGGAGACCCGGGCGACACTGACGCTCATGCGGGATGCCACCTCCTGCTGGGCCAGCCCGGCCTGCTTGCGCGCCTCGGCGAGCTGGTGGCCACGTGCCTCGGCAAGAAGCCGACGAGACCCTCCTTCCACCTCGGCGGGCTTCACGCCTGCCGCGTACAACTCCTGCTCCAGGACCTCCCAGTCCTGCGCAGCCTTCCTGGGCATGCCCACTCCCTCAGTCCTCGTCGCTGGTGTAATCGTGGTAGAGCTGCTCGGCCAGCGGGATGTTGTCGCGGTACCAGCGCTCCCAGCTTCCGGCCTTGTCACCGCCGAGGAGCAGCAGGGCCGAGCGAGTCGGATCGAAGGCGAAGACGATCCGGATCTCGGAGCGCCCACCCGACCCCGGCCTCAGCTCCTTCAGATGGTGCAGTTCCGAGCCCTTCAACCGGTCCACGAGGGGGCGCCCCAAGGTCGGCCCCGCCTCGCGCAGGGCGGCCACAGCCTGCGCGACCTGGGAGGCCGAACCCAGATCCTCCTTGATCAGGAGCCTGAACCACTACGCGTACTCATCGGTCACCTTGATCGCCCAGCCCAAAACGACTCTCCTCAGCACCCACACCACAAAGTTAAGGAATTCCTTAAACACCAGCAAGCCGCCGGTCCGCGCACGCTGTCGCAACCAACCTTGCCCATGAGCTCAACTTCCGGACGCCCCAGGAGTCACGCAGCCTCGCCTGAGCCCGCGCCTGCACCTCAGGCCAGGTGTGGCACGTCTACTGGATGTGCCACACCCGCGCCGGGGCGGCTACTTGATCTTGTACTTGCAGGGCTTGGCGGTGTTGCCGTCGTCGTTGTCGGCTACTTGCTTGCCGTCGACCTTGATCACGCAGCCGGCCATCTTCAGTGTCCCGTCCGCCGCCTTGACCGAGCCGGGCGTGACCAACACCAGGTAGCCGACCTTCTGCTCGGCCTCGGTGAGTTCGACCGTCTCCGTCTTGGTCCACGGAAGCTGCTGCTGCTCCCCGTAGCTGCTGCTGGCCGCGTGATACATGA
This sequence comes from Streptomyces macrolidinus, assembly GCF_023887685.1. Classification (GTDB taxonomy): domain Bacteria; phylum Actinomycetota; class Actinomycetes; order Streptomycetales; family Streptomycetaceae; genus Streptomyces; species Streptomyces macrolidinus. The sequence continues at coordinate 203,626 of NZ_JAMWMR010000001.1, read as the reverse complement.
CCTGTGTCGTGCCGCTACCGGTCACCTGGAGCGTCACCTCATGGGTCGCCCCGCCCGACTTGCCGGCCGGAGAAGCGGTCTTCGACGCGGGCGCCTTGCCCGTGTCGTCGCCCGCGCTCTTACCGGTGTCTCCGCTGTCGCTGCCACACCCCGTCAGCAGCGCCGCCGCCGCGACTCCCACGACCGCGACCCGAAGCCTCTTGAACATGTTCCCCGTTCCTTGCCTGTTGACCACGTCCCACGATCCAAGCACGTTTGGGTGGACGGCAGTTCACGGGGTGCTGCGCGCTTCCTTCGCTGACGCATCGTCGTCCGCCGCCATGGCCAACCGCGCCAGCCGCGCCCCGCGGCTGTCCGCGACCCTCTTGACGTCTCGCAGGGACTCGCTGAGCCGCCGGGCCAGATAGTGCAGCTCCGCGTCGGTCACCCGGCGCTCCGCCAGGAGTTCGTCGGCGTGACCGAGAAGGGTGCCCGCCATGCCGAGCTGCACGGTCTCGATCTGGTCCGCGAGGCGCGATACGTAGCCTTTCCCGCCACCCACGAGGTAACAGGGCTTGCCCTCCACGTTCGTCCAGGGCAACAGGCGTCCGATGTCTGTCACTTCAGCTGCTCTCCAGGTCGGCCACACTTTCGTGGCATTGCGTTCAGTAGCGAATCCCTCACAGACTGACGCCGCGCTGGCTACGCTGCCAGTAGCCGGGGGATGACATCGCGCCAGTCAGAGCAGGGAGTTGGCCCACATGGACAACACATGTCGTACGCCTCGGACGCCTCGCGAGAAGTACGGGGAGGAGTTGAAGCTGCGGCGGATCGCGGCCGGGCTCACACAGGAGCAACTGAGCGAGATCATCGTGTGCTCGCCCACGCTGATCAGTCACTACGAGGCGGGGAGGCGGCTGCCCAAGCCCGACGACGCACGACGGATCGATCGGGCGCTCGGGACGGACGGGTTCTTCGAGCGGTGGTTGGAGGACCTGGAGTCGAAGCACCCCGACTTCTTCGCGACCGTGGCCGAGCTTGAACAACAGGCTGCGGTGATCCGGCAGTTCGCCCTCTCACTGGTTCCCGGACTGCTCCAGACCGAGGACTACGCGCGGGCCGTCTTCCGCGCCTACAGGGCCAACTACACCACCGAGGAACTTGACGAGGCTGTTGTCATCCGAACAGGGCGTCGTCGCATCCTTGAAGGCCCCGCACAGCCGGTCATCTGGACGCTGCTCGACGAGGCTGTGTTGCGGCGCTGCGTCGGCGGCCCGCAGGTCATGAGCAAGCAACTACACAAGATCGCAGAGCTGGCCGAGGCGGGGCGGCTGCGGCTGCACGTGCTTCCGTACGGCGCCGGGGCGCATGCATTGCTGGAGAGTTACCTCACGCTCATGAGCTTCGAGGACTCCGCCCCGGTCGCCTACGTGGAAGGCTTCCTCACTGGCAACTTGATGGACCATCCGGCATTGGTGGCCGCCAGTCAGACCGCCTACGCTCTGGCTCTGAGCGACGCGTTGTCGCAACAGGAGTCACTGGCCCTCGTCAGAGCGGCAGCGGAGGAACACCTACATGGTCGTCAGCAGTGAACACACCATCTCCGACGCGTCCATCCTCACGGGGTGGTACAAGTCCAGCTACAGCGGCGGCAGCCAAGGCGACTGCCTCGAAGTAGCCCGTGGCCACGCCGTCGTACCCGTCCGCGACAGCAAGGCCACCACGGGCCCGGCCGTGGTCTTCTCGGCGCACGGCTGGACCTCGTTCGTCACCGCCGTCAAAGAAGGACACATCGACGGCTGAAGTCTCGGCCACAGCGCAGCAGAGGAGCATGCACATGGTCAGCAGTGAGCACACCGTCTCCGACGCGTCCACCCTCACAGGGTGGTACAAGTCCAGCTACAGCGGCGGCAACAACGGCGACTGCGTGGAGATCGCATCCGGCCACGCCGTCGTACCCGTCCGCGACAGCAAGGCCGCCACGGGTCCGGCCGTGGTCTTCTCTGCACACGGCTGGACCTCGTTCGTCACCGCCGTCAAAGAAGGACGCATCAGCGGCTGAACCCACGCGGCGTGCCCGGGGGCGGACGGCGCGGGCGACGGGTAGCGTCCGTGCGCATGAAGCTGGCGTTCTCCACCCTCGGCGTCCCCGGGCTGCCCGTACGTGACGTGGTCCATCTCGCGGCCACGCACGGCTATCACGGTGTCGAACTGCGCGCGCACCCGGAGGAGCCGGTGCACCCCGGTATCGGGCCGGGCGAACGAGCGGACGTGGTACGGGAATTCAGGGACGCCGGGGTCGAGATCCTGGCGGTGGCGGGGTACACCCGGGTGGCCGCGCCCGGTGACGACGAGCCCGTACTCACCGACATCCGCGCGCTTCTCGACCTCGCCCGCGACCTCGGCGCCCCCTTCGTCCGCGTCTTCCCCGGCGGTGACACCGACCAGCCGCCCGGAGAGGCTGATGCCACCGCCGCCCGGCGCCTCGGTGTCGCCGCCGAGTACGCCGCCGGTCTCGGTGTACGGATCCTGCTGGAGACCCACGACTCGCACCGCACCGGCGCCGACGCGACCCGCGTCCTCGGGGTGGTCGGTCACCGGTACGTGGGCGCGCTGTGGGACGTGATGCACACCTGGCTGGGCGGTGAGCAGCCGCAGGAGACGTACGCCGCGCTGGCCCCGTACCTCGGCTATGTACAGGTCAAGGACATCGCGTCCGCCGACGACACCACCCCGCTCCCGCTCGGCGCGGGCGTACTGCCGCTGACCGAGTGCGTGGACGTCCTCTCCCGGCACCACTGGGACGGCTGGCTGTGCTGGGAGTATGAGAAGCGGTGGTACGAGTCGGTGACACCGCTGCCAGGACTGCTCGCTCGGGGGCGGGAACATCTGGACCGGCTGCTGAACGACTCTGCTTGACCAGCGCGCCCGAGCCGTCCACGCCGTATTGCAACGCACGGTCCAAAATGACTAAGCTCACCACATGGCCCGACCACGGATGTTCGACGAAGAGCGGGCCCTGGGCGCGGCCATGCGCACATTCTGGGAGAAGGGCTACGAGGCCACATCCACCCAGGACCTGTGCGAGGCGACGGGGCTGGGGCGCAGCAGCATCTACAACACGTTCAAGAGCAAGCACGACTTGTTCACACGCGCGCTGGCCCACTACATCGACACCACGACGATCAACCAACGGGCCATTCTGGAGGATGCGCGACTCAGCGGCGCGGACCGCATCCGCACCTTGCTCGCCGTGATCGTGGAGGGCGAGGCAGAGCACCGGGCAGGTGGCCGCAGCCTGGGCTGTCTGACGGTGAACACCACGGTCGAACTGGCCGGCCGGGACGCGCAGGCGGCACGGATGCTGGAGCGTGACACCGCCCGTCGACTGGCAGCCCTGCGTGCGGTGATCGAGGAGGGCCGCCGAGACGGCAGCATCACCTCCACCCGCGACGCCGGGGCGCTGGCCCGTTTCGTCAACGCGGCCATCGGCGGCATGCGCATCGCGAGTCAGGGCGGCGCGGACCAGGCCGCCCTGGAATCGATCGCCGAAGTCACCTTGGACGCCCTGACTCACTGACCACCGATCCATTGATCCATTGATCCATTGATCCACTGACACGTGCGCCTGCTCGTACGGGGTTCACGTACACCTTCGTTTTGAACTGACCGATCCATAATCAAAGGAGCCCGCACCGTGCCTCGTGCCGTATACGTCCTGGCCCTCGGCATCTTCGCCATGGTGACCAGTGAGTTCGTGGTCGCCGGGCTGATGCCGCAGATGGCTGAGGGTCTGAACGTGACCGTTCCGCAGATCGGCTACCTCATCACCGCGTTCGCGGTGGCCATGGCGGCGGGCGGGCCGTTCCTGACCGTGGCGCTGATGAAGCTCCCGCCGCGCACGGCCCTGTTGACGCTGTTCGTCATCTTCCTGGCGGGCAACGTGCTGGCCGCCACCGCGACCGGCTACAGCCTGATGCTGGCCGCGCGGATCATCACCGGTATCGCCTCCCAGGCCTTCTTCGGTGTGGGCATCTCGATGTGTGCCCAGATCACCCGCCCCGAGGTCCGTGGCCGGGCGATCGCCGTGGCGATGAACGGCCTGATGCTCGGCACGCTGCTGGGCCTGCCGCTCTCCACGCTCGTCGGCGAGCACTTCGGTTGGCGCGCGGCGTTCTGGACCATCACCGGGATCACGGTGATCGCCGCGCTGGCCACGCTGCTCGGCGTGCCCCGTATCGAACGTGCCGAGGGCCGTGGCGGATTCCGCGAGGAGATCGGCGTCTTCAAGAAGCCCAAGCTGTGGCTGGTGTTGTCCACCAGCACGTTCATCATCGGCGCCACCTTCTCCGCATTCAGCTACTTCAACCCCGTCCTCACCGAGGTCACCGGCTTCTCCACCGGCACGGTCCCCTTCCTGCTCATCGCCTACGGTGCCGCGACCGTCGTCGGCAACACCGTCGTGGGCCGCTTCGCCGACCGCCACACGGTCCCCGTACTCGCCCTCGGCCTGGTCCTCAACCTGGCCTTCCTCACCGCCTTCGCCCTCCTCGCCGACCTGCCCGCCCCGGCCGTCGTCTGCATGATGGGGATAGGCCTGGTCGGCGTCACCATGAACCCGGCGATGGTGACCAGGGTCCAGCGGACCGGCAATGCCGGTCCGCTGGTCAACACCGTCCACACCTCGTTCATCACGCTCGGGGTCATCCTCGGCTCGTCCATCGGCGCCGTGGTGATCGATGCCTGGGGTTTGCGTGGCCCGCTATGGCTCGGCGCGGTCATGGCCGTGATCGGCTTGGCCACCGTCCTGCCCGACCTGGTCCGCCGCTCCGCGTCCGTGGCGGACCCTGCCACCGTCCGCCCCTCGGCACCGGCAGAGCGAGTTTGAACGATGTTTCAACCGCCCACCGCCAGAACCGACTTCCTTACCCTCGCCTCCAGTCGATCCCGGCACTCCGGCCACTCCTCCGCCGTGATCGAGTACACCGCGGTGTCCCGGAGGCGGTTCTCGTCGCCCGGTGCCCAGGAGCGCGACCAGTTGCGCAGTACCCCCTCCAGGCGGGCTCCGACACTCTCGATGGCCGCGCGGGAGCGGCTGTTGCGGGCGTCGGACAGCAGGTCGACACGTGCGACGCCCCACTCCTCGAACGCGTGCCGGAACAGCAGCAGTTTGGACTCCGCGTTGATGCCCGTGCCCTGGGCCGACCGGGCCAGCCAGGTGAACCCCACCTCGATCGCGTCGAGTCGGTCCTCCGACAGCCAGCAGCGCGGCTCCCAGTACGAGGTGGTGCCGACCACCCGCCCGGTGGCGACGGCGATCTGCGCGTACGGCGCGAGCCGTCCCGCGGCGGCGCGGGCGAGGTGCGCCTCGATGTAGGCGCCGACCTCATGGGACCGGGGCACGCTCGTGAACGCGTACGTGTCCCGGTCCTCCTCGGCCGCCAGCGCCAGGCCGGTCGCATGACGGCGCTCCAGCGGCTCCAGACGCACGAGCGCGCCCTCCAGTACGGGTCCTTCCAGGACGAACGTCATGGCGGGAGTGTGACGCACGCTGTCCGGCAGCGTCGATCGGATATCCCGGCCCGCCCGGTCACGGCGCGATCTTCTCCCGGCGGTCGCCGCGCGGCACCGCGTCGGGCTCGCTGACGGCCGAAGGAGTCCCCGTACGTGTCCGGGACTTCGCCGGGGCCAGCGACGTCAGGGCCACCCCGCCCACCAGCAGTGCCGCCGCGCCCCAGCGCAGGGGGCTCACCGATTCGCCGAGGAACAGGGTCGCGGCGGACATGCCGAAGACCGGGACGAGGAGGGAGAACGGGGCGACCGTGGACGCGGGGTGGCGGCGCAGCAGCCAGCCCCAGGCGCCGAAGCCGAAGACCGTGGTGATCCAGGCGACGTAGAGGATGATGCCCACGCCTTGCCAGTCGAGGCCGCGCAGCGCGTCCAGGTCGCGGGAGGGGCCCTCGGTCAGGAGGGAGAGGGCGAGCAGGGGCAGGACGGGGACGGTGGACACCCACACCATGAAGTTCAGCGAGTCCGGCGGGGACGCCTTGCGGGTGAGCACGTTGGACACGCCCCAGCAGGCCGCCGCGCCGATGACCAGGGCGAACGCGCCGAGCGGGCCCGCCGTGCCCTCGTCCACGGCCGCGAGCGCCACCCCGCCGAGGGCCACCGCCATGCCCAGCGCGCGCAGGCGGGTGGGCCGCTCGCCGAGGACGGCGAAGGCGATGAGGGCCGTGAAGACGGCCTGGATCTGCAGGACCAGGGAGGACAGACCGGCGGGCATGCCCGCGTCCATACCGATGAACAGCAACCCGAACTTGGCAACGCCGAGCACGAGCCCCACGCCCAGGATCCACTTCCAGGCCACCTTGGGCCGGCCGACGAAGAACACGGCGGGCACGGCCGCGGCCAGGAAGCGCAGGGCCGAGAACAGCAGCGGCGGGAAGTGGCCGAGGCCGACCTCGATGACCGTGAAGTTCACGCCCCAGACGGCGGCGACGAGGACGGCGAGAGCAAGGTGTGCGGGTCGCATGCGTCGAGGATCACCTCCGACAACCGTGAAGCACCAGCGAAGATTGCTGCATAGTTGGATGAAGCATTGCTAATTCGGGAGCACCGCCTTGCTCGATCTTCAGCGTCTGCGCGCCCTGCACGCCCTCTCCGTCCACGGCACGGTCGGCGCCGCCGCCACCGCGCTCGGGTACACCCCGTCCGCCGTCTCGCAGCAGATCGCCAAGCTGGAGCGGGAGACCAGGACCGTACTCCTCGAACGGGAGGGGCGCGGCGTGCGGCTCACCCCGGAGGCCCATCAACTGGCCGCCACCGCCCAGGAGTTGCTGGCGATCGTGGAGCGCGCCGAGACCGAGCTGGAGGAGCGGCGCGGGCGGCCCGCCGGGCGGCTGGCGGTGGCCGCGTTCGCCTCGGCCGCGCGCGGGCTGCTGCCCTCCGTCCTCGCCGCCCTCGCCACCCGGCACCCCGCCCTGGACGCCCGGCTCACCGAGGTCGACCCGCATCTGTCCGTCGATCTCGTCGCCAAGGGCATGGTGGACCTCGCCGTCGTGCACGACTGGGACATCGCGCCGCTGCCCGCGCCGCCAGGGGTCGAGCAGGCGGTCATCGGCGACGACCTGTGCGATCTGATCGTCCCCGCAGGGCATCCCTTCGCAGGCCGCTCCTCCGTGCGCCGCGAGGAGCTGAGCGGCGAGCGATGGGTCTGCCAGCCGCCGGGCCGGGTCTGCCACGACTGGCTCGTACGGACCCTGCGCGCCGACGGCCACGAACCGGACCTCGTCCACCAGGCCGAGGAGAACCCGACCCTGGTCGCGCTGGTCGCCGCCGGGCTCGGCGTCGCGCTCATCCCCCGCCTCGGCCGGGGTCCGTTGCCCGAGGGCGCCGTCGAGGTCCCGCTCGACCCGATGCCCGTACGACGGCTGTACGCGCTGTGGCGCGCGGGCGCGGCCCGGCGACCCGCGATCGCGGAGACCGTCCGCACGCTGCAGGAGTTCTGGCCCCAGGCCGCGGCACACGAGCCCCGCTGAACCGCGGCACACGCGCCCCGCTGACCCGAGACGTCCCGACTTCCGGCGGCGGGCCGGTTCCCGGGAACCCCGCCGGGTGCCGGTTCGTCCCACCGGCAAGCTGCCGGAGGAGTCTCCGCGCTGCGGTGTCGGCCTCGCCGCTGGCTGCGAACGCTGACCACCCTCTCCGCCGCACGCGGCCGGCAGCGCACCGCCATCGGCGCGCCCCCTCCGACAGCGCCGATGGCGGTCCCTCGCGGGGACGCGGTCGCGACGCTGCGATCGCCGCTGCGATTGCCGCGCGCTGCCTTGGCTGCGCGATGCCTTGACTGGCAGAAACTTTCCGGATATTCGTGGCCCCTCGGAAGTTTCCTTCAGCGATCTCCTCCGGAAGGAGCGCATGTGCACGACTCCGGCACGGGAAGCACCAGACACCCCAAGCACCCCAGACACCCCTCCAGACGTACGGTCCTCGCCGCCACCGCGGGCGTGGCCGCCACCCTCGCCCTCGCCCCGGACACCGCCCTGGCCGCCGGGAGCGCTGCCGACAACACCGCCGGGCGCGACGACAAGCGGCTGACCGCCCTCCTCTCCCGTATGACGCTGGAGGAGAAGGTCGGCCAGCTCTTCGTGATGCGGGTCTACGGGCATTCGGCCACCGCCCCCGACCAGGCCGACATCGACGCCAACCTCCAGGAGATCGGCGTACGGACGGCCGCCGAACTCGTCGCCAAGTACCGCGTGGGCGGCATCATCTACTTCGCCTGGGCGCACAACACCCGTGATCCGCACCAGATCGCGGACCTGTCCAACGGCATCCAGCGCGCCTCCCTCGGCCTGCCCCGCGGTCTGCCCGTGCTCATCGCCACGGACCAGGAGCACGGGATAGTCGCGCGCGTGGGCAAGCCCGCCACCCTGTTCCCGGGCGCGATGGCGATCGGCGCCTCGGGCTCGCGCGCCCATGCCCGTACGGTCGGCCGGATCGCCGGGGCCGAACTGCGCGCCCTCGGCATCCTCCAGGACTACGGCACGGACGCCGACGTGAACGTCAACCCGGCCAACCCGGTGATCGGCGTACGGTCCTTCGGCGCCGACCCGGACGCGGTGGCCGGACTGGTCGCGGCGGAGGTCTCCGGGTACCAGAACTCGGGCGTCGCCGCGACCGCCAAGCACTTCCCGGGCCATGGCGACACGGCCGTCGACAGCCACTACGGCTTCCCGGTCATCACCCACAGCCGCGAGGTGTGGGACAAGCTCGACGCGGCGCCGTTCCGCGCGGCGATCCGCGCCGGGATCGACTCGATCATGACCGCGCACATCATGGTCCCCGCGCTGGACGACTCCGGCGACCCGGCGACGCTGTCGCACCCGATCCTCACCGGCATCCTGCGCGAGGAACTGGGCTACGACGGCGTCGTGGTGACGGACTCGCTGGGCATGCAGGGCGTCCGCGAGAAGTACGGCGACGACCGGGTGGCGGTGCTCGCCCTCAAGGCCGGAGTCGACCAACTGCTCAACCCGCCGTCCCTGGACGTCGCATGGAACGCTGTGCTGAACGCCGTGCGCGGCGGTGAGTTGACCGAGGCACGCCTCGACGAGTCGGTGCTGCGCATCCTCCGGCTGAAGGCGAAGCGGGGGCTGCTCGACCAGCCCTATGTCAGCGCCGAGGGCGTCGACAAGACGGTCGGCATCCCCGCGCATCTGCGCGCCGCGGACCGGGTCGCGGACGACTCGACCACGCTGCTGGTCAACAAGCGGCACCTGCTGCCGCTCTCCCGCCGTACGCATCGCAAGCTGCTGGTCCTCGGCGCGGACCCGGCCTCACCGTCCGGCACCGACGGCCCGCCCACGACCGTACTGGCCAACTCCCTTACGGCGCTGGGCTTCACGGCCACCGCGCGGTCCACGGGCACGGCCCCCTCCGCGGCGACGATCGCGAGCGCGGTCGCGGCGGCGAAGGACGCGGACGCGGTCGTCGTGGGCACGTACAACGTGAGCGCGACCAGCTCCCAGCGCACGCTGGTGGATCAACTGGTCGCCACCGGGAAGCCGGTGATCGCGGTCGCCGTCCGCAACCCGTACGACGTGGCCCAACTCCCCGACGTGGCCGCCTGCTTGGCGACATACTCCTGGACGGACGTCGAACTGCGCGCGGCAGCACGGGTGATCGCGGGACAGGTGAAGCCGCAGGGACGGCTGCCGGTGCCGGTCCAGCGGGCGGACGACCCGGAGCAGGTGCTGTATCCCCTCGGGTACGGGCTGTCGTACGAGAGGTCCTAGGTCCTAGGCCTGCTGCGCCCGGTCGGCGGGACACCGACCGGGCGCAACTCGTGACGTGACGTCAGATGGTCACGGACGCAGCGTGGGCTCGCGGGTCATGTCGCGACGGTCCAGCTTCGCGTCGTAGGTCGCCAGCGGCTTCGCCACCGACGGGTTCGACGTCACCGCCGGGGACGCGACGCCCGCCCAGTCCAGGATGCGGGCCGTGGCCAGGGACTTCTCCTCGGACACCAGGCCCGCGACGTTCGCCCCGTGGTTCATCCCCGGCGCCGTGAAGACATAGGAGTCATGGGCGCCCGCGCCGAGCCGGAAGCGCTCCGAGCCCCACGGGTCGTTCTGCCCGTACACGAACATCATCTGGTCCGCGTGCTGCCGGACCCAGGTGTCCACGTCCCGCATCGCCGACGGCTGGAACTTCATCGGGATGGCGCGCGGCACGTAGTTCCGCGGCGGCTGGTAGCCGTAACGGATGTACTTCTTCTCGATGGTGGGGAAGTGGATCGTCGGCGCGCCGAGCTGCGTACCCGCCTGGTAGTAGTACGGCGTGTACGGCTCCAGGCCCTGGTCGGTGTAGGCGGAGAAGCCGGAGATCGTCTCGATCGAGTTCCAGATCGCGTCGTCCGTGGCGTGCTTCGCGTCCGCGGGGATCGTGCCGCAGTCCGACAGCAGGCTGTACTGCCAGAAGCCCCACACGTAGTCCAGGACCGTCGCCTCGTACGCGCGGTCGAGGCCGCCGATGGTGTCGAAGGTGTAGCCGTTGTCGGCCGCGTACGCCTGGTACTTCTTCTCCAACGGCTTGCGGCGCACCAGCCCCTCGCGCTGCACCGCGTTCAGCCGGTCGCGGCACTCCTTGGTGCCGACCTGCGCGAAGAAGCGGTCGTAGGCGGAGTCCTCCTTGTCGACAACGTCGTTCGGGGCGACGTAGGCGACCACGCCGTCCATGTCCCGCGGGTAGAACCGCTTGTAGTACGTGGCCGTCATGCCGCCCTTCGAGCCGCCCGTCGCGAGCCAGTTGGCGCCGTAGATCGGCTTGAGGGCCTCGTAGATGCGGTGCTGGTCGCTCGCGGCCTGCCAGATGTCGAGCTTGGACCAGTCGGCCGGGGCGGGGCGGGAGGGCGTGAAGAAGCGGTACTCCATGGAGACCTGGTTGCCGTCCACGATCTGGGTCGGCTCACGGCGGCTCGGGGTCGTGGAGACGCTGTAGCCGCCGGTGTAGAAGACCGTGGGGCGCGAGACGTCCTTGTGCAGCACGGTGATCCGCTGCTGGAACGTGCCCTGGTCCGGATGCCGGTGGTCCGTCGGCTGCGTGTAGTTGAGGACGAAGAAGCGATAGCCGGTGTAGGGCTTCTCCTCGATCAGGCTCATGCCCGGGATCGCGAGCAGCCGGTCCTTGATGTCGCTCGGCTCCTGCTGGGCCGCGGTGGCCGTCCCGGCTGTGCCTACGGTGCCGATGAGCACCATGAGCGCGAGCAGCCATCTGAGCGCCTTGCGCATGCAACCTCCCCTTGAACACGGATGTCCGCCGGAACCTAGCGGAGCAACTCCCGTCGCACCAGGGGCGATTCAACGTTGCGTCAATGTTTCGTCAGCCCTTGTCGGTCCTTCGTCAGCACAGGATCCAACCGGAGTCGGCCGAGGCCTTCCCCACCGAGCCGCGTACCCGGACACAGCGATGCCCGGCGTGGACGGTCACCGGTCCGGCGTGATGGCGGTAGCGGCCCTTGTCCACGCCGGGGCGACTGCCGCGCGCCTGCACGCTGACCGCCATGGGCCGGGCGGCGCCCGCCTTCTTCGCCAACGTCACCGCGCAGACATAGCCGTTGCCCTTGAAGACCCACACGGAGCCGGCGGAGAACGGGAGCGTACGGACCTTCCGTCCGGGGCAGTAGCCGGTGCCGGTCGCCGCCCCGGCGCTCTGCGGGCTGATCATCGCGAGGAGCCCGGTCACCGTCAGTACGGCCAGGCCCACCATCAGGCGTCGCCCCAACCCCAGACTGTCCACGGTTGTCCCTCCAGACCACAGGCGTACTGATGTACGACGCAGGGAGGGCTAGCGCGGTTGCAGCGACGGACGTCACACCGCCGAGCCGACCGGCTCCTCCGGCTCCGGTGCGCCCACGAAGGTGCGCCACAGTCGCGCGTACCGGCCGTTCCTGGCCAGGAGTTCCTCGTGGGTGCCGTCCTCGGCGACGCGGCCGTGGTCCATGACGACGACCCGGTCCGCGCGGGCGGCCGTCGTCAGCCGGTGGGCGACCACGAGCGTCGTACGGCGTCCGGCGAGGCGGTCCGTCGCCTGGTTGACCTGCGCCTCGGTGGCCAGGTCGAGCGCGGCGGTCGCCTCGTCGAGAAGCAGGATGTCCGGGTCGACCAGTTCCGCGCGGGCCAGCGCGATCAACTGCCGCTGTCCGGCGGACAGATTACGTCCGCGCTCGGCGACCTCGTGCAGATAGCCGCCCTCAAGTCCGGCGATCATCTCGTGCGCGCCGACCGCTCGCGCGGCGGCCTCCACCGCGGCGTCGCTCGCGTCCGGGCGCCCGTAGGCGATGGCGTCCCGGACGGTGCCGGGGAAGAGATACGCCTCCTGCGGGACGACACCGAGCCGGTGCCGGTACGAGGTCAGGTCCAGGGAGCGTATGTCGGAGCCGTCGACCAGCACCCGGCCGCGCGTCGGGTCGTAGAACCGGGCGACCAGCTTCACCAGCGTCGACTTGCCCGCGCCCGTCTCGCCGACGAAGGCGACGGTCTGCCCGGCGGGGATGCGCAGGTCGACCCCGGTGAGGGCCTCCTCGTCGTCGCCGTACGCGAAGCCGACGTCCTCGAAGGCGATCTCGCCGCGCACGGACGCCACCGGCAGCGGCTCCTTCGCGGCCTGCGTGCCGGTCGGCTCCCTGAGCAGTTCCTGGATACGGCCCAGCGAGACCGTGGCCTGCTGGTATCCGTCGAAGACCTGGGAGAGCTGCTGCACGGGCGCGAAGAACAGGTCGATGTACAGCAGATAGGCGACCAGCGCACCGGCCGTCAGGGTCCCGGCCTCCACCCGGTGCGCGCCCACGATCAGCACGGCCGCCGCGGCCACCGAGGACAGGAGCTGGACGAAGGGGAAGTACACGGAGATCAGCCACTGGCCGCGGATGCGCGCCCGGCGGTAGCCGTCGCTGCCCTCCGCGAACCTGCGCGCGCCGTCCCGCTCGCGCCGGAAGGCCTGGAGGATGCGCAGCCCGGACACCGACTCCTGGAGGTCCGCGTTGACCCCGGAGACCCGCTCACGGGCGAGTTCGTACGCCTTCACGCTGGCCCGGCGGAAGAAGACGGTCCCGATGATCAGCGGGGGCAGTGTGGCGAAGACGACGAGGGCGAGCTGGACGTCGAGCACCAGCAGCGCGGCCATGATGCCGAAGAACGTGACGACGGAGACGAAGGCGGTGACGAGGCCGGTCTGCAGGAACGTGGAGAGCGCGTCGACGTCGGTCGTCATCCGCGTCATGATCTTGCCGGTCAACTCCCGCTCGTAGTAGTCGAGTCCGAGCCGCTGGAGCTGGGCGAAGATCTTCAGCCGGAGCGCGTAGAGGACGCGTTCGCCGGTCCGTCCCGTCATCCGGGTCTCGCCGACCTGGGCCGCCCACTGGACGAGGACGGTGGCGAGGCCGAGCAGGGACGCGGCCCAGACCGCGCCGAGGGCCATCCGGGAGACGCCCTGGTCGATGCCGTGCCGGATCAGGATCGGCAGCAGCAGGCCCGCGCCCGCGTCCACGGCGACGAGGGCGAGGCTGGCCAGCAGGGGCAGGCCGAAGCCGCGCAGCAGCCGGGTGAGTCCGTACGACTCCTCCGGGCGGGCCGCGCGGGCCTCGTCTATGTCGGGGGTGTCGGTGGCGGGGGGCAACTGCTCGACCTGGGCGAGGAGTTCGGGGGTGGCCGGGGTGCCGGTCAGCGCGTGGTCGCGAGGCTCGCGGTCACCGGTCCACAGCCGCGGAGTGACCCCGCGCTCGGCGTCGAACTCGGCGTCCAGCTCGTCCCGGAGGGTCGTGCCCTCCTGCTCTGTGGCGGGGAGAGTGTGGCCGGGCGAGACTCCACCGAGTTCGTCCGGGTCGGTGAGCAGCCGCCGGTACAGGGCGGAGCGTTCCTGGAGTTCCTCGTGGGTGCCGATGTCGGCGAGGCGGCCGGCGTCGAGGACGGCGATGCGGTCGGCGAGGTTGAGCGTGGAGCGCCGGTGGGCGATCAGCAGGGTCGTACGGCCCTCCATGACCTGCTTCAGCGCCTCGTGGATCTCGTGCTCGACCTGGGCGTCCACCGCCGAGGTGGCGTCGTCGAGGACCAGCAGCCGGGGGTCGGTGAGGATCGCGCGGGCCAGGGCGATGCGCTGGCGCTGGCCGCCGGAGAGGGTGAGGCCGTGCTCGCCGACCTTGGTGGCGTATCCGTCGGGCAGTTCCGTGATGAAGCGGTCGGCCTGGGCGGCGCGGGCGGCCCGTTCGATCTGCTCGTCGCTCGCGTCGGGGCGGCCGTAGGCGATGTTGGCGCGGACCGTGTCGGAGAAGAGGAAGGAGTCCTCGGGAACCAGGCCGATCGCGGCGCGCAGCGAGGAGAGGGTCAGCTCGCGCACATCGTGGCCGCCGATGAGGACGGCACCGTGCGTGACGTCGTAGAAGCGGGGCAGCAGCAGCGAGACCGTCGACTTGCCGGAGCCGGAGGAGCCGACGACGGCGAGGGTCTCGCCGGGGCGTATCTCGAAGGTGAGTCCGTCGAGGACCGGGGTGCTCTTCTGTGTAGCGCTGCCCTGGTACGCGAAGGAGACGTCGTCGAACTCGACGGTCGCGGGGGCGTCGGCGGGCAGGTCGCGGGTGCCGTCCTGCAGCGAGGGCTCGGTGTCGATCAGCTCCAGGACGCGCTCGACGCCCGCGCGGGCCTGCTGGCCGACGGTGAGGACCACGGCGAGCATACGGACCGGGCCGACGAGCTGGGCGAGGTAGGAGGAGAAGGCGACGAAGGTACCGAGCGTGATGTGCCCGCGCACCGCGAGCCAGCCGCCGAGCGCGAGCATGGCGACCTGGCCGAGGGCGGGTACGGCCTGGAGGGCGGGGGTGAAGCGGGCGTTCATCCGTATGGTGCGCAGCCGCCCGGCGAACAGGCGGCGCCCGACCTCGCGGAGCTTGCCGGTCTCCTGCTCCTCCTGCCCGAAGCCCTTGACCACGCGGACGCCGCTGACGGCACCGTCGACCACGCCCGCCACGGCGGCGGCCTGGGCCTGGGCGTACCAGGTGGCCGGGTGCAGCTTGGAGCGGCTGCGCCGGGCGATGAACCACAGGGCGGGCGCGACGGCCAGCGCGACCAGGGTCAGCGGGATCGACAGCCAGGCCATGACGACGAGGGAGACCAGGAACAGCAGGACGTTCCCGATGGTCATCGGGAGCATGAAGAGCAGGCCCTGGATGAGCTGGAGATCGCTGGTGGCCCGGCCGACGACCTGCCCGGTGGACAACTGGTCCTGACGCCGCCCGTCGAGCCGGGTGATCGTCCCGTACATCTCCGTACGCAGGTCGTGCTGGACGTCCAGGGCGAGCCTGCCGCCGTAGTAGCGCCGGACGTAGGTGAGGAGGTAGACGACGACGGCCGCACCGATCAGCGCACCGGCCCAGGGCCCCATGGACCGGCTGTGGTCACCGATCACGTCATCGATGATCACCTTGGTGATCATCGGCACGAGCGCCATGACGGCCATACCGCCGAGGGAGGACCCGAGCGCGAGGACGACGTCCTTGGGATACCGCCAGGCATAACCCGCGAGCCGCTGCGCCCAGCCGCGCTTCTCCTCGTTCGCCGCCACGCCGATCCCTTCCGCCACGCCGATCTTCCTCGCCGTCTCTTCCCAACACGGGTGGGGGCGGAATTCATCCCTCGGTGGCGCCGACCCCTTCGCCGCCCCGGCGGGGGTGAGGGTGGCGGCGGAGCCGGTGACGATCTGAGAGCATCGAGCGCATGGGCAAGCACCGCCGACCCGGCCCTCCGAACCAGCCGTCGCGTGCCGTCCCGCGCGTGGACGCCGATGACCCGCTCGCCGCGTACGACAAGCGGCGGCGCCCACCGATGGACCAGTACCGCCGTCACCGGCCGGTGAACGGGGGCGCCGGTCACCTCCGCCCCGACGAGCCGCGGGTTCTGGAGGAGTGGAACGACTTCTCGTACGAGGTAGTGGGCACCGCCCCTGACCTCGCGGCGACCCAGGAGTGGCTGAATGACTTCAGGTCGAAGAGAAGGCTGTGACACTTCACGCTCGCAGAATTGAGTAGTTCTGAGCGGCCACGGCCTCCCGCCGGACCGTGCCACCGCCCAGGCCGCTCACGAAGGCGCCATGTGGCCGCTTGAGCAGTTCACGGTCTTCGATGACTCACGCATCCACGTGGAACTGCTCGCGGCGAAGGTGACGATCACGGCCCCGAGCGAACTCGACATCTACTTACGGGCGTTCACCCGGCTCGCACAGCTCGCTGTGTACGGAGCCGACGCGCGCTCTGACCCTGCGAACGATCAAGGCGGAGACGCTACTACCCTCCGCTACCCGGTGATACCGTATAGCGGTACTCGGTATCACGTAGTACCAGCAGGGTCGAGGAGGACCGGTGATGGACGACCTGACGGAGATGCTGAAGGGCACGCTCGAAGGGTGCGTGCTCCAGATCATCGGCAGCGAGGAGACCTACGGGTACGCCATCACCCGTCAGCTCAACGAGCTGGGCTTCACCGACGTCGTCGAGGGAACGGTGTACACCATCCTGCTGCGCCTGGAGCGGAATGGACTCGTCCAGGTGACCAAGCGACCGTCCGGGGTCGGTCCGCCGCGCAAGTTCTACGCGCTCAACGACGCCGGACGCGAAGAGCTCGCGAAGTTCTGGGCGAAGTGGCAGTACGTCTCATCACGCATCGACAAGCTCAAGGGGGGCGGGAGATGAACTTCTGGGAGAAGGTCACAGGCAGCGATCTCACCAGGGAATGGAAGGCGTTCGAGGCTCGGGCCGAGGTCCTGCCGGACGACTACCGGGCAGCGTGGGGACAGATCATCGCCCATCTCTTCCCCTACGGGGACTTCACCGGCCGCAATCTGATGCCGATCCTCGACGCCGCCCTGGGGCTCCTCGAAGAGACCGCGGCGGACGGGCAGAGCGTCCACGAGGTGCTCGGCGACGACATCCGCGGCTTCTGCGCGGCGCTGGCCGGTGGCGAAGGCGCTCGAACCTATCGCGACCGGTGGCGCGAGCAGTTGAACCGGAACGTCGCAAGGAAACTGAGCCGACTGGGAGGCTGACGTGAGCATCCAGGACATCATCGAGGGCAAGAAGCAGTGGCGGGCGCACATGGCTCGGGTCAAGGCGCTCCCGCCGGACTACCAGATCGTCTACAAGGAGATGCAGAGGTACCTGTTCAAGGTCGGACCGGTCGACCTGCCAGACGGACCTCTGCTCCCCGGGATCGTCGACTTCTTCGAGGAGGGTGTCGCCGCGGGCAAGGGGGTCCTGCAACTCACCGGCAACGACGTCGCGGCGTTCTGCGACGACCTGATCAAGGACTCCCCCACCTTCGCGGACGTCTACCAGGAGTCCATCAGCGGGGAAGTTCGCCCTTCTTGACGGCCGTGACGAAGGACGACCAGTCGGCCGCGGAGAAGACGACCGCCGGGCCGTGCACGTTCTTGGAGTCGCGTACCGGGACGCCAGAGGGGTGACCGTCGAGGACTTCGAGGCAGCTACCGGCGTTCTCGTTGCTGTGGGACGACTTGCGCCAGCCCTTCAGCGCGGCGGCGTTCGAGATGGTTCGGTCAGCCATGACGTTCGTAGTCCCTTGCGGTTGTCCTGAGCAGAGTCAGTGAGTCCTTGAGCGGGAGTGCGTCGCCCAGTGCGAAAGCGTAGCGATGTTGCATTTCCTGGACCACGGACGGGTCATCGTGGATCTTGCTCATGTAGAGGCCCTCGGTGTACGCCGTAGGCGGTTGGTCCTCGAACCACATCAGGGTGACCATGTTGTTCAGGAGAGAGTGACTGCCAAGAGTGAACGGCATCACGTGCACGTGGACCCGGCCGCTCTCCGTGAGTTGCACAAGGTGATCGAGCTGCCCTGCCATGACCTCCGGTCCACCGATCTGACGGCGTAGTACAGCCTCGTCCAGCAGAGCCCACACTACGGGTGTCATCGGATCGTCAAGGATCTGCGCGCGCTCAAGGCGCGTGATGACGCGCTTGTCACACTCCTCTCCACTCACGGGAGGGAAGCGTCTGTTCAGAACCGCACGTGCGTACCGTTCTGTCTGAAGGATGCCCGGGACGAACGACAGGGCGAACTCGCAGATCATCACCGCCTCTTGTTCCAGTAGTCGCACTGTCTCGAAGTGGTCTGGGGCCGCGACATCCTGATCCGGCAGGAAGCTGGTCAGCACATCCCCCGTGCCCAGCGCCTTGTCCAGCCGTCGCGCGTCATCCTTGGACGGGACGCGACGGCCCGCCTCGATGTGCGCGATGTGCGAACGCGTCATGAACGCCATGTCCGCCAGTTCCTGCTGCGTCAGCCCCCTGGCCTCGCGCTGCGCCTTGAGCCAGTCGCCGTAGATGGTGCCCAATGTGCCAACTCCCTGTGACCTAAGTGCCGTCACCAGCCCTTCTCTGGCGAGCCTAGCCAGGCCTGTCTCACGCTGTGAGTGGATTGCTACAGATAGCGACCCCAGGGTGAATTCAAGGAGTTGACGACATGAGCGGCATCGAGATTCCCCGGCTGCTGCCGTGGACCGGCATGGACGGCAAGGCCTGTTACCTGATCACGGACGGCGCCGGGCGGCTGGCCCGGATGGCTGACGCCGCCGAGCGTGTGCAGCTCGGGATGGCCGGTGATCTGCTCGGGCACGCGGTCGACATGCTCGCCGACGACAGTGCGACCTCGGTCCAACTCCGGTATCTCCTCGCGGGGATGCACCGTTCGCTGACCGACGTTCTCCGGATCGCCGAGAGCCGCGGGGCTCGGCTGCTCGCGTTCGAGTACGACGACCTGGAAGAACACGAAGACGAAGAGGGCGCGTGCAACTGTCCGTCCCCTCGATGAGTCAGTAGAGACGAGCGTGTGTGGAGCGCGCTTGCCGACGCTCAAGGGAATGGAGCCCTTCATGACTCACCACACGTCACGGCGCGCCCGTGTACTCGCCGCCGGGCTCGGGGCCGGGATGCTCATACCGCTCGGGGTCGCCGCCACGCCCGCCGCTGCCGCCACGGCGCCGACCGTCAGTTGCACCTCGGGCACGGCAGGGCTCGCCGCCAAGTTGAAGAAGGACATCACCGCGGCCCTCGGCAGCCGCAAGGGCACCGTCGCGATCGGGCTCTACGACCGCAGCACCAACACCACCTGCACGCTGCGCGCCACCAGCGCCTACGACTCCGCCAGCGTCGTCAAGGTCACCGTGCTCGCCACCCTCCTGTGGGACGCCAAGAAGCACAACCGCTATCTGACGAGCCGCGAGAACACCCTCGCCACAGCGATGATCACCAAGTCGGACAACAACGCCACGAGCACGCTGTGGAAGCAGCTCGGCATGACGAAGATCAAGGGCTTCCTCTCGGCCGCGGGCATGACCCAGACCAAGCCGGGCGCGGGCGGCTACTGGGGGCTGACCCAGATCACCGTGCAGGACGAGCAGAAGCTGCTGAAGCTCCTCACCGCCAAGAACTCCGTACTGAGCGACAACTCCCGTGACTACGCCCTGAAGTTGATGAGCAAGGTCATCTCCTCGCAGCGCTGGGGCACCCCCGCCGGTACACCCTCCGGTGTCTCCGTGCACGTCAAGAACGGCTGGCTGTCGCGCGCCACGCACGGCTGGCGCGTGCACAGCGTCGGTACGTTCAAGGGCGCCGGGCACGACTACATGATCACCGTGCTCACCCATGGCAACAGCACCATGAACTACGGCGTCACCACGATCCAGAACGTGGCCAAGGCCATCCACAAGGATCTGGTGCCGAAGGCGTCCGCCGCCGCGGCGTACGTGCCCACGAGTACGCCGCAGGAGGCGGTCCCGGAGGTCCCCGCGAACTGACCGGTCAGGCGCCCGCGTTCACCCCGCGCGCCGCCGCGATCTGCCGGGACATGATCGTCGTCAGCTCGTACGCCGTGTGGGACGCGGCCACCGACGTGATCTCCGCGTGGTCGTACGCGGGCGCCACCTCCACGACGTCCGCCGAGACCAGGTTGCAGGACGCCAACCCCCGCAGGATCTCCAGGAGTTCGCGCGAGGTCATACCACCGGCCTCGGGCGTGCCCGTGCCGGGCGCGTGGGCCGGGTCCAGGCAGTCGATGTCGATGGAGATGTACAGCGGGCGGTCGCCGATGCGCTGACGCAACTGGTCGGCGACCTCGTCCGCGCCGCGCCGGTAGACGTCCGCCGACGTGACGATGCCGAAGCCCATCTTCTCGTCGTCCGTGAGGTCCTGCTTGCCGTACAGCGGGCCGCGGGTGCCGACGTGGGAGAGCGCGGAGGTGTCGAGGATGCCCTCCTCGACGGCCCGGCGGAACGGCGTGCCGTGGGTGTACTCGGCGCCGAAGTACGTGTCCCACGTGTCGAGATGGGCGTCGAAGTGGAGCAGCGCGACCGGGCCGTGCTTCTTCGCCACCGAGCGCAGCAGCGGAAGCGCGATGGTGTGGTCGCCGCCGAGCGTCATCAGGCGGGCGCCCGTGCCGAGCAGCTCGTCGGCGGCGGCCTCGATCGTCTCCACGGCCTCGTTGATGTGGAACGGGTTCACGGCGATGTCGCCCGCGTCCGCGACCTGCGCGAGCGCGAACGGGGAAGCGTCCTGGGCCGGGTTGTACGGGCGCAGCAGCCGGGAGGCCTCGCGGATCGCGTTGCCGCCGAAGCGGGCGCCGGGGCGGTAGGAGACGCCGGAGTCGAACGGCACACCGACCACCGCGACGTCGGCGGCGCCGACCTCGTCCAGGCGGGGCAGCCGGGCGAAGGTCGCGGGGCCCGCGTAGCGCGGGACGCGGGACGAGTCGACGGGGCCGCGCGGCCGGTCGCCGCCCATTGCCGGGTTCTCGGTGCTGCTCATCGTCGGGCTTCCTCCAGGTCGTCCACGAGGTCGTCAACCGTGGCTCGGCTGCCAGGTCGTCCCCCGTGCCTCGGCTGCCGGTCCGCACCCGACCCTAGGTGGCCGCACGACGCCGCTGAAGTGTACGTTTCCTCCACTCGAAGCGACCGGAACGGAGGAATCGTCCACCGTGCGTGACCCACTCTCCCCTGCGGTGCCTCCCACCCCGCCGGTTCCGCTGTCCGCGCTGCTCTCGCGGGAGGACCTGGCCCTGCGGCAGATCGCCGGGCCGACCGACCCCGGCACGGTCGTCCACTGGGCGCACACCTCGGAGATGGCCGACCCGTATCCGTATCTGCTGGGCGGCGAGCTGCTGTTGACGGCCGGTATGCAGATCTCCGAGGCCGCGGACTCCCCGGCCTTCTTCGATGACTACGTCGCACGGATCGTGGCCGCGGGCGGCGCGGCGCTCGGCTTCGGTCTGGCGCCCGTGCACGACGCGGTGCCGCCCGCGCTGGTGGCGGCCTGCGACCGGCAGGGGCTGCCGCTCCTCGAGGTCCCGCCGCGCACGACGTTCGCGGCCGTGGCTCGTGCCGTGTGGCAGCTCATGGCCCAGGCCCGGCTGGCCGAGCTGCGCCGGGTCACGGAGGCCCAGCAGAGCCTGGCCGCGGCGGCGGCGCGCCCGGCCCCGGTGCCCTCGGTGCTGCGCCGACTGGCCCAGCGGCTGGGCGGCCGTACGGTCCTGTACGGGCCGGACGGAGCGGAGCTGGCGGGCGCGGGCCAGGCCCCGGAGCAGGCGCTCCGGGCCCTCCGGGAGCTGGCGGGGGTGGTACGGCCGCGGGGAGCCGAGTCCGCCCCGTCCTCCGCTCCCTCCTCCGCCACGGACACCGTCGCCGGTACCCATCTCGCCGCGTACGCCCTCGGCACCGGGCAGGGCTTCGTCCTCGGGGTCGCCTCCCCGCGCCGCGATCCGGGCGACCACACGATCTCCTCGGTCGCCGCCGTACTGCTGTCCCTGCTCACCGGCGAGCACCAGAGCGCCGACGGGGCGGCCCGCTCCTCGGCGCTCGTCCGGCTGCTGCTCGGGGCCCCGCCCCAGGAGGTCGCGCCGCTGCTCGGCGGGGACCGGTGGCTCGTGGTGCACGCCCGGCCCGCCGGGGACGAGCCCGCGCCGGACGCGGTGGCCGCCTCGGCGCTCGGCGCGGCGCTGGGCTCCGCGCTCGTGGACGCGGCCGGTGAGGTCGTCCGCGTCCTCGTCCCGGCCGAGCGGGTCCCGGCCGCCCAGCCCGGCTGGACGCTCGGCGTCAGCGCGGCGGCGGAGCCCGGCGCGTGGGCCCGCGCCGACGCGCAGGCCGCGGGCGCGCTGGCCCGCGCCCGCGCGAGGCGCCTGCCGCTGGTGCGCCACGGCGAACGCGCGGGCCTGGCCGCCCTGGTCCCGCCCGCGGAGGCCGCACTGCACTCAAGGACGCTGCTCGCGCCGATCGCCCGGCCGCCCGCGCTGGCCGAGACGCTGCGCACCTGGCTGTCCTTGCACGGCAGTTGGGACCGCACCGCGGTGGCGCTCTCCGTGCACCGCAACACGGTCCGCCAACGCATCGCCCGCTGTGCCGCGTTGCTGGAGGCGGACCTGGACGACCCGGACGTCCGCATGGAGCTGTGGTTCGCGCTGCGGCACTCGGGCCCGAGCTGACCGTCCGGTCCGTCCGCCTGCGCGGGAAGCGCACGGGACAGGGGCGGCGGCGCACCGGCAGAATGGGTGCCATGCCGATACCCGGGATGCCCAGCCGCGCCGAGCTCGTCGACCACCTCGTACGGACCCGTATCGCGGGCCATGTCGCGACCCCCCGTGAGAACAACCTCTCCCACTACCGGGGCCTGGCCAACGGCGACCGCGCGTTCTGGTTCGGCCTGGAGTTCGGCGACCGCTGGAGCGACGAGCAGGACGTCCTCGCGGTCATGGCGGAGCGCTGCGGAGTCAGCGACGACCCCGAGCACCGCTACGGCCAGGACACCATCGACCCGGAGCTGACGGTCGACGCCGTGGAGCGCCTCGCGGCCCGGCTGCGCAAGGCCGCCGACGGCGAACAGCGGGTGCTGCTGGCCACCGGGCACCCCGGCGGGCTCCTCGACGTCCACCGGGCCACCGCGGTGGCGCTGCGCGCGGCCGGGTGCGAGATCGTCGTCATCCCGGACGGGCTGCGGACGGACGAGGGGTACGTGATGCAGTTCGCCGACGTGGCCGTCCTGGAGCACGGCGCCACGCTGTGGCACACCCACTCCCCCGAGCCGATGCGCGCGATCCTGAACGGGCTGCACGCCGAGGGCCGCCCGCTGCCCGACCTCGTCGTCGCCGACCACGGCTGGGCGGGCTGCGCGGGACAGCTCGGCATCGACTCCGTCGGGTACGCGGACTGCAACGACCCGGCGCTGTTCCTCGCGGAGGCGGAGGGCACCCTCCAGGCGACGGTCCCGCTGGACGACCATGTCGCGAGCCCCCGCTACTACGACCCGCTGACGGCCTACCTGCTGGGACAGGCCGGTCTCACGGCCACCGACTGAGCCCGTCCGGGACACGGGGTCTCAGCACTGAGCCCGTCCGAGACACGAGGTCTCAGCGGGGGACGCGGACCACGCCCTCCTGGATCACCGAGATCGCGAGCCGTCCGTCGCGGGTGTAGATCCGTGCCTGGCCGAGCCCGCGCCCGCCGGACGCGGACGGCGACTCCTGGTCGTACAGCAGCCACTCGTCGGCTCGGAAGGGGCGGTGGAACCACATCGCGTGGTCCAGCGAGGCGCCGACCACGTCGCCGGTCGTCCAGCCGCCGCGCCCGTGCGCGAGCAGGATCGAGTCGAGCAGCGTCATGTCGGAGACGTACGTGGCGAGGACGACGTGCAGCAGCGGGTCGTCCGCGTACTCGTCGAGCTTGCCGTTGGTGCGGAACCACACCTGGGAGCGCGGCTCGCGGACCGTCCCGGCGGTGGCGAACGGCGGCTCGTCCACATAGCGCAGGTCGACGGCCGCGCGGGCTTCGAGCAGCCGCTCCAGGACCTGCGGGTCGCGGAAGACGTCGGCGTAGCGCGGCAGCAGCTCCTCGCCCCTGGGCAGGGTCTCCGGGTCGGGCGCGGGCGGCATCGGCGCCTGGTGCTCCATCCCCTCCTCGTACGTCTGGAAGGACGCGGAGAGATGGAAGATCGGCCGGCCGTGCTGGATCGCGACCACCCGGCGGGTGGTGAAGGAGCGGCCGTCGCGGATGCGGTCGACGGTGTAGACGATGGGCGCGCCGGGGTCCCCGGCGACCAGGAAGTACGCGTGCAGCGAGTGCGCGAACCGGTCCGCGGGGACCGTCCGCCCGGCGGCGAGCAGCGCCTGGGCCGCCACCTGCCCGCCGAAGACGCGCGGGACGACGGCGGCCTGGGACCGGCCGCGGAAGATGTCCTGCTCGATCCGCTCCAGGTCGAGCAGATCGAGCAGGGACCGAAGTGCCTGGGTCATGGCGTCAGTTGACGGACGGCATCGACGAGCGAGCCGATCCGGTCGCGGGCCTTAGAGCCCCATGTCCTTGGCGATGATCGACTTCATGATCTCGCTGGTGCCGCCGTAGATGCGGTTGACGCGGTTGTCGGCGTACAGGCGGGCGATCGGGTACTCGTTCATGAAGCCGTAGCCGCCGTGGAGCTGGAGGCAGCGGTCGATCACGCGGTGCGCGACCTCGGTGCAGAACAGCTTGGCGGAGGCGGCCTCGGCGGCGGTCAGCTCACCGGCGTCGAGGGCCTCGGTGGCGCGGTCCACGACGGCCTCGGCGGCGTCCACCTCGGCCTGGCAGGCGGCCAGTTCGAACTTGGTGTTCTGGAAGGAGGCGACGGGCTTGCCGAAGACCGTGCGCTCCTTGACGTACTCCTTGGCGAACCGGATCGCGGCCTTGGCCTGCGCGTAGGCGCCGAAGGCGATGCCCCAGCGCTCGGAGGCGAGGTTGTGGCCGAGGTAGGAGAAGCCCTTGTTCTCCTCGCCGAGCAGGTCCTCGGCGGGCACCTTGACGTCCACGAAGGCCAGTTCGGCGGTGTCCGAGACGCGCAGGCCGAGCTTGTCGAGCTTGCGTCCGATGGAGTAGCCCTCGGCCTTGGTGTCGACGACGAAGAGGGAGATGCCGTGGCGGCGGTCCTCGGCGGTGGGCGCGTCGGTGCGGGCGCAGACGATCATGCGGTCGGCGTGGACGCCGCCGGTGATGAAGGTCTTGGCGCCGTTGAGGACGTAGTGCGTGCCGTCCTCGGAGAGCTTGGCGGTGGTCTTCATGCCCGCGAGGTCGGAGCCGGTGCCCGGCTCGGTCATCGCGATGCCCCACATCTCCTCACCGGAGACGAACTTCGGCAGGTACCGCTTCTTCTGCTCGTCGGTGGCGAGCAGCTTGATGTACGGCAGGCCGAGCAGCGTGTGCACGCCCGAGCCGCCGAAGGTGACACCCGCGCGGGCGGTCTCCTCGTAGATGACGGCCTCGAACTTGTGGGTGTCCAGGCCGGCGCCGCCGAACTCCTCGGGGACGTTGATGCCGAAGACGCCCAGCTCGGCGAGCTGGTAGTAGAACTCGCGCGGCGCCTGGCCGGCGGCGAACCACTCGTCGTACACCGGCACGACCTCGGCCTCGATGAAGGCGCGCAGGGTCTCCCGGAACGCCTCGTGATCCTCGTTGAACACCGTACGGCGCACCGCCGCCACCTCCATCGGGCTATGCCTAAGCGCTTGCTCAGAGTGCACCGTACCGGCGAGTAAGGACGGGAGTCCAGAGCGAGGGAGCGGTGGGGCCCGTAACGCTCGTCACGCTGCCGGAGCAGCCCCGGCGCTCCGCCGAGGCCGCTGAGGCCGCGGGGAGTTGCCCGCCCGGCTCACGCCGTCCCGGCCGCGGCGAAGGCACCCCTGGCCATGCGGTGCAGGAGCGTCGCCATCGTGTCACGGCCGGGCAGGGGGGAGCCCGGGCGGCCCAGGTGGGGTGTGGAGTTGAGCAGGCCGAACACCGAGTGGACCGCCGAGCGCGCGCTCGGCTCGGCGAGCGCGGGGTACATCTCGCGGACGATCTCCACCCACAGCTCGACGTACTGCCGCTGGAGCTGGCGCACCAGCTTGCGGTCGCTGTCGCGGAGGCGGTCCAGCTCGCGGTCGTGCAGGGTGATCAGGGGACGGTCGTCGAGCGCGAAGTCGATGTGCCCCTCGATCAGCGAGTCGAGGACCTCCTCGGGGTTCCGGTCCGTGCCGTCCCCGCCCCCGTCGGCCTCGGCGAGCCGTCGCCTGGCCCCGGTCAGCAACTGCCCGCTGATGCCCACGAGCAGCTCGGCGAGCATCGCGTCCTTGCCCGCGAAGTGGCGGTAGAGGCCGGGTCCGCTGATGCCGACCGCGGCACCTATCTCGTCGACCCCGACGCCGTGGAAGCCGCGCTCGGCGAACAGCCGCGCGGCCTCCTTGAGGATCTGCTCACGACGGGTGGGGCCGTCGATTCTGGTGGCCATGGAATCGATTCTAGACAGGGAGGTTAGCGGTCGTTAACCTGAAGGGTGTGCGTTAACGCTCATTAACACGGTGAGGGGATCGCAGGATGCAGGAGGCACCGGAGCTGACGAGCGCGGCCGAGCCCGCGTCGGAGGCCTGGCGGGCCAACGAGGAGGCGCATCGCGCGCTCGTCGAGGAGCTGCGCGGCAAGCTCGCCGCGGCCCGGCTGGGCGGCGGCGAGAGGGCCCGCGCGCGGCATACGGCGCGCGGCAAGCTGCTGCCGCGCGACCGCGTGGACACGCTGCTCGACCCGGGTTCGCCCTTCCTCGAGCTGGCGCCCCTCGCCGCCGACGGGATGTACGACGGGCAGGCACCGGCCGCCGGAGTGATCGCCGGGATCGGGCGGATCAGCGGCCGAGAGTGCGTGATCGTCGCCAACGACGCCACGGTCAAGGGCGGTACGTACTACCCGATGACGGTGAAGAAGCACCTGAGGGCGCAGGAGGTGGCGCTGGAGAACCGCCTGCCCTGTGTCTATCTGGTCGACTCCGGGGGCGCCTTCCTGCCCCTCCAGGACGAGGTCTTCCCCGACCGCGAGCACTTCGGGCGGATCTTCTACAACCAGGCGCGGATGTCCGGCGCCGGTGTCCCGCAGATCGCGGCCGTGCTCGGCTCCTGCACGGCGGGCGGGGCGTATGTCCCGGCGATGAGCGACGAAGCGGTGATCGTGCGGAACCAGGGCACGATCTTCCTGGGCGGCCCGCCCCTGGTGAAGGCGGCCACGGGCGAGGTGGTCACGGCCGAGGAGCTGGGCGGCGGCGAGGTCCACTCGCGCGTGTCGGGGGTGACGGACCATCTCGCGGAGGACGACGCGCACGCGCTGCGGATTGTCCGGACCATCGTCTCGACGCTCCCCGCGCGCGAGCCGCTGCCCTGGGAGGTCGTCCCGGCCGTGGAGCCGAAGGCCGACCCCGCGGGGCTGTACGGCGCGGTCCCCGCCGACTCCCGTACGCCCTACGACGTCCGCGAGGTCATCGCGCGCGTGGTGGACGGCTCGCGCTTCGCCGAGTTCAAGGCGGAGTTCGGGCAGACCCTCGTCACGGGCTTCGCCCGCATCCACGGCCATCCGGTCGGGATCGTCGCCAACAACGGCATCCTGTTCTCCGAATCGGCCCAGAAGGGCGCCCACTTCATCGAGCTGTGCGACCAGCGCGGCATCCCCCTGGTGTTCCTGCAGAACATCTCCGGCTTCATGGTGGGCCGCGACTACGAGGCGGGCGGCATCGCCAAGCACGGCGCCAAGATGGTGACCGCCGTGGCGTGCACGCGCGTACCGAAGCTGACGATGGTGATCGGCGGCTCGTTCGGCGCGGGCAACTACTCGATGTGCGGCCGGGCGTACTCCCCGCGCTTCCTGTGGATGTGGCCGAACGCCAAGATCTCGGTGATGGGCGGCGAGCAGGCCGCGTCGGTCCTTGCGACCGTCAAGCGCGACCAGTTGGAGGCGCGCGGCGAGTCCTGGCCCGCCGAGGACGAGGACGCCTTCAAGGCGCCGATCCGCGCGCAGTACGAGCGCCAGGGCAACGCCTACTACGCGACGGCCCGTCTGTGGGACGACGGTGTCATCGACCCGATGGACACCCGGCAGGTGCTGGGCCTGGCCTTGACCGCGTGCGCCAACGCGCCGCTTTCCCAAAGGGACTACACGGCGCCCCAGTTCGGCGTCTTCCGGATGTAAGGGGGAGTCCATGTTCGACACGGTGCTTGTGGCCAACCGGGGCGAGATCGCCGTACGCGTGATCCGCACGCTGCGGTCGATGGGCGTGCGCTCGGTGGCCGTCTTCTCCGACGCCGACGCGGACGCCCGGCATGTACGGGAGGCCGACACGGCGGTACGGATCGGTCCGGCTCCGGCGGCCGAGAGCTATCTGTCCATGGAGCGGCTGCTGGAGGCGGCGGCGCGGACCGGCGCCCAGGCGGTGCACCCGGGGTACGGCTTCCTCGCGGAGAACGCCGAGTTCGCGCGGGCGTGCCAGGAGGCCGGGCTGGTCTTCATCGGGCCGTCGGCGGACGCCATCGCGCTCATGGGCGACAAGATCCGCGCCAAGGAGACGGTGCGGGCGGCCGGGGTCCCGGTCGTCCCCGGCTCCAGCGGCAGCGGTCTCAGTGACGCCGAACTGGCCGATGCCGCCCGGGAGATCGGGATGCCGGTGCTGCTGAAGCCGAGCGCGGGCGGCGGCGGCAAGGGCATGCGGCTGGTGCGGGACGCCGCGCTGCTGGCCGACGAGATCGCGGCGGCCCGCCGCGAGGCCACGGCCTCCTTCGGCGACGGCACGCTGCTCGTGGAGCGCTGGATCGACCGCCCCCGCCATATCGAGATCCAGGTCCTGGCCGACGGCCACGGCCATGTGGTGCATCTCGGCGAGCGCGAGTGCTCCCTCCAGCGCCGCCATCAGAAGCTCATCGAGGAAGCGCCGAGCGTGCTCCTCGACGAGGACACGCGCGCGGCGATGGGCGAGGCGGCGGTCCAGGCGGCCCGCTCGTGCGGATACCGGGGCGCGGGCACGGTGGAGTTCATCGTGCCCGGCGGCGACCCGTCGTCGTACTTCTTCATGGAGATGAACACCCGCCTCCAGGTGGAGCATCCGGTCACGGAGCTGATCACGGGCCTGGACCTGGTCGAATGGCAGGTGCGGGTGGCGGCGGGCGAGCAGTTGCCCTTCGCACAGCAGGACATCACGCTCACGGGGCACGCGGTCGAGGCCCGTATCTGCGCCGAGACCGTGTCGGTCAAGGAGGGGGCCCGCGGCTTCCTGCCCAGCGGCGGCACGGTGCTCTCGCTGCACGAACCGCAGGGCGAGGGGGTGCGCACGGACTCGGGGCTGTCCGAGGGCACCGAGGTCGGCAGCCTCTACGACCCGATGCTGTCGAAGGTCATCGCCTACGGCCCCGACCGCGAGAGCGCGCTGCGCAAGCTGCGGGCGGCGCTGGCCCGGACCGTCACCCTGGGCGTGCCGACCAACGCGGGCTTCCTGCGCCGTCTGCTGGCCCATCCGGCGGTCGTGGCCGGTGAGTTGGACACGGGGCTGGTGGAGCGCGAGATGGACGGCCTCGTGCCGACCGAGGTGCCCGAGGAGGTCTACGCGGCGGCGGCGCTGCTGCGCCAGGCCGCCCTGGGCACCGAGGAGCGCGGCTGGGTCGATCCGTTCTCCGTGCCCGACGGCTGGCGCCTCGGCGGCGAACGCGCCTGGACGGTCCACCCGCTGCGGGTGCCGGGCCAGGACCCGGTGACCGTGCGCGTGCGCGGCACGGCGAACGGCGCCGTCGAGGTGCTCTTCGACGGCAAGGAGCCGCTGCGCGGACCCTCGGTCCTGCCGTCGGGCCGCGCCGCGAAGTCCCGGTTCACGTTCGCGCTCGACGGAGTGACGCACACCTTCGCCACCGCGGCGGACGGCACCTGGCTGGGCCGGGACGGCGACGCCTGGCAGGTGCGCGACCACGACCCGGTCGCCGCCTCGCTGGCCGGTGCGGCCCGTGCGGGCACGGACTCGCTGACCGCCCCCATGCCCGGCACGGTGACCGTCGTCAAGGTGGCCGTGGGCGACGAGGTGACCGCGGGACAGAGCCTGCTGGTGGTGGAGGCGATGAAGATGGAGCACGTCATCTCCGCCCCGCACGCGGGCACCGTCGCCGAACTCGACGTCACCCCCGGCACGACGGTCGCCATGGACCAGGTGCTGGCCGTGATCGCACCCCACGAGGACGAGACCGACCCCGGGACCACGGAGGCGCAGCGATGACCGACCGGCATCTGCCCATGGTCGTACCGGCCCAGGACCTGCCCGCGCGGGTCAGGATCCATGAGGTCGGCCCGCGCGACGGCCTGCAGAACGAGAAGCGCACGGTCCCCGTCGAGGTGAAGGCGGACTTCATCCGCCGGCTCGCCGAGGCGGGCCTGACCACCGTCGAGGCCACGAGCTTCGTGCACCCCAAGTGGGTGCCCCAACTCGCCGACGCCGAGGAGCTGTTCCCGCTCGTCGCCGATCTTCCGGTGGAGCTTCCGGTGCTCGTGCCGAACGAGCGCGGCCTGGACCGGGCCCTCGCGCTGGGCGCCCGCCGGATCGCCGTCTTCGCCAGCGCCACCGAGTCCTTCGCCAAGGCCAACCTCAACCGCACGGTGGACGAGGCCCTCGGGATGTTCGACCCCGTGGTCCGGCGCGCGAAGGACCGCAAGGCGCGGGTGCGCGGCTATGTCTCCATGTGCTTCGGCGACCCCTGGGAGGGCGCCGTCCCGATCCATCAGGTCGTCCGCGTCTGCAAGGCCCTCATGGACATGGGCTGCGACGAGCTGAGCCTGGGCGACACGATCGGTGTGGCGACCCCGGGCCATGTCCTGGAGCTGCTCTCCGAGTTGAACGAGGAGGGCGTGCCGACCAGCGCGCTCGGCGTGCACTTCCACGACACCTACGGCCAGGCCCTCGCCAACACCCTGGCCGCGCTCCAGCACGGCGTGACGACCGTCGACGCCTCCGCGGGCGGCCTCGGCGGCTGCCCGTACGCCAAGTCCGCCACGGGCAACCTCGCCACCGAGGACCTGGTGTGGATGCTCCACGGCCTCGGTATCGACACCGGGGTCGACCTCGACCGACTGGTCGCCACCAGCGTGTGGATGGCGGCGCACCTCGACCGCCCCAGCCCGTCCCGTACCGTCCGAGCCCTCTCCCACAAGGAGTGATCCCCATGGACCACCGCCTCTCCCCCGAGCTGGAGGAACTCCGGCGCACGGTCGAGGAGTTCGCCCACGACGTCGTCGCCCCCAAGATCGGCGACTTCTACGAGCGCCATGAGTTCCCGTACGAGATCGTCCGCGAGATGGGCCGCATGGGCCTGTTCGGGCTGCCGTTCCCGGAGGAGTACGGCGGCATGGGCGGCGACTATCTGGCGCTGGGCCTCGCGCTGGAGGAGCTGGCCCGCGTCGACTCGTCCGTGGCCATCACCCTCGAAGCGGGTGTCTCCCTGGGCGCGATGCCGATCCACCTCTTCGGTACGGAGGAGCAGAAGCGGGAGTGGCTGCCGCGGCTGTGCTCCGGCGAGATACTGGGCGCCTTCGGTCTGACGGAGCCGGAAGCGGGCTCGGACGCGGGCGGGACCCGTACGACGGCCCGGCTGGACCCCGAGACCGATGAATGGGTCATCAACGGCACCAAGTGCTTCATCACCAACTCGGGCACGGACATCACGGGCCTGGTGACGGTCACCGCGGTGACGGGCCACAAGCCGGACGGCCGACCGCTGATCTCCTCGATCATCGTCCCGTCGGGCACCCCCGGCTTCACGGTCGCGGCCCCGTACTCGAAGGTCGGCTGGAACGCGTCGGACACCCGTGAACTGTCGTTCGTGGACGTCCGCGTGCCCGCGGCGAACCTGGTGGGCGAGGAGGGCCGCGGCTTCGCCCAGTTCCTGCGCATCCTGGACGAGGGCCGGATCGCCATCGCGGCGCTGGCGACGGGTCTGGCACAGGGCTGTGTGGACGAGTCGGTGAAGTACGCCAAGGAGCGCCGGACCTTCGGGCGGCCCATCGGCTCGTACCAGGCCGTGCAGTTCAAGATCGCGGACATGGAGATGAAGGCGTACACGGCCCGGCTGGCCTGGCGTGACGCCGCGTCCCGGATGGTCGCGGGCGAGCCCTTCAAGAAGGAGGCGGCGCTGGCCAAGCTCCACTCCTCCACGATCGCGGTGGACAACGCCCGCGAGGCCACGCAGATCCACGGCGGCTACGGCTTCATGAACGAGTATCCGGTGGCCCGGATGTGGCGCGACTCCAAGATCCTGGAGATCGGCGAGGGCACGAGCGAGGTGCAGCGGATGCTGATCGCGCGGGAGTTGGGGCTGACGGACTGAGTCCGTAGGGACCGTACGGTGCGAGGGCCCGCGCTTGGCGCGGGCCCTTGTGCGTGCGGGGGGCTGGAACGCCCCACCCCTGGGACTATAACTAAGGTTAGGCTAACCTTCCTTCGGATTCATCCGGCGGACGCTCCGCCCTGTTCGAAGGCAGGCCACACCCATGTCCCACATCCGTGCCCTCCGCCCCACCCGCCGCGGTCTGCTCGCCGCCGGTGGCGCCCTCGGCCTCGGTGCCGCACTCGCGGCCTGCGGGGACGGCAAGTCGTCCGACGGCAGCGGCTCGGCGACCGCCGCGGCATCCGGGCCCTGGTCCTTCAAGGACGACCGGGGGCAGACCGCGACGGCGGACCGGACCCCGTCGAGCATCGTCGCGTTCGTGAGTGTCGCCGCCGCGCTCCATGACTACGGGGTCGAGGTGAAGGGTGTCTTCGGGCCGACGAGGACGAAGTCCGGCAAAGCCGACGTCCAGGCCGGTGACCTCGACATCGACAAGCTCACGCTGCTCGGCAACGAGTGGGGCCAGTTCGACATCGAGAAGTACGCGGCCCTCGCCCCCGATCTGCTCGTCACCACGATGTTCGACGACGCGGGCACCCTCTGGTACGTGCCCGACGAGTCGAAGAAGAAGATCCTCGCCGTCGGCGCGCCGAGCGTCGGGATCTCCGTCTACGACCGCCAGTTGACCGAGCCGCTGCAGCGCATGCTCCAGCTCGCGAAGGGGCTCGGCGCGGACCCCTCGTCCGCGAAGATCACCCGGGCGAAGAAGCGGTTCGAGGACGCGGCGGCCCGGCTGCGCGCCGCCGCGAAGGCCAACCCCGGCATCAGGGTGCTGGTCGGCTCCGCGAGCCAGGAGGTGTTCTACGTCTCCGGCTCCGACCTCTCGATCGATCTGGAGTACTTCAAGGCGCTCGGCGTCGACATCGTCGAGCCCTCCGCCTCCGCCCTCAAGGCGAGCGGCGGCTGGTACGAGAGCCTGAGCTGGGAGAACGTCGACAAGTACCCGGCCGACGTCATCCTGATGGACAACCGCACCTCGGCCATTCAGCCCGCCGACATCACCGAGGCGACCTGGAAGAAGCTCCCTGCTGTCAAGGCGGGCCAGGTCGTCGCCCGCACCACCGAGCCCATCCTCTCGTACGACAAGTGCGCGCCGCTCCTCGAGGACCTGGCCCAGGCGATCGAGAACGCCAAGAAGGTCGGCTGACACCTCCCCCTGTCGACCCCCTGACGCCCTCTCAGGAGTACCCATGACGACGGCCACAGCCGCCCCGTTCCGCTTCTTCTCCCTCCAGGTCGCACGGACGAGGCGGCTCGGGCCGTCCCTGGTCCGGATCACCTTCGCGGGCGACGACCTCAAGACGTTCCACTCCGAGGGACGCGACCAGAGCCTGTCCCTCTTCCTCCCGCACCCCGGCCAGCCCGAGCCCGTCGTCCCGATCGACCGCGGCGACCGGTGGTGGCAGGAATGGCGCGAACTGCCCGACGACGTACGGGCGGTGATGCGCTCGTACACGCTCCGCGCCCTCAGACGCGACCCCGACGAGATCGACATCGACTTCGTGCTGCACGGCGTGGCACCGGACTCGAAGGCTCCCGCCGGACCCGCCTCCCGCTGGGCCTCCCGCGCCACGGCGGGCGACCGCGTCGTCCTGCTCGGACCGGCGGTCGAGGACAACCGCGCGATCCGCTTCCGTCCGCCCGAGGACACCGACCTCGTGGTGCTGTGGGCCGACGAGACCGCCGTGCCCGCCGCCTCCGCGATCCTCACCTCGCTGCCCCCGCGCACACGCGTCCGCGCCTGGCTGGAGGCCGGTCGCCCCGGCGACGTCCAGGATCTCGCGACGGGCTCCGCCACCGAGATCACCTGGCTGGTCCGCTCCACCGGCTCCCCCACGGCGCTCAGCGCACTGCGGGACGCCGCACTCCCCGAGGCACGGGCCCCGTACGTGTGGATCGCGGGCGAGTCAGGCCGCATCAAGGAGCTGCGCCGGCACTTCGTCGGTGAGCGCGGGATCGACCGCCGTCGCGTCACCTTCGTCGGCTACTGGCGGCAGGGCCTGAGCGAGGAGGAGCTGCGCACCCGCGCGTGACGGCGGCCGGAGCGAGAGACGGCCGCCGGAGCGTGTGACAGCGGCCGGATCGAGTGACGGCGGCCACGGCCCGGCGAACTTCACAGAGATCAAAGTTAGGTTAGGCTTACCTAAGTTGAACTCCCCGATGCTTCCCCGTCCCGCACGGACCGTCCCCACCGGGAGGACCCCCTATGCGCTCGCACCTGCTCAATGACCTGACCACGGAGGGCTACCGCCGCTCCGTGACCGAAGGAGTAGAGCGGGTGGCCACCCAACTCGCCGCCGCCGAAGGCCCGTTCACCGGAGTCACGGTCGACGCCCTCACCGCCCGCCTCGACCGGGTCGACCTGGACCGCCCGTTGGGCGAGATCACCGCAGCCCTGGACGAGTTGGAGGAGGTCTACCTCCGGGACGCCGTCTACTTCCACCACCCGCGCTACCTCGCCCACCTCAACTGCCCCGTTGTCATCCCGGCATTGGTGGGCGAGGCGGTCCTGTCCGCCGTCAACTCCTCCCTCGACACCTGGGACCAGTCGGCGGGCGGCACGCTCATCGAACGCCGGATCGTCGACTGGACCACCGAGCGCATCGGCTTCGGCCCCGGCGCCGACGGCGTGTTCACCAGCGGCGGCAGCCAGTCCAACCTCCAGGCGCTGCTGCTGGCCCGCGAGGAGGCGCTCCCCGGCGGGGCGGACCCGGCGAGCCTCGCCCGACTGCGGACCTTCGCCTCCGAGGCGAGCCACTTCAGCGTCCGCAAGTCGGCGAAACTGCTGGGGCTGAGCCCGGACGCGGTGGTCACGATCCCCGTCGACAGCGACCACCGCCTCCACACCGTCGCTCTCGCCCACGAGTTGGAGCGCTGCACGCGGGACGGGCTGGTGCCGATGGCCGTCGTGGCCACCGCCGGTACCACCGACTTCGGGTCGATCGACCCGCTGCCGGAGATCGCCGAGCTGTGCGCCCGCCACGGCACCTGGCTGCACGTGGACGCGGCGTACGGCTGCGGACTGCTCGTCTCCCCCCGCCGCCGCGACCTCCTCTCCGGTGTCGAACGCGCCGACTCGGTGACCGTCGACTTCCACAAGTCCTTCTTCCAGCCGGTGAGTTCCTCCGCCGTGCTGGTCCGGGACGGCGCCACCCTGCGCCATGCGACCTACCACGCGGACTACCTCAACCCGCGCCGCGCACGCCAGGAGGGCATCCCCAACCAGGTCGACAAGTCCCTCCAGACCACCCGGCGTTTCGACGCCCTCAAGCTGTGGCTGACCCTGCGCACGATGGGCGCCGACGGCATCGGGGCGCTCTTCGACGAGGTCTGCGACCTGGCGTGGCAGGGCTGGCGGCTGCTGGCCGGCGACCCGCGCTTCGAGGTGGTCGTGGAGCCGCGACTGTCCACGCTGGTCTTCCGTTACCTCCCGCCGGTCGTCACCGACCCGGCGGAGATCGACCGCGCCAACCGCGCCGCCCGCAGTGCCCTGTTCGCCTCCGGTGACGCCGTGGTCGCGGGCACCAAGGTCCTCGGCCGCCACTACCTGAAGTTCACCCTGCTCAACCCCGAGACCACGGTGGACGACATCGCCGCCGTACTCGATCTGATCGCCGCCCACGCCGAGCAGTACCTGGGAGAGTCTCTTGACCGCGCTTCCTGAAATGCCCGGCAGGACCCACGACTTCGTAGGGATCGGGCTCGGCCCGTTCAACCTCGGACTCGCCTGCCTCACCGAGCCGATCACCGAACTCGACGGCGTCTTCCTGGAGTCGAAGCCGTCCTTCTCCTGGCATGCCGGGATGTTCCTGGACGGTGCCCACCTCCAGACCCCGTTCCTGTCGGACCTCGTCACCCTGGCCGACCCGACGTCGCCGTACTCCTTCCTCGCCTATCTCAAGGAGCGGGGCCGGCTCTACTCGTTCTACATCCGCGAGAACTTCTACCCGCTGCGCGTCGAGTACGACGACTACTGCCGCTGGGCCGCCTCGAAGCTGAGCAACGTCCGCTTCGGCACGACGGTCACCGAGGTGACGTACGAGGACGAGCTGTACGTCGCACGGACCGACGCCGGGGACGTCCACCGGGCCCGCCATCTGGTCCTCGGCACCGGCACCACGCCCCATCTCCCCGAGTTCTGCCGCGAGTTGGACGGCGAAGTCATCCACACCTCGCGCTATCTGGACCACAAGCACGCGCTCCAGGCCAAGGAGTCGATCACGCTGGTCGGCAGCGGCCAGTCCGCCGCCGAGATCTACCGCGATCTGCTCGGCGAGATCGACCTCCACGGCTATCAGTTGAACTGGGTGACCCGCTCCCCGCGCTTCTTCCCGCTGGAGTACACCAAGCTCACGCTGGAGATGACCTCTCCCGAGTACATCGACTACTTCCACGCGCTGCCCGAGCAGACCCGCTACCGCCTCGTCGAGGAGCAGAAGGGCCTGTTCAAGGGCATCGACAGCGCCCTGATCGACGAGATCTTCGACCTGCTCTACCAGAAGAACCTCGACGGCCCGGTCCCCACCCGGCTGCTCACCAACTCGGCGCTCACCAGCGCCCGTCACGAAGACGGCGGCTTCACGCTCGGCTTCCACCAGGAGGAGCAGCACAAGGGCTACGAGCTGCGCTCCCAGGCCCTCGTCCTCGCCACCGGCTACACCTTCGTCGAGCCGGAGTTCCTGAGGCCCGTCCGGGACCGGCTGCGCTACGACGCGCACGGCAACTTCGACGTGGCGCGCAACTACGCCATCGACGTGACGGGCCGGGGCGTCTTCCTCCAGAACGGCGGCGTGCACACGCACAGCGTCACCAGCCCCGACCTGGGCATGGGCCCCTACCGCAACGCGTCCATCATCCGGGAGCTGCTCGGCAGCGAGTACTACCCCGTCGAGAAGTCCATCGCCTTCCAGGAGTTCGCCGTATGAGCACCGGTACCGCCGCCCTCGGCGCCTTCGCCTTCCGCCCGGTCGACCCCGCCCGGGACGCCGCGCTGCTGCACCGCTGGGTCACCCACCCGAAGGCCGCGTTCTGGATGATGCGGGACGCCCGGCCGGAACACGTCGAGCGGGCCTACGGGGCGATAGCCGACGACGAGCACCATCACGCGTTCCTCGGGCTGTGCGACGGCGTCCCCGCCTTCCTGATGGAGACGTACGACCCGGCGCACCGCGAACTGGTCGGCCTGTACGAGCCGGAGCCTGGTGACGTCGGGATGCACTTCCTCGTCGCACCGACCGACACACCGGTGCACGGCTTCACCCGGGCCGTGATCACCGCCGTGATGCGGCGCCTGTTCGCCGATCCGACGACCGCGCGCGTCGTCGTGGAGCCCGATGTGCGCAACACGGCCGTGCACGCGCTGAACGCGGCGGTCGGGTTCGTGCCCGAGCGCGAGATCCGGAAGCCGGAGAAGACGGCGCTGCTCAGCTTCTGCACCCGCGAGCGGTTCGAGAAGGCGGTCGCCGTATGAGCCTCACCGCCGCCGTCTCCCATCTCTCCCCCGAGCACTGGGAGCGCGCCGAACGCCTCCTCGTCCGCAAGGCGCTCGCCGAGTTCGCCCACGAGCGGCTGATCACACCGCGGTCCGAGGACCCGGGCGCGTACGTCGTCCGCGGCGACGACAGGCTCACGCACTACCGGTTCACCGCCACCGTCCGCGCCCTCGACCACTGGGAGATCGACCCCGACTCGATCAGCCGTCACCGCGAGGGCGGTCAACTCCCCCTGTCAGCCCTGGACTTCTTCCTCGAGTTCCGCAAGCAGCTCGGGCTGAGCGACGAGGTGCTCCCAGTGTATCTGGAGGAGATCTCCTCCACGCTCTCCAGCACCTGCTACAAGCTCACCAAGCCGCCGGTCACTTCCGCCGAGTTGGCCCGGCGCGGGTTCCAGGACGTCGAGACCGGGATGACCGAAGGCCACCCGTGCTTCGTCGCCAACAACGGGCGCCTCGGCTTCGGCATCCATGAATACCTGTCGTACGCACCGGAGACGGCGAGCCCGGTCCGGCTGGTGTGGCTGGCCGCGCACCGCTCTCGGGCAGCGTTCACGGGCGGCGCGGGGATCGCGTACGAGCCGTTCGTACGGGCGGAGTTGGGGGACGCGACCGTCGAGCGATTCCACCGTGTGCTCACCGATCAGGGCCTGGACCCGGCCGACTACCTCCTTGTCCCCGTCCACCCCTGGCAGTGGTGGAACAAGCTCACGGTCACCTTCGCCGCCGAGCTCGCCCGTCGGCACCTGGTCTGTCTGGGCGAGAGCGACGACACGTATCTGGCGCAGCAGTCCATACGGACGTTCTTCAACTCCTCGCACCCCGAGCGGCATTACGTGAAGACGGCCCTGTCGGTCCTCAACATGGGGTTCATGCGCGGGCTCTCGGCCGCGTACATGGAGGCCACCCCGGCGATCAACGACTGGCTGGCCCAACTCATCGAGACCGACCCGGTGTTGAAGGCGACGGGCCTGACGATCCTCCGGGAGCGGGCCGCCGTGGGCTATCGCCATCTGGAGTACGAGGCCGCCACCGACCGCTCCTCCCCGTACCGCAAGATGCTCGCCGCGCTGTGGCGGGAGAGCCCGGTGACCCGCCTCCAGGAGGGTGAGACCCTGGCGACGATGGCGTCCCTCGCCCATGTGGACCACGAGGGCGCGTCGTTCGCGGGGGCGCTGATCGAGCGGTCGGGGCTCGCGCCCACCGAGTGGCTGCGCGGCTACCTACGGGCCTATCTCACCCCGCTGCTGCACAGCTTCTACGCCTACGGCCTGGTCTTCATGCCGCACGGCGAGAACGTGATCCTCGTCCTGAAGGACGGGGTGGTCCAGCGCGCGATCTTCAAGGACATCGCCGAGGAGATCGCGGTCATGGAAGCGGACACGGCACTGCCGCCCGAGGTCGAGCGGATCCGGGTGGAGGTCCCGGCGGAGCAGCGGCTGCTGTCCCTGTTCACGGACGTCTTCGACTGCTTCTTCCGCTTCGTCGCCGCGCATCTCGCCGCCGAAGGCACCCTGGCGGAGGAGGACTTCTGGCGCACGGTCGCCGAGGTCGCCCACGAGTACCAGGACGCGAACCCTCAACTGGCCGACCGGTTCCGGACGTACGACCTGTTCGCGCCCGAGTTCGCGCTGTCCTGCCTCAACCGGCTCCAACTACGTGACAACCGGCAGATGGTGGACCTGACCGATCCGTCGGGGGCGCTGCAACTCGTGGGGACCCTGCGCAACCCGATCGCGGGGCGGTAGCCGCCACGGTCGCCACGTCCGCCACACCCGCCATATCCGCCATATCCGCCGCAAGAACGGGTGGGCGCCCCGGTGTCACGGTCGACCGGGGCGCCCGCCGCGCGGATGGAACAATCACTCCCATGGCGGAGATCATCCAGAAGGACGGCACATGGACCTTCGACGGGGAGTCGCTGCGGCTGACTCCCGGACGGGACAAGGGCGTTGGGCTGCTACGGGCCACCCTGGGTGAACTCACCGTCCCGCTCGCCGCGTTGGCGGGCATATCGCTCGAACAGGGCCGGAGGAACGGGCGGCTCAGACTACGGCTGCGCGACGGCGCCGACCCGCTGATCCAGGCGACCCGCGGCGGGCTCTCCGACAGCGACGACCCGTACCGGCTGACGGTCGAGTCCGACCGCCTCGGCGTCGCCGAGTACCTGGTGGAGGAGGTCCGTACCGCGCTCCTGCTGAACCAGGTGCCGTCCGACCCGGTCGACACCTATCTGCTGCCCGGACCGGCGGTGCCGCTCTCGGTGTCCGCCGGGGACGGTGCGGTGAGCTTCGACGGCGAGAACGTACGCCTGACCTGGGGCTGGAAGACGGACGACGCGAAGGCGGCGGCGGGCGCCCGCACGCTGCCCGTGGCCGACATCACCGCCGTCCGGTGGCAGCCGTCGGCGGGTCTGGAGCACGGCTTCCTCCGCTTCACCGTGCGCGGCGTGGAGACCGAGGCACCGGCCAAGTACGACCCGCACGCGGTGGAGTTGTGGGGCTTCAAGAAGGACCCGCTGATGGCGCTCGTCGCGGCGGCCGTACAGGCCCGGCTGCCGCACCCGTCGGCGCCCGCGGCGCCCGCGGCCCCCGCCCCGCCGGTGCCGGAGTCCGCCGCGCCGACGGCTGAGCGCGCGGACGCGGAGAGCGATCACGACGCCCTGCTGCGTCGGCTGCGCGAACTGGGCGAGCTGCACCGGGCGGGCGTGCTGACGGAGGAGGAGTTCACGGTGGCCAAGCAGGCGGTCCTCAAGCGCATGTGAGGCCCCCCGCCCGCCGCCGCGCCCCGTACCGGGCGCGGCGGTCATGGCCCTGCGTGGCCCTACTTGGCCCTCCGTAGGCGAGGTGGCGGCCGAAGGGGGCGACGAGGGCGCCGTCGACCTTCTCGGCCGAAGGAGCCTTGCTCGGGGCCGGGGTCGCGGCCTGGGCGGTGGCACCGGCGACGAACGCGCCGCCCACGACCGCGCCGACCGTGACGGCCCCGGCCCTGATCACCGTGCGCCGCGAGAATCTCGTACACAGGTATTCGTGCTGTTCCGCCATGCTCATCCGGGCGCCGAACTGCTGCGGTACTCCCAACTCCCATGCGCCCCACGCCCCATGCACGCCCCATGCGAGGTGTGTCCGTGACTCCACCCACGCGTGAACGCGCGGGCTTCCTGTGTCGGTGGCTAAGCCGCCGCACAGAGGGCCAGCCCGGCCCTGTCGAGGATGTTCGAGGCGCCGACGTGGTCCGCGTTCGCGGTGAATCCGCATGCCGTGCACTGGAACTTCGCTTGGGTGATGCGGTTCTCCTTCGCAACGTGCCCGCAGCCGCCGAGGCTGGGCGGGCACGTGCGGGAGGTGTTGCGGGGGTCCACCGGGATCACGAGGCGACCGGCACTCTCAGCCTTGTTCGCCAGGATTCCGAGGAACTGTCCCCAACCCGCGTCGAGGATGCTCTTGTTCAGCCCGGCCTTGGCAGCGGCACCGTTGGGGAGGAACGCGCCGTCGTTGTCGGGGTCGGGCTTGGGTGCCGGGCTCTTGGTCATCCCGGCGGTGTTCAGCCGCTCGTGCGCGATCACGTCGTTCTCGGCAATGAGCGCGCTTGCGGTCTTGTGGTGGAAGTCGAGGCGTTTTCTGCGCACCTTGGTGTGCAGCTTGGCGACCCTGCGCGCGGCGGCGCGGTGCCGCTTGGTGCGCTGCCGGGTCCGCTTCGGGAATGTCGCAAGGTGCCGCTGGGCCTGGGCCAGTTCCTCGGCCACAGACCCGAGGAAGCGCGGGTTCGCTTCGTGCCCGCCATCGGACGTGGTCAGGAAGTGGGTGGTGCCCATGTCGATGCCGACGATCGCCCCGGTGGGCGGCAGTTCCTCGGCGGGCACGTTGTCGCAGGCGAGGACGACGTACCAGCGGTTTTGCTCGCGCTTCACCGAGATCGTCTTGACACGGCCCTCGACCGGGCGGTGCCGGTGCACGCGGACGTGGCCGACGCCTTGGAGACGTACGCGGGTCTGCGTGTCGTGCGGGGTGGAGTCCCAGCGGCAGCCGTCACCGTCCTTGGGGAAGGTAACGGTGTCGAAGCGGCCGATGCCCTTGAAACGCGGGTAGCCCGGGTTCTGCCCGTCCTTGACACGCCGGAAGAACGCCCCGAACGCCGCCTCCAGGCGCCGCAGAGTGGCTTGCTGGGAGGAGAACGACCAGCGGCCCTGCCGCTCGGGATCGAACGCGCGGATCTCCTTGAGCTGCGCGGACTGCTGCCCGTACTTGACCGATGTCATGGAGGCGTGCCGGTAGGCGTCGCGTCGTTCCTGCAAGGCCCCATTGTAGAGGGAGCAGTGGTCCCGCAGCATCTCTCCGAGAGCCGCTTGCTGACGCCGGGTCGGGCGCAGGAGGAACTTGTAGGCGCGCATCACGGCTGTTCCCCCTTCGCCTTCTTCCAGGGCCACTCCCACTGGGTGTTGATGTACTTCTCCACCGTCTCGGCGCTCACCGCGCCGACCGAGGCGGCGAAGTACGACGACGACCAGAGCGTGGGCAGCTTCGACTTCAGGTGCGGGAATTCCTCCCGCAGCACGCGCGAGGTGAAGCCCTTGAACTGGTTCGCCACGTACGACGCCGACGACTTCGGGTCGTGCTTGACGAACAGGTGCACGTGGTCGGGCATCACCTCCAGGGCGATGATCTCCCACCCGCGCTCATCAGCTTTCTGCTGGATCAGTTCGTCCAGGCGTTCGGCTACTTGGCCAACGAGTACCGGACGGCGGTATTTCGGACACCACACCACGTGGAGTCCGAGGTCGCACATGCCGCCGGAGAACCGGCGGACCTTCCTGGTCACGGCCACGCCATCACTATACAGGCGCCGCGTGACTAATACTCTGCCCTCTGAGTGGAGCAGTCGCCTGCGGCGCGAGACACCGCGCCACTCCGCGACGCAGCGACCGATTCGATTCCCCCACCGACTGAAGCCGGTGATCCCCTCGAAAGGGAGCAGATGGCGCCCGAAGTTCTCCCACCCGGGCGACGTGCCGCAAGACACAGCATGTCCGGTCGGCGAACAAGAACCCATAAGACTTACAAAGAGTTACAGCGGCGATCTGCCCGAAATCGGGCAAGCTCCTTGCGTTACCGTCGCCGGTCCCCCAGGATCTACCGGGTGCACGACGAACTTGTTGATCATTTGACGCGGTCCACGACCCTCAGCCGGGGCGAGGCGCTGCGGGTGGTCCAGGACGTGCTCGCCTTCTTCGACGAGACGACCGAGGAGTTCGTCCGCCGACGCCATCGCGAACTCCAGGCCCGGGGCCTGGTGAACGCGACGATCTTCGAGCGGATCGAGGCGGACCTGAAGTACCGCGCGGTCGCACCGCCCGAGCTCACGCTCCGGCAACTGCGGCGCATCGTCTACGGCTGAGACGCGCCCGGCGGACACCTCACGCTCACGAGTACACAAGGAACATAAGGAAACATATGTGCGGAATCGTCGGATACATCGGTAAGCGCGATGTGGCACCGCTGCTGCTGGAGGGCCTGCAGCGGCTGGAGTACCGCGGCTACGACTCCGCGGGCATCGTGGTGACCTCCCCGAAGACAGCCGGTCTGAAGATGGTCAAGGCCAAGGGCCGGGTCCGCGACCTGGAGGCCAAGGTCCCGGCGCGCTTCAAGGGCACCACCGGTATCGCGCACACCCGTTGGGCCACCCACGGCGCCCCGTCCGACGTGAACGCCCACCCGCACATGTCGGCCGACCAGAAGGTCGCCGTCGTGCACAACGGCATCATCGACAACGCCGCCGACCTCCGTAAGAAGCT
Source organism: Streptomyces macrolidinus (assembly GCF_023887685.1). Lineage (GTDB taxonomy): Bacteria > Actinomycetota > Actinomycetes > Streptomycetales > Streptomycetaceae > Streptomyces > Streptomyces macrolidinus. Next base: position 160,086 of record NZ_JAMWMR010000001.1, on the reverse strand, counting down.
GGAAGCGGACGGCGTCGAGTTCCTCTCCGAGACCGACACCGAGGTCCTCACCCACCTGATCGCCCGCTCCGAGGCGGAGACGCTGGAGGAGAAGGTCCGCCAGGCGCTGCGGGTCATCGAGGGCACGTACGGCATCGCCGTGATGCACGCCGACTTCGCGGACCGGATCGTGGTGGCCCGCAACGGCTCCCCGGTCGTCCTCGGCATCGGCGAGAAGGAGATGTTCGTCGCCTCCGACGTCGCCGCGCTGGTCGCCCACACCCGTCAGATAGTCACCCTGGACGACGGCGAGATGGCCACGCTCAAGGCCGACGACTTCCGCACCTACACCACCGAGGGCACCCGGACGACGGCCGAGCCCACCACCGTGGAGTGGGAGGCCGAGTCGTACGACATGGGCGGCCACGACACGTACATGCACAAGGAGATCCACGAGCAGGCCGACGCCGTGGACCGCGTGCTGCGCGGCCGGATCGACGACCGGTTCTCCACCGTGCACCTCGGCGGCCTGAACCTCGACGCCCGTGAGGCGCGCGCGGTGCGCCGGGTGAAGATCCTCGGCTGCGGCACCTCGTACCACGCGGGCATGATCGGCGCCCAGATGATCGAGGAGCTGGCGCGCATCCCCGCCGACGCCGAACCGGCCTCGGAGTTCCGCTACCGCAACGCGGTGGTCGACCCGGACACGCTGTACGTCGCGGTCTCGCAGTCCGGTGAGACCTACGACGTGCTGGCGGCCGTCCAGGAGCTGAAGCGCAAGGGCGCGCGGGTGCTGGGCATCGTCAACGTCGTCGGCTCGGCGATCGCGCGTGAGGCGGACGGCGGGATGTACGTCCACGCCGGTCCCGAGGTGTGCGTGGTCTCCACGAAGTGCTTCACCAACACGACGGTCGCCTTCGCGCTGCTGGCCCTGCACCTGGGCCGCACCCGTGACCTGTCGGTGCGCGACGGCAAGCGGATCATCGAGGGCCTGCGGAAGCTGCCCGGCCAGATCTCCGAGGTCCTCAAGCAGGAAGAGCAGATCAAGGAGCTGGCGAAGCAGTTCGCCGATGCCCGCTCGATGCTCTTCATCGGACGCGTGCGTGGCTACCCGGTGGCCCGCGAGGCCTCCCTCAAGCTCAAGGAGGTCTCGTACATCCACGCCGAGGCCTACCCGGCCTCCGAGCTGAAGCACGGCCCGCTGGCTCTGATCGAGCCCGCCCTGCCGACGGTCGCGATCGTCCCGGACGACGACCTGCTGGAGAAGAACCGCGCGGCCCTGGAGGAGATCAAGGCCCGCAGCGGCCAGATCCTCGCGGTGGCCCACCAGGAGCAGGAGAAGGCCGACCACACGATCGTCGTCCCGAAGAACGAGGACGAGCTGGACCCGATCCTGATGGGCATCCCGCTGCAACTCCTCGCCTACCACACGGCGTTGGCCCTGGGCCGCGACATCGACAAGCCGCGCAACCTGGCGAAGTCGGTGACGGTGGAGTAGCCACTCCCCCGCCGAAGTCCTTCAGCAGGGTGTCCGGTTCGCCTGTCCCAGAGCGAACGCGGACACCCTGTCTGCGTCGGGGCGGTGCTCTGCCAGGAGAAGGGCCAGCGGCCCGGCGGGCAGGAGGAGTCGGGGACGAACAGATGCCGGGGCACCGTGCGCAGGGCGGCTTCGACCTCGGCGATGTGGGCGTGGCCGTTGGCCCGGATCTGGTCTACGAGTGCGTCGCGGAGCCGTTCGGCGTCGGCCTCGTACGCGGCGAGCATGTCGGTGTTCACTGCGGTGACGCTATCGACTGCCGGGCCCGCTGCGGCCGTTGACGCGACGATGTCACTGGATCCCATGACTGCCTCGACGCTCGTGAGGTGCGTCGCCAGCACGTCACCCGCGTACCCCCACCATACGCAAGTCGCTACTTGCCTATAGTGGGGGTCATGACGGAGGATGTCTTCAAGGCGCTGGCCGACCCCACACGTCGGCGCATCCTTGATGAGCTTGCGGAACGCGATGGCCAGACCCTGTTCGAGATCTGCTCACGGCTGGCGATCAAGCACGATCTGGGCCTGTCCCGCCAGGCGATCAGCCAGCATCTGGCTGTACTCGAATCCGCGGGTCTGGTCCTTTCGCGGCGCGAGGGCCGCTACAAGTTCCACGAGCTGAACACCCGGCCCCTTGAGCACATCGTCACTCGGTGGCTCAGGCCCGACACACCGGAGGGCACCCCATGAGGATCCATCTCACCCACGTCTTCGTCGACGACCAGGAGAAGGCCCTGCGCTTCTACACCGCCGTGCTGGGCTTCGTGAAGAAGCACGACGTCCCGGTGGGCGAGGACCGTTGGCTGACCGTGGTCTCGCCGGAGGATCCCGACGGGACCGAACTGCTGCTTGAGCCCTCCGGCCATCCCGCGGTGCAGCCGTACAAGACGGCGCTGGTCAAGGATGGCATCCCCGCCGCCTCCTTCGCCGTGGACGACGTACAGGCGGAGTTCGACCGACTGCTCAGGCTCGGGGTGCACTTCACCCAGGAACCCCTGGAGATGGGCCCGGTCACCACCGCGGTTCTGGACGACACCTGCGGAAACCTGATCCAGATCATGCACAGCAAGTAAGGCGCAGCCCGCGGGTGCCTGCTGTGTGAACGCCACAGCACCTCGCGCGCGAGGGCGAGTTCACGGAATGACGACCACCGGCCGCTTCGCGCGCTTGGCCAGGCGGCCGGCTACCGAGCCGAAGATGCGGCCCACGACGCCGTGTGTGGAGCCGACGACGATCGCGTCCGCCTCGTACTCCCGCCCCACCTCTTCGAGTTCGTGGCAGATGTCGCCGCCGCGCTCGACGAGGATCCACGGCACCTCGGACAGATGGTCCGCGCAGGCCAGTTCGAGACCGAGGACCTCCGTGCGGTGGTCGGGGACGTCGACGAAGACGGGGGGCTCGCAGCCCGCCCAGACCGTGGTGGGCAGTCGGTTGGCGACATGGACGATGATCAGGCCCGTACGCGAGCGACAGGCCATGCCGATCGCATACGCGAGGGCGCGTTCGCTCGAAGTGGAGCCGTCGAAGCCGACGACCACGCCGTGTTTGAAGGCGGGGTCGCAGGACGGGCGTGACTCTTCCGCCGCCAAGGGCTCGGCCGCCGTGGGATCGGCGACGGGGCGCTTGCGGTCCGCGGGATCGGAGAATTCGTGACCGGCCATGGGTGTCTCGGCGTTGTGATCCTCATGGGTGGGGGCAACGGTGTGCGGCGGAGCTGTGTCCGGGAATCATCTTCCCAACCCCATACCCCCAAGGGTACGGCGGCACGCATCCCCAGCCCAGATCCCGCGCACACCGCACAGGGGTTCCAGGGAGCATGCCCGAGGGTGACCCGTAACGCAATGCTCGTCCCCTCGTAGTGGTGGATTGCACCGTGTTCACCCAGGAACAGGACGAAACTTCGGGTATGGCCGCGACCGAGGAGGCGGGGAGTGACCGGCCCGCGAGAGGGCCCGTTGACTCCGGTGAACCGACGCCCCAGGGAGCACCCCGTGCCCGTATCCCGCACCGCATCCCGGCAACACCCCGTGCCGAACGCCGCGGACGCCGTGGTTCGCTGGGCCGCCTTCAGTTGCGGCCTGGTTCCGGTGATCCTCGTCTGCTGCGGCATCTCGTTCCCCGCCGCGATCAGCGCCACGCTCGGGCTCGCGGCCGTCACCGGGACGTGCCGTCTGCTGCTGCTCCAGTCCGAGCGGGGCGCGGCCCGACTGAGAGCCGCGGAGCGCGCGGCGCGATACCGCGGACGGCAGGGCGGCGCGGCGGCAAGAGCGCACGGGAGCGGAAGGCGCAACGAGAGAAGCACCCCGCGTACCTGACCGGTTTCCGCGCACGCCCCCGCCTCTTTTCAGCCAAGTTCTCACCCCCCTGCAACTTAGGGTCGAACGGCCCCCTACCCCCCGTTCGACCTGCACTGAAAGGGTCCCGAAGGGCTCGCGCACCCTACGGGGATTGGCCATGAGGACGAGGCGCACTTCCCTGCGCGGCGCGCGAGTGCAACGCTTCGTGATCGAATGCTTCACGCCAAGTTGCCATGTCGACAATGTGCCGGATCGTGAACTGGCCACGCCGGCGCCACGGGACACAGTAGATTCGATCATGACTGTCTTACGGCGGGGAACTCGTGCAGGACCGAGGGGAAACGTGCAGGAGCGACACAACCGAGGAGCCGCGACCACCGAGGGGGGCTTAGCAGGATGAGCCACGACTCCACTGCCGCATCGGATGCCGCGGCCCGGAAGCTATCCGGGCGACGCCGCAAGGAGATCGTCGCGGTGCTGCTGTTCAGCGGCGGCCCCATCTTCGAGAGTTCCATACCGCTTTCGGTGTTCGGAATCGACCGCCAGGACGCGGGAGTTCCGCGCTACCGGCTGTTGGTCGCCGCAGGCGAGGAAGGCCCGCTGCGGACCACGGGGGGCCTGGAACTGACCGCGCCGCACGGCCTGGAGGCGATCTCGCGGGCGGGCACGGTCGTCGTGCCGGCCTGGCGATCCATCACCTCGCCGCCGCCGGAGGGGGCGCTCGACGCCCTGCGCCGCGCGCACGACGAGGGGGCCCGCATAGTCGGGCTGTGCACGGGCGCCTTCGTCCTGGCCGCCGCCGGGCTGCTGGACGGACGCCCGGCCACCACGCACTGGATGTACGCGCCGACGCTGGCCAAGCGCTATCCGTCGGTGCATGTCGATCCGCGCGAACTGTTCGTGGACGACGGCGATGTGCTCACCTCCGCGGGCACGGCGGCCGGAATCGACCTCTGCCTCCACATCGTGCGCACGGACCACGGCAACGAGGCGGCCGGTGCGCTCGCCCGCCGTCTGGTGGTCCCGCCGCGCCGCACCGGCGGCCAGGAGCGCTACCTCGACAGGTCTTTACCCGAGGAGATCGGCGCCGATCCGCTGGCCGAGGTCGTCGCCTGGGCCCTGGAGCACCTCCACGAGCAGTTCGACGTGGAGACGCTCGCCGCACGCGCGTACATGAGCCGACGGACCTTCGACCGCCGCTTCCGCTCCCTCACCGGGAGCGCCCCGCTGCAGTGGCTGATCACCCAGCGGGTGCTCCAGGCGCAGCGGCTCCTCGAGACCTCCGAGTACTCGGTCGACGAGGTGGCCGGGCGCTGCGGCTTCCGCTCCCCGGTGGCGCTGCGCGGGCACTTCCGGCGCCAGCTCGGCTCCTCGCCCGCGGCCTACCGTGCCGCCTACCGGGCGCGCCGCCCGCAGGGGGAACGGCCGGTCGAGGCGGACGGCCCGGCCGGGCCCGCGGCACCGCAGGTCGTACCGGAGGCCACCCCGGTCCCCGCGCAGTCCCGCCGCACGGCGGCGGCGAGCGCGCTCGGCCCGACGGCGTCCATGTCCACGGAGCACCCGGGCAAGGGTGTGCCGGAGCTGTACTCGACGGGCCGCCCGAGCCTGCCCGGCCAGCGCAGCGCGCCGTAGCCGAAGAGAGCGAGAACGCGAGCACGCGAGCACGGGCGGGATCCACGATGTGGTGCGGACCACGGATCCCGCCCTTTCGGCGTGCCGTCCGCGATGTTCCCCACATGCAGGGCCGGTCCGCCCGGACCCCTTGGGCCATAAGGTGGGACACATGAACGATCGCATGGTGTGGATCGACTGCGAGATGACCGGACTCTCGCTGTCCGACGACGCGCTCATCGAGGTGGCCGCGCTGGTCACCGACTCCGAGCTGAACGTACTCGGCGAGGGGGTGGACATCGTGATCCGCCCGCCGGACGCCGCGCTGGAGACGATGCCGGAGGTGGTGCGCCAGATGCACACCGCCTCGGGGCTGCTCGAGGAGCTGGCGGCGGGCACGACGCTCGCCGACGCCGAGGAGCAGGTCCTCTCCTACGTACGGGAGCACGTCAAGGAGCCGGGCAAGGCCCCACTGTGCGGCAACTCCGTCGGTACGGACCGCGGCTTCCTGAGCCGCGACATGCCGACGCTGGAGGACTACCTCCACTACCGGATCGTGGACGTCAGCTCCATCAAGGAGCTGGCCCGCCGCTGGTATCCGCGGGCGTACTTCAACAGCCCCGAGAAGAACGGCAACCACCGGGCGCTGGCCGACATCCGCGAATCGATCGCGGAGTTGCGCTACTACCGTGAGGCGATCTTCGTACCCCAGCCGGGCCCCGACTCGGAGACGGCCCGCGCGATCGCGGCCAAGCACGTCGTGCGCGCGCACTGACGTCCCGCGCAGGGTCCGGACGGGCCGCGGGGAAACGCATGCGCGAGCACCCCTTCGGACCCTGTACACTTTTTCTCGGCCGGTACGGGAAACCGAAGAACGCCGGTCATGGTGGGTGTAGCTCAGTTGGTAGAGCACCTGGTTGTGGTCCAGGATGTCGCGGGTTCGAGTCCCGTCACTCACCCTGAGTAGTCAGCCGGTGACCCGAGCAGTACGGGTCACCGGCTGATCTGCGTTTCAGGGATGTCAGGGCTTGCGGCCGAGTCCGCCGTGCTCACCGAGGACCGTCGCGGTCCCGTCGCCGTCCTCCGGCCGCCACTGCGGCAGGGTCACGACGCCCGGCTCCACCAGCTCCAGGCCGTCGAAGAAGCCCGTGATCTGCTCGACCGTGCGCAGGATGTACGGGATCGCGCCGCTCTTGTTGTACGCCTCCTGGGCCCGCTCGTACTCCGGGTCGATGCCGAGGGAGCCGTCGTTCACGGACAGATAGCTGCCGGAGGGCAGGCCGTCCATCAGCCGGCGGACGATGGAGCGCGCCTCGTCGTAGTCGGCGACATGACCGAGGATGCCGCTGAGGATCAGTGCCGTGGGCCGGGTCAGGTCGAGCGTCTCGGCGGCATGCGCGAGGATGCGCTCCGGGTCGTACAGATCGGCGTCCACATACGCGGTCGCGCCCTCCGGGGTGGAGGTGAGCAGGGCACGGGCATGGGCGAGGACCAGCGGGTCCTTGTCGACGTAGACGATCCGGGACTCGGGCGCGAGCCGCTGGGCGACCTCGTGGGTGTTGTCCACCGTCGGCAGACCGGTCCCCACGTCCAGGAACTGCCGGATGCCCGCCTCCGTGACCAGGTACCGGATGCTGCGCCCGAGGAAGGCGCGGCTGCCGCGCGCGACGTCGACGATGCCGGGGAAGACGGCGGCGTAGGCGTCACCGGCCTCCTCGTCGACCGGGTAGTTGTCCTTGCCGCCCAGCCAGTAGTTCCAGACCCGCGCCGAATGCGGCATCGACGTGTCGATCGTGCGGCTCTCCACCGGTCCGGACAGGGGCGCGTGGTCGGTCATGGGCGGACTCTCCTCAGCCGAGCGAAATGGGTCTCGGGGCCAACCTAGATCCAACTCACCACGCTCGCACGGCAGTTCGCACATCCGGTCCGGGTCTCGCTACGCGGTGTCGATGACGTGGGCAACCTTCGTGCGGTTCTCGCGCTCAGGACGACGCCCGCACCATCAGCTCCGTACGCAGCACCACTTGGCGGCGGTCCAGGCCCCGCGAGGCCGCCGGGCGGTGGTCCGCTATCTCCTCCAGGAGCAGGTCGATCATCGCCCGGCCCATCTCCTCGATGGGCTGACGCACGCTCGTCAGGGGCGGGTCCATGTGCCGGGCGATCACCGAGTCGTCGTACCCGGCCAGCGCCACGTCCTCGGGTATCCGACGGCCCGCCGCGCGCAGCGCCTGGCGCGCACCCGCCGCCATCACGTCCGACGCCGCGAACACCGCGTCCACCTCCGGGCGGAGGTCCAGCAGTCGGGCCATCGCCCGGCGACCGCCCTCCTCGGTGAAGTCACCAGGGACGATCAGGGCCTCGTCCACCTCGCGGCCCGCGTCGCGCAGAGCGGCCCGGTAGCCGTCGATGCGCCGCTGGGCGCCGTAGACGTCGAAGGGGCCCGTGATCGTGGCGATACGGCGGCGGCCCCGGGCGATCAGATGCTCGACCGCCGAGCGTCCGCCGCCGTGGTTGTCCGAGTCCACCGACGGCAGCGTCTCCCGCTCCGAGCGCGGGCCGCTGATCACGGTGGGGATGTCCAGTTGGGCCAGGAGGTCCGGCAGCGGGTCGGCCGCGTGGACCGAGACCAGCAGGACGCCGTCCACCCGGTGCGCCGCCAGGTACTGCGCCAGCCTGCGCCGTTCACGGTCGCCGCCCGCGAAGATCAGCAGCAACTGCATCTCCGTCTCGGCCAGTTCCGCGCCCACGCCGCGCAGCATCTCCGAGAAGTACGGCTCGGCGAAGAAGCGGGTCTCGGGCTCGGGGACGACGAGGGCGATCGCGTCCGTACGGTTGGCGGCCAGCGCCCGCGCCGCCGTGTTCGGGACGTACCCCAGCTCCGCGACCGCCGCCTCGACCGCCGCGCGGGTCGCGTCGCTGACCCGGGGCGAACCGTTGATCACCCGGGAGACCGTGCCACGGCCCACACCGGCCAGCACGGCGACCTCTTCCAGGGTCGGCCGCCGGCCACTCCGGCCCCGCGTTCCGTGGCCTGCCATGGCCGCCTCCTGTCACCGCACGCACTCCGCCGGCCTGGAATGTAACAGCAGCGTCGAGGCCGCCGCCCGGCCGGATCGGCGGGCGGGCCCGGACGGCTTCGCGGCGTCAGCGGCAACTCGCGGGACAGCGACCGGCGTTCGGGGCCGGGCTTGCCAACGTTCCGGTAACTGAAGGCAGTTCGCTTCGTCCGGTCCCTTGACACCCCCGCTCTGACCAACGACCCTTCAACACATCACTCATGGGAGCGCTCCCACAGCGTCTGACACATACACATCCCGCACGTTCCCCGCCCGAGCCGCAGCGACAACTCACGGGCGCAGCACAGTAGTTGGCCGGGGGGTCGGTACGTCAGGGCAACAGGAGGACGACATGCGAGGTACTCGCTCGGTCCACAGAGCGTTGGCCTTCGCGGCGATCGCCGCGCTGGGCGCCGGTCTGCTGACCGGCTGCGCCGACGACAGCGGCAGCAGCAGCGACGGCGACTCCGGCGGCGGCAAGGGGAAGACCACGATCAGCCTCGGCCTCTTCGGCACCTTCGGCTTCAAGGAGGCCGGACTCTACGCGGAGTACGAGAAGGCCCACCCCGATATCAAGATCACCGAGAACGTCACCGAGCGGAACGAGAACTACTACCCGGCGCTCGTCAACCACCTCACCACCGGCAGCGGCCTCCAGGACATCCAGGGCGTCGAGGTCGGCAACATCGCCGAGGTGGTCGGCACCCAGGCGGCCAAGCTCGAGGACCTCTCCAAGGCCCCGGGCGTCGACAAGAGCGACTTCCTGGACTGGAAGTGGCAGCAGGCCACCACCAAGGACGGACAGACGGTCGGCCTCGGCACCGATGTCGGCCCGATGGCCATCTGCTACCGCAAGGACCTCTTCGAGAAGGCCGGTCTGCCCACAGACCGTGACCAGCTCGGCAAGATGTGGGCCGGTGACTGGAGCAAGCTCGTCGATGTCGGTGAGACGTATCAGAAGAAGGCGCCGAAGGGCACCACCTTCATGGACTCCCCCGGCGGCATGCTGAACGCGATCCTCAGCAGCGAGAAGGAGAAGTTCTACGACGCCTCCGGCGAGGTCGTCTACAAGACGAACCCCGCCGTCAAGGCCGCCTTCGATCTGACCGCGAAGGCCACCAAGGAGGGGCTGGTCGGCTCCCAGACCCAGTTCCAGCCGACCTGGGACCAGACGATCGCCAACGTGAAGTTCGCCGCGATGGCCTGCCCGCCGTGGATGCTCGGCTACATCAAGGGCAAGTCGCAGGCGGACGCCAAGGGCAAGTGGGACGTGGCGGTCGCGCCCAAGTCCGGTAACTGGGGCGGTTCCTTCCTGACCGTGCCGAAGACCGGCAAGCATGTGAAGGAGGCCCAGGAGCTGGCCGCCTGGCTGACCGCGCCCGCGCAGCAGGCGAAGCTGTTCAGTGTCCAGGGCAGCTTCCCGAGCGCGCAGAGCGCGTACAGCTCTCCCGAAGTCACCGGCGCGAAGAACGAGATGACCGGTGACGCCCCGATCGGCACGATCTTCGCCGAGGCCGCCAAGTCCAGCCCGGTCCAGCCGATCGGCCCGAAGGACCAGATCATCCAGCAGGGTCTGACCGACAACGGCGTCTTCCTCGTGACCAAGGGCAAGTCGGCCGAGGAGGCCTGGGCGACGGCCACCAAGACCATCGACAACAACCTGGACAAGTGACCGGCATGTCCACCCGGCACGAGTCCGCCGCGCCCCCCGCGAAGGGGGGCGCGGCCCCGGGCCGCTCGCCCGGGACACCGACCGAGGCAGAACTGCGGCGTCGCGCGCGGCTCTCCCGCCGCTGGCGTCGGGACATGCGCTTCAGCCCGTACGCGTTCGTCTCGCCGTTCTTCCTGCTCTTCCTCGCCTTCGGCCTCTTCCCGCTGCTCTACACCGCGTGGGCCTCGCTGCACACGGTGGAGCTGACGGCGCCGACGGACATGGAGTGGGCGGGGCTGCGCAACTACACCCGGATCTTCGACGACGACTTCTTCTGGAACGCGGCGAAGAACACCCTGACCATCGGGATCATCTCGACCGTCCCGCAGTTGCTGATGGCGATGGGTCTCGCCCACGTCCTCAACTACAAGCTGCGCGGCTCGACCTTCTACCGCGTCGTGCTGCTCGCCCCGTACGCGACGTCGATCGCCGCGGCCTCGCTGGTGTTCGTGCTGCTCTTCGGGCGCGACTACGGGATGATCAACTGGGTGCTGCACTTCGCCGGGATCGACGCCGTCGACTGGCAGAACGACAAGTGGCCCTCCCAGCTCGCCGTCTCCTCGATCGTCATCTGGCGCTGGACGGGCTACAACGCGCTGATCTACCTGGCGGCGATGCAGGCCATCCCGCAGGATCTGTACGAGTCGGCGGCCCTGGACGGGGCCGGTCGCTGGCAGCAGTTCTTCCATGTCACGCTGCCGTCGCTGCGGCCGACGATCCTGTTCACCTGTGTCGTGTCGACCATCGGCGCGAGCCAACTCTTCGGCGAGCCCCTGCTGTTCGACGCGAACAAGGGCGCGTCGGGCGGCGGTGAGCACCAGTTCCAGACGTTGGGGCTGTATCTGTACGAGCAGGGCTGGGTGAACCAGCACCTGGGCCGGGCCTCCGCGATCGCCTGGACGATGTTCCTGATCCTCATCGTGATCGGGATCGTCAACTACGTCATCTCGCGCCGGTTGCGCGCCAGTAGTGGGGAGAACCGGTCGTGACGAGGACCCTGACGAAGCCCGAGGACGCCCGACGCGGGGACGCGGTGCCCCGGCCCCGGCGGGTCGGCCGGTCCAAGGCGTCGCGTGCCGGCGGGCAGCTCCACGCCGGTCCACTCACGTACGTCGTACTGGTCCTGTTCGCCGTCGGTTCGCTGTTCCCGCTGGTGTGGTCGGCGATCGCGGCCTCGCGCGACAACAACCGGCTGGCGCAGACACCTCCGCCCTTCTGGTTCGGCGCGAACCTGTTCCACAACCTCAAGATCGCCTGGTCGGACGCCAATCTGGGCGAGGCGTTCTTCAACACCACGGTGGTGGCGGGCATTTCGGCCGTGACCATCGTGTTCCTGTCGACGATCGCCGGGTTCGCCTTCGCCAAGCTGCGCTTCAGAGGCCGGGGCGCGCTGATGCTGATCGTCATCGGCACGATGATGGTGCCGCCCCAACTCAGCGTGATCCCGCTGTACATGATGGTCGCCAAGCTCGACTGGAGCGACCAGTTGCAGGCGGTGATCCTGCCCTCGCTGGTCAGCGCGTTCGGTGTGTTCTTCATGCGGCAGTATCTGATCCAGGCGCTGCCGGACGAGATCATCGAGGCGGCCCGGGTGGACGGGGCGAGCAGTTGGCGCGTGGTGTGGCACGTGGTGTTCCCGGCGGCGCGGCCCGCGATGGCGGTGCTCGGCATGCTGATGTTCGTCCAGACCTGGAACGACTTCCTGTGGCCGTTCCTGGTCCTGACCCAGAACGGCAATCCGACCGTGCAGGTGGCGGTCGCGGGCCTGGGCCGCGGCTACACCCCCGACCAGTCCCTGATCATGGCGGGCGCGCTGCTCGGCACGCTGCCGCTGCTGCTGGTCTTCGCGATCTTCGGCAAGCAGATCGTGGGCGGCATCATGCAGGGCGCCGTCAAGGGCTGACGCCCTGATCCGATCCACGGGGCCTGGTGCCCGCCAGGGCGCTGGGCCCCGGCGCCCCGGCCCCGCCCCTCCCCTGTCCGCCCATCCCAGTCCGGCCATTCCCAGTCCGGCGATCCCCCTGTCCGCCCCCCTGTCCGGCCATCCGTCGGCTATCCACGACCACCCATGGGAGCGCTTCCATGTCTGACAACGTTACCCCGGTGACCTTTCCCTCCTCCTTCCTCTGGGGCGCGGCGACCTCCGCGTACCAGATCGAGGGGGCGGTGCGGGAGGACGGCCGCACCCCCTCCATCTGGGACACCTTCAGCCATACGCCGGGCAAGACGGCCGACGGCGACACCGGTGACACCGCCGTCGACCACTACCACCGCTACCGCGAAGACGTCGCGCTGATGGCCGAGTTGGGCCTCACGGCGTACCGCTTCTCGGTCTCCTGGCCGCGGGTGCAGCCGATGGGCCGGGGGCCCGCGGTGCAGCGGGGCCTGGACTTCTACCGCCGCCTCGTGGACGAGCTGCTCGCCCATGGCATCAAGCCCGCGATCACCCTCTACCACTGGGACCTGCCACAGGAGTTGGAGGACGCGGGCGGCTGGCCGCAGCGCGACACGGCGTACCGGTTCGCCGAGTACGCGCAGATGGTGGGCGAGGCGCTGGGTGACCGCGTGGAGCAGTGGATCACGCTCAACGAGCCGTGGTGCAGCGCGTTCCTCGGCTACGGCTCCGGGGTGCACGCGCCGGGCCGTACGGACGCGGTGTCCGCGCTCAGGGCGGCGCACCATCTGAACCTGGCCCATGGGCTCGGCACCACCGCGCTCAGGTCGGTGATGCCGGCCCGCAACACGGTCGCCGTGAGCCTCAACTCGTCGGTGGTGCGCACCGTTTCGCAGGAGCCCGCGGATCTCGCGGCGGCCCGGAAGATCGACGACCTCGCCAACGGCGTCTTCCACGGCCCGATCCTGCACGGCGCCTACCCGAAGACCCTGCTGGACTCGACGGCGGGGCTCACCGACTGGTCCTACGTCCAGGCCGGGGACCTGAAGGCGATCCACCAGCCGCTGGACGCGCTGGGCCTCAACTACTACCACCCGGCGCTGGTGTCGGCGGCCTCGAACGCGGACCCGGACGGACCGCGGGCGGACGGGCACGGGGCGAGCGCGTACTCGCCGTGGCCGGGGGCGGACGACGTGGCGTTCCACCAGACCCCGGGCGAGCAGACGGAGATGGGCTGGACCGTCGACCCGACCGGGCTGCACGAGCTGCTCATGCGCTACAGCCAGGAGGCGCCGGGCCTGCCGCTGTACGTGACGGAGAACGGCGCGGCGTACGTGGACGAGCCGGGCCCGGACGGACAGGTGCACGACCCGGAGCGGATCGCGTATCTGCACGGCCATCTCGCCGCGATCCGGCGGGCGATCACGGACGGCGCGGATGTGCGCGGCTACTACCTCTGGTCCCTGATGGACAACTTCGAGTGGGCGTTCGGCTACGCGAAGCGGTTCGGCATCGTGCACGTGGACTACGCGACGCTGAAGCGGACCCCGAAGGCGAGCGCGCGGTGGTACGGGCGGGCGGCGCGAACGGGGGAGCTGCCGCCGCTGGAGGGCTGAGCGCTCGGGGCGCGGCGCGGGTGACCGGCCGCCGCGCCCCAGCGGTGGGGCCAATGGGGAGGTGGGTCAGTGGAAGACCGAGGGCGGGGGTACCGGGGAGGCCACCGCCCCGGCGTCCGTGACCGCCGGGGCGCCGCCGGTGAAGTCGGTCAGCGCCCTGCCGTGCTCCACGCGCGCGGAGTGCGGGTCCGAGGCGGCTCGGCGGGTCAGTTCGGCGACCGGGATCGGATGGCCGGAGCCGATGAGCACGGCGTTGCCGAAGCGTCGGCCGCGCAGCACGGCCGGGTCGGCGACGAGCGCGAGTTCGGGGAAGACGGCCGCCGCGGTCGAGATCTGACCCCGTAGATGGGCGAGCGGCGGGCCGTCGGCGAGGTTGGCCGCGTACAGACCGCCGTCCTTCAGCGCCCTGCGGACGTCCGTGAGGAACTCGACCGAGGTCAGATGCGCCGGCGTGCGCGCCCCGCTGAACACGTCGGTGATGACCAGGTCCGCCCAGCCGTCGGGCACCTTGGCGAGCCCCGCACGGGCGTCCGTGGAGCGCACCCTGATCCGGGCGCCCGGGTCCAACGGCAAGGCGCGGCGCACCAGTTGGACCAGCGCGGCGTCCCGTTCGACGATCTGCTGGGTGGAGCGGGGGCGGGTGGCGGCGGTGTAGCGGGCGAGGGTGAACGCGCCGCCGCCGAGATGCACGACGTGCAGGGGACGGCCGGGCGGGGCGGCCAGGTCGATGACATGGCCGAGGCGGCGCTGGTACTCGAAGCTCAGATACGCGGGGTCGTCGAGGTCGACGTGCGATTGCGGGGCCCCGTCGATGAGGAGGGTCCAGGCACGCGCACGGTCGCGGTCGGGTACCAGCTCCGCGAGCCCGCCGTCCACCGCTTCGACGACGACCTCGACGGCTTCCTTGCGCCGTGTGTTCCGTGACCTGCCCATCTCCCTATTATCGGGGCGCGTCGGCGGTCACGGCACATCCGGTCAGTAGCCCCGCAGCACGACTCCGTGGCGGGTGCGCAGTCGGCGGATCTCCCACCAGGCGATGGCCGTCACGGACGCGGGACCGCCGATCACCGTCGCGGTCTGGATCCACGGCGGACCGGGCGGCAGGCCACCCGCGAACAGGCCGATGATCATGAACTCCCACACCAGCACCCCGGTGAGCAGCGCGGGCAGCGCGGCGTGCACCTCGGAGGTGTTGAAGGCGCTGCGTACGGCGGGCCGGGAGGCGAACGCCACGAACAGTACGAACCAGGTCATGGGGATGAACATGGCGGCCACGGCGGGCGCTTGGAGGAGCGGAGAGCGGACGTGCGCCACCGTCCACGGCATGGCCTGGATCGTCGCCCACCCGAGCAGGGGAATCAGGAAGAGGGCGCCGAAGTAGCAGAGCGCCGATCGCCCCGCTCTGCGCACCTGCGGTCGCATGGCGTGCCGCACGTGCGGCGGGGCCCAGCGGAAGAGCAGCGCGACCACGACGGGGGCCGTGAGCAGGAGCAGCCACGGGGTCACCGTCAGCCGCATGAAGAACTGTTCCTGGGCCTCGGTCACGTCTCCCGGCTTGCCGTACGCGGCCAGGATGAGGAGCGACATGACACCGGCGCTCCAGGCGCGCGCCTTCTGGACGCGCATCACCTCGGGGTCCTCGATACGACGGTGCGCCCGCGCCGGGAAGATCCGGCGGGCCCTGTTGCGGGCCGACCGGGCCAACGGGTAGGCGATCAGCAACGGCATGAACAGCCCCCAGGTGCACGGCAACAGCAGCGCCGCCCACACACAGCCGTGGATCCGCTGCCGCCCGCCCCTGAGCAACCCGCCGAGCGTCGGCCATTCTTCGTCGCGCAGCCGGTGCCGGAGAGGAACGTACGGCGGCTGCGGCCCGTACGGGGGCAGGCCCGGCGCCGGCGGATACGGGAACGGGTACGGGTACGGGCCCGGCTGCGGCGGACCGTACGGGTGCGGAGGCGCATAGGGCCCCGGTCCCGCGGGGGGCGGTGCGTACGGTCCGTACGGACCGTACGCACCGCCGTTCGGCGGCCAAGGCTGCTGATACGGGTTGTGTCCCCCGAAACTCACGCTGCTGTCCTTCCCCGGTGATGAACAGTTGCTCTGTATCAGTCAACCGGGGGTGGGGCAACCGGACTTGGGACCGTACGAAGTCGCCCGGCACACGCGGCGCAGACCTCGGCTCGTGAGGCCCGGACCGCCGAAGGCCTACCAGCAGTCGTCCGCCGCCCGGATCAGCCGGGCCGCCTCGCCGAGGGCCTCGCGCAGGATCGCCGGGTCCGTGGCCGTGTCCGCGTCGCCGGGCGGGAGCAGCCAGCCCGTGCCCTTGAGCGGGGGTTCCGGGGCGACGAGGCTCATGCCGCGGCCCTGGGTCCGGGTGCAGGTGCTGCCCGGGACGTCCCACGCGTCCGCCGTGCCGGGCGGGACCAGGAAGCCGAGGGTGTCGCAGTCGTCGTCGTGGAGGACGGGCCCGACGCGGTCGGCCGCCCCGCGGCGCAGGATGTCGACGGCTTCGAGGCCCTGCCGGGCCGGTACGGTCACCAGGTCGGGGCCCTGCTGCGGAGGTGCGCCGCGCTGCGGCACCTGCCGCGCGCTCGACGGCTGGACACGGAACTGCGCGCTCTGCCTGGTCTGCATCCCGGCGTCCGACACTGAACTCCTCCTCGACAGGTGAGCTGGGTCGGGAGTTCGGGTGGCTCCCGGTCCATGGAGTCCAACGCCCGGGGACGTCAAGGGCTACGGCACAACACTGCCGCAAAGGATGGCAGTTCATGGCAGATCACGCGCGAGATATCCGGTTTGTAGCTAAACCTCGCATGATGACACCCGCGAGGCAGGTACGTTCTTGCACCGCCGGACGCAGGGAACCCACCGGTGGCCCTCCAGCCACCGGCACCACGCACCTCGCGGACGACTCATCCCGAATCCGGCGTGGTTCGACGGTTCGCACGAGAGGGCCCGGCCATGACCTCGTCCCCTTCACCCCGGCCACCACGGCCGAATCCCGCCTTCCGGCGGCTGCGCGGACAGCGCTCCCCGAGCGAGTTCGCCGCGGCCGTACGACGTGCCGCGCGCGAGATCGGCGAGCGGGTCAGTTGTGACGCGCGGTACATCGGACGCGTCGAGGCAGGAGAGATCCGTTGCCCCAACTACGCCTACGAACGGGTGTTCCTGCATATGTTCCCCGACCACACGCTCGCGGACCTGGGCTTCGCTCCCCGCTCCGCGGTCCGTGGCCGAGGGGCACGCGCCACCGCCCCGGCACCCCCCACGTATGACACACAAGAGACCTACGAGACGCACGCGTCGTACGACGAGCACACGTACGACGACCAGAACCACGAGGAGAGCGACGTGCGGCGTCGCGCATTCATGACCGGCGGCACCGCCACCGTGGCGGCCGTCTCCCTGGGCCCGTTCGGGCTCCTGTCCGACGACCCGGCGACGGCCGCCGACCGTCCCGTCCACCGCGCGGGTTCGTCCGAGGCGAGCGCCCTCGAGGACGCCGTCCGCAGCATCCGCGTCCTCGACGACCGGCACGGCGCGGACGGCCTCTACCGGCGGGCCGCGGCGCCGCTGCGTACCGCGTACTCCCTGCTCGACGCGGGGGCGACCCGGCAGAAGGTCACCGACCGGCTGTACGCGGGCGCGGGCGAACTGGCCATCTCGGTCGGGTGGTTGGCGCACGACTCGGGGCGCTTCGACGACGCCCGCTCGCACTACGCGGAGGCGCTCGCGACCTCCCGGATGTGCGGGGACGCCGCCCTGGAGGCGCACGCGTTCTGCAACACGGCGTTCCTCGCGCGCGACGCGGGCCGGCCGCGGGAGGCCGTACGCGCGGCGCAGGCGGCCCAGCGCGCGGCCCGCCCGCTCGGCTCGCACCGCCTGCTGTCGCTGCTGGCGCTGCGCGAGGCGGGCGGCTGGGCGGGGCTCGCGGACCGCGCGGGCTGCGAGCGGGCCCTGGTCCGGGCGCAGGCCTTCTTCGGGCGGGGCTCCTCGGACGCGGACCCCGAGTGGATGACCTTCTTCGGGGAGGCCGAACTGGAAGGGCTGGAGGCCCAGTGCTGGTCGACGCTCGGCGACTGGACGCGCGCGGCCCGGCACGCCCTGCGCGCCACCCAGCTCCTGGACCCGCACTTCACCCGGAACACCGCCCTGTTCACGGCGGAGCTGGCCGACGACCTGGCCCGCGGCGGCCACCCCGACGAGGCGGCGGCGGCCGGACTGCGCGTCCTGGCCCTGCTGGAGGAGGTCCAGTCGTCCAGGATCCGGACGATGCTGGCGGGCACGGCCCGGGTACTGCTGCCGCACCGCCGCGCGACGGGAGTGTCGGCGTTCCTGGACCGCCACACCTCGCTGCCGCGCACCCACGTGCGGACCGCCTCCGCGACCGTCCCGGCACCGGCGAAGGCGTCGGGCCGTTCCTGAGCCCGGGACACCAGAGAGCAACCCAGGGTGCCGATGTGGCGTCTATGAGGTCCGGGGGCGCCCCACGGGGGTGGGCGCGCAGACCGTAAGGTGGCACGACCGGACCACCGGGTCACACACAGCAGCGAGGGGGAGGGCGGAATCGGATGCCGCAGGCCGAGACACCGGGCACCGGGGCGAGCCCACCCCTCCTGCTGCGCTGGTGGACCGAGCTGCCGTTGATCCTCGTGGTGTACGCCTCGTACTCCGCGGGGCGGCTCCTCGCGCGGGGCGATGTCTCCACCGCCGTCGACCACGGCCTGGCGATCCTGCGCATAGAACAGGCGCTCCGCCTCAACGCGGAGCATCCGCTGAACCGTCTCTTCACCCGCGAGGCCTGGCTCGGCATACCCGCCGACTTCTGGTACGCGTCCCTGCACTACCTGGTCACCCCCGTGGTGCTCGTCTGGCTCTACCGACGCCGGGCGGCCGTCTACCGCGCGGCCCGCACCTGGCTGATGACGTCCACGCTCATCGGCCTGATCGGCTTCACCCTGCTGCCGACCTGCCCGCCCCGCCTGCTCGACGCCACCCACGGGTTCGTCGACACCATGGCCCAGTACAGCTCGTACGGCTGGTGGGGCGGCGAGGCGAGCGCGCCGCGGGGCCTCGGCGGCATGACGAACCAGTACGCGGCGATGCCGAGCCTGCACGTCGGCTGGGCGCTGTGGTGCGGGGTGATGCTGTGGCGCCACGGCGGCACGCGCACCGCCAAGACCGTCGGCGTCCTGTATCCGCTGCTGACCGCCGTCATCGTGATGGGCACCGCCAACCACTACTTCCTCGACGCGGTCGCGGGCTGTGCCGTGATGGGCGTCGGCTATCTGCTGACCCGCCCGGTGATGCGGGCGCAGCAGGTGCTCAGGGCCCGGCTGCGGGCGCGGTCCACCCCCGTCACGGTCCCCTCAACGGCCGCCGGTTCCCCCGTTGTCAGTGGCGGATGCCAGACTTCGACGGGTGAGCGAATTCCCCGACAGCGCGTCGCCGACCACGAGCAGGGAGCCGAACCGGGTGCCTCCCCCGCGGACGCGGGCGACGCTGCGGCACCGACTCGCTGAGCTGCGCGGCCCGTCCGTCCCTCTCAAGGCGCTCGACGCGCGCGCCCTCGCCGCGCTCGCCGCGAACCCCGGGTGCAGACGGCGCGCGCTCCTGGACGGCGCGGGGGTGAACAAGGCGGCGCTGGCGGACGCGCTGGGCGCGCCCTCGTCGTTCGGGCAGTCGCAGTTCGCCTTCATGCGCGGCAACGCGTTCGAGGCCCGGGTCAAGGCGGACGGCGGCGCCGAACTGCTGCGCCTGGTGCACGAGAAGCTGGACCCGACCGCCGAGCCCCCCACCGACGCCCTCGTCCCCGACCTCACGGCCGTCGGCCCGGAAGGCCGCGCGGGCCGTACGGAACTGGCGCTGCGCGAGGCCACGGAGGCGCGCCGCTGGGCGCTGCTCGACCACCCCATGCTCGCCCTCGACGTGGCGGGCTCCCCCGCGTTCCTGGAGCCGGACGCGGTGGTCGTCCATCCGGACGGCAGATGGAGCGTGGTGGAGATCAAGTCCTTCCCGCTGCTGGACGGTTCGGCCGACCCGGCGAAGGTAGGGGCCGCCGCCCGCCAGTCCGCGGTGTACGTACTGGCGCTGGAGGAGGTCGCCGCCCGCCTGGGCGCGCGCACCGAGGACGGTCCCGCCGAAGAGTCCATGGTCCGCCACCGCGTCCTGCTGGTCTGTCCCAAGGACTTCTCCAACCTGCCCACGGCCTCCCCCGTCGACGTCCGCAAGCAACGCGCGGTCACCCGGCGCCAACTGGCCCGCCTCACGCGCATCGAGGAGATCACCGACACCCTCCCCGAGGGCATGTGCTTCGCGCCCGACCTCCCCCAGGAGGCGCTGGAAGCCGCCGTCGAGACGGTCCCCGCGGCGTACGCGCCCGAGTGCCTCTCCGCCTGCGAACTGGCCTTCCACTGCCGCGCCCGCTCCCGCGCCCAAGGTGCGGTGACGGCCGTGGGGCGGTCGCTGCGCGCCGAGTTGGGCGGTCTGACGACGGTCGACGAGGTCCTGGCCGCCGCCCACGGCGAGGCCGGTGACCCGGCCGACCCGGCGGTGGCGGCGCTGCGCCGGGCGGCCGAACTGCGCGCGGAGGCCCTCGCGGGCAGCGCGGAAGCTCTCGCGAGCGGCACGGAGGCCCTTGCGAGCGGCGCGGAGGCCCGCGCGGGCCAGGAGGTCGCCGTATGTCGCTGATCACCGCCCTCGCCCGGCTGGAGGCCGTCCGCTCGGGCCGCGCCCAGCCCGCCGCCACCGTCCGGCACCGGCATCTGTCCGAGCGACCTCTCGTCCTCGTACCGCTCACCACCGCGGGCGAGGCCGGGGCCCCGCTCGGGGCGCTCGTCGGCACGGAACGGGACGCGCCCCGGCTGCTCGTGGTGCCCCAACCGCGCGACCGCGACCTGCGGTTCGCGTTCCTCGCCGACCTCGCGGACATCGTCCTGCCCTGTGTCGACGCGTACGCCGACGCGGTCGAGACCGCCGAGCGCAGCGAGACCGACCCGACCACCGGCAAGCGGGTCAAGGTCGAGGTCGACCTGTGCGCGGACGCCCCGCAGATCATCGTGCCGAGCCGGGCGGGCATCGAGTTCGTACGGCTCCTCGGCCGCTCCATGCGCTTTCGCCGCACCGCCGAGCAGGACCCCGAGACCGCGCATCCGGCGCCGCCGCGCGTCCCGCTGCTGGGCCGCTGGCTCACGCACTACGGCGAGCGCGCCCGCGTCCCCGGCTCCTCGCTGCTGCTCGCCCTCACCGAGGTGCTGACGCGGCACTGGGCGACGGGCCAGTCCAGCCTGGAGGACCAGCATCTGGGCGCCCTGCTCGCCTGGATCGACCCGCCGGACGGCGGCTCGGGCGCGGACGCGGCGGTGCGGGCCGAGCTGGCGCGGGACGCGGACGGGCAGTTGCTGTGCCCACCGGCCGGGCCCGCCACCGACCCGGCCTTCGACAACAAGCTGCTCGCCCCGGCCATCGAGCGCTACGACCGGGCGCGCACCCGGTTCGCCGCTGCCGAGGACGGCGTCGAGGCGGACGACCGCTTCGGTGAACTGACCGCCGCCGAACGGGAGATCCGTGCTCTCGTCGCCAGTCGTACGCGCCCCACCTGGGACGCGGTGTGGCGCGGGCTCGATCTGCTGCGGGCGCTGCCCGAGGGGGAGCATGTCGTGGACCGGTGGACGCGCGACCGCTGGTCGTTCACCATGCACCGCGACCGCGTCGCCGCCGGGGAGCCGCCGCAGCCGCGCCGCGACGACGCGGTCACCGCGGCGAACAAGCTCGCCACGCGCGAGCGCGAACAGGCCCGGCTGGAAGCCCAGGAGGCCCTGGACGACCCGCTCGTCATGGCCGGACGGCGGCTCGCCGGGGAGGCGTTCGCGGGCGAGGTGCTGGACGTGGTGATGACCTACAGCGAGGGGAAGCGGCCGAGCCCGCGCCCCCTGGTGACCCTGCGGACCGAGGACCGGCCGCATCTCGGGGAGCGCACGAAGGTGTACCGGTCGCTGAACGGCAAGCCGCAGGCGGCCGAGTTCGTCGGATACGAGGGCACGGAGGGATCGGCGGGACCGGGCGGGGACGGGGCGGACGTGCTCGTGGTCCTGCGCGTCCTCGACAAGATGGGCCGCGGCAAGGAACCGGAGGCCGGGTCCGTCCCCGAGAAGGGCGACCGCCTCTGCTTCACGCTCTTCGAGCACGAGCAGCGCGGCGGGGCGAAGCTGCCCGACCCGGAGGAGACACCGTGGACGCACGGCGGGCCACCGGGCGAGGCCGACGCGACGGCGTATCCGGACCCGGTGACCGAGGAGGACCTCCTGTGACCACGCTGTACGCGCCGGACGGGGACCGCGGCCGTGCCTTCGACCCGGGGGCCGAGGCCACCCGCGCCACCGAGGCGATCCTGCGCGACACGCTGCACGGCACCCACCGCGGGGTCGTCGTGGACTCCCCGCCCGGCGCCGGGAAGTCGACGCTGGTCGTCCGCGCCGCGCTCGAACTCGCGGCTGCCGGGCGCCCGTTGATGGTGATCGCGCAGACCAACGCGCAGGTCGACGATCTGGTGCTGCGGCTGGCGGAGAAGAACCCCGACCTGCCGGTCGGCCGACTGCACAGCAGCGACCCCGACCCGTACGACAAGGCGCTCGACGCGCTGCCGAACGTCCGCAAGTCCGCGAAGGCGGGCGACCTGGCGGGCCTGGACGTCGTCATCTCGACGGCGGCCAAGTGGGCGCACGTCAAGGGCGTCGAGCCGTGGCGGCACGCGATCGTGGACGAGGCGTACCAGATGCGCTCGGACGCGCTGCTGGCCGTGGCCGGGCTGTTCGAACGCGCGCTGTTCGTCGGCGACCCCGGCCAGTTGGACCCGTTCGCGATCGTGGGCGCGGAGCAGTGGGCCGGGCTGTCGTACGACCCGTCGGCGTCCGCGGTCTCGACGCTCCTGGCCCACAACCCCGAGCTGCCGCAGCACCGGCTGCCGGTGTCCTGGCGGCTTCCGGCGTCGGCGGCGCCGCTGGTGTCGGACGCCTTCTATCCGTACACGCGCTTCCGCAGCGGTACGGACCACGGGGACCGGCGACTCGCGTTCGCGGTGGCCTCGGACGGCTCGGGCCCCGACCGCGTGATCGACGAGGCGGCCGAGACGGGCTGGGGGCTGCTGGAACTGCCCGCCCGGCACACCCCGCGGACGGACCCCGAGGCGGTACGGGCGGTGGCCCAGGTCGTACGGCGGCTCCTCGACCGGGGCGGGGCGGCGACCTCGGAGCGGTCCGCGGAGCCGGTGGCGCTGACCGCGGACCGTATCGCCGTCGGCACGGCCCACCGGGACCAGGCGGCGGCGGTGCGCGCCGCACTGGCGGACCTCGGGGTGCCGGAGGTGACGGTGGACACGGCGAACCGGCTCCAGGGCCGGGAGTTCGATGTGACCGTGGTGCTGCATCCGCTGTCGGGCCGCCCGGACGCGACCGCGTTCCACCTGGAGACGGGCCGCCTGTGCGTCCTCGCCTCCCGGCACCGGCACGCGTGCATCGTGGTCTGCCGCGCCGGGGTGACCCGGCTCCTGGACGACCACCCCTCGACGGAGCCGGTGCAACTGGGGGTGACGGTGAAGTTCCCGGACGGCTGGGAGGCCATGATGTCCACCTGGGACCAGTGGTCGGAGCACCGGGTGCCCTGGCGCCCCTGACCGGCGCGCCCGCTCGCCGGTGCCCCCTTGTGCGGTCGCGCGACAATGGACGGTGGC
Organism: Streptomyces macrolidinus; assembly: GCF_023887685.1. Taxonomy (GTDB): domain Bacteria; phylum Actinomycetota; class Actinomycetes; order Streptomycetales; family Streptomycetaceae; genus Streptomyces; species Streptomyces macrolidinus. The sequence continues at coordinate 136,656 of NZ_JAMWMR010000001.1, read as the reverse complement.
ACCCCGAGGGTGCCACCGAAACCGTACGAGGAGGAGAAGACATGGCGGAGCCCACGCCGCGTCGGAACGAGCCGCGGCTACGCCCCGCGCCCCTGCTCTTCGAGCCCGCGGAAGCGGCCTCCGATCCGGAGCACTTCTTCGACCTGGAGTCGATCGAGGACCCACGGACCCTGCTGGCGCGCGCTACGGAGCTGGCGCAGGCGTTCCGCGCCGCCGCCGACCGTGCGGTGGAGTTCCAGGCGATCGCCGCGGCCCAGCTCGCCGACCCGCGCCGCCTGGACCGGCTGAGCCCGGCGGCCATCGGCGATCACGCCGAGTGGACCGAGGACTACGCGCTGAAGATGGTGGAGTTCGGCCGCGATCTGCAGCGCGGCGGCGACGCGAGCGGCCCGGAGAACCTGGGCTGAGCCCGGACCGGACCCGGCATATACACGAACCCGACCGGCAGGTACACGGCAGGTACACGGACCGGACCCGGCATATACCGGGCGGCAAGGTACCCGGCCCCGCCCCCTCCTGTCCCGGATTTCCGCGACTTTCGCGAGCCCGCCGCACACCGCCGGTAGATCTGACCGCATGAGCAGCCGAACGCCGTCCCCCGCCCCCGTCCGTACGCCCCTGCCCGAGGGGTACGACCTCATGGGCGTCACCCCGGACGGCGCCGCATGGCTGGCCTCGGCGCAAGCGCGCCCCCGCGCCGCCCTGGACTCCTGGGCCGAGCGCCCCGGCGCCGCGGTCGTACTGCCCTGCGGCACCGCGTTCGACATCGTCAACGCGCCCGCGATCTTCGGCCGCCGCATGCTGGACCGGCTCTGGGACGAGGGTCCCGGCTCCGGGCCCGTCGCCGTCCACCGGGGCCGCATGCTGCTGTTCGCGGCGCCCGGCACGGCCCAGCGGCTGCCCACCCTGCTCGGCTGGGAGGAATGGAACGACCACCGCAGCCCCACCGGAACCACCCGCGCCCACGCGCTGCCACCGCTCCTGTGCCACGGCACCGGCGACGCCGTGACCCTCCCCGCGGTCCACACCACGGCCGACCGGCCCCCGCTCGCCTCCCGCTGGCTCGTCGCCCCCGACACCCGCCACCCCTGGCTCCCGGGCCCGGAAGTCGTCCTGTGGGCAGCCGTCCGCGCGGCCCGCGCAGCCACCTCCCCCACCCCACAGATTTCGATTTTTCCTCCCCCCGACCAGAGTGCTAAGGTCTACGACGTCAGCAGGCGCCGCTAGCTCAGTTGGTTAGAGCAGCTGACTCTTAATCAGCGGGTCCGGGGTTCGAGTCCCTGGCGGCGCACGATGACGATGGCGACCCATGTTCGCGGACTGCGCGAACCTGGGTCGTCATCTTCGTGTTTTGCGCGGCTTTGCCGCGCGTTGTGGGGGCTTTGCCACCCACACCCCCTTGGGCATGGCGCGGTGGGCGTCAAGTGTTCTGGGCTCGGAGGAGGGCGCTGCCCTGGAGCCGGGTGTATCGCGGTGGGCGTCAAGTGTTCTGGGCTCGGAGGAGGGCGCTGCCCTGGAGCCGGGTGTATCGCGGTGGACGTCTGGTGTTCTGGGGGCGGCGGAGGGCGCTGCCCTGGAGCCGGGTGTATCGCGGTGGGCCTGTGAAGGTGTGTGTGTCGTTCATCCTCTCTTGATCTTCACTGTCCAGGCTCCGGTTGGTGTGCGGTCCTCTACTGTTACGCGGACTCCGTCTCCTGGGACCGTGAAGGTCTCCCCTACGCTCACCGGGGCGTCTCCGAGCTGGGGGTAGACCGAGGTGGTGCGGCAGGCCTCAGAGTGTGGGTGGGCGTCGAGGACCTCGATCGGGCCGCCGCCGGACTCCGTCTCGCCGTGGACGCGGTAGACGAGGATCCCCTGCCTGCAGACCGACACGTCGTTGCCCAGCGCGGCGCGCCCCTCCAGGGCGATCACGGTGTCGGGCCCCGTCCGTACGACCGCCAGCTTGGTGCCGCGCCCCGAGCCGAACGTCTGCACCCCGGGAGCCGGCGGCGGCGCGCCCGCGGCCACCGGCACCTGCCGCGCCCCGGTCGCCGCCGCCTCCAACGGCTCCAATGTCAGCCGGGCGCCCGCCGCACCCCGAACACACGCCACCTGGCGGTCGTCCAGCCACCCCAGCTTCCACTTGTGCCAGGCGAACAGGTCGGGCGCCAGGCCGAACTGGCTGCCCATGAGGTCCCAGTCGCCGACATAGGTGTCCCAGTCGCCCTTGCCGTCCATGGGGCGGTGATAGAGATCGGGCAGATCGAGGACATGGCCCGTCTCGTGCGCAAGGACCAGCCGGTCCGGCGGATGCTTCTCGAAGACCGTGACCACCCGGTGGACGTCCTTGCCGCTCACCCGCCGCGGCGTCTCGAAGTTGACCACCTTCGTGGCGTCCGAGTCGACACCCGGTGCGTCCGGGTCGGCCACGAAGTACACGATGTCGTACCGCGAGAAGTCGACCTTCTTCTGCGCGACGGCAAACGCGTCACGCAAGTACGCGTCCCGGTGCTCCGGGTCCCAGTCGCGCTGTATGGCGTAGGAGGAGGCGGAGTGCGGCATGCGCATCCAGTGGCCCACCGGGTGCGGGCGCAGCGCGAATCGGCCATAGGAGGCGCGTGCGTAGAACCGGCTGGTGGCCGGGAAGTAGTCCGCGGTGAGCTGGGCCGGTGTGGTCGTCGGCGCCGAGCCCGGGAAGGACAGGAACACCAGGACCGCGTCGAGCGGGCGGGTGGGGCGCGTGTATGTGCCGTTCCAGGTGTCGAGGCCCTCCGAGTGATGGGCCTGACTGCGCGTGAGTTCGCAGGGCGCGGCCGGGGAGTCGGCGAGCGCGGGGCCCGTGACGAGCGAGGTCGCCACCAGCGCGGCCATCGCGGCGCACACGGCCGCGGCGGTGCGCAGCAAGGGCAGCACGGCGACCTCCGGGTGCGGTTCAGGGAACTCCCCACCCAGCCTTGTCGTACTTGTACTACGATGCCCTGTTTGCCTGCCCCAGAAGGGTGAGATGGCCTCACTCGGGGGAAAGGGCAGAGGGAGCCGCGTCGGCCGCCGAGGGGGCGGTACGGAGCGGAAGCGAAGGATGACGCTGGAGCATCGAGAGGGGCGGCCGACATGGGCCGATGCCCGGAACGCTCACGGAACGTCACAGTCAATCGTGGCCGGAAGGAACCTGGCCAGGTCCGGGCAGAAACGATCTGTCAGAACCTGTGCCCGGTCCGGGAGACTGGACGGTGGCTGGAAGGCCTCCGAGTCAGCCTCTATGATCGGCACACTTTCCTGCACGGACACGGCTGGTACGGCCACTCACCACGCGGCCGTCGGCCCCGGCGAGACCCACGAGAACCGTACGAAGAACGAGTGCACTCCGGGAGCGAGCGGTGAGCGGAACGTCCGAAGGGCAGGCGCCCGCGGCAGACCCCGTCAGCCCGGCCGTCACAGAGAGTCATACACATCCCCCGATCGGCAGGTCCGCGCCGGTGCCCCCCGCCGGGGTGCACCCGCTCTCGCTCGCCCCTGCCCCCGATCCTCAACCCGTCGCGTACGGCGCCGTGTTCGGGGTCGCGCCGCTCGCCATGGCCGTGGTCAGCAGGGAGGGCCTGATCGCCACCGCCAACGAGGCGATGGGCTCGCTGCTCGGCACCGGTGCGGACGGGTTGGTCGGCAAGGTCGCCGCCGATCTGCTGGACCTGTCCTCCGACGCCCGCACGGTTCACGCGTACCACGAGATGCTGCGCGGCCGTCAGGCCCGGCTGCGCAGCACACGCCGTCTCAAACACCCCGACGGGCACTCCCTGTGGGTGCGGGTGACGGCCACCCCGCTGCCCGCGGCCGAACAGCCGGTCCTGCTCTCGGTCGCCGACATCAGCGCGCACCGCGAACTCCAGGCCCGGCTCCGGCATGTGCAGATGCATGACCCGATGACCCGGCTGCCCAACCGCACCCTGTTCTTCGAACGCCTGTCGGCCGCGCTGGAGGCGGAGGCGTACGAGGAGAGCGGCACCGGCCGGATCGGGCTGTGCTATCTGGACCTGGACGGCTTCAAGGCGGTCAACGACACGCTCGGGCACCGTGTCGGCGACCGGCTGCTCACGGCCGTCGCGGAGCGTCTGACGCACTGCGCGCAGGAGGCGGGGCGCACCCGGCCCACCACACCGCTGGTGGCCCGGCTGGGCGGTGACGAGTTCGCGCTGCTCGTCGAGGCCTCCACCGGAACCGATCAACTCGCCGAACTGGCCGAGTCGGTACTGGCGGCGCTCCAGGCGCCGTTCGACCTGTCCGGGCAGCGTCTGTCCGTGTCCGCCTCCATCGGTGTCGTCGAGCGGCATGCCGCCGGGACCACGGCGACCGGTCTGATGCAGGCGGCCGATACGACGCTGTACTGGGCGAAGGCCGACGGCAAGGCTCGCTGGACCCTCTTCGACCCCGAGCGCAACGCCCACCGCATGACCCGCCAGGCCCTGTCCTCCGGTCTGCGGCCCGCCATCGAACGGGGTGAATTCGCCCTGGAGTACCAGCCGTTGGTGGGTCTGGAGGACGGCCGGGTACGCGGGGTCGAGGCGCTGGTGCGCTGGCATCACCCCCAGTTCGGCACGCTGACGCCGAATCGGTTCATCGGTCTGGCGGAGGAGGACGGCTCGATCGTGCAGCTCGGGCGCTGGGTGCTGACGACCGCCTGTCGACAGGCGCGCCGCTGGCAGTTGGAGCGCCCGGACGAGCCGCCGATCTTCGTGAGCGTGAACGTGGCGGTGCGTCAGGTCTGGGACTCCGACCTGGTGGCGGACGTGGCGCGGACCCTCGCCGAGACCGAACTCGCCCCGCATCTGCTCCAGTTGGAGCTGACGGAGTCGGCGGTGATGGGCTCGGCCGGGCGTCCGCTCCAAGTGCTCCAGGCGCTCAGTGACATGGGGGTGCAGATCGCGATCGACGACTTCGGTACGGGCTACTCCAACCTCGCCTATCTCAGCCGACTGCCGGTGTCGGTACTGAAGTTGGACGGCTCGTTCGTCCGCGGCTTCCAGTACGAGGGCACGGACGCACATCCCAACCCCGCGGACGAGGTGGTCGTGGAAGCGATGATCCAGTTGGCCCACCGGCTGGGGCTCACGGTCACCGCCGAGTGCGTGGAGACCTCCGCGCAGGCCAGCCGGTTGCGCCGGATCGGCTGCGACACCGGCCAGGGGTGGCTGTACTCACGGCCGGTGCCGCCGGATCGTATCTCCGCGCTGGTGGACGCGGAGGCATGCCGCAGGAACTGATCTCGTGAGGGTGCCGCCCCCGACGGCACCCTCACACCTCACGCGGTCGGCAACTCGTAGGCGTCCGCGATCAGTTCGTAGGAGCGCAGGCGTGCGTCCCCGCTGTGGGCGTTGGACGTGAGCATCAGCTCGTCGGCGCCCGTGCGCTTCTGGAGGTCGTTCAGGCCGGAGCGGACCTCGTCCGCCGTGCCGTGCACGACGTTGGCGGTCCAACTGCTCAGGAACTCCTCCTCCAGCGGGTCGAACGCGTACGCCTCCGCCTCCTCGGGGGTGGGGACGAGTCCGGGCCGCCCCTTGCGCAGCCGGATCATGTTCAGGGCGGCGGCCCGCACCTGCCGCCGGGCCTCCTTCTCCTCGTCGGCCGCGAGCGCGGCGACACCGATGAGGGCGTACGGGGCGTCGAGGACCGGCGAGGAGCGGAAGGACGCGCGGTACAGGTCGAGCGCCGGAACGGTGTTCTGCGCCGAGAAGTGGTGGGCGAAGGCGAAGGGCAGGCCGAGCGTGCCGGCCAGGCGCGCGCTGAACCCGGAGGAGCCGAGCAGCCAGATCGGCGGGCGGTGCGGGGACTGGACGCCACCGGGCGAGCTGCCCTGGACCGGGCCCGGCACCGCGTGGATCCGGGCATAGGGGTGGCCGTCGGGGAAGTCGTCGTCGAGGAAGCGCGTCAGCTCGGCGAGTTGCTGGGGGAAGTCCTCGGCGCCCTCGTGGAGTCGGTCGGCGCGGCGCAGAGCGGCGGCCGTACCGCCGTCCGTCCCCGGAGCACGCCCGAGACCCAGGTCGACACGGCCGGGGGCCATGGCCTCCAGCGTGCCGAACTGCTCGGCGATGACCAGCGGCGCGTGGTTCGGGAGCATCACGCCGCCCGAGCCGAGCCGGATGCGCTCGGTGTGGGCGGCGAGGTGCGCGAGGATCACCGCGGGCGAGGAGGAGGCCACGCCCGGCATGGAGTGGTGCTCGGCGACCCAGTAGCGGTGGAAGCCCCGCGCCTCCGCGAGCCGGGACAGGGCCACGCTCGTGCGCAACGCGTCGGAGGCGGTACTGCCCGCCCCCACGGTGACCAGGTCCAGTACCGAGAGGGGAACGGGAGCGGTGCCCCGTACCGTGCCCCGGATCTCGTCCACCTCGGCCGTCTCGTCCACCGCCATGCCTCCTGCTCGCCCCTTGCGGGGGCTGTCGTAGCTCCCGCCGCGGGCAACCGAAGGCGCCGTGCGGATATTCCCGCCCGCCCCGCATACATCGCATGGTCCCGGGTAGCCGCGCGGCCATGGCTCCACCACGGACGAATGACGTAGGGAAACCCGGCGCCACACGCCGGTCGCTGCTCGCCGGTGTCGCGGCGTTCGGTGCGCTGGGGGCCGCCGGCTGCAGCCGCGTGGCCACCGCGTCGAGCACGCACGGCGGCGATCTGCTGAGTCGGCTCAAGGCCCAGGGGGTGGTCCGCCTCGGCATCGCGGGGGAGATCCCGTTCGGCTACATCGACAAGAACGGCAAACTCACCGGCGAGGCACCGGAGTTGGCCAAGGTCGTCTTCAAGCGCCTCGGGGTCGACCGCGTCCAGCCCGTGCCGACCGAGTTCGGCTCGCTCATCCCGGGGCTGAACTCCCAGCAGTTCGACGTCGTCTCCGCCGGGATGTACATCAACCAGGAGCGCTGCGAGCAGGTCATCTTCTCCGACCCGGACTACCAGATGCTCGACTCCTTCATCGTGCGCAAGGGCAACCCGAAGGGCCTGCACGACTACCGGGACATCGTCGAGAAGAAGGCCAGGTTCGCCACCGGGACCGGGTACGCCGAGATCCAGTACGCCGTCGAGGCCGGCTACAAGCAGAGCGACATCCTGATCGTCCCCGACCAGGTCGCCGGGTTGAACGCCGTGGAGGCCGGGCGCGTCGACGCGTTCGCCGGGACCGCGCTCACCACCCGCGAGGTCGTCCGGGGCTCTCGTAAGACGGAGGCGACGAAGCCGTTCGCACCGCTGGTGAAGGGCCGACCCCACGTGGACGGCGGCGGGTTCGCCTTCCGCTCCGCGGAGACCGCGCTGCGGGACGCCTTCAACGCCGAACTGAAGCGCATGAAGGCGAGCGGCGAACTCCTGCGCGTGCTACGACCGTTCGGCTTCACCTCGGCCGAGATGACCGACATGACCGCGAAGGAGCTGTGCGGCGGATGACCTCGGGACTGTGGCAACTCGTACTCTCGGGGGTCTGGACCACCCTCCAGCTCCTCGTGTTCGGCGCGCTGCTCGCCACGGCGGTCTCCTTCGCCGTCGGCATGGCGCGCACCCACCGGCTGTGGATCGTCCGCTTCGTCGCCGGTGTCTACACCGAGGTGTTCCGCGGCACCTCCACCCTGATCATGATCTTCTGGGTGTTCTTCGTGCTGCCGCTCGCCTTCGGCTGGCAGTTGGTGCCGATGTGGGCGGCCACGCTCGCGCTGGGGCTGACCTACGGGGCGTACGGCGCGGAGATCGTGCGCGGCGCCCTGAACTCCGTCGACCCGGCGCAGCGTGAGGGCGGGATCGCGCTGGGCTTCACGCCCTGGCAGCGGATGCGCAAGATCCTGCTGCCGCAGGCGGTGCCCGAGATGATCCCGTCGTTCAGCAACCTGCTGGTGGAGCTGCTCAAGGGCACCGCGCTGGTCTCCGTCATGGGCATGGGCGACCTGGCCTTCAGCGGCAACCTCGTACGGCTCGCGCTCCAGCAGAGCGCGGAGATCTACGCGTACGTCCTGCTCATCTACTTCGTGATCGCCTTCGCGCTCACCCGGCTGATGCGGCTGCTCGAACACCGGCTCAAGGTGCGGGCCGGCAAGGCGCCGCAGGCCCGTGTCTTCGTTCCGCAGCCCGTCGGAGGTGGTGTCTCGTGACCTGGGACTGGAATGCCGTCCGCGACTTCATGCCGCACTTCTGGGACGGTCTGCTCGTCACCCTTCAGGCGCTGGCGCTCGGCTCGCTGATCTCGTTCGCGCTCGGGCTGGTCTGGGCGGTGCTGATGCGCACGCCCACCCGGTGGGTGCGCTGGCCGGTGGGGATCGTGACGGAGTTCGTCCGGGACACCCCGCTGCTGGTGCAGTTGTTCTTCCTCTTCTACGTGCTGCCCGAGTGGGGGCTCACCTTCTCCGCGCTGACCACCGGTGTCGTCGCGATCGGTCTGCACTACTCGACGTACACGATGCAGGTCTACCGCGCCGGTATCGACGCCGTGCCCGCCGGGCAGTGGGAGGCGGCCACCGCGCTGAGCCTGTCGCCGTGGCGCACCTGGACCGCGGTGATCCTGCCGCAGGCGATCCGCCGGGTCGTCCCGGCGCTCGGCAACTACGTGATCGCGATGCTCAAGGACACGCCGATGCTGATGGCGATCACCGTCCTCGACATGCTCGGCGAGGCGCGGCTCTTCTCGCAGCAGCACTTCCAGTTCACCGAGCCGCTCACCGTCATCGGGGTGGCCTTCGTCCTGATCGCCTACCCCGCCTCCCTCCTCCTGCGAGCCCTGGAGCGACGTCTTGTCCGCTGATACTCCCCTCATGAAGCAACCCGACGCCCCGGCCGGTCCCGCCGCGGCCACCCGTGAGCTGATCCGCTTCGACCAGGTCACCAAGCGCTTCGGCGACCACACGGTCCTCGACCGGCTCGGCTTCTCGGTCGACGCGGGCAAGCACGTCACGCTGATCGGCCCCTCGGGCTCCGGGAAGACGACGATCCTGCGGCTGCTGATGACCCTGGCCAAGCCCGACGAGGGCACGATCACGGTCGCCGGGCGGCAGCTCTTCCCGGCCGGTGAGAAGCAGATCCGGGAGATCCGCAAGGACATCGGGATGGTCTTCCAGCAGTTCAACCTGTTCCCGAACATGAAGGTGCTGCGCAACATCACCGAGGCGCCGGTCACCGTCCTCGGTCTGTCGAAGGACGAGGCCGAGGAGCGGGCGCGCGAGCTGCTCGACCTGGTCGGGCTCGGTGACCACGTGGACAAGTACCCCGGCCAGCTCTCGGGCGGCCAGCAGCAGCGCGTCGCGATCGCCCGCGCCCTGGCCATGCGCCCGCAGGTGCTGCTGCTGGACGAGGTGACCTCCGCGCTCGACCCGGAACTGGTCGCCGGGGTCCTCGACGTCCTCCGGGACATCGCCCGCAGCACGGACATCACGATGCTCTGCGTCACCCACGAGATGAACTTCGCCCGGGACATCTCGGACGAGGTCCTGATGTTCGACTCCGGCCGGGTCATCGAGTCGGGCTCCCCGGACAAGATCTTCAACGACCCCGAGCACGCCCGCACCCGGGAGTTCCTCAGCGCGGTGCTCTGACCGCGGACGGTGAAGCCGAACCCTGTCACAACCACCCCCGCGGACCAGGTAGTATTTCTTTTGTCGCCGAACGCGAGAGCCGAAAGCGACAGAGTCTGCGCCGCTAGCTCAGTTGGTTAGAGCAGCTGACTCTTAATCAGCGGGTCCGGGGTTCGAGTCCCTGGCGGCGCACGATGACGATGGCGACCCATGTTCGCGGACAGCGCGAACCGGGTCGCCATCTTCTGTTTCTGCGCGGCTTCGCCGCGCGTTGTGGGGGCTTCGCCACCCACACCCCCTTTCAGGTTTCGCGCGGTGGGCGTTGGGTGTCGCTGGGCCCCTTCTACGACAACTTCGCGCGGTGGGCGCTGGGCCCGGTGCGGATACCCATGGGTGGGCGGTGGGTCCCTTCTACGACAGCCCCGCGAAGAGGTCGTCCCCTGCGAAGACCTCCGTGTACGAGGTCATGAACGCGACGCAGAACGCGATCAGCACCGCCACGAACATCATGACGCCCACGATCCCCACGAGGGCCTTCCCCGGGGCGGGGGCGTAGGCGGTGGCGCGTTCGGGGCGGGTCGCCGTGTAGTGGACGGTGACGCTGTCGCCCACCTCCGCCCCCGGCCCGTTCGCCTCCTCGAAGCTGATCTCGCGGCCGTCGCGCGTGGTGAACTCGTAGACGTAGTGCCGCATCCTCCGCGCCATGCGGACGTTCGGGTCGAGGTCGACCCTCCTCGTGTACGTCCGTACACAGCGCGCCTCGGCGGTCAGGCCGCTGGTCCAGTTGTTCCTGAGCTGGAGCGAGCGGCCGACCACCCGGGCCGCAACGATCAGCGCGCCCGCGATGATCAAGCCCGGCAACACGTAGAAGACGATGTCCATGGTTCCCCCGGTCGGCATGACGCCACGCATGCCGTCATGATCATGACGGCATGCGTGAACGTACCCCGCGGTGCGGACACCACTCAAGAAGTGCTCAGAACGTGACGTCCGCGCACGAATAGAAGGCGTTGGCGGTGTCCGCGATCGTCCACACCCCGAGGATCAGATGGTGGCCGCTCAGCCCGGTCGGCAGGGTGCCGGTGTGGCTGAACGTGTACGGCGGCTGCTTGCCGTTGTACGGGACCGTGAGGAACGGCGTGGTGTCGAGATCCGCGCGGGTCAGGGCGTGGTCCTGGTTCCAGCCCGGCTTGGTGACGTAGTACCGGAAGTCGGTCGTGGCGTGCGCGGCGGTGAACTGCCAGCGGAAGGTGTAGCTCTGCCCGCCGGTCACCTTGGTCGTGGGCCAGTCCGCGCCCGAGGGTGTCTTCGGCTGGTCGAGGACGCCGAACTCGGTGTGCCCGGCCGAACAGATCTGCCCGTCGCTCGGGCCCAGCGCCGGGAAGCCCTTGGGGCCCTCGACGCTCTGCGGCTCCCACTGGATGGCGCCGCAGCCGCTGACGATGCCGCCGTCCGCGGCGCACATCTTCTGCCGGCTCAGGGGCTGGTCGGTGTAGCCATGGGCACTGGCGGTGCCGCCGGAGAGTGCGAACGTAGCCGCGGTGGCGAGGCCCACCATGGCCGCGTACCACTTGGTCCTTGTACGCATACTGCCGCTCCTGGAGAACGTGGGGGAGGTTCATCGAGCCGTGCAGGTCTAGACCAAGGCCCAGAGTAGGACCGTCGGTTGACCATGTCCATACCAATGACGGTCGACGGCGAACCGCTCACTCCCCGCCGTTCTCGGCGCTCTTGCTCGCGACGACGTACTTGTAGCGGTAGGGCACGTAGCGGGCGGAGTTGTTCCAGTAGCGGTAGGGAGTGGAGCGTCGTCGGGTGGCCGGTGGGGTCTGCTCGTAGGCGGTGTACGAGGTGTGCGCGCGGTTCGTCCAGCCGCCGAAGACGACGGCGTGCGACCCCTTCCGGGGGTTGGCCCGGTTGTGGAAGAGGAGGATGTCGCCGGGCTGGAGCTTCGCCTTGGAGACGCGCACGCCGAGCGCGGCCAGGCTGCCCGTCCATTCGTTGGCGCCGAGCTTCCAGGCCATCGAGACGAAGCCGGAGCAGTCCTGCCGGTACCCGTCCCGCCAGTACGCGTCCACGCGGTACGGGACCTTCGCGGCGACCCATCTCTTGGCCCGCTTGATGATCTCCGCGCGGGTCGTCCTGGGAGAGCGCGGCGGGCCCGGCACCCCGCCCGGACCCCCGAACAGCGCCCCCGGAAGCCCCTGCGGGGTCTCGGCGGTCTCCCCGCCCGCGGGGGCGCCCGGCAGCGGCGGCCCGTGCACCGTCGCGACGGCGGGCGCCGCCTGACCCGCACCGAGGACCGCGACGACGACGAGCGCCGAGGCCCCACGGCATCGCCGGAGAACGCGCCCCGGACGACCACGCCCTCTCGCGCGACCGACCCCCTCGAACACCGGCACTCCCATATGACGCCCCTCACGTCCACAAGCCCACGAGTCCACGAGTCCACGAGTCCACAACCGAACGAACGCACCGCTTGGATTCGTCCTGCTTTGTACGTATCCGTCGCCCCCCGCCCCGGCCACCGCAACCGCCCGCCGACGGCACGAACGACGGACAGGCTCCGTCCGCCCGGAGCAGTCCCCCCACTGGTTCGGAGCACCCCTCGGCGTCGGGTAGAGTTATGCAGGTCAGCAGGCGCCGCTAGCTCAGTTGGTTAGAGCAGCTGACTCTTAATCAGCGGGTCCGGGGTTCGAGTCCCTGGCGGCGCACGACCGAGAAGGCCCCTCGCATACGCGAGGGGCCTTCTCGCATGTCGTCGTACGGACCGAGGGGCGCGCCCACGCGCAGGTACGCGCACGTACCCCAGGCACCCGTAAGGGAACAGATCCCCCTCGTCCGCACACACGGGCGACCCCAACCGCACCAAATGACGCCAACAACCACCCCAATGAACCGGTATGACCGGTAAACACCGTGTTTCGCGTCTTGCGATCATGCCGGACCCCGTAGAACCCTGGGCTGCAAGCGGCCACCGCTGCACGGCAGTTGGGGGCCGGGCCGGTTGCGCAGCGTGGGGATGGGGGCCCCGCCTGACGGATGCCGAGGGGGGCACCACTGCAACCGGCAGGTGGGGTTTCTGTGTCGGTATGGGGGAAAAGGACACCGTGACGCCGACCCACCACTGACCCGTCCGCTCTGGTCGACGCAGGACCACCGCGGACGAACGACCGACGAACACGCGCCGCTGTGCGCGCGGGGGGACAGCTCATGACGCCGACGGGCGCCCGGCCGAACTCAGACCCGTCAGAGACGACCCAGCTCAGGAGGCCATCGCACCGCACCGGCCACACCGGCGCCTTCCGCCGGATACGTACGACGCTGCCGAGATACGACTACGAGCACTACAGCCGCCTGGCGGGACCGCTCACCCAGCCGGACCCGACCAAGCCGTACCGGGTGCGCTACCGCTCACTGCTCTCCCAGGAGCCGCACCGCATCCGCGCCGCGCTGATGCTCGGCGCGGCCCCGCTCCTTTCGCTGGTGCTGTTCGCCTGGCTGCTCCAGCCCGAGCACTGGACCGAACGCGACCACCCCACCTACAGCTTCCTGCCGGCCCTCGACATCGTGATGCTCGTCTCGATCGGCCTGATCGAGTTCTTCCGCTGCATGAACGTCCTGTCGAACGCCCACGCGACGCTGGTCGCCCGCGACCCGATCCCGGTGGTGCCCGAGAGCGGCACGCGAGTCGCCTTCATCACCACCTATGTCCCGGGCAAGGAACCGCTGTCGATGGTGACGAAGACCCTGGAGGCAGCCGTCCGGCTGCGGCACCGGGGGCTGCTGCATGTCTGGCTCCTCGACGAGGGCGACGACCCCGAGGTCAAGGCGGTCTGCGCGCGCCTCGGCGTCCACCACTTCTCCCGCAAGGGCGTCGCGCGGTGGAACCAGCCGAAGGGCCCGCACCGCGCCAGGACGAAGCACGGCAACTACAACGCCTGGCTCCAGGCGCACGGCGACGCGTACGACTACTTCGCCTCCGTCGACACCGACCATGTGCCGCTGCCCAACTACCTGGAGCGGATGCTCGGCTTCTTCCGCGACCCGGACGTCGGCTTCGTCATCGGCCCGCAGGTCTACGGCAATTACGACACCTTCGTCACCAAGGCCGCCGAGTCGCAGCAGTTCCTCTTCCACGCGCTGATCCAGCGGGCGGGCAACCGCTACGGTGCCCCGATGTTCGTCGGCACCTCCAACGCCGTACGGATCAAGGCACTTCAGCAGATCGGCGGTCTGTACGACTCGATCACCGAGGACATGGCGACCGGCTTCGAGATGCACCGCCACCGCAACCCGCTCACCGGGCGGAAGTGGAAGTCGGTCTACACCCCGGACGTGCTCGCGGTCGGCGAGGGCCCCGGTGCCTGGACGGACTTCTTCACCCAGCAACTGCGCTGGTCGCGGGGGACCTACGAGACGATCCTCAAGCAGTACTGGAAGGGCTTCTTCTCGCTGCCGCCGGGCAAGCTCTTCAACTACACGATGATGATCGTCTTCTACCCGATGTCGGCCCTCAACTGGATGCTGGCCGCGCTGAGTTGCGCGCTGTTCCTGGGGCTCGGCGCCTCGGGTGTGAACATCGACCCGACGGTCTGGCTGATGCTCTACGGCAACGCCTCGGCGCTCCAGATCGGCCTGTACATCTGGAACCGCCGGCACAACGTCTCCCCGCACGAGCCGGAGGGCTCCGGCGGGGTGGCGGGCATGGTGATGTCGGCGCTGTCCGCGCCGGTCTACGCCCGCTCGCTCATGGACGCCGTGCTGCGCCGCAAGAGCGGGTTCGTGGTGACGCCCAAGGGTGATTCGACGAGCCCCGACACCCTGTTCGGGACCTTCCGGATCCATCTGTTCTTCATCCTGGTCTTCGGCGGCTCGATCGTCGTGGGCTTCCTGCTCGGCCACTCCCATCCCGCGATGATCACCTGGGCCTCGTTCGCCCTGCTGATCACGGCCTCGCCCGTCTTCGTCTGGCGCTGGACGCTGCGGCAGGAGAAGAAGCGCCCGGCCCCGGCCATCGCGGACGAACCGCGGGACACGGCGGTGCCGCCGCCGCAGACCGCCGCGCACGCCCCGGTCAGGCGGCCCAGTTGGGCCGGACACGCGGGCACCGAGCAGACCATGCAGATCGTCGCGGGAGGACACAAGAAGTGAAAGACCAGGCCGGCCTTCGTCGCGCTCGCCGTCTCGCGATCGGCACGGTGGTGGTCCTCGCACTGGCCGGGATGAACGGGCCGTGGCTGTACCGGTTCGGGAGCGAGCGGTATCACCAGTACACGATCAACAAGCCCGAGTACAAGGCGGACAACGGGCACTGGGAGATCCTGGAGTTCCCCGAGGAGTACCGGCAGGACACGATCCACGCCGCGCTGCTGCACACCGGCAAGGTGCTGCTGGTGGCGGGGTCGGGCAACAACCAGGAGAACTTCGACAAGAAGCAGTTCGACACCCGGCTCTGGGACCCGGACAAGGGCACGATCAAGAAGATCCCCACGCCCAGCGACCTGTTCTGCACCGGCCACACCCAACTCGCGAGCGGCAACCTGCTGATCGCGGGCGGCACCAAGCGGTACGAGAAGCTGAAGGGGGACGTCACCAAGGCCGGCGGCCTGATGATCGTCCACAACGAGAACCCGGACAAGCCGATCACGCTGCCCGCCGGGACGAGATTCACCGGCAAGGTGAACGGCAAGACGTTCGTCTCCAAGGACCCCGTCCTCGTGCCCCGCGCGAAGAAGGTCTTCGCCGCGACCGGCAAGTGGCTGCGCAACGACCCCGGCGTGGGCCGTATCTACGTCGAGGCGCAGCGCAGCGGCCGGAAGTACGAGACCGGCACCGAGGACAACTACAGCGTGCGGGGCCTCACGGGGGCCGACGCGCGCAACACGTACGGCATCGCCAACAAGCTCGGCCTCGACAAGAAGGACTTCCAAGGCATCCGGGACTCCTTCGAGTTCGACCCGGTCGCCGAGAAGTACATCAAGGTCGACCCGATGCACGAGGCCCGCTGGTACCCGACGCTCACCACGCTGAGCGACGGCAAGGTCCTCAGCGTCTCCGGGCTCGACGACATCGGGCAGTTGGTCCCGGGCAAGAACGAGATCTTCGACCCGAAGACCAGGAAGTGGACGTACACCCCGAAGATCCGGCAGTTCCCGACCTACCCGGCGCTGTTCCTGATGCAGAACGGCAAGATCTTCTACTCGGGGTCCAACGCGGGCTACGGCCCGGACAACGTGGGCCGCGACCCCGGTATCTGGGACCTCGACACCAACAAGTTCACCGAGCTGCCCGGACTCAGCGACCCCGACCGGCTGGAGACCTCCGCCACCGTGCTGCTGCCGCCCGCGCAGGACGAGAAGTACCTGGTGATCGGCGGGGGCGGGGTCGGCGAGTCCGAGCTGTCCAGCAAGAAGACGCGGCTGATCGACCTCCGGCCGCCGAACCCGCGCTTCATGGACGGCCCGATGCTGGAGAAGGGCACCCGCTACCCGCAGGCCTCGGTCCTCCCCGACGACACGGTTCTGGTCTCCGGCGGCTCGGAGGACTACCGGGGCCGCAGCGACTCCAACATCCACCAGGCGCGGCTCTACCACCCGGACAGCAAGTCGTTCCAGCGGGTCGCCGATCCGCTGGTGGGCCGCAACTACCACTCCGGCTCGATCCTGCTGCCCGACGGGCGCGTGCTGTTCTTCGGCTCCGACTCGCTGTACGGCGACAAGGCCAACACCAAGGCCGGTACGTTCGAGCAGCGCCTGGAGATCTACAAGCCGCCGTATCTGTACCGGGACGCACGGCCCTCCCTGTCCGGCGGCCCGCAGACCATCGCGCGCGGCGCGTCGGGCACGTTCACCTCGCGGCACGCGTCGGCGATCAGGAAGGTCCGGCTGATCCGCCCGAGCGCGTCCACGCATGTCACGGACGTCGACCAGCGCTCGATCGCCCTGGACTTCGCCACGAAGGGGGACAAGCTCACGGTGACCGTGCCGAAGAACCGCAACCTCGTCCAGTCGGGCTGGTACATGCTGTTCGCGGACGACGACGAGGGCACGCCGAGCAAGGCGCAGTGGATCAAGGTGCCGTAGTCCGGGCCGTGTTGGGGGCGCCCTCCGCCACGAGGGGCGCCCCCTGCGTTCGTACGAAGGGCTACGCGCCCTTCGCCTTCGCGAGGTCGAGCGCGTACGACGCCCACCAGTCGCCCGCCTTCGGGCCGCCCTTGCAGGTGCCGTCGGACTCGCCGGGGCGCTTGATCCACAAGTAGGCGTCCACCAGCGGGTCTTCCGTCTTCGTCGTCGGGGGCTCGCCCAGGGCCCGGCCCGGCGGGTTGCACCAGCGCTGGCTCGGATCCCCCGCCGTGTAGGGGCCGTTGCCGTTGCGGCTGGTGTCGATCACGAAGTGCTTGCCGCCGATCTTCGCCGACAACTGCTTGCCGTACGCGAGCGAGTCGCGCGTCGAGTAGAAGTTGGAGACGTTCACCGCGAAGCCGTCCGCCCGCTCGACGCCCGCCCGTTGAAGCGGCTCGAAGATCTGGTCGGGGTGCTGCCAGCCCGCGTTGCCCGCGTCCAGATAGACCTTGGTGTGCGGCAGCGCCTTGAGCTTGGCGATCGCGCCCTTGAGCAGGTCGTACCGCTCCTCGTGGAACTCCTCCGGGGTGCAGCCGTCCACCATGTGCAGCACCCCGTCCGGCTCCAGGATCACCGTCGCGTGACGGTCCCCGATGCCTCGGGCCACGCCGTCGATCCATGCCCGGTACGCGTTGCCGTCCGCCGCGCCGCCCTGCGAGAACTGGCCGCAGTCGCGGTGCGGGATGTCGTAGAGGACGAGGATCGCGGTGCGGTTCGCCTTCTCGGCGGCCTCGGTGAAGCCCCGCGCCTCCGCCTCGGGGTTCTCCGGGCCGATCCACTCCCCCGTCGGCTGCCGGGCGATCTTCCTGATCTGGTCCGCCTCGGTCTTCTTCCCGGCCTTCTCCAAGGCGGCGACCTGCCGGGCCGCGTTCCCGTCCGGGTTGACCCAGAACGGGGTGGAGTCCTTGGGCCGTTGGGTGATCGCGGTGTCCTTGCCGTCGTCCTTGCCGTCCCCGTCCTTGGAGGAGGAACAACCGGCCAGCACCAGCGCGGCCCCCACCGCGACCAAGGCGGCCCGTGTCCCCGCGCCCCTCGTTCCGTACATCCAACTCCCCTTTGGGTGTACCGCGTTATGGTCCAAGCCTGACATACCAGGACCGTCGCCACGAGCGATCCGGCTGTTGTGGACGAGCTGTTACAGCGCGGGCCCGCGTGCGCCGGTCCGTCGCTCCTCCGCCGCCCCGCTTCCTCGCTCCCCGCTCCCCGCTCCCCGCTCCCCACGTGAGCTGTCACGCCCCCTTGCCCGTCAGATACGCCGAGACGACCACGTTCGCCGAGTAGGCGTGACTCGTCCCGTCGTAGGTGCCGCCGCAGGTGATCAACCGCAGCTCGGCGCGGCCCTGTTGGCGCGGCCCGTAGGCCCGGCGGGCGTCGAAGCCGTCGCGGGGCAGGACTTGGACGTCCTCCACGGTGAACTCGGCGACCTGACCGTCCTGTCGGACCACCCGTACCGTGGCGCCCGGCCGCAGCCCGCTGAGCCGGTAGAAGACCCCGGGTCCGGTCCGGGTGTCGACGTGCCCGACGAACAGCGCGGTTCCGGCCGAGCCGGGCTGCACGCCGGCCGCGTACCAGCCGACCGCGCCCGGCTGTTCGAAGGGCGGCGGTTCGATCGCGCCCTGCGCGTCCAGACCGCGCGCGACGACCGGTGCGTGCACCCCGATCACGGGGATGTCGACGCGGCGCGGCGCTGCCTTCCCCAACGGCCGTACGGTGGAGGGCAGTTCGACGTCGGCGGGTCGGCCCGCGGCGGCCATGTCCCCGGTGGCCGGACCGGAGACGCCCTCGCGCACGCCGGTCATCTCGCGGCCCCACAGCCACAGCCCGAGCAGCAGAACCACCCAGATGACCCCCATCACCAGACGCCCGGTCCCACAGGAACGTTCACGCTCGGACACGGCTCACTCCTTGCCCCGGCTTCGGCGGACACCGCGGACGACGACCACACCGGCGGCGATACTCACGAGGACGAGGCCGATGACCGCCTCCCGGGCGCCGGGCCCGCTGCTGTCGCGGGCCTCCTCGGCCTCGGAGAGCACCGCCTGGCGCGCACCACCACCGCCCGCGTGGACCGGCGCCACGGGCGAGGCCGGGGCGGTCGGCGAGGAGGGGCGGAGCCGGGAGGCCGGGTCGCTGGGCGGCGCCGCCGGGCGGAGCAGATCGGTCAGCGCGTGCGGCAGGGACGGGGCCGCCGGACGGTCGGGGCCGGTCGGGGCGGATCCCACGGGGTTGCCCGCGTCCCTCGGGGCGGAGCCCGCCGGGCTGTCCGGGCCCGTCGGAGCGAAGGGGCCGGACGCTGTCGCCCCGTCGACGGTGAGGGTGCCGTCGGCCTTGTGCCCGCCGCAGTCAGCCTTGATGGCGTAGCTCCCCGGCGCCAGCATGGCGCGGACCACCGTGTCACCGGTCAGCGTGCCGTTCTTGCCGACGAGCCGCGCGTCCGTGACGAAGGCGTCCGACGTCGCGGTGCCCGTCGTAGCCGTACCGGGACATCCCCGCACGGTCAGCCGCACCTCGCCGCCGGGCGCGGGAGACGCGGGGGTCAGGGAGACGTCCTGTCCGTCCGACTTGAGCGCCGAGCGTCCGAGGACGGACGCGATGATGGCTATCACACAGAGCGTGAGCCGTAGTGAACCCATGGTGAACCTCCGATACCAGGAGGCTCTCTCCGCGGACACTCCGGCGCATCCGGACGGGACGTCGGCTACTCCGTCCGGGGGGCGACCCCTGCGCCGTACGGGCAGCGGGGGCGCTGCCCGGCCTCCGGCCTCAGACGAGGTCGACGAGGTCCGCGATCGAGTCCACGACGTGGGACGGGCGGAACGGGAAGCGGTCGACCTCGTCCCGCGTGGTCAGCCCGGTGAGGACCAGATACGTCTGCATCCCCGCCTCCATCCCGGCGAGGATGTCGGTGTCCATCCGGTCGCCGATCATCGCGCTGGTCTCGGAGTGCGCCTGGAGCGTGTTCAGTCCGGTGCGCATCATCAGCGGGTTCGGCTTGCCCGCGAAGTACGGCTGCTTGCCGGACGCCTTGGTGATCAGCGCCGCGACCGAACCGGTGGCGGGCAGCGGGCCCTCGACGGACGGGCCGGTCTCGTCGGGGTTGGTGCAGATGAACCGGGCCCCGTTCTTGATCAGCCGGACGGCCTTGGTCATGGCCTCGAAGGAATACGTGCGGGTCTCGCCGAGGACGACGTAGTCGGGCTCGTGGTCGGTCAGGATGTAGCCGATGTCGTGCAGGGCCGTGGTCAGACCGGCCTCGCCGATGACGTACGCGGTGCCGCCGGGCCGCTGGTCGTCCAGGAACTGGGCGGTGGACAGCGCCGAGGTCCAGATGTTCTCCACCGGCACGTCCAGCCCCATCCGGGTCAGGCGGGCGTGCAGGTCGCGCGGGGTGTAGATCGAGTTGTTGGTGAGCACCAGGAAGGGCTTGCCGGACTCGCGCAGCTTCTTGAGGAACGCGTCGGCACCGGGGATCGGCACGCCCTCGTGGATCAGCACACCGTCCATGTCGGTGAGCCAGGACTCGATGGGCTTGCGCTCTGCCATCTGTGATCTCCTGCCGTGCGCATGGGAACCGGGAACGCCGGAACGACGGGGATGCCGCGTGCGCGGCGTGCACCCGGCCCCAGCGTAATCAGCACGGGTCGGCCCTGATCCCACCGGGCACCGGAAGCTCGGCGGTGGGTGCGGTGACGGCAGGGGCCTCAGCGGCGCGCGCGGTGGAGCAGGAAGGGGGAGCCCGCCACGAGGACACCGCCCGCCACCATGAGGAGCCCCCCGATCAACGGGTCGAGGCGGTGTGCGACGCGCTGCCCGGCGTGGGCCGGCGCGCTGCCGGAGGGGCTCGGCCGCGGGCTCGGCGAGGCCGTCCCCGGTTGCTTGTGCTGCGCTCCGGCCCCCTTCTTCCCCTCGCCGCCCTTTCCGGGGCTCGCCGTCCCCGGACTCGGTGTCCCCGGGCTCGCCGTGCCCGGACTCTCCTTCCCGGCGCCCTTCTTGTGCGGGGTCTTCTTGTGCGCGTCGTGTCCGTCGGCCTCGTCGTCCTTGGGCTCGTCGTCCTTGGGCTCGATCCGGAAGCGGTACTCGTTCGACTCGCCGACCCAACTGCCGTCGTCCCCGCGCCGCTGCACGATCGCGGCGTTCGCCACGACGTCGTTCTGCCGGGCGTCGGGGGCGAGCGCGAGCCGCACCTTCACCGAGACGGTCTTGCCCGGAGCCACGGTGAAGCCCGCGAAGCCGTCGTCGAAGGCGCCGACCAGCTCGCTGCGGTCGGTGCGGCGCAGGGCGACCGGATGCGCGCGGTCGCCCTCGAAGAACTCCAGCTTGGGCTGCTCGGCCGTCAGCGCGTGATGGGTGTCGACCAGGACGACCACCGGGTGGATGTGCGCACAGGAGCGGGTGGTCGTGTTCTTGAGGTCGATGAACCAGGTGTGGTCGTCGCCTCCGGCGCGGTAGCGGTCCGGGCCGCCGCGGATGTGGGTGGTGAGCGGGAAGGCGTTGCCGGTGGGCGCGGCGCAGGTGGGCTGCGAGTCGGCCGGGAGCGCTGCGACGGATGCCTGGAGGAAGAAGACGACGGCGGCCAGGGCGCAGGCCAGGAACAGGGGCAGCCGGGGCAGCAGGAGGGTGCGGGGCAGATGGGAGAGCCGGGACGGGAGAAGGGTTCTAGGCAGTCGCATGAAAATATGACCGACCATGGGTGGCGGAGCCCTGGGCACGCCACGCCCTGAGGGCCGGAGTCGGCGGCCCAAGTCCCCTCGATCAGCGCAGTGGAACGGACAGGGGAATCGCCAGGGGATCGACACCGAAAGCGACAGCAGGGAATACCCGGTGGCACACTCGCGCGCCGCGGTTGCGACAGTAGAGCCATGACTGGCACAACCCCTGCTCCGCGCACTGGCACCCCTCTCCGCGTGGGCCTCGTCGGCTACGGCCTCGCGGGCTCCGTCTTCCATGCGCCGCTGATCGCCGCCACCGAGGGCCTCGTCCTGGACACGGTGGTCACCTCGCGGCCCGAGCGGCAGGAGCAGGCCCGTGCCGAGTTCCCGGACGTGCGCCTCGCCGCCACGGCCGACGAGCTGTGGACGCGGGCGGGCGAGCTGGACCTGGTCGTCATCGCCGCCCCGAACAGGACACACGTCCCCCTCGCGACCGCCGCGCTCGAAGCGGGCCTGCCGGTCGTGGTGGACAAGCCGGTCGCGGGCACGGCAGCCGAGGCGCGCGGCCTCGCGGCACTGGCCGAGCGGCGCGGCCTGCTGCTGTCCGTCTTCCAGAACCGCCGCTGGGACAACGACTTCCTGACCCTGCGGAGGCTGCTGGCCGAGGGCGAACTCGGCGAGGTCTGGCGCTTCGAGTCCCGCTTCGAGCGCTGGCGCCCCCGGCCCAAGGGCGGCTGGCGCGAGTCCGGCGACCCGGCGGAGATCGGGGGGTTGCTGTACGACCTCGGCAGCCATGTCGTCGACCAGGCGCTCGTGCTCTTCGGCCCCGTGACCGGTGTGTACGCCGAGACGGTCGTCCGCCGTCCGGGTGCGGAGACGGACGACGACACGTTCCTCGCGCTCACTCACGCGAGCGGGGTCCGCTCCCATCTGTACGTCTCCGCGACGACCGCCCAACTCGGGCCGCGCTTCCGGGTGTTGGGCGCCGAGGCGGGCTATGTGAAGTACGGCCTCGATCCGCAGGAGGCGGCGCTGCGCGAGGGCGGGCGCCCCGGCCCCGGCTGGGGCGAGGAGCCCGAACCGCTGTGGGGCCGCGTGGGCGCCGGGGAGTCCCCGCTGACCGGCGGCGGCACCCCCGTACCGACCCTGCCCGGCGACTACCCGGCGTACTACGCGGCGATCGCGCGGGCCCTGCGCGAGGGCGGCCCGAACCCGGTCACCGCGCACGAGGCCGCCGCGGCCCTGGACGTCCTCGAAGCGGCCCGGCGCTCGGCACGCGAGGGTGTGACGGTGACGCTGTGACTCCCTTCAGCGGCAGCCGAGTTCAGCGGTACAGCACCGCCCGCTCGACCGCGCTCCACGTCGCGCTGGTCACCACGTACAGCGCGGCGGCCAGCGGCACCACCGCCACGGTGACGAGGGTGAAGTAGGAGAAGAACGGCATGACCTTGGCGACCGCGCCGAGGCCGGGCACCTGTGTGCCGTCACCGGCCGGGACCGGGTTCGCGGCCGACATCCGCTTCGTACGCCGGTAGGTGAACGTGGCGACGGCCACGACGAGTGCGAACAGCCCGAGGTAGACAAGCCCCGCCGCGCCGAAGGGGCCGCCGTCACCGAGGGCGTCGGCCCATCGGCCGCCGAGCGGCGCGGCCAACAGGGTGTGCGCGAGCAGGCCGTTGCTCTCGCCGCCGATCGTCGTGCTGGAGAACAGGTGGTAGAGGAGGAAGAACGCGGGCATCTGGAGCAGGGAGGGGAGGCAGCCGGACAGCGGCGACACCCGTTCCTCCGCGTGCAGTTCGAGGACGGCCTTGTTCAACTTCTCCGGGTTCTTGCCGTACTTCTTCCGCAACTCCGCGATCTTCGGCTGGAGCTGCGCGCGCGCCTGCTGACCGCGCGCCGCGGCCCGGGACAGCGGGTGGACGAGGAGTCGTACGAGCGCGGTGAACAGGACGATCGCGGCGGCGGCCGAGGAGGCGTGGAAGAGCGGCTGAAGCAGATCGGCCAGCCGCTCGACCAGGCCTGCGAACGCGGACAGGAACGTGGACATGGGGAGCCCTTCGGGGTCTCGTCGTGCCGGGGTGGTGAGATGAGCTGTCGGCATGACGACCCGCGTGGGCCACACGTACTCGGCTGTGGGCGTACGGCGGTGCGTACGTGGGTGCGTACGGGATACGTAACGTGCGTACGCCGATACGTACGTACGGGAACGGACCGGTGTGTGGCCTACGCGGCGGTCGCCTGAAGGGCGTGTCCGGGTGCCCGCGGTCGCCTGCGGCCCGGGGCGTCGGGGTCCCGTTGCGGCAGGAACGCGGTGCGATGCGCACGGTCGCGAAGAGCCGTACGTACGCGGGTCGGGGCCACGGCGGGCACACTGCACGCGGCGATCAACGCACAGACGGCGAGGGCGGAACCGACCGCGGCGGTCGCGGCGAAGGCGACGGCGGCGGTGAGGCTGCCGGTGTCGAGGACGACGGCTTGGAGGAGCAGGAGCAGCAGCACGGCGGTGGGCCGCAGTCTCGTCCAGGACCGGATCATCGGCCTCTCCTCCCCGAGTGGTAAGACTGGTAACTCCCTTGCTGCTCCCTGCCGTTATACACGATCGGGCGCGCCCGCCGGTGGGGACGATCCGGCAGTGAGGGCGATCGGGCAGTGGGGTCGGCCCGATCGCCCGTTCACCTTCCCGGACGACGGGTCACTGAGTGCGGTAGGCGTCGATGACGGTCTGGGTGAGGGTGTTCCCGTCGGTGTCGGTCAGGTCGGCGCGCAAGGAGACCCCGGTGCCCGCCTGCGGGTTGCGGATCGTGACGGCGCCGTTCTCGACCGGGACCCGCGTCCACGAGGCGCCGCCGTTCACGGACATCGAGACCGCCAGCGAGCGCACCTGCCCGTGCGAGGCGGCACCGAGCACGGTGACGGGGACACGGAGTGCCGAGCCCGCCGCCGCCGTGCCGGTCGGGCTGAGCGCGGGCGAGAACCGCACGACGCTGACCGGCACCGAGGTCGGACCGGTCGTCGTGTCCGAGGTGAAGGTCCAGGACGCGGTCACGCGGGTGGCGGTGCCGGGGGCACCCGCGCGGTTCACCGTGCTGGTGAGCCGGTACGCCGCGCGCCCCGGTTCCACCGTGAACCGGGCGCTTCCGGGGGTGCCGGTCTGCTTCCCGACGAGCACGCCGTCGCGGTGCAGCGTGGTCGAGGCCGAGGTGTACGCCGGTGACGACGGCACGTGGCCGTCGCCGTCGGCGAGCAGCGGGACATCGACGTCGAGGCGGTCGCCGTCCCGTACGACGCCGGTGCGGTCGGTGAGGACCGGGCCGAAGACGGCGTTGTCGAAGGTCTGCGTCGTTGTGGCCCCGGCGCGCACGGCGATGCCGTCGGCGGAGTAGCGGTTGGGGGTCGCGCCGGGCTTGGCGGGGGCCGTGTAGGTGACGTCCCAGGTGCCGCGCTCGGGCGTCACGAGGTAGGTGGCCGTGCCGGGGGTCGTGAGGGTCCGGGCGGTTCCGACGGTCGGTCCGACCGTCGGTTGCAGGTCGAAGGACGCGTTCCCCGTGGCGCCCGGCCGGGCCGCGCCGCGGATCTGCAAGGTGGCCAGGTCCTTCGCGGCGGGGTGACGGGTGAGCCCCGTCAGGGCGCGGGCGCCGTCGAAGGTGTAGCCGAGCGCGTAACCACCCTTCTCGGTCGTCCAGTACGAGTCGAACCACTGCTTCACCGAACCGGGCTCGGCGTCGGGTCCCAGGTGGGCCACGCGCAGTTTCGACGAAGAGGTGACCAGGTTGGCCTCGCGGACCGCGTCGCCCTGCGTGACCCGGACGAACATCGCGCCGTGCTGGAAGTCCGCCGAGTCGTCGGGCGGCTGTACGTCGACGGGGGCGGTGGTCCGCGCGTCGACGGTGATGGTGGTGTCGTGGTCGAGGTCGAGGCGCGGTTGGACGATCCAGTCCGTGCCGTCCGCGCGGTCACCGGTGCTCAGGGAACTGTCGAGCAGGTAACGGCCCTGGGGCAGACGCACGGTGGTCGTGCCCGAAGCGTCGTAAGGGTGGGCGACCTCGTCGGCGCCCGGACCGGAGATCCCGGTGACGTTGGTCTCGTAGGACCCGGTCAGGTGACCCGCGCGGTCGAGGTGCTTGATCGTGAGGGTGTACGTCTCGGGCGCCGCGGCGAAGGCGGTGGCGCCCCCTACGGCTGTCGTGCTGCCGACCAGGGCGACGGCGAGCGTCAGGTTCCGCAGGACGCTCCGGCGGGAGAGGGAAGAAGTGTTCATGACCGGCACTGCGCTGCCGGGCGCCGGGGTTCCCGTGTTCCACGTCACATCGAGGGCGGGACCGTGGGCGGGGGCGTGGCCTCGGGCGGCCTGTGCGGCGCACGTCCGGCCTGTGTGGCGCACGTCACCGGAACCGCCGCGACCGGCGCGGCAGAGCAG
Organism: Streptomyces macrolidinus; assembly: GCF_023887685.1. Classification (GTDB taxonomy): domain Bacteria; phylum Actinomycetota; class Actinomycetes; order Streptomycetales; family Streptomycetaceae; genus Streptomyces; species Streptomyces macrolidinus. The sequence goes on along the minus strand of NZ_JAMWMR010000001.1, from coordinate 110,954 downwards.
AGTGTGGAAACAGTCATGAGGAATCGCTTCCGCCGCGGAGACCGCGACGCCTTGGGCGAGCTGTACGACGAGCACGCACAAGTGCTGTACCGCTATGCCCTGCGGGTGACGGGCGACTGGGCGGAGGCCGAGGACGTCGTCTCGACGACCTTCCTGGAGGCATGGCGCGGCCGGGAGAAGCTGCACCCCGAGGGGGACAGTCTGCGCCCGTGGTTGCTGGGCATCGCCACGAACATCATGCGCGGCAACGCACGCGCACGCCGACGCCGCGAGATCGCGCTCGCCCGTGTCCCGGAGCGCGGCTCGATCCCGGACTTCGCCGACGATCTCGTCACGCACCTCGAGGACGCCGAGAAGCTGCGCGCCGCGCACGCCGCACTCGCCCGCCTGCGCCGCCGCGACCGGGAGGTCTTCACCCTCGTGGTGTGGGCCGGGCTGGACTACGCGGCTGCGGCGGAGGCGCTCGGCGTGCCGGTCGGCACCGTCCGGTCCCGCCTGTCCCGCGCCCGCACCCGGCTGCGCGAACTCGCCGAGACCCCGGCCCGGACCACACCCGTCACACGAGCCACGCAGGCCATGGAGGCCACGCGGGCCGTACGGGTCCGAGCCGGACGGACGCCCACGACGCACCGCGGGGAACCCTCCGCCGCCCCCGACAGCTCCGTACCGGACCGCAGGCCAGTACCGGGCCGCAAGCCGGCGCCGGACCACAAGCCAGTACCGGACCGCATCCTCGCGGCCCGATGGTCGACCCAGGAGAACCACGGATGAACATCACCCCGCGGCGCCGTACGCACCACCGGTCCGAGGAGACCGAGCGCGCCGACCTCGCAGACCTGCTGCCCCCACCGCCGGTCCCGGACCTGGGTCCTGACCGTGGACCGCTGCTGAAGGAGGCGCTGCTGCGCGAAGCCGCCCTCGCCGAGCCGACCGGCCGCGTCAGCGTCCGAGCCACGCGCCCGCGCCCGCGCCCGCGATCGGTCCGGGTCATGGTGCCGACCATCGCCTGCGCCATGGCGGTCTGCGGCGTCGTGGCAGTGAACCTCACCGCCACCCCTGCAAGCCGCACCACCACCGCGATCGCGGATGGCGGCACCCCCCGCGCACCCGAGGCGAGGCAACTCCTGGACCGCGTCGCACTCGCCGCCGCCGAAAGCGAACAACCGGCCGTCCGTGCCGACCAGTTCGTGTACGTCGAGAGCAAGGTCGCCTACGCCGGGCAGAGCGCCGCGGGAGGCCCCGTGACCATGGCTCCCGCGCACACGCGGCAGGTGTGGCTGTCCGCCGACGGCAGTCGCTCCGGCCTGCTGCGCGAGGCAGGCCGCCCCGACTCCCCGCTCGGCCCGGACGCGCCGGTCTACACCCTCGACGGCCCAGGGGCGACACCCCGGCCGAGCGATCCGGACAGGGCGGGCGGCCCGTCGATCGACAACCCGACCTACACCTACGTCGCATCGTTGCCCACCGACCCCGACGCCCTGCTGAAGCTGATCCGGAACGAGACCCGCGGACAGGGCCAGGACCCGGACCAGCGGGCGTTCACCGCGATCGGCGACCTGTTGGCCGAGACCTGGGCACCACCGCGGGTCAGCGCCGCGCTCTACCGGGCCGCCGCGAAGATCCCCGGGGTCACGGTGATCCGCGCCGCGGCCGACGCCACGGGACGCGAGGGCGTCGCCGTCGCCCGTACGGCACACGGACAGCAGACACAGTGGATCTTCGACCGGACCACGTACGCGTTCCTAGGCGAACGATCGGTCCTCACCGAACCCGGCGACGCGGGCCCGGCCGGGACCGTTGTCGGCACGTCGGCGATCCTCACCAAGGCCGCGGTGGACCGCGCGGGCGCGGCTCCCGGGAAGGCGACGGCATAGCGCGGGGCCTCACCGGGCCGGGTGGCCCTGACCTGCGAATCTCGCTCCACTGTCGGTCGGCGGCAGTACGGTGTCTGCCATGCGCCCCGACACGCCTGCCGAGAACGTCGACCACCACGCCGAAGCGGCACGCCTGGAGCGGACCGCCGGCCTGTACCCCGAGGACGCGGAACACCTGCTGCTCCAGGCCGCGGCCCACCGGGAACTGGCCGGCGACCGCCCCGGCGCGACCGCGTTGTACGACCGTCTGCTGTCGTCCGCCGAGCCGCTGGACCACCCCCACCTCGTCCGCGCCCTGAAGGCGTCGAACCTGTGGGAGTACGGCCACGAGGCGGAGGCACGGGCGATCATCGACGGCATCCGCGCGTCCTCCCCGCGGCACCCGGCGCCCTGGGTGATCGTGGCGGAGTCCCTGGAGTCGCACGACGAGCTGGAGGCGGCGGAGGCGACCTTCACGCAGGGCCTGAGCCTCCTGCTCGGCGACACCGAGACGGCGCCCCCGCACTCCACGCACCCGCTCCTCTTCGGCCGCCACCGCGTCCGCCGCATGCTGGCCGCCGCCCACGACGACTGGGACATGCTGGCCGACACCCTCCACTCCGCCCCGGTCACCCTGGACGAACTCCACGACCCGAAGCGCGTCTGGTCCCTGGGCTCGGACAACCCGGCGGAGCTGGCGGCGGAGATCAGCCGCCTGCGCGCGGAACTGGGCGCCTACCGGGAGGCCCTGTCCCGCCCGTTCCCGGTAGCGGTCCTGCACTGGCCGGCCCGGGAACTGACAGAGCTGGTGACGGCGTACCCGTCCCTGGCCACGGAGTACCCCTCCCACGAGGCCCACCTGGCGACGATAGAGGCCTCACTTCGGGAACTGGTCGCCTCCGGCACCCCGAACCTGGGCATCGTGACCGGCACGGTCCCGTCGTACGAGGCCTTCGCAGCCTCAGAGGGCTCCCGCCCGACGGACACGACCCTGCTCCCCCAGTACGCGACGACGCTGGCGGCACGGGGGCGAGCGGTTGCCTGGCCGCCGGAGCGGGGGGCGGCTTGCTGGTGCGGGTCGAAGCGGCCGTACGAGAAGTGTCACGGAGATTCTCTCTCGTAATCTCCTTCGCCGAAGACCTGCCCAAAAATACCGTCAGGGACCAAAATTGCTTCCTTTTGAAGAAGAAGATCTTCGCGCAGCACACCGGATCGCCGCCCAGGAACTGTTCGAGGACGATCGTGAGCTACAGAAGGTCTATGAACACATTCAAAGCCTCGACCCCGATGGAGTCCGGTTCGCTTCAGTACTACGCAACACCATTGACCAGCTACTCAATGGCGAGGTCACCGGGCGCTGGGACTGGAAGACCCTCTTCAAAACGGAGAAGACTCACGCGGGCACTCTCGTAGAGATCAACCTGCAACGAGAGTTCCGATTTGATGACGGCGCAGACGTTGGCATCGCGAAGCATCCGATGGACTATCGGATCTGCGGTATCGACGTAGACTGCAAGTTCTCCCAGGACTTCGGTGGATGGATGATCCCCCCGGAGGCCATGGGGTATCTCTGCCTTCTCGTCTGGGCAGACGACAGTAAGAGCCGGTGGAGCGCCGGACTGTTCCGCGTACGCGAGGAATGGCTCAACACGGGAAGTAACCGCGACAAGAAGCTGACGGTAAAGGCGGAGCATCGCAACAGAATTGCCTGGCTTTGGCGTGACGCAGACCTCCCCGAAAATGTCCTTCTGCATCTTCCCGAGGCTACCCGCAAGGAGATCCTTCTGGAAGGGAACCGAAAGGGCCAAAGGCGCGTAATTGAACTGTTCCGTCGAGTTCAGAACCGACACATCGGACGAGGCGCTATCCGTACGGCAGCTCAGCAGCTCGACTACATGGCGCGTCTTCGGGAGGGAGATGGCAGGGCACGCACTGTGCTGCGGGGAGAGGGCATCGTGATTGCTGGCCCCTACAGCAGGCACCAGGAGATTGCCCGGCAGATCGGAGCTGAGGTGCCCCAGCGTGGGGAGTTCGTTAGCTTCCGAGTAGCGGAGGCCCGCGCCCATCACGGTGACCGCCCCCGAGTGAAGCTGGATGGCAAGGAGTGGGTTCTGGCCGACGAAGGTGATCTCCCGGAGACAGCGCCCCGCCTACCCAAAGTGACCAACGAAGCCGAAGACTGATCGGCATAGCACGTCAAGGACTGGAACAGAGCACGATGGTTGAGGACGAGCTTTGGGTGCCTCCACACGGCTCTTGGGCATCATCCGCTGCTCGCCGCCGGAACATGCAGGCGATCCGCAGCCGGGACACGAAGCCGGAACAACTGATCCGCAGGCTCGTGCATGCCCAGGGGCTGCGGTACCGGGTCGCTGCAAGGCCTCTGCCCGATCTTCGCCGGACGGCCGACATGGTCTTCCGCCCGGCGAAGGTCGCCGTCTTCATCGACGGCTGCTACTGGCACGGCTGCCCCGAGCACTATGTAGCCCCGAAGACGAACCCCGGGTACTGGTCAGACAAGGTGGCCCGGAACATGGCCCGTGACCGGGACACCGACCAGCGCCTGACCGAAGCCGGCTGGACGGTGCTCCGGTTCTGGGAGCATGAGGCCTCAGCAGAGTGCGCTGCACAGATCACGGCGGAAGTCCTCAAGCACCGGATTGCAGCTAAGGCAGGCGGGCAAGGAACCGGCCTCAGCCCTTCTTCTCGTCGCGCTCCTGGGCTGCCTTCAGAACATCGATGATCGACTTACCGACTGCCTTAGCGACGGGGGGCGGAAACGCATTGCCAACCTGCCGGTACTGCGCCGTCTTCCCGCCGGAGAACCCCCACTCCGCGGGAAAGCCCTGGATGATGGCGGCCTGGCGCACGGTGAGCATCGGGCCATCTGGGTCGAAGAGGTCCCGAGCTTCGGTGCTCTTCTTCTTGCACGTCTCGGCATCGTTGGCGACACCCATACCCGAGATGCCAAGTTGCTTCCAGGCCGCCTTCGCACGGCTGGGCCCGAGGTCTGCGCCTCCGTGCTTCTTCGAACCACCGACAAGCGTGGGGGCAATACCTCCACCCTTGCCTTCGAGTTCGACAGCCCGATCCCGAGCCTTCTTGAGCCATCGGTCGTAGGAGTAACGGGCCTTGGCCGCATGAGCCCCCTCGAAGTAGGGCTCATATCGCTCGCGCATGGACTCCTGGAGGCTGTCAGCCACACTGACCGGGTCTTCGTGCGTTGCAGTAGGCCACTCGAACTTGACGTCCTTGATCACGTCGTCACGAAACGCTACGAGGATGGCACGCGGGCGCAGTTGAGGCACTCCGAAATCACTGGCCTCCAGGATGTCCCACTTACACACCGTGTACCCGAGACCATGCTCATGGGCCACCTGGCCGTCATCGCCTCGATAAGAACCGCCCTGAAGCCTCGCCTTGATCCAGTCTCGGTAGTCCGAGAACTTCGGGTCCATGATTCCGCGGACGTTCTCGATCATGACTGCGCGCGGTTTCAGAATCTCCACAAGGTCGAGCATGCGCGGGAAGAGGTCGCGCTCATCAGCCTTCCCGAGCTGTTTCCCCGCGTGCGAGAACGGAGGGCACGGCACACCCCCGGCCAACAGGTCCAGTTCGCGCTGCTTCAGCAGGTCTCCGCTCTTCTCCAGGTCCTCGGCAGGCCTGAAGTTGTTGACGTCACCTTCCAGAACGTCACAGTGCTCCCGCTCCCATGCCCAGGCTTCGTGGTCTTTGATGTTCTGCTTGAGCGTGTCAACCGCGTGCTTGTCGATCTCCACAAGAGCCAGGTGCCCGAAGCCCGCCTGGTGCAGACCGATCGCCTGCCCGCCTGCTCCAGCGCAGATCTCGATCGACGTGAACTCGGGCTTCTCTGCTACTCCAGCAGCGCTCTCGGGTTCGCTCATGTGGGTCATGCCCCCTCCTTACAGCCGTGCAGCGGCAGACTCATCTTGCAATCCACCATCACTGAGGGTGACAGACCCCACTGACAACGAGACCCACCCAGTGTGCAGTACGGCGCGCGATTCACAGAACGCGCCCTCCGGCGCCACCGAACACTCATACGATATTGATCATGCGAAGCCCTACATGGACCGAGGACGAGCTTGTGCTGGCTGGGGCGCTCGTCGTGAAGAACGGCTGGCGCGAGCTGCGGACCGGGGCCCGAGAGGTCCAGGAACTCTCTGAGCTGCTGCGGTCGCTGCCGATCCACGACGCCAAGGCTCGGGCGCTCCCTGAGTTCCGCTCGCCAGACAGCGTCAGCCGCAAGACGACGGACTTCGCTACGAACCATCCTCACCACCAGGGCAAGCGCACCCGGTGCGGGGAGCCCACTCTTCGGATGATCGCGGCGCTCATCGAGCGCGAGGCCGACATGCTCCAAGCCGCCCAGGCCATCGAAGAGGGCATCGGCTCCGGCGAGTTCCATCTGCTGCCCGAGCAGCACGGCGAGATCCAGGACGATGGATCCACCGCCATCGAAGGCCGGCTCCTCGTACGCCGAGCGCTTGTCCGCGAACGCGATCCGAAGCTTCGCAGACTGAAGATCCAACAGGTCCGCCGTAACGGTGGGACGCTGCGATGCGAGGTCTGCCACTTCGACTTCGCTCGCACCTACGGAGGACTGGGCGAGGGCTACATCGAGGTACACCACGTCACTCCCCTCCATGTCTCCGGCCACGGGGAGACCAGGCTGGACGGCCTTGTCTGCCTGTGCGCCAACTGCCACCGCATGTGCCACAGAAGCCGCCCCGGCGAATCGTGGCGCACCCCGGATGCCCTGCGGGAGGAGATGCAGAAGACCACTCAGCCCGGCGCTCACCACGCCGCCACCCCTTCCGCTTCGTAGTGCATCTGGGCCTGGTCGAGGATGTCGTCCGGGTCATGGCCGCGAGCGGTGGACCAGTGGAGGAGGTCGGCGATCAGCTCGATCGCGGCCTCCTCAAGACCGGCGGTCCGTTCGGCGCCTGCCAGGAGAGTCGGGCCGCTGGCACCCTGATACGTCTCCAAGGTCTGGGCCGCCCGCTCGACGCGACGGCAGGCGGATCCCTGGTCGAGGGTGATCTCGCACCAGACCGCCTTCCCGGCCGCCGTGAGCACCGTCCCCCAGTCCGCGGCAAGAGCCGCGAGGAGGTGGAGGCCGCGTCCGCACTCCTCGTCGCAGCTCGCAGCCTTGAGCACGGGCACCGCGTGGCTCTTGTCGTGGACTTCGACGCGCAGCCGCGCGTCCCGGCGTTCGAGGATCAACGTCGCTGACGTGCCCTCGCCGACATGCTTGATGACGTTCGTGGCCAACTCCGCGACGAGCAGCTCGGCTTCGTCGGCAGCACAGGCCATCCCCCACTGATCGAGCTGCGCGACGGCGGCTCTCCGAAGCAGAGGCACCTCCTCCGACGTCGCCTCGAAGGGCAGAACACAGCGAAGTCGGGGTTCGGCGGCTTCGTAGCCAGGCATGGCCACTCCTCCCTCCCAGCTACGCGCATGCTGCGCCCGCCGTGTCCGTACGGCTGCATTGCGTAGCGCTCTGCAAGCGAGCATGACACGGAGAAGTCTTGCTATGTAACTTCTCGCAACGAGAAGAACCCTTCGAGTGAATCTGGTGGCTGCGTGACTTCCGGCCTGCCTAGCCTGATGACGTCCGGGGCCCGATGCCCGGCATCCGCACAGAGGAGTCGCATGTCCGCTCGGACCACAACCCGCCGCCGCCAACTGGGCGTGATGATGCGTAAATTGCGTGCTCGCAAGGGCCTCACGCTCGAGGAAGCCGGTGGGCTCGTCGGTGTGTCCAAGGCGACGGTCAGCAGGTACGAGACGCAGGCCGGCGCGGTGAAGTGGATCGTGATCGACGCACTGTGCCGGGAGTACGGAGCAACCGACGCCGAGCGCAGGGCTGTTGTCGCGTTGGCGAAGGACGCCAAGCAGCAAGGCTGGTGGAGGCCGTTCGCCGACTCCATCCCCGAGAGCATGAACCTTCTGCTGACTCTTGAGGACGAGGCAGTACGCGAAGACCACTTCTGCTGCGTCTACGTTCCAGGTCTTCTCCAGACCCGCGCGTACAGCACCGCTCTTCAGAAGGCCAACGAGGTACCGCTCGAACCGGAAGAGATCGAGCGGCTCGTGGACATCCGCATGAAGCGGCAGGAGATCCTCACCCGCCCGAAGCCTCCGCGATTGTGGGCCATCCTCGACGAGTCCGTGATCCGGCGGGTCGTCGGTTCACCGGAGATCATGAAGGAACAACTCGGTCGACTGCTCGAAGCGAACGAGTCTCCACACATCACGCTCCAAGTACTCCCGTTCTCCAAGGGAGCCCACGCGGCAGCACTCGGAAACTTCGTGATCATCGGCGGCGCCGAAGCGGCTCTCGACGTCGTGTACGTCGACTTCCACACGGGATCGCTCTTCCTCGAGGAAGACGAGGAACTGGACCGATACCGACTTGCGTTCCAGTACCTCCGCGCACAAGCATTGGACATGGAAGCCTCCTCCGCCATGATCCACCGCGCTCGCAAGGAGTTGTGAATGTCCGCTGGTCCCGAGCCGACTTCCAAGCCGATGTGGTTCAAGTCGTCCTACAGCGGCGGCAACACCACCGAGTGTGTGGAGTGCGCCTACGCTCCCCACGGCACCCTCGTACGCGACTCCAAGCGCGCGGGCGGCCCCGTCATCGCCGTACCGGCTCAGGCGTGGCACAGCTTCGTGTGCGCATTGAGCCGTGGCGAAGTCGGGGCCTGCCGGTAGCGGTCGCATCCTCCGTCCCGGGTGCAGGGCGGCTCCGTTGAGGGTGCCTCACTGCCGGACGACATCTGGGAATGATCCTGGACGTCTGCGGAACCCTGTGCGTTCAGGCTCATCCCAGGTACGGACTCGGCCGGTTGTCCAGGAAGTGCTGAAGCCGTAGTCGCTGGGTGTGGTGCATGGGCAGCGCGTCAACCTCGGCAAGGTCTACGAAGCGCACTTCGGTCGACTCATCCGACACGGTGAGCGTCCCGCCGGCAATGCGCGCCCTGAAGCACACATTGAACTGTCGTCTCACCTCCCCGTCGCTGTAGGCAATGATGCGGCGCGGGTCCATGTACGTGCCGACAAGTCCCGTGATCTCCACGTCGTAGCCGGTCTCTTCCTTGACCTCCCGCACCGCGGTTCCTGGCAGTGAGTCGGTCATATCCATGCCACCGCCAGGGAGCGCCCAGAGGTCGTTGTCTTTGCGGCGCTGAAGCAGGATGCGCCCCCTGTCGTCGGTTACGACCGCTGAGGCAGCGACAACGAGACTGTTCGGTACAGGCGCGTTGGCGTCGTCGTAATACTCAGTGCGTGCCACTCCTCAGTCCTCCTTCGCGGTCAACCGTGCCGCGAACTCCTCGTATGGGATGGCGTGATGCAACGCCGCGTCGCGCACCGTGGCATACCTCAGTACCTCAGCAGGCTCCGTGATCAGCTCGACGTTGACCAGGTTGTCGGCTTCGTCGAAGTTGAGCAGCGCGACCAGCCGGGAGTCGAAGATCCAGAAGTCTTCGGCGGGCAGGCCGAGGCTGTCGGCATCCTCTCGCCAGAGGTTGAGGATCTTCTCGCCGACGGCGCTGTTCCGGCGTGCGTTGTCGAGCAGATAGAGCTGCCCAGCCGTGGGCGGGTGATCGACGATGCGGACACGCTCGAACCGCTTACCGAGCCCAGACTGCTCGCGGCGCTCGGCGCACCATTCCGCGTCGACTCCCTCCCATTCGATGGGCTCACCGCGCGTGAACCGAGCGTAGGTGTCGGTGAGTTCGTCCGAGGCGTAGCGGCGGCGCGTCTCCAGACGCCAGGCCGTGTGCGCGAACTGCGTGAAGAGTCGGTCGAATTCGTCCAACCCGATGATGTCGGGCACGCGGTCGACTTCCTTCGGGCCGAAGTCGACCAGCAGCTCGCGCGGCACCACGATGGGCACCTCGCCCTCGTTCAGGTGACGGAGCTGGGCGATGTCGTCGGGGTTGGTGAGGACGGGACCGTGGACGATGACCTCTCCTGTGTCGAGGTCTTCGTGAATGGACGGGCGCCCGTTGACACCGCTAGCTGTGCCGTTGAAACGCAGTCGTCGGGTCATGATCGCGTCCTTCCCTCGGGGACTGATCTCCCAAGCTTCCACCACGCCAACACCCCGAGCCTGAGCTTCGGTTGGGGTGATTACCCGGCCGGGACCTACCCCTACCTCGGCTGAGCCGCCAGCGCCTCCTCAACTCGCCTTACAGCGGTGAAGATCTCCGGTGTTGCGCGGCGGATGAACCGGCCGACGGTGCTGTCGTTTCCGTAGCGTCCCCGGATCTCCGCGACAGGCTCCTCGGCAGTGGTCCGGCCGCCGTCGGGCGTGGTCGTCATGTCGCAGTAGACGAGCGCGTCCACGAGCAACGGTTCGTCCAGCAAAGGGAATTCCGCAGCCAACTCTTCTCTGAGCCCACGCTCCTCCGCCTCCAGAAGCGCGAACGAGTGGTTCGCTACCAACCGCACCAGCCGCGCGTCGGCCCCGTGATCGTCGCGGAGGAACCTGGCCCGTCCAGCGGGTGAAACCCCGTCACGGCCAGCCGCGGCGCGTACCCGACATCGTGCAGTGTGGCAGCGGCGATGAGCAGGTCGGCATCCTCGCCAAAGACCGACCCGATCTCCACCGCTCGGCCTGCAACTCCCTGGCTGTGCGCCCACCGTCGAGGAAGCGCCTCACCGAGCTCCTTCTCGGCGATCTGGCCTGCCCAACCGGCGGTGCTCTCCTCCATAGCCGATTACATGCCCGACACAAGCGCATGCAGTCCTGGCATCGCCCTGCGCCGTGCGGGGCGTGACATGCCGTCACCCCTGTGCGCGCTCCCCCGCGCTCCGTTCCACGCACAGTTCGTTCCCCTCAAGGTCCTGCAGCGTGACCCAGCCCGTGCCGTCGGGGCGGCGGTGGTCGGAGTGGAGGGTGGCGCCCAGGGAGAGCAGGCGGTCCACCTCCTCGTCGCGGGTGCGGTCCTGGGGCTGGAAGTCCAGGTGGACTCGGTTCTTCGTCGTCTTGGCGTCGTCCACCCTGATGAACAGCAGCGTGGTGGTCGGGGTCCGGACCATCGCTTCCGGGTCTCCCGGGAAGTCGTCGTCGGCCGGCGAACCGTCCAGGGCCTCGGCCCAGAAGCTCGCCAGGGTGTAGGGGTCTGCGCAGTCGATGGTGACGTGCCGGATCACGGAGGCCATGCCCGGGAGTCGATCACGAATACCCCTTGGGGTCCCGGGAGTCGAGGGCCCGCAGGAGTGGTGGTCCTGCGGGCCCTCTGTCGTACGATCCCCGGTCAGTCGAACTGGCCCGGCTCGTAGTCGCCCGCCGGCTGGCGGACCATCACGTTCAGACGGTTGTACGCGTTGATGACGGCGATCGCCGCTACCAGGGCGGCCAGTTGCTCCTCGTCGAAGTGCTTGGCGGCGTTCGCCCAGGCCTCGTCCGTCACGGCACCCGGGGTGTCCGCGAGACGGGTGCCCTGTTCGGCCAGTTCCAGGGCGGCCCGCTCGGCTTCGGTGAAGACCGTGGCCTCGCGCCAGGCCGCGACCAGGTTGAGGCGTACCGAGGTCTCCCCGGCACGGGCGGCCTCCTTGGTGTGCATGTCCACACAGAAGCCGCAGCCGTTGATCTGGCTGGCGCGGATCTCCACCAGGTGCTGGATGGTGCCGGGAAGCGTCGAGTCCATGACGACCCTGCCCGCCGCGTTGAGGTGCTTCCCGAACTGCGGTGCGATGGAGGTACCGAAGAGGTTGAGTCGGGCTTCCATGACGAATCTCCTTGCTCTGTCCCGCTGTTACACCTCACTGACGGTTCGGGGGCGTTCGGTTGTGACAGCTCCGCGCGATCGTCGGGTGTGGTGTGCGTCACGGCTCGGCGTCACGTGTCCCTCACCCCGACCGCGCGGCGCCCCCGTACGCGGAGCTAGCCTCGTTGCGCCGGACGGCCATCGGGGCAGCCGGGCGACGTACCGAGGAGGCAGGCAGCGATGGCGAAGGTTCCTACGGCAGTGGTGGCCGCGAGTGGGCTCGTCGGCGGGTACGGGGTCGCCCGTTGGACCAAGAAGCGACAGCTCGGCGGGGTCGTACTGGCCGTCGCGGGCGCCGCTGCCGCGCAGCAGTGGCGCAAGCAGGCGGGCGGGCCGGCGGCCGGGGCGCTGACCGCCGCGTACGTCGCCGCGTTCGCCGGGTCGCACCCGCTGGCCAAGAAGGTCGGCGCCTGGCCCTCCGTGTTCGGGGTGGCCGGGGCCGCCGCCCTTGCCTCGTGGGTGGTGGCCGACCGGCGCGGCTAGGGCCCCGGCAAGCAGCATCCCCCGCCCAACGAGGAGGCGGCGCCCGCGCGCCCGGCCGGGCAGCCGAACTGCTCAGCCTCGCTGCGGCTTCTCCGTCGGTGCCGCCGTCAGTGGGCGGGCGATGTCCTCCAGGGAGCGTCTCTCGGCCGGTACCGCGAGCAGCGCCGCGACCACGCCCGCCGCGCACATCAGCGCCGCGCCGATCCGGAAGGCGAGGACCGTGTCGCCGACCCGGCCGGTGTTCGTGAGGTCCGCGAACAGGAGCGGGCCGCTGATGCCCCCGGCCGCGGTGCCGAGCGCGTAGAAGAAGGCGATGGACATCGCGCGCGTCTCCATCGGGAACACCTCGGAGACCGTCAGATACGCGCTGGACGCGCCCGCCGACGCGAAGAACAGCACCACGGACCAGCACGCCGTCAGCGTGACCGCGTCCAGCGCGCCCCGGTCGAACAGCCAGGCCGTGGCGAACAGCAGCAGGCCCGAGAGCAGATAGGTCGAGGAGATCATCACCTTGCGGCCCAGCGAGTCGAAGAGCTTGCCGAGCAGCAGCGGGCCGAAGAAGTTGCCGAAGGCGATGACGGCGAAGTAGTAGCCCGTGTTCCCGGTGGGAACGTCGAAGAACGTCGTCAGGATCGCGCCGAAGCCGAAGGTGATCGCGTTGTAGAGGAAGGCCTGGCCGATGAAGAGGGAGAAGCCGAGCACCGCGCGGCGGCGGTAGTCGCGGAAGACCGTACGCGCGATGGTGCCGAAGCCGATGCCGGCGCGCTGATGGACGGTGATCGCGCCGTGGGGGCGCGGGAGCGGCCCCTTCTCCGCGCTCACCCGCCGTTCGATCGCGGCCACCACCCGTTCGGCCTCCCGGTGCCTGCCGTGGATCAGCAGCCAGCGCGGGCTCTCGGGGACATGGCGCCGCACCACCAGGATGACCAGGCCGAGGACGACGCCGAGGGCGAACGTCAGCCGCCAGCCCACGTCCTTGGGCAGCAGGCGTGTGTTCAGCGCGACGATCGACAGCAGCGAACCGCCCACCGCGCCCAGCCAGAAGCTGCCGTTGATGACCAGGTCGACACGGCCCCGGTAGAACGCCGGGATCAGCTCGTCGATCGCGGAGTTGATGGCCGCGTACTCACCGCCGATCCCGAAGCCGGTCAGGAAGCGGAAGAGGAAGAACCACCAGGTCTGGAAGGAGGCCGCGGTCAGCGCGGTGGCGCTCAGATAGACCACGAGGGTGATCATGAAGAGCTTCTTGCGGCCGTAGTGGTCGGTCAGCCGGCCCCAGAAGAGGGCACCGGAACACGCGCCCGCCACATACAGCGCCGCCGCGACGCCGGTGACCTCGCCGGAGGTGATCGGCAGGCCGCTGCCGGGCTCCGAGAGCCGGCTCGCGATATTGCCGACGACCGTGACCTCCAGGCCGTCCAGGATCCAGACCGTGCCGAGTCCGACGACGACCGACCAGTGCCAGCGCGCCCACGGCAGCCGGTCGAGCCGGGCCGGGATCGCGCTGGTGACCGTACCGGTCCGGGTCGCGCCGACCGACATGGCTGCCTCCTGGGGCCTGCCTGTATGGAGTTGCCCGTCGCGTCGGAGCCCATGGCCCGGAGCGCGCGGTCGGCGCCGACCGCCCCGGAGCCCGGAGCGCGGGCGAGCGGCTCTCTAGTGCCGCGCGCGGCCCGCACGCCGTGCCCGCGCGACCGCGGGTCACGCCCCCAGCGTCCGCGACACCGTGTAGATCAGCAACCCCGCCAGTGAGCCCACCACCGTGCCGTTGATCCGGATGAACTGCAGGTCACGGCCGATGTGCGCCTCGATCTTGCGCGTGGTGTGCTCGGCGTCCCAGCTCGCGACCGTCTCCGTGATCAGGGACGTGATCTCCTTGCGGTACGTCGTCACGACATGCACCGCCACGCCCTCGACCCAGTGGTCCATCTTGGCCTGCGTCTTCGCGTCCGTGGCCATGCGCCGCCCCAGCGACAGCAGCGACGCCCGCGCCCGCAGCCGCAACTGGCTGCGCTCGTCCTCGGCGGCCGACATGATCATGGACCGTACGGCCGTCCAGGCGGAGGCGATCAGGTCCTGGACCTCCGCGCGGTCGAGCACCTCGCCCTTGAGGCGCTCCACGCGCGCCCGCGTGTCCGTGTCGGACTGGAGGTCGGAGGCGAAGTCGGCCAGGAAGCGGTCGAGGGCGCCGCGCGCCGGGTGCGAGGGCTCGTCGCGCATCTCGGTGACGAAGCGGAGCAACTCCTTGTAGACGCGCTCGCCGATCCTCTTGTCCACGAAGCGGGGCGTCCAGCCGGGGGCGCCGCCCTCGACGGCCGTCATGACCTGCTCGTCGTGCAGCACGAGCCAGTCGTGGGCGCGGACGCAGACCAGGTCCACGAACCGGGCGTGACCGCCGTCGGAGACGACCTTCTCCAGCATCTTGCCGAGGCCGGGCGCGATCTCCTGGGCGCTCGCGCGCCGGGTGACGGCCTCGCTGACCACCGCCTGGATGTCCGAGTCGCGCAGCACGGTCAGGGCCCCCCGCAGGGCCGTGGCCAGCTCCGCCGTCACCCGGTCGGCGTGCTCCGGCTCGGCGAGCCAGGCGCCCAGCCGCTCGGCTATGCCCACCGAGCGCAGGCGTTGTCGTACGACCTCCTCGGACAGGAAGTTCTCCCCCACGAACTCGCCCAGCGAGACGCCTAGCTGGTCCTTCTTCGTCGGGATGATCGCGGTGTGCGGGATGGGCAGGCCGAGGGGATGGCGGAAGAGCGCGGTGACCGCGAACCAGTCGGCAAGCGCGCCGACCATGCCGGCCTCCGCCGCCGCGGCCACATAGCCGGCCCAGGCGCCCGCGCCCGCGCTCTCGGCCCACTTGGCGAGGGTGTACACGATCGCCACGAGCAGCAGCAGCCCCGTGGCCGTGCTCTTCATGCGGCGCACGCCCCGGCGCTTCTCCTCGTCGGCGGGGGTGAAGGAGGTCATGGCACGGCCGGGCGCGCCCACCGGTCCGGTGGGCGCGTGCGCGGGGGTGCCGGAGCGCCTGAGCCGCTCCGTGCCACCCTTCTCTTCCGGTTTCGTACGGTCCATCCACTCCACCCGATCGCGTTCCCCCGTACTCATTGTCTCTTCCTCACGACTCCTGGAACGGAACAGGAGTTCCCGGCGTCTGTCCGGGAGGGAGAAGGTCAGGGGATCATCAGGGTTCCCTCGGGGTCCGCTCAGGGCACCCCGGTCGCCGTCCTCCCCCGCATCGCCCATCATGGTGATGATCAACGCCGGAGCCTCGGGCTCCCGTCGCCCGAGGAGACACGCACCGCATGACCAGGCGCCACGGGTGCGCCCTGCTGTCCGCGATCATCGCCGTGGTCGTGGCCGTGTCCGCCGCCATATACGTCGGCGT
This sequence comes from Streptomyces macrolidinus, assembly GCF_023887685.1. Lineage (GTDB taxonomy): Bacteria > Actinomycetota > Actinomycetes > Streptomycetales > Streptomycetaceae > Streptomyces > Streptomyces macrolidinus. Next base: position 95,430 of record NZ_JAMWMR010000001.1, on the reverse strand, counting down.
CTCGGCCGACGGCGGCAACACCCGCGGCGGCTTCGTCACAGGCCACCCCACCACCCCGCACAACACCGCCGCCCCCGCCTCGACCGGCACCTGGGCCGGGTCCTGGTCGGCCTCCCCGTCGGGGGCCGAGCCCGGCACCGCGACGGTGGGCATGGCCGGACGGTCCGTACGCAACGTCGTCCACGCGGGCATCGGCGGTACGGGTGCCCGCGTCACGCTGTCCAATCTCTTCGGCACGCAGCCCCTGACCCTCACCCACGCCTCGATCGCGGTCGCCGCCTCCCAGGGCCCGGACGCCATCGCCGACACCATGCGCCGACTGACCTTCGGCGGCGCCACGACGGTCGTCATACCCCCGGGCGAGCAGGTGGTCAGCGACGCCGTACGCATCGCGCTCCCGCAGGGCTCCGACGTCCTCGTGACCACGTACTCGCCCACCCCCTCGGGCCCGGTGACCTACCACCGGCACGCGCGCCAGATCTCCTACGCCGCCGAGGGCGACCGTACGGAGGACGTGACCGGTGCCGACTTCACCGAGCCGACCCGGTTCTGGCGCTATCTGACCGCGCTCGACGTCCTGAGCGACGAGGCGAGCGGCACCGTGGTCGTTCTCGGCGACTCGATCACCGACGGCATAACCTCCACCGTGGGCGCCAACCACCGCTGGACGGACATCCTCGCGGCCCGGCTGCGCGCGGCGGGCGGATCCTCGGCCGTGCCCCGCTACAGCGTGGTCAACCAGGGCATCAGCGGCAACCGCGTCCTCGCGAACGGCGGCGGCCCGGCCGACAACCCGAGCGCGCTGTCCCGCTTCGACCGCGACGTCCTCGGCCGCACCAACGTCAAGGCCGTCGTCATAGACCTCGGTATCAACGACATACTCCGCACCCCCGGCCGGGCCGACCCGGACAAGATCACGGCGGGGCTGCGCACCCTGGTGAACGACGCGCACGCGCGCGGCCTCAAGGTCATCGGCACCACGCTGACACCCTTCAAGGACCACCACGGCTACCGGGCCGACCGCGAGCAGGTACGGCAGGCCGTCAACGCGCGGATCCGCGCGGGCACGGTCTACGACGCGGTCGTGGACTTCGACCAGGCGCTGCGCGACCCCTACGACCCGCGCCGACTGCGCCCCGGCTACGACTCCGGGGACCATCTGCACCCCAGCGACCGGGGCTTCCAGCGCATGGCGGAGGTCTTCGACCTGACCTCGCTGAAGGGGGCGGCTCCGGCGCGGTTGTGAGCGGCCCCGACGCCGTACGCGCGGGGCTCACGCCACGCGCGAGACATGCGCCCCCGCTCAGTACCCTCGCGCCACAGGTCCCCGGCTCAGTACCCCCCGCGCCGCCTGTCCCGCTCCTCCCGGCGGGCCTCACGCCGCTCCCGCTGGAGTTCGCGCTGCTCCTCCTGCCGCTCCCGCAGCAGGTCCCGGTGGCCCTCCAGCATCGAGCGGTGGGCCTCCCCCACCTCCTCGCGGAACGACGCGTGCAGCTCCCGGCGGGCGGCCTTGCGGTCCAGCTTCTCCTGGCGGCGCAGCTCCTTCAGCCGCAGCCGGTCGGCGCGGGTCAGCTTGCGCTCGACGCCGACACCGCCCCAGAACGCGAACCCGGTGATGACCACACGCGGCGCGCCCGGCTCCGGCGGCACGCCCTCCTCGGTGTGGTCGAAGCCGCCCATGATCCCGATGCCGCGCACCACGACCTCGACGCCGGGCGGCACGATGACGTTCACCCCGCCCATGATCGCGATGCAGTTGATCTCGATCTCGCGGTCCGCGAAGCTCGCCTCCCGCAGGTCGATCTCACCGCCGCCCCAGAACGCGAAGCAGTTGAACCGCTTCGGCGCCGTCCAGCGCCCCTTGCGCTGGAAGCCGGACATCACGGCGACGGCCCACGAGGACGAACCGTCGCCACCGACGATCCGCTGCCTCCAACTCCCGCTCTCCTCCGGCTCCTTGGCCAGCGACACGACAGGCGGAGGCACCGCGCCCGCGGCCGGCAGGTCCTGGGTGATCGGCGCGAGTTGGGCGTACGTCCGCGCCCGGTACGTGGCGTCCAGCCGCTCCTCGAACTCCTCCATGTCGAGTCGGCCCTCCGCGAGGGCGTCGCGCAGGACCTCGGCGACCCGTTCGCGATCGGCGTCGGAAGCCCTCAGTTCCGGGGCGGAGTTGGCGGGGGACGACGGCGTCGAGCGCTGGTCGTCGGTCCCTCCGGGAGACACGGCGTCGGTCATGCCGCAAGCCTACGAGGTCGCCGGGCGGGCGGCTACGACACCGCCCGCTCCGAAGGCGGTCGAGGCGCCGCGTCCTTCCGGTCTCCCGTATCCCCCAGCGACCGCAGCATCTTCGCGATCACGGCCTCGATGTCCGGCTCCCGTACCGACAGGTCCACCAGGGGGTACTCCGCCGCGATCCGCGCCACCAGCGGAGCCGCCGACCCGGACGCCGGGAAGGCCAGCCACTGCCGCGGCCCCTCCACCCGCACCACCCGCGCGGGCGGCGCCTCGATCGGCGGCAACTCCCGCTCCAGGTCGACGACGAGGGTGCGCTCGGAGTCGCCCACCTCGTGCAGCCCGGCGAGCGCGCCGTCGTACATCAGCCGTCCGTGGTCGATGACCATCACCCGCGAGCACAACTGCTCGATGTCCTGGAGGTCGTGCGTGGTCAGCAGGACGGTCGTGCCGCGCTCGGCGTTCAAGTCCCGCAGGAACTCACGCACCTTGGCCTTGGAGACGACGTCGAGGCCGATGGTCGGCTCGTCGAGATAGAGCACCTCGGGGTCGTGCAGCAGCGCCGCCGCGATGTCGCCGCGCATCCGCTGCCCCAGCGACAGTTGCCGGACCGGCACATCCAACAGGGCGCCCAGTTCGAGGAGTTCGACACAGCGGTCGAGGTTCTCGCGGTACCGCGCGTCGGGGATGCGGTACATGCGGTGCATCAGCCGGTAGGAGTCGATCAGCGGCAGGTCCCACCACAGCGTCGTACGCTGCCCGAACACCACCCCGATGCGCTGCGCGAGCCGCGTCCGCTCGCGCGAGGGATCGATCCCGGCGACCCGCAGCCGGCCGCCGCTCGGCGTCAGGATGCCGGTCAGCATCTTGATGGTGGTGGACTTCCCGGCGCCGTTCGGCCCGATGTAGCCGACCATCTCACCGCGCGCCACCGTGAAGGAGAGCGAGTCGACCGCCCGCACCTGCCGCCGCTCGCGGCGCAGGAACCCGGTCCGCCGCAGCACGTCGAAGACCTTCTCGACCCCGTCGAGTTCGATGAACGCACCGTCCGCGGCGGCACCTTCCCCGGCACCCTTGACTCCCCTGTCCATCGGTCCCCTCAACTCCCCGTGCTCCGGTACGAACGCAGTCCCACCCGCCAGGCCAGCCCCGACAGGGCGCAGCAGCCCACCGCCACCAGCGGCGGGGCGAAGGCGACCCACACCGGCAGGTCCAGCGGATACGGCCGCCCCAGCACATACAGCGCGGGCAGCCAGTTGACGAAGGCGAGCGGCAGCACGAACGTCACCCCGCGCACCAGCTCCTTGGCGAAGATGCTCGGCGGGTACTGCAACAGCGTCTGGCCGCCGAAGGTGAAGGAGTTCTGCACCTCGGAGGCGTCCTGCGCGGCGAACTGGAACGCCGCGCCCGCCACGAACACCGAGCCGAAGATCGCCCCTCCGCTGAGCAGCATCAGCGGGACCATCGCCACCTTCAGCGGGGTCCAGTCGATGTCGAGCGCGGCGATCGCGTACCCGAGGACACCGAGACCCTGGCTGATCCGGCCGAGCCGGCGCAGCGCGAAGCGGTCGGCCGCCACCTGTGCGAGGACGGGCGCGGGACGCACCAGCAGCGTGTCCAGCGTGCCGTCGCGCACCCGCCGGCCCAGGCGCTGCATCGAGCCGAGCGCGAGGTCCGCGAGGCCGAAGGCGCTCGACGAGAGCCCGTACAGGAAGGCGACCTCGGGCAGCCGGTACCCGCCGAGCGTGTCGACCTGCGAGAACATCAGCAGGATCGCGACGAAGTCCAGCGCGGTCGCCGTGAAGTTGCCGAGCGTGGTCATCACGAAGGAGGCGCGGTAGGCCACCGCGGAGCGGATCCACATCGCGGTGATCAGCCGATAGGCGCGCAGCCCCTCACGCGTCCGGCCGTACGTCCGCGCGCCGCCGTACGCCGTGTCAGCCACCTCCGCCACCTCGGCCGCCTCAACCGCCTCGGCCGTCTCAGCCACCCTGGACCACCACCCGCCGTGTCGCCACCGACTGGAGCATCCGCCCGACCGCCAGCAGCGCCGCGGCCCACGCGAGCTGACGGGCGAACACCGGCAGCGGATCCGCCGCGCCCAGCAGGACGTCCGCGGGCGCCTGGATGAACGACGCCCAGGGCAGCGCGCGGACGACCTCGCCGAGCGCGCCGGGGAAGACGTTGAGCGGCAGCAGCATCCCCGAGCAGAACGTCCCGGTGACCCACGCGATCTGGGCGACACCCGCCCCGTCGAGCAGCCAGAACGCGCTGAGCCCGACCAGGAAGCGGATCGCGAAGCTCACCACCGTGCCGAGCAGCACGGCGATCAGGAAGGCCAGCCAGGTCAGCGGGCTGGTGGGCAGGGCGAGCGGGAAGAGGAGCGCGCCGGCCGCCAGCGGAGCCGCGCCCCGGGCGAGCAACTGGAACACGGCCCGGCCCAGGTCCTGGGCCAGCCACCAGAACTGGAGATCGACGGGCCGGTACAGGTCGATCGCGATGTCACCGCTGCGGATGCGCTCCATCAGCTCGTCCTCGAAGCCACCGCCCATCACCGAGACGGCCGAGAGCAACGCCTGCCCGACCCATACGTAGGTCAACGCCTGCGCCTGGTCGTAACCCCCCAGATGGGGCCGTTCATGCCACAAGGCGAGGTAGGTGTAGGCGAGGATGATCCCGAAGACGGTGTTGGTGAACACGCCCGCGAGGGTCGCGGTCCGATAGGTCGCGTACCGCCGGAATCCACCGGTGGCGACGGCGATGTACAGCCGCCCTGTCCTCACGGGATGAACCTCCTTCGACGCGCGCCGGGCGAAGCGACCGACCCTAGCGCGCCACCGAAGTGGCGTACACACGATTTTTCCCGCGCGACATGTCCCTCGCGCCGGGAACGGACCACTTGGTGGGACAGTCTTCAGCAAGGGACGCAGAAGCGTACGAGGGCGTACGGAACGTACGACGCGACACGGGAGTCCGGCACCACGATGAGCGACGAGCCGCAGCGAAGCAGCCGGGGCGAGGGCCCCCGAGAGCCGCACTCCGCGGCGTCCGAAGCCTCGTCGGAGACCTCGCCCGAGGCATCCCCCGGCGCGAAGCCGAAGCGGCCCCGGCGCACCGGATGGCGCCGGCTGATCCCCACCTGGCGGATGGTGCTCGGCTCCTTCGTGATCGGGGTCCTGCTGCTGGTCGGCCTGTTCGTCCTCGGCTACTACCTGGTCCGGATCCCCGCCGCGAATGCGACGGCCATCAAGGAGAGCAACGTCTACCTGTACGCGGACGGCAGCGAGCTGGCCCGCGACGGCTCGGTCAACCGCGAGATCGTGCCGCTGTCCCGGATCGCCAAGAACGCCCAGCACGCGGCACTCGCCGCCGAGGACCGCGACTTCTACACCGAGTCCGCCATCGACCCGAAGGCGATGATCCGCGGCGCCTGGCGGACGGCCACCGGCAAGGGCAAGCAGTCCGGCTCGACCATCACCCAGCAGTACGTGAAGAACTACTACCTGGGCCAGGAGCAGACCCTGACCCGCAAGGCCAAGGAGTTCGTCATCGCGGTCAAGCTGGACCGCGAGAAGGACAAGGACGAGATCCTCGAGGGCTACCTCAACACCAGCTACTTCGGCCGCAACGCGTACGGCATCCAGGCCGCCGCCCAGGCCTACTACGGCGTCGAGGCGAAGGACCTGACCGTCGGCCAGAGCGCGTACCTCGCCTCCCTGCTGAACGCGCCGAGCGAGTACGACGTGGTCGCCCACCCCGAGAACAAGCAGGCCGCCCTGTCCCGCTGGAGGTACGTCCTCGACGGCATGGTCAAGATGCACTGGCTCAGCCGGGCCGAGCGGGCGAAGACGACGTTCCCCGAGCCGCGCCGGGAGATGTACGCCTCCAGCATGTCCGGCCAGCGCGGCTACCTGGTCGCGGCGATCAAGGACTACCTCACCGCGCACGACATCCTCGACGAGGACAGCCTGGCCGGGGGCGGCTACCGCATCACCACCACGCTCGAGAAGCCCGCACAGGACGCCCTCGTCAAGGCCGTGGACGACCAGGTGACGAGCAAGCTCGACAAGAAGAACCGCAAGGCCGACCGCTATGTCCGCGCGGGTGGGGTCGCCATCGACCCGGCCACCGGCAAGGTCGTCGCCATGTACGGCGGCATCGACTACACCAAGCAGTACGTCAACAACGCGACCCGCCGCGACTACCAGGTCGGCTCGACCTTCAAGCCGTTCGTGTTCGCCGCGGCCGTGGAGAGCTTCGCGCGCACGCAGGACGGCGACGTGATCACCCCGAACACGGTGTACGACGGCACGAACAAGCGGCCCGTGGAGGGCTGGAGCGGCGGGCCGTACGCGCCGGAGAACGAGGACGGGCGCGACTACGGCCCGATCCCCGTCCGGGAGGCCACGGACAAGTCGGTGAACGCGGTCTACGCGCAGATGGCGGTGGACGTCGGCCCGGCCAAGGTCAAGCAGACCGCCATCGAGCTCGGTCTGCCGCAGGGCACCCCCGAGCTGAACCCGTACCCCTCGATCGCGCTCGGCACGGCCAACGCGAGCGTGCTGGACATGGCGGAGGCCTACGCGACCCTCGCCAACCACGGCAAGCGCACCCCGTACACCCTGATCGAGAAGGTCACCAAGGGGGGCACGGACGACATCGACCTGCCCCGGCGCCAGACCCAGCAGGCGGTGAGCCGTACGGCGGCGGACACGACCACGGCGATGCTCCAGAGCGTGGTGGACAACGGCACCGCGACCGCCGCACAGGCCGCCGGGCGGCCCGTCGCGGGCAAGACGGGCACGGCCGAGGAGGACCAGGCGGCCTGGTTCGCGGGCTACACCCCCGACCTCGCGACGGTGATCGCGGTGATGGGCCAGAACCCCGACACGAACACCCACGAGTCGCTGTACTACGCGCTCGGCCTGCCCCGGATGAACGGCGGTGGCGCGCCCGCGCAGATCTGGGCGCAGTTCATGGAGCAGGCGCTGCGGGGCAAGCAGGCGCACAGCTTCGATCTGCGTCTGCAGCCCGGCGCGGAGGAGACCGAGGAGCCCGACCTCGACTCCGACGACGACTGGGGCGACGAGAACGAGGAGTACGGGACGGACGGCGGCTCGACGGACGGCGGGAGCAGCCGGGGCGGGACGGACGGCGGTACCGCGGACACGGGTGGTACGGCGGGCACGGGCGGCGCCGCCGACGGCGGTGACACGACCGTCGGGGGCCTGATGGCGGGTGACACGCGGGGCATCGGCGGCCTGACGGGCATCGGCGGCGCCACGGGAACGGGCGGCCCCGAGGGCACCCCGGACCCGGGCGGCACGACGGACACCGGCGGCACCACCGACGGCGGGGCCACGGACGGTGGCGCGACGGGCGGCGGGGCCGGGGGCCTAGGCGTGCTGGGCACGCGGCGGAACTAGGCCTCCGCGTACGCAATGGACGCGGCCCGCACCGGAGCGAACCGATGCGGGCCGTTCAGCTGACAGGCGGCCGTTCACCTGACGGGCGTCAGACAGAGCCTCAGATGCCCAGATCCTTGATGACCTTCGCCACATGGCCGGTCGCCTTCACGTTGTACAGGGCGCGCTCGACCCGGCCCACCTCGTCCACGATCACCGTGGAGCGGATGACACCGACGATCGTCTTGCCGTACAGCTTCTTCTCACCGAAGGCGCCGTACGCCTCCAGGACCTTCTTGTCGGGGTCGGCGAGCAGGGTCACCTTCAGGGACTCCTTCTCGCGGAACTTCGCGAGCTTCTCCGGCTTGTCGGGGGAGATACCGATCACGTCGTAACCGGCCCCGGCCAGCAGTTCCAGGTTGTCCGTGAAGTCGCACGCCTGCTTGGTGCAGCCGGGGGTCAGCGCCGCGGGGTAGAAGTAGACGATGGTCTTGCGGCCCCGGTGGTCGGCCAGGGAGACCTCGTTGCCGTCGGCGTCCGGCAGGGTGAAGGCGGGGGCGGTGTCGCCGGGCTGGAGTCGCTCGCTCATCGGTACCTCACGTAGCAGGGGCGGGATACCGACGAGCCTAGTAGGCCGCCCCGGCTCCGGGGGCGCCGAGGAGTACGGTCGGGGTGAAGCTGACAGACTGTCGTTCACAGATGCACGAACTGCGCGGAGCACCGCGCACACGAACACGGAGGAAGCGCGGTGGCGGACACGTCGAGCACCCCGGACACCAGGACTCCGGCGCAGATCGAGGCGGACATCCAGCGCCGCCGCGAGACTCTCGCCGCGACGCTCGACGAGATCGGCGTCCGGGTGCACCCGAAGACGATCGTCGGGGATGCCAAGGCCAAGGTCGTCTCCCGCGTCGACCACACGCTCGGGCGGGCGTACGCGGGTGCCAACCGGCTCGTCGGCCGCGCGAAGCGGCAGCTCGTCTCCGCGGACGGCAGGCCGCGGCTGGAGCGCGTCGTGCCCGTGGCACTGGTCGTGATCGGGATCGGCGGACTGCTCGCCCTGGGGTCCAAGGACTCCGAGGGTTCCGGGCGTCGCGAGCGCTGACCCGGGCGCGCGCGAAGCCGCCGAGGACAGGTAGGTTCGGGGCGTGAGCGAGAAGACCCACCACGACAAGCTGCCCATCCGGATGCTGCACGACCGCGTGCTCGTACGGCAGGACACCGCCGAGGGCGAGCGCCGTTCCGGCGGCGGCATCCTGATCCCCGCGACCGCGGCCGTCGGCCGGCGCCTCGCCTGGGCGGAGGTCGTCGCGGTCGGGCAGAACGTACGCACCGTGGAGGTGGGCGACCGCGTCCTGTACGACCCGGAGGACCGCGCCGAGGTCGAGGTGCGCGGAACGGCGTACGTCCTGATGCGCGAACGCGACCTGCACGCGGTGGCGGCGGACCGCTTCGAGGGCACGGAGGACTCCACGGGGCTCTACCTGTGATCCGCTGATCCGTATCGGAAGGGGCTGGTGACCGAGGTCACCGGCCCCTTCCGTCGTACGGCGCCGCGCGCCCTTGCTACCTTGGACGGGCCCGCGAGGGCCCCGACGAGACGCGCCGTACCGGGTCCGCAAAGACGACGCACCCCTGTTGCCCTGTGGAGCAAGGAGTGCCGTCGTGGCCTGGATCCTGCTTGTCGTCGCCGGTCTGCTGGAGGTCGCCTGGTCGGTCGGCCTGAAGTACACCGACGGTTTCACCCGCCCCTGGCCGAGCCTGTTCACCGGCACGAGCATCGTGGCGAGCATGCTCCTGCTGTCCTACGCCGCGAAGTCCCTGCCCATCGGCACGGCCTACGGAGTCTGGGTGGGCATCGGCGCGGCAGGCGCGGCGGTACTGGGCATGGCCGTACTCGGCGAACCGGCAACAGCAGCACGCATCTTCTTCGTGGCCCTGCTGCTGGTGGCGGTGGTCGGCCTGAAGATGACGTCGGGGCACTGAGCGCGCCGCCGGTCCGCCTCCGAACTGCCGTATGGCTACGGCGTCATGGCCCTGCCGAATCCCCGGGGGCGCCGCGGGCCGCGGGCACTCCCCCGTACACTGAGCGGCACGAAGCGGCACAGGGAGATGAACTATCCGTTTCGGGGGCGGTCGTGGCGAAATGGCATACGCGCGGGTTTTAGGTGCCCGTGGGAGAAATCCCGTGTGGGTTCGAGTCCCACCGGCCGCACCGGAAGACGACGAAGGCCCGGTTGATCAGGACCGGGCCTTTCGCTGTCCGTGCCTCAGCCCAGCAGTTCCCGTATCACCGGTACCAGGGCGCGGAACGCCTTGCCTCGGTGGCTGATCGCGTTCTTCTCCTCCGGGAGCAGTTCCGCGCAGGTGCGGTGGTCGCCCTCGGGCTGGAGGATCGGGTCGTAGCCGAAGCCGTTCGTGCCGGAGGGTGTGTGGCGGAGGGTGCCCCTCAGTCGGCCCTCGACCACGCGTTCCGTGCCGTCCGGCAGGGCCAGGGCCGCCGCGCAGGCGAAGTGGGCGCCCCGGTGGGCGTCGTCGATGTCGCCGAGCTGGGCCAGGAGCAGCTCGAGGTTGGCCCGGTCGTCGCCGTGGCGGCCCGCCCAGCGGGCCGAGAAGATGCCCGGTGCGCCGTTCAGGACGTCGACGCACAGGCCCGAGTCGTCGGCCACCGCGGGCAGGCCCGTCGCCCGGGCCAGCGCGTGGGCCTTCAGGAGAGCGTTCTCGGCGAAGGTGACGCCGGTCTCCTTGACGTCGGGGATGTCGGGGTAGGCGTCCGCGCCGACCAGGTCGTGCGGAAGTCCCGCGTCGGCGAGGATCGCCCTCAGTTCGGTGATCTTTCCGGCGTTGCGTGTGGCGAGGATCAGGCGAGTCATGCCCACCAGTATCCGTTCGCCCGCGACGCCGGTTCCGCCCCCACCCCCGGCGTCACCCTACGGTGTGCACACCTTCGTCAGCTCCCCCGCCGCGTCCGTCACGGGCCGTACGTCGGGGGTGTCGTCGCCCTCCCGGACGGCGGTACGGACGTTGCCGACCGCCTCGCGGAGGTGGTCGACCGCCTTGCCGACGTCCACGTTGTCCGCGCTGTCGCCGATCTTGTCGAGGTTCCGCTCGATGGCGTCGAGGGCCTTGTCCGTCTGCGTCGGGTCCTGCGCCGCGTTCTCGACGGCCTGTTGAAGGTCGGTGACGCTGTCGGCTATCGCGTCGGCGGTCTGCACACAGTCGATCGCCTTGTCGACGGCGTCGCAGCCCGCGCTCGCGCCCATGGCGGCGAGGACGGCGACGGCGGTGAGTGCGGTGGCGACGATGCGTCGGCGGTGGCGCGCGGCCATGGAACGGTTCCCCTCCCGTAACGGTGCTGCACTGTCCCCGGGCGCGTCGACCGGTCCGGTCCGGTCCAGCTCGCCCGACGCGCCATGGTCGTACGGAACCACGGGCGGGCGCACGGGGATTTCCCCGCGCCCCACCCGGGGTCGTGCGGCTCTACCTCCGTTAACGCCGATATGGCCTTATCGGGTTGCTTCGAGGGCCGTGCGCTGGATCTCGGCGAGCTGGTCGCAGCCGGCCGCCGCGAGGTCGAGGAGGGCGTTCAGCTCCGCGCGGTCGAAGGGGGTGGCCTCCGCCGTGCCCTGGACCTCCACGAAGCGGCCGTCGCCGGTGCAGACCACGTTCATGTCGGTCTCGGCCCGTACGTCCTCCTCGTAGCAGAGGTCGAGGAGGGGGACGCCGTCGACGATGCCCACGGAGACGGCGGAGACCGTGCCGATCAGGGGCTTGCGGCCCGCCTTCACCAGCTTCTTGCCCTGGGCCCAGGCGATCGCGTCGGCCAGTGCCACATAGGCCCCGGTGATCGCCGCGGTGCGGGTGCCGCCGTCCGCCTGGAGCACGTCGCAGTCGAGGACGATGGTGTTCTCGCCGAGCGCCTTGCAGTCCACGACGGCGCGCAGGGAGCGGCCGATGAGGCGGCTGATCTCGTGCGTACGGCCGCCGATCTTGCCCCGGACCGACTCGCGGTCGCCTCGGGTGTTGGTGGCGCGGGGCAGCATGGAGTACTCGGCGGTGACCCAGCCCTCTCCGCTGCCCTTGCGCCAGCGCGGCACTCCTTCCGTGACGGAGGCGGTGCAGAAGACCTTCGTGTCACCGAAGGAGACGAGGACGGAGCCCTCGGCGTGCTTGCTCCAGTTGCGCTCGATGGTGATGGGGCGGAGCTGGTCGGGGGTACGGCCGTCGATTCGAGACATGGCCCGAGCCTAGCCGTACCCGCCGAAGGAGCCTGGAGACGGTCCGGGAAGGGAGGGGCGTGCGGGCGGCCCTTCACATCATGTCTTCGATCTCCGCGGCGATCGGGTCCGCGTCGGTGCCGATGACGACCTGGACGGCGTTGCCCATCTTGACGACGCCGTGGGCGCCCGCGGCCTTCAGGGCGGCCTCGTTCACCAGGGAGGCGTCGTGGACCTCGGTGCGGAGGCGGGTGATGCAGCCCTCGATCTCGTCGATGTTCTCGATGCCGCCGAGCCCGGCGACGATCTTCTCAGCCTTGCTCGCCATGTCTGCCTCCCTGAGCCGCGCAGGACTCTGCCAGGACACTGCCAGGACACTGATGGTCCACTTTGACCGGGACGTAGATTATGTCCGAAACCACAGGAATCGCGGGTTCCGCCCCGTACATCCCCCGTGTTACAACGGGTGCACACGCCCCTTGAGTGGTGTAGACCACGCGGGCTCCGCCGCCGCGTCCCCCTCGTTCACCCCCGGCGGCACCCCGCACTGGAGGAAGCATGAGCACCGCCACCGCTGCCACGGCGGCCCCCGCGAAGAAGCGGGGGTCCGGTCTGTTCCAGGGCCTGCAGAAGGTCGGTCGCAGTCTGCAGCTCCCCATCGCGGTGCTGCCGGCCGCGGGCATCATGGTCCGGCTCGGCCAGGACGACCTCTTCGGCAAGGACGGGCTCGGCTGGGACAAGGTCGCCGCCGTGTTCAACGCCGCGGGCGGCGCCATCACCGGCAACCTGCCCCTGCTCTTCTGCATCGGTGTCGCCATCGGCTTCGCCAAGAAGTCGGACGGCTCCACGGCGCTGGCCGCCCTGGTCGGCTTCCTCGTCTACAGCAAGGTGCTCCAGGCGTTCCCGCTGACCGAGGAGCACATCGAGCAGGGCAAGATCGTCGCGGCGACGTACAACGACCCCGGTGTCCTCGGCGGCATCGTCATGGGTCTGCTGTCGGCCGTGATGTGGCAGCGCTTCCACCGCACCAAGCTGGTCGACTGGCTCGGCTTCTTCAACGGCCGCCGCCTCGTGCCCGTCCTGATGGCCTTCGTCGGCACGGTCGTCGGCGTCCTCTTCACCCTGACCTGGAAGCCGATCGGCAACGGCATCACCTCCTTCGGCGAGTGGATGACCGGTCTCGGCGCCGCGGGCTCGGCCGTCTTCGGCCTCGTCAACCGCGGCCTCATCCCGATCGGCATGCACCAGTTCGTGAACACCGTGGCCTGGTACCAGCTCGGCGACTTCACGAACGCCGCGGGCCAGGTCTTCCACGGCGACTACAGCCGCTTCCTGCACGGCGACCCGGGCGCCGGGCAGTTCATGACCGGGTTCTTCCCGATCATGATGTTCGGCCTCCCGGCCGCGGCCCTCGCCATCGCGCACTGCGCCCGCCCCGAGCGCCGCAAGGCCGTCACCGGCATGATGATCTCGCTGGCGCTGACCTCGTTCGTCACCGGTGTGACCGAGCCGATCGAGTTCTCGTTCATGTTCATCGCCCCGGTCCTGTACGTGATCCACGCCGCGCTGACCGCCGCGTCCATGGCCCTGACCTGGGCGCTGGGCGTCCACGCGGGCTTCAACTTCTCCGCGGGCGCGATCGACTACGTACTGAACTGGAACCTGGCCACCAAGCCCTGGCTGATCCTCCCCCTCGGCCTGGCGTTCGCGGCGGTCTACTATCTGCTCTTCCGGTTCGCGATCACCAGGTTCGACCTCGCCACCCCGGGCCGCGAGCCCGAGGAGGAGGTCGAGGACCTCACCAAGGCCTGAGCGCGCGTGGGCCCCGGAACCGTGATCGGGTTCCGGGGCCCGGCGCAGGATCAGGTCGGGTCAGGTCGGGTCGGGTCGGGTCAGATCTCGTACGTCATCCCCGGCGCGGTCAGTTCCACCGGCCCGTCGTACACCGCGCGGGCGTCCCGCAGGTTGACCTGGGGGTCCGTCCACGGCGGGATGTGCGTGAGGATCAGCTTGCGGGCCCTCGCGCGGGCCGCGGTCTCGCCCGCCTCGCGGCCGTTGAGATGGAGGTCGGGGATGTCCTCCTTGCCGTACGTGAACGCGGCCTCGCACAGGAACAGGTCCGCCTCGCGGGCGAGTTCGTCCAGGGCCGCGGTCACTCCGGTGTCCCCGGAGTACGTGAACGACCGGCCGCCGTGCTCGATGCGGATGCCGTACGACTCCACGGGGTGGCGGAGCAGTTCCGTGTGGACGGTGAAGGGGCCGATCTCGAACGTGCCCGGCTTCACGGTGTGGAAGTCGAAGACCTCGCTCATCGAGGAGGCGGACGGGGTGTCGGCGTAGGCCGTGGTCAGGCGTTGCTCGGTGCCTTCGGGGCCGTGGACCGGGATCGGGGCGCAGCGACCGCCGTCGTAGCGGTAGTAGCGCGCGACGAAGTAGGCGAGCATGTCGATGCAGTGGTCGGCATGGAGATGGCTGAGGAAGATCGCGTCGAGGTCGTAGAGACCGCAGTGGCGCTGCAGCTCGCCGAGGGCGCCGTTGCCCATGTCGAGAAGCAGCCGGAAGCCGTCGGCCTCGATGAGGTAGCTCGAGCAGGCCGATTCCGCGGACGGGAACGACCCCGAGCAGCCGACGACGGTGAGCTTCATAGAGCTGGAACCTCCGCGTGGCAGGGACGTGCAGAAGGCATGGACGGGGACGGTGACGGGGGTCGTGCGGTGCGTCGAGCGTAAGGCGCGAAGGGGTGGGTCGCTCCCCCGGCAGGGGTCGTTGTGGGGGAACTCACCTGTGGCATCACCGGTTCGGCTGGAGCGGCGGGGCACGGCGTGACGCGTGGGGTCGCGACAACGCGGGCGACCGGGCGAACGCGCCGGTACCGTCGACCATATGGACACGTCCTGGTGGCCGGCGCTGGCGGCGGTGGTGCTGCTCGCGCTGGTCGCGACGCTGGTGGACGGCTGGGGGCGCGGGCAGCGCCGCCGTCGCACGGCCGCCCGGGGGCGGGGGCTGCCCCGGGCGCATCCCCGGCCCGCCGAGATCTGGTGGACGAGCGTGCCGCACGAGAACCGGGAGGGCGGTGCGGAGCGGCCGTGTCTGGTGCTGGCGGTGCGCGGGGACAGCGCGACGGTCGCGCGGATCACCAGCAGGTACCACGACGAGCGGGCCGGGGTGATCCCGTTGCCGCCGGGGACGGTGGCCGACTCCCACGGCCGGCCCAGCTATCTGGAGACGGACGAGCTGCGGGATGTGCCGCTGTGGGACTTCCGGCGGCGGGTGGGAGTGGTGGATCCCCTGCTCTGGGACCAGGTGCGCTACCTCGCCGGATGAGGGGATGAGGGGATACCGAATGAGCGGCCTCAGCGCGCCGTCACCCGTACCGTGACCGTCCACCTCTGCACGCCCGGACAGGAGTTCTGGCCCGGTCGCCGGGCGCACAGGGGGCGGGTCGAGGTGAGCCGTGCGGTGCCGGGCGCGACCGCCTCGAAGGCGGCGACGGCGTCGCCCTTCCGTACGGCGACACCGGCGTTGACGGGCCGCAGCGCGCCGCCCGTGGCGGTGACGGGGGTCCAGGGCCGGTCCTCGCTGCCGTGCAGGGTCAGCCGGAGCCGCCCGCCGGTCGTCAGGCAGAGGGCGCGGCCGTCGTCGGCGGCGGTGAGCCGGACCTCGGCGGGGCACCCCCTCGGGGACGGCGGGGGCGCGGGCGATGCCGTGCCGTCGCGCTGGGTGCCGCACCCGGCGAGGAGGAGCGCCGCCGCGGCGACGGCGGCCAGGTGGAGGGTCCTACGGCGCATGGGCGGGCCGCCTTCCGTGCGGGGCTTCGGCTCGGTACATCGGCTCGGTACGGGTCTGACGTGCCTCCTCCGTATCAGGATCCCGTGCGATCCCTCGCCGTATCGGCGCCCGCTCGGACGGCGGCAGGGGCCAGGGCCCCGGTCGCGGGTGCGCGGCAGGGGCCCTGGTCGGGATGGTGTCGGTACGTCAGCTAGTCGTCACGGCGGTGTCGTCGACGACGAAGCTGGTTGGGACAGCGTGTCGGTGTGGGTGGTGCCGTAGCCGTCGAGCCTGGCGACGTACGAGCCGCCGTGCGCCGACTGGCCGCTTTCGTTGGTGATGACGCCGCTCGTCGTGGTTCAGCCGATGTTGCCGGCGGAGGTTGCCCTGCCGATGGAAGGACGAAGTCCGGGGGATTCCCCCGGACTTCGGGACTTCTGACTTCTGACTTCTGAACTTCTGGACTTCTGGCTTCTGGCTTCTGGCTTCTGGCTTCTGAACTTCTGCCTGGCTTCCGGTCAGGCCCAGAGCTGGCCGTGCAGGGTCTCGACGGCCTCTTCCGTCGTGGCCGCCGTGTAGACGCCCGTCGAGAGGTACTTCCAGCCGCCGTCGGCGACGATGAACGCGATGTCCGCGCTCTCGCCCGCCTTGACGGCCTTGCGGCCGACGCCGATCGCCGCGTGCAGGGCGGCGCCGGTGGAGACGCCCGCGAAGATGCCCTCCTGCTGGAGGAGTTCACGGGTACGGGCCACCGCGTCCGCCGAGCCGACCGAGAAGCGGGTGGTGAGGACCGAGGCGTCGTACAGCTCCGGCACGAAGCCCTCGTCGAGGTTCCTGAGGCCGTACACCAGGTCGTCGTAGCGCGGCTCGGCCGCCACGATCTTGACGTCCGGCTTGTGCTCGCGCAGATAGCGGCCCACGCCCATGAGCGTGCCGGTGGTGCCGAGGCCCGCCACGAAGTGCGTGATCGAGGGCAGGTCGGCGAGGATCTCGGGCCCGGTCGTCGCGTAGTGCGCGCCCGCGTTGTCCGGGTTGCCGTACTGGTAGAGCATCACCCAGTCGGGGTGCTCGGCGGCCAGCTCCTTGGCGACGCGCACGGCGGTGTTGGAGCCGCCCGCGGCCGGGCTGGAGATGATCTCGGCGCCCCACATCGCCAGCAGGTCCCGGCGCTCCTGCGAGGTGTTCTCCGGCATCACGCACACCATGCGGTAGCCCTTGAGCTTCGCCGCCATGGCCAGGGAGATGCCGGTGTTGCCCGAGGTGGGCTCCAGGATGGTGCAGCCGGGGGTGAGCCGGCCGTCCTTCTCGGCGTGCTCGATCATGTGCAGCGCCGGGCGGTCCTTGACCGAGCCGGTCGGGTTGCGGTCCTCCAGCTTGGCCCAGATCCGGACGTCGGGGGACGGCGAGAGCCGGGGCAGGCGCACCAGGGGCGTGTTGCCGACGGCGGCCAGCGGGGAGTCGTAGCGCATGATCCGTCAGGCCATACCGCCGGCCACGGCCGGCAGGATCGTCACGTTGTCGCCGTCGGCCAGCTTGGTGTCGATGCCGTCCAGGAAGCGGACGTCCTCGTCGTTCAGGTAGACGTTGACGAACCGGCGCAGCTCGCCGCCGTCCACGATCCGGGCCCGGATGCCCGGGTGGCGGGCCTCGAGGTCGGTGAACAGCGCGGCGAGGGTGTCCCCGCTGCCCTCGACGGCCTTCTGGCCGTCGGTGTACTGGCGGAGGATGGTCGGGATGCGGACCTCGATGGCCATGGTTGTGGACTCCTGTCGGAGAGTGTCGGGTCGGAGCGCACGGCAGCGCGGGAGCGTGGTGGTACGCGAGGGGCGCCGCGGCTCATGGCCGTACGAAGCGTACGAGGGCAGGCACGCGGCAGGGGCGCGTCAACAGATGGCGCTGGCGAGCCTGCACAGGTCGACGTGCAGCCGCGCCACGAGCAGGGCGCCCGGGGTCTTCTCGCTCACGTCGTCGATAACCATGCGCTCATCGTAACGATTCCCGGTCCGGGTTCTGGAAGGCCATCTCGCATGCCGGATGGACGCTGCCCGAAGTGTGGTCAGGGCCCGGTGCGGCCCGCTCGGCAGGCGTCGCTCGCAGGCCTCGCCCGGCGCCCCTCCGTACGGGTGGCTCAGTAGGCGTCCACGACCTTGACCTCCTCCTCGGTGACCTCGCCCTCGAGGATCCGGAAGGAGCGGAACTGGAACTCGCCGAGGCCGTCGGCGTCGGCTGTGGAGACGAGCACGTAGTGGGCGCCGGGCTCGTTGGCGTAGCCGATGTCGGTGCGGGAGGGGTAGGCCTCGGTCGCGGTGTGGGAGTGGTAGATGATCACCGGCTCCTCGTCGCGGTCGTCCATCTCCCGGTACAGCTTCAGCAGGTCCTGCGAGTCGAACTCGTAGAACGTGGGCGAGCGGGCCGCGTTGAGCATCGGGATGAAGCGCTCGGGGCGGCCGGCGCCCACGGGGCCGGCGACCACGCCGCACGCCTCGTCGGGGTGGTCCTCGCGCGCGTGGGCGACGATCTGGTCGTAGAGGGCCTGGGTGAGGGTCAGCATGGGGGTCAGGATAAGCAGAGGGGCTGTCTCGTACCGAGAGTCGGTACGAGACAGCCCACATGCTGGACGTCCGGAGCCTGCCCGCGGTCCGCCGGACCTCCCGGGCCGCGCGTCAGCGCTTGCGGAAGGCCGCGGCCTGCGGGTTGCGGCTCCTGAGCACGACGTACGAAACGGCGAGGACCAGACCCCACAGCGGGGCGCAGTACAGCGAGACCCGGGCGTCCTTGTCGATGCCCATGAGCACGATCACCATGAAGATGAACAGCAGCGCGAAGTAGCTGGTGAACGGTGCTCCCGGGGCACGGAACTCGCTCTTCGGCAGCACCCCGCGGTCCGACTTGGCCCGGTAGCGGATCTGGCAGATCAGGATGACGATCCAGGCCCACATGCCGGAGATGGTCGCGAAGGACACCACGTAGTCGAACGCCTTGCCCGGCCACTGGTAGTTGATCCAGACGCCGACCAGCATCAGCGCGGCGGAGAACGTCGTCCCGACCAGCGGGGTGCCGCTGGGCGTCAGCCTGGTGAAGGCCTTCGGGCCCTGACTGTTGAGCGCCAGGTCACGCAGCATGCGGCCGGTGGAGTACATGCCGGAGTTGCAGGACGACAGCGCGGCCGTGAGGACGACGAAGTTGACGATGCCCGCGCCCGCAGCCAGGCCCATCTCCTGGAAGGCCTTCACGAAGGGGCTCATGCCCCCGTGGAAGCTCGTCCACGGCACCACCGAGAGGATCATGGTCAGCGCGCCGATGTAGAAGACGGCGATCCGCCAGGGCACCGTGTTGATCGCCCTCGGCAGCACCTTCTTGGGGTCCTTGGACTCGCCCGCGGTGACACCGACCAACTCGACGGCGAGGAAGGCGAACATGACCATCTGGAGGGTCATCAGCGTGCTGCCGACACCGTTCGGGAAGAAGCCGCCGTCCTTCCACAGGTGGGTCACGGAGGCGGTCCCGGCGGCGTCGGAGAAGCCGATCGTCAGGACGCCGACGCAGATCAGGATCATGCCGACGATCGCGGTGACCTTGACCATGGAGAACCAGAACTCCAGCTCACCGAAGAGCTTCACGGAGATCAGGTTGGCGCCGTAGAGCACGATCGTGAAGATCAGGGCCGAGAGCCACTGCGGCATGTCGAACCAGTACGTCATGTAGGCCGCCGCGGCCGTCACCTCGGTGATGCCGGTGACCACCCAGAACAGCCAGTACGTCCACCCGGTCACGAAGCCCGCGAACGGGCCGATGAACTCGCGCGCGTACTCCGAGAACGAGCCGGAGACCGGGCGGTACATCAGCAGTTCGCCGAGCGCGCGCATGATCATGAAGATGACGACGCCCGCGATGGCGTACGCCAGGATCAGACTGGGGCCGGCCTTCGCGATGCCCTTGCCCGCGCCCAGGAACAGGCCGGTGCCGATGGCACCGCCGATGGCGATCATCTGGATCTGCCGGGTACCGAGCCCTCGCTGGTAGCCCTCGCCGCCCTCGGCCGCGCCGTCGGCGGCCTCGCCGCCGTCGTGCTGCTGGTCGACCTGCGCTGAGGTCATGGTGGTGCGCCTTTCTCCATCCCGATCCAGGCCGAGCGGCGGCCTTCTTCGGATCGGGTCTCGAATCCCCCCGGACTGATGGAGTTGTTGCCTGGCCGACGGTCGCCGGCTCGGTGGCGCACCCGACCGGACATGGGTGGCGTCCGACGGGCGGTGAGAAGGTTTACCACGGCAGCGGTGATGATCGGGCGTCAGAGATATGACACACATCACCGGAAGAAGCGGACAAAACGCCACTGAAGCGGGCGTACGGGGTCATCGTTGTGATGCGATCGTTATCCGGATGATCAAGTTCGCTCAGCGGACACCAGGGTGCGGAACGGAAGATTCCGCACCCCGCGCGTCAGTGTCCGCACCCAGCACATCGGCGGATATCGGCGCACATCCGGGAATCGGGATCGATCAGGGCATACCGATCAAGGCATAAGGGTCGCGACGAGGGTCTCCTGAAGGCCGCCCAGCCAGAGGTACGCCATCACCATCGGCTTGCGCGGGTCCTCGTCGGGCAGCCGGTACAGCTCGTCGGTCTCCTCCTCGTCGGAGACCTCCAGCCGGGAGCCGATCGCGAGACGCAGATCGTTCAGGGCGCCGAGCCACTGCCGCGACGCCTCGGGCGACAGCTCCAGGACGGCCGCCTCCTCGCCCACCGGGGTCAGCGCGTCCAGCGAGCGGATCACCGCGAGGGCGTTCTCCCGCTTGCCCGCGCGCAGGTCGTTCTCGGTGAAGCGGCGGAACTCCGCGGAGTGGGTGCGCCGCTCCTCCGCCTCCTCGGGCGTGGCGGGGTCGGTGCCGGGGCTGCTGTAGGCGTCCGGGAACAGACGGCGCAGCACCGGGTCGTCCGGCGGCTCGCTCGGGCCCTCCGTGAACAGCTCGGCGAGCGGGTCCTGCGGGGCGTCGGCCGCCCCGGGGCCCGGCCCGATGAGTTCCAGCAACTGGAGGGCCAGCGACCGGATGATGGAGATCTCGACCTCGTCGAGTGCGACGGCCGCGCCGCCGCCGGGGAGCGGTTCGAAGTGTCCTGGCATGGGGTCTTTTCAGTGCTCGGCGGGCCTGCTGACTACTTGCGGTCCTGCTGAAGTGTGGCCCACAGACCGTAACCGTGCATGGCCTGCACGTCGCGCTCCATCTCTTCGCGCGTACCACTGGACACCACCGCCCGGCCCTTGTGGTGGACGTCGAGCATGAGCTTGGTGGCCTTGTCCTTCGAGTAGCCGAAGTACGTCTGGAACACGTACGTCACATAGCTCATGAGGTTGACCGGATCGTTGTGCACGATCGTCAACCAGGGGACGTCCGGCTCAGGGACGGCGAACGCTTCCTCCGCCGACTCGGTCTTCTCGATCTCAAGGGGTGCGGGAGCCGTCACAGGCCCCATGCTGCCACCACTGGGGGGTGCACGCACAAACCGAGGCCACAAATCGTCAGACTGACGAGATGAAGGTACGATCGTCCACCATGGAGACAGCGGACCTTGGGCTGCCGGTGGACGTTCCCTCGACGGCGCTCTTCACCGACCACTATGAGCTGACGATGCTGCAAGCCGCCCTGGAGGGCGGCACCGCCGAGCGGCGGTCCGTGTTCGAGGTCTTCACACGGCGGCTGCCCGAGGGCCGTCGCTACGGCGTCGTGGCGGGCACCGGGCGGGTCCTGGACGCGGTGGAGAACTTCCGCTTCGACGCGGGCCTCCTCGGCTTCCTGCGCGAGCGCCGGGTCGTCGACGACGCGACCCTGCAGTGGCTGGCCTCGTACCGCTTCAGCGGCGACATCTGGGGCTACCCCGAGGGCGAGGTGTACTTCCCGGGCTCGCCGATCCTGCGGGTCGAGGGCAGCTTCGCGGAGTGCGTGCTCCTGGAGACCGTGATCCTGTCGATCCTCAACCACGACTCCGCCGTGGCCGCCGCCGCCTCCCGGATGTCCTCGGCCGCCGGAGGCCGGCCACTGATCGAGATGGGCGCCCGGCGCACCCATGAGCTGGCCGCCGTGGCCGCCGCGCGCTCCGCCTACGTCGGCGGCTTCGAGACCACCTCCGACCTGGCCGCCGGGTTCCGCTACGGCATCCCGACGGTCGGGACGTCCGCCCACGCCTTCACGCTGCTGCACGACACCGAGCGGGACGCCTTCCGCGCCCAGGTCGACTCGCTGGGCCGGGACACCACGCTGCTCGTGGACACCTACGACGTCGCCGAGGCCGTGCGGGTGGCCGTCGAGATCGCCGGGCCCGAGCTGGGCGCCGTCCGGATCGACTCCGGCGATCTGCTGCTGGTCGCGCACCGGGTGCGGCAGCAGCTCGACCGGCTGGGCGCGACCGAGACGAAGATCGTCGTGACCTCGGACCTGGACGAGTACGCGATCGCCTCGCTGGCGGCGGCGCCCGTGGACGCGTACGGCGTCGGGACCCAACTGGTGACGGGGTCGGGCCATCCGACCTGCTCGATGGTCTACAAGCTGGTCGCCCGCGCCGAGTCCGCGGACCCGAAGGCCCCGCTGCTGCCGGTGGCGAAGAAGACGACCGGCGGCAAGACCTCCGTCGGCGGGCGCAAGTGGGCGGCGCGGCGCGTGGACGAGCACGGGGTGGCCGAGGCCGAGGTCGTCGGCACCGGTCCGGTGCCGCCCGAGCTGGCGGACCACCAGTTGCTGGTCCAGTTGGTCAAGGCCGGCCAGGTCGTGGCCCGCGAGCCGCTGGACGTCGCCCGCGACCGCCATGCCGCCGTACGCGACCGCCTGCCGCTGTCGGCGACCCAGCTCTCCCGCGGCGAGCCGGTGCTTCCGACCGAGTACCTCTGACGCGTACGGCGTACGCCCGGCCCTTGCCCGACGCCCCTCTTGGCACCCTGGAGGTGAGTAAGGGCGGGGTGTGGGCTCGGGCCCGCGGGTCCCACGGGGCATGAACCGGCCACCCGCGGGAATGCAACGGCAGCGTGCCCGCGCACCCGACGCGACACGACACGACCTGCCCCGCCCGTCCCACCCGCGAAGCCCCACCCGAGCACCGCCGAGCCGAAGGACACCGACCATGCGCCGCGCCCTGATCGTCGTAGATGTGCAGAACGACTTCTGCGAAGGCGGCAGCCTCGCGGTGTCCGGCGGCGCCGATGTGGCCGCCGCGATCACGGAGCTGATCGGGCAGGCTCCCGCCGGGTACCGCCATGTCGTCGCCACCCGTGATCATCACATCGCCCCCGGTGGCCACTTCGCCGACGACCCGGACTACGTCCGCTCCTGGCCCGCGCACTGCGTGGCGGGCACCGAGGGCGTGGGCTTCCATCCGAACTTCGCCCCGGCCGTCGCCTCCGGCAGTGTCGACGCCGTGTTCGACAAGGGGGCGTACTCGGCCGCGTGCAGCGGGTTCGAGGGCGTCGACGAGAACGGGGTGGCGCTGGGCGACTGGCTGCGGGAGCGGGAGATCGACGAGGTGGACGTGGTGGGGATCGCCACCGACCACTGTGTGCGCGCGACCGCTCTGGACGCGGTGCGGCAGGGCTTTCGCACGCAGGTCCTGCTGGATCTGACCGCCGGAGTGGCCGAGGACACCACAGAGCGGGCGCTTCAGGAGCTGCGCTCGGCGGGCGTGGAGCTGTCGGGCAAGCCGGTCGTCTGACCGGTCTCCCCGGTCACCGGTCATGTCCGGGTCGTGGGCTTGCGCAGCAGGGCCCTGATCGGGTGCCACAGCTCCTCGGTCAGCTCCGGGGACGCGGCGGCGGGGGCCGTGCGCCAGACCAGGTGGTCGGGGTGGTGGAGGACCGCGGTGATCTCGTCGGGGGTCGGCGGTGCCGCGTTGCCGCGGAGATAGACCGCGCGCAGCCCGAGGTTGCGCAGCCGCGTCAGGGCGCGGGCCCGGTTGCGGGCCAGTACGAGGAAGCGCACCGCGCCGTCGCCCGCTCCTGGGCCGGGCAGGTTCAGCGCCACCACCACGTTGCCGCTCGGCAGCTTGCAGAAGCCTCCTACGGCCATGCGCGTCACCCTCCTGTGAGACCCGGTGGTGCCTCTGAGAGAGCCACAGCGGCATCTGAACACGATCGGCGGCGACCCGCCAGGGGTCACCGCCGATACGCTTCTGACCTGCGACGATGCGGATTACTTCACCGCGGGGCCCACCTTGAGGTCGACCGTGGAGCCGTCCTTGGCCATGTTCTTGATCTCGATCTTGGTGTTGGTGTCAGTGACCTTGACACCACCGGTCGGGTTCGACTCGTCGTAGTAGGTGTTGGTGTGGTCGTTGAAGACCGACACCCCCTTCTGCGACTTGATCGTCACCGGCACGTCCGCCTTGTGCAGCGTGATCGCGTCGGTGGGCTCCAGGGTGAACGTCGAGTCGTACGCCTGGAACCGGTTGCGCAGCAGCGTGCCGTCGGTCCACTTCAGCGCCGCCGGGTGCGCGTCGACCGGCAGGATCTTGCCGGTGCCCTTGTGCACGCCGGTGTTGTTGTTCGCCTGCGAGGTGTCCCACTTCCAGATCAGCAGACCGTTCTGGTAGGGGATGTGCTCGACCCAGTCCGGACGGGTCGTCGAGAAGCCGAAGTTGTACGGGCCGGTCTTCAGGGTCTTGTCGTACGACACGTACTGACGGTTCTCGGCGATGTAGTACTGCTCGTAGTCCTTGGTGAAGGACGCGCCGATACGGGAGAAGCCGTCCGCCGTCCACGCCGGGTCCTCGCTCTCCGCGTCGTCGGAGAAGAGGGTCGTGCCGTCCGCGGTCACCGCGATCTGGTCGGCTGCGAAGCCCTTGAGCGCCACACCGCCGTCCGTCTGGTAGCGGAAGCGCACGTCGATCTTCTTGCCCGCGTAGGCGTCCAGCGGGTACGACAGCTTCGCGTACGCGTCGGTCGAACCGGTCAGACCCGGCTTGTCGCTGGCGTCGCGCGGGATCGGCTGGCCGTTCACCGTGCCGTCGATGGCGGTCCAGTTGGCGCCGCCGTCGGTCGACACCTCGGTGTAGAGCCAGTCGTAGTCGGACTCGATGTCGTACCAGCCGTCCAGGGACAGCGTGGCCGAGGACTTGCCGGTGAGGTCGACCGAGCGGGTCAGCGTGCTGCGCAGATCGTCGTCGCTGCCGCTCCACCACTGGGTGGCGCCCTGGGCGGGGGTGACCACCTCGGTGGTGACGGCCTTGTCGGGCAGCGAGACGACCAGCGCCTGCTTGTCCTTGGTGTTGTACTCGGCCAGGCCCAGCTTGTGCGAGGATTTCTCGCCGGCCTTGGCCGTGTCGTAGTTGAGCCAGCCCAGCTTGAGCTTGTCCCAGGCGTTCATGTCGCCGGGCAGGTCGCCGATGGCCTCCCTGCCCGTGCCCAGCCAGGAACCGGACGACATCAGCGTCCAGAAGCCGGTGGAGTTCTCGCCGCCGTTGGTGTCGTACTCGTCCGGCAGGCCGAGGTCGTGGCCGTACTCGTGGGCGAAGACGCCGAGTCCGCCGTTCTCCGGCTGGATGGTGTAGTCGCCGACCCAGATGCCGGTGTCGCCGATCTGGGTGCCGCCGAGCTTGTTGCCCTCCGGGCCGGTCAGGCCGGCGTCGGTGCCGAACGCGAACCAGCGGTGGGCCCAGATGGCGTCGTCGCCCTGGGCGCCGCCGCCCGCGGACTCGTCCTCGCCCGCGTGCACGATCTGGAAGTGGTCGATGTAACCGTCGGGCTCGTTGAAGTCGCCGTCGCCGTCGTAGTCGTTGCGGTCCCACTGGTCGAACTTGGCGAGTTCGGCACGGATCTCGTCCGTGGTCATGCCCTCGGCCTTGCGCTCGGCGACCCAGGCGTTGACGCCGTCCTGGACCGCGTACCAGGCGGCGGCGTCGCCGGCCTCGTTGGAGCCGTAACGGGCCTCGTTGTAGGGGACCTTGACCCAGTCGGTCACTTCGCCGTCGACCGAGTAGCGGCCCGAGGACTGCTTCTCGTAGTACTTCTTCAGCGACTCGGTGTCCTTGCCGGTGCCGAAGTACAGGTCCTGGTAGTGCTTCTGGTCGTAGTCCGCCTTCCAGTCCGTGCTGTTGTCCTTCGCACGGTCGGGCGCGGCGATCTGGTTGTGCAGCGGGCCGGGCGTGCCGCCGTACTCGCTGATCTTGTCACCGAACTCGACCAGGATCGTGAAGATCTTGTCGGTCTTCTCGCGGCCCAGCTCGACGTACTTGCCGTGGCCCTTCTTGCCCTTGAGCTGGACGACCTTCGAACCGTCCTGGTCCTTGACCTTCGCCTGGCCGGCGATGACCTGCTTGAGGGCCTCTTCGCGCTGCGCGTCCTGGGTCTTGCTGAGCGGACTGCCGAAGTCGTGCGTCCGCTGCTTCTCCGGCTGCGGGTCGTGCCGGTTCACGGCGGCAGGCTTCGTGGTGGCGTTCGCCGCCGCCACCGCGAAGGTGGTGAACGTGGCCGAGGCGGCCGCAAGGGTCACACCTATCGCAGCCGCTCTGAACGTCCAGGTTCTACTGTTCACTTGATGAATTCCTCCCCGGCGCGTCCGATCGCGCGGAAGAGGAGGTCCCGGACAGGGAACGGTCCGCGCGTGGGGCACGCGTATGCCAAGTGACGACATTTGACCGGAGGTTTAGAAGAAAAGACAGATCTTGACTTGGACTGGTCAAGTGCACTAAGGCGTCGGGGTGTTGCCGGGTGGACGGCATAGTCCCCTGTCAACCGGCGCGCGCATAGGTCCGGTTGGCGGATCGCATGACTCCGTGCGCCCCCTGTGCACCGGCACCGTGGGTTAGGTCACGCTTACCAGCCGTTCCGTTCGGGCATGCAGGCGAATAGAGTTGACGGGTGAACCGCTGGAATGGCGATGGATTGCGTTGTCGACACCGTTGTCACCCCACGATTCACAGCCAGGCCGCTTGCGCACCACTTGCCTCATCAGTGTCCGCTTCCTCCCCCACAGCGTGAGGCACGGGGGGAGGCCACCCCACCCCGAGGAATGGCCATGCCTCGTCCGACCTCCGCACAGCTCGCCTACGGCTCCTCCACCGTGATCTTCTCGACCCTCGCCATGTTGCTGCTGTCGCAGACGAGTTCGGGCCTGGGTATCGCCGTGATCGCTCTCGCGGCGCTCGCGCTCGGGCTGCTCGTCGCCATGACGGTCCCTTTGCCGAAGTCCGCGTCGGCCGCGGCCGGACAGCCCGCCGAGGCCGTCCGTCCGGGGGCGTCCGTCGGCTCCGGCTCGCGCACCGAGTCCGTACGCGAACCGGCGGGTCCATGACCTGCGAACCGGCGGGTCCATGACCTGCGAACCCGCCGGCTGACGCGGACACCACCGCCCTTGCGCTCAGCGCCCGTTCACGCCGTGCTGACCACCACGGTCCTGGCCGCCTTGTCGTGCAGACCCTGCTTGTAGGGCCGGTCGAAGAAGCTCCAGCCACCGCAGATGATGGTCCAGACGATGGCGCAGCAGAACGCGAACGGGAGCCACAGCACCGCCGCGCGGATCAGCGAGGTCTGCAGGGACGGGGTGGCGCCGTCGGCGAGATTGGCCACCCGCAGGTTCATCAGCTTCTTGCCGACGGTCTGCCCGTTCTTGCTGATCAGGTAGGTGTCGTAGGCGGTGTAGAGGATAGCGGCGATCACCGACTGCCCGATGGACCTGCTGGCCTGGATCTGGTCGTAGCTGACGTTGTAGTTGGTCTGGTGGAACGCCAGGGACAACAGCCAGACGACGATCCCGACGAGGATCATGTCGATGACCCTCGCGATCACGCGCTTGAGGCTGTCGGCGAGCGGGGGCATTCCGGCGAGGGGGCTCCTGTCGCCGTAGGGCCCACCCGAGTACGGGCCGCCCCCGTACGGTCCACCCCCGTACGGGCCGCCTGAGTACGGGCCTCCGGAACCAGGGGGTGGTGCGCCGTACGGAGGTTGACCGCCGGGGGGTGGTGCGCCGTACGGGGGTTCGCGGCCGGGGGGTGGCTCACCGTACGGGGGTTCGCCGCCCGGTGGAGGAGCGCCTCCGTGGGGCGGCCAGCCGCCGGGCGGGGGCTGCTGTCGTCTGGACGGGTCGGGGTCCGGGTAGCCCTCGGGGCCAGGGGGCGGCGGTTCGGTGCTCATGGCCCGAGTCGACCCCGAACCCCCCGACTCCGCATCCGTACAGGTCCGTCCGGGTCAGCCCGATACGAACGTGTGTGCGGCCTTGTCGTGCCAGCACTGGCGCCAGGGCCGGTCGAACACACACCACAGCACGCCGACGACCCCGACGAGCAGCAGACCGGGCACGCCGTAGACGAGCCAGCGGACCAGCGCCTTGCCGAAGCGCGGCGGCTCATGGCCCTCGATGTCCCGCACCTGGAGGCCGCACAGCTTCTTGCCGAGCGTGCGGCCCCAACGGGCCGTGGGCAGCGCCTCGTAGAGGACGCCGAAGCCGAGGAACACGGCGAGCACGACGGCGAGATACACCGAGGTCGTGCCGTCGAGCAGCCACACCGTGACCGTCTCCCCGGACAGCCTGGCCGCGTCGAGCTTGGCATTGACATGGTCGATCGCCTTGGTGCCGAGCGGCACCGCGACCGCGCCCGTGGCCAGCGCCAGGACCAGGGTGTCGAGCAGCCTTGCGGCCAGCCGTCTGCCGAGGCCCGCGGGCCGGGCCGAGGCCTGGGCGCGGGCGGCGGCCTGGAACGGGTCCTCCACCGGGGGCTTCCACGGGGCGACGGGCTGCTCGTCGGCGGCCGGACTCGCGAGGTGCTGCACCTGCTGCGCCCAGGAGGTCGGCCGCTGCTCGCCGGGCTCGGGCATGGCGGGCGAGGCGGCGGCCTGCCGGGGGAAGCCGGGGACGGCCGGAGGCGGGTGCGAGCCGACGGACTGCTGGGCCGGCAGGTCCACCGAGGGCCGCGCGGGCGGGGACGCGGCCCTCCGCGGGGCGGGCTCCGGTGTCTCGGGGGCCGCGCTCGCCGGACGCGGATCGGCGGGCTGCCCCGTACCGGAACCGGCCGCCCGTGTGCTTCCGCCCTGCTCCCCCGTGCGCGGGGAGAGCGCACGGAACTTCATGGTGCCGTCGGAAGGGGCGGGGCCCTCGGTACCGGCGGAACCCTCGGCGCGCGACGGCCTGCGGAAGACGACGGTGCCGTCCGGGGCCGGGGAGTCGGCGGGCGGGATCGTCGCCGTGCCGTCCGTCCGGGGCGCCGCGTCCTCGGGGGCGCTCACGAGCGGGAGGCGCGGGTCGGCGCCCTGGGGCGCACCCCAGGCCACCCGGTGGTCCGGGGCGCCGCCGAAGCCGGACTGCCGGGCGGGCTCGGCGCCCCAGGCGGAGGCCGGTTCCCGGCCGCCTCCGGGCTCGTCCTCGGCCGTCACCTGGGCGGGCTCGTCCTCGTCGAAGAAGTGCGGCCCGGTCTCCTCCACCGAGGGCTGCGCGGGCCGCACGCCGGGCGGCGGGGGCAGCGGGCGGCCGTCGGTGGGCGCCGGCCTGCTGGTGCCCGGCACCCAGGAGGCGCCGTTCCAGTACCGGACATATCCAGGGATGGATGGGTCCGGGTAGTACCCCTCGCGGGGCCTGTCGTCACCGGGTGCCGGGGTTGGGGCGCTCATGTCCGTCGTCCCGTATCTGCTCGGGGGGTTGGGTCGGCCTCCACATCTATCAGACCCGCGCACCTGTCAGGGGCGGACCGCCCGTACCCGCCCCTGTCCGGGCGACCCCGGAGGTCAGAAGAGCTTGCCCGGGTTGAGGATGCCCAGCGGGTCGAAGACCTGCTTGACCGCTTGCTGCAACTCCACGCCCACCGGCCCGATCTCGCGGGCCAGCCACTCCTTCTTCAGGATGCCCACGCCGTGTTCGCCGGTGATCGTGCCGCCGAGTTCCAGGCCGAGCGCCATGATCTCGTCGAACGACTCGCGGGCGCGCCGGGTTTCGTCGGGGTCCTGCGCGTCGAAGCAGACGACCGGGTGGGTGTTACCGTCGCCCGCGTGGGCGCAGACACCGATGGTGAGCCGGTACTTCTCCGCGATGCGTTCGACGCCCTCGATCATCTCGCCGAGCCGGGAGCGCGGTACGCACACGTCGTCGATCATCGTCGTGCCCGCGGTCGCCTCCAGCGCGGGCAGCGACAACCGCCGTGCCTGGAGCAGGAGTTCGGACTCGGCGGCGTCGTCGGCCGGGACCACCTGGGTGGCGCCCGCGGCCTCGCACAGCGCGCCGACCGCGGCGAGGTCCGCCGCCGGGTCCGCGGTGTCGAAGGCGGCGAGCAGCAGCGCCTCGGTGGTCTCGGGCAGGCCCATGCGCGTCAGTTCGTTGACGGCCTTGACGGTGGTGCGGTCCATGAGTTCGAGCAGGGAGGGCACATGCCCTCCGTCCATGATCCGGCACACGGCCTCGCAGGCGGCGGCAGCGGAGGCGAACTCGGCGGCCAGGACGAGCTGCTGGGGTGGGCGGGGCTTCAGTGCGAGGGTGGCGCGTACGACGATGCCGAGCGAGCCCTCGGCGCCGACGAAGAGCCGGGTGAGGTCGTATCCGGCGACGCCCTTGGCCGTACGGCGGCCGGTGGACAGCAGGCGGCCGTCGGCCAGGACGACGTCGAGTCCGAGGACGTACTCGGCCGTCACCCCGTACTTGACGCAGCACAGTCCGCCGGACGCGGTGCTGATGTTGCCGCCGATGGTGCACGTCTCCCAACTGGAGGGATCCGGCGGGTAGAAGAGGCCGTGTTCGGACACCGCGCGGGAGAGCGTGGCGTTGACGACACCGGGTTCGACGACGGCGATGCGGTCGACCGGGTTGATCTCCAGGATGCGGTCCATCCTGGTCAGCGAGAGCACGATGCAGCCGTCGGAGGCGTTGGCCGCGCCCGACAGGCCGGTGCGGGCACCCTGCGGGACGACCGGGACGCGCAGGGCGGTGGCGGTCCGCATGATGTGCTCGACCTCTTCGACGGTGCGCGGCAGCACGACGACGGCCGGGGCGCCGGCCGCGCAGAAGCTCGCCATGTCGTTCGCGTACGAGGCCGTGATGTCGGGGTCGGTGAGGACGGCCTCGGCGGGCAGACCGTCGCACAGGCGGCTGACGAGGTCGCCCGTGACGTCGTCGCGCGGGGCTTCGATACGGCTCATGATCTCAAGCGTCGCACCCGGGGGCGGCGCTGTGAAGCCCGTCGCCGCCGGGCGATGCGGCGAAGGCATCGCCCGGCGGGTGGCGTACGGCGCGGGTTACAGGTTGCCGCGCTTGGCCTGCTCGCGCTCGATGGCCTCGAAGAGGGCCTTGAAGTTGCCCTTGCCGAAGCCCATGGAGCCGTGGCGCTCGATGATCTCGAAGAAGACCGTCGGGCGGTCCTGGACCGGCTTGGTGAAGATCTGCAGCAGATAGCCGTCCTCGTCGCGGTCGGCGAGGATCTTCAGCTCGCGCAGGGTCTCGATCGGGACGCGGGTGTCGCCGACCCACTCGCCGAGGGTGTCGTAGTACGAGTCCGGCGTGTCCAGGAACCGCACCCCGGCCGCCTTCATCGTCCGTACCGTCTCGACGATGTCGTTCGTGTTGAGCGCGATGTGCTGGACACCCGCGCCGCCGTAGAACTCCAGGTACTCGTCGATCTGGGACTTCTTCTTGGCGATGGCGGGCTCGTTGATCGGGAACTTGACCTTGAGCGTGCCGTCCGCGACGACCTTGGACATCAGCGCGCTGTACTCGGTCGCGATGTCGTCGCCCACGAACTCCTTCATGTTCGTGAAGCCCATGACCTTGTTGTAGAAGCCGACCCACTCGTTCATGCGGCCCAGCTCGACGTTGCCGACGCAGTGGTCGACCGCCTGGAAGGTGCGGCGGGCGGGGGGCTCCACGATCGGGGCGGCGGCGACGTAGCCCGGCAGGTACGGGCCGTCGTAGCCGGAGCGCTCGACCAGGGTGTGGCGGGTCTTGCCGTAGGTGGCGATCGCGGCCAGGACGACGACGCCGTGCTCGTCCTTCACCTCGTGCGGCTCCTCGACCGAGTGGGCGCCCTGCTCGATGGCGTAGGCGTACGCGGCGCGCGCGTCCGGGACCTCGATGGCGAGGTCGATCACGCCGTCGCCGTGCTCGGCCACGTGCTCGGACAGGAAGGCGCCCCACTCGGTCGAGGGCTTGATGACCGAGGTGAAGACGAACCGGGCGGAGCCGTTCTCCAGCACGTAACTCGCGGTCTCGCGGCTGCCGTTCTCGGGCCCGGAGTAGGCGACCAACGTCATGCCGAAGGCGGTGGAGTAGTAGTGAGCCGCCTGCTTGGCGTTGCCCACGGCGAAGACGACCGCGTCCATTCCCTTGACCGGGAAGGGGTCTGCCTCGCGCGCGGTGCCGGGGGTGTGCTGTGTGGTCTGCGTCATAGCGGCAGCCTCACTCGCGTCCGCAAGGTGCGCAATAGTTTGCGCATCCACTGGGCACTCTGTTCAGCACTACGCCCGCATCGGCGGGCGATCTGTACAGGATGACCATGGCGGGAGCGGTATGGCGATCGATCATCTGGATGCCCGGCTCATCGTGCTGCTGGCGCAAGAGCCGCGGATCGGCGTGCTGGAGATGTCCCGGCGGCTCGGGGTCGCGCGCGGCACCGCGCAGGCGCGGCTGGACCGGCTGCAGTCGAAGGGGGTGATCCGCGGCTTCGGGCCGCAGGTGGACCCGGCGGCGCTCGGCTATCCGGTCACGGCGTTCGCGACGCTGGAGATCCGGCAGGGGCAGGGCACGGAGGTACGGGCCCATCTGGCGACCGTCCCCGAGGTGCTCGAACTGCACACCACCACGGGCACCGGGGACATGCTGTGCCGTCTGGTGGCGCGGTCGAACGCGGATCTGCAGCGGGTGATCGACCGGGTCGTCGGGTTCGAGGGCATCGTGCGGGCCTCCACGGCGATCGTCATGGAGAACGCCGTACCGCTGCGGATCATCCCGCTGGTGCAGCAGGCGGCGGAGGACCAGGGACGGCTTTAGCTCCAATGGGGCGCTGACGCCGCCGAGTTGGGGCGGCGCGAGTTCCAAAGGATTGGTTGCAAAGAACCCGTTGCAACGAGTTCTTTGCAACGCTATCTTCGGACCCATGAACGAGCCCCAGAACTCTCAGGTCCGTGAACTCGACGCCCGCTCGCTGCGCGGACTCGCGCATCCGCTGCGCATGCGGCTGCTCGACTCCCTGCGCTTCGACGGACCGGCCACCGCGTCCCAACTGGCGCAGAAGCTGGGCGAGTCGAGCGGTTCGACCAGCTACCACCTGCGCCAGCTCGCCGCGCACGGCTTCGTGGAGGACGCGCCGGAGCGATGCAAGGGCCGGGAGCGGTGGTGGAAGGCGGTGCACCGGGGCCTGCGCCTCGACGACGCCCTCCTCCAGGACGAGAACCCGGAGGTACGCGGCGCCGCGGCCCTCTACCTCCACGAGGCCGCGACCACACAGATGCGCGATCTGTCGACCTGGCTGGGCAACCGCCACACCTTGCCGGAGGAGTGGAACCACGCCGGGGACATGAGCAGCGCGACGCTACGGCTGACGCCGGAGCTGACCCGCGAACTCGTCCTGAAGATGCACGCGCTCATCGACGAGTACCGCGATCTGCCCGCCACCGAGGACGACCCGCAGGCCACGCGCGTACGCATCCACACGCACGCCTTCCCCCTCGCCACGGACTGACGCGACCGTGCGGATCGCACGGATTGAGCGGATTGCACGTATCGAACCGCACGGACCGACACGGACTGACACGACCGAAAGGCAACGACGATGAACACCGACACCCGCCTCGCCCTGCACCACGCCCGCGCCGCCGACCTCCGCGCCCAGGCCGACGCCGATCACCTCGCCGAGACGGCCAGGCAACCGCGCGACCTGCGCGTACGTCTCGGCTGGACGCTGGTGGAGGTCGGCCTGCGGATGGCCTCGGCACCTCGGCCCGCCGTCGCCTGCTAGTACGTCAGCAGGTCGGTACCGTGCCCGTCCCCTTCTCCAGGGACACCAGCGCGTCGACGGCGCTCTTGAGCGTCGTCACCGGGACCAGGCGCAGGCCCTTCGGCAGTTCCGCCTTCGCGTCGGTGCACTCCGCCCTCGGGACCAGGAAGACGCTCGCGCCGTCGCGGTAGGCGGCCTGGGTCTTCAGGGCCACCCCGCCGACCGCGCCCACCCGGCCGGACGCGTCGATGGTGCCCGTACCGGCGACGGTACGACCGCCCGTGAGGTCACCGCCGTGGCCGTCGCCCTGCAGCTTGTCGATGATGCCGAGCGTGAACAGCAGGCCCGCGCTGGGGCCGCCGACGTCCGCGAGCTTCAGGGTGACCTTGACGTCCTTGTCGCTGAGCTTCAGGTACTTCAGCGCCGCCCGGGTCGCCGCGTCCTGGGACTGCTTCATCTGCTCGGTGTTGTGCCGCTCGATCTCCTGGAGGTTGTTGCCGCTCGGGTAGACCGCGTCGCGTGGCATCACCGCGCGGTCCGTACGGTTCCAGCCGTCGATCACGTCACCGAGGTGGACGCGCACGTCGGGGCCCGTGGCCACGATGGTCGTCATCCGCAACTGGCCCTTGGTCGTACGGGTGGGCGCCCCGCTGATCGTGATCACGGGGGCGCCCTTGTTCTCGCCGAGGACGTTCGCCGTCATACCGGGCTGCGCCACGGAGAACGGCAGCGGCGCGAGAGCCGCCGTGGCGAGCAGGGCCACGACGGGCAGGGCACAGAGGGCGACGGCCTTGGGGCGTGAGAGGCGAGAGAGCACGGAGTCAATCTAACGTGAGCGCGCGCCGCGGCCGGGCGCCGGTCAGACCGCGGAGCCAGCGGGCTTCGCTTCGTCGGGGCGGGTGAGGGTGTACCAGCCGTCCCGGGACATGGCCGTCGCGCGGAACCCCTCGGCGAAGGCCTCGGTGAGGACCTCGCGGAGGGCATGGCGCCAGCGCCGGGCGAGGGCCGCGTCGGCGGCGCGCAGGGTGACGATGTCGTCGGGGACACGGCACCACAGGCGCCGTCCGTCGTGGGCACGCCGTACGAGCGGGGCGCCGTCCGGGGCCGTGCGGGTCTCCCCCGCTCCGGCGAAGTCGGCGGCGGTGGGGTCACCGTGCGCGGACGGGCTCCGGGGTGCCGTCAGGTCCCAGGTCACGGTCAGCCGATCGCTCTCGTCGCCGTCGTTCACCCCGTCGGCCATCGGACCGTAGAAGTCGACCAGGTACTCCGTGCCGGTCGCGCCCAGCTTGACCAGGTTGAAGCGGGCGTTGCGGCCCACCAGCGGGTCGAAGGTCCAGCGCAGCGTGCGGGCGCCGTGCTCCAGGGCCCAGACGCGCTGCGTCTGCTTGACGGCGTACCCGACGCCGCGGTCGGCCGCCGCCACCAGGGAGTACGCGTCCGCGGCGGCGGGCGGGCCGAAGACGGCGACGCAGGCCCCGGCGAGCCGGTCACCGTCGGCGGTGTACGCGGCGTGCACGGCCCCGCCCGCGTGCACCAGGCTGTGCAGCTCCTCCGCGGGCAGCGGCGGGGCGTGCCGCGGGGTCCGCCAGACGTCGCTGAAGTAGTCGGCCACGGCGGCGAGGCCGGTGACGTCGTGCACGGTACGCAGGTGGACGCCCGCGGCGCGGGCGGCCTCGTCCGCGAGCCGAGCCGCCCGTTCCCGAAGGTCCGTCTCTGCTGTCATGGGTCGAGTCTGCCCGCTTCGGACCGGCTGAAGTACCGGCCGGACGACAGGAGTTGCGGGCGTTGACGGTGTGAGACGGGGACGTCGGCGGGGGTCGAGGACGGCGGCGGGGCGCTCAGCGCAGCGCCTCGGCCACCTCCCGTGCCGCCTCCCGCACCCGCGGCCCCACCGTGTCCGGCACCGCTTCCGAGAGCATCACGACGCCGACGCTGCCCTCGACCCCGGTCACCCCGAGCAGCGGTGCCGCCGCGCCGCTCGCGCCCGTCTCCAACTCCCCGTGCGTGAGCGTGTATCCGGGCTCGCTCACCGGCTGCCGACGCGCCTCCAGGATCGCACGGCCGGCCGCTCCTCGGTCGAGCGGATGCCGGAACCCCGGGCGGTAGGCCACGTGGTAGTCGGTCCAGGTCGGCTCGACCACGGCGACGGCCAGCGCGTCCGTACCGTCGACGAGGGTGAGGTGCGCGGTCGCGCCGACGTCCTCCGCGAGCGCCCGCAGCGCGGGCAGGGCCGCCTCCCGTATCAGCGGATGCATCTGGCGGCCCAGGCGCAGCACGCCGAGCCCCACCCGGGCGCGGCCCCCCAGGTCGCGGCGGACGAGAGAGTGCTGCTCCAAGGTGGCGAGCAACCGGTAGACCACGGTCCGGTTGACGCCCAGCCTGGTGGACAACTCGGTGACGGTCAGGCCGTGGTCGGTGTCGGCGAGCAGCTTGAGAACCCTGAGGCCCCGGTCGAGCGTCTGGGAGGTCTCCGCGGTCACGACGCCCACTCCTTCGGTGGTGAGTCGGCGGTCTCTTTCGCGGCGGATGCGCCGCCGAGTCCCGTCGGCGACGCGCCAGAAGGCCACCGGTTGGCTGGCGGCCCGGGGGAGATCCCGAGCTCAGTCGCTGTTCGGCTGCGCTCCGCGGCGACGCTGCCACGGGGCGTGCGCAGCGTGACAGTACGCGAGCCGGTTCGCTCAGCGGAAGGCTCGGTCCAGAATCCGGTCAGTGGCTGGTACGTACTGCTTCGATTTGCTCGGGTATGGAAGCGGCGCGCGCCCCTGCGCGGGGCGCGCGCCTGCGTCGGGCGCACCTCACCGCATGCGTGTGGCCCACTCCTGGACCTTGGCGATCCGCTGGCGCAACTGGCCCGCGGTGCACTCGGCGCTCGGCGGGCCGCCGCACACCCGGCGCAGCTCGGTGTGGATGACGCCGTGCGGCTTGCCGCTCTGGTGGACGTACGCGCCGACCATCGTGTTGAGCTGCTTGCGCAGTTCGAGGAGTTCCTTGTGGGTGACCACCGGGCGCCGCTCGGCGGGCAGTTCGAGCAGATCGGCGTCCGTGTCCGGCTTCTTGCGGCTGTGCGCGATCTGCCGGGCCTGCCGCTTCTGGAGCAGCAACTGCACCTGTTCGGGCTCCAGCAGGCCCGGGATGCCGAGGTAGTCCCGCTCCTCCTCGCTGCCCGGGTGGGCCTGCATGCCGAACTCGGCGCCGTTGTACATGACCCGGTCGAAGACGGCGTCGGACTCCAGCGCCTCGAAGGGCAGCATGTCCTGTTCGCCGGTGTCCTCGTCCTGCTGCTTCTCGGCTTCCTGGAGGAGCTTGTCCTCCTCGGCGTACGGGTCCTCCTCGCCCCCCTTCTTCGGCTTGTCGAGGACGTGGTCGCGCTCGACCTCCATCTCGCCTGCGAAGGTCAGCAGGTCGGGGACCGTGGGCAGGAAGACGGAGGCGGTCTCGCCGCGCCGCCGCGACCGTACGAAGCGGCCGACGGCCTGGGCGAAGAAGAGCGGGGTGGAGATGGTCGTCGCGTACACCCCGACGGCGAGCCGGGGCACGTCGACGCCCTCGGACACCATGCGCACCGCGACCATCCAGCGGTCGGTGCCGTGGCTGAACTCGTCGATGCGGTCGGAGGCGCCGGAGTCGTCGGACAGGACGAGGGTCGCCTTGTGCCCGGTGATGTCGCGGATCAGCTTGGCGTAGGCGCGGGCCGAGTCCTGGTCGCTGGCGATGACGAGGGCGCCCGCGTCCGGTATGGCTCTGCGGACCTCGGTCAGCCGCTCGTCGGCGGCGCGCAGCACGCTGGGCATCCAGTCGCCGCGCGGGTCGAGGGCGGTGCGCCAGGCCTGGCTGACGGCGTCCTTGGTCATGGGTTCGCCGAGCCGGGCGGCGATCTCGTCGCCCGCCTTGGTGCGCCAGCGCATGTTGCCGCTGTAGGAGAGGAAGATGACGGGTCGCACGACGTTGTCGGCGAGCGCGGAGCCGTATCCGTAGGTGTAGTCGGCGGCGGAGCGCCGGATCCCGTCGTTGCCCTCCTCGTACGCGACGAAGGGGATGGGGTTGGTGTCGGAGCGGAACGGCGTACCGGTGAGGGCGAGTCGGCGGGTCGCGGGTTCGAACGCCTCCAGGCAGGCCT
Source organism: Streptomyces macrolidinus (assembly GCF_023887685.1). Taxonomy (GTDB): domain Bacteria; phylum Actinomycetota; class Actinomycetes; order Streptomycetales; family Streptomycetaceae; genus Streptomyces; species Streptomyces macrolidinus. The sequence goes on along the minus strand of NZ_JAMWMR010000001.1, from coordinate 57,808 downwards.
CGCCCCAGGACTTGGAGTCGCCGGCGTGGTGGATCTCGTCGAGGATGACGAGGGTCTTGCGCTGCTCGACGCGGTTGCGGTGCAGCATGGGCCGGACGCCGACGCCCGCGTAGGTGACGGCGACGCCGTGGTACTCCCGGCCGAGCGGTCCGGCGCTGTACTCGGGGTCGAGCTTGATCCCGACCCGGGCCGCCGCCTCCGCCCACTGCTTCTTCAGATGCTCGGTGGGCGCGACCACGGTCACCTGCTGCACCACATGGTGGTGGAGCAGCCAGGAGGCGAGCGTCAGTGCGAAGGTCGTCTTGCCGGCGCCGGGGGTGGCGACCGCCAGGAAGTCCCGGGGCTGTTCCTGGATGTACTTCTCCATCGCGCCCTGCTGCCAGGCACGCAGCTTGTTCGCGGTGCCCCAGGGGGCGCGGCCGGGGAAGGCGGGAGAGAGGTGATGGGAGGTGGAGGCGGCTGTAGTGGTCACGGTCTCCGGGTTCGTTGTGCTGGGCTACGTAGGACAACCGGGCCACCCTACCGGCGCCCCGGCAATGCCCTCGTACGAACGGCACGGGGTCACTCGGGGATGGGACTCAGCTCACACCGACGTGTGCAGCGCCCTCAGCCGCTGGGCGACCAGCCCCGCGTCCTCCAGACTCCCGGCCGCCACCTCCATGACCAGCTTGTACGCCTCCTCCTGGTCGACATCGATCATGTCGACTCCGTCGAAGTCGAGGAAGACCACTGTGCACATCCACGCCATGCGCTTGTTGCCGTCGACCAGGGGGTGGTTCGCGGCGAGCGACTGGAGCAGTGCCCCCGCCTTCTCGAAGAGGTCCGTATAGGCCTCGACACCGAACATCTGCGAGCGCGGCCGATGAAGGGCCGAGCTGAGCAGTCCGAGATCGCGCACCGCGACCTCCTGCCCCGCGCACGCCAACTCGGCCAGCTCCAGCGCCTCCTGGACCGTCAGGTACTTCACCTACTCCCCCAACCGCCTCAGCAGGTCGGCGTGTCCCGCCGCGTACTTGGCCCCCAGGCGCCGCACCGTGGCACTGTCCGCCTCCTGCTCCAGATAGCGGTCGATGGCCTGGAGCACTATGGCGTGCATGCTGCGCCCCTCCGCTTCCGCACGCTCCTTGAGGGCTTCCTGCTGGTCGTCGCGCAGACGAAGGTTCATAGCCATACCAAAACGGTACCACCGGGGTGGGGCCATAGTGGTACCACTCAGGAGTGAACCCGCACCCGCCGCGTCACCCACGCCCCCACCAGGGCCACCACCGCCATCGTCAGGAACACCACCGCGAACGCGGTGGGGTGGGACGTGGTGTCGGTGGTGGTCGAGGTGGTGTGGCCCATCGTGCCGCCGCCGAGTGCGGCGAAGGCCGCGCCGCCCGCTGCCAGGAGGAGGACGTTGGAGAGGGCGTCGGAGATCTGCAGGGCCGCGGAGTTGGTGCCGGCCTCCTCGGGGGCGGAGAGCTGGAGCAGCAGCACGCTGGTCGCGGCGATGACCAGGCCCATGCCGAAGCAGCCGAACGCCCAGGCCACGGCGAGGGTCCAGACCGGGACGGCGGGGATGAGCACGCTGGGCGCGGCGACGATCGCGGCGGCCACGAGCCCCATGCCGACCGTCATCAGCCGCTCGCGGTGGGACGCGAGGCGCGGCCGGGACTGCACCCAGGAGCCCAGCGCCCAGGTCAGCCCGCCCGCCGCGAGGGAGAACCCGGCCAGCGTCGGGGAGAGCCCGCGCTGGGTGACGAGCATCAGCGGCACGAAGGACTCCGCGGCGATGAACGAGCCCGCCGCGACCCCGCGCAGCAGCACCACGGACGGCAGCCCGCGCGCCGCCCGGTAGGTGCCGTGCGGCAGCAGCCCCCGTACGGCGGGCACCAGCAGCGCGGCGCCCGCGGCGGCGGGCAGCAGGGACAGCCGGCGCAGGTCCTGCGCGGCGTACTCCAGCAGCCCGGCGCCGAGCGATATGGCGAAGGCGAGCTGGATGCGCCGCCGGTCGAAGGAGGCCGGGGCGGCGTCCTCCCCCACCGGGCCGCCCGCCCGCCGTCGTATCTGGGGCAGGGCGATCACCAGCGGGAACACCACGAGCACCGGGATGCCGAGGAAGACCCAGCGCCAGCCGAAGTGCTCGGTGACCGCACCCGCGGCGAGCGGTCCGACGATCGAGGGCACGACCCAGGCCGCCGCGAACGCGGCCAGGATCGCCGGGCGCAGCCGCTCGGGATAGGCCCGCCCGACGACGACGTACAGCGCGACGATCACCAGCCCGCCGCCCAGGCCCTGGACGGCCCGGCCCGCGATGAACACCCACATCGAGCCCGCCGTCCCGGCCAGCACCAGCCCCACCGCGAACGAGCCGATGCCCGTGGTCAGCGCGCCCAGTGGGCCCCGCTGGTCCGACCACTGCCCGGACAGGACCATGCCGAACAGGCTCGTGGTGAAGTACCCGGAGAACGCGAAGGCGTACAGCGACACCCCGTCCAGATCCCGCGCGGCCACCGGCATCGCCGTGCCGACGGCCGTCGCCTCGAAGGCGATCAGCAGGATCACCGACACGATGCCGATGCTCAGGGCCCGATGGGAGCGGCTCAGGATGCCGGTGCGGCCGTCCACGTCATCAGCGTCTCGGGGGTCGGTGCGGGTGTCGACGGGAACGACGGGAGCGTCGGCGACATCGCTGTCGCTGTCGCGGGGTTCAGGGGCAGCCATGCTGTTCAGCGTAAGGGGCGCGGAGGGGTCGGGCTCCTGTCGGAAGACGGTGATCTCGCTGCGACCTTGGTCCTACGCCCCGCACGCCGCGGCATGGCCCTCAGGGCCGTGCCGCGCCGCTCACTGCGTCGTCACCACCGCCGCCTGCGGGCGGATCGGCAGCCGGTTGACCGGGCGGCCCGTCGCCGCGCGGACCGCCGAGGCGATCGCCGCCGGGGAGGTCACCACGGGCACCGCGCTGACCGACTTCGCCCCGAAGGGCGCGACCACGTCCCGCTCCTCGATCAGCTTCACGATCCGGATGTCGGGTGCGTCCAGGGCCGTCGGCAGGGAGTAGCCCGTCAGATCGGGATGGCGGACCAGACCGCGCGCCGTACGGAGGTTCTCCGTGAGCGCGATGCCCACGCCCTGGGTGACACCGGCCTCCACGCGCGCGGCGAGCTGCGCCGGGTTCAGCACCCGGCCCACGTCCTGCGCGAGCGCCACCTCCACGACCCGGACCGCGCCGAGTTCGACGTCCACGTCCACCACCGCGCGGATCGCGCAGAACGCGAGCCCCACGAAGGCGTCGCCCTGGCCCGTCTCGTTCAGCGGCTCCGTCGGGTGCGGGCGGCACTGCGCCGTGGCCCACAGCTCCTTGCCGTCCAGCGCCTCGGTGACCGTGGTCGACAGCACGCCGTCGTACGAGGTGATCTTGCCGTCGGTGATCTGGAGCAGCTCGGTCGACATGCCGAACTTGTGTGCGAGTGGCTGCAGCAGTTGGGTGCGGACCATCTTCGCCGCGCGTTCCACGGCCCCGCCCGACACCCACGTGTGGCGGCTGCGGCAGCCCGCGCCCGCCGGTGGCTGGTCCGTGTCGGCCGGTGCCACGTACACCTCGTCGATGCCGAGCGTCTCCTGGACGATCTGCCGGGCCAGCGTGGTGAAGCCCTGTCCCGTCTCGACCGCCGCGCACAGGACCGTGGCCACCCCGTCCTGGACCTTCACCGTCGCGGTGGAGACCTCGTCGGTGCCCTCCGCGCCGAGCATGTGGACCATGCCGAGGCCGTAGCCGACACCGCGGCGCACGGCGCCCGGCTCGCCCGCGCCCTCGAGACCGCCGGGCAGCAGCCACTCGTCCGCGGGGGTGTCCTTGGGCAGCGGGGGCAGCGGGTGCTCGCGTACGGCCTCCAGCAGTTCGGCCACCGGTGCCGGGCAGGTCACCGTCTGGCCCGTGGGCAGGACGTCGCCCGTCGCCATGACGTTGCGCAGCCGCAGCTCCGCCGGGTCCAGGCCCAGCTTCTTGGCGAGCTTGTCCATCTGGGCCTCGTACGCCGCGCACACCTGCATCGCGCCCTCGCCCCGGACATGGCCGGAGGGCGGGTTGTTGGTGCGCACGGCCCAGCCCTCGATGAAGGCGTTCGGCACCGCGTACGGGCCGCAGGCGAAGGACACCGCGGCGGCGAGCGCCTCCGCTGAGGTGTCCGCGTACGCGCCCGCGTCCAGCAGGATCTGCGCCTCGACCTTCACCAGCTTGCCCTCGGCGTCCGCGTGGTGGCGGTAGCGCAGCAGCGTGGGGTGGCGGTGGACGTGCCCGAGGAAGGACTCCTCGCGCGTCACGGTCAGCTTGACCGGGCAGCCCGTGCGCAGCGCGAGCAGGCCGAGCGGGACCTGGAAGCCCTGGTCCTCCCGGTCGGCGGTGGCACCGGGCACTCCGGTCACGACGATCTTCACCCGTTCGGGTGGCAGACCGTAGACCGCGGCGGCCCGGTCGCGGTCGGTGTGCGGGTCGGTGGAGGCGAGATACAGCTCGACCCCGCCGTCGGGCCGGGGCACGGCGAGACCGGCCTCCGCGCCGATGGGGGCGGGGTCCTGGCGGCCGATGCGGTACAGGCCCTCCACGACGGTCTCGCCGACCGCGTCCGGGTCGCCGTGGCGCAGCGGGATATGGCGGATCAGATTGCCGTCGGGGTGCAGCGGTTCGGCCTCGAAAGCCTGCTCCGGGTCGGTCACCGGGTCGAGCACCTCGTACTCGACGATGACGGCGGCGGCGGCCATGCGCGCGGTGTCGGGGTGGTCGGCGGCGACGGCCGCGATCGGCTCCCCGTGGTGGCGCACGACCTCGGAGGCGAACACCGGGCGGTCGACGGCGCCCCGGCCGAGGAGCGCGCTGCCGGGCACGTCCTCGTGCGTGATGACGGCCCGGACGCCGGGCATCTCGCGCGCGTGCCGCGTGTCGATGGACACGATGCGCGCGTGCGGGTGCGGCGAGCGCAGCACGGCGGCCCACAGCAGGCCCTCGGCCCACAGGTCGGCCGTGTACGGGAACGTGCCCTCGGTCTTGGCGCGGATGTCGGTGGACGGCAGGCTGACGCCGAGGCCGTGCGGCAGCGGCTCGGCGGCGGGCAGGGCCGTCTCGGTGGTCGTGGTGGCTTCGCTGCTCACGCCTGGCCTCCGTCCTGGCCGTACGGGTGCTCGTTCCGGGCCGCGTCGTCGAACACGGAGGGCGCCGCCTCGGTGTGCTGCGCCGCCTCGGTGTGCTGCGCCGGTTCGGTCTCGGTGTGTTCGGTGTGCGCCCGGCGTCCGGCGGCGACCTGGGCCACCGCGTCGAGGACCCCGCGATAGCCCGAGCAGCGGCACAGGTTGCCGCACAGGGCCTGGCGGGTCTCGCGTTCGGTGGGCGCGGGGTTGCCCTCCAGCAGGTCGTGCACGGTCATCGCCATCCCGGGGATGCAGAACCCGCACTGCACGGCGCCGCATTCGGCCAGCGCCCGCTGTACGTCCGAGGGGTGGCCGTCGACGGCGAGCCCCTCGACGGTCCGCACCTCGCTGCTCGCGGCGGTGACGGCGGGCACCAGGCAGGAGGCGACGAGGCGGCCGTCGACCTGGACGTTGCAGGCACCGCACTCGCCTTGCGAACAGCCGTCCTTGGCCCCGGCGAGCCCGAGCCGCTCGCGCAGCACGTACAGCAGCGACTCGCCGATCCACGCGTCGGTGACGGGGCGGTCGGCGCCGTTGACCCGCAGGACGTAGGAGGCCAACGGGTGGTCGTCGGGGGCGAGTTCGAGCACCGGCTCCGGGGCGGGCTCGGGAGTGGGTTCGGGGGCGGCGGGCTGCTCGGGCGCGACCTCGGGAGCGGGGGCCGGAGCCTGCTCGGGCGTCGGCTCGCCCGCGTCCGCGCCTGCGTCCGCCGCCGGTGCGGAGGTCGGCTCAGGGTCCACGGCCTGTACGGGGTCCGGAACGGCGTCCGGGGCGGGGGCAGGCTCGGGCGTCTCCTCGGCGGCCACCGGGGCGGCGGGCTCGGGCAGTTGCTCGGCGGCGACCGGGGCGGCGGGCTCGGGCAGTTGCTCGGCGGCGACCGGCGCGGCGGGCTCGGGCGGCTGCGGGACCGCCTCGGGCTCCTGCGGGGCCCCACCGGCGAGCGTGTCCTCGTACGACGGCTCTTCCGGCAGCTCGACGGGCGCCTGCACGGCGCTCTCCCCCGCGGGGTCCGTCCACGGCTGTCCCGGCTGTCCCGGCTGTCCGGCCGGTTCCGCCGGTTCCGTCACCCAGGGTGCCGCCGCGCCGCCCGGCAGGGTCGCGGGCGGGGTGTGACCCCACTGCTCGACCAGCGACGACGTATTGAACTCGCCCGAGTCGTCGGAGAGTTCACCGTCCGCCACGGGGATCGACCACTGCCCGGTGACGTCATGCCCGGCGACGGGCTGCTCCGGCTGCGCGGGCGCGGCGTCCGCCATGGTCCACTGCGCGGTCGCGGCGGGGTCGTAGGTGAACCGGTCGTCCCCGCCCTGACCGGTGGCGGCGTTCGCGTCGGGCCAGTGCACGTGCCCGGCGGCCGGGTCCCAGGCGCCCGAGGTGTCGGCGGCCGGGGGGAACGCCGGGGGCACGAAGCCGTGGCCCGGCGCGGCCAGGGGGCTGTACGAGGCGAGGAGGGCGTCGACGCCGCCCTCGGGCAACTGGACGAAGGCCGTGGCCCCATCGTCGTACTCCCCCTGGGGCAGCCGTTCCCAGGAGCCGCGGGCGCTCTCGTGGGCGGCGTCCTCACGGTGCTGGTCGTCGGTCACGACAGCGCCCTCCCCAGTGCTCGTCGGGCCAGCGCGGCGACGGTGCGCCGCAGATGCAGTACGGCGGGCGGAAGCGGTGGCACGGTGCCGTCCTGCGCCGGTTCCGCGTCGGGGACGCACGCCGTGGCGACGTACTCCCCGAAGGCGGTGAGCACTTCGGGGGCGATCGCGCGGTCGTTGTCCCAGTCGATGAACTGGGCGACCCACCGCTCGGCCTCCAGCGGGCGCAGCGGCATCGGCGCTATGGCACCGACCGCGCACCGCACCCCGCGCCGGGCCGGGTCGAGGACGAGCGCCACGGACGCCGTCGCGCGCCCGGGGCCCGTGCGTCCGGTCGCCTTCAGGAAGACCTGGGGCGCGTGCAGCAGCGGAACCCGTACGTAGCCGACGAGTTCACCACCGCGCAGCATCTCCACGCCCGCCAGCAGATGCGAGACCGGGACCTCGCGGCGGGCGCCGCCGGGGCCCGCGACGACCAGCGTGGCCTCCAGGGCGGCGAGCACCGGAAGCGCGTCGCCGGTGGGCGCGGCCGAGACGATGTTGCCGCCGAGCGTGCCCGCGTTGCGGATGTGCGGCGGTCCGGCCGCGCGGGCCGCCGCCGCGAGGGCGGGGATGAGCGCGGCGAAGTCGGGGCGCCCCATACGGGCATGGGTGAGGCCCGCGCCGAGCAGCGCATGGCCGTCCTGGTACTGCCAGCCGCGGATCTCACTGATGCGGCCGAGTCCGACCAGCGCGGCGGGCCGCAACTGCCCGGAGTTGACCGCGACCATGAGGTCGGTGCCGCCCGCCACGGGAACGGCCGCCGGCATGGCGGCGAGCGCCGCCACGGCCTCGTCCAGCGAGGCGGGCAGGGTCACGGCCTGCGCCGCCCGCGGTGCCTGCGTGGTCAATCCGGCTGCCCCTTCCCACTGCCCCACCTGGTCCCCACCTGTGCTGCCGTACGGTACGTGCTGACAGGAGGGACGTGGCAACTCTGGCACATCTTCCCCCACCCGCGACGCGGGGGTCCGCCAGGAGAGACTCACCCTCCGACCCAGGACATGACCCGCTTTGCGGCGACATCGACACCGACGGAACGTTTCCACCGATCAGTTCTTCTTGCACGGGTTCTGCCCATGTGGGGCCACGTTTCCAGGGAGTCGGGCCGTCGGCGGGCACCTCGGCCGCGCCTCACACGTTCGGGGGCGCGCCCTCGATCGGGCGTCCGAGCACGCCGGGTCGTCGCTGCCAGGGGCGGGGTCCGGTGGGCGGCCGGTAGGCGACGCCCAGGGCGTCAAGTCGGCGGTAGTGGGCCTTCATCCGCCGCTCGAAACCCGCGACGTCGCGGTCCGCGGGGGCGGGCAGCGCGCTCCAGGCGACCTCGGCGAACGCCGCGAGCCGGGGGAACATCTGGTAGTCGATCCGGTCCTGATCCTCCGTCACCTCCGTCCACATGTTGGCCTGCGTGCCGAGCACATGCCGCGCGAGGTCGCCGGTGAGCTGCGGCGGAACCGGCTCGAAGCGGTAGACGTCCGCCAGCGTGCGTACGTATCCGATGGGCACCGGCTCGTCCTCGCCGCCGTCCTCCCGGAAGTTCAGGTACACCTGCTGCTCCGGGCACATGACGACGTCGTGTCCCGCCCGCGCGGCCGTGACGCCGCCCGCGTATCCGCGCCAGGAGGACACCGCGGCCCCTCGCGCCAGGCCGCCCTCCAGGATCTCGTCCCAGCCGATGAGCCGACGGCCGCGGGCGGTGAGCCAGGTGTCGAAGTGGCGGATGAACCAGGACTGGAGTTCGTCCTCGTCGGCGAGGCCCAGCTCCCTGATGCGCGCCTGGGCGGCCGGGGACCGTCGCCACTGGTCCTTGGGGCATTCGTCGCCGCCGACGTGGACGAAGCGCGAGGGGAACAGCTCCAGGACCTCCTCGAACACCCCTTCGTAGAACCGCAGGGTGGTGTCGGTGGGGGCGAGTACGTTCGGGTTGACACCCCAGTCGTCCCAGACCGTGAGGGAGGCCGTGTCGACGACGTCGCGGTTGCCGAGTTCCGGATACGCGGCGATGGCCGCCTGGCTGTGTCCCGGCAGGTCGATCTCGGGGACGACGGTGATGTGTCGCTCGGCCGCGTAGGCGACGATCTCGCGGATGTCGTCCTGCGTGTAGTAGCCCCCGTGCGGCTTGTCCTCCCACAGCGGCGAGGCCCGGTGGCCGTATCGCGTACGCGCCCGCCAGGAGCCGGTCCCGGTGAGCTTCGGGTACCGCTGGATCTCCAGGCGCCAGCCCTGGTCGTCGGTGAGGTGGAGGTGCAGGACGTTGAGCTTGTGCGCGGCCATCAGGTCCAGTTGACGCAGGACCCCGTCCTTGGGCAGGAAGTGCCGCGCGACGTCGAGCAGGAGGCCGCGCCAGCGGAAGCGGGGCGCGTCCTGGATCCGCAGCAGCGGCAGCCGCCACCGCCGGCCCGGCAGGGGCGCGCGCCGGAAGGCGTCGGGGCCGAGCAGTTGCCGCAGCGTCTGCGCGCCCCAGAAGAGGCCCGCCTCGCCGCCGCCCACCAGGTGCGCGCCGGTCGGCTCGATCGTGAGGTCGTAGCCCTCCTCGCCGAGGTCACCGGTGACGCTCGGGTCGACGGTGAGGCGGAGGGCGCCGTCGCCCGTGGCGCGCGGCGGAAGGGGCAGCCCGGTGGCCGCGCCGAGCGTGGCGCGCAGCCAGCGCTCGGTCCGTTCCGCGCCGTCGCCCGCGATCAGCCCGGTGGCGGAGGTCAGGTCGAAGAAGCCGGCCTCGGGGGCTGTCACCCGGCCGGGCTCGGGAATCAGGTCCGTCATAGCAGTCCTGTACCGCCCCACCGGGCCCCGGGACCAGCCCTCGTACGGGCCTTGTACGCAACCCCTCGTACGGGCCTTCGTACGCAACCCCTCGTACGCGGGCCCTTCGCGCACAGCCCCTCCGTACGCAGAAGTGAACGCGAAGGCCCCGGGGGTGCGTGGAGACGCTTCGCCGGGGACCCGCCGGTCGTCGCGCTGGCGGACCGGCCGCCTACTTCTTGTCGCCGCCCTTGCCCTCGTCGCCGCCGCCGCTCATGGATTCGTAGATCTCCTTGCACATGGGGCAGACGGGGTACTTCTTCGGGTCGCGGCCAGGGACCCACACCTTGCCGCACAGCGCCACGACGGGCGTGCCGTCGAGGGCGCTCGCCATGATCTTGTCCTTCTGGACGTAGTGGGCGAAGCGCTCGTGGTCGCCGTCGCCGTGCGACACCTGCGGCGTCGGCTCTACGAGGGTCCCCGTACCAGTACCGCGCTCGGGCTCAAGAGTGCTCATGGCACCAAGAGTACTGAAAGGTCCCGGGCGTCAATTGAGCGAAGGGTCGTCGGGATACGTGGCCACCATCGCCAGCTCGCTGCGCTGACGGCGCAGCACCTCCCGCCACAGCCGCTCCGGCTCCGGGGACGACACGTCGCCGGGCTCGGACTCGACGACGTACCAGGCGCCCTCCACCAGTTCGTCCTCGAGCTGGCCGGGGCCCCAGCCCGCGTACCCCGCGAAGATGCGCAGGGAGCCCAGGGCGCGGGCGAGCAGCTCGGGCGGGGCCTCCAGGTCGACCAGGCCGATCGCTCCGTGCACCCGCCGCCAGCCGAGCGGGGCGCGCTCCGCGGAGCCGCCGGGGATCACCGCGACGCCGAGCGCGGAGTCCAGCGACACCGGTCCGCCCTGGAAGACGACGCCGGGCTCGCCCGCGAGGTCCCCCCACCCCTCCAGGACATCGCCCACGTCCACGGGGGTGGGGCGATTGAGGACCACACCGAGCGAGCCCTCCTCGTCGTGGTCGAGAAGGAGCACCACAGCGCGGTCGAAGTTCGGGTCCGCCAGGGCGGGAGTGGCCACGAGCAGCCGCCCTGTGAGCGAGGACACCTCGGTCATGGCAGACATGATCCCGCATCCTGCCCCGGTATGGGGAGGCGATCGCGGTCAGCGGGTGAATACGGCCATGATCCACAAGGCGGTACGGGAGGGACGTGCGCGCCCTCGCGCGGTCACCCCATGTGTCCGGTTGCGGACGGTTCGTGTTGTGGCAAACCCATGACGTTGCTGGGCCCACCGGGGCTTACTGAAGGGGGGTCGACGGCTATTACGCTTACGTCTTCGGCCCCCTGCCCCACTCCACGGAACGCGAGATTCATGACCGTCAACGACGATGTCCTGTTGGTCCACGGCGGAACGCCGCTGGAGGGCGAGATCCGTGTCCGAGGTGCGAAGAACCTCGTACCGAAGGCCATGGTCGCCGCGCTGCTGGGCAGTGCGCCGAGCAGGCTGCGCAACGTCCCCGACATCCGCGACGTACGGGTCGTCCGCGGGCTGCTGCAACTGCACGGCGTGACGGTCCGTCCGGGCGAGGAGCCGGGTGAGCTGGTCCTCGACCCGACGCATGTCGAGAGCGCCAACGTCGCCGACATCGACGCCCACGCCGGTTCCTCCCGGATCCCGATCCTGTTCTGCGGCCCGCTGCTGCACCGGCTCGGCCACGCGTTCATCCCCGGCCTCGGCGGCTGCGACATCGGCGGCCGGCCGATCGACTTCCACTTCGACGTGCTGCGGCAGTTCGGCGCGGTCATCGAGAAGCGCGCGGACGGCCAGTACCTGGAGGCCCCCAAGGGCCTGCGCGGCACGAAGATCCGGCTGCCGTACCCGTCCGTCGGCGCGACGGAGCAGGTGCTGCTGACGGCGGTGCTGGCGGAGGGCGTCACCGAGCTGTCGAACGCGGCCGTGGAGCCGGAGATCGAGGACCTCATCTGCGTGCTGCAGAAGATGGGCGCGATCATCGCGATGGACACCGACCGCACGATCCGCATCACCGGTGTGGACACGCTGGGCGGCTACAACCACCACGCTCTCGCCGACCGTCTGGAGGCCGCGTCCTGGGCGTCGGCCGCGCTCGCGACCGAGGGCAACATCTACGTCCGCGGCGCCCAGCAGCGCTCGATGATGACGTTCCTGAACACCTACCGCAAGGTGGGCGGCGCCTTCGAGATCGACGACGAGGGCATCCGGTTCTGGCACCCCGGTGGCGAGTTGAAGTCCATCGCGCTGGAGACGGACGTGCACCCCGGCTTCCAGACGGACTGGCAGCAGCCGCTGGTGGTCGCGCTGACGCAGGCCACGGGCCTGTCGATCATCCACGAGACGGTCTACGAGTCCCGCCTCGGCTTCACCTCCGCGCTCAACCAGATGGGCGCGCACATCCAGCTCTACCGCGAGTGCCTCGGCGGCTCCGACTGCCGCTTCGGCCAGCGCAACTTCCTGCACTCCGCGGTCGTTTCGGGCCCGACGCGGCTCCAGGGCGCGGACCTGGTCATCCCCGACCTGCGCGGCGGCTTCTCGTACCTGATCGCGGCGCTGGCGGCGCAGGGCACGTCCCGCGTCCACGGCATCGACCTGATCAACCGCGGCTACGAGAACTTCATGGACAAGCTCGTGGAGTTGGGGGCGAAGGTCGAGCTGCCGAGCAAGGCGCTCGGCTAGCCGTACGTCTCGGCCCCGGGCAACACCACGTCCGGCTGGGGGTCCGGGGGTCATCCCCTGGGCAAACACAGCATGGACAAGCTGGTGGAGCTGGGGGCGAAGGTCGAGCTGCCCAGCAAGGCGCTCGGCTAGCCGTATACGTCTCCCTGAGCTGCGCGAGGGGCGGTCACCCGGTTCGGGTGACCGCCCCTCGGCCTTACGCCGGTCGCGTGGCGTACGACGGCAAGGTCACTTGCCCTTCGCGGCTTCCTTGAGCTTGGAGCCCGCGGAGACCTTCACGCTGTAGCCGGCCGGGATCTGGATGGGGTCGCCGGTCTGCGGGTTACGCGCGGTGCGAGCGGCACGGTGGGTGCGCTCGAAGGTCAGGAAGCCAGGGATGGTGACCTTCTCGTCGCCCTTGGCGACGATCTCGCCGACGGTCTCGGCGAACGCGGCCAGCACGGCGTCGGCGTCCTTGCGGGTCACCTCGGCACGGTCGGCCAGCGCGGCCACCAGCTCACTGCGGTTCATGTTGTTACTCCCGTGTTCTTCTTGCCGTTGAGGCGTGCCACGCGGCGGAGCCGCATGATGGGCACGGCGAAGCCGATGCTGCCAGGGTCCTCGGTGAGGTCCCGGACCCGGGTCCGTCGTCAGACCCTCGCGCCCGAAGACGCATCCTGCCCCCACCTGCGGCGGGAAAGCCAATCCGGCACCCGCGGGGGCCGTGAGAACACCCGTGGGAGTCATGAGAACAACCCGTGGGAGTCACCCGAAGAGCGCCACTTTCCCGTGGTGTGGTGACGCTCCGTCCGCCCGCGACAACGGACCGCAGAGCCTGAGTCCGGCCGCCACCCTAGGGGGCGGCCCGGCGTCCCGCGCACCGCGACGCGCCGGGCCGGGCCACCGTGGCGATGGTCACAGGCAGCGACCATCGGCCAGGGGTCGCCGCCAAGGGGTGCCTACTCGGCCGTGAGCGGCTCCGCCGCCGCCTTCGCAGCGGCGCGCACCGCTCCGGCGACCGCGCCCGCGACCTTGTCGTTGAAGACGCTCGGGATGATGTAGTTCGGGTTCAGCTCGTCCTCGGTCACCACGTCCGCGAGGGCGCTGGCGGCGGCCAGCATCATGTCCGTGTTGACCGTGCGGGACTGGGCGTCCAGCAGACCGCGGAAGACGCCCGGGAAGACCAGCACGTTGTTGATCTGGTTCGGGAAGTCGGAACGGCCGGTGGCCACGACCGCCGCCGTCCGGCGGGCCACGGCGGGGTCGACCTCGGGGTCGGGGTTCGCGAGCGCGAACACGATCGCTCCCTCGGCCATGGCGGCGACGTCGGCGCCGTCGAGGACGTTCGGGGCGGAGACGCCGATGAAGACGTCCGCGCCGCGCGTGGCCTCCTTCAGCGTGCCGGTCAGGCCCTCGGGGTTGGTGTTGTCGGCGATCCAGCGCAGCGGCGAGTCCGCGGCGGCGTTCACCAGGTCCGCGCGCTCGGCGTGCACGACGCCGTGGATGTCGGCGACGACGGCCTTCTTCACGCCCGCCGCGAGCAGCAGCTTGAGGATGGCCGTACCGGCCGCGCCGGCGCCCGACATGACGACGCGGACGTCGTCGATCTGCTTGCCCACCACGCGCAGGGCGTTGGTGAGGGCGGCGAGGACCACGATCGCGGTGCCGTGCTGGTCGTCGTGGAAGACGGGGATGTCGAGGGCCTCCCGCAGCCGCGCCTCGATCTCGAAGCAGCGGGGCGCGGAGATGTCCTCGAGGTTGATGCCCGCGAAGCCGGGGGCGATGGCCTTGACGATCTCGACGATGGCGTCGCTGTCCTGGGTGTCGAGGCAGATCGGCCAGGCGTCGATACCGGCGAAGCGCTTGAAGAGGGCCGCCTTGCCCTCCATGACGGGCAGCGCGGCCTTCGGGCCGATGTTGCCGAGGCCGAGCACCGCGGAACCGTCGGTCACGACCGCGACGGAGTTGCGCTTGATCGTCAGACGGCGGGCGTCCTCGGGGTTCTCCGCGATCGCCATGCACACGCGCGCCACACCCGGCGTGTAGACCATGGAGAGGTCGTCACGGTTGCGGATGGGGTGCTTGGCCTGCATCTCGATCTTGCCGCCGAGGTGCATGAGGAACGTACGGTCGGAGACCTTGCCGAGCGTGACGCCCTCGATGGCGCGCAGCTTCTCGACGATCTCCTGCGCGTGGTCGGTCGAGGTGGCGGCGATGGTGACGTCGATACGGAGCTTCTCGTGGCCGGAAGCCGTGACGTCGAGACCGGTCACCGAGCCTCCGGAGGACTCCACGGCCGTGGTGAGCTGGGAGACCGCGGTGCCACCCGCGGGCACCTCCAGCCGGACCGTCATCGAGTAGGAGACGCTGGGCGCCGTTGCCATGGCCGACTTCCTCTGCTTTCACCGTGTGTCGCCGATTGCCGTCCGAATCGTCGCACCTACCGGCGAGTACGCGGTAACCGCACCGGATTGCGAACGTTGTGTTCGCTGCTCATCGGAACGTTCGGAAAGGCGCTTCCACCATACGAGAAGCGGCCCGCGCGAGAAGCAGGGCGTGGCGCCCAACACAAGAGGTCCGCGTCACGGACGACGCGGACCTCTTCGACGTTCAGGTCGGGCTTTCAGTGACACCGACCCGCCATGCTCGCCTCGCGGCAAGTGGTCGCTCGTAGCGACAAAGGTTGGGCCCGGGGGCTTGGATCGGGCCGGTGTCACCTCCAGGCTAACAAACAGACGGCGCAAGGCCATTCCCGCGCCGGGAGTTCATCCTCCCGGCACGGGAACGCGGCTCGCCCGGCACGGGAACACGGCTCCCGCGGCGTCGGCGTACGGCTCTCCGCGGCGTCGGCGTACGGCTCAGTCGCGCAGCAGATCCGGTACCCCGGCCGCGTCCGGCTCGTCCCGTTCGCCCGAGACGACCGTCAACTGCTGTGTCGCCCGGGTCAGCGCCACGTACAGCACCCGCAGGCCCGCGGGGCTCTCGTCGGCGATCTCCGCGGGCGAGACGACGACCGTCGCGTCGTACTCCAGACCCTTGGCCTCCAGGCTGCCGAGCGCCACGACGCGGTCGCCGAGGCCGTCCAGCCAGCGGGCCGCCTCCTGGCGCCGGTTCATCGCGACGACCACGCCGACCGTGCCGTCCACCATGTCGAGCAGCCGGGCGGCCTCCGCGCGGACGGTCTCGCCGAGCGCGTCCCGCGCGATCGAGAAGCGGGGCTCGACGCCCGTGGAGCGGACGGCGGAGGGGGCCTCGGAGCCGGGCATGGCGAGCGCCAGCACCTTGGCAGCCAGGTCGGCGATCTCGGCGGGGTTGCGGTAGTTGACCGTGAGCGTGAAGCGGCGGCGCGGGCGCGTGCCCAGGGCCTCGTCGCGGGCCTCGGCCGCCTCGTCCGGGTCGGACCAGGACGACTGGGCCGGGTCGCCGACCACCGTCCAGGTGGCGTGCCGCCCGCGCCGCCCGATCATCCGCCACTGCATCGGCGTGAGGTCCTGCGCCTCGTCGACGATCACATGCGCGTACTCGGTCCGCTCCTGGGCGAGGCGCTCGGCGCGCTCGCGCTGGGACTCCTCGCGTACGGGCATCAGCTCCTCGAGGCCGGTGAGCTGGTCGAGCGGGTCCAGCTCGCGCTTCTTGCGCGGGCGGGCCGGTACGCCGAGGACGGCCTGGAGTTCGTCCAGGACGGCCACGTCGTGCACGGACAGCCCGTCCCGCCGCAGGGACCGCGCGACCTTGCGGACCTCGCCTGGGGTGAGGATGCGCCGCGCCCAGCGGCCGAGCCGCTTCTCGTCGGCCATCGCGTCGAGGACGGCGCGCGGGGTCAGCTCGGGCCACCAGGCGTCCAGGAACTCGGTGAAGGAGTCCTCGCAGAGGATGTCCTCGTCGAAGGAGGAGCGCAGCTCGGCGGCCAGTTCGGGGTCGGTGTGGCGGCCTGCCGCGCCGGAGCGGACCCACAGGGCGTCCAGGAGCAGCCTGCGGGCGCGCGGGCGCAGCAGGTTCACCGGGGCGGTGCCGCTCAGGGCGGTGCGCCGGACGCGCTCCAGTTCCTCGGCGTCCAGTTCGATGCGGCGGCCGAAGGCGACGACCCTGAGCCGGGTGGGCGCGTCACCGCGCTCCAGGGCGCCGCGCGCGGCCTTCCGTACCACCTTGAGCATGCGGTACGAGCCCTTGGCGCGGGCCACCGACGGGGAGTCGTACACCGTGGCCTGGACGCCGTCGACGAGCGAGCCGACGGCGCGGATGGCGACCTGCCCCTCCTCGCCGAGGGACGGCAGCACGCCCTCGGTGTAGGCGACGAGCAGCGGGGTGGGCGAGACGATCAGGATGCCGCCCGCGTACCGGCGCCGGTCCTGGTAGAGGAGGTAGGCGGCCCGGTGCAGGGCCACGGCCGTCTTGCCGGTGCCGGGGCCGCCCTCGACGTAGGTCACGGAGGCGGCGGGGGCGCGGATCACGAGGTCCTGCTCGGCCTGGATCGAGGCCACGATGTCCCGCATGGTGTGGGTGCGCGCCTGGCCGAGGGCGGCCATCAGGGCGCCGTCGCCGATCACGGGCAGCTCGCGGCCGTCGAGGCGCGCCGTCAGTTCGGGGCGCATCAGGTCGTCCTCGACACCGAGCACCTTGCGGCCCTTGGAGCGGATGACGCGGCGCCGTACGACCCGGCCGGGGTCGACCGGGGTCGAGCGGTAGAAGGGGGCCGCGGCGGGTGCGCGCCAGTCGATGACCAGGGGCGCGTACTCCTCGTCGAGGACGCCGATGCGGCCGATGTGCAGGGTCTCGGCGATGTCGGCGGTGTTGTCGGGCCGGACCGCGCCCTCGGCGGGCTCGACGGCCGTGTACGCGCCGTCCGGTCCCTTCTTGCCGTCCTTGCCGAGCAGCAGGTCGATACGGCCGAAGAGGAAGTCCTCGAACTCGTTGTTGAGCCGGTTGAGGTGGATACCCGCCCGGAAGACCTGTGCGTCGCGTTCGGCGAGCGCGCCGGGCGTGCCGACGTGGCCGCGCTGGGCGGCGTCGTTCATCAGGAACTCCGCCTCGTGGATCTTCTCCTCGAGGCGCCGGTACACCCGGTCCAGGTGTTGTTGTTCGACGCTGATCTCCCGGTCGCGGAGCGAGTCGTGCGCGGACGTGCCGACCGGGCCGAGCGCGGTTTCCTGTTGAGCCTGAGCGGCCACCGGGCCCCCTTCTGACGTGCTGGGCAGCCGTCTACCGTACGCGAAGGGGGCCGCGGGAGGCTACGGAAGGTCCCCCGGAGCCGCGCGAACGCCTCCGCGCAGCCCCGGCCGGACCGCCCTCAGGCGCGGGTCAGTGCCGTCCGGCGGCGGTGGCGGGCGACGCGTTCGCGGTTGCCGCACACCTCGCTGGAGCACCAGCGGCGGCGTCTGCCGCGGGACATGTCGAGATAGACGAGGGGGCAGTTGTCGCCCTCGCACTGCCGCAGGCCCGCCCGGGTCCCGGGGTCCGTCAGCAGCTCGATCGCCTCGCGGGCCACCACGGCCAGCAGTTCCCCGCATTCCGGCAGCGGGCGCAGGCGCCGGATCAGGCCGCCGTCCGCGCCACGGACGGCGCAGAGCGCGGGCGGCGCCCCTCGCGCGACCTCGTTGACGCGGGCCAGCGCCGCGTCGGAGGGCCGTCCCTTCAGTTCTCCGTACACCAACTGCCCTATCTGGACGCGTAGTTCATGGAAGGCCGGCAGCCATTCCGGACCGGCTGCGGCCAGTGGTGTGCCCGCCGGGACCAGCCCGGCGCCGATGATCCAGGCCCGGAGCCGGTCCAATGAGCCGAGCCGTTCACCGGGGTGGGTCGTCGCCAGCAAGTCCAGGCAGATCCGCCCGGAGTCGAAGCGCAGATCGTACGGGGCTGTGGGGGAGCCCGATGCCATGTTCCTGTCACCGCCTTGAAGTCGCCGCCGCGGGCGCGACGGCCGGTGAGTCCACGCGAGGGTGGCGTCTGTGGGGGTCGTCAGGGCCTGTCGGGTCGCCCGCCGTGGACGGGCGACCCGACAGGCCCTGCCCCTACAGTGCCCCGCCCCGCACGCCGACGGAAGGGCCCGTACACCCCGAACTCCCCGGTCGGAGCCGGGAACCACGTTCCCGAACCCGGAACCGACCTTGCCGGATCGGGACCCGCGCTGCGGGAACCGGGGCCGGCCCGCGCTGAACGGAATCGGGCGCCCCGGCTGTCATCCCCGAGGTGCGTGTGCCCCGCTTCCGTCGCCGGCCCTGTTTCGCTTCGTGCCGTTCGGCCACAGGCGTGGGGGGCGTCGTGCCGCGAGGTCCTCGATCCAGCCGAAGGCGGCGATCGCCAGTGCGATCAGTGGCCAGACGAGGAAGAACATCCACATCGTGTACGTCGAGTCGAGCGCGGACGACGCTCTCTCGCTCTGCATGAACGGCAGCCGGTAGCCCAGGTCGATGAGCGGGACCGTGGCCATGATCAGCAGGTTGTGCCACAGATAGATGGTGACCGCGCGGTTGTTGGACAGCGTGATCACCTTGTCCCATCTGCGCAGCGGGCCCGGCAGTTCGCGCCACGACGGGGAGTACTGCAGCAGGATCACCACGAACCCGAGGGACCAGGTCGCCTGGGCCAGCGGGATGTCGTTGAGGTCCCAGCCGTCCTCGCCCAGGTGGCCCGAGGCCCACCACAGGCCGAACGCCATCACCAGGGTCGCGCAGGAGACGGCGGCATAGCGCGGCACCTTCGCCAGCACGCCCTCCTGGTGGGCGAAGCCCAGCACCCAGCAGCTTCCGTAGACCCCGAAGTCCGTGACCGCGTTGCCCGTCTCACCGGGGATGGTCACGAGGCCGGTGCCGACGATCGCGGTCAGCCCCAGCGGGGCCAGCAGCGTCGCCCACGGGACCCGGCGGAACGCCCACAGCAGCAGGGGCGAGGCCACCACGAACCAGAGGTAGGCGCGCAGGTACCACAGGGGGCCCGCCGCCTGGTCCGCCCAACTGTCGTCCACGAGGCCGGACAGCGTGCCCGCGTGCCAGGGATAGGGCGGGGCGCCGATCGGGACGATGTAGTCGATCAGCTCGACCAGGCCCCAGGTGCCGCCGTTGTCCGGGTCCTTCACCGGGTTCCAGCCGCCCACGAACAGCAGGGGCAGCACCACCGCGCTGAACGCCCAGAGCGGCGGCAGCAGCCTGCGCACCCGGCTCTTGATCACGCTCAGCGCCGGGCGGCTGAGGGAGCGCGCCATCAGCGACCCCGCGAGCGCGAACATCACGCCCATCGAGGGGAACAGCACCGACAGCCACGCCCAGCCGAACAGGTGGTAGACCACCACGCGGACCAGGGCGATGGAGCGCAGCAGGTCCAGATAGCGGTCCCGGCCCGGCTTCGGCGCGGTGGGCGCGGGATGGGCCGTGCGCTGCCGCGGGACGTCCACCGAGGGCGTCGGCTCCGGGTGCGCACCCGTGCCGGTCGGGTATCCGTGGGTCATGCCACCGGCCTCCGATCTCCGGCGTGGTGGGTCCGCCGCCGCTGCCCCGGGCCGCCGGGTGCCGCGACGGCACCCGTGCGCCGCAGCTTCTGCCAGCGCAGTCGGCCGCCGGTGACCGCCGTGATCCACGACTGGAGCAGCACCACGTACATGAGCTGGCGGTAGAGGAGCTGCTGAAGGGGCAGCGAGATGAGGTGGGACATGCGCTCGCGGTCGAGCCGGAAGGCGTAGGCCGCGCAGAAGGCCTGGATCCCGAGGACGCCGAGCCAGGCCACGACCGTCTTCTGTGTCGGGCCGAAGACCACGCCGTACAGCAGGAAGACGTCGATGAGGGGCGCCAGCAGCGGGGCCACCACCATGAACAGCGATACCAGCGGCAGCCCGACGCGACCGAAGCGGCCCGAGGGGCCCCGTTCCACGAGGGCGCGACGGTGCTTCCAGATCGCCTGCATCGTGCCGTACGACCAGCGGTAGCGCTGGGACCAGAGCTGCTGGACCGACTCGGGCGCCTCCGTCCAGGCGCGGGCGTTCTCCGCGTACACCACCCGCCAGCCGTCGCGGTGCAGCGCCATGGTGATGTCGGTGTCCTCGGCGAGCGTGTCGTCGCTCATGCCGCCGACCCGCTCCAGCGCCGAGCGCCGGAAGGCGCCGACCGCGCCGGGGATCGTCGGCATGCAGCGCAGGACGTCGTACATCCGGCGGTCGAGGTTGAAGCCCATCACGTACTCGATGTGCTGCCAGGCGCCGATCAGGGAGTCCCGGTTGCCGACCTTGGCGTTGCCCGCGACGGCGCCGACCCGTGGGTCGCCGAAGGGCTGGACGAGTTCACGGACGGTCGCCGGTTCGAAGACCGTGTCGCCGTCCATCATCACGATCAGGTCGTGACTCGCGTTCGCCAGGCCCCGGTTGAGCGCGGCGGGCTTGCCCGCGTTGCGCTGGCGGATCACCCGCACACCCGGCAGACCGAGGCTCTCCACGATGCGGGCCGTGCCGTCCGTCGAGCCGTCGTCGATGACGATCACTTCTACGGGGTGCTCGCTCGCCGTCAACGAACGCACCGTGTTCTCGATGCACTTGGCCTCGTTGTACGCCGGTACCAGCACCGAGACCGGTTCGGTGACCGCCGGTCCCCAGCCGAAGCCGCGGCGGCGCACCCGGCGGGCGTGGATGCCGGACAGCAGCAGCATCAGGGCGAAGCGGCCGATGACGAGGGCGCCGATCACGGCGAGGCCGACGACCAGCACGCCGGTGATGTCGTCCGAGACCCGGACCAGGAAGATCCAGGCCTTGCCCTGCCACAGCTCGGGGCCGGTGACCGGGGTGAGCGCGCTGGGCGCGCCGAGCGCCTCGGTGAGGTTCTCGAACTTGTAGCCCTCGGACTGGAGCCCGGGCAGGAAGCGGTCCAGCGCCTGCACGGTCTGGCGGCGGTCGCCACCGGAGTCGTGCATGAGGACGATCGCGCCCTTGCCGTCGTGCGGCGTGGCCCGGCGGATGATCTCCTCGACGCCGGGCTTCTTCCAGTCCTCGCTGTCGGTGTCGTTGACGACGGTGATGTAGCCGCGGCTGCCGATGTACTCGGTCACCGGCCAGGACTTGTCGTCCATGGCGTCGGCGAAGGAGGAGTACGGCGGGCGGAAGAGAGAGGTACGGATCCCGGCGGCGCCGGTGATCGCGAGCTGGTTGGTGGACAGCTCCCAGTCGATGCGCTTGTCGGACTGGTAGGAGAGGTCGGGGTGGTTGAACGTGTGCAGGCCGACCTCGTGCCCCTCCCGCACCATCCGGTCGACCAGCTCCGGGTAGCGCGAGGCCATGGTGCCGGTGACGAAGAAGACCGCGTGCGCGTGGTGCTTCGCGAGCACGTCCAGGACCTTGGGGGTCCAGGTCGGGTCGGGGCCGTCGTCGAAGGTGAGGACCAGGCGGTGGTCGGGCACGCGCAGACTCGTGGCGCGTCCGCTGCGGGTGTCGATGACCGGGCCGCCCTCCAGGATCTTCTCCGGCACCTTGTCGGTCGCGGCCTCGGGCTGGATGCGGTGGTCGGCGAGGATCTCGCTGTGCACATAGCCGCGCAGCATCAGCATCGCGACGAGGGCGACCAGGACGAGCATGGGCAGCAGCAGGCGCATGGGCAGACGGCGGCGCGCGAGGCCGTCGCGGGGTGGGGCCGCGGCCCGGGGACGGCGGGGGCGGGATGCCATCAGAGGACGTTCTCCGGGAGCGAAGAAGACGGGGACGGTTCCCCGGTGACGGGCATCTGGCTGCTGGGACCACTGGCTGTGGTGCCGTCGGTCGGGTCCGTGCCGCCGTCGTCCGGGGGCGAGGGGTCACTCGTCGGCTGGCCGCCGCTCGTCGGACTGTCGTCCGGGGTGGGCGAGGCGGGGGTGGACGGTGGCGGGGAGTTCGGTGCGGTCCCGCCGGATCCCGGCTTCTCGGTGGTGTGGGTCGCGGTCGGCTCGGGGTCGGCCGAGGTGCCCGGCCGGTCGGGGCTCGGGGAGACTCCCGGGACCTGGGCGCTGGTGCCGGGCGAGGGCGTCGGGTCCTCGGGCGTCGGCGCGCTCGTCTCGGGGGAGGCGCCGGCCGGTACGGAGGGCTGCGCGGGGTCCGCCGGGAGGGGCGAGGTGTCGACCTTGCCGGCCGGGGCGTCGTCCTGCGGGCCGGGGACGGGCAGCCAGGGGGCGTTGGAGTTGCCCGATATCAGCGTGGCGACGATGACGATGGCGTAGACCGCGCAGGCGAGGGCGATGGCCATACCGATCCGCCGGAACCTGCGGCTGCGACGGCCCGACGCGTCGACGAAGACCGGCCCGTCGGCCCCGTCTCCCGCCCGGGACCCACCCTCCTGAACCCGCCCGATCCCGTCCCCCGGCCGCACCACGACGGCATCGAGCTGAACGGTCACCTCCTGCGGATCATGCCCGTGCTCAACCCCGCCCCAGGGATCCCGGGGACCGGGTATACCACCGGCTCTCGACGGGCCGCCGACGTCCGAGAGACCGGCATCTGCGGACAGGCCCCCGGCCCCCGCCCTACCGGGCAAGTCCGCACCGGCGCGCAAGACTTCGGTCTCCGCCAAGCCGGAGGAATCCGTACCCGTACGCCCGTTCGTGCTCTTCGCCGAGTCAGACGAGCCCGCGCTCGTACGTCGGTCCGCGCCCTCCTTCCCGGCGCGTATGTCCGAGTCCGGCTGAAGGACCGTCGTCTCCGCGGTGTCCGCGGTCGTGCGTGGGATCTCCGTTCCCCCGGCCTCCGCGAAGACCTGGGTGTTCACCGCGACTTCGCAGGTCGCGGACGCGATTGAAGGCCACTTGAGTTGAGCGTCTTCGCGCCGATTTTTCACGTGCGCACATCCCCCCACGGGACAGTACCGGGTGCGCTGACGACCCCGAGCACCTCGTCGCCGGACCAGGCCCCCACCCGGTCCGAGCGCCCCTTACCACCGTGCTCGGGCCACGAATGTAGCGCATCCGGGTGAGCCATGGCCCCGTGTGCCGGATGACGGTCTCCTTACGAAGTCCGCGTCCGGGCCGCCATGGCGTCCGCGTCACTGGCCGGAATCCATCCCCCCTCGGGCCGCCTCAACCAGCCGTTCGCGGAGGCGACTTCGACCGCCGCCCGGCGAAGTGCCTCGATGGCGGGGTGCGTCAGCCCCTTTCGCCACACCAGCGACACGGGCGAGAGCGGAACGGGATCGACCAGCGGGCGCACCACCATCCCGGGCAGGGCGGGGAAGTCCACCACCGCGAGGATCGGGTTGCGTGTCCTGGCCATGATCCGCTGGAACTCCTCCTCCCCGACGGCGAGCGGCGCGGGCGGCGCCACCTTGATGCCGCGCCCCTCGAAGAGGCGACGGGCCAGGTCGGTCCACTCCGGAGTACGCGGATTCCCTGCGCCGGCGTACACGGTCTCCCCCGTGAGCGCGGCCAGCGGTATCGCCGCGCGCGACGCCAGCCCGTGCCCCTCGGGCAGGACGACCGCCATCGGCTCGTAGCGCACGGGCTGGTGGTCGAGGCCCGCCCGCAGCGCCGGGGCGAGTCCCGCGAACCGTCCGAACGACGCGTCGAGTCGGCCCGCGAGCAACTCCCCTGCGGCGCCGGTCAGTCCGCTCTCGTAGCGGGCCATCAGCTCCTGCTCCGGGGCGAGTTCACGGGCGCGCAGCAGGACCCGGCGCCCGGTGGCCAGCCCCGGGGAGTTCAGGTCCACCAGCAGGGGGCGCCCCTGCCCGAATGCGGCGAGCAGTTCGTCCTGCGCGTCGAGGACTTGGCGCGCGTACGGCAGCAGCCGCTCGCCGTCGGGTGCCAACGTCACCTGCCGGGTGGTGCGTACGAACAACTCGACGCCCAACTCCCGCTCCAACCTGCGGATATCACGGCTGAGGGCCTGCTGGGCCACGTAGAGGCGGGCGGCGGCACGCGTGAAGTGCAGCTCCTCGGCGACGGCGAGGAAGGCGCGCAGCAGACGCGGGTCTACGGTACGAGGGTGGGTGGACATCCGCCCGAACTTACAACCCAGGCGCGTGAATCGCCACGGATCAGGTGTTGGACCGCGGCTCGGCGCGCGGGCGACGGTGGACGCATGCCACAGCCGTCCCCCGACAGGGCTCCCGAGCCCCTGCCCGCGGTCACTCAGGACACCCTGATCGTCGCCGACCTCGCCCCGCGCCGCCGGCCCGTCGCCAAGTCCCCGAGCCCGTACCGCCGTCTGTTCGCCCTCCCCGGCACACGCGCCTTCACCATCGGCAACCTCATCGCCCGGCTGCCCATCGGCATGTTCGGCGTGAGCACGATCATCATGATCGCCGCGTCCCGGGGCTCGTACGCGCTCGCCGGTTCCGTCACCGGCACCGGCCTCGTGGCGACGGCCGTGGTCGCCCCCTGGATCGCGCGGCTCGTCGACCGCCACGGGCAGGCCCGGATCGCCGTCCCCGCGACGGCGTTCGCGGTGCTCGGCCAGGTGACCCTGCTGCTGTGCCTGCACTACGACGCCCCGGACTGGACCCTGTTCGCCGCCTACGCCGCCACCGCCACGACCCCCAACATCGGCGGCATGTCCCGCGCCCGCTGGGCCCATCTGCTCAAGGAGGACGCGGACGCCCTGCACACCGCCAACGCCTTCGAGCAGGCCGCGGACGAGCTGTGCTACATGGTGGGCCCGGTGCTCGCGGCCTTCCTGTGCGGCACGCTGTTCCCCGAGGCGGGCATGCTCACCGCCGGGATCCTGCTGATGACGGGCATGCTCGTGTTCACGGCCCAGCGCGCGACGGAGCCGCCGCCGAGCCGGGACACGCGAAGCGCGCCCCCGCTGCGCGCCCGCGGTATGCCCCCGCTGCTGCTCGGCCTCATGGCCACGGGCGCGATCTTCGGCGCGATGGAGGTCATCACCGTCGCGTTCGCGGACGCCCAGGGGAGCCGGTCGGCGGCGGGCCCCGTGCTCGCGCTCCAGGCGGCCGGGTCGTGCGCCGCCGGTCTGGCGTTCGGCGCGCTGAAGCCGTCCGGCCCCGCGGAACGCCGCTATCTGTGGTGCCTCGCGGCCATGACGGCCCTGATGACCCTGCCCCTGCTCGCGGCCCGGACCACCGGCTCCCTCCTCGCCCTGGCCCCGGCCCTGCTCCTCGCGGGCATGGCCACCGCCCCCACGATGGTCACCGCGATGACCCTGGTCCAGCGCCGCACCCCCGAGGGCCGCCTGAACGAGGGCATGACCCTCGCCGTCACCGCCCTGCTGGGCGGCATCGCCTGCGGCAGCGCCACGGGCGGCTGGACAGCGGAACACCTCTCCCCCACCACCGGCTTCCTCCTCCCCCCGACCGCAGCGACCCTCGCCCTCCTGATCGCCCTGACCTACGGCTGCGCCACGCGCCGTACACGACCGTAAGAAACCGTCCCCGTTGAGTCCGATCCGTGCAATATGTGTCAGCAGCGGTGTTGCCCTCTGCTCCCACCAGTACCGTGGGCAGCAGGGAGCACACACCGAAGGAGCTTCGCGTGACCATCCAGCCTGATCACGGGCACGAGCTGATCGCTCGGCCGGAGCGAACGCCCGAGGCCGTTCGTGTCGCGCTCGCGCGCGTCGCCCCGCACCGGCTCAGCGACATGGAGCGGCACAAGGAGCAGGCCATCGCCGCCGCCCTCACGGACGGAAAGATCGGGCACCTCCAGCACTGGCTCACGTACTGGCACGCACAGGTCGAGATCGAACGACGTCCTGACCTGTCCGCCCGCTACCGCGCCGCACTCACCGCGGTGCACGGGACGAGCAGCAAAGACGACCCCGCCTTCCGATCCGGGATGAACGACCTGACCTCCGTCGAGGTGGAGGCCCGGCGGGCGGTGTCCGCGTGACCTGGCGGTGGGAGTACGACCCGGACGAGCAACATGTCGCGGGCGACGCCCCTCCCGCCTTCCTCGCCGAGGTCGAGAAGAAGGCCGACGAACTGGTCCGTGCCGCGGCAGCGTTCTACCTCGACGGCACGACGTACCGGGGCGAGGGACCAAAGGGAGGCTTCGCCGACGTGCCCGGAGGCTTCTTCAACTATCTGATCGTCCCCCGCCATGAACGGCTTTACATCATGCAGGTGGCCTTCCTCTGAGCAGCCCTCGCAGTCCTGCGTGTCCTGTGGATCCCCTGTCCGCGAACTGCCCCGTGAACAGCAACGGCCCCGCTGCTCGAAAGCAGCGGGGCCGTTGCCCACATGGGTTGTGGAGGCTCGGGAGCCTCCTGATCGTGGAGATGGCGGGAATCGAACCCGCGTCCAACGGTGCGGAACCAGGGCTTCTCCGTGTGCAGTCCGCTTCGATTTTCTCGGCCCCGGAGATCACGCGGACAAGTCTCCGACGGGCTCAGTCACTGTTTGGTTTCCCTCTTCACCCCGTGACCGGGATCAAGGTGTAGTCCCCTAGCTGATGCCAGGATCCGGGTCGGGAACACCCCCGGGCTGACACTCCCTTTAGTAGGAGGCTCGCTCGCGCTGCCTATCAGGCAGCGAGGGCGAAGGCCTGCTGGGAGGAATCGCGCTTGGTGTTGGCGATTATTGGTTTCGGCCTGTGGTTTACGAGATCATGGCCGCTTCCTCGACACGCTTCCCCTGCTTCGACAGCCGCTGTCGAAACCGATCATCCCCATGTTGTGTTGTCAAACAGCCCCTCCGAGGAGGGACCCGCACCCTCACCGAGGTGCGAGGCCATCGTACGTGACCAACGCGCGCGGGTGCCAGCGCATTCCCTCGGTCAGGCGCGCTGCTTGCGGCGGGCCGCCGAGATCGCCCGGTCCGCCTCGCGGCGGTCCTGCTTCTCGCGGAGCGTCTGCCGCTTGTCGTACTCCTTCTTGCCCTTCGCCAGCGCGATCTCGATCTTGGCGCGGCCGTCCTTGAAGTACAGGGCGAGGGGCACGATCGTGTGGCCCGTCTCCTGCGACTTGGCCTCCAGCTTGTCGATCTCCTCGCGGTGCAGCAGCAGCTTCCGCTTGCGGCGGGCGCTGTGGTTGGTCCACGTGCCCTGGCTGTACTCGGGCACGTGCACGTTGTGCAGCCACGCTTCGTGACCGTCCAGTTGCACGAACCCGTCGACCAGTGAGGCCCGCCCCTGACGCAGCGACTTCACCTCGGTCCCCATGAGGACCAGACCGGCCTCGTAGGTGTCGAGGATGTGGTAGTCGTGCCGCGCCTTCTTGTTCTGCGCGATCAGCTTGCGCCCTTTTTCCTTAGCCATAGTGCCGCCCATTTTCGCACCAGGAAGGGGGTGCGCGGGAAGTCGATTATCGCGCGTCACCCAGGCCGCTGAGCACGGTCCCGGCCCGCTCCAGGACGTCGTGGTCGACCTGGAGGTCCGGGGTGATGCCATGGCTGTCGACGCCGCGGCCGGAGGGGGTGCGGTAGTGCCCGACGGTCAGCTCGGCGACGGAGCCGTCGGGCAGCCGGCTCGGCATCTGGACCGAGCCCTTGCCGAAGGTGCGGGTGCCGAGGACGACGGCCCGGTTCCGGTCCTGGAGGGCGCCGGTGAGCAGCTCGGCCGCGCTCATCGTGCCGCCGTCGACGAGTACGACCAGGGGTCTGGCGGTGTCCCCGCCGGGCGCGGCGTGCAGCGCGCGCTGCCGGCCGTCCACGTCGTACGTCGCCACCAGCCCCCCGTCGAGGAAGGCGGACGCGGCGGTGACGGCCTCGGTGACCAGGCCGCCAGAGTTGCCGCGCAGATCCAGGACGATCCCGGCGCGTCTCGGCACGGCGGCGACGGCCGCGCGTACCCGGTCGCCGGAGCCCTTGGTGAAGGCGGCGACCCTGATCACGGTGACGTCGTCGGTGCGGCGGTGCGCGGTGACCGGGTCGGTGGACAGCCGGGCCCGGCGCAGCACCTCGCTCCAGAGCCGGGGGCCGCGTTGCAGACCGACGCGGACCGGGGTGCCGGCGGTGGCGTCCGCGGCGTCGCCGCGCAGCAGGGAGACGACCTCGGGGACGGGTCTGCCGTCCACGCTCTCGCCGTCGACACTGCGCAGTCGGTCGCCCTTGCGGATACCGGCGGCGGACGCGGGCGAGCCGGACTGC
Source organism: Streptomyces macrolidinus (assembly GCF_023887685.1). Taxonomy (GTDB): domain Bacteria; phylum Actinomycetota; class Actinomycetes; order Streptomycetales; family Streptomycetaceae; genus Streptomyces; species Streptomyces macrolidinus. Next base: position 29,618 of record NZ_JAMWMR010000001.1, on the reverse strand, counting down.
ACCTCGGTCACCTCGATCCGGCCGTCCCGCTCGCGCCGGGCCGACAGCCCCACCCCGGTGTACTCGCCGTCGAGGGCCTCCTCGAACTCCCGGTACTCGCCCTGGGAGTAGACCGCTCCCCACCGGTCGCCGCTGCGGCTGACCGCGCGTTCCGCGGCCTCCATGGGGGACATGCCGTCGTCCATCGCCCGCGTCGCCGCGTCGATGACGTCGTGGTCGGCGGGCGCGGCCGACTTGGCGGACGGGTTCTTCCGGCCGGGCGCGTCGAACGAGCCGGTCGCGGCGCCGGTGACGAGAACGCTCGCGAGGACCAGCGTCAGCGCCGCTCCATGACGGGTACGACGGGGCTGACAGAACAGGTCGTGGCCGGACATGGCGGTGAGTCTAGGACAACGATCAGGGCGGGACGGGCTGTTGCCCGTCCCGCCCTGTGGGGGTGCGTCACACCTTCGGGTATCCGTGCGTCAGACCTTCAGGTACTTGCGCAACGCGAAGAACGCAGCCAGCGCCGGCATCAGCAGGCTCGTCGCGAGGATCAGCGGCAGCTTGGTCAGGACGGCGTCCCAGCCAATGAAGTTGATCAAGTTCAGCTTCTGGGACAGGGCCAGCCCGTGGTCGATGATGAAGTACCGCGTGAGCAGCAGGAATCCACAGGCGACGGTGCCGCCGATGAGTCCGGCGACCGCGGCCTCCATGATGAACGGCGCCTGGATGTAGAAGCCGGACGCGCCGACGAGGCGCATGATGCCGGTCTCACGACGACGGCTGAACGCCGAGACACGCACCGTGTTGACGATCAGCATCAGTGCCACGACGAGCATCATCGCCATGACCGCGCGGGCAGCCCAGTTCATGCCGTTGAGGAGCCCGAAGAGGTTGTCGAGGATGCCCTTCTGGTCCTGCACGGACTGCACACCGCCACGTCCGTTGAAGGCGGTCGCGATCACCTGGTACTTCTGCGGGTCCTTCAGCTTGATGCGGTACGACTCCTGCATCTGGTCCGGCGTGAGCGAACTGGCCAGCGGGGAGTCGCCGAACTGCTCCTTGTAGTGCTTGTACGCCTGGTCCTGGGACTCGTAACTGACCTTCTGGACGACGGACGTCATCTTGTTCAGATCACCGAGGATCTGCTTCTTCTGCTCCTCGGTGACCGCGCCCTTGGAGCAGTTGGGGTCGGACTCCGCGTCGCTCTTGTTGCAGAGGAAGATCGAGACGTTGACCTTGTCGTACCAGTAGCCCTTCATCTGGTTCACCTGGTCGCTCATGAGAAGCGAACCACCGAACAGGGCCAGGGAGAGGGCCACCGAGACGACGACCGCGAAGGTCATCGTCAGATTGCGGCGGAGACCGACACCGATCTCCGACAGAACGAACTGCGCGCGCATGGCGTCTGTTCAAGCCTTTCCGTGGAATTCAGTGCTGGTAGCCGTAGACGCCGCGCGCCTGGTCGCGGACGAGGCGGCCCTTCTCCAGCTCGATGACGCGCTTGCGCATCTGGTCCACGATGTTCTGGTCGTGGGTCGCCATCACCACAGTCGTACCCGTCCGGTTGATCCGGTCGAGCAGCTTCATGATGCCGACCGAGGTCTGCGGGTCGAGGTTGCCGGTGGGCTCGTCGGCGATCAGCAGCTTGGGACGGTTGACGAAGGCCCGCGCGATGGCGACGCGCTGCTGTTCGCCACCGGACAGTTCGCCGGGTCTGCGGTCCTCCTTGCCGCCGAGGCCGACGAGTTCGAGCACCTGGGGCACGGACTTGCGGATCTCCCCGCGAGACTTGCCGATGACCTCCTGTGCGAAGGCCACGTTCTCGGCGACCGTCTTGTTCGGCAGCAGCCGGAAGTCCTGGAACACCGTCCCCAACTGGCGGCGCATGTGCGGCACCTTCCAGTTGGAGATACGGGCGAGGTCCTTGCCCAAGACGTGCACCTGACCGTGGCTGGCGCGTTCTTCGCGAAGGATCAGCCGCAGGAAGGTGGACTTTCCGGAGCCGGAGGACCCCACGAGGAAGACGAACTCGCCCTTCTCCACTTCGAGGGAGACGTCCCTGAGAGCAGGGCGGCTCTGCTTGGGGTAGACCTTGGAGACATTGTCGAATCGGATCACGGATGCACCACGGGCCGTTGGGGGTAGGTGTGCGTGACCATACGCGAAGCGGGCACGCGAGCGCAGTCGACGGTCGGGGTTGCGCATCAGTTGTGGGTTTTTGTACCCGCGAGGGTCGTCTCCCCGACGCGGGTACGCGGCGATGGCGTCACCGCGCCCGCGCAGTGACGCGCGGAACCTGGCACAGTGGAGGGGGAACGGTGGCGTTCCCGGAAGCGTTCTGTGGATGGAAGCCGCACGAGGAGGGCGAGGCGCATGACGTACGACCGATTGGTGTGCGCGAACTGCGCGGCGCCCGTCAGCGAGGGTCGCTGCCCTGTCTGCCGCGCCAGCCGGGAGCGGCTTCAGCAGGAGAGCCCCTGGTCGGGGCTGAATCCGATGACGTTGATCGTGCTGCTTGCGGTGCTGATCGCGGCGGTGGCGCTGCTGGCGCACCAGACCGCGTAGGCCGCGGGACACCGGGGCGCGGGTGCCACGGAGACATACGGGAAGGGCCCGGGGCTGATGCCCCGGGCCCTTCTCACGTGCTCACGGGTCTGTGACCCTGGCCACGCGCCGTGGTTCAGGCAGCGGCCCCGCCGCGGCCGTTCACCAGACGCGGGAGCATCCGGAAGCCGATACCGCCGGCGATCATCGTGGCGGCGCCGACGAGCAGGAACGTGGTCTCCGCGGCACCCGTCTCGGCCAGCTCCTTGCCACCGCCCTGCGCGGAGGTGTCGGAGTTGCCCTTGCCCGCGCCGGTGTCGGTCAGGCCCGAGGAGCCCTTGCCCTGCTGGACCGGGTTGTTGCCACCGTCCGGGTTGGTGTTGTCGCCGTTACCGTGACCGTTGCCGTTCCCGTGACCGTTGCCGTTGCCGTTGCCGCCGCCGTGGGTCGGGTTCTCGGTCGGCTGCTCGGTCGGCTGCTCGGTGACCGGGGGCTCCGTGGTCGGAGGCTGCTCGGTGACCGGGGGCTCCGTCGTCGGAGGCTCCTCCGTGACCGGAGGCTCCGTCGTCGGAGGCTCCTCCGTCACGGGAGGCGTGGTCTCCGGGATACCGGTCTCACCGGGGTCGGGGGTCTCGTCCTCGTCCCCGCCCTGGCCGTTCTCGTTCACCTGCGCGCCGATGGTGTCCTCGCCCGTCATACCGAGCGCGGAAGCGGCGCCCGCGGCGGTCAGCGACGCACCGGCGGCGATCACCGCACCGGCAGCGATCCGCGCCACACGGATCCGCATCTTCTTGGTCATCTGCCTGCTACCCCCAGTAGCTGATCGTCAATGGAGCAGCGCCCGGGGCCACGGCGTCGGGGGCGGCTGTGCTCGGACCCCCCGGTTCACATGCACCCCAGAGATACGCATGCCACGCTTCACCCTTCCGAGTTTTGACAGCAACGTCAAGGGCGTTGCGGGCGCGATGTCCCGTACGTGATCATTTAGGGCAGAAGCGGTGACACAAGTGTGATGTACACCCCAGGCGTTCGCCAACGAGCAAGGCAACTGCCCTCATACGAGAGGCAGTTGCCTTGTCGACAAAGCGCCCGCGGGGTGGCGGTGGTGTCGTCGTCCGCGGTCGGTGTTACTTCTCCTGCTGCTTGCGCCAGCGAATCCCGGCCTCGACGAAGCCGTCGATCTCGCCGTTGAACACGGCCTCGGGGTTGCCGACTTCGTACTCGGTCCGCAGGTCCTTGACCAACTGGTAGGGGTGCAGGACGTACGAACGCATCTGGTTGCCCCAGGAGTTGCCGCCGTCGCCCTTGAGGGCGTTCATCTTGGCCTGCTCCTCCTGACGGCGCCGCTCCAGGAGCTTGGCCTGGAGGACGTTCATCGCGGAGGCCCTGTTCTGGATCTGGGACCGCTCGTTCTGGCAGGTGACGACGATGCCGGTGGGGAAGTGGGTGATCCGCACCGCGGAGTCGGTCGTGTTGACGCCCTGGCCGCCGGGGCCGGAGGAGCGGAACACGTCGACCCGGATGTCGGACTCGTCGATGTCGACGTGGTCGGACTGCTCGACGACGGGCAGGACCTCGACACCGGCGAAGGACGTCTGGCGGCGCCCCTGGTTGTCGTAGGGGGAGATACGGACCAGCCGGTGCGTCCCCTGCTCGACGGAGAGGGTGCCGTAGGCGTAGGGCGCCTGGACCGCGAAGGTGGTGGACTTGATGCCCGCCTCTTCCGCGTACGACGTCTCGTAGACCTCGGTCTTGTAGCCGTGCTGCTCGGCCCAGCGCAGATACATCCGCTGGAGCTTCTCGGCGAAGTCGGCGGCGTCGACGCCACCGGCCTCGGCACGGATGTTGACGAGCGCCTCACGGGCGTCGTACTCGCCGGACAGGAGCGTGCGGACCTCCATCTCGTCCAGCAGCTTCCTCACCTCGCCCAGCTCCGCCTCGGCCTCGGCGCGGGTGTCCGGGTCGTCCTCGGCCTCGGCGAGCTCGAAGAGCACCCCGAGGTCGTCGATCCGGCCGCGCAGGGCCTCGGCCTTGCGCACCTCGGCCTGAAGGTGGGAGAGCTTGCTGGTGATCTTCTGCGCCTCGTCCGGGTTGTCCCAGAGGGACGGCGCTGCCGCCTGCTCCTCGAGCACGGCGATGTCTGCCCTCATCTTGTCGAGGTCCAGAACGGCCTCGATCGACTCCATGGTCGAGGAGAGGGACTTGAGCTCTTCGGATACATCGACGACTGCCACGCATCCAGCGTAACGGCTCCGTCGGGGAGCCCATGCCCGGTCACCACCGGTCACGGAGCGTGCTCCTGGTGGGGTGCGGTCTCGGTGAGTGCGGGCTCAGGGCGCGGCGGGGGCCGAGTTCCGGGTGGCGGGGGGCTGCGCGTCGTCGTCGCCCGACGTCACCAGCCAGGCGCCGAGGCCGAGCGCCGCCAGCAGCGTCGCCGCCGCGCCGAGCGCGATCCTGCGGCGGCGGGTCTGCATCCGGTGGCGGGCCGAGCCGGGGCGCGGGGCGCCCGTGGCGCGGGGCGCGCGGGCCGTGCCGCGGGCGCCCCCGGCCAGCTCGTCCGGTGCGGGCACCCGCATCGAGGTGTGCGTGTCCCGGCTGGAGTCCGTCTTCGCGCCGGGCACCAGGGGCACCGCGCCCCGGCGCTCGCGCGCCGCCTCCGGCTCGCCCGGTGCGGACGCCTCGTACGGCTCCTCCTCCGGCGCCGTGTCCGGCTCGTCGACCTCCAGCGGCGGCATGCCCGCCAGCAGCGGGAGCTGCTCCCGCAGCCGCGCCGCCAGCTCCGAGGCGCGCAGCCGGGACGCGGGCGCCTTCGCCAGGCACTGCACGAGCAACTGCCACAGCTCCTCCGGGATGCCGGGCAGCGGCACCACGGTCTCGGTGACATGGCGGCGCAGCACCGCGCCCGGATGCCCGCCGCCGAACGGGGTGAACCCCGCCAGCAGTTCGTACAGGACCGTCGCCAGCGCGTAGATGTCCACCGAGGCTCTCGGCGGCAGGCCCTCCACGATCTCCGGGGCCAGATAGTCCGGGGTGCCGATGATCTTCGTCGCCTTGGTCCGGCGCGGCGAGTCGATCAGCTTCGCCACCCCGAAGTCCGTCAGCAGCGCCGGGTGCGCGCCGCCGGGGCCGAGGGGCCCCTGCATGTCCAGCAGCACGTTCTCCGGCTTCACGTCGCGGTGCACGACCCCGGCCGCGTGCGCCGCGGCCAGTCCGTCGGCGATGTCCGCCGTGATCGCCACCGCGGCCTCGGGCGCGAGCCGCCGCTCCCGCTCCAGGCGCGTGCGCAGGTCCGTGCCCCGGACCAGGTCCATGACCAGGGCGAGATCGTTCCCGTCGACCACGAGGTCCCGGACCGACACCACGTGCGGATGGTCGAGCCCCAGCAGGGCCGTGCGCTCCTGGACGAAGCGGGCCACCAGCTCCTGGTCGGAGGCGAGGTCCTCGCGCAGCAGCTTGATGGCGACGGGCCCGTCCGGACCCTCGCCCAGCCACACCGTTCCGGCGCTTCCCCGCCCCAGGATCTGGTTCGCTGTGTACCGGCTGCCGATCTTCCGTGCCAAGACTGCTCCTACTGAGGACGCGTGGTGCCGACGCTGCGCCGTGCGGGGCCGTTCGCGGGGCCGTGACAGGGGCCATGGCAGTGGCGGCCGACGCCGCGGGCCTTGGCCCCCGGTCGACAAAACTACGCGGCCGGAGGGCCAACCTTCACCGCCGAGGCGGAAATCACCCGTCGGATGTCGACAAATCCCCAAGCTGAGCGGGGTCTTGGGGCACGTGCGGGGGTACGGCTCAGCCGCCGATTGCGTCGCCGATCTTGCCGAACCAGCCGCTGACGGTGGAGAACCAGTCGGAGAGCTGGGCCCAGTACGACTTCGTCGTGCCGATCCAGTCCTGCAGCGGGCTGAACTCCCAGACCAGCCAGCCGGCGACGAACAGGATGACGATCGTGAACAGACAGCCCTTCAGACAGCCGAGTCCCGGGATCCTCATCGGGTTGGCGCTGCGCTGCCGCGGCGGACGGGGCTCACGCTGCGGACGAGGCGCCGGCTGCCGGGGCTGGGGCCGCTGCTGCTGAGGCTGGGGCCGCTGCTGCGGGGCGGGGGCGTACTGCTGCCGCTGGGGCGCGTACTGCTGCTGCCCGTAGCCGGGAGGCTGCTGCTGGCCGTAGCCCTGCGGGGGCTGCTGGCCGTAGCCGGGGGCGGGCTGCTGCCGGGGCTGCGGACGCTGCTGGGGGCGGGCGACCTGGCGCTGCGGGCGGCGGCGCAGCGGGTCCTCGCCGGGGTCGAGGTACTGGACCTGGGTCTGCTCGTTGCGGTCGCGGGCCGCGCGCAGTTGGTTCTGCCAGGGGTGCGGGTCCTCCGGCCGGGGCTGCCCGTCGGGCTGCTGCGGCGGCACCGGTGGCAGGACGGCCGTCGGGTCGGCCGCGCCGGTGCTGGGCAGGACCGCGGTGGGGTCGGCCGCGCCCGTGCTCGGCAGGACGGCGGTCGGGTCCGCGGCGCCCGCGGGACCCCCCGAGGTGTGCGGCAGGACGCTGGTCGCGCCGTTCGGGTCGTACGAGGCCGCGCCCTGCGGCAGGACCTGCGTGGGCTCGGCGTCCGCGGAGCCGGGGACGGTGGCCGGGTCGAGGTCCGGCCCGAGCAGCGCGGCCACGTTCTCGGCGGCGGTGATCTGCGCCGGGGTCGCGTGCACGCCGACGCCCTCGGCGACCACCCGCAGCCCGCGTGCGAGGTTCTCGGCGCTGGGCCGTTCGTCGGGGTTCTTGCGCAGGCAGCGCTCCATGACCGTCCACAGCGGTTCGGGGACCGTGGACGGGCGGCGCGGCTCGGCGCTCAGATGCTGGTGGAGCACTTCGAGGGCGGACTCGCCGGAGAACGGCGGGCGCCCGGTGACCAGCTCGTACAGCAGGATGCCCGCGCCGTAGACGTCGACGGCGGAGGTCTGCGGGCGGCCCTCGGCGGACTCCGGGGCGACATACGCGGGCGTGCCCACGAACTCGTGGGTGCGGGTGAGGCCCGGCGAGTCGGCCAGTCGGGCGATGCCGAAGTCGGTCAGCATCGGGTGCATCTCGCCGTCGTTCTGCTTGAGCAGGACGTTGGCGGGCTTCAGGTCGCGGTGGACGACGCCGTCGCTGTGGCTCGCCTGCAGCGCGTCGGCGATCTGCGCGGTGAGCAGGGCCGCCGCGACGGGCGTGAAGGGGCCGTTCTCGCGGAGGTAGCGGTGCAGGTCGGGGCCGTCGACGAGGTCCATGACCAAGGCCAGCAGATCGCCCTCGACCACCAGGTCCCGGACCTGCACGATGTTGGGATGGGTCAGGCGGAGCAGGACGGACCGCTCCCGCAGGAACCGCATCACGACATCCGCGTCGTTGGCCAGCTCCTCCTTGAGGACCTTGATCGCCACGGTCTCGCCCGGCTCACCGGCGACGGCGGCCTCGGCGCCCGCGGTCTCCCGCTGGCGGGCTCGCCAGACGGTGCCCGTGGCGCCGCGTCCGAGCGGCTCCTCGAGCAGGTACTTGCTGCCTACCGGCCGCACGTCATGCGCTCCCTGCTGCTTGCCCGACTGATCCGTCCACCCGGCGTCGGGTGTTCCGGCCCAACTGTAGTGCCGGAGAACCCGGCGCACCGCCTGCGGTTCACGCGTGCATGTTCGAGGGGAAGACGTTCATGTCCGGGCACTTGGTTGCCCTGGTTCGGGGCGTGAGTGATCTCAAGGAGCCGCCCGCCGCGTATCGGTCACGCACTTTTGCGGGCAGAGCCGACCAATCAAGATCATTTGACGCCGGGCGGCGGGCACGTTGTCGGCGGCAGGTGCAAGGATGCATCCCGTACTGGCCTATGTGCCCGTGTGCGGTGGGGGGAAGCCCGCGGTGGGGGACCGTGGGGGCGGCCCCGGATTCCCCGCGCGCAGGCGCCCGCGCAGAAGGGACCGCTGACGGCGATGCAGATCCGGCTGACCGTCGTAGACCCGCAGGGCTCGTCCCCGGAGTCGCGAGCGCGCGCCGCAAGCTGCGACGTGCTGGTCACCGCGCCCGCCGGGACCGCGCTGGCCGCGGTGGCCTCGGGCCTGGCCTCGGCGGTCGGTGCGAGCGCGGGCGCCCCGCACGAGCGCGGCCGGGAGCCGGGAGCGGGCCCGGTGGTGCTGTTCGCGGGCGCGGAGCGGCTGGACACGCAGCGCTGCACGCTGGGCGAGCCGCCGCTGCTGGACGGCGCGATGCTGACCCTGGGCGCCCCCGCCGAGCCGGGCCCCGACCCGGACGAGGACACGGCCCAGCTCCATGTGGTCGCGGGCCCCGACGCGGGCGGCGTCCATCTGCTGCACGGCGGCGTGATCCGGATAGGCCGCTCCGCCGACGCGGACGTCCCGCTCGACGACCCGGACGTCTCCCGGCTGCACTGCGCGGTCACGGTCGGGGGCGACGGCCGCGTCAGCGTCGCCGACCTGGGCTCCACGAACGGCACGGAGCTGGACGGCATACGGGTGACCGACCGGCCGGTGCGCTTCGCTCCGGGGACGCTGCTGCGCCTCGGCGAGTCCGCCCTGCGGCTGGCCCCGCCGGGTGCCGCGCGGTCGGTACGGACGACGCCGGACGGCGAGGGGCACGTACGGGTGCTCGGGGAGGAGACCCCGGCGACCTCCGGCCCGACCACACCGCCGACGACGGCCCCGGCCGCCCCCCGGCCGCGGCGGGACGACGCCCCGGACGCCCGGCTGCGACGGGACGACATCCCCGACGCCCGCATGCGGCGCGCCGACGCCCCGCACGGCTCCGCGACCACCGACAGGCCCTCCGGGGACACCCAGCACGGCTTCGGCGTCAACACCTGGGGCGAAGGTGCCTCCGAGGCGCGGGAGCACGCGCCCGTGGACCTCGGCGAGGGCACCCGCAAGGGCACCCCGCCGCGCGGGACGGACGTGCCGCCGGGGCTGCGCAGGCGCGGCGGCCTCGCCGCCTGGGCCCGGCGGCTGACCGGGGGCCGCGGTGACCAGGGCCGTTCCGGGCTCGGCGGGTACGGCGAGGACGGGGGCGTGTCGCAGTCCGCGTCCGCCGCCGCGCGGACGCCCGAGAAGTGGCCGGATCCCGCCGCGCTGCTGCTGACCGTGCTCGGCCCCGGACCCCGGCTGTGGGAGCGCGGCCCCGGGCACCCGGAGGCGCTCACGCTGCGTCTGGGCACGGCCGACCGGACGGCGCCGGACGGCGCGGGGCTGCTGCACGCCGTCCCGGTGACCGCCGGGCTGCGCGAGGTGGGCGCGCTCGGCCTGGCCGGGCCCCGCGCGCGGCTGACGGGGCTGGCCCGCGCGGTGGTCGCCCAGCTCGCCGCGCTGCACTCCCCCGACCTGCTGGAACTGGTCCTGATCAGCGCCGACCGCGTGCGCCCGCGCGACGAGCGCACCGCCGACTGGTCCTGGCTCGGCTGGCTGCCGCATCTGCGCCCGGCCCACGGCCAGGACTGCCGCCTCCTGCTGGCGTACGACCGCGACCAGGCGGCGGCCCGCGCGGACGAGCTGCTGCGCCGCCTGGAGGACTCCCACACGGAACCGTCCGACCCGGCGGCACCGGATGACGACCCGAAGGCCGCCGCCTTCCCGGGCCCGTACACCGTCGTGATCGTGGACGGGGACCCCGGCGGGGCCGAGGTGCGCGAGGCCGTGGTGCGCCTCGCCCGCGAGGGCGCGCAAGCCGGGATCCATGTCGTGTGCCTGGCCGAGACGCCGTCCGCCTCGCCCGCGTCCCCGGTGACGGAGACCTACGAGGCGGCGTGCGCGGCCTCGCCCGCGTTCCGCGAGTGCGGCGCCGTCGCGCTGCTGAGCGGTGACGTGGCGACGGCTCTGCGGCTGCTGCGGGTCGCGACCGCGTCCGGTGCGGACGCCGCGCACGGGCGGCGCCCCGGCCCCGTGGGGCACGGGGTGCTCGCCGCCGTGGACGCGGTGTCCCCGGCGTGGGCGCAGCGGTTCGCGCGGGCGCTCGCCCCGCTGCGGACCGACGGCAGCGGGGACCGGCAGGCGCGCGTGTCGGCGCCGCTGCCCCAAGCGGCCCGGCTGCTGGACGAGTTGGGCCTGGCGCGGGCCACCCCCGCGTCCCTGATGGCGCGTTGGGCGGACGCGGCGGACGACACCGAGGCGCTCGGCGGGCGGGCGGTGGCGGTGCTCGGCGCCGGGCCGCGCGGCCCGGTGGGGGTCGATCTGGCCACCGAGGGACCGCATCTGCTGATACAGGGCCCGCCCGGCAGCGGGCGTACGGAGTTGCTGCGTTCGATCGCCGCGTCGCTCGCGGCGGCCGAGCGCCCGGACCGGCTGGCGCTGGTCCTGGTCGACGGCCTCGACCGCGGGGCGCACAGCAACGGCAACGGCGGTGGTGGTGGCGACGGTCTGCACGTCGGCACGGACCTGCCGCATGTCACCACGCATCTCGCGGCCAACGACCCGGTCCGCATGCGGGAGTTCGCGCAGTCGCTCAGCGCCGAGCTGAAGCGCCGGGCCGAACTGCTGGGACGGCTCGGGTTCGCCGAGTGGCACGCCCAGCGGAGGACGCCGGGCCGGATCGCGCTCCAACGCCAGGGGAGCGCGGCCTCGGGCGACCTCGACACCCCGCCGAGCACGACCCTGCGCCTGCGCCCCATGGCGGCGCGGCGGCAGGCGGAGGAGGCGCCGCCGCCGCTGCCCCGACTGATCGTCGTGGTCGACGACTTGGACGCGCTGCTGTCCCCGGCGCTCGGGTCGCCGGGCCGTCCAGCGGCCGGTTCGGTGGTCAGGGCACTGGAGGCGGTGGCCCGCGACGGGGACCGGCTCGGGGTGCATCTGATCGCCGCCACGGGCCTCGGCGGCCGGTCGGCGGAATGGGAGCCGGTCCGTGCGACCTCGCTGCGGATCACGCTGGAGGAGGTGTCCTCCGGGGCGGAGGAACCGGCGCCCGGACGCGGGCGGTTGAGGCGGCCGGACGGCCGGACGACGCCGTTCCAGGGCGGCCGGATCACGGGGCGCATCCCCCGCACGGCGACGCTGCGCCCGACGGTCGTCCCGCTGGAGTGGCACCGCATGGGCGATCCCCCGGACCGGCGTCCGGTGCGCGAACTGGGCAACGGGCCGACGGACCTCGCCCTGTTGGCGAGCGCGCTGGAGCGGGCGGCCCGGTCGGTGTCGGCGGCCGAGGTGCCGTCCCTGCTGTAGCGCTTCGCGCCGAGCATGCCCCGAGCATCTCGGGGGCCGTATGTCCGGCCTGCGCCGAGCGTCCCTGACAGCACGTCACGACGTGGTCACGATCGGCCGGTCGGCACCGCAGGCGCTCTTGCCGCCCCGAACGGCCACGCGTAGACCAGTGCGCACGGAACAGGGCTCGACGTTCGCCGAGGAACGAAGAACGGGGCAGTCATGCGCAGCACTCTTCGTACACGCAGGTCGCCGAAGCACCCCACGCACCGCCCGCACCGCACCCGCAGGGCCGCTCAGGCCGCGGCGGCGGCCGTGATCGTCGGCGCGCTCGCGCTCACCGGTTGCGGCGGCGGCGACAACGACAAGAACGACAGCGACAAGGCAAGGAGCGGTGGCGGCAAGGAGAGCGCCGGCACGGTCGCGCTCCCCGAGCTGAACGGCCAGAGCCTGGAGATCGCCGCGGTGTGGACCGGCGGCGAGCAGGCCAACTTCAAGAAGGTGCTCACCGAGTTCGAGAAGCGCACGGGCGCCAAGGTCACGTACGTACCCGCCCAGGACCCGATCATCAACTTCCTCGGTTCGAAGATCGCCGGTGGGCAGCCGCCGGACATCGCGATGCTCCCGCAGCCCGGCGCCATCAAGCAGGCCGTCGAGCGCGGGTGGGCCAAGCCCCTCGGCGCCGAGGCGAAGGCCGAGCTGGCCAAGAACTACTCCCAGGGCTGGCAGGACATCGGCTCGGTGAACGGCAAGCCGTACGGCGTCTACTACAAGGCCGCGAACAAGTCCCTCATCTGGTACAACGCGAAGGTCTTCGAGAACGCGGGCGCCAAGGAGGCCAAGACCTGGCCGGAGTTGATGACGAGCGCCCAGGCCGTCTACGACTCCGGGGTCACCCCGTTCTCGGTCGGCGGCGCCGACGGCTGGACCCTCACCGACTGGTTCGAGAACGTCTATCTCTCCCAGGCGGGCCCGGAGAAGTACGACCAGCTCGCCCAGCACAAGATCAAGTGGACGGACCCGTCGGTGAAGGCGGCGCTCACCACGCTCGCCCAGCTCTGGGGCAAGCAGGACTATCTCGCGGGCGGCGCCAAGGGCGCCCTCCAGACCGAGTTCCCGGTCTCGGTCACCCAGACCTTCACCGGGGGCGAGCAGCCGAAGGCCGGCATGGTCTACGAGGGCGACTTCGCCCAGGTCAACATCGGCGAGACCAAGGCGAAGGTCGGCACGGACGCGAAGGTGTTCCCCTTCCCGGCCGTGGGCGACCGGTCCCCGGTCGTCACCGGCGGCGACGCGGCCGTCGTCCTCAAGGACTCCAAGGCGGCCCAGGCGCTGGCCACCTTCCTCGCCTCCCCGGACGCGGCGGCCATCCAGGCGAAGCTCGGCGGCTATCTCTCGCCCAACAAGTCGGTCCCGATGTCCGCGTACCCGAACGAGGTCCAGCGGACCATGGCGCAGGCGCTGATCGCGGCCGGTGACGGCTTCCGCTTCGACATGTCCGACCAGGCCCCGCAGGCCTTCGGCGGCACCCCCGGGAAGGGCGAGTGGAAGGCCCTCCAGGACTTCCTGCGGAACCCGAAGGACGTCGCGGGTACCCAAGCCGCGCTGGAGGCCGACGCGGCAAAGGCTTATGGGAACTGAGCGGGGCTTGACTTCTCCCCCATGTGGAACAGAGGGATTCAACCCTCGCGGGTTGAGCCTTCTGCTTCGTCGACAGCAGCCGACCCGGATCAACGGCAAGGGATGGTGTGCCATCCATCGGTCTTACGCCAGCTCCACAGACCTGACATCCCGCCAGCCCGGCGGTAGGCCCACCCAGTGCTTGGTTGTCGCGCCGGATGGGCGAGGTGCACGTACCAGAAGATGGCATTGCCGTGCGGGGAGAAGCCGCAGTGCCGCGCACCGCCTCCACACGAGGAGTTCCAGATGACGTCGGTCACGGCCTCGGGCTCCGCTCCGGCGCCCGAGGCCCGTACGCGCAAGAGCGTGACCGGCACCCGTAAGGCCGTGGCAGCCCTCTTCCTGCTGCCGGCCCTGGTGCTGCTCGGCGCGCTCGTGGTCTACCCGATCGGGTACTCGCTGGTCCGCAGCTTCCTCGACCGCAGCGGCGACGCCTTCGCCGGATTCGACAACTACCGGGCCCTGTTCACGGACGACAGCGTCCGCACCGCCCTGAAGAACACCGTCATCTGGGTCGTGCTCGCGCCGACCGTGTCGACCGCGCTGGGCCTGATCTTCGCGGTGCTGACCGAACGGGTGCGCTGGGGAACGGCGTTCAAGCTGGTCGTCTTCATGCCGATGGCGATCTCGATGCTCGCCGCGGGGATCATCTTCCGGCTGGTGTACGACGCCGACCCGGACAAGGGGGTCCTCAACGCGGTGTGGGTGGGCGTCCACGACACGTTCGCCGAGTCGTCGGCGTTCCCGAACGCGCACCCCGGCCGCCGCTCTCCCCTCGCACCCGACCAGGGCGGCTTCGTCACCACCTCGCCCGTGCACACCGGCCAGTCGGTCGCGCTGCCGCTCGTGGGGGTGGCGCCCGACACCATGCCCAAGAGCAGCGAGCGGGCCGTGCGGGCGAAGCCCGAGCCGGGGAAGGTCACCGGCACGGCCTGGCAGGACTTCACCCGCGGCAAGGGCGTCGGGACGCTGGGCGCGGTGGACGCCTCCGAGCAGGGCTACGCGGGCATGCGGATCGAGGCGGTGAAGGGCGGCGAGGTGGTCGCCTCCACCACGGCCGCGGCCGACGGCACGTTCACGCTCCCGGCCGCCGCGGACGGGGCCCGACTGCGGCTTCCGGCAAGCAACTTCAAGGAGCCGTACAACGGCGTCGAGTGGCTCGGGCCGACGCTCGTGACCCCGGCCGTCATCGGCGCGTACGTCTGGATGTGGGCCGGTTTCGCGATGGTGCTGATCGGGGCCGGACTCGCGAGCGTGCCACGGGAGCTGCTGGAGGCGGCGCGGGTGGACGGCGCGGGCGAGTGGCAGGTGTTCCGCCGGGTCACCGTGCCCCTGCTGGCCCCCGTGCTCGCGGTCGTCACCGTCACGCTGATGATCAACGTGCTGAAGATCTTCGACCTGGTCTTCATCATCCCGCCGGGCTCCTCCGAACACGACGCGAACGTGCTGGCCCTGGAGCTGTACCGCAAGGGCTTCTCGGAGGACCAGCCGGGTGTCGCGAGCGCGATCGCGGTGTTCCTGCTGCTGCTCGTCATCCCGGTGATGCTCTTCAATATGCGCAGGCTGCGGCGGGAGGTGCGGCGATGACCACGGACACTCGCGCTCAGGCGCCCGTCACCGTCGTCAAGGCGCGGCGGTCCTATGGCGCGCGGCTCGCGCAAGGTGTCAGCGGCGGGCTGCTGCGCGTCGTCCTCGTCCTGGTCGGTCTGTTCTGGCTGGTGCCGACGATCGGTCTGCTGCTGGGCTCGCTGCGCAAGCCGTCCGACATGAGCGCGTCCGGCTGGTGGACGGTCTTCGGCAAGCCCTCGCAACTCACCTTCCAGAGCTACGAGAAGCTGCTGGAGAACAGCGACATCACCCACTCCCTGGTGAACACGCTCCTGATCACCGTGCCCGCGACCCTCCTGGTGGTGGTCGTCGGCGCGCTCGCGGGCTACGCCTTCGCCTGGATGGAGTTCCCGGGCCGCGACTGGTGGTTCCTCGCGGTGGTCGGCCTGCTGGTCGTCCCCGTCCAGGTGGCGCTCATCCCGATCGCCGAACTGTTCGGCAAGATCGGGCTGTTCGGCTCGGTCCTCGGGGTGATCCTCTTCCACACGGGCTTCGGCCTGCCCTTCGCGGTGTTCCTGCTGCGGAACTTCTTCGCGGAGATCCCCCGGGAGCTGCTGGAGGCGGCCCGGCTCGACGGCGCGGGCGAACTGCGGCTGTTCACCCGGGTCGTGCTGCCGCTCGGCGGTCCCGCGATCGCGAGTCTCGGCATCTTCCAGTTCCTGTGGGTGTGGAACGACATGCTGGTCGCCCTGGTGTTCACCAAGTCCGACAGCCAGCCGATCACGGTGGCGTTGCAGACCCAGGTACGGCAGTTCGGCAACAACATCGACGTGCTGGCGCCGGGCGCGTTCCTGTCGATGGTCATCCCGCTGGCCGTGTTCTTCGCCTTCCAGCGGCAGTTCGTCTCGGGCGTCATGGCAGGCGCCGTCAAGTAGCGGTTGCCGCACGGCAGTTCAGGGGTGGGTCGCGGCGCGGCCCACCCCTCGTCGCCCACCTGGGGGTTTACGGCGGGGCTCCCCTACATGCCGCGCCCGGCGTAACCAAACCACTCCATCGGCCGTTTTCGGGGCAGTATGGCCCGTGCCGATCCCATGGATGCCCCTTGCCCAGGTTCAGTGTCATCGTTCCCGCGTACAAGGTCCAGGCGTACCTCGGGGAATGCCTCACATCCGTGCTGGAGCAGTCGTACGCGGACCTCGAGGTGATCGCGGTCGACGACCACTCCCCCGACGCCTGCGGCGCGATCATCGACGAGCTGGCCGCCCGCGACCCCCGCGTCCGCCCGCTGCATCTGCCGGAGAACGTGGGGCTCGGCCGCGCCCGCAACGCGGGCCTCGAACTGGCGAGCGGGGACTACCTCCTCTTCCTCGACGGCGACGACACCCTGACCCCGGGCGCGCTCCAGGGCATCGCCGACCGTCTCGCGGCCACCGCCGACCCCGACGTCCTGGTCTTCGACTACGCCCGCACCTACTGGACGGGCAGGACGGCCCGCAACCAACTCGCGGGCCTGCTCGCCGAGGACGGTCCCGCACCCTTCCGGCTGGACGACCGCCCCGCGCTCCTGTCGCTGCTGATGGTGGTGTGGAACAAGGCCTACCGCCGTGACTTCGTCGAGCGCCGAGGCTTCACCTTCCCGCCCGGCTACTACGAGGACACGCCCTGGACGTTCCCGGTGCTGCTGAGCGCCGACACCGTCGCCACCCTGGACCGGGTCTGCGTCCACTACCGTCAGCGCCGCCAGGGCAGCATCCTCGGCTCGACCAGCCGCAAGCACTTCGACGTCTTCGACCAGTACGACCGGGTCTTCGCGTATCTCGACGCGCACCCCGAACTCGCCCCCTGGCGGCGGGTGTTGTTCGAGCGCATGGTCGACCATCTGGCCACGGTCTTCGTCCGGCGCGGCCGACTGCCCCGCGGCAGCCACGCCGAGTTCCTGCGCCAAGCCCGCGCGCACTACCGCCGCCACCGGGTGCCCGGTGCCCGTACGCGCCCGCGCCATCTGCTGGTCCGTCTCGGCGCCCACCGCGCCTACCGCCTGCTGTCCCTGGCGTCCCGCTGCGCGCGGGGGGCGGGCCGCCGGGTCAGGGCGGCGAGGCACGCGCTGGCCGCGGCGGCGCTCCGACTGCACTACCGCGTCCAGCTCCGCCTGCCGCTGCGCGCGGACCGGGCCGTGTTCACGCGGGACGCGGGGGGCGCGTACGGCAGCGACCCGGCCGCGCTGGAGGCCGCGTTCCGCGCCCTGGCCCCGCAGATCCGCACCGCGTGGATCGCGCGCCCCGAGCACCACGCCACGCTCCCGGCCGCCACCCGCGCTCTGCGGCCCGGCTCGGCGGCGTACTGGACGGCGCTCGCCCGTTCCACGTACCTCGTCCACAACGCCGACTTCGACGAGCGAATGGTCAAGCGTCCCGGCCAGATCGTGATCCAGACCGGGCGGGGCACCCCGCTCAAGCGCCTGGGCCTGGACCTCAGGGACCGCCCGGCCGTCTCACGCGGCACGGACTTCGAGCGGATGCTGCGCGCGGCCGACACCTGGGACTACGTCCTGTCCGCGAACCGCCACTCCACCCTCGTCTGGGAGCGCGCCTTCCCCGCCGGGTACACGACGCTGGAGTACGGGCTCCCCCGCGACGACGTCCTGCTCACGGCGACCTCGGCGGACGTGGCCCGGCAGCGGCGGTCGCTCGGCGTCCCGGACGGCGCCGTCGCGATCCTGTACGCGCCGACGTACCGCGACTACTGCCACGGCCAGCGCCGGGCCCTCGACCTGGAGCGGTTCCTCGACCGGCTCGGCCCGCACTTCGTCCTGCTGACCCGCGCCCACCCCTCGTACGGCGAGCCGCTGATCCGGACGGACGGGGAGCGGATGACGGACGGGGAGCGGCTGATCGACGTCAGCGACCACCCGAGCGTCGAGCAGCTCTGCCTGGCCGCCGACGTCCTGATCACCGACTACTCCGCCCTGATGTTCGACTACGCCCACCTCGACCGGCCGATCGTGGTGTACGCCGACGACGAGGAGGTGTACGAGGCGACCCGCGGCACCTGCCTCGACCTGCGGGAGACCCCGCCGGGCGCGATCGCGCGGGACGAGGACGAGCTGATCGACATCTTCGAGACGGGGCACTGGTGCGGCTCGCGGTCGGCGCATCTGCGGTCCCGGTTCCGCGAGCGCTTCTGCCCGCATGACGACGGGCGCGCCGCCGAGCGGATCGTGCGCCGGGTCCTGCACGGGCCGAACGCCTGGCAGCCCGCGCTCGTGCCCCTGGCCGACCGCCGCCCCGCCCCGTCCGACCTCGCGGGCCGAACGGACGCCCCGTTCCCGGCCGTTCCGCGGGCGGGCGGCCCCGTGCCGCTCGTCGAACGCCTCTGATCCTCGCCCGCCGCTCCGTCCCGTCCGTCCTGCCCGCCTCTCCTTCCCGAAAGACCGGAATGCCGCGCTTCAGCATCATCGTCCCCGCCTTCGGTGTCGCCGACCGTCTGTCCCAGGCGCTGGACTCGGTTCTCGCCCAGTCCTGCGGCGACTTCGAGCTGATCCTGGTCTGTGACGCGCCGGACTCCCCGGCGGGCACGGTCGCCGCCGCGTACGCCGAGCGGCACAGCCGGGTCGTCCCGCTCACCTCGCCGCCCTCCGGCGGCACGGGCGTGGCCCGCACCACCGGGATGGGGGCGGCGCGGGGCACGTATCTGCTGTTCCTCGACGGCGACGACACCCTCGCGCCCGGCGCCCTGGCCGCGATCGACGCGCGCCTGGCGGCGATCGGCGAGGTGGACGTCCTCTACGTCGACCACGAGCGGGTCCACTGGTGGGACGCCGAGACGACCACGCCCCCGCTGGGCCGAGCGCCCGACGGGGCCTTCGCGCCGGGCCTCGCCCCGGACGTGACCGGTGTGTCGGTCCCGGTGTGGAGCGCCGTGTACCGCCGCGCGTTCGTCACCGAGCACCGACTGACCTTCTCCTCAGGCCACTTCACCGACATCGGCTGGGGCGGTCTGGTCACCCTCGCCGCGGAGAGCGTGGCGCTGCTGCGCTCGGTCTGCGTACGGCATCTGCTGCGTCGGCAGGGCAGCGAGCTGCACAGCCCCGGTGAGCACCAGCTCGATCTGCTCGACCAGGTGGAGCTGGTCCTCACACGAGCCGCCGAACTCGCCCTGCCCGCCCACCGGTTCGGGCCGCTCTTCGAGCAGCTCTTCTCCGTCGTCCTGCGCACCGCGACCCGCCCCGAGCGGCTGCCGGTGCGGCTGCGCCGGGCCTTCTTCCGCCGGGCGGGCCTCCTCTACCGCCGCCACCGCCCGGCCGGGTACCGGCCGCCCGCGGGCAGCGTCGGGGTGCAGCACCGGCTGCTCGCGTCCGGCGCCTACACCGCGTTCCACGCGCTGCGCTCCCTCAACCAGGGCACGGCGAAGGCCGTGAAGCGCGCCCCGGTGCCGCGCATGGTGCGCACCCGCGCCCGGTACGCGCTGCGACTGCGCCGCCCGCTGGACGAGAACCTCGCCGTGTACTGCGCGTACTGGGGCCGCGGCTACACCTGCAACCCGGCCGCGATCCACGCCAAGGCGCGTGAACTCGCCCCGCACATCCGCTCGGTGTTCCTGGTCGAGCGGGACGCGGTGGACAGCGTGCCGAAGGACGTCGAGTACGCGGTGCTCGGCAGCCATGCCGCCTGGGACCTGCTCGCCCGCGCCAAGTACCTGGTCAACAACGCCAACTTCGCGGACGCCGTGGTCAAACGGCCCGGCAGTGTGCATCTGCAGACCCAGCACGGCACGCCGCTGAAGAAGATGGGCGTCGACCAGTCGACGTATCCGGTGGTCGCGTCCATGTCCGGCAGCTTCACCAAGTTGCTGACCCGCGTGGACCGTTGGGACTTCAACCTCTCCTCCAACCGGCACTCCACCCATATGTGGGAGCGGGCCTTCCCGGGCGCTTACGAGACCCTCGAGTACGGGTATCCGCGCAATGACGTCTTCTACACGGCGACCGCCGAGGACGTCACCCGCATCCGCCACGACCTGGGCGTCCCCGACGACAAGAAGGCCCTCCTGTACGCGCCCACGCACCGCGACTACAGCACCGGCTTCGACGCGCGCCTGGATCTGGAGGCGTTCTGCGAGGCGATCGGCGACGACTACGTCGTCCTGCTGCGCGCCCACTACTTCTACGACCAGGGCACCGCGCGCGGCAGCGGCCGGATCATCGACGTCACCGGGCATCGCCGCGCCGAGGAGATCTGCCTGGCCGCCGACGCGCTGATCACCGACTACTCGTCGATCATGTTCGACTACGCCAATCTGGACCGGCCGATCGTCGTGTACGCCGACGACTGGGAGGTCTACCGGGAGACCCGCGGCGTCTACTTCGATCTGATGACCGCCCCGCCCGGTCAAGTGGCGTGTACACCCGAGGAGTTGGCGTCCGTGTTCCGTGACGGCGGCTGGGCGGACGACTCCGCCGCCGCGCTGCGCGCCGCCTTCCGGGAGCGCTTCTGCTCCTTCGACGACGGGCGCGCCGCCGAACGCGTCGTACGCCGGGTGCTGCTCGGTGAGCCGCCCGAGTCGATCCCGCCCGTGATCCCGCTCGCCGAGCGCATCCCGGCCCCGGCCCACGCCTTCGTGAGGAGCTGACCGCAGTGCCCCGCTTCAGCATCATCGTCCCCGTCTTCAAGGTGCAGGGCTTCCTGGCCGAGTGCCTCGACTCGGTGCTCGGGCAGTCGTACGCCGACTTCGAGGTGATCGCGGTCGACGACTGCTCGCCCGACGGCTGTGGCGCGATCCTCGACGCGTACGCGGAGCGCGACGAGCGGGTGCGGGTGCTGCACCTGCCCGAGAACGTCGGTCTCGGCCGGGCCCGCAACGCCGGAATGCCGTACGCCACCGGGGACTTCCTGTTCTTCCTCGACAGCGACGACACGCTCACCCCGGGCGCGCTGCGCGCGATCGCGGACCGGCTGGACGAGGCCGACGACCCCGAGGTGCTCGTCTTCGACTACGCCCGCACCTACTGGTGGGGCGGCACCCGGCGCAACGTCCTGGCCGAGGTGCTGGTGCGTGCGGGGACCTTCACCGCGGCCGAGTACCCGGAGATCCTCGAACTGCTGATGGTGGTGTGGAACAAGGTCTACCGCCGCGACTACGTCACCGCGCACGGCTTCCGCTTCCCGCCCGGCTACTACGAGGACACGCCCTGGACGTTCCCCACCCTGCTGAGCGCCCGGCGGATCGCGACGCTCGACCGGATCTGTGTGAACTACCGGCAGCGCCGCCAGGGCAACATCCTGTCCACCACCAGCCGTAAGCACTTCGACGTCCACGACCAGTACGAGCGGGTCTTCGCGTATGTCGACGCGCATCCCGAACTGGCCGACTGGCGCCCGTACTTGCAGCGCAAGATGGGCGAGCACTGTCTGGACATCCTCGCCAAGCCGGACCGACTGCCCGCCCGTGACAAGGAGGAGTTCTTCCGGCGCACGGCCGACCTGTTCCGCAAGCACCGCACACGCGAGCCGGTGCCCGCCGAACTGCGGGTCCTGGAAGGCGGTTACGTCCGCTACCGGACCCGGCAGCGGGCCGCCACCGTCGGCGGTGCGCTCGGCAAGCGCGCCCGGCAGGCCCGCACGGCGGCGGGCGGGCGGCTCAAGCGGGGCTGGTCCTGGGCGCATGAACACCGGTCCCTGGACCCGAACCTGGCGGTCTACTCGGCGTTCTCGCACCGGGGCGTGCTCGGCGATCCGGCCGCCGTGCACCGCGCGGCACGCGATCTCGCCCCGCACATCCGGGGTGTGTGGGTGGTCCGCGAGGACCAGGCGGCCGAGCTGCCCTCGGACATCGAGTACGTCACCCCCGACTCCCTGGCCTTCCGCGAGATCACCGCACGGGCCACCTACTTCGTCAACAACGTCAACTGGCCCTGGCACGTGGCCAAACGGCCGGGCAGCGTCCATATCCACACCCATCAGGGCACCCCGCTGAAGTACATGGGCGCCGATCTGCTGGGCAAGCCGGGCGCCCGGCAGGGGTTCGACGTGCCGCAGATGCTGCGCCGCGCCGACCGCTGGGACCACAGCCTGGTCGCCAACCGCCACTCCGAGCTGGTCTGGAACCGCGCCTACCCCTGCCACTTCGCCTCGGCCCGCACGGGCAGCCCCCGCAACGACGTCCTGGTGAACGCGAAGCCGGGCGACGGGGCGGTCTTCCGGGCGCGGCACGGCATCCCCGAGGACCACACGGTCGTGCTGTACGCGCCGACCCGCCGCGACTACGTCCGGGGCGGCCATGTGGACCGCTTCGACGTGGCCCGGTTCGCCGCGGACCTCGGCGAGGGCCACACCCTCGTCGTACGGCTGCACCCTTCGCTCGCGGACGGCCCGGCCCGCGGGATGGGTCTGGCGGAGCTGCACCGGCGGGGCATCGTGGTCGACGCCACCGACGAGCCGCGGGTGGAGGAGGTGATGCTCGCCTCGGACGCCCTGGTCACGGACTACTCGGCCCTCATGTTCGACTACGCCAACCTGGACCGGCCGATCGTCGTGCACGCCGACGACTGGGGCGCGTTCGCGGCGAGCCGGGGCGCCTACCTCGACATCACCGCGTCGGCGCCGGGCCATGTCTCGCGCTCGTACCGGGAACTGGCGTGGCTGTTCACGTCCGGGAGCTGGCGGGACCAGGAGGCGGCGCGGCTGCGGGCCGGATTCCGGGCGGTGTTCTGCGAGTTCGACGACGGGCGGGCGGCTCAGCGGGTGGTGCGCACACTGATGCTCGGCGAGTCGGACGGTGTGGAACCGGCCTCGGTACCGGCACCGGGTGGCCGCGATGTGCTGACCGGCACACGCTGAGCGCGGCGTACATAGAGTCGAAGGGTGATGCCGCGGCTCACGTACTCCCTCCGGGGGACGAACTCCTCGTTCAGCACCGCGAGTTTGGCGCGCTCGGTGCGGTTCCACGGGGTCCAGGAGGGCTGGAGCGCGGACGGCTCGCAGACCACCCAGACCGACCTCAACCGGCCGAGCCGCCGCCGCAGTTCATCGGCTCGGACCTCCCGGCCGTACAGGCTTCCGTCGGCGGCGGCCGGTACCTGGAGCGCCACGTCCCGGGTGCCCCGGAAGTCCGCCGGATAGGCAAGTGCCGCCCGCCGTTCCAGGGAGGGCAGGAAGAGCACGGGGTCCCCGGACCGCACCCTGCGCGCCACGGCGGCGGCGTCGGCGGCGAGGTCGTCGGGCCGGTTGGCGGCGCTGCGGTCGGCCTGGAGCAGGGGCAACTGCACGACGAGGACACCCCCGACGGCGAGCACCCCGAGCAGGGCGCCGGCGCGACGCGGGACGGCGCGCGGGGCGCGCGTGACCGGTGCCCGCAGACGGCCGAGGGCGCGGGCCAGTCGCTCGGCTCCGGCCGCGGCCAGCAGCGGCGCCCCCGCCAGCGCGTACAGCACGTACCGGTCGTCGTAGAGCGGCTGGAGCTGCGACACGCCCATCAGCAGCGCGGGCGGAACCACCAGCAGCGGCAGCGCCACCGCCGTCAGGGACACCTCGCGCCGTGGCCCCGGCGCGCGCAGTCCCAGCACCATCAGCGCCACATACGGCCCCACCACCAACTGATCGGGCCCGGTGAACTGCCGCAACAGGTCTTCCACACTCCGGCCGTCCGGTGTCGTCAGCCACGCCACCTGGGCCGCCTGTCCCTGCGAGACCAGCATGAGCGGCAGCAGCACCACGACAGCGCCGACGGCGGCGCACAGCCATCCCCGCCGCACCCGGCCGGGCACCCGCGCGAGCGCCAGCGTGCAGGCGTGGGCCGGCAGGACCAGCACCGCGAACTCGTGCAGCACGCAGGTGAGGGCGAGGACCACGCCGTAGGGCCACCAGCTCCCGCCCCGGACCGCCCGTACGAGCAGCAGTGTCGCCCCGGCGACCCCGGCCGCGACCAGCGCGTAGGAGCGGCCCTCCTGCGCGTAGTGCCCGACCATCGGCGTGATCGCGTACAGCAGCCCCGCCCACAGGCCCACGCGCGGGCGGGCGAGCCGGGTGCCCAGCGCGGCGACCAGGCCCGCCGCCGCCGCCGCGCCGCAGACCGAGGGAAGGCGCAGCACCATTTCGTCGGCGTGGGCGGCCAGGACCAGATGCATCAGCAGGTAGTACAGCCCGTGCACCGCGTCCACGCTGCCGAGCAGATGCCAGATCTGAGTCGTCGAACGGCGCGCGACCTGGAACGTGACCGCCTCGTCGCGCCACATGCCGCCGCGGTCCAGCCCCCACAGCCCGAGCGTGAACATGAGGACCGCGGGCACGAGGACGGCGATGCGCTCCGCGCGCTTCTCCGATTCCCGATTCATACCCTCATTCAACATGCAAAGCTGCATTGCCCGACTCGAACTGGTATTTGACGAGATATCACCGGACATCGGCCGTCCGTCCGGCCTACGATCCGGGGTTGATGAGTGCCTCGAAGACTGCCACGCCACTCCCATCGCTTTCGCCGGTTTCGTTGCTTTCGCCGCTTTCGAAGAGGCTTCGCACGCCCCCTCGGTTGCCTCTCCTCGCCATCGGCTGGCTCGCCACCCGCGCGCTGATGCTGTGGCTGCTCACCCACGACACGTACGCGCTGCTGGGCCGGGGCCGGGTCACCCACGAGGTGTCGTCGCTGTACGCCCACTGGTACGACGGCCTCGCCCACGGCGCGTTCCCGGCGGGCGACCACCTGTGGCAGTACCCGCCGGGCGCGGGCGCGGTGCTGCTCGCGCCGGGGCTGCTGCCGTCACTGACGTATCTGCAGGCCTTCGTCGTCCTCACGCTGCTCACGGACGCCGTGATCACGCTCGCCCTCGCCCGCGCGGGCACACGACCGGGGCGTTCGCTGCGCGGGGCGGCGCTGTGGACGGCGGGCCTGCCGCTGCTGCTGCACCTCCCGCTCGCGCGCTACGACGTCGAGGTCACCGCCTTCGCCGTGCTCGCCCTGCTGGTGTGGCCGCGCTCGCCGCGCGCGTACGGCGTGTTCGCGGCGCTGGGTGCCCTGGTGAAGGTCTGGCCCGCGCTGACCCTCATCGGCGCCCCGCGCGGGCGCACCACCCGTGAGGCGTGGACGGCGGCCGTGCTCGCCGCCGCCGCACTGCTGGCCCTGTTCGCCGCCCTGTTCCGTGACCCGTTCGACTTCCTGCGCCAACAGGGCGGCCGGGGCGTGCAGATCGAGTCACTGGGCGGCACCGTGCTGATGTTCGCGCGCCATGCGGGCTGGCCGGGGCACGCGCGCTACCAGTACGGGGCCGAGGAGTTCGTGGGCCCGCACGTGCAGACCGTCGCCACGTGCTCGCTGGCGCTGACCGGCGCGGCCTTCGCCCTCCTGCTGCTCTGGCGCCTACGGGCCCGGCACTGGACCCCGGCGACCCCGTACGACGCGGCGCTCGCGGCCGTGCTGCTGTTCACGGTGACGAGCCGGGTGATCAGCCCCCAGTACATGGTGTGGCTGATCGGCCTGACCGCCGTATGCCTGACCTCACAGCACACCACGCAACGCGCGGTGGCCCCCCTGGTCCTGACAGCGAGCGCGGTGAGCGCGGTGGTGTACCCCGCGTTCTACGGCCAGGTCGTTCACTGCACCTGGCCGGGCTGCGTGCTCATGCTGGTACGCAATGGACTTCTGGCGTCGGCGGCGGTTCTGTCGGTGGTGCGGCTGTGGCGTGCCGGGCTGCGGTGAGGGCCCGGCGCCCGCACGGTCAGTGCTCGCGTACGGGGATGCGCGTGCCCCTGCTGGTCGCGATGCGCACCGTGTCGACCAGCGACTCCACCGCCCTGGTGAGCGCGAAGCGCAGCGCGTACTCACCGGCCTTGGCGTCGGCCAGGACCGCGCGGGAGCCGATCAACACCTGCTCCGCGGAGTTCATTTGGGCCTCTTCCACGTCGTCCGCGAGCCGGGACAGCATGCTGTCGTCGCGATCCGTACTGAGGTAGCAGGGCTTGCCCTCCGGCGTGGTCCAGGGCAGGAGGCGCGCGTTGTCGAGCACAGGGTGTTTCCTTCCGGAGGGGTACCCCTGACAGGGGTCCGATTACGGTTCGTGGCTCGATCGTCACGGTTCGCGCGTACGCTGCGAAAGAGGAGCGGCGTGGTCCGGAACGCCCGGCAATGAGGAGGGGTGACGTGGGGGAAGCAGTTGACATGGAGAGGGAGTCGGGCCTCGCGGCACTGGGGCGGACACTCCGGTATCTACGCGAGAAGGCCGGGAAATCACTGGGGCAGTTGGCCGAGGACACCTCCTACGACAAGAGCTACCTCTGCCGTCTGGAGTCGGGGAAGCGGCTGTCGCGGATGGCGGTCATGGAGGACCTCGACCGCTACTACGGGACGGGCGACTTGCTCGTCCAGCTATGGAAGGTCGCGCGGTACGACGGATTCAAGGACAAGTACAAGGAGTTCATGCGACTGGAGTCGAAGGCCCAGGTCATGCACAAGTACTCACCTGGTGTACCGGGACTGTTGCAGACTGAGGAGTTCGCCCGCGAGGCGTTGTCTCAGCCGCAGACAACGGGCGCTGGCGACGAGGCAGTTGAAGAGCAGGTGGCCGCACGCATGGGGCGCCAACTGCTGTTGCGCGGGAACCCCACTCCGCATGTCCGTTTCATCATCGACGAGTACGCGTTCCGACGTACCTCGACCAGTACGAAGACCTGGGACGATCAACTGCTGCGGATCGAGGCCGTCGCCCTGTGGCCCAACGTCATCGTGCAGATCCTTCCCTTCGCCGCAGGCCTCCATGGCCTCATGGGCAAGGGGTCACTGACCTTGCTGTGGCAGCGGGACGGAAGTGCCGTTGCCTACACCGAAGGTGACAGCAGCGGGGTGTTGATGGACGATCCGGAGGACGTCCTGCGTCACCGTTTGACCTACGATCAGCTTCGAGACATGGCGCTGCCGCCGTCGGAATCACTCACCTTCATCAGAGGCGTACTGGAGGACCACAGGTCATGAACCACACCCCCGACCTCAGCACCGCTGCCTGGCGCAAGTCCAGCTACAGCGACGGGGGCGACAACAACTGCGTCGAGGTCTCCGACGGCCACCCCGGCCTCGTCCCCGTCCGCGACAGCAAGACCCCGCACACGCGCCCGCTCGTCTTCTCCGCCGCTTCCTGGACGGCGTTCGTGGAGCGACTCAAGGACGCATAGCCACAAGCCGCCGAGCCGACGGCGGACGCGCCCCCTCACAGCGCCCTGAGCGCCCCCGCCGTGGACCGCGCCAGCCCCTCCAGATAGCCCTTCGGGAGCTTCGGGCTGCGGACCACCACCGCCCGCCAGTACAGCGGGCCCGAGATCAGGTCCAGGGCCAGGTCCTTGTCGATGGCCTCGCGGATCTCGCCGCGCGCGATCGCCGACGCCACGATGCCGTTCGCCACGCTCTGCTGGCCCTCGCGCAGCGCCTTCTGCATGGCCTCGGCGATATCGGGGTTGCGGGCCGCCTCCGCCTGGAGGTCCGGGATGATCTGGCCCGCCACCGGATGCCGCAGCGCGCGGGACGTCACCTCGTACAGCAGGCGCAGGTCACCCTCCAGCGAGCCGGTGTCGGGAGCCGGCAGGCCCTGTACCGCGACCGCCGAGACCAGGTCGAGGACCAGGTGCAGCTTGGAGCGCCACCGGCGGTACACCGCCGTCTTGCCGACGCCCGCCCGGCGCGCGATGCCCTCTATGGACATGCGGGCGTAGCCGACGGCCGCCAGTTCCTCGAAGACGGCCGCGCGGATGGCCTCCGTCACGTCCTCGCGGAGCACGGCCGCGCCCGCGGGTGTGCGGCGTCGTCGCACCTGGGGGGTGTCCGCGTTCGTCGTCATGCGGACCAGCATAGGGCGTCACGACGAAACGGTTGCGTTGCGACGTCGGGACGGCTTACGCTCCCGTTGCGACGATACGGTCCCGTTCCGACGTAAGAGACGTAAGGGCAGGGCAAGATCCCGGCAAGAGACCGCGGACCGGGTCCGCCGCGTACCCAACCCCGAGCGAAAGCAGCGGATGTGAGCCAGGTACTCGACACACCGCCCCCCACGGCCAGCGCGGCAACCGAGACCCCGGCGCAGCTCGCCGCCCGGTACGGCCTCTCGGTCAGCGGCGCACGCCCCTCCCTGCCTGCGTACGTCCGCCAGTTGTGGGCGCGCCGCCACTTCATCACGGCCTTCGCCACGGCCAAGCTCACCGCCCAGTACAGCCAGGCGAAGCTCGGCCAGCTCTGGCAGGTCATGACGCCGCTGCTGAACGCGGCGGTCTACTACTTCATCTTCGGCGTGCTGCTCGGCACCAAGCACGGCGTGCCCGACTTCGTACCGTTCCTGGTCAC
Source organism: Streptomyces macrolidinus (assembly GCF_023887685.1). Classification (GTDB taxonomy): domain Bacteria; phylum Actinomycetota; class Actinomycetes; order Streptomycetales; family Streptomycetaceae; genus Streptomyces; species Streptomyces macrolidinus. Next base: position 1,406 of record NZ_JAMWMR010000001.1, on the reverse strand, counting down.
GGGCGTGTTCATCTGGACGTTCACGCAGAGTTCGATCATGGCGGGCACCCGCGCGATCTCCGGCAACCTGGGGCTGGTGCGCGCCCTGCACTTCCCGCGCGCCGCGCTGCCCATCTCCTTCGCCATCCAGCAGCTCCAGCAGTTGCTGTTCTCGATGGCCGCCCTGTTCGTGATCCTGCTCGGCTTCGGGGTGCCGATCCGCCTCTCCTGGCTGCTCGCGATTCCGGTACTGGCCCTCCAGTTCACCTTCAACGCGGGCGTCTCGATGATCGTGGCCCGGATGGGCGCGAAGACCCCGGACATCGCGCAGTTGATGCCCTTCATCCTGCGCACCTGGATGTATGCCTCGGGAGTCATGTGGAGCCTTGACAAGACGCTCTCCGGCCGCGATCTGCCGCGCGTGGTCACGGTGTTGCTGGAGTCCAACCCGGCCGCCGTGTACATCGACCTGATGCGCTTCGCGCTGATCGACAGCTTCCACGCCCATCAACTCCCGCATCACGTCTGGGCGTTCGCGCTGGGCTGGGCCCTGCTCGCCGGCGTCGGCGGCTTCATCTACTTCTGGAAGGCTGAGGAGACGTACGGCCGTGGCTGATCTCATGAGCGACCACCCGACCAACGGCGCGCCGGACGAGCGCGTCCCCACCGTCGTCTGCGAGAGCGTCGACATCGTCTACCGCGTCAACGGCACGGGCGCGGGCCGCGGTTCGGCCACCGCCGCGCTGGGCCGCATCCTGCGCCGCAAGCAGACGGAGAAGGCGGCGGGGGTGCGTCGGGTGCACGCGGTCAAGAGCGTCTCGTTCACCGCGTACAAGGGCGAGGCCATCGGCCTGATCGGGACGAACGGATCGGGCAAGTCGACGCTGCTCAAGGCGGTCGCCGGGCTGCTGCCCGTCGAGCGCGGCAGGATCTACACCGGTGGCCAGCCCTCCCTGCTCGGGGTGAACGCGGCCCTGATGAACGATCTGACGGGCGAGCGCAACGTCCATCTCGGCGGCCTCGCCATGGGGATGTCCCGGGAACAGGTCAAGGAGCGCTACCAGGACATCGTCGACTTCTCCGGCATCAACGAGAAGGGCGACTTCATCACGCTCCCCATGCGGACGTACTCCTCGGGTATGGCCGCCCGGCTGCGCTTCTCGATCGCCGCCGCCAAGGACCACGACGTCCTGCTCATCGACGAGGCCCTCGCCACCGGCGACCGCTCCTTCCAGCGGCGCTCCGAGGCTCGTATCCGCGAACTGCGCCGCCACGCAGGCACGGTGTTCCTCGTCAGCCACAACAACAAGTCCATCCGCGACACGTGTGACCGCGTGCTGTGGCTGGAGCGCGGCGAGCTGCGCATGGACGGGCCGACCGCCGACGTCCTCGCGGAGTACGAGGCCTTCACCGGCGGGAACGACAAG